>CAWAXO010000045.1:0-45281 GCA_963786015.1 uncultured Alphaproteobacteria bacterium | reverse complement strand
AGTCCGAGGACGTCCATGCCGATCCTGGGTCCTTCAGCGTCTGCAGGTTCATGACGTTGCCGATCGTCAAGCCGCTCCGAGGGCGGCGGCGATCGCGACGATACGGTTCCTACGCCGCAAAAAAGCGTTGAGGTACGCATGATCGGCTCCCTCCTCGACGCGCGCAACGCCTGAACGAAAGGGATGTCCGGCATGGGCGGCGGGTCCCTGAACGGATTGTGTCGATTGATCAGGAAACGAGGCGTCGCAGGGCGTACTACGACGAGCGCCACAGATCGATCGCCTGCGACCTTGTCCAGGCCGATGATCGCGCGAGCTTGCGCACCTCTTCCTTCTGATCCTCGCGGAGCTGGAACAGCAGCGGCATCGGCGCCGATTTCGAACTGCTGCACCTCGTCCGAATCGGATCGAGCTGCGCCGCCGCGGTTGCGTTCGGCGTTGCCCTGCGGGCCGATGGATTCTGGGCAACGGCGCGCGACGCGGTCTCGACCGCGGCCAATAGGCTTCCTGCGAGGCGAAGCTTCAGCCGTTCCTTGATGCCGGCGATCTGCCCATCGCTCAACAGCGCGTAGGATTCGCGGCTGCGGCTTGTTCACCGGCAACCTCGAGGTCGGCGGCCTCGAGGTCCGCCGCCTTGGCGTCGACCTTGGACTGAACCTTGACCTCCGCCTTGGACTTCACCGCTGCCGCACCGTTCTGCAACTCGACCTGCGGCGACGCGGCGACCGCCTTGGCGGCCTCGATATCGGCGGCGCTCGACGAGGCATAGGCCGCGCAGCGGCTCGGCCAGCTTTGTCGGATGCCGTTGCGGCTCCATGGAAGCCAGAGCGAAACTCGTCACCGTCAATCGATCGTGCTTGCTTTCCCGGTTGGCGACAGGATCTTGACCACCAAGGCCGGCGTTTCAGAGTCCGTGGCCTGCATGCTTTCGCGGGTCAGGATGCTGGTCGCGGCGGCTCCGACGACCAGGAAGCAGGTAAGTGCGATGATGGTGATTGATCTGGTCAAACAGTACTCCGTGTCGGCCGTTGGACCGAGCGCGATTGTCACCGAAACTTCGTGTTAATTAAGGCTTATCCGCGCCCTTGATGCGGCGCGGCACCGCTCCCCTGTCCGAAATAAACCTAAAAGTTAACCGAAATCAAGACATAGCCGCCAGCTCGTAGGCGTCCTGAATATCCGCAACGATTTCAGAGGCCTCCCACAACGCCCGCGGTTCAACCACATGCATGCTCACGGTCCAGTTGCTGCCCCGCGCGGTACGGGGCGTGCTGACAACGTCGAATCGCACGTTGCGGCACAGCGGGTGCCGCTGCAGCGCGTGCATGACGCGGACCTTGATCTCGTCCAGGGTTGCCGGCGTTCGCTTGAAAAACCTCTCGAAGTCCATCAGCCATCCCCATTCATCCGGCTTGGCGCGGCCTTGCGACGGCCACGGGGCCTCGGATGGGGATGTTGGAGCGGGATGGTTAACGGCCAGTTAAACCGGAAGCCGTAGTCCCACGGGGATTGCATCCGGGGGCTGTAAATCGGCCCTCCAGATACTCGCCTACCGTGCGCTTGAAAATTCCTCAACCACGGCCCGTGCGGGCGCTGCTCGCGTACACCAACGTCAGGTGCGCAATCAGCATTGTACTTCGTTTTTGAAAAATGATACTAAGTACTATAGTTTATAGAGCTAGATAGAAGCGTTGCGCATTTTCAAGACCGGAACGCTCGCGAAATTCGCGCGCAAGAATGGCATCGCGGACGCCAGTTTCGTCACCGCTGTCGAGCGGGCCATGGAGGGAGCGATCGATGCCGATCTTGGAGGCCGTGTCATCAAGCAGCGCGTGGCGCGGCCGGGACAGGGCAAGAGAGGCGGCTTTCGTCATCGCCTTCGGATCTGCTCGCGCCGTTTTCCTGTACGGCTTTGCGAAGAACGAGCGTGAGAACATCCAGGACGCGGAACTGATGACCCTGCGGGAAATCGCCGCTACGTTTCTGGACGCGTCCCAGTGAACAGATCGCGCAAGCGCTGAAGGATGGTGCGCTCATCGAGGTGAGATATGGCAAGGACGACGACAAAGAAGCCTAAACGGCGGCCTGCGCCGAGCAGGCTGACCAGCGAACTGCTGGACACCGTGCGCGACATGCGGGCCAGCGGTCTCATGAATAAGGCGGCTCACGACAAGATCACCATGCGGCATGTAGACGATATCCCGCAGCCCGCCTCTATGGCCTTCACCGGTGCGGAAATCAGAGCGTTGCGCGAGCGCGCGCAACTCAGCCAGGCCGTGTTCGCACGGTATCTGAATTTGACCGTCGGCTATGTGTCGCAGCTCGAGCGCGGCGCGAAGCGACCGAGCGGTCCTGCACTCGTGCTGCTCGATGTGATCCGCCGCAAGGGGATCCGCGCTATTCTATAGACGGTCGAACGGCTCCCCTCACCTCTTCTCGACCACCAGGCTCTGCACGGCGCGACCGAACGTGCCGTGCTGATCCGCGAGCCGCGCCATCGACAATCCCGCTGCCGTCGGGGCCGATCGTGGATTCGCCGTCGAGCAGGATCCATTCGCCGACGGGCTCACGGGCCATGTTCACGGTGAGATCGGCGTTGAGGAAGATCCACTCGCGGAAATCCAGCGATGGCGCGGTGCCGTTGCAGAAATCCGCGGCGACCACGGCGCGCATCGCCTGCGACACCGCGTGCCCCTCGATCATCGGCCAGTCGACCCTGTACCAGATCGCGCCGGGACCGGGCCGGCCGAACCGGCCGCGCGCCGATCGCAACGACATGCCCTTGACGAACGGGCTCGCCGAAAAATCCGCGGGCTCGGGAAGCGACGCGTCAGGCCCCGGCTGCCCGATCGGGGGATCGGCGATCTCCGGCGGCAACGCTTGCGGCTCGACCCTCACCTTGAGCACGCTGGCAGCGGCGACGACGACATCATCAGCATAAAGCGTGACGGCGCAAAGCTGGATCTTGCGGCCCTCGCGCAGCACCTCGGTGCGAAGCGTCAGCGGCGCAAGCGGCACCGGGCGCATCAGATCGATCGTGACGCGCGCAATCCGCATCGCAACCTTGGCCGGAATAGTTTCCGCGGCCCAGACGACGAGTGCCGCCGGCGCCGAGCCGTGCTGCATGGCGCGGTCCCAGGGACCGGCGGCGTTGGGGCTCACATGGACGCGATCGCCGTCGACACGATAGATGGCGTCCATCACTGTGCTGGTGCTGTCCGGAAGATGCGCCGCCCTGTCTCGGCCGTTAGCCCGTTGCAGCGAATGTGTGTTCGATGCCGTTCGGCAATTCGATATCGACCTCAAGCGTCGAGACATGCTTTCCTCGCTCCATCCGGACGATCACCTTGTCCGGATCGAGCGTAACATGGCGCGACACGACGGCGAGAATTTCTTCGCGCAGCTTGCATCAGAGATCGGGCTGACCGCGCAGCTCCGCGTTCATGCGCCAACAGAATCTGCAGCCGCTCGCGCGCGATCGGCGCCGTAGGCACGGGCTCGGGCGCAGGTTACGGCTGGAAAAAAGCCGCAACATGCTCATGCAGCCCTCCGTCCGCAGCAGCAGGTTCATCAGGCCCTTGCGCTCGGTCGGCACCAGCATCGGGACGGTCTCGCCGAACAGGCGCTTGGTCGCATCGACGATAAGCGCGCGCGGCCGCACTCGACGGATTGTTCAACGTGACCGGGCGAGCCGACATTGGAGGCGCGCAGCACGTCCTGGCTTTCCGGAATGATGCCGAGCAGCGGCGTCGCCAGGATTTCCAGGATGTCGTCGATCGTGAGCATCTCGCCGCGCGCCGCGCGCGCCGCATCATAGCGCGTGATCAGCACATGCTTCTCGACCCGCTCGCCCTTCTCGGCCCGCACCGTCTTCGAATCGAGCATGCCGATGATGCGATCGGAGTCGCGCACCGACGAGACTTCCGGATTGGTGACGATGATCGCCTCGTCGGCAAAGCGCATCGCGAGCATCGCGCCGCGCTCGATGCCGGCCGGGCTGTCGCACAGAACCCAGTCGCAGCTGCCGCGCAACTCGTCGATGACGCGGCCGATGCCCTCGTCGGTCAGCGCGTCCTTGTCCTTGGTCTGCGAGGCCGGCAGCAGCCACAGATTCTCCAGCCGCTTGTCGCGGATCAAGCGCCTGCGGCAGCTTGGCGATGCCCTGCACGACATTGATGAGATCGAACACGACGCGCCGTTCGGCGCCCAGCACGAGGTCGAGGTTTCGCAGACCGACGTCGAAGTCGACGACCACGACCTTCTGTCCGGCCTGCGCCAGCGCCGCGCCCATCGCGGCGGTGGACGTGGTCTTGCCGACCCCGCCTTTGCCGGACGTCACAACGAGCACCTTCGCCATGTCTTACCCTCCATTCACAGGTTACAAATTCAATCAATTGAGCGGCGTAATCCTCATGATCTTGCCGTCGAGCCGCGCCTGCGCCGGCTTGGAGCGCAGGTTCGCGTCCAACTCCTCGGCGGTCTGGTAGTAGCCGTCGATCGCGATCAGCTCGGCCTCGATCTTCTGGCAATAGATGCGCGCGGTCGAATTGCCGTTGACGCCGGCCATCGCGCGGCCGCGCAGCGTGCCGTAGACATGGATGGAGCCGCCCGCGACGATCTCGGCGCCCGAAGACGACCGAGCCGAGCACCGTCACGTCGCCGTCGGTGAAGATGATCGACTGTCCCGAGCGCACCGGACTGTCGAGCAGCAGCGACGTCATGTGCGGTTTCGTGTCGCGCTTCTCGCGGCTGCGCCGGCTGAACCGTGCACGTGACGGCCGCCGGTCAGCAACGGCGGCAAGCTCGGGTCCAGATGCGCGGGTCGACGCCCTCGACGCCGAGCACGCGGATGTTGCGCTGCTCGATGCTCTTGACGAGATGCGATGATCGCCGACTGGCTGAGATCGACCGCAGAGAGATCGAGAACTACCGGTTTACCAACGAAGAAGTCCGGAGATCGCGCGAGCGTTGCATCGATCTCCTCGAGCCAACCTACGATCGGCACGACGGGGGCAAAAACGAATGCGACATAGGAGCGTCCGCGCAGGCGAATAAGCTGACGTGTCGGTTCGACGCTGGAATCCATGATGGTCGACTCGCCTTTTGTTATCGAATGGTTAACAGTGGGCGGTCTTGGTTAACGAGCGGTTAATGCCTGAAAAATAAGGCTCGGCGGAGCGTCGATATTTACTATTATTTAAGAAACGGTAATGACCGCCAAACACTCAACGCAGTTCTGCCTCGATTCGAACTTAATAATGTCGTGCCTCCGGCGCATCACATCCTGGTGACGACAATGTCAGGTAACGGGCACTGTCGTTCTCGTCCGCAGAAAGCGGCACATCGAAACGAATGTGCGAAATGAATGCGGGCAACTGCCGGGGGAAGGCAATGAGGTTTAGTGGGGAAGGTGCGGCAGCGAACTTTGTCTCACCATGTGAGGCTGACGCATCGCGCGACGCTATTGCGTTGCGCATTCGGCGCTCCCCTCTTCCGCCGCACTTTTTCAATACGCGCATCAGCACACTCAGTACGCACATCAGCAGCGCATCCTCTGTCGCACAAGCGAAGCAATTTTTTTGAGCTTTTTTCGAAGCGGCCAAAGGACCGTAGAAGGCAAACAGGCGAATGCCCAGAGGAGTAGCGTCATGAGTATTGCGAACGAACCGGAATCCACAAGCCCTCACGATCCGATGCACTATGCGCCGCGCCGTTTGCGCGACAAGCCCGAGCCGCGCATGTCTTCGGCCGACGACGCGCGCGCCGAGCGGGAAAAGCGGCTGGAGGCCGTCATCGGACGGAGCATTTCCCCTCCTGCGCCGCTCGATCCCTCGCTCGAGAACGCCGTCTATGAATCGCTTCGCAGGCCGATCGATCCCAAGCTTCTGGGCGAGACGCGGGCATTGACGCGGGAGTTCGAGCGACGCGGCACCATGTTCGGCGTTGCCGGCCGCATCGCGGCCGCCGTCGTCGTCTCGGCGATCATCGCGCTGTTCTTTGTCGTCATGATGCCCGCGCGGCAGGACAATGCGGCATCCTTCACCGCGACGGTTCAGTCGTTCACCACCGCGCTCTCGCAGCAACCGTCGCAGCCGCTTCCCGTGGAAGAGGCCAAGAAGCCGGCGCTCGCCGAGTTTCAGTCGCTGTTGGCCGCGTCGGACACTGCCCAGGCCGCCGAGCGCGAGCAGACCGACAAGCAATCCGACAAGCTGCTGCAGCAGTTCATGCAGTGGCGGCAGAACCAGAAGACCGCTCCGAACGAACCCGCTCAATAACCTAACAACAAGAACACACAGCACATAGCGGCAACAGCGAAATGTCCCATCAGTGGTTCAATCTGGCCTCGGTACGGAGTTCGTTCTCTGAACCCCGGCTGGGCGATCGTCCTGTTCGGCGCCCTGCTCGCCAACGATGCGAACTCGGCGCCCGGCGACAATCTGAGCGTGGTGCGCGATCTTGCGAGCCGGGTGGGACCGATCATCGGCTCCGCGCTGGCCTGCCAGAACATCGCGCGTCCCCGCGTGCAGGTGATCATCGACAAGTTCCAGGCGGTGATCCGGGAAGCGTCGTCGAACGAAGCCGAGCGCGCCGACGTTGCGCGCCTGCTTGGACCGCTATGTCGCCGACGGCCGCACCGCCGATTACGAACGGAAAGACCGACTGCCGCGTCGCCGACCGCCAGGTCGCCGACCTCGAACAATCGCTCGGCCAGACGCCCCCGCCGAGCAGCGGGCCGTCGCTGGCCGACGCGATCGCGCCCGCAGCAGCCAATGCCGCGACGGCGCCGACCCAGCCGCTGCCGCCGACCAACGTGCACGGCGTCACCGATCGCGAAATCCGCTTCGGCATCGTCGTTCCGTTCTCCGGAAGCGCGAAGGAAAACGGCAAGAACATGAAGCTCGGCATCGAGCTCGCGTTCGCGCGCAGCCAACGACACGGGCGGCGTGAACGGCCGCACGCTGAAGCTGATCCCGGCCGACGACGGCTTCGAGCCGACGCGCACGCTCGACGCCATGAAGACGCTCTGGGACAAGGAGCAGGTGTTCGGCTTCATCGGCAATCTCGGAACGCCGACGGCCGCGATCGCGGTCCCCTTCGCGCTCGAACGCCGCGCGCTGTTCTTCGGCCCGCTCACCGGCGCCAACATCGTACGGCACGATCCGCCCGATCGCTACGTCTTCAACTACCGGCCGAGCTACACGGAAGAGGCCGACGCCGCCGTGCGCTACCTCATCAAGATCCGCAAGCTGCAGCCGCGCCAGATCGCCGTGTTCGCGCAGAACGACGCCTATGGCGACTCGGGCTTCGCCGGCGTCGCCAAGGCGTTCCGTGCCCTCGGCGTCAACGACAGCGCGATCCTTCGGCTCAACTATAACCGCAACACCATCGACGTCGACGAAGCGGTCAATCAGCTGCGGCAGCAGAAGCTGCCGATCCGCGCCGTGGTGATGATCGCGACCACGCGGCCGGCCGCGAAGTTCATCGAGAAGACCCGCGACCTGTTCCCGGGGATGATCTATTCGAACGTCTCGGCCGTCGGCGCGAGCTCGCTGTCGGAAGAGCTGATGCTGCTCGGTCCGCGCTTCACCCAGAACGTGATCGTGACCCAGACGGTGCCTGCGGTGTCCGGCTATTCGAGCGTCGTGCTCGAATACAAGAACGCACTGGCAAAATATTTCCCCGGCGAGAACCCCGATTACATTTCGCTCGAAGGCTTCATTTCCGCCAACGTGCTGATCGACGCGATCCGGCGCTGCGGCCAGCAGATCGAGACCGAACGTCTGGTCGATATTCTGGAGAACACCCGTAACCTCGATCTCGGTCTCGGTACACCGCTCACCTTCACCCGCGGCGAGCACCAGGCCTCGCACAAGGTCTGGGGAACGGCGCTCGACGAAACCGGCAAGTATCAGCCGATCGAACTTGAATGATCTCCGTGACGCCGGCTCCATATGAGGAACCGGCGCCACGGCAAACTGAGCCTTCGGTCAAACCACAACAAGATGGAGTGCAATCCTCATCTGACCGTCGTGCGGGAGCTGTTGTGTAATGCGTACCCGTTGGATTGTATCTTTCATTGGCGTCCTGCTGGCATTTCCAGCGTGCGCCGCTTCAGACAGCACGGACGTTGTTCGTGATCTTGCCAGCCGCGTTGGCCCCGTTGTCGGCGCGGCTTTGGCGCGCCGTGATATTGCGCGCTCCACTGCGCCGGTCACGCAGGCTGCTGCAAGCGCTGGCCGCGCGGCAGCCAGGTTCATCGAGAACACCCGCGACGCGTTCCCCGGATTGCTCTACGGCAATGTGTCCGCCCTCGGCGCCAAATCACTCGGCGTTGAGTTGATGCTGCGCGGGCCTCGCTCTACCAACGGCGTCATCGTCACCCAGACCGTTCCGGCGGTAGCCGGCCGGCATTTTTCAACCGATAGAACTTGAATGAGCATTGCGGCGCGGCCCGCTGGCGGGGCCGGCAGCGCATCACTTACCGCATCACTTGGAGCCTACGGCAAGACGTCATCATGACCAGGCTAGAATTTCATCCCTACGGACCACGCGGAGCTTTTCCGATGCCTTTTCGTTTTTCAGTGTTTTTGGTTGTCGCCCTGTTCACATCGCACGCGAGCGCTGCGGACAATAATGTCGACATCGTGCGCGATCTGGCAACGCGCATCGGGCCGATCGTCGGATCGGCGCAGGTCTGCCGCGACATTGAGCGCTCGCGGGTCCAGGTGATCGTGGACAAGTTTCAGACGGTGATCCGCGAGGCGTCGCCACAGGACGCCGATCGCGCCGATCTGCAACGGGGCTTCGATCGCACCATCGTCGACGGCCGCAACGTCGTCAGCTTCGGCAAGATCGACTGCAAGACGGCCGAGCGCAATTTCGCCGAACTGGAGCGTTCGCTCGGTATCAACAACGGCACGAGCCTGTCCGGCGTGATCGGGCCGTCCGCCGCCGCCGCCGCGACCGCGCCAACCGCACCTCTGCCGCCGCCGGCGGCCGCGCCGGTCTCCACCTCCACCGCGCGCGGCGTCACCGACAACGAAATCAAGTTCGGCATCGTCGGCCCCTTCTCGGGAGCGTCGCGTGAACTCGGACGCCAGATGAAGCTCGGAATCGACTCCGCCTTCAACCGCATCAACGAGTCCGGCGGCGTCAATGGCCGGGCGCTGAAACTGATTGCCGCCGACGACGGCTATGAGCCGTCGCGCACCCTCGATGCGATGAAGAAGCTCTACGAGAAGGATCAGGTGTTCGGCTTCATCGGCAATGTCGGCACCCCCACCGCCGCGGTCGCGATCCCCTATGCGCTGGAGAAGAGGGACATTGTTCTTCGGCGCCTTCACCGGCGCGAACCTGCTGCGCAGCGATCCGCCCGATCGCTTTGTGTTCAACTATCGTGCGAGCTACGCCGAGGAAACCGACGCGGTCGTCCGCTACCTGATCAAGATGCGGCACCTGCAGCCGCGGCAGATCGCGGTGCTCGCCCAGGACGACGCCTATGGCGATGCGGGCTTCGCCGGCGTCTCCAAGGCGTTCCGCGCTGCTCGGCGTCGACGACAGCGCGATCCTGCGGCTCGGCTACAAGCGCAACACCGTCGAGGTCGAGGAAGCGATCAACCAGCTGAAGCAGCAGAAGACGCAGATCAGGGCCGTGGTCATGGTCGCGACCTACCGCGCCGCTGCGAAATTCATCGAGAAGACCCGCGACGCGTTTCCCGGCCTGATCTACACCAACGTCTCTTTCGTCGGCAGCACGCAACTGGCCGATGAATTGATGATGCTGGGACCGCGTTTCGCCTCCGGCGTGATCGTGACGCAGGTGGTGCCGGCGGTCGGCGGCTATTCGAGCGCCGTGCTCGAATACAAGACCGCGCTCAACAAGTATTTTCCGGGCGAGGCGCCGGATTACGTGTCGCTCGAAGGCTATGTCGCGGCCAGTGTCCTGATCCAGGCCCTGCAAAAGACGGGACCGCAGATCGAGACCGAAAAGCTGATCGACACGCTGGAGAACATGCGCAATCTCGATCTCGGCCTCGGCACGTCGCTCAACTTTGGCCGCGGCGAGCACCAGGCCTCGCACAAGGTCTGGGGCACTGCGATCGACGACAAGGGCAAGTATCAGTCGCTCGAGCTGGAATAGGATCGCGAGGAGACCGCGTTCGCCGAAAGCCACGGCCGCCGCCGCTTTACAGCGGCGGATCGGCGGCCGTGTCGTATTCCTGCTTGAAGCGTGCGATCAGCTCGGCCGCCGGCAAGACCTTGCCGACGCTGCCGACGCCCTGCCCGGAACCCCAGATCTCCTTCCACGCCTTCGGCTTGTTGCGCTCGCCGGAGGCATCGGTGCCGAAGCTCATCTTGGAGGGATCCGAGGTCGGCAGATTCTCCGGATCCATGCCGGCCGCGACGATCGACGGCTTCAGATAGTTGCCGTGCACGCCGGTGAAGAGGTTGGAATAGACGATGTCTTCCGCGTTGGAGCTCGTAATCATCTCCTTGTAGCCCTGGACCGCGTTGGCCTCCTGCGTGGCGATGAAGGCCGAGCCGACATAGGCGAAGTCGGCGCCGAGGATGCGCGCCGCGCGGATGGCGCGGCCGTTGGCGATCGCCCCGGACAGCGCGATCGGCCCGTCGAACCATTGCCGCGTCTCGGCGACGAAGGCGAGCGGCGAAATCACGCCGGCATGGCCGCCGGCGCCCGCCGCGACCAGGATCAGCCCGTCCGCGCCCTTCTCGGTCGCCTTGTGCGCGAATTTCTGGTTGATCACGTCGTGGAAGACGATGCCGCCCCAATTGTGCACGGCCTGGTTCAGCTCCTCGCGCGCGCCGAGCGAGGAGATGATCATCGGCACCTTGTGCTTCTCGCAAAGCGCGAGATCATGATCGAGCCGGTTGTTGGAGCGATGGACGATCTGGTTGACCGCGAACGGCGCCGACGGACGCTCCGGATGCGCCTTGTCGTAGGCGGCGAGCTCTTCCTTGATCCGTCCCAGCCATTCGTCGAGCAGCTCCGGCGGCCGCGCATTCAGCGACGGAAACGATCCGACCACGCCCGCCTTGCATTGCGCGATCACGAGATCGGGCACCGAAATGATGAACAGCGGCGCGCCGATCACGGGAATGGACAGACGGCCCTTGAACAAGGCAGGCATGGACATTGGCGGTAATTCCTTTTGGTTGGTCCGTTGTTTATTCCGGCAGACGGCAAGCCCTGCGTGAAGGATGCCGGACATCATACCAAGAAAAACAAGAAAGCAATCCACGTCGCGCAAGGTCCGCAAGGGCCGTCATTCGCGCTCCGATGATCCGCGCCCCGACCCCAAATGTAGGCATGCACTTCGGAGCGACAAACTCGCCGTCGTCCCTGCGCACGCCTCAGATCATCCGCAACGCGATGACGAAGCCGAGCACCAGCGCCGCGGCGCCGATCGTGACCCATAGCGTGAGATGCTTCTCGATCCTGACCCTGATCCATTCGCCGTAGCGGTTGAGCAGGATCGCGGCGATGAAGAAGCGTCCGCCGCGCGCGACGATCGAGCACAGGATGAACAGGGCGATGTTGTAGCCGGCAAAGCCCGATGTGATGGTCACGAGCTTGTAGGGGATCGGCGTCAGCCCCTTGCAGCAGGATGATGAGTGCGCCCCACTCCGCATAGGAGGCGCGGAACGCCTCGACCTTGCCGCCGAGGCCGTAGAATTGGATCAGCCAGTGTCCGACCGAGTCATAGAGCAGTGCGCCGATCGCGTAGCCGAGAATGCCGCCCAGCACGGACGTCACCGTGCAGACGCTGGCATAGACCCAGGCGCGCTGTGGCCGCGCCAGCGACATCGGGATCAGCATCACATCCGGCGGAACAGGAAAGAACGAGCTCTCCGCGAAGGCCACGGCCCCCAGGATCCAGAGCGCATATGGCTTGTGGGCGGCGTCGATACACCAGTCATAGATCCGTTTGAGCATGGCGCGATCAACCATCATGGACCGGATTTGTCCATGGCCTTTAGAGCGCGAATGCGCGCGAATGCGTAAGGACTAGTGGCGCTTGCGCAGGCGGCGGCTGTCGAGCGCGACAATTGGTCGCCGGCTGGGCCGCGTCGGTATCGCCTTGGCGAGCTTTACGGCCGATTTCGGCATCTTCTCGGCGATGCCGAGCAGCAGTTCGCGCCGCTCCATCTCGCGCCAGACATCCTCGGGACGCACGCCCGCGGAGGCCCAGAGAACGGTGAGGTTGTAGAGCAGATCGGCGCTTTCGCGAACCACGGCCTGGGCGTCGCCATTGACCGCATCGATCACGACTTCGATCGCTTCCTCGGCCAGCTTCTTGGCCATCTTGGACGGGCCGTGCTGAAACAGCCGGGCGGTCCGCGAGGTTGCCGGGTCGAGATCCTTGGCCGCAAGCACAGCCAGATATAGCCGCTCGAGCGAATCACTCATGACCGTGAAAATAGTCCAAACTGGTGGCGCACGCGTTAACAATCGCACCCATAATGCAACGATCCGCCGGTCGCGCGAACGACCGGCGGATCGCAATTTGGTTCAAGGTTTAACTACTACCAGCCGGACCCGTACCCATAATAGGGCTGGCCGCCGTAATAGCCGGGACCACCGTAATAGCCCTGTCCGTAATAGGCCGGACGACCGTAATATCCGTCATAATAGTCCCGGCGGTTCTGCGTCGCCGCAATGGCGAGGCCGGTGCCGACGATGCCGGCAAAGGCTGCGGCCGCGGCAGCACCCCCTCCTCCACCACGATAGTAGCGGCGCCGGGCGCTGATGTCGGTCACGGTACTGCTCGTAGCCGACGTGCCCTTGCCGTGCGGGGCACTGCCCGCGAAGGCCATCGACGGCTCGAACGCCGTCAAGGCCAGCGCCGCGACCATCGCAAGCGCCGCCGCCCGGCCGGCCGACGATAAACCGCCCTTTCGAACTGACATTCTAAATTCCTCCTGAACATGCATGGCCACGAACGGCCTCGGAAACATAACCCCCGGTTCCATACGTAGTTCCCTGCGGTGAAACGACGCGGAACTGCTGTCAGCCGAGCATCACCGGCTTTTGCTCATGGACCGTTCAGGTTCGGTCCCCCACTATGCAGACGAGGCCGGTCGAGCGGCGGCCCGTTCCCGTTCGATGTCCCGGCGTAACGCGATGCGCGTCAATCAAAGCCACAGCCCTTGCCGCAGGTTCGTTCTCAAGGCCGGTCTTGCGGGCCTCGCCTGTCTGGCGACAGCAGCCGTTCGCGCGGCGGATGACGGGAAGCGGCCGACCGCGATCCAATTCGCCTTCGACCGGCCGCTCGACGCGAGCATGGCACCGTTCGTCGAGGCTGCGAACCGCGGCCTGTTCGCGGCCGAAGGGCTTACGGTCTCGACCAGCATCGCCAACGGCTCGGCCGAGGCCATTGCGCGTGTCGCCACCGGTGCGAGCGAGTTCGCGCTCACCGACATCAACGAACTGATCCGCTTCCGCGACAAGGCCGATGCGCCGCAGGTCAAGGCGGTGTTCGTGCTGTTCAACCAGGCGCCCTACGCCATCGTGGCGCGCAAGAGCCGCGGCATCCGCACCCTCCCCGATCTCGACGGCAAGACGCTCGGCGTAGCCGACCACGATCTCTCGGTCCGGCTGTGGCCGGCGCTCGCCAGGCAGAACAGCATCAAGACGTCACGTGTGAAGATGTACCAGATCAGCGCCGCCGTGCGCGAGCCGATCCTCTCCGCGGGCCAGGTCGACGCGGTCAGCGGATTTTCGTATTTGTCGGCCGTCAATCTGCGCGACCGCGGTGTTCCCGCCGATGATCTCGCCGTGCTCCGCTATGCCGACTATGGCTGCGAGGCCTATGGATTTGCGGTGATCGTCAATCCGGCGTTTGCCGCCGATAAGCCACAGGCTGTCGGAGGCTTCGTCCGCGCCGCGATCGCCGGCACGTGTCTCGCCATCAAGGAGCCTGCGCGCGCCGTCGACGACGTCGTCAGCCTGATGGACGGCGGTTCGCGCGAGCTGGAGCTCGACCGGCTGCGCACCGTGATCGCAGACAACATCCTGACCAGCGAAGTGAAACGCAACGGTATTGGCGGCATCGATTCCGCCCGCCTTGAACGTTCGATCGACCAGATCGGCGAGGACTTCAAGTTTCACAGGCGGCCCGCGGCCGCCGACATCTTCGACGGCAGCTTCCTGCCCCCGGTCGGCGGACGCCTGATCAATTGACCGTTCTCTGCCGCGCCATCCCCGATTAAGATGCGCGTCCGAGCGCACCGCGTCGTCCTCGCCCGAAAGTCCTTTGCCGCATGTCCCTGCTTCGCCTCTACACCCGTGTCCTCCAATTGCTCGGCAAGGAGGCGCGGCTCGGCTGGATCCTCGCCGCCGCCAATCTGCTGCTCGCCGGCGCGCAATTCGCCGAACCGGTGCTGTTCGGCCGCATCGTCGACGTGCTGTCCGGCAACAACGCCAATGCCTCGCCGTGGCCGCTGCTCGCGGCCTGGGTGGCATTCGGCCTGTTCACCATCGCGGCCGGCGCGGCGGTGGCGCTGCATGCGGACCGGCTGTCGCATCGCCAGCGGCAGGCCGTGCTGACGAGCTATTTCGAGCACATCCTGCAACTGCCGCTCACTTTCCATTCCGGCACCCATTCGGGCCGGCTGATGAAGGTGATGCTGAACGGCACCGACGCGCTGTGGCGGCTGTGGCTCGGCTTCTTCCGCGAGCATTTCGCCGCCATCATGTCGGTCGTGGTGCTGCTGCCGCTGTCGCTCTACATCAACTGGCGGCTGGCGATCCTCCTGTTCGTGCTCTGCGTCGTGTTCACCGTGCTGACCACGCTGGTGGTGCGCAAGACCTATGGCATGCAGAGCGAGGTCGAGCAGCACTACAGCGACCTCTCCGCGCGCGCCTCGGACGCGCTCGGCAACGTCGCGCTGGTGCAGAGCTTCGTGCGCATCGACGCCGAGGTGCAGGGGCTGCGCTATGTCGCCGACAGCCTGCTCGCGGTGCAGATGCCGGTGTTGTCCTGGTGGGCGCTCGTCACCGTCATCACCCGCGCCTCGACCACCATCACGGTGCTTGCGATCTTCAGCGTCGGCATCGCGCTGCATCAGGCGGGCCTCACCACGGTCGGCGAGATCGTGATGTTCGTCTCCTTTGCCACCATGCTGATCCAGAAGCTCGAGCAGGTCGTCTCCTTCATCAACAACGTGTTCATGGAGGCGCCGCGGCTGCAGGAGTTCTTCAACGTGCTGGACGCGGTGCCCGCGGTGCGCGACCGGCTCGACGCGATCGATGTCGGGCGGCTATCCGGCCTCGTCGAATTCCACGACGTATCGTTCTCCTATGACGGCAAGCGGCCGGCGGTCGAGGATCTGACGTTCACGGCCTTGCCCGGCCAGACGATTGCGCTGGTCGGCCCGACCGGCGCCGGCAAATCGACCGCGATCGCGCTGCTGCATCGTGCCTTCGATCCACAATCCGGTTTCATCAAGATCGACGGCATGGACGTGCGCGGCCTGACAACTCGCGGCGCTCCGGCGCAACATCGGGGTGGTATTCCAGGAAGCGCTGCTGTTCGACCGTTCGATTGCCGACAATTTGAGCGTCGGCAAGCCTGACGCGACCGAGGAGGAGATGAGGGTCGCCGCGGCGCGCGCGCAGGCGCTCGACTTCATCGAGCGCAGCGAGCGTGGCTTCGAGACCAGCACCGGCGAGCGCGGGCGCATGCTGTCCGGCGGCGAGCGGCAGCGGCTGTCGATCGCGCGTGCGCTGTTGAAGGACCCGCCGATCCTGATTCTGGACGAGGCGACGTCGGCGCTCGATGCGGTCACCGAGGCCAAGGTCAACGCGGCTCTCGATGAAGTGATGAAGGGACGCACGACCTTCGTGATCGCTCATCGCCTCTCCACCATCCGCAACGCGACGCGCATCCTGGTATTCGAAGACGGACGCGTGATCGAAAGCGGAACTTTCGATGAACTGGTCGCGAAAGGCGGTCATTTCGCCGATCTCGCCAAGGCTCAGTTCATGGTGCAGGACGAGGGGCGTGCCAGCCTGCCACGGCCTGCGAGCACGGGCTCCGCCGTCAAGGCGTGAGTTCCATCGAAGGCCGCGCGGATTTCGCGGTTGAATTCATCACGATGGACTCTGTTCTCGATCGGCAAGCCGGTATAGTTTGGCGTGCGCCGCGTTGCGGCTAGCCGGACGCGCTTCGAACGCGTGACTGTCAGATATCGGGACCACGTCTTGCGCGGGTCTCAAAAAGGCCGGAACCCGATCGTGCACCTTCTTCACTCGTCGCTTCGCAAATCCCCGTTCACCCGGTTCATCGTCGTCGCCGCGCTGGCATTGCTCGTGCCGAGTCTCGCGCATGGCGAGGCGCGGCTTCTGATCGAGGCCGACAGCGGCAAGGTGCTGGAGGCGGAGAACGCGACGATGCCATGGTATCCGGCGTCGGTCACCAAGCTGATGACGGCCTATGTGACGCTGAAGGCGGTCAAGGACGGCAAGATCACGCTCGACACGCAGATCACGGTGTCGCCGACCGCAGCCTCGCAGTCGCCGTCGAAGATGGGCTTCCGACCCGGCATCCAGCTCACCGTCGACAACGCGCTGAAGATGATGCTGGTGAAGTCGGCCAACGACATGGCGGTCGTGCTTGCCGAGGGCGTCGGCGGTTCGATCGACGGCTTCTCCGCGATGATGAACCAGACCGCGCAAAAGCTCGGCATGACACAGACGAGCTACGTCAATCCGAACGGCCTGCCCGCCGACGGCCAGATCACGTCGGCCCGCGACCTCGCCATCCTCGCGCGCGCGATCATCAAGGACCTGCCCGAATACGAATACTTCGTGCACATCCCCTCGATCCGCTACGGCCGCAGGGTGACGCAGAACTTCAACAAGCTGATCGGACGCTATCCCGGCGCCGACGGCTTCAAGACCGGCTTCATCTGCGCATCGGGCTACAATCTCGTCGCCTCCGCCACCCGCGACGGCAAGCGGCTGATCGCGGTGGTGCTCGGCGCCTCCTCCGGCACCATGCGCGCGGTGCGCGCCGCGCAGATGCTGGATCGCGGCTTCGGTACCAACGGTCTCGGCTGGCTCAAGCCGTCGCTCGGCACCGTCGATCAGCTCGCGCCGATCGACGCCTCGCCGCCGAACCTGCGCGACGAGATGTGCAGCGGCAAGCGGCACCACCCCGCCAGCGACGAGGACGATACCACCGCCAGCGATTCCACCAGCGGCGCCCAGATTGGAAGCACCTTCCTTGCCGCCGGATTACAGCAGCCGGCCGCCAAGCCTGCGGACCTGATGGCCGCCGCGCCCGCGCCGTCGGAGCCTATTCTCGTTTATACCGGACCGACGCGCACCGGTGCGGCGCTGATCGCAGCGGTCGCCGCCGATACCGAGAGCCAGACGGTGCACCGCGGCAAGAAGGGCCACGGCGCCGGCAAGAAGCTCGCCGCGACAGCGGAGCCCAAGGACGGCAGCAAGACCCAGGACACCAAGCCGACGACGCCGATGCGCCACGCCAACGCCGCCCCAAAGGCTGCGGACAAGCCCGCGGCGACGGACGCGGCCGCAGTGAAGCCCACCAAGCCCAAGGCCGCGGCAAAGCCCAAGACCAGCCCTGGCAGCAACCCCGCCGACGCGAAACCCAAGAGCACCTCCGGCTGACGGCATGTGCCGCTGAAAGCGCCTCGGGCTGAGACGCGGACGTCGCGGCACAACCAGACCGGGTTCGAGGCCAGCCCGATTCATCGACCATCCACCAAGAGCCTCCCGGCCGCTTGCCATGGCGAGCGGGTGGCCCAATACTGCCCCGAAACAATTTGTCCCAACCGAGCAAGCGGGACGCCTAGCGGATTGAGAGGGGAAAACCATGGAGCGGATCTGGCTCAAGCACTATCCACCGGGCGTGCCCGCCGACATTGACCCGAGCCGGTACGCCTCGCTGGTCGAGCTCTTGGAAGACAGCTTCGCGAAGTTCGCCGACCGCAAGGCCTTCATCTGCATGGACAAGTCGATCAGCTATCGCGAGCTCGACGGGATGTCGCAGGCGCTTGCCGCCTATCTGCAGAATCTCGGCCTGGAAAAAGGCGCGCGCATCGCGCTGATGATGCCGAACGTGCTGCAATATCCGGTCGCGACAACCGCGGTGCTACGTGCCGGCTATACGGTCGTCAACGTCAACCCGCTCTACACCGCGCGCGAGCTCGAGCATCAGCTTCGCGACTTCGGCGCGGAGGCAATTTTCGTGCTGGAGAACTTCGCAACCACCGTGCAGAAGGTCGTCCCCGACACCATGCTCAGGCACGTCATCGTCGCCAGCATGGGCGACCTTCTCGGCCTCAAGGGCATGATCGTCAACCTGGTGGTTCGGCGCGTGAAGAAGATGGTGCCGCCCTATTCGATCCCGACATCGGTGACCTTCAACGAGGCGCTGTCGGCCGGCCGCAGCATGACGTTCAAGAAGCCGATCATCGCGCCCGGCGATGTCGCCTTCCTGCAATATACCGGGGGCACGACCGGCGTCTCCAAGGGCGCCATGCTGCTTCATCGCAACATCGTCGCCAACGTGCTGCAGAACGACGCATGGCTGCAGCCCGCGCTCAATGCGCCGCCGCATGTCGACCAGCTCTTCATCGTCTGCGCGCTGCCGCTCTACCACATCTTCGCACTGACCGTGTGCTTCCTGCTCGCGATGCGCTCCGGCGGCGTCAACCTCCTGATCCCGAACCCGCGCGACATTCCGGGCTTCATCAAGGAGCTGATGAAATACCAGGTCAACAGCATCCCGGCCGTGAATACGCTCTACAACGCGCTGGTGAACCATCCCGACTTCAAGAAGATCGATTTCTCCAAGCTGAAGATCTCCAGCGGCGGCGGCATGGCGACGCAGCGTCCGGTCGCCGAAAAGTGGAAGAGCACGACGGGCTGCAGCATAGCGGAAGGCTATGGCCTGTCGGAAACGTCGCCGACGCTGACCAGCAATACGGGGATGATGGGCGAGTTCACCGGCACGATCGGCCTTCCCGTGCCGTCGACCTACATTTCCATCCGCGATGACGACGGCAACGAGGTGCCGCTCGGCCAGGCCGGTGAAATCTGCGCCAAGGGACCGCAGGTGATGGCCGGCTACTGGAACAGGCCGGACGAGACCGCGCGGGTGATGACCAAGGACGGCTATTTCCGCACCGGCGATATCGGCATCATGTCGCCGGACGGCTCGACCAGGATCGTCGACCGCAAGAAGGACATGATCCTGGTGTCGGGCTTCAACGTCTATCCGAACGAGATCGAGGAAGTGATCGCAAGCCACCCGGGCGTGCTGGAATGCGCGGTGATCGGCGTCGCGGATGCGAAATCCGGCGAGGCGGTCAAGGCCTTCATCGTCAAGAAGGAGGCGAGCCTCACGCCGGAGGACATCATCAAGTTCTGCCAGGGCCAGCTCACCAACTACAAGGTGCCGAAGCAGATCGAGTTCAGGACCGAGCTGCCCAAGACCAATGTCGGGAAGATCCTGCGCCGGCAGCTGCGCGACGAGAAAAACGCCGCCGCGGCCTAGGCATGCACGCATCTCGAAAGGCGATCTCATCTGTCGTCCCTGCGAACGCAGGGACCCATACCGCGTGATATCTGTTGTCGGAAAGAAAGCCGTCCCGACCATCCGTGCCACAAACTTTAGCCTGTGGTTATGGGTCCCTGCGTTCGCAGGGACGACGGAGAATGTGGTGACCTATACGGCAAGATCACGGCTTTGCAACGCCACGTTGATCGTATTCCCGTTTCTCCGCGCCCGAAAATGCACTAAGAAAGCCCGGCCCTCACTCAAGGAGAATTGACGATGACGATCCAAGCCGGCGACAAGCTGCCCGAGTCCAAATTCCGCGTGATGACGGCGGAAGGCCCGCAAGTCAAAACCACCGATGACATTTTCAAGGGCAAGAAGGTCGCCCTGTTCGCCGTGCCCGGCGCCTATACCGGCACCTGCCACAAGATGCATCTGCCGAGCATTTTCCTGAACGCCTATGCCATCAAGGACAAGGGCGTCGATACCATCGCGATCGTCTCGGTCAACGACGCTTTCGTCATGAACGCCTGGAAGCGCGACACCGACCAGCGCGACGAGGCGGTCTTCCTGGCCGACGGCAATGCCGAATTCACCAAGGCCATCGGCATGGAGCTCGATGCCTCCGCCAACGGTCTCGGCATCCGCTCCAAGCGCTACTCGATGCTGATCGAGGACGGCGTGGTCAAGAAGCTCAACATCGAACCCGCACCGGGCAAGGTCGAAGTCTCCGGCGGCGACACGCTGCTGGGACAGCTGTGAGCTGCACGCCGCCCATCCAGCACGACTGTCATTCCCCGCGAAGGCGGGCGAATCCAGTACGCCGCGCATCTGTTCACCGTTAAATTCGACGTCTCTGGAATACTGGATCGCCCGCCTTCGCGGGCGATGACAGCAACGGCTACGGCTTCAGCCGCGCCATGGCGACGCCGTCGCGGGCGAGTTGATCGGCGCGCTCGTTCTCGGCGTGGCCGGCATGGCCCTTGATCCAGTGCCAGCGCACCTCATGCGGCTTCAGCGCCGCGTCGAGCCGCTGCCACAGTTCGGCGTTCTTGACCGGCTTCTTGTCGGCCGTGCGCCAGCCGTTCTTCTTCCAGCCATGAATCCAGGCCGTGATGCCCTGTCGCACATATTGGCTGTCGGTCGTGAGATCGACCACGCAGGACTTCTTCAGGGCCTCCAGCGCCGAGATCGCCGCCATCAGCTCCATGCGGTTGTTGGTGGTGTGCGCCTCGCCGCCCTTCAGCTCTTTTTCGGCGTCGCCGAATTTGAGGATCGCGCCCCAGCCGCCGGGCCCGGGATTGCCCGAGCACGCACCGTCGGTGAAGATCGTGACATGAGGCTTTTCGCTCACGCCGGCATCCCCGGGGCGGCGAGCCCATAGTCGCGCACGCTGGCGACGCTCTGGTGGAAGCGCAGCTTGCGGGCATATTCGAGCGGGTCCTTCGGCCGCACCAATGCACCCGGCGGCACGTTGAGCCAGTCGACCAGCCGCGTCAGCAGGAAGCGGATCGCGGCGCCACGCGCCAGCAACGGCAGCGCGTCCTGCTCGGCGTCCGACAGTTTTCGCTCGCGCGCATAGGCGTTGAGAAAGGCGCGCGCCTTGGTGACGTTGAAGGAATGATCGCTCTCGAAGCACCAGGCGTTCAGGCAGATCGCGACGTCATAGGCGAACAGATCGTTGCAGGCGAAGGTGAAGTCGATGATCCCGGAGAGCTTTTCGCCGAGAAAGAACACGTTGTCCGGAAACAAATCGGCATGGATGACGCCTTGCGGCAGGTCGCGCGGCCAGACGCCGCTTTCGAGGAAAGCGAGCTCGGCGGCGATGAGGTCGCGCAGGCCGTGCTGCACCTCGTCGGCGCGCGCGGACGCGGCTTCGAACAGCGGCCGCCAGCCCGACACCGACAGCGCGTTGGCGCGCGACATGGAGAAACCGCGCGCCCGCGAGATGCATCTTCGCCAGCGCCTGGCCGACACCGGCGCAATGGGCGGCGTTCGGCTTGCGCGGCCAGACGCCTTCCAGAAAGGTGATGATCGCCACGGGCCGGCCGGCCAGCACGCTCAACGACTCGCCATTCCTGTTCTTCACGGGCAACGGACAGTTGATGCCGTGCTCGGCCAGATGCGTCATCAGGCTGAGAAAGAACGGCAGGTCGCCCTTGGCGACGCGCTTCTCATACAGCGTCAGGATGAAGGAGCCGCGCGAGGTGTGCAGCAGGAAATTGGAGTTCTCGACGCCCTCGGCGATGCCCTTGTAGGACAGGAGTTCGCCGATGTCGTAGTGGCCGAGATAGTCCGCAAGCTCGTCGGCGGCGACGTCGGTGTAGACCGCCATGCGAACCTATTCCGCGGCCGCTTCGGGCCGCAACGAACGCGGCAGCGGGAAGAACTCGTTCTCTTCCGCGGCCGACACCGTCTCCACATGCAATTTGAAACGCTCGGCGAAGGCGCCCATGATCTCCTCGACGATCACTTCCGGCGCGGACGCGCCCGCGGTGATGCCGAGGCTCCTGATGCCCTCGAACCGCTTCCAGTCGATATCGCCGGCGCGCTGGGCCAGCACCGCAATCGGGCAGCCCTCGCGTTCGGCGACCTCGCGCAGGCGCTGCGAGTTCGACGAATTGGGCGCACCGACCACGATCAGCGCATCGACCACCGGCGCCACCTTCTTCACCGCGAGCTGACGGTTGGTGGTGGCGTAGCAGATGTCTTCCTTGTGCGGACCCGAGATGTTCGGAAACCGCCCCTTCAGCAGCGCGACGATCTCGGCGGTATCGTCGATCGACAGGGTGGTCTGCGTCACAAAGGCGAGATTGTCCGGGTTCTTCGGGGTGAAGCTTGCGGCGTCCTCGGCGGTTTCAATTAAGGTTACCGCGCCTTGAGGCAATTGTCCGAGCGTGCCGACCACCTCGGGGTGATGGGAATGCCCGATCAGCAGAATCTCGCGGCCGCGCTTGAAGTGGATCGCCGCTTCCCGGTGCACCTTGGTGACCAGCGGACAGGTTGCATCCAGCGAGAAGAAGTTGCGCTGGTGGGCCTCGGCGGGAACCGATTTCGGCACACCGTGCGCCGAAAATACCACCGGTGCATTGGTATTGTCGGGGATCTCCGAGAGTTCCTCGACGAAGATCGCGCCCTTGGTTTTCAGGCTGTCGACGACGTATCTGTTGTGGACGATCTCGTGGCGGACATAGACCGGCGCGCCGTAAATGGTGAGCGCGCGTTCGACGGTATCGATTGCCCGCACCACGCCGGCGCAGAAGCCGCGCGGCGAGCAAAGCACGATTTTAAGGTCTGGTTTGGCGGCCATTCGGACGGATTCCCGGGACCGAATCACCCCATGCCAATGGGCCGGGAACGGTCAAATACACTTACGAATTGGGGCCCCCGGCGATCCCTGTCAAGGCCGTTTCGTAAGCCATTGCGCCGTAGGCCCTTGAAGGTTTATATAGGGCAAATTCCCGTCATCCTCGATGACTGATGGCTTCGCCAGCAAAGTGGTGGGCGAAGCGCAAAGGAGATTTGCCATGAGCAACGCACCGCTGATGCCAAAGGCGACTGCCGTGTGGCTGGTGGACAATACCGCCCTGACGTTCGATCAGGTGGCGGATTTCACCAAGATGCACCCGCTGGAAGTGCGCGCCATCGCCGATGGCGACGCCGCCCAGGGCATCAAGGGCACGGACCCGATTTCGAACGGCCAGCTCACCCGCGAGGAGATCGAGCGGGGCGAGAAGGATTCGAATTACCGGCTGAGGTTGCAGGAAAGCAAGGTGGTGCTGCCGGCCCAGGCCAAGCGCAAGGGCCCGCGCTACACCCCGGTGTCGCGCCGTCATGAGCGGCCGAGCGCCATCCTCTGGCTGGTCCGCAATCATCCCGAGTTGAAGGACGCGCAGATCATGCGTCTGGTCGGCACCACCAAGACCACGATCGCAAGCGTGCGCGACCGCACGCACTGGAACGCCTCGACCCTGACGCCGATCGACCCGGTCACGCTCGGCCTGTGCTCGCAGATCGAGCTGGATTTCGAGGTGCAGCGCGCGGCCAAGGAGAAGCCGGCCGCGGCGGCCTATGGCGGCGCCACGCTGCTGCCCGCCTCCGAGACCACCCGCAAGGAACCGGAATTCGAATCCGCCGAGAAGCACAGCGACGACCTCAATGTCGACGCCGTGTTCGCCAAGCTGAAGACCATCGGCGGCAAGAAACAGGAAGACGAGGAGTAGCTTCTCCGCCGCCGCGTCGGCATTCCAGACGCGATGTCATGCCCCGCTGCGGGCATCGCTGCGGGGCATCCAGTACGCCGAGGCCTGTCCGTTCAAGCTCCAAGGCTCTCTGGAATACTGGATCATCCGCTTTCGCGGATGATGACGGCAGTGTTCGCGGCGATTTCAATCCCGGTGGTTCAGCATGTATTCGCCGAGATTGCGCTGGGCGCGATCGGCTTTCGCCTCGGCGTGCTGGCGCATGACGTCGCGGTCCTTGCGGCAGGCGACATAAGGCGGCGAGCCGGGCTCACCACTGTTGGCGCGGCAATAGGAGTCATCGTCATCGTTGCCCGCGGCCGTGACCGGCTGGTTGCGCGCTGCGCAGGCGGCGAGTGAAAGGCCGATGAACGCGAGCGCGATCAGCCGGCTCGGAGCTTTTTGTCGCATGCAAATCCCGTTGTGCTGGCCGCCTGTTTAGCCGGAATTGAGGACTTTGTAAGTCCCGCTTTGTCCGTTCATTGTTCCGGAACGCGTCGTGGTCGCGGGAGTTCCCGGTCCAAGGCTCGCGCGTATCCGACAATGACGGAGGCGATCACACCCTGCCCTTCAGCGCTTCGCCGATCTCATCCAGCACCTTGGGGTCCTCGATCGTTGCCGGCAGGGTCCACGGCTCGCCGTCGGCGATCTTCTTGATGGTGCCGCGCAGGATTTTTCCCGAGCGCGTCTTCGGCAGACGCGCGACGGTGATCGCAAGCTTGAACGCGGCGACCGGGCCGAGCTTCTCGCGCACCAGCGCCACGATCTCCTGCTCGATGTCGCCCGGGCTTCGCGTCACACCCGCTTTCAGCACCAGGAAGCCGCAGGGCACCTCGCCCTTGATCGCATCCTTGATGCCGAGCACCGCGCATTCGGCGACATCGGAATGCGAGGCGAGAATTTCCTCCATGCCGCCGGTCGAAAGCCTGTGGCCCGCGACATTGATGATGTCATCGGTGCGCCCCATCACGAAGACATAGCCGTCCTCATCCTTGTAGCCGGCGTCGGAGGTCTTGTAGTAGCCGGGGAATTCGTTGAGATAGGACTCCTTGAAGCGATCATCCTGCTCCCACAGCGTCGGCAGGCAACCCGGCGGCATCGGCAGCTTGATGACGATCGAGCCCATCGTGTTGGCCGCTACGGGCCTCGAAGCTTCATCCACCACATCGACCTGATAGCCCGGCATCGGCACCGTCGGCGAGCCGTGCTTCACCGGCAGCATGCCGAGACCCATCGGATTGCCGGCGATGCACCAGCCGGTTTCGGTCTGCCACCAGTGATCGATCACGGGCACTTTCAACTGCTGCTCGGCCCATTCCACCGTCGGCGGATCGGCGCGCTCACCAGCAAGAAACAGCGTGCGGAATGCAGACAGATCATACTTGCGGATCAGCTTGCCTTCCGGGTCTTCCTTCCGGATCGCGCGGAAAGCCGTGGGCGCGGTGAACAGCGCGACAGCCTTGTGCTGGGAGATCACCCGCCAGAACGCGCCGGCATCCGGCGTGCCGATCGGCTTGCCCTCATACATGATCGAGGTCGCGCCATGAATCAGCGGGCCGTAGATGATGTAGCTGTGGCCGACCACCCAGCCGATGTCGGAGCCGCACCACCAGACCTCGCCGGGCTTGACGCCGTAGAGATTGAACATCGACCATTTCAGCGAGACGAGATGCCCGCCATTGTCGCGCACGACACCTTTTGGTTTGCCGGTCGTGCCGGACGTATAGAGGATGTAGAGCGGATCGGTCGCGAGCACGGGCACGCAAGGCGCGCGCTTGCCGGCATCGCGCGCGGCGCTGCACAGGCTTGCCCAGTCGTGGTCGCGGCCCTTGACGAGATCGCAGACGTGCTGCGGCCGCTGCAGGATGATGCAGGCGTCAGGCTTGGCGCTGGAGAGATTGATCGCCTCGTCGAGCAGCGGCTTGTAGTGCACGATACGGCCGGGCTCGAGGCCGCAGCTTGCCGACAGGATCAGCTTCGGCTTGGCGTCGTCGATGCGCGTCGCAAGCTCCTTCGCCGCGAAGCCGCCGAACACCACGCTGTGCACCGCGCCGATCCGCGCGCAGGCCAGCATCGCGGCGACCGCCTCCGGCACCATCGGCATATAGAGGATGACGCGGTCGCCCTTCGTGACGCCGAAATCCTGCATCACGGCGGCGAGCGTCGCGACCTCTCGCAGGAGTTCCGCATAGGTGAAGGTCGTGACGGTGTTGGAGAGCGGCGAATCGTGGATCAGCGCCAACTGGTCGGCGCGTCCGTTCGCGACCTGCCGATCGAGCGCGTTGTAGCAGGTGTTGACCACCGCGCCCGCGAACCAGCGGCCGTAGATGCCGGCCGCCGGGTCGAACACCTTGTTCGCCGGCGCGATCCAGTCGATCTCGCGCGCGGCCTCGGCCCAAAAGCCCTCGGGGTCGCTGAGCGAACGGGCATGCACCTCATGGTACCGGCTTTGCTGGTGTAACGTCATGGCGTCTCTCCCCGCGCCCTTCACTTTCCGTCATGCCCGGCCTTGTCCCGCCTGCGGGGCCAAAGCCCCTTCGGCGCGGCGAAGGCCCGGCCATGACGACGTGGTTGGGGCGCTTCCGTTGAACGCCATTGTCACGCGAAGCTGCGTGGATTCAAGCCGAAAACGCCTGCCTCTTCGGCTAGTGCCGCTCGACTGCCAACAGATGATCCAGCCGATCGCGCATGGCTTTCTGCAGATCGTAATCGGCGCGGCCGAACGATGCATCGCGGCGGGCGATGAACGCGTCCTGCTCGCGTTGCCGCGCACGCCCGGCTTGTCGGACTCTCGGCGGTGGCGTCGCGGACCACCTTGCTGTTCACCGCGTTGATCTCGCGGTCCAGATTGGCAAGCTCCGGATCGGCGCAGATCGCCTTCTCGACCGGCTTTCGCGCGGTCGCGCAGTTGAAGCTCGGCTTGCCGGCGACCGCCATCATGGCGCCGATGCGCTCGAGCTCCAGCGCCAGTGATTTGTAGTTTGCCCGCGCCGCCTGCTGATCCGGGTTCAGCTTGATCGCCGCGCCGAAATCCCGTAGCGCCCTGGGCCGGTCGCCCTTCCTGCGCCACAGCTCGCCGCGCGCATTGTAGATGTCCGCCAGCGAGGCGTCGGCGCTCAGCACGCCGTCGTAGTCGGCGATGGCGCGATCGATCTGATCCCTGCGGCCAAACACGGCCGCACGCCCGATCAGCGCCTTGACACGGTCCGCCTTCGCGGTCTTGTCGTTGTCGATCAGCGTGCCGCACACGGTGACGATCCGGTCGTCGTCAGCCCCCGATATCGCGGCGAGGCACGGCGCAGGATCGACTTGCGGCTCCATCGCAGGCTCCGCGCCGGTCGCGAGAGAGTGGTGGGGTACGGCTAAGCAGACACAAAGGACGACAAGGACGAAGATCGGGGATTTCAAACAGTCACGCATCGAGATTCCGGCAAGAGAAGCGGCGATTGGATGGCAGTCGCCACGAAGCAGCGGCAACTTTGCGGCAATTTGAGGAACGGATTTCGATGCTACACTATCGCTCGCCATCACACCGCGTTGACGCCGCCAGCTCTCGGGATTGCTGCATTGATAACATTGGAATGGATCATCGCGCTTCTGCTCGGCGCAGTTGTGCTCTCGGCGCTGGCGCGGCGGGTCAAGGTGCCCTACCCGGCCTTTCTCGCGATCGGCGGCGTGCTGCTGGCCTTCCTGCCCTCGGGTCCGTCCTGGACGCTGGAGCCTGATCTGGCGCTGGCGCTGTTCGTCGCGCCGGTGCTGCTCGATGCCGCCTTCGACACCTCGCTGCGGGATCTGCGCAACAACTGGCTGCCGGTCTCGACGCTGGTCGTGGCCGCCGTCGGCGTGTCGACCGCCGCCGTCGCGGCGACGGTGCTGCTGCTGGTGCCCGACATGCCGTGGTCGGCCGCGATCGCGCTCGGCGCCATCGTCGCGCCGCCCGACGCCGCGGCCGCGACGGCCATTCTCCGCCAGGTCAACCTGCCCTATCGCATCCTGAAAATCCTCGAGGGCGAGAGCCTGCTCAACGATGCGAGCGCGCTGTTGATCTATCGTGTCGCGGTCGGCGCCGCCGCGCTCCATCATTTTGCGTGGAGCACGTTCGCGCCCACGATCGTGCTGGCGCTGGCGGGCAGCCTGATCGCCGGCTATCTCGCCGCCCGGATATGGACATGGCTGGCAGGACATGTGCGTGACGTGCCGGCCGCGATCATCTTGCAGTTCTCCGGCACCTTCATTGTCTGGATCGTTGCCGAGCACATCGGCCTCTCCGGCATCCTGACCGTCGTCGCCTTCGCCATCACGATCGCGCGCTCCGCGCCGGCGCGCATACCCGCACGACTGCGCGTGCCGTCCTATGCGGTCTGGGAAACCGCGGTCTTCATCCTGAACGTGCTGGCCTTCATGCTGATCGGCATGCAGCTGCGCCCGGTCTGGACGCGGCTCGACGATGTGGTGCGGCTGCAATATGCCGAGATCGCGGCCTGTGTGCTCGTCGTCGTGATCCTTGCGCGCATCGTCTGGACCATGATCTACGGCACGACGTTGCGTACGCTGCGCGCGCACGGGCTGATCCGGCCGGACAGCACCCTGGCGGTGCCGACGGTCAGAGGCGGGCCTGGTGATATCCTGGTGCGGAATGCGCGGCATCGTGACGCTTGCGGCAGCTTTCGCATTGCCTGACGACTTTCCCTACCGCGACCTGATCCTGCTGACCGCCTGCTCGGTCGTGCTCGGCACGCTCGTGATCCAGGGCCTGACCTTGCGACCTCTGATCGTCGCGCTGCGACTGAAGGAGGACAATCCGGTGGCGATCGAGGTGGCGCGTGCCCGCGCCGTTGCGTTCCGCGCCGCACTCGATGAAATCGACGGCGATCCGTCCGAAGAGGCGGAGCTGCTGCGGCTCGAATACCGCGCAGTCTTGATGCAGGCTGAAAACAATCCCGACGGCGGTGTCGCCGCCGCCGAGCTGCCCGCCGATCCGCTGCGGCGTCGCGCCATCAGCGCGGCCCGGCGCGCGATCCTGACACTGCGCGAATCCGAGGAGATCGGAGACGACGCGTTTCATCAGCTCGAGGAAGAGCTCGACCGCGCCGAACTCGGCGCGCACGGCTGAGGTTTCGACAATGACAGACTGAATGGGAAGACTGAATGGCCGGACTTGAACGGCAAAGCTTGCCGCCACCCCGCGCGTCCTCACCAGATCGAGAGAAGCGTTCGCGGAAGAGTAAGACCGATGTGATTCAGCGCGTCGGGAAAATCCTGTCGCTGGCACCATCCATCTGCGAACGTCACGCTGACAAGGTCAGCGTGACGCGACCGCCGACGGAGCAAGCCTATGTCAGGGGATCGTCCGAAAGGCGATGCCGCGGCGATAAGCCGGGAAGGATTCATTGAGCTGGAATTGCATATCGGCGGGGGCATCTGCCGCGACACAGCGACGCAGCCGGCGACATCCGACGAAATCGTCTCGTTCTGGCAGGAGGCTGGCCGGCCGCTGTGGTTCGCCAAGGATCCGACTTTCGATCGTTTCTTTCGCGAGAGATTTCTGCGCGCGCATGAAGCCGCAGCCCGCGGTGAATATGATAGCTGGCTGGAAAGGCCGACAGGCGCACTGGGCCTGATCCTGCTGCTCGACCAATTTCCCCGCAACGCGTTTCGCGGCACTCCGCGGATGTATGCGAGCGATGCGCTGGCCCGCGTCGCCGCCAACCTCGCCATTGCGGCCGGGCATGACGCTAAGATTTCCCGCGAATTGCGGCCCTTCGTCTATCTGCCGCTCGGTCATTCCGAAGATCTCGCCGATCAGGAGCGCGCGCTGGAGTTGATCCGACACCTCGACGAGGCTTACGTCCCGCTTGCCACGCGCCACCGCGACATCATCAGGCGCTTCGGACGATTTCCTCACCGCAATCCGATTCTCGGCCGCACGATGACGGCGGAGGAGCAGGACTTTCTCAATCAGGGCGGGTTCGCCGGATAGCACATTTGTTTTTGAACCATCGAGCAATCAGCGAGACGTAAATACCATGACAACGATGATTGATGATCGCGCGCGCGCCACAGCGTCGGCTCCCGCGCAATATTTTTATTTCAACATGGCGCTGGCCTGCATGGCCGTCGCTTTCCTCGGCTTTGCACCGACCTACTGGCTGCCGCTGGCGCACAGAACGTTTTCTGCGCCGCCGGTCGTGCATTTCCACGGCTTCCTGTTCTTCACCTGGACCGTGTATTTCGTGTTTCAGACCTGGCTCGCCGCGTCCGGACAGACCGCGTATCATCGCTCGATCGGCATGATCGGCGTGTCGCTGGCGACCGCGATGACGATCTTCGGTTTCCTCGTCAGCGTCACCGTGATGAAGCAGTCGGCCGAGGTCGGACAGAGAGATGCAGGCATCGCATTCTCGATCGTGCCGCTCAGCGGAATCCTGTTCTTCGCCGTCGTGTTCGTGCTTGCAATTGCGGCCAATCGCCGGCCGGAGGTGCACAAGCGGCTGATGCTGCTGGCCGGCATTTCCATTCTCGATGCCGCGGTTGCGCGCTGGTTTCTCACCTTCCTCGCCCCGCCCGGCCCGGTCGGGCCGCCGCCAGTGCCGGTGACGATCCCGCCGGCCTTCGTCGCCTATCTCTTGCTCGTGGTCGCAATCGTGTTCGACTGGCGTACACGCGGCCGCCCGCACCCGGTCTATGTCTATGGCGGGCTCACGCTGATCGCCGTGAAGCTTCTGAACTGGCCCATCAGCGAGACGGCAGCCTGGCACGCATTTGCCGGCGGCATTCTCGCGATGGCGCAGTAGAGGCGGTCGTTGTTGCGAACGCAGTAAGGCACACACACGTCTCGAATCTCGCGCAGGTGCACTCCCTCTCCCCGCTCTTGCGGGGAGAGGGTCGGGGTGAGGGGCTCTCTCCACGACTTCAGCCTTAATTGATAGACCTGTACCCCCTCACCCGGATTGCATCTTGCGATGCAATCCGACCTCTCCCCGCAAGCGGGGCGAGGTTGCAGCGCATGTACCGCAAGACCGAGATCGGAAAATACGTGCATACGTTAGTGTGAACGCAGGGACGCCAGATCAGCTTCGACACGTCAGTCCACCGTCGACCACCAGCTCGATGCCCGTGACGTAGCGCGCTTCATCGGACGCCAGGAACAACGCCGCATTGGCGACATCCCAGGCTTCGCCCATGTGGCCCATCGGCACCTGCGCGTCGCGGGCGCGCCACATCGCCTCTACGTCTCCCTTGGCATAGCTCGCGGCCAGTCCTGCCGAGTGCTCGACCATCGGCGTCTTCATCAATCCGGGCAGGATCGCATTGACGCGGACATGGTGCGGGGCGAACTCGACCGCGGAGGTGCGCGTCATCTGATTCATCGCCGCCTTGCTGGTGCCGTAGCTGACATAGGAGATGCCGACATGGCGCAGCGAGGCGATCGATGAGATGTTGATGATCGAGCCGCCGCCCTGCTTCACCATCACGGGAATCACGTGCTTCATGGCGAGAAAGGCGCTCTTCAGGTTGACCGCGAACACACGGTCCCATTCCGCCTCCGTCACATCGACCACGCTGCCCATCTCGGCGATACCGACATTGTTGTCGAGCACATCGATGCGGCCGTAAGCCTTCACGCAGGCCGCGACCATCGCCTCGACCTCGGCGGCGCGCGACACGTCGGCGGTGAAGGCGGACGCCTTGCCGCCCTCGCCCTTGATGATGCCGACGGTCTCCTCGGCGGCGGCCTGGTTGCGATCGACGCAGAACACCTGTGCGCCCTCGCGCGCGAATGTCACCGCGGTCGCCTTGCCGTTGCCCCAGCCCGGGCCGATCGAGCCGGCGCCCACCACCATCGCCACCTTGCCCTTGAGCCGATCCATCCCTGTTCTCCCTGTTGTCGTTCATGGTTCGCAGACGCGCACGACGGTGACGTTAGCACCGATCGGCCTTTCAAAAATATCCGCAAAAATATCCGCAAAAAATATCCGAGAGTGTCCGCAATGCCCGTCCGGGCAGGCCCGCCATTCGCCCGGTGGCAGTGGAATTGCCAAGCAGCACGTGACAGAAGTGCTTGGGGTCAACCCCTCCGAACGGACGGCACAATGCGCTGTCACATGCTCTGGAAACATCGCGGTTCCCTGCGTAATCTACCGGCGTCCGGAACCGGCCCGCGAGAGGCCGATCGCCAACGACAACGCCAAGGGAGAACGCCACGATGCCTTTCAATCCTCCAATTCGACGATCTGTGACCGCCGCGCTTTTGCTCTGCGGTTCCTGTCTTCTCACCCCCGCCCTTGCCAAGCCGTTCATGATCGTCGGTCTCGACGAGAAAACGACATGGGACGATGACGGCAAGCCGATCCTAGCGCCCGCCGGCAAGGACCAGGTCCTCATCCTCGACCTTGCCGATCCCGAAAATCCCAAGACGGTGGCAAGCCTGCCGCTGAAGAACTCGGTGGTCGGACCGCCGGTCAATGTCGACATCGATCCGACCGGCACGGTCGCGCTGGTCGCCGACTCCGTCGACATCACCAAGGACGGCGAGACGCTGAAGCAGGTTCCCGACAACAAGATCCATGTCATCGACATGAAGGCCGAGCCGCCGAAGCTTGCGGCGACCATCACGGGCGGCAAGCAGCCCTCCGGCCTGAACTTCAGCCCCGACGGCAAGATGGCGCTGGTCGCCAACCGCGCCGACAATTCGGTCAGCGTGCTCTCGGTCAACGGCACCGACGTCAAGATCACCGACACGATATCGTTTCCCGACAGCGTCGCACATGTGATGTTCACGCCGGACGGCAAGCATGCGCTGGCCGTGCGCTTTCCCGCGCACAAGGTGTCGGTGCTGGATATCGCCGACGGCAAGGTGACCTACAACAAGGTGGACCTGCCGACGGGCCAGTGGCCCTACAACGTCGTGGTGACGCCGAACAGCAAGCTCGCGCTCACCTCCGACAATGGCGGCGCCGGCTCGTCAGACGGCAGCGTCGACACCACGAGCGTGATCGATCTCGAAGCGACCCCGCCGCGCATCATCGATCGCGTGGTGGTCGGCGACGGACCGGAGGGACTTGCGATGAGCCCGAAGGGCGACCTCGCGGTCGCCGCGATCCTGCGCGGCTCCAACATGAAGAAGGCGTTCTTCTACGAGAAGAACGGCAGCCTGTCGGTGCTCACGATCGACGGCAAGAAGGTCACCAAGACGCAGGACATCGAGGTCGGCGGCCTGCCCGAGGCGGTCGTGTTCACGCCGGACGGCAAGTACATCCTGGCCGGCAATTACCTGACGGAGGATTTTTCGATCCTGAAGGTCGACGGCACCAAGGTCACCGACACCGGCAAGCGGTTCAAGGTGCCCGGGCACCCGGCCTCGGCGCGGATGGGCCATTAGTTTTACTGCGTCATTGATCCCTCATGGTGAGGAGGCGCGTCAGCGCCGTCTCCGGACGATGCTGCGCATCGCCGAGACCATGAGGCCCCGGTGTGCAATTCGGGCCTCGTCCTTCGAGACGCTTGCTGGCGCAAGCTCCTCAGGATGAGGGGATAGAGTTCGTTATGACGCAACACGGCCGGCACAATCCGGTGCCGGCCGGTATCACCGCTGGCCGTCGTCTCACTGGAACGTCATGTCCAGGCATTTGGAGATGTCGGAGCCGAGACCCGACGAGATGGTGATGCAGCCGCGCACCTTCTGCGCGGTGGTGTCGGCGGCCCAGATCGAATAGCCGCCCGCGCCGAAGAAGGAGTTGGTATTCGGCGGCTCGGTCTCGGTGGCATCGAACGCGTAATTCGAATCGGTCTCGAAGATGCGCGGCCTTTTGGTGCAGCCGCCGTCGGTCTGCACGTTGATGACTTCCTTGTTGTCCCGTGTCAGCGACAGCGACACCTGGCAGCGGAAATATTCCGAGGTCTTGACGTTGAAAATATACGTGTAGGACTTGCACGTCGCCGTGTTGAGCTTGCCCGCCGCCAGCCCGCGGCTGCAGGCAATCCGCTGATTGTTGGAAAGCTTGAACTCGTCGGCGCGGGCGAGAGAAACCTGCGTCAGCAGCGGCAAGGCGACACTCAAGCAAATTTTCATGACGCGGTTCATGCGTATCATCCCCCATCGAATGTTCTTCTGGATTGGCTCCGGGCGCGGTCTGCAAGATAATCGCGAAGACGGATGCGGGAAATCACAAAGTCATCGGCGACGACGATCCCGACGCAGAAAACAAAGGTCGTATTGACGGTGCAACAGCGTTCGTGATTTGTTCAAGAGAATGGTGGGGAACACCGGCCGTTTCGGGATGGGAGGAGTATGATGACAATCTTTTCAACGAAGACATTTGGTGCGGCCGCAGCGCTGGGCCTCTTTGCAACAACCGCGCTGGCGCAAGCGCCCGCCCCCACGCCATGGGACTTGAAGCCGGACATGGGCTATGCCTACGACAAGGAAGGCAAGACGTTCGCCTACAAGATGGGCACCAACAATGCCGGCCTGCTGTTGAAGGGCGCCAAGAAGGTGCCGAAAGGCACGCTGTTCTTCATCGGCCAGAACGGCCAGCTCTACATCCGCACCGGGTCCTATCTCGAAGGGGACGGCAAATTCATGTTCGGATCGAATTGAACGAGCGGCTTCGGCTAAAGCATCATTGTCGCCGAAGCCGCGCACGCCACAGCCTTCACAAAACTGCATCCTGTGGTTATGGGTTCCCGCCTTCGCGGGAACGACAGCGGCGGGGCTCGCGAGCCGGCTAAAACGCCGCAGCCAATTCCTTGGCGCCGGGCTTGTTGCTGTTGAAGTCCATACGCTCGTCGGTCACGGCGAGCAGCTTGGCGACCGTGTTGTTGCGGATCGCGACCGGGTTGCGCTCATAGCCGGAGCGCTGGAAGAAGTTCGAGGTCGGCACCTGCTGACGCATGGCCTGCGGCATCGTCACCATGTCGAGACCGGTGCCGTCGCCGGTCAGGTTCATCATCTCGAGCTCGGCGGCGCTCAGAGGGCGGGTATAGCCCTTGGCGCGGGCGAACAGCACCGAGGTCAGGAGCTTGTGGGTCTGCAGCATCGGCCCGATATCGATGTCCAGCACCATCGCGTGCAGCGCCCAGCCCTGCGGCGTGTCGCCGATCTTCTCGTGCTGCGACCAATCGTCCGGCACCGAGCGAGCCAGCGCCACCATCTTTTTCAAGACCGCGAGCTTGTGCTCCATCACCCGGCGCGCCGGCCCCGACGAGGCGCCGACCCTCTCGCTCAACAGCTTCACGAAGTCAGGCCCCTGCTCGGCCAGCAGCTCGACGCTGTTGGTGGTCAGGAGCTGGTTGTAGCCGATCGCGGTCGAGATCGCGCGCGTGCCGTGGAATCCCGACTGCGTGTCGTGATTGCCGTTGCCGCCGGTCTCGAACGCATAGACCCGCACCGCCTGTTCCCGCGTCAATCCCGCCGCGGATGCAAACCGCGCATAGACGCGCTTGAAGTCAGCGTCGGTCGTGGGCCGCTGCGGCGTCCACTGGAAATAATCATTGGCGGCCTTCAGGAGATCGGCAACGACCGGAACATATTTCGGCTCGCGGCGCGGCCCTCCAGGCTCAGCCTCCGGCGCCGGGTTCACCGGCCGCTTCGGCCCGGCATAGACCGGCGGCTGCGTCAGGACATAATCGTCCAGCGTCATCGGCTGGCGCTCGCGCCGCTTGGCGTTGCGGCCACGCCGCTTCTCGGTGATCGAGTTCCAATAGGCGCTCGCTTCCGCATCGAACGCCGCGCGTGCCTCCTGATACTCCCTCAGCCGCCGCTGATAGTCGGCGATCGCCTGCGGCGAAACGGCCTGCGCCATGGCGTCGCTCACCGCCGTCGGCAGCGGACCCTGATCGCGCGCAAGCGCTGCTGTCGCATGCAGCGACAATGCGAACGAAAGGAACGTCAGGCCGCGGCGAATTGCTTGGGTGCGCATGGCCCGGTTTTACCGAAAACCGCGGCTACTTCCAGGCAAAGCGGCTATTTCCAGGCAAAGCAGCTACTTCCAGGCAAAGACGGGCTGCTCCAGATCGGCCACGCGGGTATCGCGGCCGGCCAGCACCTCGCGAAACTGGTAGATCATCGCCGCCGTCGGTGCATGGATCAGCCGTTCGCCGAAGTGGAAGCGGATCACCCGCCGTTCGCTTTCGGGGATCGTGACGAAATCGAACGCCTCCGCGCGTTCGATGATACCGAGGCCGACCGGATGCACGGAGGCGACCTCGGCGGGATTCGGCGTCATCGCCGTAATGGAGGCCGCCCAGATCACGACCGGCGTGATGAGATAGCCGGAACGCGTCGGATAATCGTCGAGCAGGCCGAGCACGGCATCGGGCCCAAGCGCGAGACCGAGCTCTTCGTGCAACTCGCGCAGCGCCGCCTCGATCGCGGTCTCGCCCGCGTCGCACCGGCCGCCCGGCAGCGCCCATTGCGCACGATGGGCGCGCAGACCTGCTGTCCGCCGCGTGAGCAGGAATGCCGTGCCGTTTGCGTCATCGCCCGTGCCGGCAAGCGCGATCGCGACCGACGCGCGTTTGAGATCCGGCGCAATCCCGACGGGCGCCGTGCGCGTGAAAGCCGCGCAGCGATCGGCAATATTCCGCCGTGTGGCATCGTTGAAAGCTCTCATGACGCTTGACTACACCACGCCTGCGCCCGATGAAATGACCGCACGCTGACAATCGATACGATCCCGGACTCGGAATGACCGACAAGTCCGCCGCAAAACTCAAATCCGACGGCTGGCGTGTCGTGGAAGCAACCGGATTTATCCAGCTGATCGGGCCGTTCTGGCAGCGGCTCGTCAATGGCGAGCCGGAATATGCGCTGATCACCGAGGACAAGCACCACAACCGCCGCGGCCTCGTGCAAGGCGGCGTGACGATGACATTCGCCGACCGCACCTGTGGCATGACCGCGCGTCACGTCTCGGGCAAGCCGACGATGGCGACCGTTCAGCTCGACGTCCACTTCGTCGAGGCCGGCAAGATCGGCGAGATCCTGATCTCCCGGCCACGCGTGGTGCGCGCCACGCGGAGCCTGATCTTCATCAACACCGAAATCACCGTCGACAAGCGCTGCATCGCCATGGCGAGCGGCGTGTTCAAGATTTTGAAGAACGAGTGACGAGTGTCAGCGACGTCTCCGTCATTCCGGGGCACGCGACAGCGTGAACCCGAATTCAGATTCCGGGCTCGACGCTTCGCGTCGCCCCGGAATGACGGTGCTGGGTGACATTACGTGACCACCGAAAGCATCAACGGTGATTGATCCAGACACCACATTCAGCGGCCCTGGATTGCTTCGCTCACGCTCGCAATGACGGGAACGAACCGCTATTGTGCGGTCCCACCTATCTGAGGACATTCCCGATGCAATACCGTCAACTGGGCCGCAGCGGCCTGAAAGTCTCACCGATCTGCCTCGGCACCATGATGTTCGGCGGACCGACGGACGAGGCGACATCGGGGCGGATCGTCGCGAAAGCGCGCGAGGCCGGCATCAACTTCATCGACACCGCGGACGCCTACAACAAGGGCGGTTCGGAACAGGTCGTCGGTCGCGCCATCGCCAACAATCGGCCGAACTGGATCCTCTCCACCAAGCTCGCCAACCCGATGGGCGACGACCCCAATCACGGCGGGCTGTCGCGTCGCTGGGTGCTGCAGGCCGCCGAGGAGAGCCTGAAACGGCTCGGCACCGACTACATCGACATCTACTACCTGCACAAGGAAGACCACGCGACGCCGCTGGAAGAGACCGTGCGCGCGATGGGCGACCTGATCCGCGCCGGCAAGGTGCGCTATTTCGGCGTCTCCAATTATCGCGCCTGGCGCGTCGCGGAGATCTGCAACATCTGCGACCGCCTCGGCATCGACCGGCCGATCGCAAGCCAGCCCTATTACAACGCGATGAACCGCATGCCCGAGGTCGAGCACTTCCCGGCCTGCCGCTATTACGGGCTCGGCATCGTCTCCTACAGCCCGCTGGCGCGCGGCGTGCTGACCGGCAAGTACAAGCCGGATGCCGCACCCGACAAGGACACGCGCGCGGGCCGCAACGACAAGCGCATGATGCAGACCGAGTGGCGGCCGGAATCGCTCGCGCTTGCGCAGGAGATCAAGACGCACGCGGAGAAGAAAGGCATCACCGCCGGCCAGTTCGCGGTGTCATGGGTGCTGAATTCCTCCTTCGTCAGCGCTGTGATCGCGGGACCGCGCACCGAAGAGCAATGGGACGACTATATCCGCGCGCTCGACTATCGCTTCACCGCCGAAGACGAGGCGCTGATCGACCGGCTGGTGGTGGCCGGCCATCCCTCGACCCCCGGCTACAATGATCCCGCTTATCCAATCGAAGGGCGCAGGCCGCGGACGTAGAGCGCTCGCGACAGCGATGCCATCGGCCGATGGCGAATCAACGGCGGATCGCTCCGCCGTTGCACCTTGTTGGCGTCACGCCGCGGACCTGCCGGCCTTGTCGTCGCTCGCCATCGCTTCCAGCGCCCTGCGGTCGACCTTGCTCAGCGCGTTGCGCGGCAGAGCTTCGACCACACGGAGGCCTTCCGGCACCTTGTAGGGCGCGAGCCGCTTGGCGACCTTTTGAAGGATTTCGGCGGCATCGCCTTTCTTCGCACCGGAGGCCAGCTTGACGAAGGCGAACACCCGCTGACCAAGCACCTGGTCAGGCTTCCCGACCACGGCGGCTTCCTCGACCCCCGGATGGCAGGCCACGAGGGCTTCCTCGATCTCCATCGGCGAGATGTTGGTGCCGCCGCGAATGATAATGTCCTTCGTGCGAGCCACGAACCAGAGATCATCGCCGTCGCCGCGCCGCATCAGGTCACCGGTGCGATACCAGCCGGCCTCCAAAGCCTTCGCGGTCGCTTCCGGATCGTTCCAATAGCCGACGAAGACGTTGGGGCCGCGAACCAGAAGCTCGCCGACCTCACCGTCAGCGACGTCGTTGCCGTTGTCATCGACGATCCGAAGCTGCGCATCCTTCAATCTTCGCACCACCGGTCCCGGCTGCAGGCCGAACGTCACGGAGCCGACGACCTCCGTCGCTCCCCACAAATTATAAAGGGGCGCACCCAGCACCGAGGCCACCTGCTCCTGAAGATCGACGGGGCAGACATCGCCGCCCGTCAGACAGACCCTGAGCGACGATACGTCCCGATGCCTGGCTCGCTGGGCTGCCACGAGCATCGCATACTGGTTCGGGAAGCCGAGAAGCCAGCTGCCGCCATGGCGTTCGACATTGTCGAGCACCGCGCCGGGGTCGAAACTTTCCAGCATGACGATGGGAAGTCCAAGCAGGACCAGGCTTATCGAGGTGAAGAGACCGCTGCCATGCGCGAGGGCCAGTGACGACACGATCACGTCATCCGCGGAGAAGCTGAAATGCTTCGCCATCAGTTCCGCCGACGCGCCTAGCGTAACCGGTGTGTGCGCGACGAATTTGGGCTGACCGGTCGTGCCCGAGGTGTTGAGCAGCACGGCCGGCTCGTAGAAGGGCGGCGTCGGCAGCTCAGCCGGCCCGTCAGCCTGCTTCAGGACATCCCATGGTCGGACACCATGCTTGTCGGCGCCGTCGATGAGGATGCGGTTCTGCTTTGGAAGAAGCGCGGTATCCACCGGCGCGACATTGGCATACAGAGCGGATTCGCCGATATAGAGCGCGGGCTCAAGCCGCTGCAGCATCGGGCCCAGCTCGGCGAATGTGAATGCCGTCCGCAACGGAGCCGCGATCGCGCCGAGCCTGAAACACGCATAATAGGCGACCAGCATCTCGGGCCGGTTCACCAAGTGTATCACGACACGGTCGCCTGCCTTGACGCCGTTCGCCGCCAGCCCCCGCGCAACATGTTCGGCCTCGTCGGCAAGTCGTCGATAGGTCCACACCTCTCCCCTGAAGATCAGGGCCGTGTCATTGGACCGCGTTTGCGCCTGGCGCGCCAGCGCTTCGGTCGGCGTCAGAGTCATTGGAAATCTCCCGCAAGCTCTATTGGAGATTCCAAACTGCGGACGCCGTGTTACCCAGCGATTTCAATCATACGGAAACGATTGCAATTGTAAGGAACGCGCCCGCCGCCGGCACAAGATTGCGTCAAATGACCAGCGGCGTGCTGACGACGATATGAGCCGACAAGGAACATCAGTCGCCCAAACGTGAGCAGGCGTTCCACGACGCGGGTCGAGGTTGCTCACACACGCCCTCTACGGAAAACCGCTATGCAGTTTTCTGGACCACGCCCTGCCCCGTCACCTCACCGGTCGGCTGCTCCGGGCTCAGCCATGCGTAGAGCAGGCCGCCGGCGGCTCCACCGAGCAACGGCGCGAGCCAGAACAACCACAATTGCGCCAGCGCCCAGCCGCCGACGAAAAGCGCAGGCCCCGTGCTGCGCGCTGGGTTCACCGACGTATTGGTCACGTGGATGCCGATCAGATGAATGAGGGTCAGTGCAAGGCCGATGGCGATCGGCGCAAATCCGGCCGGCGCCTTGCCATGGGTCGAGCCCATGATGACGAACAGGAACATCATCGTGAGCACCACTTCGGTGAGCAGGCAGGCGCCCAACCCGTATTTGCCGGGCGAGTGATCGCCATACCCGTTCGCGGCAAATCCGCCCGCGAGGCTGAAGTCCGGCGCTCCGCTGGCAATGACGTACAACACCGCGGCGCCGACGATCGCGCCGACCACTTGCGCGATGATGTAGGGCAGGATGAGGCTCGGCGGAAACCGTCCGCCGCAGGCCAATCCGACCGTCACCGCCGGATTGAGATGACAGCCCGAGACATGTCCGATCGGAGTAAGCCATCGTGAGCACGGTGAGGCCGAATGCAAGCGCCACGCCGAGCATTCCGATTCCCACCTGCGGAACACCGGCCGCGATCACCGCACTGCCGCAACCGCCAAACGTCAACCAAAAGGTGCCGATTGCTTCGGCAGCGTATTTATTGCCGTTCATCCAACCCTCCCTCAATTCTCGCCGTCTCTCGGGGCGATTAGGCCTGCGATATTAAACGGCCCGCGAGGAGGGAGAAAGGCCAAATGAGCAACTTGCGGTCGGCGCAGGCCTGCGTTGTCGAACCGCAGCTCGCGCCGGGTCAGCCCAGCGCCTGCAGATCCTGCCACTCACCGCCTCTTGCGCGGCGGCGTGCGGGGACGATCATGTGGCCGTCCTTGCGGCCAAGCTGCTCGGCGACAACGTCTCCGGACATCGCATCGACATGGACGATCCAGGACGCGGACGCGAACGGATCATCACTGGACTTGTCGGCGCGATAGTGGATTTCCCAGGCATGCGGCGCGGCCTTCGAGGACCTCAGCGTCATCAGCGCCAGGGACGGTTGAACGAGTCCGTCCGGAATGGGCAACCGCGCCACGATGGCGGCGATGTCGGGACTGTCGAGCCAGCCTTTCGGCAGATCCATCGCGTCCGGCAGAAAGCTCGTCGCGGGCGCGGTGTCGAGCCGAAACACCAGCCTGCCGTCACCGAACAGCGTCACCTGCACCGTATCGCCGCTCTCGCCATAGCGCCATTTCGCCTGCCAGATACCCCGCCCATCAGGCCGGATCAGACCATAGCTCGACAGCGTCGTCAGGCTCCGGGGCGGCGTGAACTTCGCCATGAAGGGCGTGGTGAGGTCGATGGCTTCACGTGCGCTCATATAGGTTTGCGGCAGCGCGACCTGTCGCGTCGGCGGGTGCTGCAGCCGCGCCGCCGCACCCGGCGGCTTCGTTCCGAGCTTGCGGCCGCCCTGCTCGACGAGGTCGTCCGTCCTGTCCTGCGCCTTTTGCGGCGAAAGCCTTTTGTAATGGGGAAGACGGAGCAGCTCGGCGAACCGATAGGCTGGCCGCTCCTTCGCCACAGCCTTGGGATCGAACGAACCAAGCAACGGTTCGAGCTGCTCCAATGCGACGAAGGGCGACAGCGCAAGCAGGTCGAACTGGTCGCGCTCGACCGTTGGCCGCGGCTCCCACCAGCAGGCATATTGCACGAGGCGGCTGTTGGGGCGCGCCAGCGCAAACGCCCAGCCATGGGCTTCCGCATAGCAATAATACAGGACCGTGCGGCCGGTGAGCTTGCACAGGCTGTCCGCAAACAGCGGCCCGTCCGCATCGCGATAGGACGCGGCGTTCGCGTAGGGCACGAAGGTCAGCCACCCGTTCGCAGGCGCGAAGGCAACGCCGCTGAACTTGGCATCGCGCAGCAGTTTCGAGATCTCGCGGCCATCGCCGACGCGCAGATGATAGCTGATGCTGAATTCACTCATCGCCAAGCTTCGCCCCAAGCGGAAGATAGCACCACCGAATCGCGATCGGGAAGCACTGCGACCAAATAGCACGCGATCATCCGCGTCGCAGTATATCAAGCCTCCCACCTGCACCATCACGCCCTTCTTCAAAGTTACGAGTCGTGGTTGAATGCGCTCGCGCCAACGGCAGAAGTGAGGCTTGGCCCCGCACAGGGCGCGACGCCAAGTCCGGTACCCGTCCTGCCGCATTGTGGCGCCTGACTACTCGGCGACGACGATACCTGCTTATTCGCCTTCTGCTGAAACCGTTTCCCGTTCGGCCGCGCCGTGTATCTGTTGAGGGGAAGCTGGCTATGACAGATCATGGGTCGCAAGAGATTCCGCCGCATGTCCAACTGATCCAGATGGGCCGCGGGCATGTTGTCTCAAAACTTCTTTGCGCTGCGGCCAAACTCGAACTGGCAGATCACCTTGCAGCCGGACCCAGGAGCGCATCCGAACTTGCCGGTCCGATGCAAGTGCACGCGGATTCGCTGCATCGGTTGATGCGGGCGCTGGCGAGCCTGGGCGTTCTCACGGAACGACCATTGCAGCGGTTTGCATTGACGAGCCTGGGCGACGCACTGAAAGCCGGCGCGCCGGGCTCGGCAAAATCCACCCTGATTTTCATGGGCAAGCCCCAGTTTCAGCGTGGCTGGGACAATCTGATCTACTCTGTAGAGACCGGAAAACCGGGCTTCGACAAGGCGCATGATATGAGTTTTTTCGAGTATCTCGCGCTAAATCCCGAGCTTGCGTCGCTGTTCAGCGAGACGATGGTCGGCCTCCACAACGAAGAACCTCCAGCCATCGCCGCGGCTTACGATTTTTCGATCTTCAAGACGATTGTCGATGTTGGCGGCGCGACCGGCAGCATGCTGGCAGCCGTGCTTGCCCAGCATCCCGGGCCGCGCGGGATATTGTTCGACAGGCCGCATGTCGTGACGGACGCACTCGCTTTCCTCGACGCGGCGGGCCTAAGCGGCGGGTGACGATCGAGCCCGGCGATTTCTTCAAAAGTGTGCCCGCTGGAGGGGATGCCTACATCCTGTCGCACATCATCCATGATTGGGACGAGGATCAGTGCCTCACGATCCTTGGCCATGTCCGCAAGGCGATGAATCCGGCCGGTCGTCTGCTCATCGTCGAAATGGTGCTGCCGCCGGGCGATACGCCGCATCCGGGGAAAATGTTCGATATGGTGATGCTCGTCCAGATGGGCGGCCAAGAGCGAACCGAAGGCGAATACGAGCTTCTTCTCGGCAAAGCCGGCTTTCGTCTCGTCCGGGTGGTACCCAGCAATTCAGCCGCGAGCATTGTGGAAGCTGTGATGACTTGACCCGCTCGAGATTGGCTGAGGGCTGGCGTATGGGATGACAGACTTCTGTCGCGCTTGGCCGATCAACGTGCCTGTCTTCCGTTTCGGCCGGGATGGTAAACGGCAGATCACCCTCACCGCTCGAATTGCGCCGCCGACAGTAAGGCTTGCTTGTCGGCGAAGGCGTTAGGTGGTTGCTCGACCATCTGTCCGACGAGTTCACAAGACAACGTCATGACCAGCATCTCGACGATCGCGCTATCCGGCATGAATGCGGCGACCCGGCGCCTCGAGGTCTCCGCCAGCAACGTCGCCAACGTTGAGAGCACGGGCACGCTCCCGGCGGCGGGCGGCACGGTGCCGGCCGGGCGCGCAACAGGCCTATGCGCCACTCAGGGTCGTTCAGACCACGAATGCCGACGGCGGCACGCAGACGGCCGTCACGACCGTCAATCCGGCCTATGTGGCGATGTCAGATCCGCAAGCCCCCTTCGCCAATCAGAACGGCCTCGTCGCCGCGCCCAACGTCGATCTCTCCCAGGAGATGGTCAACCAGATGCTCGCCAGCTACAGCTTCGCCGCGAACGCGCGGGTGCTGAAGGCTGATGACCGCATGAACCAGACGCTGATCGACACGCTGGCGTGAGGTCGACGGGACCGCACGTGGCGGCGATCGCGTGCAAGCGGTAGAGATTGCAGACCGGCACCTGTTCGGTGCCGGTGATCAATCCCTTGTCGAGCCTTTTCCCTACAGGCAACTCATTGCGCCCGAATGGCAGCCTCCCGAATGACCTTTCCCCATTTGGCGTATTCGGTCTTGAACAGGGCAGCAGCCTGTTCCGGCGTATTGCCAAGCGTCTCGAAGCCAAGCGACGCAAATTTCTCCTGAATGTCAGACAGAGCAATAATCTTGACGATCTCGCGATGGAGCAGCGTCGTAATCTCCTTGGGTGTTCCGGCTGGAACAATGAAAGCCAACCATCCCTGACCTTCAATGTCGGGATAGCCGGCTTCCGTCATGCTGGGCACATCCGGCAGCGTTTGCGACCGCATCTTGCTCGTGACGGCCAGTGCACGCAGCTTGCCTTCCTTGATCTGCGGTACGGCCGGCGGCAATGAGGTGAACGCAATGGGAGTATGTCCGGCGAGCGTCGAGTTGATTGCCAAGCCGGCGCTGTTGAACGGCACGTGCACGAGGTCGAGGTCGAGCGACTGGCGGAAATACTCACCGATGAGATGTGGCGGCGTCCCGGTCCCGGGAGAAGCGAAGCTGTATTTGGCGGTACCCGATTTGATCAACGCGACGAGTTCTTTGACTGTCTTGGCTGCCAGGGAGGGGTGAACCGTGAGCACCGTGTGCGAGGTGGTGGCAACAGTGATCGGATCGAAGTCCTTGTAGGGATCGTAGGGTACCGAGTCGTACATGGCAGGGTTGATGACGATATTCGGCGGAACGACAAGGACGGTGTACCCGTCGGGGGCCGCTCTCGCTCCCTGACCCATGCCGATATTGCCGCTGGCACCACCAATGTTCTCGACGTAAAATTGCTTTCCGAGATCCTCCGACAATTTTTGCGCGATGAAGCGCGCCAATATGTCGGTTGGCCCGCCGGCTGCGTAAGGAACGATCACACGCACCGGCCGCGCTGGATACGTCTGCGCCGACGCGATCGTTGACAACGTCGGCGCGACAGCCGCACCCGCAGTCAGCTGCAGAAATTTCCGGCGTGACGGTCTCATGGCGGTCTCCTCGCCTTCGAGGAACATTTGTGCGGGAGCAGCCTCGGCTGCTCCGAAACAAGGACCGAATACCATTCTTGAGAGGGACGACCTATAATATCGATATCGTAAAACTCATATTGAATTTCATATGCAGTCGGAACG
>CAWAXO010000044.1:0-34544 GCA_963786015.1 uncultured Alphaproteobacteria bacterium | reverse complement strand
CAGAAGATCCGCTCCGACAGCGAATTCAGGCTGGCGACCCTTCCCTGTGCAGAGCTTCAAGGAATTTCCGCGACATGTGACGCTGCAAATATGAGATCTTCCCGACCTTCATCCTGCAACAAATCCAAATCGCGATCGCCGTGCGTCAGATCGTGCCGCGCGGTATCGACCGGACTGACCTGCACTGGACCCTGCTCGGCTTTGCCGAGGACACGCCCGAGCAAAGGCTCACGCGCCTCAAGCAGGCCAATCTCGTCGGTCCGGCCGGTTACATCTCCATGAAACGGCTACGTCGGTGGCTTCGTGCAGCGTGGCATCGCGGGTGCGGCGACGAGGCGCCATCATCGAGATGGGCGGCGCGGAACTGACAGCAGCGAAAGCAGGGTTACTGAGGCCTCGGTGCGCGGCTTCTCGAAAGCCTATCGCACTCAGATCGAACTGTCAGAGTGGACGACAGCCTCCACTGACCCAGGATGCCATCAGCCTGATCAACCGCTGCCACGGCGCCTATTCCCGCTGCATCGACAACGGCCAGTTCGAATCCTGGCCGGATTTCTTCGAGGAGAACTGCATCTACAAGATCACGACCGCGGACAATTACGCCCAGGGCCTGGAGGCCGGCGTGATTTTCGCCAATTCGCGCGGCATGTTGCGCGACCGAGTTGCTTCATTGCGTGAAGCCAACATCTACGAGCGCCATGCCTACCGGCATTTCCTGAGCCAGCCCTGGATCGTCTCGGAGGATGCCGGCGAGATCAGAAGCGAGACGTCGTTCTTCGTCGCGCGCATCATGCGCGACGGCACGACCGACGTCTACGCCACCGGCCGCTACATGGATGTGATTGCCGTGAACGGCGGCGCGCCGAAAATTCGCGAGCGTATCGTGATCTGCGACAGCTCCCGCTTCGACACATTGCTGGCGTTGCCGTTATGAGCGGGCGCGGGAAAACGATCGCGCTCACGATCGGCGATCCGAACGGCATCGGCCCGGAGATCGCCGTCAAGGCGGCAAGCGAGATGCGCGGCAATGCCGACATCCGCGTAATCCTGGTCGGAGACGAGCATGTGATCCGCCACTATGCCGGCCGTCACGCGAACGGGCAGCGGCTGGAGCCGGTTGCCGGCAGTCTGCCGGCCGATCGTGACTGCATTCTGCTTCATCCGGTCGAACTCCCTGCCCGCCGCGAGCTTCAGGCCGGGCCACGTCGAGCCTGACGCAGGCCGGGCGACGGTCGCCTATGTCGACGCCGCGATCGGCCTGGTGCGCAATGGCATCGCGGACGCGATCATCGGATGCCCGCACAACGAGACCGCCGTCAACGCCGCCGGCATCGCGTTTTCCGGCTATCCCGGCCTGATCGCCCGCCTGACCGGCACGCCGGAGGAAAAGGTGTTCATGATGCTGGTCGGCGGCGGCCTGCGGATCCTGCACGCCACGCTGCATGAACGCATCTACGATGCGCTCGCACGTCTCACGCCGGACCTGATCGAGGAAGCCGGACGCGCCTGCGCGAACACGTTGCAGCGTCTCGGCGTCGCGAATCCCCGCATCGGCATGTTCGGCATCAACCCGCACGCCGGAGAGAACGGCCTGTTCGGCAATGACGACGACCACATCACGAAACCCGCCGTCGCGCGGCTTCGCGCCGCCGGCATATCGGCCGAAGGGCCGGTCGGCGCCGACATCATTCTCGCGCGCAAGGACATCGACGGCTTCGTTGCGATCTATCACGACCAGGGACACATCCCGGTGAAACTGCTCGCCGGGCGCAACGCGTCGGCCCTGTCGGTCGGATCGGGAATCCTGTTTTCCAGCGTCGGCCATGGCAGCGCGTTCGATATCGCCGGCCAGGACAAGGCCGATCCGTCCGCGGTGCTCCGGACGCTTCGGTTGATCGGCAATGTCGCAGCCGACACCGCCCAGCCTGTTCGGGACAGCGCGGCATGACCTTCACCATCCGGGTTGCCGAGAGCGATATCGCGTTCCCCTGCGAGCCGCGCGAGTTCGTGCTCGATGCCGCCGAGCGCGCGGGCTATGCGATGCCCTCATCCTGCCGCAAGGGCGTCTGCAACACATGCGAGACCGCCCTCCTCGCCGGTGAGGTCGAGCAGCGCGGCCGCGGGCGGCGGACGGCGCGCGACGGCTCGGCGCTGGTGTGCCGCGCCCAGCCGCGCGACGACCTGACCATCCGTCCCAAGCGCTTCGAGCGCATCGACATCTTCCGGCGCAAGACGATCAGCGCATCGGTCTACCGGCTGGCGCATCCGGCTCCGGATGTGACGATCGTGACCTTGCGATTTCCGATCGGCCTGCGGGCGCCGTTCAAGGCGGGACAATATCTTCAGGTCGTCATGGACGACGGCGACCGCCGCAACTTCTCGATGGCCAATCCGGCGCGCCATAACGACGGCGCAGAACTGCACATCCGGCACATTCCAGGCGGCAAGTTCTCGGACGGGATCTTGTCTGATCTCACCGTCGGGGCCCGGTTGCAGGTCGAAATTCCCTATGGCGATTTCCATCTGCGACCCTCGCCGCGCCCCATCATCCTGCTTGCAAGCGGCACCGGCTTCTCGCCGATCAAGTCGATGATCGAGACTGCGATCCACGCCGGCAACCAGCGCCCGATGCATCTCTATTGGGGCGCGCGTCGGCGCGAGGACATCTACATGCTCGATGTTCCGGTCCGCTGGCAGGAGCGCCTGCCCTGGTTCACGTTCACGCCGGTCCTGTCCGAGCCCTCATCGTCATGGGCAGGCCGCACCGGGCTCGTCCATGACGCGGTTCGCGAGGATCATTCCAGCCTGGAAGATTTCGATGTCTATGCCTGCGGCAATCCGTTGATGGTGACGGCCGCGCAGAGCGAGTTCACGACGGCACACCGCCTGCCCGACGCGCAATTCTTCGCAGACGCGTTCGTCGCGTCGGGACCGTCTGTCCTCGACAATATTCAACCGGCATTGGTTCGGTCATGACACGAATGGCTTCCCCGGCTCTATCCGCCGTCGTCTCGTGCGGTCGCTTTCCTCGCCGCGACCGTCTGCCGCGCCGATGACGCCGCCACGAACTATCCCACCCAAAACATCAGGATCATCGTGCCCTTCCCGGCCGGCGGCACGGCCGATATCCTGCCGCGCATCGTGGCCGAAAGGCTGCGCCAGAAATGGGGACAGCCGGTCATCATTGAAAACCGGTCCGGCGCCGGCGGAAACATCGGCGCCGATGCCGTCGCAAGCAGCGCGCCGGATGGTTATACGCTGCTCGCAAGCCCTCCAGGTCCCATCGCGATCAACGAGAACCTCTACAAAAATCTTTCATTCCGTCCCGCTGACCTGATGCCGATCACCGTGCTCGGCACGGTGCCCAACGTCCTCGACGTGCGGCCCGGTTTCCCCGCGAAGTCCGTGCAGGACTTGATCGCCTATGCCAAGGCCAACCCGGACAAGGTGTCCTTTGCCTCGCAGGGCAACGGCTCGACCTCGCATTTGACGGCCGTGCTGTTTCAGAAGCTGACCGGCACCAAGATGGTACACGTTCCCTATCGCGGCACGGCGCCCGCGCTGCAGGATGTCATGGGCGGTACGGTCGACCTGTTCTTCGACAATCTCGGCTCCTCGCTGAGCCTGCATCAAGGCGGCACGCTTCGTATTCTCGGCGTCTGCGGCACGGAACGGGCGCCAGCCCTTCCCGACGTCCCGACCGTGCGCGAGGCCGGCGTACCCGATTTCTCGTCCGTGACATGGTTCGCGCTGATGGCGCCAAAGGACACGCCCGCGCCGATCCTTGCAAAACTCAATGCGGCCGTGACCGAGATCCTGAAGGATTCCGACGTGCAGGCCCAGTTCGCCAAGCTCGGCGTGCAGCCCGCGCCGATGGATATCCCGGCCACGGCGAAATTCATCGAGCAGGAGCGAACGCGCTGGAAGGACGTGATCAAGTCCGCCGACGTGACGCTGGAATAGCTTCCCGCCGAAACCGGAGATTTGGGACTCCCTCTCCCGTCGCCTATTGTGCCTTAAAGCGAACGACGAGTCCGTCAGAACAAGAGCGCCAATACTTTCAAGTTGATCTATCAAACGGATTTCGAGTTTCATTTGAGTCAGCTCCGAGTCCCGTTTCGAACGTTGTCGAATTGCGAGTCCCGTGAAACCGTCAGCGCGACCGGTTTTGGCGCAAAGCGGACACTCGGCTTGATCCGCGCATGTCGCAGAAGGGTCACTTGAAGACATTGAGCCGCGACGGAGAAGTCGGTTCGAGCTCAGCTATTGCAGTTGCCTAGTGGCGAAATTGCCGTACCGCTTCAGCGTATCCAATCCGACGCTCGGTGGAGTTCGACACTGCTGCGTAACCCGAGTGAGCATAGGCGGACCTCATCACCCCGCGACGTTTTGAACGCTAATCCACGAAGAGCGCTCCAGTACGTCCCGTTGCGCGTGACCGCCACCGAGACGGATGTATGTCGTCGAGGATTGGTTTCGTAGATCGACCACGGAGTACTCCCTTGCCGATGCGCAAACACGGCCTCACATATAGGAAAGCTATGCTTTCAATAACCTGCGCGACGGCTCCGTCGCCTGACGCTATCGCATAGCATCAAGCATTCGGCGTGACGCGCCGTCGCGTTTTGTCGCGGCCAGCCCCATCATCCAATGCGGTTGAGTGAATGCTGAGAGGCAATCACCGATCCTCTGTTCGGCCTTGTCGGCAATCTCGATCCAGCGATCTCCCACGTCGACGCCTTGTCGCTCGAGGCGAAACAGCATCGATGCGGCGTTCTGCACATCGATATAGAGATCGGGCTGCATTTGAGTTAGCGGCGACGTCAGGTTGCGGAATCGTTCGTCGTAGAGGTCAAGAACGACCCCGAATTCGCGCTGCTCCAGATGAAACATCGCGCGATGCCACCAAATGTGATGGATCAAATTGTTGCCCCCAGCGACGTAGCGCTCCGTGCTTGTCAAGCAAATCGATGCCCTCGCCCGACACTGTGCTTACCAGGATGGAGCGACGGCGTGAATGCCCCAGAAATCAGCTGGTCGATCCCCAAGCCGCCCATCCAGACGGCTCTCCCGTCACGTTGCCGCAATCTTCGTTTGCGAAGCAGCGACAGGATAGGATGGTGCCATAGCCTGGCATGTCCCGCCCCCATTTCGGAAAGACGTGTTCGGCGGAGGCAAGCATGGCCTCGCGTCGGCCGAGCCAAAAATTGTTGAAGTGGCCGGCAAAAATCTGGATCGAAATCAAAAATGGGCTCGCTCTCGTTCATAGAATGCAGTTTATCGATGGCTCACTGGCCGAGTCAAAGCGGCGTATTTCGGTTGCAGGAACAGATCGAATTGGTAGGAGCAAATGACCGCTTCGGGTCAAAATACGACTTGCATTCTACGTCTGCTCTTAGGCTAAAGCCGGACGTCAAGGTCAGCAAGTCGAGGGTGGAGCGACCGGAGAGTCCTGGATCTAGCGGACTTGCTATTGGCTTGAATCAACTCGTTTTTGCCCTTAGGCACACCTATTTCACCTGCCGCTTGTCGAGCTTTCGCGCGAGCGTGCGGCGGTGCATGCCGAGCCGTCTTGCGGTCTCGGAGATGTTGAAATCGGTCTCGATCAGCGTCTGGTGGATGCGCTCCCATTCCAGCGTCTTGATCGAGGTCGGGCGCTCCGCCAGCGCGATGTCGGCGTTGCCCTCCGCCTTCTGGAACGCCGCCTCGATGTCGTCGGTGTTGGCGGGCTTGGCGAGATAGTGGCAGGCGCCGAGCTTGATCGCCTCGACGGCGGTCGCGATGCTGGCAAATCCGGTCAGCACGACGATCAGCATGGCCGGATCGTGCGCGTGCAGCGCCTCGACGCAGGCGAGCCCCGAGGCGCCGCCCAGCTTCAGGTCCACGACGGCATAGCCGGGCGACATCTCGGCGAGGACCTTTCGCATCTCGTCGAGCGATGCCGCGATCAGCACGCTGTAGCCGCGCCGCTCGAACGACCGCTTCAGCGTGCGGGCGAAGCCGGCATCGTCCTCGACGATCAGCAGTGATCGTTCAGCCGTCAAGATCGTCTCCGATCGCGAACGATGAAAGAGGCAGCGTCAGCTTCACGGTCGCGCCGCGCTTTCTGTGATTCTGCGCCGTCACCACTCCGCCGAGCTTGCGGATGACGTTGACGACCAGGAACAATCCGAGCCCGCCGCCCGGTCGCCCCTTGCTCGATTGATAGGGCTTGCCGAGTTGAGCAAGCATTTTCGGCGCGAAACCGGGCCCGCGGTCGCTGATCGACAGCACCAGTGAATCGCCGTCACGTTCGACCGTGAACTCGATCCAGTCGCGCGAGACCTCGAGCGCGTTGTCCAGCACGTTGAAGATCGCCTGCTTCAGCGTGACGTCGGACACGATCGCGAGATCCGCGCCGAACGGATTGAGAAAATGCAGGCTGCTCGCCGAACGCGCGTTGCGCCATTCGTCGACCAGCGCGGTCAGGAAGGTGATCAATGTCGTCGGCGACGATCCCTCCCCGCGCGCCTGCCCGGCCGACACCAGGATGCCCGTCACGATCGACTTGCACCGCTGCAGCGAAACTTCCATCTCGGCGAGATCGTCCACGATCTCGGAATCGGCGGCGAGCGTCGGCATGCGGCGCCAGTCGCTCAGGATCACCGACAGCGACGCGAGCGGCGTGCCGAGCTCATGCGCGGCGCCGGAGGCGAGCAGTCCCATCCGGACGATGTGATCCTGCTCGACGGCGTGCTGCCGCAGCGCTGCAAGATGGGCGTCGCGTTCGCGCAGGTTCCGGTTGATGCGCGTCATGAACACGACGAGCAGAACCGCGTTCAGCACGAAACCGACGAACATGCCGGCGATATGCAGGCTGAAGGGATCGGAAAAGCTCTGCTGCGGCAGCGCGAGCGGCCGGTAGGAAATGGTCAGCCAGGCGAAGCTCACGCAGGTCAGCGCGACCAGCGACCAGGTCGATCGCGCGTCGAGCAGGATCGCGCCGAGCGTCACCTGCAACAGATAGAGCGAGGTGAACGGATTGGAGGCGCCGCCGCTCAGATAGAGCTGGCCGGTGAGCGCGCCGACGTCGAGCATCAAGCGCGACCAGCAGCTCGCGATTGTTGATCTCGGCGCGATGGCGAACCCAGACCAGGCTGACGACGTTCAGCACCACCAGCGCGCAGATCAGTGCCGCCATCGGCGCCAGCGGCAGCGCAATGCCGAGCCAGAGATCCACGAAGGCGATGGTTCCGATCTGCCCGATCACCGCAGTCCAGCGCAGCTGGATCAGCAGCGCCATGTTCTTGCGGTTGGTGGCGTCGTCGGTGGAAAGCGGCGCGCTCGTCACGCCCGCCGGGCCTTTCTCGGCCGACAGCGTCACGGCGTCGCTGCCCGCGAAGCGGCTGTCGCCGAAATCATGCAGAGTGGATACACGCTTCAGCATCTGAAGCCGCCTTGTGAGAGGAGATGCGCGCGCGGGGCGTTCCGCGCACGATGCGCAGATAAGCGCCGGCCAGCATAAAAGCCAGCGCAAACCATGTCAGCGCATAAATCAGGTGGTTGTTCGGAAACGCGATCACCGTCAGGCCGCCGATCGGATAGCCGCCGGCATTGGGTGTCGCGTCGGCGTCGATGAAGAACGGCGCGACCTGCGAGAGGCCGCGCGCGGCGGCGATGGCTGCGACGTCGCGCGAATACCAGCGGTCGGCTGCCGGATCGTTTGTTCTGAGAAACGCGCCCTTCGGTTCCGTCATCCGCAGCAGGCCGGTGACGGTCACCGCGGCCTGCGGATCGCCCTCCCCTCGCGTCGCGGGGTCGCGCCGTTCCGGCGGCACGAAGCCGCGATTGACCAGCACGACATCGCCGCTCGCTGTGCGCAGCGGCGTCAGACCCAGAAGCCGGGACCATCATCCGTCACCGCCTGCACCAGCGCTCTCACGGTCGTGCAGGAAGCTGTCCGGTGACGCGTGACGTGCCTGTATTCGTCGTCGGCCGCGTTGATCGCGGGCCATGACGCCGGCGCCGGTATCGGCTGCGGAGACGCGTGCACGCGCTGCTCGACCCGGTCGATCAGCGCGAGTTTCCAGGTCCGCCGCTCGAGCTGCCAAACGCCGAGCGCGATCAGGCCGATCGACGCCCGCGAGGCACAAGGCCGGCCAGCAGCCGCGAGCCGCCAAGTCCGCAAGCTCGATGTCGGCCGCGCGGACGTCACCGCATCCGGCTCATGTCGTGGACCGGCATCATGTTGCCGTTGAGATGATGCATGACCCAGAGCGATCCGGTCAGCGCGATCACGACCATGATGACGGTGAAGATCAGCGCCATCATGCTCCAGCCGCCTTCGGACGTGGTGTTCATGTGCAGGAAGTAGATCATGTGCACGACGATCTGCACGGCGGCGAACGCCATGATGACGAGCGCTGTCGTCTGCTTGTCGCCCAGCGTGCCGCCCATCACGAGCCAGAACGGCATCGCGGTCAGCACCACCGACAGCGCGAAGCCGAGGATATAGCTGCCGCGGCGAGCCGTGACGGGTGCGCCGAATGCGCGTCGCCGTGCCCGTGGAAGGCGTCCATGTTTGTGCTCATCGCAGCATCCCCATCAGATAGACGAAGGTGAAGACGCCGATCCAGACCACGTCGAGGAAGTGCCAGAACATGCTACAGGCACATCAGCCGGCGCCGGTTGGCCTCGATCAGGCCGTAGCGCCAGACCTGGACCATCAGCGTGACCAGCCAGACCAGGCCGAAGGTCACGTGCAGGCCGTGGGTGCCGACCAGCGTGAAGAACGACGACAGGAAGGCGCTGCGCTGCGGCGTGGCGCCCTCGTGGATCATGTGCGCGAACTCGGAGAGCTCGATGCCGATGAAGGCAAGGCCGAACAGGCCGGTGACCGCCAGCCAGGCCTGCATCGCGCCGGCGCGGGCCTGCTCCATCGCCAGCATGGCGAAGCCGTAGGTGATCGACGACAGCAGCAGCATCGAGGTGTTGACCGCGACCAGCGGCAGGTCGAACAGGTCCTTCGGCGCGGGACCGGCGGCGTAGTTGCGGCCGAGCACGCCGTAGGTCGGCGAACAGGATCGCGAAGATGAGGCAGTCGCTCATCAGGTAGATCCAGAAGCCGAGCATCGTGCTCGCTGCCCTCGGGATGCGCGTGCTCGTCGACGAGATAGAAGACCGGCTCGCCGGCCTGCAGGTTGCCTGTCGCGATGGTCATGGCTTCACTCCCGCGGCAAGAAGTTCGGTGTGCGCCCGCTCCGACCCGGACGACCTCATCGGCCGGAATGTGGAAGTCGCGGTGATAGTTGAAGGTGTGGCCGATCGCCGTCGCGAGCAGCGCGACGAAGCTCGCCGCCGCCAGCCACCAGATGTACCAGATCAGGCCGAATGCCATCGCCGTGCTGAGGCCGGCGAGGATGATGCCCGTGCCGGTATTCTTCGGCATGTGGATCGGCTTGAAGCCCGCCAGCGGCCGGCGGTAGCCGCGCTGCTTCATGTCCCACCAGGCGTCGTTGTCATGCACGACCGGCGTGAAGGCGAAGTTGTAGTCCGGCGGCGGCGACGAGGTCGCCCATTCCAGCGTGCGGCCGTCCCAGGGATCGCCGGTCACGTCGCGCAGCTCCTCGCGGCTGCATGAAGCTGACCGCGATCTGCACCAGGAAGCAGCCGATGCCGAGCAGGATCAGCAGCGCGCCGAAGGCCGCGATCACGAACCAGATCTGCAGCGACGGATCGTCGAACACGCCGCAAGCGACGGGTCACGCCCATCAGGCCCAGCACGTAGAGCGGCATGAAGGCGAAGTAGAAGCCGACTGACCCAGAACCAGAACGACAGCTTGCCCCAGAACGGATCGAGCCTGAAGCCGAACGCCTTGGGGAACCAGTAGGTGATGCCGGCGAACAGCGCCGAACACCACGCCGCCGATGATCACGTTGTGGAAATGCGCGATCAGGAACAGGCTGTTGTGCAGCACGAAGTCGGCCGGCGGCACCGCGAGCAGCACGCCGGTCATGCCGCCGATCACGAAGGTCAGCATGAAGGCCATCGTCCACATCATCGGCAGCTCGAAGCGGATGCGGCCGCGATACATCGTGAACAGCCAGTTGAACATCTTCGCCCCCGTCGGGATCGAGATGATCATCGTGGTGATGCCGAAGAAGGAATTGACGCTGGCGCCCGACCCCATCGTGAAGAAGTGGTGCAGCCAGACCAGGTAGGACAGGATGGTGATGACGACCGTGGCGTAGACCATCGAGGTGTAGCCGAACAGCCGCTTGCCGCGAGAAGGTCGAGGTCACCTCGGAGAAGATGCCGAACGCCGGCAGGACCAGGATGTAGACCTCCGGATGGCCCCAGATCCAGATCAGGTTCACATACATCATCGGGTTGCCGCCGAAGTCGTTGGTGAAGAAGTTGGTGCCGACGTAGCGGTCGAGCGACAGCAGCGCGAGCACGGCGGTCAGCACCGGGAAGGACGGCGACGATCAGGATGTTGGTGCACAGCGAGGTCCAGGTGAACACCGGCATCTTCATCATGGTCATGCCGGGCGCGCGCAGCTTGACGATGGTGCAGATCAGGTTGACGCCGGACAGCAGCGTGCCGACGCCGGCGACCTGCAGCGCCCAGATGTAATAGTCGACGCCGACGTCGGGACTGTAGGCGAGATTCGGACAGCGGCGGATAGGCGAGCCAGCCGGTGCGCGCGAACTCGCCGACGAACAGCGAGACCATCACCAGGATGGCGCCGGCCGTCGGTCATCCAGAAGCTGAAATTGTTCAGGAACGGAAACGACACGTCGCGCGCGCCGATCTGCAGCGGCACGACGATAGTTCATCAGGCCGGTGACGAGCGGCATCGCCACGAAGAAGATCATGATCACGCCGTGCGCGGTGAAGACCTGGTCGTAGTGATGCGGCGGCGAGAAAGCCGTCCGAGCCGTTGAACGCGATCGCCTGCTGCGCGCGCATCATCAGCGCGTCGGCGAAGCCGCGCAGCAGCATCACGATGCCGAGCACCATGTACATGATGCCGATGCGCTTGTGGTCGACGGTGGTGAACCACTCGCGCCACAGATAGCCCCAGAGGCGGAAATAGGTGATGCGCGGCGAGCAGCGCGAGGCCGCCCAGCGCGACCACGGCGAAGGTGCCGACGAGGATCGGCTCGTGCAGCGGCAGATCCTCGAGGGTCAGGCGGCCGAAGATCGCTTTTACGAGATCAAGATGATCGAGCATGGTGGTTTCACTCAGGACTTCGGACTTCGCGCGCGGTCCGCGCAGGAAGGATGTCGAGGATGGGATCGGCGTGAACGGCGGACGCCTCAAGCCGGCGCCCATCAGCGGCGTCAGGTCGGGCGGCACAGGCAGCGTCCGCGACGCTTTCGCCAAGGCTCCCTGCATCAAGGCCTCCTGCTCCCGCGTCAATGCGCTCGCCTCGCTGGTGTTGCAGGCGCCGACGACAAAGCTCGGTTCGGGTCCGAACACCGCGCCGCGGCCGGCGAACTTGTCGTAAGCGAGCGGCAGCGTGTTCCTGATGCCGGCAAGGCCCATCCCGCCGCGGCGTCGATCGCCATCATGTCGCTCAGGCACATCTTGCCGGTCTCGACGCACATGTTGAGCACGGCGCGGAACAGGTCCTGGTCGACGGACGCGAAATGGCGCACGGGCTCATTGTGGCTCGGATGTTCGAGCGAGAGATATTCGCTCCGTCCGAGCGCCATGCCGTTCGCCTTTGCGCCGGCAATCCATTCCTCGAAGCCGCTGCGCGCGAGGCGCGTGAAAGACGAAGTGCATGCCGGAAAATCCCGCGCCGCTGTAATTGGCGGAGAAGCCGCGATAGTCGCCCCCCTGGTTGACCACCGCATGCAGCCGGCTTTCCATGCCTGGCATGGCGTAGATCTGGCCGGCCATGCGCCGGGATGTAGAACGAGTTCATCACCGACGAGGCCGTGATGCGGAAATCGATCGGCCGATTGACCGGCGCGGCCAGCTCGTTGACGCTGGCGACGCCGTATTCGGGGTAGATGAACAGCCACTTCCAATCGAGCGCGACGACGTCGACCTCGAGCGGCTTGTCCGATTCCGTGATCGCAAGGTCGGATGAGATGCGTCCAAGCGCGCGATAGGGATCGAGCAGATGCGTGCCCATCCAGGTGACCGCGCCGAGGCAGATGATGATCAGAAGCGGCGCCGACCAGATCACCAGCTCGAGCTGGGTCGAGTGGTCCCAGTCCGGCTCGTAGGGCGCCGCCGTGTTGGACTGGCGGTAGCGCCAGGCGAACAACACGACCAGCAGCATGACCGGCACCACGATCAGCAGCATCAGCACCGTGGAGATGATGACGAGATCGCGCTGCTGGGCGGCCACATCGCCGGCCGGCGTCAGCACGATGAAGTTGCAGCCGCCAAGAGAAGCAGCCAGGGATAGCAGGATCAGAAGTTTCAGGTAACGCACGCGTGAGCCCGTGTGAGCGAGTTTTCCTTTGTCCGGCCAACGGGTAGCTGCGGCGCAACAAAAGCGGTATTGGACAATTTGTCCAATACCGCAGCGCACAATGCCGGGTCAAACGCCAGACTGGGCGCGCCTGCCTGTGCGCACGGATTCTTGAGATCAAGAGCTACAGATTACAGAGCAGCGACGCATGGCGATGACACACGCGGCTGACGGCAACCCGGCGAGATTTCACGGCGAGGCGCATCCCGGCGAGATCGCGATCGGCGTCATCATCGGGCGCACGTCCGAATTCTTCGACTTCTTCGTCTACGCGATCGCCTCGGTGATCGTGTTTCCGCGGCTGGTGTTTCCGTTCGCCGACCAGCTCACCGGAACACTCTATTCATTCGGCCTGTTCGCGCTGGCCTTCGTCGCGCGGCCGCTCGGCACCGTCATCTTCATGACGGTCGATCGCCGCTACGGCAAGGGCGCCAAGCTGGTCATCGCGCTGTTCCTGCTCGGCACCGCGACGGTGGCGATCGCCTTCCTGCCCGGCTACGCGGAGATCGGCGCTGCGGCGATCTGGCTGCTGGCGCTGGCGCGCATCTGCCAGGGCCTCGCCTGGGGCGGCGCGTGGGACGGGCTGGCCTCGCTGCTCGCGATGAACGCGCCTGCGCATCACCGCGGCTGGTACGCGATGATCCCGCAGCTCGGCGCGCCGCTCGGCCTGATCGTGGCAAGCGCGCTGTTCGCCTTCTTTGCCGGCCAACTGTCGGCGGAGGATTTCTTCGACTGGGGCTGGCGCTATCCGTTCTTCGTCGCCTTCGCCATCAACGTGGTGGCGCTGTTCGCGCGGCTGCGCATGGTGGCGACGCCGGAATATGCCTCGCTGTTCGAAAGCCGCGAGCTGCAGCCGGCCCGCATCGTCAACACCATCCGCCATGACGGCCGCACCATCGTGATCGGCGCGTTCGCGCCGCTGGCGAGCTTTGCCCTGTTCCACATGGTCACGGTGTTTCCGCTGTCCTGGGTGTTTCTGTTCACCCGCGAGAGCCCGGTGCGGTTTCTGGTCATTGAAATGGTCGGCGCCGTGTTCGGCGTCGCGGCCATCGTGGCCTCCGGGCTGATCGCCGACCGCATGGGCCGCAAGTCGCTGCTGATCGGATCGGCGATCGCGATTGCGGTGTTCAGCGGTTTCGCCCCGCAACTGCTCGACGCCGGCGCGGTCGGCGAGACCATCTACATGGTGCTCGGCTTCATCCTGCTCGGATTGTCGTTTGGTCAGTCGTCGGGCGCGATCGCTTCCAATTTCACGCGCGTCTACCGCTATACGGCCTCGGCGCTGACCTCGGACCTCGCCTGGCTGTTCGGCGCGGGATTCGCGCCGCTGGCAGCGCTTTTGCTCGCGACCCATCTCGGACTGATTTCCGCCGGCGCCTATCTGCTCTCCGGTGCGGTCTGGACGCTGCTCGCGCTCTGGCTCAGCGGGCTTCGCGAGGCCGAGGGATAGCCGCGCGACGACATCGAAATTCCGTTGTAAGCTACTGAAATAACGTCTGTTTCTCGACGATTGCAGAACCGACATCGACGAGCTGCCGGTATTCGCAGCCCGATGCGAGCCTAGGCGAAATTCCTTCAACCGGCCGTCAATTCGGCTTCGCCAGCGATCAAGCTTTACGAAGCCGCCGTTTCCGGTGAACGCGGATATTGCCGCCGCTGCCGGACGCTGCAATAAGCATCAGGAAATGTCCGAGATCGCAGGCGACCTGGCGCCTTCCGGCCCTCAATTGATTGCGGCTCATAACAACAAGAAGCTTAGGGAGATCGCCAAGATGAGCTTTTCACGACGCACGCTGCTCAAGGGTTCCGCCGCGGCAGCCGCCATGGCCGGCATCGGAGCGCCCCACGTGGCGCGCGCCCAATCGGCCGAGTTCACCTACAAATTCGCCAACAACCTCCCGGAATCGCATCCCTTTGTCGCCCGCGCCCGCGAGATGGCGGCGGCGATCAAGACCGAGACCAATGGCCGGTTCGAGATGCAGGTGTTCCCGAACAGCCAGCTCGGGTCCGACACGGACACGCTGAGCCAGCTCCGCTCCGGCGGGGTCGAGTTCTTCACGCTGTCCGGCCTGATCCTGGCGACGCTGGTGCCGGCCGCCTCGATCAACGGCATCGGCTTCGCATTCCCCGACTATCCCACGGTCTGGAAGGCCATGGACGGCGATCTCGGCGGCTATGTGCGCGGCGAGATCAAGAAGGCCGGCCTCGAGGTCATGGACAAGATCTGGGACAACGGCTTCCGCCAGACCACCTCGTCGACCAAGCCGATCAACGGCCCGGACGATTTCAAGGGCTTCAAGATCCGCGTGCCGGTCTCGCCGCTGTGGACCTCGATGTTCAAGGCGTTCGACGCCTCGCCCGCCTCGATCAATTTCAGCGAGGTCTATTCGGCGCTGCAGACCAAGATCGTCGAGGGCCAGGAAAACCCGCTGGCGCTGATCTCGACGGCGAAGCTCTACGAGGTCCAGAAATACTGCTCGATGACCAACCACATGTGGGACGGCTTCTGGTTCCTGATGAACCGCCGCGCCTGGCAATCGCTGCCCGAGGACATCCGCACCATCGTCGCCAAGAACGTCAACGCCGCCGCCGTGAAGGAGCGCGAGGACACCGAGAAGCTGAATGCCTCGGTGAAGCAGGAACTGGCCGGCAAGGGCCTCACGTTCAATCAGCCCGAGGTCGCCCCCTTCCGCGACAAGCTGCGCTCCGCCGGATTCTATGCCGAATGGAAAGGCAAATATGGCGAGCAGGCGTGGGACGTGCTGGAGAAAGCGGTCGGCAAGCTGTCCTAGCCCAAGCTGTCCGTAGCGAAAGAGTGGGCCGGGCCATGACTCATATCGAAACTCCTGATGCGAGATCTCCGAATTCTCCGTCCCTGAGGCGGAGGTCGAATCCCCTCGCTCGCATCCGCTGATCCGGCGGATCGAGTCCTTGCTGGGAACACTGGTCGAGATCCCGGCGGCGATCCTGGTCGTCGCCGAGGTCGTCATTCTGTTCGCGGGCGTGATCGCCCGCTACGTCCTGCATCAGCCGCTGATCTGGTCGGACGAACTGGCCTCGATGCTGTTCCTGTGGCTGGCCATGTTCGGCGCCGCGGTCGCGTTCCGGCGCGTCCGAGCACATGCGGATGACCGCCGTGATCGGCAGCTCGCCTCCTCGCGGTTCGCGCCTATCTCGACGTGGTCGCGACCTGCGCGGCGCTGGCCTTTCTGCTGCTGATCGTGCATCCGGCCTATGAATACGCCTACGAGGAAAGCTTCATCACCACGCCGGCGCTGCAGATTTCCAACACCTGGCGCGCCGCGGCGTTGCCGGTCGGCTTCTGCCTGATGGCGGTATTTGCGGTGCTGCGGCTGTGCCGAACCGGCGATCTCAAGCTTCTGCTCTGCGGCGGCCCTGTCGGTCGCGGTGGTCATCGGCCTGTTCTGGCTGGCGCAGCCTTATCTGCGCCCGCTCGGCAACATCAATCTCGTGATCTTCTTCGTCGGCGTGGCCGGCTTCTGCGTGTTCGCGGGCGTGCCGATTGCCTTCGGGTTCGGACTCTCGATCTTCGGCTATCTGGCGCTGACCACGCGGACGCCGCTGATGGTGCTGGTCGGGCGGATGGACGAAGGCATGAGCCATCTGATCCTGCTCTCGGTGCCGCTGTTCGTGTTCTTGGGGCTGCTGATCGAGATGACCGGCATGGCGCGCGCCATGGTGGCGTTCCTTGCGAGCCTGCTCGGCCATGTCAGGGGCGGCCTGCATTACGTGCTGGTCGGCGCGATGTATCTGGTGTCGGGCATTTCCGGATCGAAGGCCGCCGACATGGCTGCCGTCGCGCCGGTGCTGTTTCCGGAGATGAAGGAGCGCGGCGCCAAGCCCGGCGACCTCGTGGCGCTGCTCGCCGCAACCGGCGCGCAGACCGAGACCATCCCGCCGAGCCTCGTGCTGATCACCATCGGCTCGGTCACCGGCGTCTCGATCTCGGCGCTGTTCACCGGCGGCCTGCTGCCGGGCGTCGTGCTCGCGATCACGCTGTCGGCGCTGGTCTGGTGGCGCTATCGCAGTGAGGATTTGAGCCACGTCAGCCGCGCGAGCGGCGGCGAGATCGCCAAGACCTTCGTCATCGCCCTGCCCGCCATCGCCCTCCCCTTCGTGATCCGCTACGCCGTGGTCGAGGGCATCGCGACCGCGACCGAGGTCTCCACCATCGGCATCGTCTACAGCTTCATCATCGGGCTGCTGATCTACCGCCGGTTCGACTGGCGGCGGCTGATACCGATGCTGATCGAGACGGCGTCGCTGTCGGGCGCGATCCTCCTGATCATCGGCTCGGCCACCGGCATGGCCTGGGGCCTGACCCAATCCGGCTTCTCGCGCGCTTTGGCGACCGGCATGGCCGGCTTGCCCGGAGGTTCTGCGACCTTCATCGCGGTCTCGATCGTGGCCTTCGTCATCCTCGGCAGCGTGCTGGAGGGCATCCCGGCGATCGTGCTGTTCGGGCCGCTGCTGTTTCCGATTGCGAAGCAGGTCGGCGTGCACGAGGTGCATTATGCGATGATCATCATCCTCGCGATGGGTATCGGATTATTCGCCCCGCCCTTCGGCGTCGGCTATTATGCGGCCTGCGCGATCGGACGGGTTGATCCGGCGCAAGGCATGCGGCCGATCTGGGGCTATATGCTGGCGCTCCTGGTCGGATTGATCATCGTCGCGATATTTCCGTGGATCTCGATCGGGTTCCTGTAGCGAATTAAGAACATTGAGGGAGGTGACCGATGGGTGGGCAGCAGAACCAGTACGACATCGGTCTCGACAAGACGCCGGCCAATTATGTGCCGCTGACGCCGTTGAGCTTCCTCGCCCGCAGCGCCGCGGTCTATCCGAACCATGTCAGCGCGGTCTATGAGGGCCGCAGCTACACCTGGTCCGAGACGTATGACCGCTGCCGGCGCTTCGCCTCTTATCTCGCCGGCAAAGGCATCGGCGATGGCGACACGGTCGCGGCGATGCTGCCGAACCTGCCGGCCATGAACGAAGTGCATTTCGCCGTGCCGATGACCGGCGCGGTGCTGAATGCGCTCAACATCCGTCTCGATGCGCCGTCGATCGCCTTTCAGCTCGATCATGGCGGCGCGAAGATCATCCTGGTCGATCCGGAATTTTCCGGCGTGATCTCCGAAGCGCTGACGCTGATGACGGGACGAGAAGCCGTTCGTCATCGATGTCGACGACGCGGCCTTCAAGGGCGGCAAGCGCATCGGCGAGATCGAATATGAGGCCGCGCTCGCGCAAGGCGATCCGAACTTTACGGCACGGCTGCCCGCACGACGAATGGAACGCGATCGCGCTGAGCTACACCTCCGGCACCACCGGCAATCCCAAGGGCGTCGTGACCCATCATCGCGGCGCCTACCTGAACGCGGTCAGCAACATCCTGGCAGGCGGTCTCGGCCAGCATCCGGTCTATCTCTGGACCCTGCCGATGTTCCACTGCAACGGCTGGTGCTTCCCCTGGACGATCGCAGCCTCTGCCGGCATCAATGTCTGCCTGCGCAAGGTCGAGCCGACCAAGATCTTCGAGCTGATCAGGGCGCACGGCGTCACCCACATGTGCGGCGCGCCGATCGTCTACAACACGCTGATCAACGCGCCCGATGCGCCGAAGGGCAAGGCGGCAAAGCCCGTCGTCGGATTGATCGCAGGCGCGGCGCCTCCGGTCGCGGTGCTGGAGGGCGCCGAAAACATCGGCATCAAGCTGACGCATGTCTATGGGCTCACCGAGGTCTATGGTCCGGCGTCGGTCTGCGCGGAGCAGCCGGGCTGGGACGATCTGCCCGCCGCCGAGCGCGCGCAGCTCAAGCGGCGGCAGGGCGTGCCCTACCCGCTCGAAGAAGCCGTCACGGTGATCGACCCCGCAGACCATGCGCGAGGTGCCGCGCGATGGCGAGACCATCGGCGAGGTCATGTTCCGCGGCAACATCGTCATGAAGGGCTACCTCAAGAACGAGAAGGCGACCAAGGACGCCTTTGCCGGCGGCTGGTTCCACACCGGCGATCTCGGCGTGCTCGACGAGCACGGCTATGTCATCATCAAGGACCGCTCCAAGGACATCATCATCTCCGGCGGCGAGAACATCTCGTCAGTCGAGGTCGAGGACATCCTCTACAAGCACCCGGCTGTCCTGTTCGCGGCCGTGGTCGCCAAGCCCGATCCGAAATGGGGCGAAGTCCCCTGCGCCTTCATCGAACTGAAAGACGGCGCGACCGCGACGGAAGCCGAGATCATCGCCTATTGCCGCAGCCACATGTCCGGCTTCAAGACGCCGAAGGTCGTGGTGTTCGGCCCGATCCCGAAGACCTCGACCGGCAAGATCCAGAAATTCCTGCTGCGCAACGAGGTGCACTCGGCGAAGGCGATTTCGGCGTAGAGCTTCCCCGATAGCGACCACATTCCACCGCGCAGCGAAATGACGCGATGGGCCAATTTCGGAAGTGACGGTACGACGCCGTGGCTATTCTCCGGGTCGCTGAATAGCGTTTCACAGCTATACCAGATGGGTCACCGGGGTAGCCGGTAAGTAGCCGACAATAGCGAGGCCGACGTCCATCGGCAGAACGCTCCGGGATCATGAGGTTCAACTTGGACGATCCGACTACCAGCGGCGTTATCAGACGGTGCAATGCATCGGTCCGATCCGGCGTATTGCGGCGTGTCCGATGATAACTGGGGGCGCTTCGGCCAAGCGGAGCTGAGGCAGACGCTGCGTAAGAGCGGCCAAGCTCTCCTCCAATTCGGCTTTCGCCAGCGCCTCGCCCAGACATCGATGGGCCCCGCCACCGAAAATGGGGTGGATCCGAGGGCCATCGTCCCGGAAGATGTCGAATGTGTCGGGGTTCGCATAGACCCGTTCATCACGCATCGCTGACATCAGCGACAAAGAGACGGTCGCGTGCTTGGGCAAAATTTTCCCATCGAGTTCGATCGGCTCGAGACTGAACCGCGCGACGCTGCCGACACTGGGCTCAAAGCGCAGCGCTTCGGCGACGGCCTTGGGAATCAGACCAGCATCGCCGCAGACGGCGTCCCATTGCTCGCGGTGCTGAAGTAGCAAGGACACAACAGCGCCACCCGCTACGCGGGTCGAATTGGTGCCAGCAATGATCAGAAACATGATCTGTACAATGGCTTCTTCCGGCGTTACTGACCCCGTCTTATCTAAGTCGGTGATTAAACGTGTCAGAAAATCGTCGCGCGGATGGATACGACGATCCTCCAAAATCCGGTGGACGTAAGATTTGAGGTCTTCTGCCGCAGTCTTAATGCGCGGTAGATCTTGTCCGGCCGTGTAGCCAAGGAAGGTCGTCAATTCGTAGACAACCGCTGTGAAATGAGGAACATCTTCTTCAGGAAGTCCCAGCACGCCGGCAATCGTCATTGCAGGAATTAAGCTGGAAAATTGGGCAATCAAATCGAACGGGCGCTGTTTCCCAAGGCGTCGATCAAGCTTCCGCCCTAGCGCGAATCACAGGCCGCATGGCTCCGATTAGGCGGGCGGCAAACGTTCGCGTAAAGGGCGCCCGGAGCCTAGCATGGGTTTCCGCATCGGCTCCTATCATATTGAAAGCAAAAAAGTCGAAGAGGGCACCCTCAGTGATGCCCAATCTGCTTAGAGATTCGGTCTTCGGCTGACCCAAACGGGGATCTTTAAGAAGCCGTTCCACATCCGTAGCCCTAAGGACCACGAATCCGATCCCTTGGCGCTCGATAAAAGGCGTCTTGGCTCGATATCGTCGGAAAACACCATGCGAATCGGCCTCCAGTTCCTCGACGGACACCGAAGGTACTCCATAGGTCCTCTCTTCAACCGCTTCGGTCTCGATCTGCGGGCTTGTCATGGGACGGCATCCTCTCAGTTTACAATGCCACCCTCGTGCAGACTTGTTACAGGAGCGCTACTTCTTCGAAGACATCAGTTACCGACGTAACGATTTGCCGTCTGCAGACTCTGGGCTGATCGAAATCAGTTTGACGGTCCGACCACCATCGGCTCGAAAAGGGAGCGTTGGCCTTGCGGTCGCTTCCTTCTTCGCTAGCGAGGTCACCTGCCCGACTGCGGATTGCGCGTTTGCGTCCGCTATGTCCTGACAGCGGCGCTAAAGCGGACATCGCGGGACTTCCGCATCGGGTCATACCGGCAACGCGAAGAGTCTCGTATCGACGTACAAGTGCAGTCCAGGTCGTCGCTCAGAGAGCCGACTTCACACGCGGCACGCTGGTGAATTGGCGGCAACGGGCCACGTACCAGATCATCTGGGTTCGGAGTGAACGTGCTCAAGCAGGCGACCTTCATGCAGCTCGCCCGCAAGAGCAGTTATTCAATTGCCGGGACCCTTTGCTGCCGCCTCTGCCTGCTCCATCCTCTTCGCCATCTCCGCTTTGACGGCCTCGAGATTGAAACTCGCGCCGCGCTGCATCGGCGGGAAGTCGAGGAACGTTTGCAGTTCTTTGCCTACGACCTGCTGAACGAAGACAAAACGCCAGAACTGGTACTTGAACCAATCGAAATACTGCTGCCCGCCTTCCTTCGTTCCATTGTTTGGCCAGCCCGTGCGCTCGAACGGATCGAGCCGTAGGTTAGTGATGTAGGGCACATCGGGCTTGGTCTTTTCGCCGATCCAGCCTGCGGGCTGGTCGATGAAGCGGAATTTGTAGTCGTCGATCCGCACCGCGCCGACCGTGCTTTCGCCGAGATAAAAAATCTCGTGGCGCTTGGAAGGTCCCTTACCGGTGATACCGTCCATCTGGTTGTAGCCGTCCAGATGGTTCTTGTAGACCCGATCGCCGATTTCCTTGCCTTTCAGCAGTTCCTCGGTGATGTTCGGATTACCTGCCGCAGCCACGAAGGTCGGTAACCAATCCAGCCCGGAGAATATTCCGTTCTGCACCGTATCCGCAGGCACCTTTCCCGGCCATCGAATGATTGCAGGCACACGGAAGCCACCTTCAAGCACCGTCCCCTTTGACTGAGCGAACGGGGTCTGACCGCCGTCGGGCCACGTAAATACTTCCGTGCCGTTGTCCGTGGTGAAGACAACGATAGTGTTGTCGTCCACGCCAATATCTTTGAGTTTCTTCATGACGAGACCGACGTCGTCATCAAGCTGTGCCATTCCGGCTTCTTCTTCCGACCAGCCGTTATCGGAATTGCGCATCGCCTCGTACTTCGGCGAGAGATGCGTCACGATATGCATCCGCGTCGGATTGAGCCAGACGAAGAACGGCTTGCCATCCTTCTTGGCTCTATCGATGAAGTCGATAGCGAAGTCGCGAATTTCGTCATCAACCGTTTCCATGCGCTTCGGATAGAGTGTACCGGCGTCCTCGATCCTCTGCTTTCCGATCTTGCCCCAGCGGGGCATTTCGGTAGGATCATCTTTGTCAGTCGCCCAGCTATGAACCATGTTGCGGGGGCCGACGACGTTCAGGAGGTTCTGCGGATAGTTGGGATGCGCGGGATCTTCCATCGCGTCCAGATGATAGAGATAACCAAAGAACTCATCGAAGCCATGGACGGTCGGCAGAAATTCGTTCTTGTCACCGAGATGGTTCTTACCGAATTGACCGGTTGCGTAACCCATCGATTTCAGAACCGTTGCAATGGTAACCGCCTCGGCGGGTATTCCGATCGCGGCACCCGCCTGACCTACTGTGGTCATGCCAGTGCGGATTGGTAACTGGCCCATGATGAAGTTCGCGCGGCCCGCCGTGCAGCTCGCCTCAGCGTAGTAGTCAGTGAAAAGCATGCCTTCCTTGGCGATCTTGTCGAGGTTCGGCGTTCTGCCTGCCATCAGACCGCGATGGTAAGCTCCAATGTTCCACATGCCGATATCGTCGCCCATGATGAAAAGGATATTGGGTTTTTGCCCCTGCTGGCCAGAGGCGGGAATGCTCGCCATAGTCGTGGTGGCACACATCACGAGAAAAGCGCCCCAGATTTTTCTGAACGTGCTCATTGGTTGTTATTCTCCTTAGTGTCGGCTGCCGAACTAGTATCGGCTGCTGAAGGAGCTTCGGTGAACCTCGGACGTTTGCCCGAGCACGCGACAAGCCTGAGACAGGGTGCGACGCACATGTTGATCCAGATCAATGAGGGCCGCTTTGGGTCATTTGCGACGGGGGCGACCAGCAGTGGTCTGGTCATGTCCACTGTGCCGCTCCGCTGAAAGCGGACGTAAATTCGGAGCATTCGCTACATTGCGACCGGCCATTGCCTTCGTCCGCCGCGGCGGCCCGCGTCTGGGACCGGATCATGGACGCACTGGCGGCCGGTCATGATGCGGCGGTGCAGATGATCGATACTTCCGTTGTGCGCGTGCACCAGCACGGAGCTTGTATCGCAGAAAACAATCAGCAAGGGTCGCTCACGCGGTGGCCGCACCAGCAAGAGTATTGTCTTGACGCGCTTTCTTTGCGCGAACCGGAGTCCGCTTCGCTCGAAAACGCTCTAAAGCGACGCGCTCTGCCGAAGTCGGGGAATGACGAAATTCGAGACGAGCGGCGCAAGCGTGAGATGTTCGGCCAGCTGACGGACGTCGTACCAGGCCAGTTCCTCGATCTCGCCCGATGTCGCCGGGTCGTTCGCCAGATAAAGTCGATAGACCCGCGCCACCACGCGATGGTCGGGCTCATTGGCGGCGTCGGCCTCGAACGTGCCGAAATGTTCGAATTCGCTGCGAGGCGACGCACCCAATTCCTCCTTGATCTCCCGCAGCAGGCATTCGCGATCGCTTTCGCCGGGCTCGAGCTTTCCGCCCGGCAGCATGAAGGCTGACGTGCCCCGTTTTCGAACCAGCAGCAGACGATCCCGCTCGACGACAGCGGCAGCGACGACTTCAATGGTTCTGGATGACCGGGACATCGGCTCGATCAATAGCCCCGTCCCCACCAGTAGCAGAAGCGCTCCACGTTGGCGGGCAGGCTCGATTCGTAGTTCGCCCATTTCTCGTACTTGGGCAGCTTGACCTCCTTCATCGCCGTGTCGAAACATTTGCCGGCGTCAGCGGCTTTTTTCACCTCCGCCGACAGGTCTTCCATATAGGCGATGTCGTCCGCGACGTCCTTCTTGGTGCCGTAACGCCCGCCGGCATAGGGATGGCCGGTGATCATGCGATCCCAGTCGAGCGCGGCGAGCTTCTTCAACGAGGCGATGTATTCCAGCGGCGACGCACTGTCCGGAATGTTCCTGAACTGCACCGAACTCGATCGGCGCGAAATCGACGACGAAAACCAGCTTGTCCTTCGGCAGCCGCATCACCAGCGAATTGTCCGAATGGTTGCGGCCGACATAGATGAGCTCGAGCGTCGTATCGCCGAGCTTGATCGTCTTCTTGTCGCCGACGACCTGGTCGGGGATCACGACGTCGGACAGCAGCGCGTTCTGCTTCTTCAATTCCAGCAGGCGTTCCCTGGCGCGCCGGTGCGCGACGAAGGTCGCGCCGAGATCCTTGAATGGCTTGCCGCCGGCGATGTGGTCGTAGTGGTGGTGGCTGTAGATGACGTATTTGATCGGCTTGTCGGTCACGGCCTTGAAGGCGTCGATATAGGGCTGGGCCGGACGAAGGTATGAGATCGGATCGGTAGCGATGACGCCTTGCGACGTCACGACAAACATCGACTGATGGCCGCCATAGCGGAAGACATAAACGTTCTCGGTCCCCTCGACCTTCTTGGTCGAGGTCTGCGGCGCGTTCTGGGCCATCGCCGTCCCAACACCAGCCAACAGGCCCGCAATGATTGCGATGATATTCAGAGCTTTCACGTCGTCCCTCCGCCAATAGTCGAGTCTGCCTGGGACCGAAGCTCAGGGAAAAACACGCGAGGCTCAATCGAAATTTTTCGCTTATGGAAGGGGAATAAAGTTCGGGGGCGACACGTCATCCATGTCATTGCGAGCGAAAGCGGTGCGCATTCCAGCCATGCGCAAACTGCCCGTCGTGCACATTTTCGCTTGCGTTGTCGGGCAAATCACAACGATCATTCGCGCGTCTCGCTGCCACAAGAGGGGCGCTTCGCGATCGTCACGGACGTTGGAAGCGGGATGCGATGGACGCGGCGCGTCACGAGACGAGTGACGCGATGCGGACGGCGAAGTCGTGTGGTCCTGACGCCCCAAGGCTGGCGTTACGCCTTGCGAGATGACGCAAGGCAACGGTGACAACAAAGCCTGGTCACCGGGGAGAGCACGTATAAGCCGTAAAACCATTGCGCAGGGAATGCCGGCTGCTCCGGCTGAACCTGTGGTTCTGCCGCGTGCTTTTTTCTGCACGCGGACCATGGGTGCAGCCCGCACCCGGCATTCCCTGCGCCCTCTGTTACGATGAGGGTGGACTGATGGAAAAACTCGGACGCCATGCGCCGCGGGAATGCGAAGGCGTGGCAGTGCGTAGGGTGGGCAAAGCCACCGGGTCGCGCGTATGCGCGCCAGATGACAGGCTCCGCGTGCCCACCAACTTATTACGGCGCGGTGAGACGGTGGGCACGGCGCGTTGCGCCTTTGCCCACCCTACGGCTCCTCGTCAAGCCCGCGCATGCGGCATCCAGTACGCCGCGGCCTCTCGGCTCAGGCGCAGCCGCCTCTGGAATACTGGATCGCCCGGCTAAACCGGGCGATGACGACAGAGAGAGTTGCTGTTTGACAATTGAATCTGAGAGACGCGAAGATCTTCGGCTCGCGATGACGGCGCTACGCCTCCCTGCTCTTCGGCGAATAGAACTGCGGCGCCTCGGTGCGAGCATACATGCCGTAATCCCTGGTCACCTCGACGATACGGACATATTCGGTGGTGGGCTCAGCGAACAGCCGAGGGATGAGTGCGACGCCGGATTGATGATCCGGCAGCTCGATCAGATGCGCGAACCGGCCCTCGCGATAGACGCTGGCGAAGGTGTCGCTGCGCCACTCGGACGCGACGGAGAGCTTGGCGTTCTTCGACTCCGTCGCCAGCACATAGGTCGGCGGCCTTCGCGCAGGATCATTGTAGGTGGTCCGCTGCTCCGGCTGCCAGACGGGCTGCCCGGGCCTGGCTTCGTAGATGACTTGCGCCACGCGAATACGATAGTCCGAGAACACCCTGTCCCGGCCGAGCGTCTGCACATCGTGATGATGCGCATGAACGCGCCAGGCCGTCATGCTGCCCTCGTCCTGCCAGATCTGGTAGGACAGGATCAGATTGTCCCACGACAGGCTCTTGAAGCGGTCGAGGAACAGGCATCCGCCCATCGACTCGAGCTCGGGCTTCAACGACGCGGCGAGATTGAGATATTGGTCCGTGCGTCCCGGCTTGATCTCGACCTCGAAGAACAGGGACATCATCGCGTCATCTCCATGTCCTCGGCCGCCGTGGCCGTGATTTCATCTGCTGACCGCGACAGACGATCCGATCGGCAGCCGCATCCCATCATAGGCCGGTATGACATTGTCCGGCAGGCTCTGGCGCAACACCTCGTAATCGAGGTCGGAATGCATGTTGGTGATGACCGCGCGCTTCGGCTTGAAGCGGTCGATCCAGGCGAGTGCATCATTGACGGAGAAGTGGCTCGGATGGGGCGCGTAGCGCAGGCCGTCGACGATCCAGAGATCGAGATCCTCGAGCGCGCCCCAACTCGCTTGGGGAATGTCGCTGAGGTCGGGGGTGTAAGCGGCGTTGCCGATCCGGTAGCCAAGCGCGGGGATGTTGCCGTGCTGAACCAGGAACGCCGACAGCGTGATCGCGCCGCCCTTCCCGTCGATCGTCTCGCTCTCACCGGCTTCGATCGCATGCTGGGTCAGGATCGGCGGATAGTCGCTGCCCGCCGGCGAGACGAAGCAATAGGAGAAGCGGTGCATGATGTCTTTCGCGGTCGACTGGTTCAGGTAGACCGGAATGCGGCGGCGCTGATGCAGCACGACCGAACGAAGATCGTCGATGCCGTGGGTCTGGTCGGCATGCTCATGGGTCAGGAACACCGCGTCGATGTGATCGACCTCGGCATCGATCAGCTGCTCGCGCAGATCGGGAGAGGTGTCGATCACGATCCGCGTCGTGCCCTGCCCCGAGGTCCGCTCGACAAGGAGCGAGCAGCGGCGGCGGCGATTCCTGGGATTGTTGGGATCGCACTTGCCCCAGCCGAGCGCGGGGCGCGGCACGCCGGCGGAGGAGCCGCAGCCAAGAATGGTGAGGGTCAGCGTCATGCGGCGCCGCTCGGCGCCGGCACCTTGGAGAACAGCCGGAAGAAATTCTCCGTGGTCTGGCGCGAAATCTCATCGAGCGACACGCCGCGGGTCTCCGCCAGCACCTTCGCGACCTCGACGACGTAGGCCGGCTCGTTGCGCTTGCCGCGGAATTTGCCGGGCGCGAGATAGGGTGCGTCCGTCTCCACCATGATGCGGTCGGCAGGCAGCTCGGCCGCGAGATCGCGCAAGGCTTGCGATTTCTTGAAGGTCAGGATGCCCGTGAACGAAATCGACAGACCCAACTCGATCGCCTTCATCGCCAGTTCCCGCCCGCCCGTGTAGCAATGCAGCACGGCGCGAAAAGGTCCGCGTGCGACCTCCTCTTCCAGGATGCGCTGGCAATCCGCGTCCGCCTCGCGGGTGTGGATGACGAGCGGCAGGCCGGTCGCCCGCGCCGCGGCGATGTGGGCGCGGAAGCCGCGCGCCTGCGCCTCCGGCGAGCCGTTGTCGTAGAAATAGTCCAGCCCGGCCTCGCCGAGCGCGACGACCTTTGGGTGCGTGGTCAGTGCGATCAGCTCGTCAGGCGGAATGCCATCTTCCTCGTCGGCGTGATGCGGATGGGTGCCGACCGAGCAATAGACATTCGGAAACCGCTCCGCGATCGCGATCAGATCGGCCAGCCGCCGGACCCGGGTCGAGATCGTGACCATGCGGCCGATCCCGGCGTCCGCCGCGCGCGCGACGATCGCGTCGAGATCGGCGGCGAAATCCGGAAAGTCCAGATGGCAATGGCTGTCGATCAGCATGGCCAGGCGTCACTCCGCCGTCGGCTCGATGTAGCGCGGGAACACCGCCGACGGCGCGGGCAGCACCGTGCCGGGCGGAATCCGGGTTTCGCCGCCAAGGGCCGCGAACATCCGCGCCTCGCCATCGGCGATGCCGAGGCTGTCGAGCAATTTCGCGGATGCAGCCGGCATCACCGGCTGGGTCAGGATCGCGATCTGGCGGATCACCTCGGCGGTGACATAGAGCACCGTGCGCTGGCGCGCCGGGTCGGTCTTGGCCAGCGCCCACGGCGCCTCGCCCGCGAAATAGCGGTTGGCCTCTGCGACCACCGACCAGACAGTGTTGAGCCAGACATGGATCTGCTGCGTCGCCATCGCGTTGCGCGCGACGCCGATCATCGCATCCGCTTCCGCCAGCATCGCCTTGTCGTTGCCGGAGAACTCGCCCGGCTCCGGCAGCACGCCGCCGAGTTGCTTGGCGATCATCGACAGCGAGCGTTGCGCGAGGTTGCCGAGATCGTTGGCGAGATCGGCATTGATGCGCGCCACGATGGCCTCGTGATTGTAGTTGCCGTCCTGCCCGAACGGCACCTCGCGCAGGAAGAAATAGCGCACCTGATCGACACCATACTGGTCGGCGAGGTTGAAGGGATCGACGACATTGCCGACCGACTTCGACATCTTCTCGCCCCTGCTGAACAGGAAGCCGTGGGCATAGACACGCTTCTGCACGGGAATACCCGCCGACATCAGGAACGCCGGCCAGTACACCGCGTGGAAGCGGATGATGTCCTTGCCGATGACGTGCACGTCGGCCGGCCAGTAGTGCCAGTTCGCATCGGACTCGTCGGGAAAGCCGACGCCGGTGATGTAGTTGGTCAGCGCGTCGACCCAGACATACATCACGTGCTCTTCGTCGTGAGGCACCTTGACGCCCCAGTCGAAAGTCGTGCGCGAGATCGAGAGATCCCTCAAGCCGCCCTTGACGAAGCTGATGACCTCGTTGCGGCGCGAATCCGGGCCGATGAAATCCGGCTGGCTCTCATAGAGCGCCAGCAGCTTGTCCTGATAGGCGGACAGGCGGAAGAAATAACTCTTCTCCTCGACCCACTCGACCGGCGTGCCCTGCGGGCCGCGGCGCACATTGTCCTCGCCGACAACGGTCTCCTCCTCGGCGTAATAGGCCTCGTCGCGCACCGAATACCAGCCGGAATAGGCGTCGATGTAGATGTCGCCATTGGCGGCCATCCGTCGCCAGATTTCCTGGCTCGATCGGTGATGTTGTTCTTCGGTCGTCCGAATGAAGCGAGAGAACTTGACGTTCAGACGTTCATCCATCTCCTTGAACCGCGCTGCGTTGCGATTGGCGAGTTCGGACGGCGTCAGTCCCTCGCTCTGCGCGGTCTGGATCATCTTCAGCCCGTGCTCGTCGGTGCCGGTCAGGAAGAACACGTCCTTGCCGTCGAACCACTGGAAACGCGCCAGCGCGTCGGTCGCGATCGCCTCATAGGCGTGGCCGATATGCGGGATGCCGTTGGGATAGGCGATCGCGGTCGTGATGTAGAAGGAGTTCTTTGCCTTCGCGACGCGCGCCGGTAGCGGCGGCCGGCGTCTCGACCACGGCGGCCGTCTTCGGCGGCTTGCTTGCACGAGGCGGCTTTGCTGCCACTGGAGCCTGCGGCGGCGTCGATGTATTCGCTTCTGGCGTGTTGGCCTTGGCCTTCTTTGCGACCTTGACGGCTTTCTTCGGCGCCGATGTTTTCGCCTTCGCAGCTTTCTTCACGCCACCGCGCCGGCGCGCTCTTGGTCTTCGCTTTGGCCTTGGCCTTGGCCTTGCGCAGTGTTGCCTGTTGCCTGCTTGGCGCGCTTCTTCGCGGCCTTCTTGCCAGCCTTCTTCACAGCTCTCTTGGCCGCTTTCTTTGCAGCTTTCTTGCGGCTTTCTTGGCAGTTTTCTTCGTGCGCGTAGCCACCACAATTTCCTTATGGCTCAAATGCGATTTGTCGCGGGGTGAAACGAAAGCGGGCCCTGACCTTCGGAAAGGCTGTCTAGCGGGTCGCTTCCGCAAGCATGCCGAACACCGAAAACACCAGCGGCTTTCGCTCCAGATTGTAGGATTCGGTGTCGCGTGCGGCGCGGACGATCTTTTCCCATACCTCCGCCAGCCGTGCAAGGCGGGGCAGGTTGGCGTTGGTATTGCCGTCGGCGCGCAGCCGCTCGGCGACCCAGCGGTCGATGCTGTCGATGAAGGCCGCAAGCGCCACGCGGTCGCTGGTGCCGAGCGCGTCGCCCAGCGCATGGAGCTCGCGCGGATCGACCTTTGGCAAGGTCGCCAGCAGCGCCGCGGTGCGCTGGTGCAGCTTGAGCGCGTCACCGCCGAGCAGCGTCAGCGCATGCGCCACGCTGCCCTCCGATGCCGCGGCGGCTTCCGCGAGCGCGGCGTCGCCGGGCGCACGGGAGGTCGCCTTCTCCGCCGCGCGGATGACGTCCTCCGTCGAAAGCGGGCGCAGCGGCAGCTTGCGGCAGCGCGACTGGATGGTCGGCAGCACCCGCGCCGGCGCGTGGCTCAACAGCAGGAACAGCGATTGCTGCGGCGGCTCCTCGAGAATCTTGAGCAGCGCATTGGCGGCATTGGGATTGAGCTCATCGACGGTATCGACGATGCAGACCCGCCAGCCCTCGACCGCGGCGGTCGATCCGAAGAACGAGATGGTCTCGCGCGTCTCGTCGACCGTGATGACCGTGCGCAGCACGCCCTTGTCGTTGAGCGACCGCTCCAGCGCCAGCAGGCCGCCATGGGCGCCCGCCGCGATGTGGCGCGCGACCGGATCATCCGGATCGATCCACAACGTCTCGGCACGTTGCACGGCCGCCGCGCCCGGATCGCGATGGGCGAGCACGAAGCGGGCCATGCGATAGGCCAGCGTCGCCTTGCCGATGCCCTGCGCGCCGCCGATCAGCCAGGCATGGGGAATGCGGCCGCTTCGATAGGCCTTCAGCAGCGCTCCTTCCGCCTCGCGATGCCCGAACAGATCGGAGGTCTCGCGCGGATGCGGCACGCTGACCTCGGCTTCGCGACCCGGCGCGCGCTCATGCCGGGCTCGCAGCTTTGCGCGCGGCCGAGGAAAACCGCTGCCGCACAACGGTCCAGATGTTTGCAGCCACCGCATCGACATCGGCGGTCGCGTCGATCAGCACGCAGCGATCGGGTTCGGCGGCTGCGATCTCGCGATAGCCCTCCCGCAGCTCCTGATGAAATCTGACATCCTCCGACTCGAACCGGTCGGGCGCGTCGCTGCCGCGGCGGGCCGCCGCGCGCTGCAGGCCGACCTCGGCAGGAACATCGAGGATGAAGGTCAGGTTCGGCTTGAGGTCGCCGATGGTCACGCGCTGCATGGCGTTGAGAAGCTCGGGCGCGACGTGGCCGAGCTTGCCCTGATAGACCTGCGTCGAATCCGCGAAGCGGTCGCACAGCACCCAGATGCCCTTGGCGAGCGCCGGCTTGATGACCGTGCGCACATGATCGTCGCGGGCGGCAGCGAACAGAAGCGTCTCCGCCTCGGCACCGAGCAGCTTGCCCATGCCGGACAGGACGAGATGGCGGATGATCTCGGCGCCCGGCGATCCGCCGGGCTCGCGCGTGATCAGCGTGCGCACCTTGGACCGTTCAAGACGCTCCGCCAACTCCTTGATCTGGGTCGATTTTCCCGACCCCTCCCCGCCCTCGAAGGTGATGAAGCGCCCGCGTCCGCCGGCTCGTTTGATCGCAGTCTCGGACATGGTCAGAGCTTCTCGGCGCCCGCGCGGAACACACCAATGACGAGCTCGCTGACGCCGTCGATCGCGCGCCGCATCGTCGATCCCGTGCCGACCGATTCGGCGGCATAGACCGGCTGCTCCACCGCGATGTTGCTGCCGCGCCAGACCCGGACGACGCCGACCTTCTGACCGGCTTCGACCGGCGCGCGCACCGGGCCGTTATAGACAATCCGCGCGATCAGTCTCTCGTTGCCGTTCTTCTGCACCATCACCTTGACCGGCTCGGGGCTGGACAGCTTGACCGAGCGGCTCTCGCCGCCGAACACCCTCGCATAGCCGAGCGCCTGATCGGCGGCGAACAGGGTTCGCGTCTCGAAATTGCGGAAGCCCCATTCCAGCATCTTCTTGGCTTCGGTGGCGCGATCCTCGGGATCCTCGAGGCCGTTGACGACGACGATCAGCCGCGTGCCGTTCTGCACGGCCGAGCCGACCATGCCGTAGCCGCCCTCCTTGGTGTAGCCGGTCTTCAGCCCGTCGGCGCCCTCCATCGCGTTCAGCAGCGGATTGCGGTTCTGCTGCCGGATCTTGTTCCAGGTGAACTCCTTCTCGCCGAACAGTTTGTAGAACTCGGGATAGGTCTGCATGATGTAGCGGGCGAGCACCGACGAGCTCGCGCACCGTCATCTTGTTGCCGGGGTCCGGCAGGCCGTTGGAATTGGCGAAGGTCGATTTGCGTCAGGCCAAGCTCGCGCGCCCGCTTGGTCATGAAATCGGCCGCGAAGATGCTTCTCATTGCCGGCCATACCCTCGGCCAGCGCGATGCAGGCGTCGTTGCCGCTCTGGATGATCGCGCCGTGCAGGAGGTCGTCGACCGAGACCTTGCTGTTGAGCGCGGCGAACATGGTCGAGCCGCCGGCCGGCGCGCCGCCGCGCCGCCAGGCGTTCTCGCTGATTCGGTATTCGTCGGTGAGCTTGATGTCGCCCTGCTTGACGGCATGGAAGACGACCTCGGCGGTCACCAGCTTCATCATGCTCGAGGGCGCGCGCAACTCGTCGGCGTTCTTCTCGAACAGCACGCTGCCGCTATTGGCCTCGATCAGGATCGCGGTCGGCGCATCGCCGTCGAATCCGCCGTCCTCCTTCTTGCGCGCCCTGCACGCTCTGGTTGGCGGCATGCAGCACGCCGCCCCAGGCGACGGCCGCCAGCGACCAGCACCGCGAGCAGGTAGCGCGAGAAGGCGTCCGGTCATGACCATGGACCGGCGAAGGTAAGCTCTTGACTGCCATCGGCGAATGCCCTTGAGGCCGGCGTTCTAACAGTTGGAAGTACGCGCAAACAACAAGGGCGTAGGCGGCGTACCGGCCTTTGCCGAACGGTCTCGTCCGCGCGGCGACAAGGCGTCCCAAACGAGGCGGAAACGCGGTGATCGATCAGGGACTAGCCGCGGCTGGCCTGCTCGCCCAGCCTGCCTCGGTATGGCCCACGCAAACGTGGCCTCAGTAGAGCCCGCGACCGCTGAGGATTTCGCTCGGTCCGTGCGGGTCGACCGGCGCATAGGCCGAGGTGGGCGCGGATGGCGCCGCGTAGCGGCCGTCGTCTTCATAGGAGACGGCGCGCGGATTATCGGGCGCGCGGCCGCTGGATCGCGCGCGGCTGGAGGCGGACATTTCCGAGGTCGCATCGAGCGAGGCCTGGTCCGCCGGGGTCGTTGCCGAGATTATAGGGCCGGCCCTCCGGCATCGGAACCTCGCCGCGCATCGGCCGGCCGAACGACGGCCGATTCCGGCACGAACGGCCGGGCGGAGGCGACCCGCACCAGCGACGGCGCAGGCGCCGGCGTGCCGCGTGCGCAACGTCGCCATCAACTGGCGGTCATCGGAGCCTTCCAGCGGCGCCCGGCCGACATATTCGACCCGGACGCGCGCCACGCCGTTGCCTTTGAACTCGAGCAGATCGGCGGCCCTGTTGGAGACGTCGATCAGGCGGTTGCCGTGATAGGGGCCGCGGTCGTTGACGCGCACGATCAGCGACTTGCCGTTCGCGAGATTGGTCACCCGCGCGTAGCACGGCATCGGCAGCGTCGGATGGGCCGCGCTCAGCGAGTCCATGTCGAAGACCTCGCCATTGGCGGTCAGCCGGCCGTGGAAATCATCGCCGTACCAGGACGCCAGGCCGTCCTCGCGGTAGTTGACGTCCTCCTCGGGCACATAGATCCGGCCCGCCCACCGTATAGGGCTTGCCGACACGGTAGGTTCCGCCGCCCTTCGGCACGGGATCGCCGGACGCCACCACCCGGGGGCTGGAGGAAACGCCGTATTTGGGATCGACGCGGCCCGCGAACTTGTTCGACGAGGCGCAATTGGCGAGCACCAGGCACATCGCCGCGACGGCGGCGCCGCGCACGGCCAAAACAACAGGATCTGACGGCCGAATCCCCATTCGCCCCAATTACCATTCCGCCGGTTGGCTGCCTACGTCGCGGCAGTATCGGCAACGCGTTGCGATGCGCCCCACCATGCGCATCAAGTTGCGAGGATACCGCATCCGGAACACGGCGGAAATGGGGAGAGCCCTATCATGGTGAACAGGTCGTTGATGCATGCCTGCCTGTGTATTCACGAACGGAACGCATGACGCTCAATCCGCCTGTTGTTGCTCTCATACGGCACATGCTGTTGCGCGAAATCCTCGGTCCATTCCGATTCCGGTTTTGCGTCCGGGAATCCTTTTGACTGTGCGGGGTGCCACGTCGTTTGGTTCTCGCGGGGCTCGCAAAGGATGTTTGCGATGATCGAGATGGTTACAGCATTAATGGGCCTGGTTGGCGCCGGGATTTTTCTAGCCCACGCATTTGAGGGTGTTCTGTTTCGGGCATAGCGCCCGAGGTCGAAGCACGCATCACCTGTTTCGGCACAGCTCGTTTCGAAAATTTTAAGGAATTCGGAAGAGCATCGAAAGCGGAGGGTGGACAATGCGCAATCAAGATCTGGTCTCCGGCGGCTTTCTGGCATTGACTGCCGCGGGACTTGTACTTCTAGGCTCAAGCCTGCTTGCGATCGCTTTCGCGTAAAAGGCAGGTGTGAGGTCTTTCCGAAACGGAGCGCGGTCGATTGCGACCGCGCTTCGTTCGTTTTGGACATACTGCATCGGACATGCTTCGTCGCCGTCGACCGCGATGCAGCGTAGGCTCTCATTTAAGTGATTGAATTTTCAGGCCGATCGTTCCGACGGATTTGAAGATGCATTTCATAGCGTGGGGCGACACAAATGTTAGCCGAGAAGTTTTTTCTGCTGCTGGAGACGTTGAGAAGCCACCGCCACGACGACG
>CAWAXO010000043.1:0-20383 GCA_963786015.1 uncultured Alphaproteobacteria bacterium | reverse complement strand
GACATCTTCATGATGCTCTTCGTAGGACTGGATCACGCGGTCGCGCACCGAGACCAGCGTCGACACCGCGACGTCGGTTTCCGCCACCGCCGTCACCACGTCCATCACATTGGCCTTGCCCCGACGCCATCGCGACGGTCTGCGCATCCGATTTGTGCCCGGCTTCCGCGACGCTGCCGATCGCATCCTTGAGTACGGCGCCGAACGACGGACCACCCGCTTCGTTCCCGCGGGCGGTGCCCCCATCGCAAGGCCGCCAAGGTTCGCAAACGGGTTTCCCGACCCGCCCCGGCACCGATCACACTGGCGAATTCCATAAGCATTCGCGGCTGCGATTGGAGAGGCCATGACTTAGTTCCCTGTTCAGCTTTTGAGGATGTCGAGCGTGCCGCTGGATCATCCGGCGCGTCGCTCCGATGACGTTAAGGTTCGCTTCATACGATCGCTGCGCGTCGCGCATGTCGGTCATTTCGACCAGCGGATTGACGTTGGGAAGATGACGTAGCCCGTCTGGTCCGCGGCCGGATTGGAGGGCTCGTATTTCGTGCGAAAGTCCGACCGGTCAGTGGCGACCTTGCCGAGCGTGACGACCTTGGCGTCGAGCGCGCGGTCGAGCGCCGAAGAGAAGGTCGGAACCTTGCGGCGATACGGATTGGCGCCGGCGGTCGAGGCCGTGGAATCCGCGTTCGCGATGTTTTCCGAGATCACCTTGATCCGTCCGGCTTGCGCGCGCAGCCCGGACGTCGCAATGCCCATCGAGCGGCCGAAATCACTGGTATCGCTGGCCATGAAGTTCAGTCTCCGTCGTTAGCTCTTTGTCCTTCGACCCTTGCTCAGCTCGCGCCCAACTCACCGCTCAGCCCTTGCCGATCGCCGTCTTCAGAAGGTGCAGGCTCTTGCTGTACAGCGAGGTGACCGCCGCATAGTCCATTTGGTTGGCGGACACCTTCATCATCTCTTCCTCCAGGCTGACCGCATTGCCGGCGGGCCGGGTCTGCAATCCCGTCCTCCTGTTCTGGTCGAAGCCACTGCCGTCGGCTGACGACGGCGTGATGTGCTCGGCGCTGGTGCGCGTCATGGCGAGGGGCCCCATCGCGCCTGCAACCGCGCCGGCAGAATTGAATTTCGGCTCAACCAAATCGCGAGGCTTGAAATTGGGCGTATCGGAATTGGAGACGTTCTCGGAGAGAACGCGCTGCCGCTCCTGGTGCCACTGCATCTTGGTACGCAACGCCGACAACACTGGAAGATCGTTGATGGCCATTGCGCCGCTCCGTTCGGCCTGGCGGATTGATTCCCCGAGGTAGGTATAATTTGCCGCGTGTATGGTTAATGCGGAGTTAACAAGATCTTCATTGCGGGAGGGAGCATGTTTCGGCTAGAGCCGCGCGAGCTCATCGGTGTTCTGAGCATGCCCGGCACAAATGCCGGATCGCCGGGCACAATTCGGCCGGAACCAGTTTTCAAGAAGTCGTTTTGGTTCAGGCGATTTATAGGTTATTAAGGGGTAATGGGCGGCAGTTCTTGCCGTGGGACGTTAAGGGTTGGTTCCGGTTTCAGGCGTCGTTTGCGGCTTGCGTGCTGCGGGGAAACGGCGAAAGCCTGGATAACAGCGGGCTGGCCGGGGATAGAGCATGCAGGCAGTGACCTTTATTTTCGCATTCGTGGCCGTGCTGGCCCTGATCGTCGTTGCCGCCTGGCTGGTGCGCCGATTCGCAGGGAGTCGCCTCGGCGCCAATACGAATTGCGGTCGCATGCCGCGCCTTGCGGTGATCGATGCCGCTCCCATCGACGGCCGCAGGCGGCTCGTGTTGGTCCGCCGCGACAACATCGAACACCTGTTGATGATCGGCGGACCGACCGACATCGTCGTGGAATTGAACATCGTCCGCGCCAGCGCCAACCGGGACCAGCTGCCACAACGGCCGAGCGCCGTCGAGCCGCCGCCGCGCCTCGCGCCGGTCCAGGACACTCCGGTCTGGGCCGAGAACGAGGCTGCCCGCGCCGAAGAGCACCTTATGCCGGTGATGCCCGAGCCGCCGCCGCGCCCGACGCGTCCCGCTTTCGTCGACGAGCTCCGCCGGCCTCCACCGGTCATGCCCGAACGGCCCGTGATGCCGGAGCGGCCCGTGATGCCGGAACGACCTGTCATGGCCGAGCGGCGCAACGACCCGCTCGCGGGGCTCGCGCCGGAGCCGCTCAGTCTTCGCCCCGAACCGCCGCGGCCCGAGCCGCGACTTGAACCAAGACCCGAGGCGCGGCCCGAACAGCGACCGGAGCCGCGACCGGAGCCAATGGTCCCGCGTATGCCGCGCATGGACGCCGAAGCGCCCCCACGCATGCCGCGTATGGAGTTGGAAGTCACGCCGCCGCCCCGCATGCCCCCCCGGCTGGACCTTGACGCGATCCCGCCGCGCATGCCGCGCGGTGAGCCGATGATGCCGCGCCCGGTCCGGGGCAATGAGCCGCCGAAGGCGCCGCCGGCGCGCGCGCCGGAACGTGCGATTGTGCCGCCACCTCCTCCGCCCCCACCACCCGCGCCGCCGCAGTCAGCCAACGCCAGCGCGGATCAGAATCTCGCCGAGATGGCACAGCGTCTGGAGGCTGCGTTGCGCCGGCCGGCCGCTGAGCCGATGGCTCCGCCGCCTATCCCGTCGGAGCCGGCGCCAGGCCGCCCGATGCAGCGCGCCGAGGCGCCGATCGTGCCGCCTCCGCCGCCCATGCCCTCTGCGCCGAAGACCAGCTTCGAGAATCTTGAAGACGAGATGGCCTCCCTGCTCGGCCGACCAAAGACATCCTCGTCGTCGTGAAGCGCACGAAAGTCCCGCGTAGAGTTTTCATTTTCGTCGCTACACTGATTGCCGCCGGTTCGCTGGCGGGGCTTGCGCATGCGCAGGACATCAGCATCAATCTCGGCGGGGGCAATGGCGGCGTGACCGAACGCGCGATCCAGCTGATCGCGCTTTTGACCGTGCTCTCGATCGCGCCGTCGATCCTGGTGATGATGACCTCGTTCACCCGGATCGTCGTGGTGCTGTCGCTGCTCCGCACCGCGATGGGCACTGCGACCGCGCCGCCGAACTCGGTGATCATCGCGCTTGCGATGTTTCTCACCGCCTTCGTGATGGGACCGGTGCTGCAGAAATCCTATGACGACGGCATCAAGCCCCTGATCGCCAATCAGCTCACCGTCGAGGATGCGCTGCAGCGCGCCTCGGTGCCGCTGCGTGGCTTCATGCAGAAGAACGTGCGCGAGAAGGACCTGAAGCTGTTCATGGATCTTTCGGGCGAACCGCCGCCGGCGACGCCTGACCAACTGTCGCTGCGGATTTTGGTGCCGGCGTTCATGATCTCCGAGCTCAGACGCGCCTTCGAGATCGGATTTCTGTTGTTCCTGCCGTTCCTGATCATCGACCTCGTCGTCGCCTCGGTCCTGATGTCGATGGGCATGATGATGCTGCCGCCGGTCGTGGTATCGCTGCCCTTCAAGCTGATCTTTTTCGTCCTCGTCGACGGCTGGTCGCTGGTCGCGGGAAGTCTGGTGCAGAGCTACGGCGGCTGATCGCATCCGGCCGCGCATCGCGAACGCATTTCAAGCGTAACGAACTTCTCCTCATCTGAAACCAGCCTGCAACACTGAACGCTGATGCTCGCCTGTGCTCGCGAAGCCCTCGATCCGGGGCCGCGAGTGGCAATGTTGTCTGAGTTGTTCGAAATGTCTGAGCGGTTCGCCCCGAAAAAGCCGATCGGAAATCAACGGCCGTACGGGCGCAGGACGGCGCACCGATGACCTTGCAAGCCGTCAGGTCCGAACGACTGGAATCACCGACGCAGCGCGTAGCGATCCTGAACGGTTTTGGCAGGACGCTTGGCGACGGCATCATCGGCCTGCAGGCGCTCCATCTGTCGATGCGGATTGGCATCACTCCATCGCGTCCGACACTGTTCCGCCTTCCCGATCTGGCGCCGATGGTTCAATCGGTGCATGCGGTGGCCGATTTCGCCGACATCCGCACCTTGCCGAGAGGCTATGCGACGCCGGAAACCCGGTTCGAGGGAGCAGACGACTTCGAACAGGTTATCGACATCCGTGATTTCGCATTCGATCCGGACTTCCTGCGCACGTCGATGATCGACTTCTTTCTGCGCCGGCTCGGCGTCGAGGCGCAAATCATTCCGTCCCATCTGAAGCGTAACGCGTGGCTGGCCCCGCGCATTGCGCCGCAGCCTTCGATCTGGCCCGACGGCTATATTCTCGTCTGTCCGCGCTCCTCGACGCCGCTTCGCGACATGCCGGACGAGATTCATCGCAGTATCCTGCGACAGGTCGCCGCCATCGGTCCCTCGGTCACGCAAGGCGATGTGCCGCCGGAACTTGCAGGCGACGTGGCGCATGCTCCCGAATGCGCGACATTGGAGGATCTCTGCGCATTGGTCCGCAATGCGAGTTGGGTGATCTCGACCGACACCGGGATGGTGCATTTGGCCGACGCGTTCGAGGTGCCTTGCCTTGCGTTCTTTCCGACCCATCATCCGGAGTGGCGCGTCCGCGACTATCCGCGCTGCGTGCCCATCGCGTTGCGCTCGGCGCTGCCGCCCGGGCTGGAATTCGCCCGCGGTCCCCACGACCATGTCATCGCCCAGCGCGCCTGGTTTCCCGACGGCGCAAATCTCGACTGGCTCAGGCGAGTGATTGCGGGCTGCCTTGCCTGCTTATAGTTGAGCATGCTTATAGTTGAGCCGGTGTCTGCTTGCGGCGCCGGTGGTTCGCCATTCCTCTGGTCGCGGATCGCGCCTGCGAGGCCCTACCCCTTTACATCATACTGCTTGCGCAGATGGTCGCCGATCTGGACCAGCATCGCGACGCATTCGGGGTAGCCGGGCTTTGACGCCGTGCCCGGGTCCGCCTTGGCGCGAAACTCCCAGTAATCGCCCCATCGCAGCACGGAAACCATCATGCCGACCGGACAGTCGGCGTGCACCTTCAACTCCGCCTGCGCCATCGCGATAAGTTCGGCTTCGGTCTTGGTCGGCTTGCTCATGGTGGCGGCTTCCTCCGGCAATTCGGACCGCCGTCCAGGTTGCAGGTTTACGCCGCCGCTGTCGAGAGGATCGGCTACCTGCCCGCGTCGGCGCGCTTGATCGGGATGATCCTCGGCAGCGCGCCGGTCGACGCCGGGTCGGCCTTCTGATCGACCTTGGCCGCATCCGGCGGCAACGTCGCGCGCGAGGTAGCGTCGGGGAAACGGGTCTTCATCTCGCGCAGGAAGCCGTCGAGCGTATCGACGCTCGCCGCCATCTTGGCGATCGCCGTGAAGTCCGAACTGCTCGCGCCGGCCGGCTTGCTCGCGACGTCGAACGCCATCTTGTCGGCCTCTCCGCTCATCAACGGCGCAAATTTTTCGCGAAAGCGCGCCAGACCAAGCGCATCCTCGCCAAGCGCGTAGCCGACCACGGCACGGATCACGTCGCTCTTCTCGACCGAGTTCAGCGGTTTGAAATCGCGCCAGCGGTCTCCGTAGTAGAGTTCGATCTGCTCGGACGCCTCGCGCCAACGCCTCGCCGCCCAGTAGATGTCGGAGCGCAGGCGGATCGCTTCGCGTCCCCCGATGTTCGAGACGATGTCGAGCGCCAGATCATGCCGGCCGATATCGCTCTGCGCACGCGCCTCCAGCAGCAGCCGCTGCTGGCGCAATTCACCCGCCAGATCGGCGATGCGCGTGGAGCGGAGTGCTGCGATGGCAAGATCGGGCTTGCGATTCGTCAGGTAGACCATCGCAAGCTTGGAGGCGACCTGCGCACGCGCCGAGCCTTCGAGGCGGCGATCGATCTGGTACTGCAGGAGTTCGGCCGCCTGATCCAGCAGATCGACCGCGACCAGGCGGTCGGCGAGCCGGCGGATCATCTCGTCGCCGCGCCGGCCGATCGGGGTCAACTCCCGGAATTCGTAGAACATCGCGAGCGCGTCGATCGGCGGCAGGTCGTCGCCCTTCGGGCTCAGGAAGATCTGCGAAAACAGCGCCGACGCCATGTCCTGCGCCTGGCGCGAGGCCTCGGAGTTGGGCTGCAGCTTGGTCGCCATCCGTGCCGCCGCGAGCGACTCGGCGAAGCGTCCGGTGTCGCTATAGATCTGCGACAGCATCTGCAGCGTCTTCACCTCGATCGTATCGCCGCGCCAGGTCATGGCCAGCAGTTCGAGCTCGCGCAGTGCGTCCTGTTGGGTGATCTCGTCGCGGCGCTGCCGCACCGCGATCTCCAGCTGCTTTGCTTCCGCCGCCGCGGCCCGGTCGGCGGAGTTGACCGCGAACTTGTATTCGTCGAAGGCATCGAGATCATGCCCGAGCGCCTCGGCCAGCCTGCCGCGCAACACCGCGATCGACGGTTTCATATCACCCGGTACGCCGATCACGTCGAGCTCGGCGCGCCGCTTCGAGGCGCCGGCATAGTCCTTGACCTCGAGCGAAGCGTGCATCGCGTCGGCGGTGACGACGCGCTGGAGATCCAGCGGCAGCGACGCGATCGCGAATTCGACGTTCTTGAACTTCTCGCGCGCGTCGGCCCATTTGGCCTGGCGAGCGTATGCCAGCCCCTGCCACAGCTGCGAATCGTAGTTGTTGCCGATCGCCGGATTGGCGAGATCCTTCAGCGCGACTTCCGGCCGGTTGATCAGGATGCTCGCGATGGCGTGCACCATCAGCGCGGCGAACTCGTCGATCTTTCCGGGCTCGGTCGACGACCAGATTCGACGACGCCTTTCGCCTCCGGATAAATGCCGCGCGCCATGTAGAAGCGCGCGAGATCGAGCCGCGCCTGCGGGCGCTGCTCCGGCTCGGCCGCGGCCGACGCCATAATCAGCGCGTCCTGGCGCGGGGTGAAGCGCGCTTCCTGATTGCTGCGCCACTGCTCGACGTCGAAGATCGGCCGCACCGCGGTCGGCGCGCGCTCGGCCGCGGCGTCGACCGACGACAGCGTCAACCCGCCGGGCTTGCCGACGATGATCTTGTCGGGCGCGATCTCGATCGCGACATCGTCGGAGTTCGCCCGCATCGCGACGCCATGGGCGGAATCGAGCAGCGCGAAGTCGACGAAATCCTGCCGCTTGATGAAGCCGCGCACCGGCGGCGGCGCGGTCACGACCAGCAGCGTGTCGCCCGCATCGGGATCCATCAGCCGATGCAGGAGACCGGGATTGGCCAGCGGCACCACGATGTTGGCGAGCGCGGGATCGGTGATGTTGCGCAACACCATCAAGGGCTGCGGCGGGCTCTGCATCTTTTCGGCGAAGGAGAGCGTCCAGGACGTGCCCTTGCCGCGATCGTCGCTGGTCAGCGAGTGCAGCAGCGGACGGTTGAGGCGGATGCGGATCGCCTGCCCCTTCTCCAGCGGCACGCGGCTGACATCGCCGATGATCGCGCCGCCCTTGGCTCGGATCGGCTCGACGTCGAGCGTCTTCTTCGAATCGAACACCAGCCAGACCGTATCGCCGCGGCGGAACGACGCCGCGGGCGTCGGCCCGGGAAAGCTGAAGGTCAGGCGCAAGGCCTCGCTGTCGCGGACGGCCTCGACCGTCGCGCCGGTCTCGACCGGTTGAAGCTGGGAAGCAGATTTGATCTCGGCCGCATCCTTTGACGGCGTCGGACGAGCAGCCGCCGGCGCCTTGGATGCATCTTCCGCGGGCGCGTCCTTTGATCGCGTCGCCTCCTTCGCGGCCGGCGGGGGCGGCGGAGCGGACAGCTGCTGGGCGGGCGGCGGCGAGGCGGAAGGCTCCGGCGGCAACGCCGGCGGCTTCTGCGCCTCCACCTCCGAGGATGGGGCCGCCCCCTGCTCCGGCTTGCTCTCTGCTTTCATCTCCCGCGCGATGCTGTCCGACGTCGGCGGCGCGATCTCCTCGGCCCGCGGCTTTGCCGGCTTCTCGGCCGGCGCCGGCATGGCCGACATCGGAGCGGCCGGCATCGTCACATGCGAGGCATCGGCGGTCGGCGGCGCGGGCGATTTCGCCGTCTCCGCCGCCTGAGGCTTCTCCACCGGCGGGCGCGCGGCTTCGGCGGCGGGCACGGTGGCCGGCACGGTCGCCGTCTTGGGCTTATCCGGCTGCTGGAAGGCGACGTCGATATTGTAGTTCCGCTCCTCGCGGAAGGCGTGCACGTCGACATCGCCGACCATGGAAATCTCGACCAGTGTCGTGTCGCCTTCGACCTTCTGGTTGATCGAGGCGACATTCGGCGGCGACGCGATCTTGGCGTCGGCAAGGTCGAAGCTGAGGAGCCCACCGAACGAGATCGTGAGCTTCTGGTCGTTCAGCATCGAGGACGCGCCGACGCCGTCGGGCATTTCGAACACGAAGCGGACGAAGGTCGGCTGCACCAGCGCGCGGACGCGGATCGGCGGACGCTTCTTGGCCTGCGCCTCTGAACGCTGCTGGCGCAGCGCCCGTTCGGCGGTGCGCGCCCGCTCGGCAAGCTCGCGCACCACGTCGAGCGGCAGGCCCGGCGGCGGACCGCTCCAGCCGTCCGGCAGGAAGTCGACGAAGGTCCGTTCGCCCGCCGACATGGTGTTGAGGGTCACCCGACGCGCCAGCGACAGGCGGATCGCCATGCCGTCGGGATCGCGCCGCACCGAGGAAACATAATCGGGCGCACCTTCCGCCAGCCGCTCGACCGCCACGTCGACCGGACGCTCGAAGCGGATCACGACGATGGAGCCGGCCGTCGTGACCTCGGAGGCGACGTCCTCGGTGAGCTTGAGAAGCAGCCGCGCATAGCCGTTCGGGATGGAGAAGCTCGCCTCACCCCTGACCGCGTCGGCCGCCCGGCCCGGGCCGGCGATCGTCAACCCGGCCAGGATCGCGGCCACGGCAAGCGACGACGGCCGCAGAGAGGGGCCCGCAAGCCGCCGCAGGCCGCCAAGCTGCCGCAGGCCGCCAAGCAGCCTGAGCCCGGCGCGCGCAACCGCGCGGGCTCTCGACCAAACTGAAAGGGCAGCCGTACGCGCCATGCCAAGATGTCTTCCGGTTCACGATCCGCTCGAAGCGTTAAACGCTCTCGCCCGCAACCTCAGGCGAATCTAGTTTCGGCCGTTTAACGTCTTGTTAAATATGCGCGGCTCAGTTCGACTTTTGCGTCATCACCTTGCCTTCGATCTTCGGAAGCTCGGCGGTGACTGCGGACTTGCCGCTGGCCCGGCGGGCGAGCTCGACGGTCAGCCGCTCGGCGGCCTCCGGCGACATCAGGCCCATGATGTCGGACATCTTGCGAGGCGCGATCTGGGAGGCGATCTCGATCAGCACCGGCATTTCGAGCCGGTCGAACACCCTTGCGGCGTCCTTGGGCTTCATGCCCTCATACATCGTCACGAGACCCTTGAAGCGCGCGTTCTCGGCCTCGTTCTTCTGCTCGCTCGCCGCGGATGCCTTGGCCTCCAGGGACTTCATCTCGTCCACGCGTGAGTCGATGCGCTTCTCCGCGGCCTTCATCAGGCTTTCGCGGATCTCGATCTCACGCGCCCTTGTCTCGAGCTCCTGACGCCGTGACTGCAGGCGCTCCAGGATTGCGCGTTCGGACGGCGAGACCGGCGGCTGGTTCTCCTCGGGATGCAGCACGATCCCGTCGGGCTTCGTCTCCGGCGCATCCGGCTTCGGCGCCTCTTCCTTCTTTGCTTCCTTGGGCTCGCCGTGAGTCGAGCCCGTGATGTCGACATCTTCCCGGCCTCCCGGGAAGTTCAGGTTTTCCTGGGCCCAGGATCGTTTGGCCGGCTGCGGGGCATAGTCGAAGACATAGCTGCCATCGAGCACGAGGCCGGCGATCTTCAAGACCGCAAGACAGAAGATCCCGACCAGCACGACCGGCATCACGCGAATGTCACGAAATACTTTCATGCCGCGAGGCCACCGGTCCTTCTACGTTCCGAGAATGCCTGCGCCGCGGCCGCGACCGCCTTGGCGCCGGAAACCCTGGCCGGAGCGGATGCAGGCGCAGGCTCGGCGACCGGAGCTTCCTCCGCGTCGGCGCCGGACGATGAACGGGCGGCGATGGCGATCTTGGACAGCCGGCGGACCACGTTGTCGCTTTCGGCAAGCTGCCGGCGCAACTGCTCCGACATGTGCGTCGCGGCGGCAAGCTGGCTGCCGAGATTCTCATTCACGTCGCGCACCGTGTGCTTCAGCCCGCCGATGGCGCGCTCCGCGATCTCGGTCGCCGTGATCAATTCCGCGATGACAGCCTTCAAGGAATGCTCGTCCGCTTTGAGCCGCTTCAGCCTTGCATTTAACAGCACGCAGTAGCCGATTGTCACGACGAGCAGGACCGCCACCAGGCTTTCGATCGCTAAACCTAATGAGTGGTTCATTGGGTCTCCATCATTTTATTACGCTCATCGGCTTTCTCGAACATCGCGAAGGTGGTCTTGGGCTTACGCAGCGGCTTGGTCACGCGGATGGCGACGCGGTCACCGACCCGTCCCATCCGCCCTTCGGTCAGGGTCACGCTGCCGCAGCGGACCGACACCAGCGCGTCGGCGCGCATGTCGAGCGGCAGCGTGTCGCCGACCTTCAGGCTCATCAATTGCTTGAGCGGGATGTCGGACTCGTAGAGCACGGCATCGACCGCGATCTCGGCCTGCGCGACCTCGGTGGCGAAGTGCCCTTCCCAGATCGGGTCGCGGCCGAATTTTTCGCCCATGAACATCTGCAGCAGCACGCTGCGGATCGGCTCGATGGTCGCGTAAGGCAACAGCAGTTCGACATTGCCGCCGCGGTCTTCCATGTCGATCCGCAGGCGGACCAGGATCGCGGCGTTGGCGGGCCGGCTGATCGCGGCGAAGCGCGGATTGGTCTCCAGCCGGTCGATCGAAAATTTCACCGGCGACAGCGGACGGAAGGCCTGCTCGGCGTCGGCGAGCACGACCTCGATCAGCCGCTTCACCAGGTTGGTCTCGATCGTGGTGTAGGGCCGGCCTTCGATGCGCAGCGCGGTGGCGCCGCGCCGGCCGCCGAGCAGCACATCGATCATCGAATAGATCAGGCTCGAATCCACGGTGGCGAGGCCGAAATTCTCCCACTCTTCCGCCTTGAACACGCTGAGCACCGCCGGCAGCGGGATCGAGTTCATGTAGTCGCCGAAGCGAACCGAGGTGATGCGGTCGAGCGAGACTTCGACGTTGTCGGAGGTGAAATTGCGTAAGGATGTCGTCATCAGCCGCACCAGGCGGTCGAAGACGATTTCGAGCATCGGCAGACGCTCGTAGGAGACCATCGCCGAATTGATGATCGCGCGAATGCCGGAATTGTCGTCGAGATTGACTTCGCCGGCGGTGAAGCCGAGCAGATTGTCGATTTCCTCCTGCGACAGAACGCGCTCGCCGCCGTTCTTGCCGTTGCCGAAATCGCGGCTGCCGTCCTCCACCATCGCGGCCCATTGCAGGGCCATCGATTCCGTGAGTTCATTTGCCGCAGCGGCTTCCGCGGCCTCCGTGGGATCCTCACTGTCGAGCGAAGCTTCCCATTGCGCTGCAATTGCGTCTTGGTCGACCGGATCGTTACCCGCCATGATCTTGGATCCGTCCTGCTACTGAACCACGATTTCCTTGAACAGCACCGCGCTGACCGGGATCGGCGCGACCGCGGCGTTGACCCGGCGGGTCAGTTCTTCCTTGAGGCGAAACAGGCCCGCGGAGCCGTTGAGATCGGCGGGGCGCAACTCGCGCATGTAGGTCTGGAAGATGTCGGTCACGCGCGGCATCGACGGCTTGATCGCCTCGATCTGCTTCTCTTCCTTGACCTCGAGCACGATCTTGACGCGGAGATATTGCACGCGCTCGCCGGGATTGCCGACCAGGTTGACCAGCATGTCCGGCACCTCGACGAAGGACGGCGGCTTCGCCGCAGGCGCTTCGGCACGCTTCTCTTCATCGTGCTGATGGTTGAAGAAGACGAAGTAGGTCGCCGCTCCGCCACCCAAGACGGCAAGCACACCGACGACGATGATGATGAGCTTCAGCTTGCTCTTGGTTGGTGCGGCAGCATCGGCGCTCTCCGCCGCTCCGCCTTCTTGTTCGTTGTCAGCCATGGCCGCTCGATCCGTTGGTACGAATGAGCCCGATGCCACCAGGCAGCCCTAAATCACGCGATACAAATGCCCCCAGCGCAGACGCGCTCTCGAGGTTGGACGCTACGGTATTCTTGGTTAATGGAACCTTTATTTTACCGTTGGGCTGGGAAAAAGTTGCCGGGCAAACATGGTCAATGAGATCTTATTGCCGTGTCCGCCGGCTTCGGCAAAGCAGTTAACATATTGATTTTGAAAAATTTATCGAGTTGGCACGGCATTCGCTCCTGATGTGCCGAACCGCAAGGGCTTGGGAGAGCCTGAACGGTTCGAAGGGACCCGCTGATTTGTCGCCTGGGAGGGCTTCGGACGGCGGATCGTCACAGGGGAGATTGAAGCGATGGAGAATCCGCTTCTCATCGGGCTTTCGCGGCAGATGGTGCTGGAACGGCAATTGAACGTCGTTGCCAACAACATCGCCAACGTGAACACCAACGGCTACAAGGCCGACCAGTCGCTGTTCGAGGAACATCTGAGCTCGGGCGCGCATGAAGACAATTTCGTCGCGAGCGATCGCCGCGTGTCCTATGTCCAGGACCGCGGCACCTATCACGACTTCGCGGCGGGTTCGACCCAGCAGACCGGCAATCCGCTGGACGTCGCGGTCGACGGTGGCGGTTTCCTGGTCGTGCAGGCCACGGGCGGCGAGCGCTACACCCGCGACGGCAACATGCAGATCAACGGCCAGGGCCAGCTCGTGACCACGGGAGGCAATCCCGTGCTCGGCACCAGCGGCCCGATCGTATTCCAGCCGACCGATCATGACATCAACATCTCGCCGGACGGCACCGTCACCGTGCTGGAGGGCGCCAGCCGCACGGACTCGATCCGCGGCAAGCTGCGGCTGGCGAGCTTCACCGATGCGCAGAAGCTCCTGAAGGAGGGCCTCAACCTCTACGCCGCTGGCGACGCCGGCGCGCCGCAGGCCGATACGAAGTCGACCATCACCCAAGGCTATGTCGAGAAGTCGAACGTGAACGCGGTCTCCGAAATGAGCCGCATGGTCGAGGTGATGCGCACCTATCAGCAGGTCGCAACGCTGCTGCAGCAGCAGAGCGACCTGCACAAATCCGCCATCGAAAAACTTGCCGACGTGCCGGCCTGAACGCCATTGAGGAATATGTAACATGCAAGCGCTTCACACCGCTGCGACGGGAATGGCGGCACAGGAACTCAACGTTCAGGTGATCTCCAACAACATCGCCAACCTGCGCACCACGGGCTTCAAGAAGCAGACCGCGGCGTTCCAGGACCTGATCTACGAACATGTCCGCCGCGTCGGCGCGCAATCCTCCGACCAGGGCACGATCCTGCCCGTCGGCATCGATATCGGCGGCGGCGTCAGGACCGCCGGCACGCCGCGCTCCATGACGCAAGGCACGCTGTCGCAGACCGGCAACGACCTCGACCTCGCCATCACCGGCGAAGGCTTCTTCAAGATCCAGATGCCGGACGGCTCCTTCCAGTACACCCGCGACGGCACCTTCCAGATGGACAATCAGGGCCGCATCGTCACGGCGCTCGGCAATCCGGTGCAGCCGACCATCACGATCCCGCAAAACGCCTCGGGCATCACGGTCAACGCGCAGGGCCAGGTCTCGGTGACGCTGCCGGGATCGACGACCTCGACCATCATCGGCCAGATCGGGCTGACGCGCTTCATCAACAAGGCCGGCCTGCAGCCGGTCGGCAACAACCAGTTCACCGATACGCCGTCATCCGGCGCGCCGCAGGACGGCGTGGGAGGCGCCGAGGGCTACGGCAACATGACCCAGGGCAGCCTCGAACAGGCCAATGTCGACGTGGTCTCGGAAATGAGCGACCTGATCGCCGCGCAGCGCGCCTATGAGATGAATGCCAAGGTGATCAGCGCTGCCGACCAGATGATGCAGTCCACCACCGCGTTGTTCCGCTGAGGAGGTTGATGATGTCCTTTCGTAGCTCTGTCCTCGCCGCCGCACTCATCGCCGCCAGCACGACATTCGCCGGCGCGCAGACCGGACGCGATGCGCTCGCCGTTCCCGTGCTGCGCGCCAGCGTCACCGTCACCGGCGAACTCGTGCGGATCGGCGACGTGATCGACAATGCCGGCCCGGCAGCGGAGATCGCGATCTACCGCGCGCCCGATCTCGGCACCACCGGCTCGCTGCCGACGGCGCAGATCCTGACGGCGCTGCGCGCCCACCAGGTGATCGGCGTCAACACCCACGACATCAAGGACGTCGCGGTGACGCGCCTTGCGCGCACCGTGGAAGCCAAGCAGCTCGAACAGGCGGTGGCCACGGCACTGGAGCACCGCAACGGGTTCGGCGATGCCGCCAATCTGACGCTCACCTTCGACCGTGACATGCAAGATGTCCGCCTCGATGCGACCAACGACGGCGCGATGCAGCCGACGGCGGCCCGCGTCGATCCGCGCAGCGGACGCTTCGACGTCACCTTCGAGATCGAGAATGCGAGCGGCGCGGCGCCGGCCAAACTGCGGTTCACCGGCACGGCGGTCGAAACCCTCGAGGTCGCCGTGCTGACGCGCAATGTCGACCGCGGCGATCTCCTGAAGTCGTCCGACATCGTCGTCGAGCGCCGCCCGAAGGCGGAGATCGGCGGTGACGCCGCCTCGCGCGACAAGGCGGTCGGCATGCAGACCCGCCGCCCGATCCGCGCCAACCAGCCGCTGAAGGTCGCCGACCTCGTCAAGCCCGATCTCGTGCAGCGCGACCAGAACGTCACGCTGGTCTATCAGGCTGCCGGCCTCTATTTGACCACGCGCGGCAAGGCGCTCGACAGCGGCACCGAGGGCGACGTCGTCAACGTGCTCAATCCGCAGTCCAAACGCACGGTCTCCGGCACCGTCACCGGTCGCGGCCAGGTGACCGTCGAAATCCCGACGCCGAAATCCGCCGGGTCGCCGAAGCCACCGCCTCGATCACGCCTCAAGAACCGGTCGCGGCCGCCTCGCCCGTCAGGGTCACGTCACAGCTCACTTCGAAATCCGAGTAACATTCATGTCCCGTTGCAAGTCCTGTAGCTTCAAGCGCATCGCTTTGTCCTCGACACTGCTCGTCATCGTCTGTGCCACCGGCGGCTGCTCGGCGATCGACCGCCTGTCGCAGATCGGCGAGACGCCGAAGCTGAATGCGATCGAGAACCCGACGACGCAGCCGGGCTACAAGCCGGTATCGATGCCGATGCCGAAGCCGGAGACCGTGTCCTACAATGCCAACTCGCTGTGGCGGAACGGCTCGCGGGCGTTCTTCAAGGACCAGCGCGCGCACCAGATCGGCGACATCCTGACGGTGACGGTCAACATCACCGACCAGGCCAACTTCGCCAACGAGACCCAGCGCGACCGCACGAGCAAGGAGGATTCGGGCGTCACCGATTTCCTCGGCGCCAAAACGCTCGGCACGCAGGCGCAGAAGGTGCTGCCCGGCCGCTTCCTGCAGACCGACTCGACGTCGCAGTTTGACGGCAAGGGCTCGATCCAGCGGCAGGAGAGCCTGCAGACCAACGTCGCCGCCGTGGTCACACAGGTGTTGCCGAACGGCAATCTCGTGGTCGAGGGCAAGCAGGAGATCCGGGTCAATTTCGAGATCCGCGAATTGATCGTCGCCGGCATCGTGCGGCCGGAGGACATCCAGAGCGACAACACGATCGACTCCAGCAAGATAGCCCAGGCCCGCATCTCCTATGGCGGCCGCGGCCAGATCTTCGACTTCCAGCAGCCGCGCTACGGCCAGCAGGTGATGGACGTGTTGCTGCCCTTCTGATCTGAGCGAGGGATCGGCGGCCGATGCCGCCCCCTCGCCCGAGCTCCCACATCGTCCCTTGCGAACCTAGGCGCAGGTGCGATGGTTGACGCGGCCTCCGGTAGCTCCCCTGCCGGAGGCCGCGTTGTTTTTCCGAACGATGACGTTGCCACCGTGCGGCTCGTCAAAGCTGAACCGGAATGTTCAGAGCATACTCTCGCGAGTGTGAAGCGCCCGTGCGATGACCAGCGCGACGAAGTAATCCAGAATGCCACTGCGGATTCGATCGGAGTGCTGCGCGTACGCTCGCGATGCCCGCACGCGCGGGGCACGACGTGTCGATCTGAAGATCCCTGCAGCCGCGCAGCTAAGGCATCCGATTCGCCGCGGTGCCCGCTCACACGAACGCCGCTTCCACCCGCCCGAGCCCTTCCAGCTCCATGGTCACGCGATCGCCGGCGTGTGAGCCAGACGGTCTTGACCAGACTTCCGGTCAGCACGAGTTGGCCAGCGTGAAGGCCCTTGCCCTCTTCCGCCAGATGATTGGCGAGCCAGGCCAGCGCGTGATGGGGATGGCCGAGCACGTCGGCGCCGGTGCCGCGGCCGGCCTCGACGCCATTGATCAGCGCCCGGCCGGCCACGCCGAGCAGATCGGGCGCGGCCTCGCGCGCCACCGGCTCGCCGAGCACACAGCCTGCGGCAAAGAAATCGTCGGCGATGAGCGTGGGCGCGCCCAGTGTTTCCCATTGTGCGTAACGCTCGTCGACGATCTCGATCGCCGGCAGGTAGGCCTCGATCGCGCCGGCCACGCTGTCGGCCGTGAAAGGCGCGCCGGATGCCGACAGATCGCGGGCCAGCCGCACCGCGATCTCGCATTCGACCCCGACGCGGACGAAATCACCGGCCTTCAGAACCACTCCCGACTCATGAACGCCGCGCGCGAACACGCCGCCTCCGCAGGGATGCGGAATGTCGAGATAACGCTGCATCACCGCGCTGGTGCAGCCGATCTTGTAGCCGACCAGCGCGCCCACTTGCGGCAACAGCAGATCGTGGACAGCGCGCTGGATGCGATAGCCCTCCGCCTGGTCCTTTGGCGCAATGGCAGACGGCAGCGCCTTCAGCGGCGTACGATTGCGGCGAGCTTGTGCGATGCTCTGGGCCGCGGCGAGAATGCTGTCGTTCACTGCCATAGCGATCCCGCTCTTTTGCTCGCATCTGCGGCCGATATTCGTCAAACCTCCACCACAGGAATGATGGTGAAGACATTGTTTGCAAAGGACATCTGCGTGCGCGCTGAGGTACAAGTCAAGCTTTTAGCCTGCGGTGTCGCCAAGGCTTGGCAAAGGCTAACGCGCCGAGTTCCGGAATTTGCGCACCGTGGCAGCCAGCGCCACGCTCAGCTTCCCCGTGTGATCTTCGACGTCCGGTCTTTCTCGGCTCGCTCGAGCGCATATATCTGCTCGGTCCTGCATACAGATCATTGATGGAGCGGCAGCGGGTGGCTGCCTTTACGATGTGAGAGATCGTACCGCCCGCGAGGCTCGATCTTGAAAAGGAGGGATCATCGTGTTCGACAGCCAACGCGACTTCGCTGCTCTTGTCTATGATGACCATCAAGATCCCGACACGGTCCTGCGCGATTTCGCGGCAGACCTGAATGCGCAAGGCTTTCGTGCTGTCGGGATGGTACAGGCCGGTCAATGCGCCGAACTCGAGCCTGTCGGCCGTGCTGGTCGACACGGGGGAAAAGCTGTTGCTGGCGAAGGATCCTGACCCGAACGCCAGCGGATGCCAATTGGATATCGACAGGTTGCAGTATGCGGGCGCCCGGATAGCCGATGCTCTCGAATCTGGAGCCGACCTCCTCATCATCAACCGCTTCGGCAAGCGGGAACGCGACGGCAAAGGCCTGACCTACCTGATCGAACGCGCACGCAAGGCCGACATTCCCGTGGTGATCGCGGTCTCAGGCCCCGTTATGAGGACTGGATCCAGTTCTCGGGCGGCAGGAGCGAGAAACTCCCCTGCGATCGCCCTGCACTCGATAGGTGGTGGCGTAAGGTTTCCGCGCGAACTCACTGAGCGACCAACGGCAGCGATTTGCCTTCGTCGAGATCGTGGACCGACGCTTTGCTGCGGTTACAGGCGCGCAGTTGCCAGTTCCGCCGCAATGATCGCTCCAAGGGCCATGTCGCTTTGTTGGCCGAACCCATGATGCACGACGCTCCCGTCACGCCCGATAAGAATGCTGGTTGGGGTGCCCTGCATTCCAAATCTTTGCATGGTGACCGGTATGGGTGTGCCCTCTCCGGCTTCGTCAACTCCAATGGGAAAGGTCAATCGATATTCGTGGATGAAGGCTTCCAGTGAAACCGGGGTCATGGCGGCGTGATGTTCGAACACCGAGTGCAGCCCGATGACCTGCAGGTCCGAATGTTTGAACAGATCAAATGCGCGCTGGGTCTGCGGCGTGCCGTGGGCGACACATCCGGGACACAACATTTGAAACGCGTGCAGAAGGACGGGGCGGCCACGTAGCCCCGACAATGTCAGAGGTTCGCCGGTGTTGAACCAGCGGGCGACCGCGATTTCTGGCATAGGAACCACAGGTTTACTCCTCGCTTGCCGTCGACGGAGACGGTCGCAAGGGGAAGCCTGATATGTCAACGACGCTGAAGCGGAATGCTCCAATGGCGCTCCATGCGACGGAGCCACCAACCGCTGTACCCAATCAACCGATGGGCAGGGACCGGCAGTCCGATAACCGCCGATCAGATTGCCGGCTTCAGTCGATCGCTGCTATCGGCATGGCGCATCCGACCTGCTCCGCCTTGTTGATAAGGTTTTCCTTTTGATAAGTTTAATCCCGGCCATGCCCGGGGAGAAGCAACAAATGAACCTATCGATGAAGGATCGCGTCGCAGTCGTGACCGGCGGCAGCAAAGGCATCGGAATTGCGGTGGCGCGCCGATTTGCCGAGTTGGGTGCGAGCGTAGCCATCCTCGCACGCGGAGCAGCCGATCTGAAGCTCGCGCGCGAGACGCTCGCCAAGGACGGACTCGTCGTGCGCGATTACGTCTGCGACGTATCCAAGGCCGAGGCCATCACCAAGGCCCATAATCAGATCGTTGCCGATTTCGGCAAGATCGACGTGCTCGTCAACAACGCCGGAACGGCGCGCACGATGGCATTCGAAAATATCAGCGACGAGGCCTGGCAGGAGGACCTCGATCTGAAGCTGTTTGCCGCGATCCGATTCAGCCGGTTGGTCTGGGACGGCATGAAGCGGCGCAAATGGGGCCGAATCATCAACGTGCTCAACACCTTTGCGAAGGCGCCGGCCGGCAATTCCGCACCAACATCAGTGTCGCGCGCGGCCGGCATGGCGCTGACAAAGGTGATGGCGAACGAGGGTGGCGAGCACAACATCCTCGTGAACGCCCTGCTCGTCGGCCTGATCATGAGCGATCAGTGGGTGAAGCGGCACGCGGCGCAGGCGCCCAACACGGATTTCGAGGAATTCGCCAAGGGTCTCGCGAAGGGCACGCCGCTCGGCCGCATCGGCACAGCGGAAGAGTTCGCCAACCTCGCTTGCCTGCTGGCCTCCGAGCAGGGGTCTTACATCACCGGAACCGCCATCAACGTCGATGGCGGCCGATCACCGGTCGTCTAGGAAGAAGAATATCTCGGAAGCCTCTCAGCTGAGGCTCCCGATCTTACTCGTCGCGATAGACCTTCTCGCGCTTCTCGTGGCGCTCTTGCGCCTCCACCGACAGCGTCGCAATCGGACGGGCCTCGAGACGCTTCAGCGAGATCGGCTCGCCGGTCTCCTCGCAATAGCCGTAGGTATTGTCCTCGATGCGCTGGAGCGCGGCGTCGATCTTGGAGATCAGCTTGCGCTGGCGGTCGCGGGCGCGCAGCTCGATCGCCCGGTCGGTCTCTGAGGAGGCCCGATCGGCGAGATCGGGATGATTGACGTTTTCCTCCTGGAGGGCCTGCAGTGTCAGCTTTGACTCCCGCAGGATCTCGTCCTTCCATGCCAGCAGTTTTGCGCGGAAATATTCGCGCTGACGGTCATTCATGAAAGGCTCTTTTTCGGAAGGCCTGTAGTTTTTCAACTTTTCCAAGGTGAGCCCATCTGCACTAAAAAATGCCAATACCGGCGGCGCCCGGGGAACGGAAAACCTAACGTTTTCGCGGGCCTTATATAGCGGCGTCCTGTGACAGACAATATCGGTTGCAGCCACTGAGCCCACCGTAGCCGGCGACCGCCGGCAGGAACTTGTGCGCAACTTCCAAAAGGCCTCCGGACCGGAGGACCCTGCCCGGACCTACCTCGTCCCAGCCCTAAAATCGCCCGGCTTTGGCCAATTCGACCTCTACCCGCAACTCGATCTCGGACAGGACCGAGTTGAGGCCGGGATCACCGGAGGCCGTTTTCAGGTTGGCGGCCGCATCGCGCAGCCGGCTCACGGTGGCCGAATTGAGGTGGCCCGCGAGAAGCTTGAGCTTGAGAAAAAAGCCCACAGT
>CAWAXO010000042.1:0-247321 GCA_963786015.1 uncultured Alphaproteobacteria bacterium | reverse complement strand
GCGTGAAATCGCCGGTCGAGGTGCGATGGTTGAGCGTGCGCGAGGTCGAGAAGCCGAGTGCGCCGGCGCGCACCGCCTCGATTGCGAGTTTCGCCATCGCCTTGTTGTCCTCTGCCGTCGACGGATCGCGGCGTGCACCGCGTTCGCCCATCACATAAACGCGGAGCGCGGCATGAGGCAGTTGCGCACCGACGTCGATGTCGAAATGGCGCTTCGACAGCCATTCCATGTAATCGGGGAAGCTCTCCCAGGCCCAGGGAATGCCCGCGCTCAAGACCGGCTCGGGGATGTCCTCGACGCCCTCCATCAGCTGGATCAGCCGCAGATGGTCGTCCGGCTTGCAGGGTGCAAAGCCGACGCCGCAGTTCCCCATGATCGCCGTGGTGACGCCGTTCTGGGAGGAGGGCGTGATGTCCTGGCTCCAGGTCACCTGGCCGTCGTAATGGGTATGAACGTCGACGAAGCCGGGTGTCACCAGCCTGCCCTTGGCATCGATCTCGTCCTTGCCGCAGCCTGACACCTTGCCGACCTCGGTGATGCGGCCGTCTTTGATCGCGACGTCGGCCTCGAACAGGCTCACCGCCGCTGCCGTCAGCGACGGTGCCGCCGCGGATCACGAGGTCTGGATTGGCAGTCATGGCGTTCTTCCCGGATTTGTTTGATTGGTTGACCTCATCATCGATCACTGGCCGATGCAGTCAACCGCCGGGAATGAGGTTCAGGGCTGCGCGGGCTCCGGATCGGTGGCCATGGTTTGCCTGTGACCTGCGCTCGGTCAACGGCGCCAGCACCGACTGTCAGCACCATGAAGACCGCGGAGGCGCCGAACACCCAATGCGGCATATTCTGGTCCATGATCCAGCCGAACAGCAGCGGGCTTGCGATGCCGCTGAAATTGAACCCGGTGGAGACCAGCCCGAAGGCGCGGCCGGCCGCGCCAGGAGGCGCCGCGGCCCGCACCAGCATGTCACGTGAGGGCGCGATCACGCCGCCGAGGAAGCCCGCGAGCGTCATCGCCGCCGTCAATAGCACCGGTGGCAGCGACACCATCGCGATCAGCAGCACGATCACGGCATTGACGCCGAAGCAGACGGACGGCGACCTGCCCATGACGCTCGGTGCGGTCGGCAAGGAAGCCGCCCGCGAGCACGCCGGCTGCGCTGGCGCCGAGATAGGCCGTCAGCGCCAGGTTGGCGGTCGAGAACGAGGCGCCATAGCCGCTCATCAGCGCCACAACGCCGAAATTGCCGATGCCGGCGCTCGACAGGCCGAGCAGCATGAAGAAGATCGTCAGCACGATCAGCGCGGGCGTCAGGATGCTCTTTTGCGGCACCCTGGCGCCGCCCTGCTCATGGATGCGCGCCGGCATCGGGCAGGCCAAAGGCGACCAGCAGCAGCGCGACCAGCGGGCCGATCGCGCCTGCCACGATCAGCGCGCCGACGCCGCCGACCGTGGTGAGCAGCGCGGCAACAATTCGCGGGCGCCACCGCGCCGCCGAGAAAACCCGCGAACGTATGGATCGAGAAAGCGCGGCCCATCCGTGCCTCGTCCATATGGGCGGACAGGATCGCATAGTTCGGCCGGGTGATAGACACTGTTGGCAAGCCCGAGCAGCACCGCGCTCGCGATCAGCCAGGCGTAGCTGAGATGCAGGCCGAGCATGATCAGCGCAAAGCCCGCCGAGGCAGAGCCCGACCAGCAGGATCTTCCGCGCGCCGACATGATCGACGATGTAGCCGATCGGGGCCTGGGTCAGGCCGGAGACGACCGCGAACACGGTCAGCGCGAAGCCGAGCTCGATATAGCCGACGCCGAGCTGCTGCTTCAGGAACGGGAACAGCATCGGCAGCACCAGAATGTGGAAATGGCTGACCCAATGGGCGATCGAGATCAGACCCAGCGTGCGCAGCGAGGTATCGATCCTTTGCTGCGGTGCGGCGAGAACGTCGGCCATTACGATGATGCTTCCGGTGCGACTTCGCGCCAGCCAAACTATCGTCGGCAGCGGTTATTTGTCCATGAATGCAGCTGCATGGCTGCTTCCGCGATGGGCAGCGGGAACTGCTGATTTGGCTCCGTCATTCCGGGGCGCACGAAGTGCGAACCCGGATCTCGAGGTTCCGGGTTCGATGCTATCGCATCGCCCCGGAACGACGAAGCTCAGGACGCGCCCGACCCTCACAACGGCTCATCGTCAGTCCCGCAGCGATCTTGCTTGGGGGTGGCGATGTCGCCGTCTTCGTAATCGTCGTCGGTATTTGTCGGCGGAGGCGGCGGTTTCTTCGCTTTGTCGTCGGCCTGCTTCGTCGCAGGCTTGCTCTTCTTCCTGGTGTCACGCATGCGATCTCCCCAAGCGCGGAGCAAAAATTGTTTACCCGTTCGTCATCACGGGGCCGCCGGCCTTCTTCCAGGCGTCAATGCCGCCCGCGATGTGCGCGGCATTGAGCAGCCCTGCGTCCTTGGCGGCATTCACTGCCATCGCCGAGCGCTCGCCGAACGCGCAGAAGAACACGATGCGGCGTCCGGTGGCCGCCGCGACCTCGCGCAGCATGCCGCCCGGCTGCAGGCTCTCGTCGATGGACGGATAGGGCGCATGCAGCGCGCCAGCCAGCGTGCCGTGCTTGGCGCGCTCGCCGGTCTCGCGCAGATCGACCAGCAATATGTCGGGCCGGCCGAGGCTTGTGATCGCCTCCTGCGCATTCAGAGCCAGACCCTGCTTGGTCAAGATCGTCCTGATGCAGGCCGACATGCATGTTCGCGGGCACGGCGACGTCCATCATCTTCGGGTTCGGTAGCTTCAGATTGGCCATCAACTCGATATATTCGTCGACCGAGCGCACCTGCAGGCGCGGATTGTAGCGCTTCTCCTCGCCGATGGTGGAGACGGTGTCGCCCTTGTAGTCGTGGGCGGGAAACACCAGCGTCTCCTCCGGCAGCTTCAAGAGCCGGTTGAAGATCGACTCATATTGCGCCCGCGACGAGCCGTTCTGGAAATCGGTGCGGCCGGTGCCGCGGATCAGGAGCGTGTCGCCGGTGAAGACGCGGTCGCCCATCAGATAGCTGTAGGAATTGTCGGTGTGGCCGGGCGTGTACATCACGTCGAGCGAGATGCCTTCGATCGTCACCCTGTCGCCGTCGGACACCCGCATCGACACCACGTCGGCCTTGCTCTGGTCGCCCATGATGGTGATGCAGTGGGTGCGGTCGCGCAATTCGCCGAGACCGGTGACGTGATCGGCATGAAGGTGGGTGTCGACCGCCTTGACGAGTTTGAGATCGAGCTCGCGCAGCAATTGGCAGTAGCGGTCGGCCTTCTCCAGCACGGGGTCGAGGATCAGCGCCTCGCCGCCGGCGCGGCTGGCCAGGAGATAGCTGTATGTTCCGGAAACGCTGTCGAAGAGCTGGCGAAAGATCATGGCCGGCGATCCCGAATTGGTTCTTCGTCCTACATGTGAAGGGCCGGCATAACGCGAGCCCAAGACACGCGGTGTCACAATGGCGATATGAATGCTTGAAGTATCCGCGACATAATAACCGCTTTTTACGTCGAGAAGGAGTCGTTCGGAGTCAGTGTCTCGATGTGGCGGGCGGTGACTAATCCGCGATCCCGGGATTGCCGTCGACACCCTTCAAGGTCACATTGCTGCGCGAGGTCGACATTTTGCCGGCGCGAAGGTGATTGGCGAGCACGTCCCACACCGGTTTACCCTGCTGTGGATTGACGGACGCCCATCCCGCCACCTTGTAGCTCCTACCGGCTTCGAGCCGCTTGCCATTGTCGAGCGTCAAGTCGGAAATCCGTCGCCCGGCGCTTTCCGCCGGCGCGCAGACATAGGACAGGCCGCCGACGCGGACCATGTCGCCGCCCTGCTGGTAATAGGGATCGGCGTTGAACAGATTGTCGCAGATGTCCTCCAGCACATCCTTGATCTGGCTGCCGGTCATTTTCTGCGCATAGGTCTCGGCATAGGTGATCGCGGTTTCCGACAGTACGTCTTCCATGGTGAGACCTTGGCCGGCGAGAGCGGTGATGCCCCAGCGAAAACCCGGCGACAGCGCGATCTCGGCATCGAGCTCGCCGCGCAAGGCATCGCAGATCAACTGATCCGTCGGGCCTGAAAAGTTGCCACGGCGATAGAGCAGACGGTCCGCCGTTCCGACCTGGTTGCTCCAGTCGCTTGCATGGGCCGCACGCATTTTCTCGATCAGCGCATCCATCGCCGGATCCGGTTTCAACAGCTCGGAATAGACCGGCAGCAGGCGGTAGCGCAGGTTGCTGATCTTGCCCTTGGCGAGTTCGAGATCGAGCACGCCTAGGAATTTTCCATTCGAGCCGGCGTTGGTCACGAGCGTCACGCCGTTGGCGTTCCTGACTGCGATCGGCTGCGGAACGGCGTCGTGGGTGTGGCCGCCGAGGATGATATCGATGCCGGTGACGCGGCTCGCGAGCTTCAAATCGACGTCCATGCCGTTATGCGACAGCAGGATCACGGCGTCGGCCTTGTCATTGCCGCGCAGCCCATCGACGAGCTTCTGCATCTCCTCCTCGCGAATGCCGAACGTCCAGTCCGGCGTGAAGCGCTTGGGATGCGCGATCGGCACATAGGGGAAGGCCTGACCGATGATCGCGACGCGGTAGCCGCCGAGTTCCTTGATCATGGCCGGCTTGAACACGCGCCTCGAGGCGGGATCGAACGCCTTGGCGTCGTTGAACGCGGCTTCGTCGGTCAGGAAGACGTTCTGCGCCAGAAACTCGCCCTTGAAGCGGTCGAGATTGGCGCGCAGCGTGGCCTCGCCATAGGTGAATTCCCAATGGCCGGTCATCGCCTCGATGCCGAGCAGGTTGGCGGCGTCCACCATGTCCGCCGCCCTGCATCATGTTGGCCAGTCCCGTGCCCTGCCAGAGGTCACCGCCATCGAGCAGCAGCGAGCGGCGCTCGCCGACGTCGGCGCGCAGGCGGTCGATCAGCGTCTTCAGATGCGCGAAGCCGCCGAGCTTGCCGAAGCGCTGCGCGGATTTCTCGAAGTCGACGCTAGTGAAGGCATAGGCGTCGGCGTTGTCCGGCGAGATGCCGAAGCGGTCGAGAAAGGCTTTTCCAACCAGATGCGGCGGCCGCCCCTGCATCTCGCCGATCCCGATATTGACGCTCGGCTCGCGGAAATAGACCGGACGAAGCTGCGCATGCGTATCGGTGAGGTGAAGGATGCGCGCGTTGCCGAACCGCTCTAGATCGTAGATGCTCGGCGTGTCGACGGCGCGCGCGAGACGCGGCAGGCCGCTTGCCAGCGCGGCAGTGCCCAGCTTCAGAAAATCCCGGCGGCGGATCATCATCGCGCAGTCTCCGCGCCCCCAAACATCCGCTCAGCGGATCTCCATATCCTTCCAGCGTTCCTTCTCGCTGGTGGCCTGGAAGATCGAGGCCTTGGCCAGCGCTTCGGCCTCCTTCGACGAGGCCACGGCCTTGTCGAAGTCACCGCTTGCCGCGGCTTTCTTCGCGGCGCCAAGCGCTGCTTCGGTCGTGGTCCATTGGTTGCGCAACTGGCCTGCTTCTTTCTCAGCGGCTTCAGCCGCAGCATAGGCCGCCTTGAAATCGTCTTCGGAGGCCGCAAGCGCGGGCACAGCGCCTGCGATCAACAAGGCGAAAAACAAGAGCGCTCGCATGTCGACCCTCTCCGCTCACGGCCGCGCGCCCGGGCCCGAGATCGGCAGCCCGTTGCTGACATAGGACAGATAATATTCGAGATCGCGATATTCCTCGTGATTGCGGTTCGAGCGGCACGCCGCGGATCTGGCTGTTGCAGGTCGTGAAGCGGCGGCTGGTAGTGCCCATGCCGCTCCATTCGGAGCGATAGATCGGCATCGCATTGAGGATGCCGAGCGCGGGCGCGAGAATTTCGGCGCGGATGCGCTCGCCCGGGCTCTGCACATGGCAGGTGGCGCAGGAGAAATTGAGCTGGCCGCGCCGCGTGTAAAAATATTCCTTGCCCTTCTGATAGGCCTCGAGCGCGCGCGGATCGTTCGGGATCTTGATGGCCATCGGCTTGCCGCGCGAGGTGTAGGCCATGTAGGCAGTCAGCGAGGCCATGTCGTCCTTCACATAGGAGAAGGGCGCTTCGCCATTGGCCTCGCGGCAGCGGTTCAGCGCGAGTTCGAGCGTGACGACCTTGCCTTCCTTCTCGTCGAAATAGGGATAATCCTGCCGGATGCCGACGCCGCCGTTCGGGAAGCAGTCAGCATAGGTCTTGCCGTTCTTGAACGGCTTTCCAAACATCTCCTTGCCGGCTTCGAGCGCGAATTCGTAAGGCGGGAACTGCTCCTTCTCCTCCCACTGCCGATGCATGTCCGCGTTCATCGAATAGGGGCCATTGACGAAATCTTCAGGTTTCAGCTTGGGGAATTTGTCGGTGAAGAATTTCTGGAACGCCTTGGCGTCGGCGACCGGATCGGGCGTGTCCGCCGCGCGCGCGGACAGCGCGGCGAGGCGCGAACGCTGCGAGCGTCAGCGCGAAAGAGGCAAAACGGATCGCCGGTCGCGTTGTCATCGTCACTGGATCTTTGCGGTGGTCGCGTCGCTCGTGCCCTTGTTGTCGACCCAGCTGACCTTGATCTCGTCGCCCTTGGCGCCGCCCTTGAAGGCGAATTTGACATAGGGGTCCTTGGAGACGGCCGGACCCCAGTCGGCGACGAACACGGATCTGCCGCTATGCTCGAAGGCGAGCTGCTGGATGAAATGCGCCGGGATCGTCTGCCCCTGCGCGTCCTTGACAAGGCCGGTATCCATCGGGTGCTGGATCAGCGCCTGCACCTCGGTGGTGTCCCCGTTCGAAATGGCGCGCACGCGAATTGTCGATGCCATCGTCTTTCTCCTTGGGTATCAGCCGCCGCAGCCGCCGACGGTGACCTTCACTTCCTTGGTCGTGCTGTAGAGCTTGCCGCCCGATTCCACGATCGCGATCACGTTGCAGGTCTTGGCCATCTTCAGCCGGTTGGCGACGCTCGGCACCGTGCCTTGCGGAATCTGGTAGCGCGCCGCCAGCGCGTTGGGATTTTCGCTGACAAAGAACGAGATCGAGGTGACGTTGGTGAGCGTCGTCGCCACCGAGACCGGCACCACCGCGCCGTTCTCCGCGATCTCCGGCGCGTCGAGTTTGACCTTGTCGGAGGCTTCATGGGGCTTGCCATAGAGTGCCTTGATCGCGTCCGCATCGCTCTTCTGCTTGAACGCCTCTTCCGGATATTTGTCGTTGGCCGCGGCAAGCGCCGAGGCCGCGAACGGAGCGCCGCCGAGTCCGAACAGCGCGACCGAGCCCGCGCCTTGCAGGATCAGGCGGCGCGAAGGGTGAGAGAGGGGCATGCAAGGTCTCCGAGAGGGCGTCACAGGGTCTGCAGGAAATCGACGATCGCGTTGATTTCCTGCTCCGTCAAAATGCGATTGCGCCCGAATGGCGGCATCATGGTGAGCGGGTTGCGCTTGGTCTCGTCGGTCAGGATCGCGACAAGCTCGTTGCGGTCAGGGTATTTGCTCTTGATGTCTTTCAGAGGCGGCCCGATCGTGCCAGGCAGGTCGCCGCCCTTGATGTCATGACAGGTCAGGCAATTGCCCTTGCCGCGATCGAACGCGAGCTTCTGCCCCTCGGCAACACTGGACTGGGCATGCGCAGGGCCGCGGCCATCAAGGTCGACAACGCCAGCGCGAGGGCCGGAACAAGAGCGGATTTCATCGGTAAACTGGCGATCAAGCGGTTCTGAAGCGACTATAAGGGGTCAAAAGCATAAACACCACCGCTTGGCAATCTGGACGGCAAGCCCAGAAAATTGCAGTTAATCGGGTTGTTTTTGCAGAGCAATAGGGTCGCGCCCGCCGTTTTAGCAAGACGGTTAAAATTTGAGTTAGTGTTTGAGTGAGCGGAGTTTCTCATGGCTGAATATGTCATCGAATTTGGCAAGGACGGCCGGCCTGTCGAGCCCGATGGCCGCCTCGACGCGGCCGCGTTCCATCGCAATCACGAGCCGATCTGGGCGGTGCTGTGCCCGCGCCTCGCCGGCAGATCCGGCCACGTGCTGGAGGTCGGCAGCGGCACCGGACAGCACGTGATCCATTTCGCCCGCGAAACGCCCGATATCACCTGGTGGCCGAGCGATCTCAACGAACAGCATCTGAAGAGCATCGAGCGCCTGGCGTACCTATTCGAAGCTTGTCGAATGTCCAGCCGCCGCAGCGTATCGACGTCTCCGATCCCGCCTGGTGGACGGGGGTGCAGGCAACAGGGGCCTCGCGACCTGCTGGCGCTGTTCTGCGCCAATGTCATCCACATCGCGCCCTGGAGCGTCGCGGAGGGTCTGTTCGCCGGCGCTGGCGAGGCGCTTCGCGCCGACGGGCGGCTGTTCCTCTACGGGCCGTTCAAGCGTGACGGCCAGCACACCGCGCTCTCCAACGCCGTGTTCGACACCAGCCTGCGCGAAGGCAATCCGGAATGGGGCGTGCGCGACATCGCCGACCTTGAAAAGCTCGCGGGAGACGCAGATCTCGCCCTGCTTGAAACGGTAGACATGCCCGCCAACAACATGATCCTGGTGTTCGGTCGGGCGAAAGCTGGCTGAACCCGCTCACGCGACGCTGGCCGGCCAGCCGATCTTGTCCCGCAGGAACGTATAGCCGAGCGCCAGGAAGGCGGCGCGTTCCTTGTTGTCCTTGCCATAGCCGTGACCGCCGGCAGCCGGTTCGTAGAGATAGGCCTCGTAGCCCATGGCCTGCAGCTTCGCGGCCATCTTGCGGGCGTGCCCGGGATGGACGCGGTCGTCGCGCCGCGTGGTCGCGATCAGGATCGGCGGATAGGTCTGTCCCGGTCGCGCCAGATGATAGGCCGAATAGGTCTGCAGCCAGGCCCATTCCTCCGGTTTGTCGGGATCGCCATATTCCGCAATCCAGCTCGCGCCGGCGAGCAGCTTGCTGTAGCGGCGCATGTCGATCAGCGGAATCGTGCAGAACAGCGCGCCGAAGCGTTCGGGATAGCGGACCAGCATGTTGGTGATCAGGATGCCGCCATTCGATCCGCCCTCGGCCGCGATCCGGTCGGGACGCGTGACGCCGCGCCTGACGAGGTCGGCAGCGACCGCGGCGAAATCGTCATGCGTCAGCCGCTTGCCGGCATAGCGGCCGGCGTCGTGCCAGCGCGTGCCGAATTCGCCGCCGCCGCGGATATTGGCCTGGACGGTGGTGCCGCCGCGCTCCAGCCACAGCTTGCCGAGCGCCGAACTGTAGTAGGGCTTGACCGAGATGCCCGAAGCCGCCATAGGCGCTCATATACACCGGCGCATCGCCGGTCTCGCTGGCCGGGCCGGTCTGAACATAGGGAATGCGTTCGCCGTCGATCGAAACGGCCTCGTGCTGCGTGATCACGAGACCGTCGGCGGTGAATGTCTTGGGCGCCTGTTTCAGCACGCGTCGGGCTGCCGAACGCCTCTTCGATCAGCATCAGCGACGGCGGCGTCAGCGGGTCCTGGACATTGGCGAGCAGATCGCCATTGCTTTCGGATTCGTGGCGATCGAGGCGCCAGACATCGACGACGCCGATCTCGGGAAGCCCGTGCAACGTCTCGCGGCTCCAGCCCGTGCCGCGACGGCGTGCAGATCTCGAACACGGGCCGCAATTCGTCGAGGATCGACAGCACCAGCCTGCCGGCGCTCCAGAAGAAGCCCTGCAGCGCACGCCGCGGTCCCGGTTCGAACAGGACGGTGAAGTCGCGGCTGCCCGCCAGGAAAGCCGACAGCGATATGCCGAGCACGGTATCGGCCGCGTAGGTCTGTCCCGCCACCGACCATGGCCGTCCGCAGCTTCATCGACGAACCAGTCGCGATGCGCCTCGCATCCAGATGTCGGTCGGCAGATCGAGCTTCGTCGTGCGCGCCGGCCTCGTCGCCGAGCCAGATACCGAAGTTGAAGAAGTCGATCCGGTCGACAAACCATACCCGCGGCGTAGCGTCCGGTGTCGTCGACGTCGCAGTAGACCGCTCATGTGGTCGGCGGTGGTCTCGAAGATCACCGGCGCCTGATCGACGTGCGTGCCGCGCCGCCACAGCCTGACGGTGCGGGCATAGCCGGAGCGTCGTCGCCATGCCCTCGCCATAGGCGCTCGACAGCAGCAGCGTGTCGGCGATCGAGCCATTCCACGCCGCCCTTGGCTTCCGGCAACGTGAAAGCCGTCGGCGACGAAGGTCTTCGTGTCGATGTCGAATTCGCGCAACGTGACGGCGTCGCTGCCGCCGCGCGACAGGCTCAGAATAGCGCGGGGATAGCAGCTGCCCGGCAGCGTCGCATCGTCCAGTTCAGAAGCCAGTCCTCGCCCTCCTCGCGCCGCGAGCTGGTCGATATCGAGCAGGATTTCCCAAGGCGGGGCTGGGCTTGCGAAACTCTTCCAGCGTGGTCCGCCGCCAGAGGCCGCGCGGGTTGTTGGCATCCTTCCAGAGATTGTAGAGCAGGCCGCCGCGTCGCATGACATAGGGAATGTTGTCCGGTCGGTCGAAGATGGCCGCGAGCGTGTCGCGATCTCGCTCGAAGGCGGCCCCGCCGAATCGTTCGAGCGTCAGCCGGCTCTGCTGCTGCGACGAAATCCAGTGCACGCGGGCCTTCGACGTCCTCCAGCCACAGATACGGATCGTCGTCGGGGGCGGTGATGGTGGGCCTGTCGTCGATAGGCATGACTGGATTCCGAAACTAGGATCACGGTTGGAGAGGCGAGTGGCTCGCCCTGCATAGCGCGTCGCCGTGTCATCTGTCTAACGTGCGTCATCCGCATGGCCCGCGCCCGTTGGCGCCAGTTGATCGTCGGACATCGGCTCTTCATAGTGCCTCGAATCATGATGCGCCCTGGGAGGCGCGCGCCCAGGGCGGAAGTGCCGATGATCGACCTGACAGCAGCCGACGAGGTTGCCAATGACGCCCGCGTGCGCTCCAACGTGGTGCGGCTTGCGGCGGCGCAGGCGCTGACCGGTGCGAACTCGGCAGTGATTTTCGCAACCGGCTCGATCGTCGGCGCGACGCTGGCGCCCGACATCTCGCTCGCGACCGTGCCGCTCTCGATGTATGTGCTGGGGCTTGCCGCAGGCACCCTGCCGACGGGAGCGATCTCGCGCGCCTATGGCCGTAAGGCGGCTTTCATCATCGGTACCGGGTGCGGCGTGCTGACGGGTGTGATAGGCGCGATCGCCATTCTGCACGGCATGTTCTGGCTGTTCTGCTGCGCGACCTTTCTGGGCGGGCTCTACGGCGCAGTGGCGCAATCCTATCGTTTCGCCGCTGCCGACGGCGCCAGCACCGCCTACCGGCCGAAGGCGGTATCCTGGGTGATGGCGGGCGGCGTATTCGCCGGCGTGTTCGGGCCGCAGCTCGTGCAATGGACCATGGATGTCTGGCCGCCTTATCTGTTCGCCTTCAGCTTCGTGGTGCAGGCCGCGGTCGCGCTGGTCGCGATGGCGATCCTCGCCGGCGTCGATGCGCCGAAGCCCGCACCGGCCGATCTGCATGGCGGCCGCCCGCTGCTGGAGATCGCGCGCCAGCCGCGCTTCATCGCGGCCGCTTTGTGCGGTATCATCGCCTATCCCATGATGAACCTGGTGATGACGTCGGCGCCGCTCGCGATGCAGATGTGCGGGCTCACAGTCAGCGATTCGAATTTCGGCATTCAGTGGCACATCGTCGCGATGTATGGCCCGAGCTTCTTCACGGGCGCGCTGATCGCGCGCTTCGGCGCGCCGAGGATCGTCGCGCTCGGGCTGGCGCTGGAGGGCGCTGGCCGCGACGATTGGCCTGTCCGGCATCACCGCGATGCATTTCTGGGCGACGCTGGTGGTGCTGGGCCTGGGCTGGAATTTCGCCTTCATCGGCGCGTCCGCGCTGGTGCTGGAGACGCATCTGCCGCAGGAAAAGAACAAGGTGCAGGCCTTCAACGATTTCCTGGTATTCGGGATGATGGCGATCGGCTCGTTTTCATCCGGGCAACTGCTTGCGAATTACGGCTGGTCGGCGGTCAATCTCGTGGTGTTTCCGCCGGTGCTGGTCGGTCTCGCCGTGCTGGCGTCGACGTCTTTTGCAAAACGGCGCGCGCGGCTTGCTGCAGTCGACGAGTTCCCCGAGCCGAGCATCTGACGATGCCTGGTGCCAACTGCTGACACTTCGATGCGCGTCGAAGCAATGCGACTTGGCGGGCCGTTGCTCCTGACTACATCTGGTCGCCAGCACACGAGCAAGGAAGCCATCGTTGGACGCCTCGAGCCACATCACGATCGACGAAAGCTCCGCCAGCTATGACGGCTGGCGGATCGTTGCGGTGTGCTTTCTGGTCGCGACCTTCGGCTGGGCGTTCGGCTTCTACGGCCAGAGCGTCTATCTCGCCGAGCTGCATCGGCAGCACGGTTGGCCGGCGTCGCTGATCTCGGGCGCGACGACCTTCTTCTATCTATTCGGCGCGGCGCTCGTTGTCTTCGTCAGCGAGGCGGTCAGGAAGTTTGGCCCGCGTAACTGTCTCATCGCCGGGACATGCGCCACCGCGGTTGCAGCCATCTCGCTCGGTCAGGTGAGCGCGCCCTGGCAACTCTATCTGGCGAATGCCGCGCTCGCCTTCGGCTGGGCGGGCATGAGCCTCGGCATGATCACCAACACGCTCGGCCTCTGGTTCGACAAGAAGCGCGGCATGGCGATCAGCCTCGCGCTGAACGGTGCGAGTTTTGGCGGCATTGCCGGCGTACCCTTGCTCGTCCTCGCAATCGGCCATTTCGGATTTTCGAAGGCGATGATCATCGCAGCGGGCGTGATGATCGTGCTGGTCGTGCCGGTGGTCCTGATCTTTGTCGGACGGCCGCCGCTTGCTGCCGGGCCATGCGGCGGCATCGCCGAAGGATGCGCCGTCGTCGACCCAAATCCGCGCCCGCGCGCTGCGCGACATCGGCTTTCTCTCGGTGACGACGGCGTTCGCGCTCGTGCTGTTCGCGCAGGTCGGCTTCATCGTTCATCTGATTTCGTTCCTTGATCCTGTGATCGGACGCGCCAGCGCAACGACGGCGATCGCGCTGCTGACGGCGATGGCCGTGGTCGGTCGTGTGCTGTTCTCGACCGTGATCGACCGGCTCAATCAGCGGCTGGCGTCGGCGCTGTCGTTCGTGAGCCAGGCCGCTGCGCTTCTGGTCCTGATCAACTTTCGTAACGAATATCTGCTGATTGCGGCCTGCGGCGTGTTCGGTTTCTCGGTCGGCAATCTGATCACGCTGCCGTCGCTGATCGTGCAGCGCGAATTCGCCTCGCGCATCTTCGGCGTGCTGGTCAGCCTGCAGACCGCGATTGCCCAGATCACCTATGCCTTTGGTCCCGGCGTGGTCGGCGTGCTGCGCGACCTCTCGGGTTCCTATACGCTGCCGTTCTATGGATGCATCGCGCTGGAATTGATTGCAGCCGCGTTGATCATGATTCGCGGGCGCGCAGGAGCTCATCGAGATCCAGCCGCTTCGTGAACATCGCCAGCGCGCCGTCGGCGCTGCGCGGCCATGCCTCCTTCGGCCGGTCCCAATAGAGCTCGACGCCGTTCTCATCGGGATCGCGCAGGTAAAGCGCCTCGCTGACGCCGTGATCGCTGGCACCGTCGAGCTGGATGCCGGCGCTCAGCAGCCGGTGCAGCGCGTCGGCCAGCGCCGGGCGGGTCGGATAGAGGATCGCGGTGTGGAACAGGCCGGTGGTGCCGGGCGGCGGTGGATGGCCGCCCTTGCTCTCCCAGGTGTTCAGCCCGATGTGGTGATGATAGCCGCCGGCCGAGATGAACGCCGCGCCCGAGCCCATGCGCTGCTGCAGTTCGAAGCCGAGCACGCCGCAATAGAAGCCCAGCGCGCGGTCGAGGTCGGCGACCTTGAGATGGACGTGACCGATGCGGGTCCCGGCAATGACCGGCGGGTTTTCAGACATGATACGCCCCCATGCTTAGGTCTTGATTCTCCGGATGATGCGCGGCGCGCTCCGCGACGCCTTGAACAAGTAAGCGTCCGGAGGCGTCACGCAAGCTCCGACACCTCTCCCGCCGGTAACTCGAATTCAAACGTGTTCAGCGTCATCGACACCAGTGTGTAATAGCCGCACAGCCCGATGACCTCGACTAGCCCGCGTTCGTCGAGCACTTTCACGGCCTCGGCATAGAGCGTGTTGGAGAGACCGTGGCCCTCATGCAGTGATTTGGCGACATCGTAGATCATCTGGCCCTTGGGATCGTCGAATGCCGGCGTGCGGCGGTCGCGGATATCGTCGATGATCTTCGGATCCATGCCGCCCTTCAGCGCCAGCCGCTTGTGCGCCCACCATTCGTAATGCGCGGTCCAATGCCGCGCGGTGACGAGGATAGCGATCTCCGAGAGCTTGGGCGGAAAGATCGTGTTGAAGCGAAGCTGTTCGCCAAGCCGCGTCGCATGCCGCGCCATGTCGGGGCTGTTGAGCCAGGCCATCATCGGCGCCGGCGCTGCGCCGCGCTTGCCGGCAATCGCCTCCTCATAGGTCTGCTTCTGGTCGGCGTTCATTTCGCCAGGCGAAAGCAACTTCAGACGCATGTTCGTTTCCTCTGTCTTTTCAATCCTTGAGCAGCAAGCGAATACACCCGATCATGCGCGCGTGACCAGCGCCGTCGCCGCATGGGTGGCGCAAAGACATATTGAAATCCGCAAGGCGCGCGGACTAAGGTCGGCGCTAACACACAACTTTCGGAAACGCGCCATGCCCGATCTGGACACATTTCGCCGCGAGACCCGCGCCTGGCTGGAGGCCAATTGCCCGCCGGAGATGCGCAAGCCGATGACCGCAGAGGATGACACCTTCTGGGGCGGTCGCAATGCCAAGTTCTCTTCCGAGCCGCAGCGCATCTGGTTCGAGCGCATGCGCGACAAGGGCTGGACCGTGCCCCACTGGCCGAAGGAATATGGCGGCGGCGGTCTCGATGGCGAGGAGACCAAGATCCTGCGGCAGGAAATGGCCGCGATCGGCGCGCGCCAGCCGCTGACCTCGTTCGGCATTTCGATGCTCGGACCGGCGCTGCTGAAATACGGAACCGACGCGCAGAAGAAGGAGCATCTGCCGAAGATCACTGCGGGCCTCATTCGCTGGTGCCAGGGCTATTCCGAGCCGAATGCCGGCTCCGACCTCGCCTCGCTGCAGACGCGCGCCGAGGGCAATGGCGACGACTTCATCATCAACGGCCAGAAGATCTGGACGTCCTACGCGAATTACGCCGACTGGATCTTCTGCCTGGTACGGACCGATCCCGCCGCGAAGAAGCATGACGGCATCAGCTTCATCCTGTTCGATATGACCTCGCCGGGCGTCTCGACCAAGCCGATCCTGCTTGATCTCCGGCCGCTCGCCATTCTGCGAGACTTTCTTCGACAATGTACGAGTGCCGAAGTCGCATGTAGTCGGCACGATCAATCGCGGCTGGGATGTCGCGAAATATCTGCTGCAGCACGAGCGCGCGATGATCTCGGGCATGGGTGAGCGCGGTGTGGGCCGCCCGCTCGGCCAGATCGCCGCGGACTCGATCGGCAGCGACGCGCAGGGCCGGCTGGAAGATCCGGTGCTGCGTGGACAGATCGCGACCTTCGAGGTGGACGAGGCGGCGCTCGCGGCTGCCGCCGAACGAATGGTCGATCTCGCCAAGGCCGGGCAGGCGCATCCGGCGTTTTCCTCGGCGATGAAATATTACGGCACCGAGCTCAACAAGCGCCGCTACGAGATCCTGATGTCGGCGGGCGGCATCGACGCGCTGGAATGGGAAAGCGACCGCTCCAAGGGCGGCGCCCGTCCGCGCGCCTGGCTACGTACCAAGGCCAACTCGATCGAGGGCGGCACCAGCGAGGTGATGCTCGGCATCGTCGCCAAGCGCATTCTCGATTTGCCGGGGGCTTGAGCAGCGCCTCCTCATCCTGAGGAGCGGCCGTCAGGCCGCGTCTCAAAGGATGAGGCCCCGACAGTGGCCTCATGGTTCGAGACGGCGCCGAGCGCCTCCTCACCATGAGGATCTACAGCGGACCGACCGGAAGAAGTACGACTACCAGGAATTTTGTCTCATGCCCCTCGTCCTCACCGAAGAACAGTCGATGCTCCGCGACAGCGCCCGCGGCCTGATCAGCGACAAGGCGCCGGTCGCACATCTCAGGCATCTGCGTGACAGCAAGGACGCGACCGGCTTCTCCCGCGATCTCTGGACGACATTCGCGGAGATGGGATTTGCCGGCCTGCTGGTGCCCGAAGAGTTCGGCGGCAGCGGGCTCGGCTCAGTCGAGGCCGGCGTCGTGATGGAGGAGATCGGCCGCACGCTGATGCCGTCGCCGTTCCTTGCGACATCGGTGCTGGCGGCGTCGGCCTTGTCGCGCGGCAGCGTCGCGCAGAAATCCGAGTATCTTCCGAAGATCTCGGCGGGCTCTCTGCTTGCGGCGCTTGCCGTCGATGAGGGCCCGAAACATCGCCCGCTCCAGACCAGCCTGCAAGCGGTTCGCTCCGGCAACGGCTTCAGGCTCAGCGGCGCCAAGGCGCTGGTGGTCGACGGCCACGTCGCCGATCTCCTGATCGTTGCGGCGCGCACCGGAGGCCACGCCGGCGAACGCACAGGCCTGACATTGTTTCTGGTCGACCCCAATGCCAAGGGAATCGCGATCGAGCGCACCGTGATGGTCGATGCCCACAACGCGGCGCGCGTCGACTTCGACAATGTCGAGGTCACTGCCGATGGCGTGCTGGGCGAGGTCGATCAGGGCGCTGCGCTGCTCGAAGCGGTGCTCGACATCGGGCGCGGCGCCGTCGCCTCGGAGATGATCGGCTTGAGCGAAGAGGTGTTCGGCCGCACCGTGGCATACTTGAAAGAGCGCAAGCAGTTCGGCAAGGCGATCGGCGAATTCCAGGCGCTGCAGCACCGCGCCGCCCAACTCTATATCGAGATCGAGATTACGCGCGCAGCCGTGCTGAAGGCGCAGCAGACGCTCGACGTCGATGCCGCGAAAGCCTCAGCGGCGGTTGCGGTGGCGAAAGCGCGCGCGGGCGCCACCGCGACGCGTGCAGTGCAGGAAGGCGTGCAGATGCATGGCGGCATGGGCATGACCGATCAGTTCGACATCGGCTTCTTCATGAAGCGCGCCCGCGTCTGCGAGGAACTGTTCGGCGACGCCAACTATCACGCCGATCAGCTGGCGCGGATACGCAGCTATTGAAGGCCAAGATCAATCATCCCATGGCCGTCCCGCTTCTGCGGCTGCCATGCGTCCGCCGGTCGAGCCAGTACGTGACGACCGCAAGAACGACCCAGCCCAAGTTGTAGATGAAGCCGCAGCAGAGCACGACCCAGCCGGGGATCGGCCCGATCTCGGCGCGGTCGACGAATTCGTTGAAGTGCGCCGCCATTTGCGGATGGATCGCAAGCTTGCCGAAATAGGCAGTCGTCTGGATCACGATAATCCAGATGTAGGTGCGCCGAACGCGACGGCCGGCGGCGCGAAAGAAGCTGATATGATGACGCGGATGCAGGTAGTCCTCCGCGAGGACCGCGCGCCACCCCTGGTCATCATCGGCGCGTTTGCCGATCAGGATCGGCGCGTACAGATACGTTTCCATGTAGCGCGTCCGCGCGCGCCAGACATTGAAGTAGCGATAACGACGGGCCTCGAGCACGAGAAATACCGCGAGCAGCATGCCGATCAGGATCATCGGCAACGCTGACGCCTCCCGCGACGAGAACGTCGTCGAAAGCGCGATGCCCATGGTCACGATCGACCAGTTGGTCGTGTTGTCGAGGCGCGTGCGCCAGACTGTGCTGCGATAGATCTCGCCGCGATAGAGGTGAGCGATCGCGCCCAATTCCGCCGCGTTCAGATCCTGAATTTCCTTTGGGGCTTCTTCGGGACTGAGCATGGTGAGCACCGAACCATCCGAAACCAACGCGAAAATGGCTAAACAGCGCAGTTTTGGCAACGGCCTGTCACTGGTGGCGCGCGCAGGTGTCAGGCGATAGTACCATAATTCCGCGTCGCTTCGCCATTCCGCAGGCCCGTAGCGCGCGACGACAAGTCTTTCTGCAACCGATCATCTCGCGTTCGCGAGACAACGTTTAAATCAGTACGCCGCTAGCGCGATACCGTCGTCGATCGCACCATTCGCTTCCCACCGCAAAAATTTCATGCATACTTTACCCAACCGTCGGAAGGGACGTGCGCATGGCCCAGGTCCTTCAGGTTGAGGGGAGCCCACGGCACTTTCCCCGGAAATTGCCCGCTGCTGCGGTGCTGACGGCGCTTGGAGTTGTCTACGGCGATATCGGCACCAGCACGCTGTACGGGCTGAAGCAGGCGGTCGCCGCCGGCGGAGCGCCGACGCCTGAGAACGGTCATCGGCACCGTGTCGCTGATCTTTTGGGCGCTTCTTCTCATCGTCGGACTAAAATATGCCATTCTGATCCTGCGCGCCGACAATCGTGGCGAGGGCGGCATCGTTGCGCTGCTCGCGTTGCTGGACGTGCGGCACGCACCACGCGGCAGCGCACGTGCATCCCTGCTCGTCGTCGGCCTGATCGGCGCCGCGTTGCTCTATGGCGATGGCGTCATCACGCCGGCGATCTCGGTGCTCAGCGCCGTCGAAGGTCTGAAGATCGATGCGCCCGCGCTGGCGCCGATGGTCGTTCCCATCACCATTGTAATCCTGGTCGGCCTGTTCCTGGTGCAGCGCAAGGGAACGGAGTTCGTCGGCAGGATCTTCGGGCCGGTCATGTTCGTCTGGTTCCTTGCAATCGCCGTACTTGGTCTCAGAGGCATCGCAATGAATCCGGCCATTCTCGCCGCGATCAGCCCCCATCATGCCGTGCTCTACCTGGCTCACGCCGGGCCCGGCATCGCCTTCGCGGTGCTCGGCGCCGCCTTTCTGACACTCACCGGCGCGGAGGCCATGTATGCCGACATGGGGCATTTTGGCCGATTGCCCATCCAGCTCGGATGGTTTGCGATCGTGTCGCCTGCCTTGATGCTCAATTATCTCGGTCAGGGAGGGCTGCTTCTGACCGATCCCAGTGCAGCCGAGAATCCGTTCTACCTGCTCGTGCCGCGCTGGGCGCATTATCCGATGGTGGCGTTCGCGACCATCGCCACCGTGATCGCCTCACAGGCCATCATCTCGGGCGCCTATTCGCTCACACAACAGGCCATGCAGCTCGGCTTCCTGCCGCGCATGCGCGTGACCCACACGGCGAGCCATGAGAAGGGACAGATCTTCATCCCCGTGGTGAACTGGCTGCTGGCGTTCGGCACGCTTACCGCCGTGCTGGTGTTCGGCTCGTCCGACGCACTCGGCGGCGCCTATGGCATCGCCGTCGCGATGCTGATGGCGATCACGACGGTGCTGGCGGCCCTCGTCGCATTGAAGTGGGGCTACAACCCGCTTCTGGTCGTGATGGCCAACGGATTTTTCCTTGCCATCGAGGTGGTCTTCGTCGCGGCGAACATGACGAAGCTGGTCGAAGGCGGTTGGTTCCCGCTCCTGCTGGCCGGCGTCATTGCATTCCTGATGCTGACCTGGCGTACCGGTTGGCAACTGCTCGAGAAGGAGCGTTCCAAGCTGCGCCAGCCGGAAGATGCCTTCGTCGAGTGGGTCATCAACACGCCGCCGATCCGGCTGCCCGGCGCAGCAGCGATCTTCACCGCGGCGACGACGGGGATACCGCTCTGCCTGACCCATCATTTGCGGCACAATCACGTGCTGCATGAGCGCGTGCTTTTCATCGCGTCCGTCGTCGTCGACGAGCCGCGGATCGAACCCAGTGAGCGGATCAAGCTTGTCCCCGTCGGCGCAGGCATCACGCGCGTCCTCTTTCGTTTCGGCTTTATGGAAACGCCCGATGTGATGGAGGGATTGCGGCTTGCCTGCCGTAGGCCCGAGCTGGCCGGAATAGATCCCGACACCATGACCTACTATTTCAGGCGCGTGATGGTGATCGCGACCGACAAGATGGCGGGCATGGCGGTCTGGAGAAAATCCCTGTTCGCCACGATGCACCTCAACGCCAACCTGCCGGCGGCGTATTTCGGCGTTCCGCCCGCGCAGGTCGTCGAGGTTGGCCTCGAAGTCGAAATATAGCGCTCGTCCGACCTGTTCTTGTTGAGGCGCGCCCGCGACTCTAGGCTGTCTTCATCGCGGGCATTCCGCGCCGCTGTCGATCCAGGCCTGGACCAATTGTCCGGCGAGTTGCTGATTTCCGGGCGCCGGCTCACGACCTTCGCCGGGGTTCCAAGCCCAAGCCACGAGGTCGTCCTTGGCGACGTGCTCCTGCAACAGCGCGAGATCACGGCCGCCATTGAGGTTGACGTCCTTGAGCTGCCGGCAGATGTCGCCAAGAGATCTGCCTTCCCAGGCCATCGACAGCGGAGCAACGCCCCAGCGTGGATGACCCGGTATGCTTTGATAGCTCGCGGCCTCATGAAGCGTCACATTCCGTTCGGTGTGGCAGCCTGCGCAATTCGTCGCCAGATGTCCGGTCTCGCCACGCCAGACGGGTGGGATGTGTTCGTGCTGGTCGTTGCCCTGCAAGGGATGGTCGCCGGCCGGATGGCAATTCATGCAACGCGGGTTCGTCAGAAGCTTGCCGATTTCGCCGAAGATCGCCCGCGAGCGCTCACGCGAATTCGAGATGGACGTGAATTCGGCAGGGCTTCTCAGAGTCTGGCTTGCCGACGGTTGGTCGGCCTCCGCGAAGGTTGGAGACAGGACGAACGCCGCAACGACGATCATTACCTGCGTGCTGAATTTGACGAACCTCGCGAACGTTTCGGTCATGAGGGCAGTAACACCTGCAACCTCGGTTGGTTCCGCGATTGAAGGAAACGACGCGTGGTGTGACGGTCTACTGAAACGCGACTTCGGCAAAGCTTCGGAGCTTGCGCGAATGCAGCCGCTCCGATTCCTCTTGCTTCAGTCTTTCGAGCGCCCTCAGGCCGATCTCGAGATGCTGGCCGACCCGCTGCCGGTAGAATTCGCTCGCCATGCCCGCGAGCTTGATTTCGCCGTGAAGCGGCTTGTCCGAAACGCAGAGCAGGGTGCCGTAAGGAACGCGGAAGCGATAGCCGTTGGCTGCGATGGCCGCGGACTCCATGTCGAGTGCGATGGCGCGCGATTGCGACAGACGTCGAATGACTGAAGGACCGCTGATTTCCCAATTGCGATTGTCGACGCTCGCCACCGTTCCGGTGCGCATCAGCCGCTTGAGCTCGAAACCGGTCAGTCCCGTGACGTCGCCAACCGCCTGTTCGAGCGCGACCTGCATCTCGGCAAGCGCGGGGATCGGCACCCATGGCGGCAGCTCGTGATCGAGCACGTGGTCCTCGCGGACATAGCCGTGCGCGAGAACGTAGTCGCCGAGCCTCTGCGTGTTCCGCAGGCCCGCGCAGTGCCCGAGCATCAGCCAGGCATGTGGACGCAGCACGGCGACATGGTCCGTCACGTTCCGTGCATTCGATGGGCCGGTCCCGATATTGATCAGGGTGATGCCTCGATATCCTGGCTCGACGAGATGATAGGCCGGCATCTGCGGCATGCGCTCCGGCGCAATTCCGGTCGTACCGCCTCCGAGACGCTGGTTGCGTGTCATCACGTTTCCAGGCCCGACGAAGGCGTCGGGACCGATTTCGCCTGAAGCCAGGCGTTGCCGGCACATCTGCACGAAGGCATCGACATAGAACTGATAGTTCGTGAAGATCACGAAATTCTGGAAGTGCTCCGGGTCGGTGCCCGTGTAGTGGTAGAGCCGGCGCAACGAGTAATCGACGCGTGCCGCGCGGAACAGGGCCAGCGGCTCCGGCGCATCCGCCGGCCGTTCGAACGTGCCGTCGGCGATCGCATCGTCCATGGCGGCGAGATCAGGCGCATCGAACACATCGCGCAGCCATCGCATGACGCGGGCGCCATCGTCAGGGGCGAGCGTCCTCTCGATGTTGATATCGCGCCGATAAGCGAAATGAATGGGGATCGGCTCGTTCGACTCGCCGACCTCGACGGGCAGGCCGTGGTTCTCGATCAACAGCCGAATCTGCCCGGTGAGATAGATCCGGAAGAGGTCCGGCCGCGTCACGCTTGTCTCGTGCACGCCCGGCCGCGCGACGAAGCCGTAGGCGAGACGTGAATCGATCCGCGCATGGGTCGAGGTCGTCATGCGGACAAACGGATAGTTCGCGCGCACGCGCGTCCCCACCAGCTCGCCGCTGGCGTAGGCTTCAAAACGATCCCGAAGGAACTGCGTGTTGCGCTCGTAGATTTGCTCCAGGCGAGCAACCGCCGCACCGGCATCGGTGAATGCCTCGGTCGCGATGGCCGGCGGGGTTTGGATGGTCATTGCGCAACACATTTAGCGGAGAGCAGAATTCGGCTGCGTCGTCTTTTGGGCTACCTGATCGGCGGGGCGTATTGGATGCCGCCGGCGTTCCAGAGCTGGTTCATGCCACGCGGAATCTTCAGCTTCGAATCGTCGCCGACATTGCGGTCATAGACTTCGCCGTAATTGCCGACATGGCGGATGATGCGCACGGCCCAGTCCTTGGTCAGGCCGAGATCCTCGCCGTAGGTGCCCTCGGTGCCGACCAGCCGCATCACGTCGGGCTTCTTCGACTTGAGCGCCTCGTCGATGTTCTTGGAGGTGACGCCGAGTTCTTCGGCGTTGATCATCGCATAGAGCGTCCACTTGACGATCATCATCCAGTCGTCGTCACGCTGGCGCACGACGGGCGCCAGCGGCTCCTTGGAGATGACGTCGGCAAGGATGACATGATCGTTCGGCTTGGCGAAATTGAGCCGCAGCGCGTAGAGCTGGGAGACGTCGGCGGTGAAAGTGTCGCATTTGCCGGCCTCGTAGGCTTTGACGACATCATCCAGCTTGGGGAGTTTGACTTCCTCATATTTCATGTTGTTGGCGCGAAAGTGGTCCGCGAGGTTCAATTCGGTCGTCGTCGACGGCCTGGACGCAGACCTTGCTGTTGTTCAGATCGAGCGCGTTATCGATGTTGCGGGACCGCGGCAGCATGAAGCCCTGGCCGTCATAGTAGGCGACCGCCGGAAAGTACAGATCGTAATTCTCCTCGCGCGACATGCTCCAGGTCGAGTTGCGCGACAGGATGTCGACCCTGCGGCTCTGCAATTCCTTGAAGCGTTCGCTGGCGTCGAGCGGAACGAACTTCGCCTTGTTCGGATCGTCGAAGATCGCAGCCGCTACCGCGCGGCAGAAATCCACGTCGAAGCCGGTCCAATTGCCCTTGTCGTCGGGGATCGAGAAGCCGGGCAGGCCGGCATTGACGCCGCACAGAACCTCGCCTCGCCGGACCGTGCGCTTGAGCGTGCGGGTATCGTAGAGCTCATAGACGATGGCCACGGCCGCAACGAGAATCGCGACCGCGAGCCCGATCAGCAGGCCGCCCCGAAAAGTACGCATGATGCATCTCTCGCAATACAAAAGGACTGGTAGGAATGAGTGTGTGTCCGCCGAAGCTTAGAGCTCCGGCTTCTGCCGTACGACTACCTTGGTGCCGACCGGCACGCGTTCATAGAGGTCGGCGACGTCGGCATTGACCAGGCGGAAGCAGCCCGAGGAGATCTTGGTACCGATGGTCCACGGCTGGTTGGTGCCGTGGATGCGGTAGACCGTGGTGCCGAGATACATGGCGCGGGCGCCGAGCGGGTTGCCCGGGCCGCCCGCCATGAAGCGCGGCAGATAGGGCTGGCGGGCGATCATTTCGGGCGGCGGCGTCCAGTCCGGCCACTCGGCCTTCTTGGTAATGTTCAAAAGGCCCTGCCACTGGAATCCGTCGCGGCCGACGCCGATGCCGTAGCGTACCGCGCGGCCACCGGGCTGGACCAGATAGAGGTGGCGCTCGCCGGTGGAGATGATGATCGTGCCCGGCGCCTCGGTGGTGCGATAGTACACCACCTGCTTCTGCCACTCCGGATCAGCCTGGTAGCCGTCGTCGGCGACGAGGCCGGGCTGGTCGCCCGGGTCTTGCGGCTGCTGGGCTTGGCTTTGCGACGCTGAAAGCAATAGGCCAAAAACGGCCGTTATCATCCAGGTGAGGCGATATGGTTTCGGCATCGCAAAGTTCTCCTCGCTGGCGCCATAAAGTACTCCTTGCTGGCGCCTGCAGCTTCTATCATTTTTTGCCAAATGACCGAAACCACCAAATCTGATGGTCCCGGGCAAGTCTAGGACGGATGCGACGGGCTCCGTCACCGGGTTGCAATAAAATGTCGGCTTGCAGGTGGAGAAAAAAGGTCAGCCGCCGTGCGTCGGTGCGAGCCACAGCCGCAGCCCGAACGCTACGAGGCCGAGGCTTCCGACCCCGCCGAGCCAGAGGGCAACGAACCATAACAGGCGTCGCGCGAGGGACCGCGGCGCTTCGTGAGGTATGCCCCGATCCGGCATCAGTGATAGCCCATCCCGGCCCTGACCTTGCCGCGGAACACCCAATAGGCCCATCCGGTATAGGCGAGGATGAGCGGGATCAGGATGGCGACACCGACCAGCATGAAGATCTGGCTATTCTCGGGAGCGGCGGCCTGCGCGATGGTGATGCTCTGCGGCACGATGTAGGGATACATGCTGATGCCGAGCCCGGCATAGGACAGCGCGAACAGCGCCAGCGTCAGGAAGAAGGGCCGGTTGTCCTGCCTGTCGATCAGGCTGCGCAGCAGCAGCGCTGAAACACAGGCCGACTGCGACCGGCACGGGCGCGGTCAACACGATGTTGGGCCAGGTGAACCAGCGTTCGGCATAGTGGATGCTTAGGAACGGGGTCGCGAGACTGACCGCGGCGATCGCGCCAAGCATCGCGAACAGCAGATACCAGCTCAGGCGATAGGCCTTGTCGCGAAGCTCGCCTTCGGTCTTCAGCACCAGCCAGGTCGCGCCGAGCAGTGCGTAGCCGACCGCGAGCGCGAGGCCGGTCAGGATGCTGAACGGCGTCAGCCAGTCCCACCAGCCGCCGGCATACCGCCGGCCTTCGACATGCACGCCCTGCAGGATCGCGCCGAGCGCAATGCCTTGCGCCAGCGCGGCGAGCCACGATCCGCCGGCAAAGGCGACGTCCCAGAAATTTCGCTCGCGCTGCACGCGCCAGCGGAATTCGAAGGCGACGCCGCGGAAGATCAAGCCGATCAGCATCGCGATGATCGGCGTGTAGATCGCGGGCATGATCACGGCATAGGCAAGCGGAAATGCCGCCATCAGGCCGCCGCCGCCCAGGACGAGCCAGGTCTCGTTGCCGTCCCAGACCGGCGCCACGCTGTTCATGAGAGTGTCGCGCTCGGCCTTCTCCGAGAACAGCGGAAACAACAGGCCGAGCCCAAGGTCGAAACCGTCCATCACGACATAGACGAAGACCGCGAAGGCGATGATGAACGCCCAGATGATGGTGAGGTTTATGGCGATGCTCATCGCATGACCCCCTCGACGGCAGGCGTGATACCGGCGGCGCGTGCCGGCACATCGGCGCTCGGTCCCTGTTCGCCCGGATGCGGCGGCCTCGCCATCAGGCGCAGAACATAGACGACGCCGATGCTGAAGACCGTGAAATAGACGATGGCGAATGCCGCGAGCGACGAGCCGACCGCAGGCGCTGCGAGCGGCGAGGCGGAATTCGGCCGTGCGCAACAGGCCATAGATGGTGAAGGGCTGACGTCCGGTCTCGGTCGTGAACCAGCCCGCCAGCACCGCGATGAAGCCCGCCGGCCCCATGGCCATCGCAAAGACATGCAAGAGGCGTGACTGATAGAGCTTGCCGAGCCAGCGCGCCAATAGGCTCGACAGTCCGAGCGCGACCATCAGGAGTCCGAGGCCCACCATGATGCGGAACGCCCAGAAGGTGACCGGCACCGGCGGCCAGTTTTCGCGCGGCACGGTGTCGAGCCCCTTCATCGGAGCGTCAAACGAGTGCTTCAGAATCAGCGAGCCCAGCTTCGGAATCTCGATCGCGTATTTCACCCGTCCCGCCTTCTGGTCGGGCAGGCCGAACAGGATCAGCGGCGCGCCGTCCGGATGACTGTCGAAATGACCTTCCATGGCCATGATCTTGGTCGGCTGATGCTCCAGCGTATTGAGGCCATGCTGATCGCCGGCGAGAATCTGGATCGGCGCAACCAGTGTTGCCATCCACATCGCCATGGAGAACATCACGCGCGGACCGGCGACATGCTGATCGCGCAAGAGATGGAATGCGCCGACCGCGCCGACAGCGAGCGCGGTCGTGAGATAGGCCGCGAGCACCATGTGGACGAGGCGGTAGGGGAACGACGGATTGAAGATCACCTTGAGCCAGTCGGCGGCGACGAACTGACCGTCGGCATTGGTGGCATAGCCGGCCGGCGTCTGCATCCAGGAATTGGCTGAGAGAATCCAGAACGCGGAAGTCAGCGTGCCGATCGCGACCATCAACGTCGCGACGAAATGCAGTCTTGGTCCGACGCGTTCGAGCCCGAACAGCATCACGCCGAGAAAGCCGGCTTCGAGAAAGAACGCAGTCAACACCTCATAGGCCATCAACGGGCCGATGACGGGACCGGCCTTGTCGGCAAAGGCCGACCAGTTGGTGCCGAACTGGTAGGACATCACGATGCCCGACACCACGCCCATTCCGAACACGACGGAAAAGATCTTCAGCCAGTAGTTGAAGAGGTTGATGTAGACGTCGCGACCGGTCGCAAGCCACAGCGCTTCCAGCACGGCGAGGTAGCTCGCAAGTCCGATCGTGAACACCGGAAAGATGATGTGAAAGGACATCGTGAAGGCGAACTGAGCCCTGGCGAGCTCCACGGCATCAAAGCCTCCAAACATCGGCACCACCTGTCATTACCAACCCCAAGCTAAACACCCAGCGCGCGATATAGTACCGACATGGTGTCACGCCACCCATGTCGAGTGTGATGGTCTCGTTGAGACGCCGCGTCGGTGCAGCTTTGAAGGGTTGACCTTCGCGTCAACGAAGGTTGTGGCGCAAGCCGACATCCGGCGCGGGTGACGATGCCTGCGCGTCCACGTTCATTCCCGCGCCATGAGACGGCGGCGGACAAGTGGGCAAAATGTCCACCGACTTGAAAAGTGCGGATGCACCGGATGGATGCGGGTCGGTAAACGTCAAACGACCCGGAGGGGGGCATCCCGTCCGGGTCGTTGGTGTACTTGGAGGTTGTACCAGGTCGACGCTCTGTTTGTAGCAGGTGAACTTTTCCGGATGGTTTCACCGATTGTTTCAATTGTTTCTTTGTCGACCCTTGAACTCGAGGTCGTCGGGGAGGCTGGCTCCCCGGTTAACGATTGGAACCGCTTGGATTTCTCAGGCGGCGAGGGTGTCGATCCCTGCGCATCTGAGCAGCTCGGCAAGCTGCTTGCGGGCATAGAACATCCGCGTCTTCACGGTGCTCTGCGGGATGCCGATGATCTCGCCGACCTCCTCCACCGACTTCTCATGGTAGTAGACGAGATTGATGATCTCACGATGCGCAGGCGAGAGCTTTGCGACGCAGGCCCGCAGGATCTCGCTTGTGGTGGCGCGCTCCAGCGAAACTTCCGGCGTGTCGCTGTCGTCGGCGATTTCCCGCACGTCATCCTGGTCGATGTCCTCGAAACGCCGCTGGCGCAGCGAGGTCAGGGCCTTGAAGCGTGCGATCGACAGCAGCCAGGTCGACACCTGCGAGCGCCCCTCGAACTGGCGCGCCGTGCGCCACACGTCGAGGAAAACCTGGCTCACGAGATCCTCTGCCATGGTGCCATCGCGCACGATGCGGAGGATGAAACGGTAAACCCGCACATTGTGCCGCGAATAGAGGGTATGCATCGCGTTGCGATTGCCATCGGCGATGCCGCGCAGGAGCGTTTCATCCGAGGTCGCCTGAGCGACGATGATGCTCTGGCGGGCTGCGGGGTTGATCGCGATAACGTTCTGCATGACTGGCTCCCGGTACCGCCGCTTGTGCGGCGCTTCGTTACCTCAAATTGTTAACGAGCCAGCGTTTCGGGACGTCTGCACGAAAAGAGGAAAATGGTTTCGTGCGTAAGGAGAATTGTTTCGTCGCGGGCGTTCCGACGAAACATTCGAGGCAAAAATGTGAAGAATCTCAATGAGGGCGAAAACGCCGGATTTCAGAGCCGAAAAAGTTCCAATTCCCTATACCCAAATTTTCAGTGCACCAAAGCGTGCGCATGTGCAGCAAAGATTTAGCCGCCACGGCGACAGATGCCTGAAGTTGCGGATTTCGCCCGTTCAGGCCTTCTCCCCGACCGGGGAGAACAGGTAGCCGCCGCCCCGGATGGTCCGGATCACGGCCGGCTTTGCCGGGTCCGGCTCGATCTTGCGGCGGATACGCATGATGCGGAGATCCACGGCCCGGTCGAAGGCTTCGGCATCGCGCGCGTTGGCGAGTTCCAGCAGCCGCTCGCGCGACAGCACGCGCTTCGGGTTGGCCGCGAACACTTTCAAGAGGCCGAATTCGGACGCAGTCAGCGGGTGCTCGTTGCCCTCGTCGTCGCGTAGCGCCTGAGCTTCGAGGTCGAGCCATTTTGTGCCGAACCGAACCAGTTGGTCCTTCGTGGCCCTGGCTGCTCCGCCGTCCGTTGCCAGAGGCGCCGCCCTGACCGGCGTGCTCCGCCGCAGCACCGAACGGATGCGCGCCATCAGTTCGCGCAACTCGCAAGGCTTGGCCACGTAGTCGTCGGCGCCGAGCTCGAGCCCGACTACGCGGTCGATCGGGCTCGCGGTCGCTGTCAGCATGATGACGGGAATGTTGGTGCGGCTCTTCAGGTCACGGATGATCGACAGCCCGTCTTCCTCGGGCATGTTGAGATCGAGCACGACGAGGTCGGGCAGGCCTCCTTCGATCGCGCCGCGCAGGCTCTTTCCACCGTCGCACAGCGTGACGGTGAAACCGTGCATTTTGAGATAGTCGCCGACCATTTCGCGGGCGGGCGCTTCGTCGTCGACGATGATGATGTGCTGGCTCTGGCTCATGACATGTCTGTCGCGGGTAGAACGATGGTGAATGTCGATCCCTGGCCGGGACCGTCGCTGTTGGCGGTGACCTCGCCGCCATGCATGTCGATAATACGCTTGACGATGGATAAGCCCAGCCCCGTTGAGCTTTCGCCTGCAGTGGGCTTGGCGGACAGGCGCTGGAAGCGGCCGAAGAGCCGGCCGAGATCCTCTGGCGACAGCCCCGCACCCTCGTCCGTGACGCGGATGACAGTATTGTCCTCTTCGTGGGTGACCAGCACGGCGATCTTGCCGCCGATCGGGCTGTATTTGATGGCGTTGGAGACCAGATTGTCAATCGCTTCGCGGATGCGGTCGGTGTCGCACATGGTGACGATGTTCGACGGTGCGGAAACCTTGATGGTCTGCTGCTTGTTGACCGCCAGCGGTTGGTTGGCGTCGGCGACCTCGCTCACCAGTGCCGCGACGTCGACCGGCTCGCGGCGGATGGTGATGTCGAAGGCGTCCGCCATCGCATCCGAGATCAGATGATCGACCATCGACGTGAGGCGCTTGGTGGCGTCGCGAATGTGGTCGATCTGCGAAGCGATGCTTTCGCGCGACGCCTCGGTCGAGATCAGCTCGGTCAGCATCTCAGTGCGGCCGAGGATGACGCCGAGCGGATTCTTCAGATCATGTGCGACGGTGCCGAGGATTTCGTTCTTGAAGCCGTTGGCGCGCTGCAGCCGCAGCCATTGCGCCGAAAGCCTGCGGTTGGCCTGCATCAGCGCGCGGGTACGCTGGGCGACGCGGTCCTCGAGCTGGGTGTTGGCCGCATGGAGCTGCTGATAGAGAATAACATTGTCGAAGGCGATCGACAGCCGGCTGCCGAAGATCTCCACCAGCGAACGGTCGGTCTCCGACAGCTGGCGCTCGGCCTGCAACAGCACCACGACTTCCCGGCCGCTGCCGGTGCGGATATAGAGCACGGTGCGCTGATCGGCGAACTCGTTCTTGCGGCCCTTGAAGGCGGCTTCGACCATCGCGCGCAGATCCGCATCGAGCGACTTCGATCCGGTCACGCCGATGAAGCGGCTGTAGCAGCCGGAGCCGGCGAGGACGGAAAAATCCTCATGCTCCTTGTTGCCGTCGTCGCGCAGCACCAGGATGCCGGCGCAGTCGACATTGAGCAGCGAGGCAAGCTGCGTCAGCACGCCCTCGGCGAGCCGCTGCATCGACTTGAAATCGTACAGCGTGGAAGCCGCATCGATGATGATCTCGAGCCCACGCCGCGTCTGCACCATGCGTTCGAGTTGCTGATAGCTGCGCAGCGCCGCGGTCAGCGACGTGAACAGCTTGTCGGCGGTGAGCTCGGTTTTGGCCTTGTAGTCGTTGATGTCGTACTGGACGATGACGCGCCGCTCGGGGGCCTGGCCTGGCTGGCCTGTGCGCAGGATGATGCGGACGGTCTCGTTCTTGATCTCGTTACGGATATATTCGACGAGTTCGAGGCCGGCGACGTCGGTCTCCATGATGACATCGAGCAGCACGGCCGCGATATCGGGGTGCTCGCGCATCAGGGTGCGGCCTTCGGCCGCCGAATAGGCGGACAGGATTTCCAGGCCCTGGCCGTTCAGCGTGTAATCGCTCAGCGCGAAGCGCGTACCTTCATGCACGGCCTGATCGTCGTCGATGACGGCGATCTTCCATTTGCGTGTGGACGAATCCTCCGGGGTAGCTCCGGTGTCGTCAATCAGGTGGAGGACATCGTCCTGTTCGGCCATTGAGGCGTTCCGTCCGATAAAGTCTCTGTTGTTGCCGGGGCGCCCTTGGCGGCCTTCGGCATGATAATGCGAAAAATGGTGCCTTGTCCTACCCTTGACTCGAGCATCATCCGTCCATCGAGCTGCTGGGTTACGAGATTATAGACAATATGCAAGCCGAGACCCGTGCCCCCCTCGTTGCGCCGGGTCGTAAAAAAGGGGTCGAAGGCCTGCCGCTGCACGTCCGGGGTCATGCCGGCGCCGTCATCGGCGAAGATGATCTCGACATCGTCATGCCCCCGTGGCCGTGCCGTGATTGAAATGGTTCCGGCTCGGCCGTCCACAAAGCCATGGTTGACCGCATTGAGAAACAGGTTGGTCAGGATCTGGCCATATGAGCCCGGATAGCCGTCAATCATCAGCCCTTCCGGCACGTCGAGCGTCAGTGCGATCGGCGCGCGCTTCAGGACCGGCCGCAGGCTCGCGATGATCTGGTCGGTCGCCTCGCCCAGATTGAACTGGCGGCGCTCGGCATGCGAGCGGTCGACCGCGACCTGCTTGAACGACTGGATCAACTCGCCGGCACGCTGCAGGTTGCCGACGAGCTGCTGGGCGGCATCGCGCGAGCTGCGCACGAACTCTTCAAGGTGCGAGCGGCGCAAACCGCCACTGGACGCCAACTCAGCGGCGAACAGATCGGCGCGCCGCGCGAAGCTGGAGGCGACCGTCAGGCTGATGCCGATCGGGTTGTTCACCTCATGGGCGACGCCGGCGACGAGCCCGCCAAGCGCGGCCAGGCGTTCGGCGTCGATCAGGTTCTGCTGCGCGGCGTTGAGTTCGAGCAGCGCGCTCTCGGCCTTTTCCTTCGCGGCGCGCAGTTCGTCCTCGGTCTTGCGTTTGGCGATCGCGTTCTCGCGGAACACCTCGACCGCGCGCGCCATTGCGCCGACCTCGTCCCTGGCGCTGGTGCCCTGCACCTCGCGGCCGAAATCGCCGAGCGTGATCGCGCGCATCGCGGTCATGATCTGCTGCAAGGGAAGGCGGATCGAGAGTGCGATCAGCACGCCGACGGTCAGGATGATGCCGAGGAAGATCACTGCGATCGAAAGCACCCGGCGCGAAATGTCCGACAAGGTCCGGTCGAACGTCTCCTGCGCCCGCTGCTCGCGCCCGCGCATCTTCACCGAGAGGTCGTCGATCGCGGCCATCGCCTCGGCCTGCGTGGCGTCGATCGTGTTGCGCAACAGCTCGGTGCGGCTCGTGAGTTGCTCGGAAAGCTTTTCAAGTCCCTGGCGCAACGCCTGCGTCCGCGCGCTCAGGCGCTGCAGCGCCAGCCGCTGCAGGTCATTGTCGGCGAGGTCGATCATCACCGGGATCGTCTTCTCGATGGTCTCGGTGTTGCGGCGCGCCTCTTCGGCGGAGGCAGTGGCGAGCGACAGATAATAGGAGTTGGCGGCCACCAGCATGGCGGTGAACGCCTCGCGCGACTTGCCGAGCGACGGCCAGATCAGCGCATCGCGGTGGCCCGTCGCGCCCTCGATGATCGAATACAGGCCGGCCATGTCCTTTGCCGGCCCGAGCACCTGCTCTTCATAGGTCTTTGCGATAGTGGCCTGCACGGTGCGCAGTTCGCCAAAGCCGTTGAGGAAGCGTTCGGTGACGTGCTCGAGCTCCTCGACCGAGCCCGACAGCATCGGGTCGGTCGAGGCGCGCGTCGTCAGCGTGCCGAGCACCGCTTCGCGCAGCAACAGGATCTCGGCGAACAGCTCGGGGCTTGGTTGGTTGATGTAACGATGGATCAGATTCTGCAGCCGGCTGGTCTCGCTCTCCAGCAGCGCAAGAATCTGGTCGGACTCCCGCACCTGCCGGACGTCGTCCCAGGCCGAGCGAAGCACCTTGGCTCCGTTCCAGATCAGAACCGCCAGCACGATGACGACGGCGGAGTTCAGCGCGGCGATCGACAGGATGCGCCAGCGGATAGGAACGGCGCGCAGCAGCCCGACGATCCGCACGCGCCCGCGGGCGGCGAAGCTCGCCGGTCGTTCCGCAATCTCACGTTGCGCAAGAATTGCCAAAGTCGGATCACTCCACCTGACGGATGCGCTCGATCGCGTCCGCGACTGCAAGAGCGTCAGTGCGATCGGGGTCCATCGCACAGGCCCGGGTTTGTCCGACAGGCTTCTGCTCCGCGAGCCAGCCCACGGAGAGCAGCGGAATCAGGAGCGGGCGGCTATGGCGCGCCGCGATCACGCGGCCCATCAAGCAGAACGCCTGTGCGGTCGGATCATTCTCGGCCTTGCCGTTGGGAGCGCGCATGTCGCGCACATAACCTCCCGTTGCAGCAGCCGTGAGAGGCCGCGCGCCAACGAGAGTCGATGTCCGCGAAAGGCCGGCGCGGTACACAGGCAACGTCTTCCCTTTTGATGATGTCGACGGACGGCGCAAAAGGTTCAACGCTTTTTTCGGTGGCGATAGCGAACGATCGAGCTATTGTGCTTACGCCGGAATGATCGTCAATGGCATGATGCGACCCGGCTTTTTCGGAAAACGCAGTTAAGGGAACCGGTAGGGTCCACGACCCGCGCGATGCGGCGGATCGGCGCCCCGATTTCAAGGGTGGCGAGGCTCGAAGACCGGGTTTAGGGATAGGAATGGCTCAATCGTGATATCGGCAATCGAGTCCTTGCGCAGGCATGCGCCTCGCGTCGTGCAACTCGCGGCTGTGGCGACCGCGATTGGCGTCAGCTCGCCCGCGTTGGCGGTCACCGATGTGGTCTGGTGGCATGCGATGTCGGGCCAGCTCGGCCGGCAGGTCGACAAGCTCGCGGCCGATTTCAACGCATCGCAATCCGACTATCGGATCATTCCGAGCTACAAGGGCAACTACACCGAGACGGTGACGGCGGCGATCTTCGCGTTTCGCTCGCGCACACAGCCTGCGATCGTGCAGGTCAACGAGATCGCCACCGCCACCATGATGGCGGCGAAGGGCGCGATCTATCCGGTGTACCAGTTGATGCGCGACGAGCAGGAGGCCTTCACGCCGTCGGCATATCTGCCGGCGATCACCGGCTATTATGCCGATGTCGACGGCAACCTGCTGTCGTTTCCGTTCAATGCCTCGACGCCGATCCTCTATTTCAACAAGGACATGTTCCGAGATGCGGGCCTCGACCCCGAGGTGGCGCCGAAAACCTGGCCGGAGGTCGGCGCGGCTGCGAAGAAGCTGCGCGATCGCGGGGCGGTCTGCGGCTTCACCACGTCGTGGCCCTCCTGGATCAACGTCGAGAATTTCTCCGCGTTTCACAATCTCCCGCTTGCGACCCGCACCAATGGCTTCGGCGGACTTGATGCGGTCCTGACCTTCAACAATCCGACCGTGGTGCGTCACATCGCGCAGCTCGCGGAGTGGCAGTCGAGCAAGGTGTTCGACTATAGTGGCCGGGCGCAATCCGCCGAGCCTCGATTTCAACGTAGCGAATGCGGCATCTTCATCGGCTCGTCGGGGACGCGGGCCGACATCAAGGCCAACTCGAAATTCGAGGTCGGCTACGGCATGATGCCGTATTGGCCCGATGTCGCGGGCGCGCCGCAGAACACCATCATCGGCGGTGCGACGCTGTGGGTGCTGCGCGACCGGCCGGCTGCCGAATACAAGGGTGTCGCGAAGTTCTTCGCATTTTTGTCGCGGCCTGAGGTGCAGGCCGCCTGGCATCAGAACACGGGATATCTGCCGATCACCCGCGCGGCCTTCGACCTGACCCGGGCGCAAGGCTTCTACGACCGTAATCCAGGCACCGCGATCTCGATCGAGCAGATCACGCTGAAGCCGCCGACCGAAAATTCGCGCGGGCTTCGGCTCGGATCGTTCGTGCTGATCCGCGACGTGATCGACGACGAACTGGAGCAGGCCTTCAGCGGCAAGAAGCCCACGCAGGCCGCGCTTGATTCCGCCGTCGAACGCGGCAATCGGCTGTTGCGCCAGTTCGAACGCGCGAGCCCTGACCGGTAGCGTACCCGTCATTCCGGACGGACCGCAAAGCGGCCGATCCGGAATCTCGAGATTATTTCACGTAGCCCGAGATTCCGGGTTCGATGCTGTCGCATCGCTCCGAAATGACGGTGGATGGACCGTCGCCTTTGCCTTTCAAATAGGCAACGATGCCGCCTTGTATGCAGGTTCTCCGCGTGTCTCCTATATTCCTGCGCTTTGTCATGGACTTAGCGACGTAAGGCCATGGCGCAAGCTCTGGCACGAACATTGCGAACACCAGGCTCAGCTGGATAAGGTGAGGCTGGCGGCGAACCCGGCCACGCATTGAGCTACGTCGAAGGGAGAACAATGACTGATCCGCTTGACGACTATATCGATGCCGTGGCGAAGGCGCTGGCGCTGCCGGTCGAGGAGGCCTGGAGGCCGGCAGTGCGCGCCAATCTCGAGGTGTCGCTGAAGCTTGCGCGGATGGTCGACGAATTCGTGCTGCCGGACGAGACCGAGCCCGCCAGTGTCTTCACAGCCTGATCCCGCCATGACGAATCCTTCCGACAGCCCGTCCGCCGCCGACATCGCCAAGGCCGTTGCCGGCGGCAAGACCACGGCACTCGCTGTCACCGAAGCCGCGTTGGCGCGGATCGCGCAGCACGACACGATCCTCAATTCCTTCACCGACGTCACCGCGGATCGCGCGCGCAGCAAGGCGAAGGCGATCGATGCGGCGATCGCGGCGGGCAGGCCTGTCGGTCCGCTGGCCGGCGTGCCTTTCGCGGTGAAGAACCTGTTCGATATCGCCGGGCTTCCGACCCGCGCCGGATCGAAGATCAACCGCGATCTTCCACCGGCGCCGCGTGATTCGACCCTGATCGAGCGGATGGAGCAGGCCGGCGCGGTCCTGGTCGGCGCGCTCAACATGGGCGAATACGCCTACGACTTCACCGGCGAGAACATTCACGATGGCCCGTCGCGCAATCCGCACGATCCGACGCGGATGACCGGCGGCTCGTCGGGCGGCTCTGGTGGCGCCGTCGGCGGCGCTCTGGTGCCGATCGCTTTGGGATCGGACACCAACGGCTCGATCAGGGTGCCGTCGTCGTTCTGCGGCATTTTCGGATTGAAGCCGACCTATGGCCGCCTGTCGCGGGCGCGCTCGTTTCCCTTTGTGGCGAGCTTCGATCATCTCGGCCCGTTCGCCCGCTCGGTTACCGATCTCGCGCTTGCCTATGACGCGATGCAAGGGCCGGATGCCGATGATGCCGCCTGCACCACGCGGCCCGTCGAGCCGGTGACGCCGCGTCTGGCGGAGGACATCGGCGGCCTGCGCATTGCGCTTGCCGGCGGGCATTTTCAAACGAACGTGTTTCCGGAAGCCGTCGAGGCGGTCGCGCGAGTTGCGAAGGCACTGTCGATCACGCGCACGATCGAGATCCCGGAGGCCGCGCGCGCCCGTGCCGCTGCCTATGTCATCACCACCACGGAAGGGGCGTCGCTGCATCTCGACCGCCTGCGCAAGCGTCCCCACGATTTCGATCCGGCGGTGCGCGACCGGCTGATCGCGGGCGCGATGATCCCGGCGCCGTTGGTCGATCGCGCGCAGAAATTCCGCCGCTGGTATCGTGCGCAGGTTCTGAAGATCTTCGAGACGGTCGACGTGCTGATCGCGCCGGCCACGCCCTGCGTCGCGCCGAAGATCGGTCAGACCACCTTCGTGCTTGATGGCGTCGAACTGCCGGTGCGCGCCAATATCGGCATCCACACCCAGCCGATCTCCTTCATCGGGCTGCCGGTCGTCGCCGTGCCGGTGCCGTTGGAGCCGATGCCGATCGGCGTGCAGATCATTGCTGCGCCCTGGCGCGAGGATATTGCGCTGCGCGTCGCGCATGCGCTGGAACGAATGGGCACGGCCGCGGCGCCGCTGCCAAGAGGACTGTGAGAAATGGACATCGATCTGCCCGACGTGATCGCCGAGGTGACCGCGCAATTCGAGCGCTATGAAACGGCGCTGGTCACCAACGACGTCGCGGTGCTCGATGAATTGTTCCGCAACGATCCGCGTACGCTGCGTTATGGCATCGGTGAGAATCTCTATGGCTATAGCGAGATCTCGTCGTTTCGTGCGGCGCGCTCGTCCGCCGGGCTGATGCGCAGGACGGCGCGAACGGTCATCACCACCTATGGCCGCGACACCGCGGTCGCCTCGACGCTGTTCTATCGCGACAGCACGCCGGGCCGTGTCGGGCGGCAGATGCAGACCTGGGTCCGCTGTCCCGAGGGTTGGAGAATCGTCGCCGCGCATGTCAGTGTCATCGACGAGCCCAAAGAGCCTACCAAGGCTTCGGCGACATGAGCTTCGACAGCCTTCAGGCCGACGCAGCGCGACGCGCCTCGAGCGAGGGCGGGGCGGCGGCGCGGCGCAACGCATCGCGCCTTGCCGCCGGTACGGAAGATCACGCGCGCGGAAGAGCTGCGGCTGCAACTCGCCGACGAGATCGTCCGCGGCGTGCTGCCGCCGGGGGCGCCGCTCGACGAGACCGATATCGCACGGCGCTTCAAGGTGTCGCGCACGCCAGTGCGCGAGGCGTTGCGCCAGCTTGCCGCCAGCGGGCTGATCGAGACGCGCGCCCATCGCGGCGCGGTGGTGGCGCGGCCCTCGATCGAGCGGCTGACCGGAATGTTCGAGGCGATGGCCGAGCTGGAAGCCTTGTGCGCGGGCCTTGCCGCGGAGCGGATGCCGCCGGTCGAGCGTCACAAGCTCGAGGCCGTGCACGAGGAATTGCGCGTGCTGAGCCATGCCGGCAATCCGGACCGCTTCCACGAGGTCAATGAGCGTTTCCACAATACGATCTATGGCGGTTCGCAGAACGCCTACATCGCCGAGATGACGCTGGCGACGCGGGTGCGGGTGCAGCCGTTCCGCCGCGCGCAGTTCCGCAATCTCGGACGTCTGGCCAAGTCGCACGCCGAGCACGACCGCGTCGTAGTGGCGATCATGCGCGGCGACCGCACAGGCGCCGCAGGCGCCATGCGCGCCCATATCGAGCTGGTGCGCGATGAATACGAGATCTACGCGGTGTCGCTGTAGACGGCTGCCTTTGCGCGATATCCATCCACGCCGTCAGTCCGGACAGGTCGCGAAGCGGGCTGATCCGGAATCTCGAGATCGTCTTGCGCCTCGGTCCGACGCGCGAGATTCCAGGTTCGACGCTGGTGCGTCGCCCCGGAATGACGGCTACACCGCTTCCGCCATATACGCGCGCCAACCGCCGAAGGATGAAATATCCAGCGCTTCACCGAGCGCTGCTGCCTCGACGATGAAACCTTTGACCCCGCGGCCATCCGCCAGACGAACCGTGCCGATCGAGAGCGGCGGCGGCACCGCGGCGACGAACTGCCCGAACGACGCGGGCGCGAGCGCCCAGACTTCCAGCTCGATCGACACGCCCTGGCCGGCTTTCACGCGCAGCATGCCCGGCTTCGGCGGCTTGGTGTCGAGCGCATAGAGCTTGTAATCCGGCGCGGTGACAGCGGCTTCGAGGAAGCGCGCGCCGAGCGCCCGCAATTCACCGTTCAGCGCCATGCCGGAGAGATGCGCGCCGACCACGGCGATCGCGATGTCCTCGTCGACGCGCGTCGGCAACGGCGCAAGCTGCGGCTGCGCCCGGCCCTTGGCGCCGGTCGTGAGCCTGGTGTCGGCATGGAAGACGCGACCGATCGAGGCGAGCAAGGCATCCCGTCCCGCCGGCGCCAGCAGTGTGATGCCGAAAGGAATGCCATCGGGCCGCATCGCCGCCGGCAGCGCAAGGCCACAGAGGTCGAGCAGGTTGACGAAATTGGTGTAGCTGCCGAGCCGGCTGTTCAGCTCGATCGGATTAGCCAGCACCTGTTCCGTGGTGTAGGCGGTCGGCGCGGTCGGCAGCACGATCGCATCCAGATTTGCAAACGTTCGCGCGGCGGCCTTGCGCAGCGATTGCAGCCTGTACAGCGCCGCGAAGGTCTCGGCCGCGGTCGGCCTTGCGCCCGCGATCGTGATCTCGCGCGTCACCGGATGAATTGACTCCGGCGACGACGCCAGCAGGTCGCGGATCACGAGATAGCGTTCCGCGACCCACGGTCCCTCGTAGAGCAGCCGCGCGGTCTCGTAGAACGGTTCCAGGTCGAACTCGATCAGCGTGGCGCCAAGCGCGCGCCAGCGCTTCAGCGCGTCGCCATAGGCAGTCTCGGAGGCCTTGTCGCCAAAGAACAGCAATTGGCCGTCGCGCGGGATGCCAAGACGAAGCGTCGCGGGAAGGCGCGTGATGGAGCCGAACGGCCGGTCGCGCGAAAACGGATCGGCCTCGTCGGGACCGGCGATCGCTGCGAGCGCTGCGACTGCATCGTCGACGGTGAGTGAGAAGATCGAGACGCAGTCGAGTGTCCGGCAGGCCGGCACGACGCCTGATGTCGAAACCATGCCGAGAGTAGGTTTCAGGCCGACGATGTTGTTGAGCATCGCGGGTACGCGGCCGGAGCCCGCGGTGTCGGTGCCGAGCGCCAGCGGCACCAGTCCGGCCGATACCGCGACTGCCGACCCCGAACTCGATCCGCCGGGAACGAGATCGCCGCGAACGGGATTTTGGGGAATGCCGTAGGGTGAGCGCACGCCGACGAGGCCTGTGGCGAACTGGTCGAGATTGGTCTTGCCGATGATGATGGCGCCCGCCGCGCGCAGCCGCGCCACTGCGGTCGCGTCGTGCGACGGCGTGTAGGCGAAATCCGGGCAGGCCGCGGTGGTCGGCAGGCCCTCGACATCGATATTGTCCTTTACCGCAACGGGTACGCCGAACAGCGGCAGCATCGCGGCGTCGTGGTTCGCGCTGAGCGTCTTGGCTTCGGCGAGCGCATCCAGCTCGTCACGCAGGCTGATGAAGATGGCGGGATCGTTGTGAGCACGGATGCGCTGGTAACAGCGTGCCACGGTGTCCATGGGCGAGTACCGGCCCATGCGGTGGGCGGCGACGATCTCAGCGGCGGTCTCGGTCACACAGAACTCCGATCCGGATGGAGGTTTGCCATGAGAGGCGGTCTCTCAGGATATTTTCTACACTCATCGAAGCAAGCGGTATGCCATTGTGTACAATATCGGCGGACGCTGCATGATCGGAATGGTTCATCCGCGTCAGTTGTTTAGCGCACCTTTGCGTGCGCTCTACCAGATGCGTTCAAGGTGCAGTTGGCTATTTTTAAGGCGAGCCGGCTGCGGCGATATGACAGACAGCCGGTGCGGCTCAGCGCGCCACCTTGCTGCTGCCCTGCGTGATCAGCCGCGCCGCGCGCTGGTCGCGCACATAGATCCATAGCCAGCTCAGCGCGACGCTGAGCCGATGGCGCAGTCCGATCAGGAAGTAGATGTGGGCGATGCCCCAGATCCACCACGCGATCGTGCCGCGCAGCCGGATCGATCCGAAATCGATCACCGCGAGCCGCTTGCCGATCTGCGCGAGGCTGCCGGCATGCTTGTAGCGGAACGGCCCGGGCTTGCGGTTTTCCAGCCGCGCCTTGATCGTTTCCGCAACGTAGCGGCCCTCTTGCTTGGCGGCCGGCGCGATACCCGGCACCGGCTGGCCGTTCCAGGCTGGAATGGTGATGGTGTCGCCGATCGCGAAGATGTCGGGATGGCCGGGCACGGTGAGATCAGGCGCGACCTCCAGCCGCCCGGCGCGATCGGCCGGTGCACCCAGCCATTCGGCGGCGGGCGAAGCGCGGACGCCGGCGGCCCAGATGATGGTCTTGGCGGCGAGGGTATTGCCGCCATAGACGACGCCGTCGCGATTGCAGTCGGTGACGGGCTGGCCGAGCACCACTTCGACGCCGATCTTCTCCAGTGACGCCAGCGCATAGGCCGACAGCTCGTCGGCGAAACCGGCGAGCACGCGCGGACCCGCTTCGATCAGCACGACACGCGCCTTGCGGGTGTCGATGTTGCGGAAGTCCTTCGGCAGCGTGACATGCGCGAGCTCGGCGATCGTGCCCGCGAGCTCGACGCCGGTCGGTCCGGCGCCGATGATGACGAAGGTCAGTCGCGCCGCGCGCCGCGCCGGATCGGTCTCGCGTTCGGCGCGCTCGAACGCCACCAGGATGCGGCGGCGCAGCGTGGTGGCGTCCTCGAGCGTCTTCAGCCCGGGCGCGAACGGCTCCCATTCGTCATGGCCGAAATAGGCGTGGCGCGCGCCGGTCGCGAGCACCAGCGTGTCATAGGGCAGGGCGCCGCCGTCTTCGAGCAGCACACGGCGTCCTTCGGTATCAACGCCGCTCACTGTCGCAAACAGGGTCGTCACCTCAGGGCGGTTGCGCATCAGAGAGCGGATCGGCCAGGCGATCTCGGAGGTCGCCAGCGAGGCCGTCGCGACCTGGTACAGACAGCGGCTGAAACAGATGATGGTTGCGGCGGTCGACCAGCGTGATCTGAACCGGCGCGCCGGCGAGCCGGTAGGTTGTCTCGAGCCCCCCGAAGCCGGCGCCGACGATGACCACGCGATGGGGATTTGACGACACGACAGTCATGGATTTGCAGCCTTAAATTTCAGGGATCATTGATCTCCATTCATAACCTACGCATTCATATGTCCGTACCAAGAGCGCTGTGCCAATTGGTTGATAGACAAAGCGGATCATCAAACCGCCGCGTGAAGGACGCAGCGCGAAACGGAGCAGGCCTGCGACAATCGACCAGAACTATAGTTCTTGCTATCCGCGACAGCCACGAATTATGGTGCAGGCCGCCCTGCTGCCGGGCCGAAGGTTCTATGGCGATGCCCGGGACTTGCTGGCAGGAGGAGATATTGCCGAAACAAAGACCGGGTGCAAACCCGGCTGGATCATTTGAGGTCACGAGGAGGGGGAAACATATGAAAACGGCATTCTGGCTCGCGGGCGCGGCGGCGCTGACGCTGGCAAGCGCGGCCCAGGCGGGCGAGACCATCAAGATCGGCTTCGTCTCGACGTTCAGCGGCCCGACCGCCGTGATCGGCAACGACATGCGCAACTCCTTCGAGCTCGCCCTCGACCATCTCGGCCGCAAGATGGGCGGCAAGCCGGTCGAGGTGATCTATGAGGACGACGCGCCAGAAGCCGGATGTCGGCAAGCAGAAGACCGAGAAGCTGGTGCAGTCCGACAAGGTCGATTTCATCGCCGGCTATATCTGGTCCAACGTGCTGCTGGCGTCGCTGAAGACCGCGGTGGATTCGCAGACCTTCCTGATCTCGGCCAATGCCGGCCCGTCGCAGCTCGCCGGCGAATTGTGCTCTCCTTACGTGTTCTCGACCTCCTGGCAGAACGACCAGACGCCGGCCGCGATGGGCCTCTACATGAACCAGAAGGGCGTCAAGTCGGTGTTCCTGATCGGGCCGAACTACGCCGCCGGCAAGGACATGCTCGCCGGCGTCAAGAGCACCTTCAAGGGCGAGGTGGTCGGCGAGGAATATACGGTGTGGCCGAGCCAGCTCGACTTCTCCGCCGAACTGACCAAAGCGCGCAATTCCAAGGCGCAGTCGATCTTCGTGTTCTATCCGGGCGCGGCCGGCGTGCAGTTCCTCAACCAATATGCCCAGGCCGGCATCAAGGAGCAGATGCCGCTCTATACGGCGTTCACCGTCGACGAATTGTCGCTGCCGCTGCAGAAGGACAATGCGATCGGCGTGCCCGGCGCGCAGGAATGGGTCAACGACCTGCCGAACGAGCAGAACAAGACGTTCGTCGCGGACTATCGCAAGAAATATCCCAACCTGCGCCCGACCTATTACGGCGCGCAGGCCTATGACGCGGCGCAGCTCATCAACAGCGCGGTGGTCGCGGTGAAAGGCGACACCTCCAAGAAGGACGCGATGAAGGCCGAGATGGAGAAGGCCAACTTCAAGTCGCTGCGCGGGCCGTTCAAATATGGCAACAACCACATCCCGATCCAGAACTTCTACCTGCAGGACGTGGTCAAGGACGCCGACGGCCAGCTCTCGCTGAAAACGGTCGCGACCATCGTCAAGGACGATCAGGACCGCTTCCACGACAAGTGCCCGATGAAATAGGCGCGGAATTTGCTTTAAGCTTGAAAGATTGGATAATGGCGGCAGTGCCCCGGTCGGTCCTGCCGCCGTTTTTTCTTGAGCCTGATGAATTGAGCTTGATGTAAGGGTGCATGCTCCTCGTCGTCGAACAAATCCTGAATGGCCTGCAGTTCGGGCTCTTGCTGTTCCTGCTGGCGGCGGGATTGACGCTGGTGTTCGGCATCATGGACCTCGTCAATCTCGCGCACGGGTCGCTCTACATGATGGGCGCCTATTTCGCCGCGACCTTCGTGGCCTGGACCGGCAGCTTCGTGCTCGGCGCGCTGCTGGCGCTCGGCGCCACGCTGCTGCTTGGCATCGTGCTCGAATTTACGGCACTGCGGCATCTCTACGGCCGCGATCATCTCGACCACGTGCTCGCGACCTTCGGGCTGATCCTGTTCTTCAACGAAGCGGTGCGGCTGATCTGGGGGCCGGCGGGACTGGCGCTGCCGCTGCCGGCCTGGCTCAGCGTGCCCGTGCAGATCGTGCCCGGCATCCATTATCCCGCCTATCGGCTCGCGATCATCGTGGTCGCGCTGCTGGTGGCGCTCCTGCTCTATCTCGGCGTGATGCGCACGCGCATCGGCATGCTGATCCGCGCCGGCGCGTCCAACCGCGAGATGATCGGTGCGCTCGGCATCAACATCAAGCTGCTCTACACGCTGGTGTTCGGGCTTGGCGCGGCGCTCGCGGGCTTGGCCGGGCTGATGCAGGCGCCGATCCTCACCGTGCAGATCGGCATGGGCGAGAACATTCTGATCCTCGCCTTCGTCGTCATCGTGATCGGCGGCATCGGCTCGATCCGCGGCGCCTTCATCGCGGCGATCATGATCGGCCTGATCGATACGCTCGGCCGCGCCTTCCTGCCCAATCTGTTGCGGCAGGTCTTGAGCTCCGCCGCGGCCTCGACCGCCGCGCCCGCGCTGTCGTCCATGATGATCTATCTGCTGATGGCAATCGTGCTGGTGCTGCGGCCGGAGGGGCTGTTTCCGGCCAGCCGCCGATGAAGGCCTCCTTCAACGTCCGCGATATCGTGGCCGCGCTGGTCGTCGCCGGCCTGTTGCTGCTGCCGCTTTATTCGACGCTCAGCGGCAACGTCTTCGTGCTGACGCTGTTCACCCGCATCGTGATCCTGGCGCTGGCGGCGGCGAGCCTCAACCTGATCATGGGCTATGGCGGCATGATGAGCTTTGGCCACGCCGCCTATCTCGGCATCGGCGGCTATGCGGTCGGCATGCTGGCGCAGGAAGGCATAGGCTCCGGCTTCGTGCAGTTTCCTGTCGCGCTGGCCGCTTCCGCGATCTATGCGCTGGTGATCGGCGCGCTGTCTTTGCGCACCCGCGGCGTCTATTTCATCATGATCACGCTCGCCTTCGCGCAGATGGCCTATTACGTCGCCTCGGGACTGGCGCGCTACGGCGGTGATGACGGACTCACGATCTACAAGCGCAGTGATTTCGCAGGCCTCATCAACCTCGGCAACCGCGTGCAGTTCTATTATCTCTGCCTCGGCTGCCTGCTCGGCGTGATCTTCCTGATCTGGCGCATCGTCAATTCGCGCTTCGGCCTCGTGGTGCAGGGCCTGCGCTCCAACGAGCAACGCATGCAGGCGATCGGCTTTCCAGCCAAGCGCTACCAGCTCGTCTGCTTCGTCATATCAGGCACGATGTGCGGGCTCGCCGGCGCGCTGCTCGCCAACAACACCGATTTCGTCAGTCCCGCCGTGATGTACTGGACCCGCTCCGGCGATCTCATGGTGATGGTGATCCTCGGCGGCATGGGCACGCTGTTCGGCCCTGTGATCGGCGCGGTGGTCTATCTGCTGCTGGAAGAGCTGTTGTCGCAGATCACCGAATACTGGGCGCTGATCATGGGGCCGCTCCTGCTCCTGATCGTGCTGTTCGGGCGTGGCGGCATCATGGGGCTGCTCGGGAGGCTGAATCGTGGCTAATCCCTTGGCCGATCCCTTGCTCCGCGTCGACAAGCTAGTGCGCCGCTTCGGCGGCATCCTCGCGACCGATCACGTTTCGCTCGACGTCGCGAAAGGCGAGCTGCACGCGATCATCGGCCCGAACGGCGCCGGCAAGACCACGCTGATCAGCCAGCTCACCGGTCATCTCGCGCCGAACTCCGGCAGCATCTTTCTCGGCGGCCGCGACATCACGGACATGCCGGCCTATCGCCGTTGTACGCTCGGGCTCGCGCGTTCCTTCCAGATCACCTCGCTGCTGCCGGATTTCACCGCCGCCGACAATGTCGCGCTCGCAGCGCAGGCGCATGACGGGCACTCCTTCCGCTTCTGGGGCAATGCGCGGAAAGAGAAGGGTCTGCGCGACGCTGCCGCGGCCGCGCTCGAACGCGTCGGTCTTGCGGCCCGCGCCGATGTGCCGGTCGCCAAGCTCAGCCATGGCGAGCAGCGCGAACTCGAGCTTGCGGTCGCGCTCGCGACCAGGCCGCAATTGCTGCTGCTCGACGAGCCGATGGCCGGTCTCGGCGTCACCGAATCCGCGCGCATGGTGAAGCTGCTCTTGGAGCTGCGCAAGGAAGTGACGATCGTGCTGGTCGAGCACGACATGCAGGCCGTGTTCGCGCTCGCCGACCGCATCTCGGTGCTGGTCTATGGCCGCGTCATCGCCTCCGGTGCGCCGGACCGACATCCGCCAGAACGAAGAGGTCAAGCGCGCCTATCTCGGCGACCAGCATGTGGTGGTGAAGCATGGCTGAGGCGGCGCTGCTCGACATCGACGGCATCGAGACCTGTTACGGTCTCAGCCAGGTGCTGTTCGGCCTGTCCTTGTCGATCAAGTCCGGCGAGATGGTCTCGCTGATGGGCCGCAACGGCATGGGCAAGACCACCACCATCCGCTCGATCATGGGGCTGACGCCGGCGCGCGCCGGCGCGATCCGCTTCGCGGGTGCGGAGGTGCGAACCCTGCCGTCCTACAGGATCGCCAAGCTCGGCATCGGGCTCGTTCCCGAGGGACGCCAGATCTTCCCGAACCTCACCGTGCGCGAAAATCTCGTCGCTGCGTCAGCCAATCGCCTCAACGCGACCGATCCCTGGACGCTCGACAAGATCCACGCAATGTTTCCGCGGCTTGCCGAGCGTGGCGCCAACATGGGCAATCAGCTCTCCGGCGGCGAGCAGCAGATGCTTGCGATCGGCCGCGCGCTGATGACCAATCCGAAGCTGTTGATCCTCGATGAAGCGACCGAAGGCCTGGCGCCGCTGATCCGCGAGGAAATCTGGAACTGCCTGTCGATGCTGAAGGCGCGCGGCCAGTCGATCCTGGTGATCGACAAGAATGTCGAGCATCTGACGCGCATCTGCGACCGGCACTACATCATCGAGCGCGGCCGCACGGTGTGGAACGGCACGTCGGAGCAACTGATGGCCGAGCCGGAACTGCAGCACCGCTATCTCGGAATTTGATGCGTACGGTCGCCGTGATCGGTCCCGGGCCATCGCTTCGTTGCGAGCGTCTCTGCCTCATGGTTCGAGATGGCGCCATCGCGCCTCCTCATCATGAGGGTTAAGTAGTGTGCCGCTTGTTCCGACCTCATCCCGAGGAGGCCGCCGCAGGCGGGCGTCTCGAAGGATGGACGCCGGAACTGCTCGACACCCACCCGCAATCGCCCCGCAATCAGCTCCGCGGCGCGATCTGCAATTCCATCAGCGCGATGCGCTTCAACACCGCCGGGTCACGCTCGCCGGTCTTCGCTGTTCGCAGGATCGATTCGGCGAGAAACTGAACATGTGCCGACGATACCGGCTCTGGCAGCGTGGCGGTAGAGGTTTCCAGCGCGACCGTCATGGCCTCGATGGTCTCCGGCGTGAATGAGGCGTCCGAGAAATCCTTCATCGGCGATCCTCCCGCTGCTCATTCGACTTTGATTCGCCCGTGAACCAGCTTACGATTCCGTCGCGTGCTGTGACAAATCGCGTCCAGCACCAGGCGAACCATTCAAGCTCCAGAAGCTTCGGCTTGACGATCAGGAACAGCCGCTCGACCACGTAGATGCTCGCTGCATAGGCAGCGATGATCATTCCGGTGCCGGTGATCCAGTGTCCCTTGCCGGCGACCGCGACCGCGGCGAGCTTCAGCGGCTCCACGATGCAGAGTGGTACGGCCAACAATATCAGTGATTGATACGGCCCGAGCCGCTCAACGGCACGGCGCCAACCGTGCTCCTCCGGCATTGGCCCTCTGGTCAAATGGTCAAGCGATGACATGCGACGATCGTTTCAATTAACGATCTCGACAACCTCGCATGTCCGGAGTTTGTTCCGCCGGTGAAAACAGGTGTACGGATCGCTATCTCGCGAACGGAATGTATTTTTGGTATTCCTTCGGAACCTGGCTGCGGTAGCGCGATGGTACCGTGCCTGTCGCGAGCGATTTTTCGATCTCCTGCCGCTGCGTCACGTGTGTGGGCTTCTTCCTTGCAGCAGTCTTCGCTTTCGGCTCGGTGTCGGATGGAGCCGACGAGGGCGCGGCCGTGGTCTGAGAGGGAGCGGGTGACGGCGCGGACGTCGTCTGCGACGGAGCAGGTGACGGTGTTGCCTCGGGCCCGCTGAGGTAGGTGGGGGTGCTGCGGGAGCAGGCGTCTGCCTCCGGCGTCGGTGAAGCCGCCGGCGCTGTCGTTGCCGATGGTTCATTCCCGCTGGCTGGCGCGCTCTGGGCCAACGCGGCAGCTGCCGGCAGGCTCATCGCCAAGAGCAATCGCGATCACGGGAAAGCACTTCATCTCAAACACTCCGGTCAACGTTCTTCGCACGGGCAGGATAAGCAAACTTGTCCAAGCGATACACTGGTTTGACGCCGGGGTGCTCTGCACTTTTCACGACAAAGGTTGGTTTATCGTGATCTGATTCGTGGTCATCTCGGAGGATGATACCGTCAGAACATCTCGAAATATTCGCGATGCTCCCAGTCGGACACTTCGGCCTGGAAGCGCTCGATCTCGGCGTTCTTGATGTGCACGTAATAGTCGACGAATTGTTCGCCGAACGCGCTGCGGAAGAACGGATCGTCATTGAGCGCAAAGACCGCCTCGCGCAGCGATTTCGGCAGGAGATCGGCCTTCGTCTCATAGGGCGTATCGGCGGACGGGCCGGGATCGAGCTTGCGGTCGACGCCGTCGAGGCCGGCAGAGAATTTGCGAGGCCATGTAGAGATAGGGATTGGCGGCGGGCTCGCCGATCCGGTTCTCCAGCCGGGTGGCGGCATCGCCCGCGCCGCCGAGCACGCGGATCATCACGCCGCGATTGTCGCGGCCCCAGATCGCGCGGTCCGGCGCCAGCGAATAGGAGCGGTAGCGCTTGTAGCCGTTGATGGTCGGCGTCGAGAACACGGCCGAGGCGCGCGCATGCGCGAGCAGCCCGGCGAGATAGAATTTGCCGAGCGCGGAGAGCGGCTCGGCGCTGTCCTTGTTCATTTCCTTGGCCATGAAGGCGTTCGCGCCGCCGTCGCGCGCCACCAGCGACTGATGCAGGTGCCAGCCGGAGGCGAACACGTTGGGCAGTTTTGGCCGGCACATGAAGGTGGCGTGATAGCCGTGCCGCCGCGCGATCTGCTTCACCGCGCTGCGGAACAGCACCATGTTGTCGGCGGCCTCGATCCCCTTGCGCGGCTGGAAGGTGAACTCGCACTGGCTCGGGCCGAACTCGACCTCGACCGAGCGAAGCGGCAGGCCGAGCGCGAGGACGTCGCGGCGGATGATCTCGAGCGCCGGCTCCATCTGGTCGTAGCGTTGCTCGGTCAGATATTGATAGCCGTGCGAAAGCAGGCTGACCGCAGGCGGCTGGCCGGGCTGGCCCGCATTCTCCGGCGACATCTTGGCGTCGTCGAGCTTGAAGATGTGGAATTCGACCTCCAGCCCCGCGACGAAGTCGTAGCCGCGCGCGCCGAGCTTATCGAGCACCGACTTGAAGATGTGCCGCGTCGCGAACGGGACCGGCCGTCCGTCGGCGAAATGAATGTCGCAGAGCAGCCAGCCGGTCGAGGGCGACCAGGGCAGCACGCGGAAGGTCGAGGGGATCGGGCACCATCAGCACGTCGGCGGCGCCTTCCATCTCCTTCATGCCGAAGCCGCCGCCCGCGGTGAACACCGGAAACACCGTGCGGTGCGAGGTGTCCTTGGCGAGCATTGTCGTGGTGATGGTGCAGCCGCTTTCCAGCGAGGCAAGCGCCTCGGCCGCGATCAGCGTCTTGCCGCGCAGGATGCCGTGCTGGTCGGGAAAGGCGAGACGGATGACTTCGAGGTTTTTCTCTTCGACGATACGCCGGAGGCGCCGCGCCGCCTCCTGCTGCTCCTCCGACCACAGCGCGTGACGCGCGACGAAGGTCAACGTTTGGCCCCTACAGTCAGTCGGACGACGCGCGCCGCATCATTCCGTCATTGCGAGCGAAGCGAAGCAATCCAGAATCCCGCCGCGGAAACAGTTCTGGATTGCTTCGTCGCTGCGCTCCTCGCAGTGACGGAGAGACTCGTGCAATGACGGTGCGGACCTCGCGTCGGGCATATGCCTCACTCCGCCGCCGTGAGATGATGCACCTTGCCGGCGATCTCCTTCGGTACCGGCGCTGCCCAGGGCGCGCCGCGGCGGCGCTTGACGTCGACTTCCATCCAGTAGAGCTCCCAGCCCTGGCTCGGGCCGATACCGTCCATGGTCGCCGGCCCCTGAATGCTCCTCGCCGTCGCCTCGTCGAGAAACAGCATCGGCTGCTCGCCGCCGGCGACCTTCTCGATCTCCTGCCGCAGCAGGCGGCGATATTGCACGATCGCCTTGTCGCTCTGGCCGAGATGCTCCCTCGTGCGATCCTGGATCGGCCCCATCGATTCCACCGCCCACTGGTCGTGCACGTTGATGTCGCTGCCCATCCCGGTATAGGTCGCAGTCGCCTGCTCGTGCGGATCGAAGCCGTAATCGTTCGTCTTGTTCTTGCGCGATTTGTAGTCCGGCAACTCATAGAGCTCGAGCCGCTGGTCGCGCATCTTTGCCTTGTCGACCGGCGCCGTGTAGCTGGTGAAGATCGCATACCAGTAGCAGTTCTCGTCATCGACCGGCACATGCCACTGCGTGATGGTCATCTCCGTGCTCATGGGGATGACGAAGCCGTGCGGAAACAGCTGATTGGTGACGCGCACATGGGTGCGCTCCTCGTCGATCTCGCGCAGCGCGATCAGCCGCAGGCCATATTCGGTGTGCTCGACATTGATGATCGGCCGATCATATTCGCGCAGGATCTTGGTCATCGGCATGTCCGATCCGGCGGAGGCGCCGCGGAACTGCTTGCCATAGGCTTTCGACGTGTCCTCGTCCTCGAAGAAGCGATGCAGATACGAGGCGTGGCAGGGATCGATGCCGACTTCCAGCGCCTGCAGCCAGTTGCAGCCCATGTGGCCCTTGAATGCGAAAGTGTGGCTGTCAGGTGCGACGAAGCAGTCGATCTCCGGAAAGGCCGGCGGTTCGCCTTCGCCGAGATAGGCCCAGAGGATGCCGCTGCGCTCGACCACCGGATAGGAGCGTTGCCTGATGCCCTGGCAGAGTTGTTGAGCCCGTAGGCTCGGCCGGCGTCTCGATGCACTGGCCGCTGACGTCGAACAGCCAGCCATGGAAGGCGCAGCGCAGGCCGCCATTCTCCAGCCGGCCGAAGGCAAGGTCGGCGCCGCGATGCGCGCAATGCCGCTCGATCAGGCCGTAGCGTCCGTCCTCGATCGCGAAACAGCACGAGGTTCTCGCCGAGCAGCTTGACGGGGCGCACCGGCCGCTCGCCCTGCAATTCGTCCGACCAGCGCCGCCGGCTGCCAATATTTCCGCATCAGCTTGCCGCAGGGGTCCTTCGGCCCGGTGCGGGTGATCAGGTCGTTCTGCTCCTGGCTCATCATGGCGCGTCACCTCATCCGAATGGGCTTGCGGCGGAAACCGTTGTTGGCTAGTTTGTTCGTCGTATTGAACATTTGTTCAATATCGTAACATGGCGCATGACCAGCGCAAGCAACAGTTTTCATCATCGGCCGCGCCGCGCAACGCCTCAGATGCCTTTGATCGGCCGGAGGTCACCGGTGCCCAAGCTGAAACGCGACGACATTGAGCCGCGCGCGACCGACTTCGTCGAAAGCCTGGATCGCGGCTTGCGTCTGCTGCAGGCTTTTGGCGCGCGACCTGCGCCGATGACGCTGAGCGAAATCGCAGGCGCTGCCGGTCTGCCGCGCGCGACCGCCCGGCGCATCCTGTTGACGCTGCAGCACGGCGGTTACGTCACCGGCGACGGCAAGCTGTTCGCGCTCACGCCGCATGTGCTAACGCTCGCGGGCGCCTATCTGCGCTCCAGCCAGTTGGTCGCGGTGTTGCAGCCGGTGCTAGATGACATCTCCGCCGAAGCGCAGGAAATCAGCTCACTCGCCGTGCTGGACGGCGACGATGTCGTGTTCATTGCCCGCGCCAGCCCGACCCGCATCTTCACCGGCGGCGTCGATATCGGTTATCGGCTTCCCGCCTTCTGCACCGCGGTCGGCCGCACCATGCTCGGCCGCCTGGGCGACGCCGAGTTAAAAGAGAAGCTCGTCGCAATGCGCCGCGATGCGATGACGCCGCAGACCGCCACCGATCCGAAGCGCCTGCTGGCCGCCATCATCGCCGACCGCGAGCGCGGCTATTCGCTGGTCGACCGCGAGGCCGAGCCGCACTTTCGTTCGATCGCGGTGCCGGTGCGGCGCTACGACGATGCTATTGCCGCCGCCATCAACATCGGCGCCCATGTCGATCGTGTGTCGACGGGAGAGATGATCAAGCGCTTCCTGCCCTTGCTGCGCGATGGTGCGGCGAGCGTGAAGCCAAGGCTGCTCTGAGACTGGCGCGCGCAATCGCGTTTCACGCGCGCCCAATAATAATTCTTTGTGCCGGCGTTTTAGGCAGTCGAGGTCAGGCAATGATTGAAACGAAACAGATTTTCGCTGGCACGTTGATTGCTTCCATCTGCGCAGAGTTGGCAGCTAGGGTTCCGATTCCCTGTCAGGGAATGTCTGGTCCGAGAGTTGCCGCCCGGGGCGCCGTATCAGCCCGGGTGCACGGCGGGATAAAAGCCCGGGAGACCTCAGTGGCCGCGGTTTGGCAGGCACTCAGGTCGTCATTTGCCAGTCCGCGGTCGTCAAACCGATGAGGGACTGGATATGCAAACTTCACGACATCTGCTGACTGCCGTTTCTGCTGCCTCGACTGCTTGCGGCCGCGCCGATGTCGCCTGCGCGTCGGCCGCGCCGAAGAAGGAATTCAACATCGCCTGGACGATCTATGTCGGCTGGATGCCGTGGCCCTATGCGGCCGAAGCCGGCATCGTGAAGAAATGGGCCGACAAATACGGCATCAAGATCAACGTCACCCAGATCAACGACTACGTCGAGTTGATCAACCAGTACACCGCCGGCAAGTTCGACGGCGTGACCGTCACCAACATGGACGCGCTGACGATTCCGGCCGCCGGCGGCGTCGACACCACCGCGATCATCATGGGCGACTACTCCAACGGCAATGACGGCGTCGTGCTGAAGAAGGGCAAGACGCTCGCCGACATCAAGGGCCAGAAGATCAACCTCGTCGAACTGTCGGTGTCGCACTATCTGCTGGCGCGCGGCCTGTCGACCGTGAAGCTGAGGAAAAGGACATCAAGACCGTCAACACGTCGGATGCCGACATCGTCGCGGCTTCGAAGTCGCCGGACGCCACCGCGATCGTCACCTGGAATCCGCAGCTCCTGGAAGTGAAGGCCGAGCCGGGCGCGACGCTGGTGTTCGACTCCAGCAAGATCCCCGGCGAGATCGAGGACCTGCTGGTCGTCAACACCGAGACGCTGAAGGACAATCCGGACCTCGGCAAGGCGCTGGTCGGCATCTGGTACGAGACCATCGCCCTGATGAAGGACGACGGCGAGAAGGGCAAGGCGGCGCGCGAGGCGATGGCGAAGCTGTCGGGCACCGACCTCGCCGGCTTCGAGACCCAGCTCAAGACCACCGCATGTACTACACGCCGAAGGACGGCGCTGGCCTTCATGACCGGCGCCGAGCTGCCGAAGATCATGGACCTCGTGCGCAGCTTCTGCTTCGAGCACAATCTGCTCGGCGAGAACGTCAAGTCGAAGGACGCGATCGGCATCCAGACGCCGACGGCGACGCTCGGCTCGGCAACGAACGTCAAGCTGCGCTTCGACCCGAGCTACATGACGATGGCGGCCGACGGCAAGCTCTGACGCGCAGCACGCGGATCGGCCGGCGCGCAACGAAGGAGCGCCGCGCCATGCGACGCGTCATGAACATCGTTCCCGCGCGCGGCAGCCGGATCTGCTGCTTGCGGCGATCTGCCGTTCGTCCTGATCGCGATCGATCTATGTCGATCGGATCGGCGGAGCGGCGCGCCGCCAATCCCGACGACAAGCTGCTGCCGCCGGTCTCGCGAAATGGCCGCGACCATCGCAAGCGGCTGGCGGCCGAGCCGGACCGGCGGTCCGGCGAATACGTGCTGTGGACCGACACCGCGGCCAGCCTGCGGCGGCTCGCTGCTGGGGCTCGGCATCGCCGACCGCTGATCGGCCTCGGCTTCGGCCTGACGGTCGGGCTGCTGCCGATCGCGGGCGCGACGCTTCGGCACGCTGGTCGCGGTGATCTCGATGATCCCGCCGATGGCGGTCCTGCCGATCCTGTTCATCGTGTTCGGGCTCGGCGAGTTGTCGAAGGTCATGCTGATCGTCATCGGCGTCACGCCGTACACTGATCCGCGATCTTGTCGCTGGAGGTCGCGCGCCTGCCGCGCGAGCAGCTCGATCAAGGCGCAGACGCTGGGCGCCTCGACCTGGCAGGTCGCGATCCGCGTGGTGCTGCCGCAGATCATGCCGCGGCTGATCAAGTGCGTGCGGCTGATGATCGGGCCGGCCTTCCTGTTCCTGATCTCGGCGGAGGCGATCGCCGCCGATGTCGGGCTCGGCTACCGCATCTTCCTGGTGCGCCGCTATCTCGTCGATGGACGTGATCCTGCCCTATGTCGCCTGGATCACGCTGCTCGCGTTTCTGCTGGATCTCGCGCTCGGCCTGGATCGGCCGCAGGCCTTTCCCTGGGCCTATGTCGAGGAGCCGCGCTGATGAGCGCGCTCGTCCTTCCGCAATGTCTGGGTCGAATACGGCGAGCAGATCGTGCTCGAGCGCATCAACCTCGAGATCGCGTCCGGCACGTTCCTCTCGGTGGTCGGCCCCTCCGGTGCGGGCAAGAGCACCTTCCTGCGCCTGATCCTCGGCCAGGAGCGGCCGACGCAGGGCGCGGTCCTGCTCGACGGCGAGCCGTTTCCGGCCGAGCCCGGCCCCGACCGCGGCATCGTGTTCCAGCGCTATTCGGTGTTTCCGCATCTGACCGTGCTCGGCAACGTGCTGGTCGGCTACGAGTTCGCCGAGCGTCCGCTCACGGCGCGGCTGTTCGGTGCGGCGCGGCGGCGAGGCGATCGAGAAGAGCGAAGCGCTGATCGAGGCGGTCGGGCTCGGCGAGCATTGCGACAAATATCCGAGCGCGCTGTCCGGCGGCATGCAGCAGCGGCTCGCGATCGCGCAGGCGCTGGCGCAAGCGGCCGCGCGTGCTGCTGCTCGACGAGCCGTTCGGCGCGCTCGATCCCGGCACGCGCGCGCAGATGCATGCGCTGATCAAGCCGCTCTGGCGCGAGCTGAAGATGACCATCGTCATGGTCACCCACGACATCAAGGAGGCGTTCGGGCTCGGCACGCGGCTGATCGCGCTCGACCGCGTCCGCGCGCGATCCGCAGGCGCCGGAGCGCTACGGCGCCAACGATCACCTACGACCTCGATCTGACCCGCGACAGCGCCGTGCCCGGTGCTCGGCTTCCTCAAGACCGAGGCGCAAGCAGCCAGGACAAACGCATGGAGGAGCACGCATGTTCGTTCGACCATCCGCACGCGCCGGTCGCGCCACGCCGGGCTTCGCCCTGCGCCACGCGACGACGCGCCGGCATCATCCCGACTTCGACAAGATGGCGACGCAAGGCTGGAAGGCGCTCGAGGCCGAGGGCAAGCTGCCGAGCAACGGCTGGCGCAAGGAGCGGCAATGGGCGCTCGACATGGGGCTGCCCGGCGCCGACAGCCTGACCGATCGCGACATCCCGACCTTCGCGCGCGGCGAGCTGCCGCATTTCGCCGGCATCAACACCTTCATGAAGGCGCCCTATGTCGAGAACGTCCGCGACGTCGGCGAAGTACGACGCGGCCGTCATCGGCATTCCCTTCGATTCCGGCACCACCTATCGGCCGGGCACGCGCTTCGGGCCGCAGGGCATCCGGCGCATTTCGGCGCTCTACACGCCCTACAATTACGAGCTCGGCGTCGATCTGCGCGAGCAGATGACGCTATGCGATGCCGGCGACGTGTTCACGATCCCGGCCAATCTGGAAAAGAGCTTCGACCAGATCTCCCGCGGCGTCGCGCATGTGTTCTCCTCCGGCGCGCTGCCGATGATGCTCGGCGGCGATCACTCGATCGGCTTCCCCTGCGTGCGCGGCATCGCGCAATGCACCGACAAGAAGATCGGCATCATCCATTTCGACCGCCACATCGACATCCAGGAGAAGGATCTCGACGAGCGCATGCACACGACGCCCTGGTACTGGGCGACCAACCTGCCGAACGTGCTCGCCGACCAATCTGGTGCAGCTCGGCATCGGCGGCTGGCAGGTGCCGCGCGAGGGCGTCGAGGTCGCGCGCAAGCGCAACACCAACGTGCTGACGATCGCCGACATCGAGAAGATCGGGCTGGAGAAGACCGCCGAGATCGCGCTCGAGCTCGCCTGGAAGGATGCCGACGCGGTCTACATCTCCTTCGACGTCGATTCGATCGATTGCGGCTTCGTTCCCGGCACCGGCTGGCCGGAGCCCGGCGGCTTCCTGCCGCGCGAGGCGCTGAAGCTTCTCGGGCCTGGTCGCCGCCGAGGGGCTGTGCGGCCTCGAGGTGGTCGAGGTGTCGCCGCCCTACGACACGTCCGACATCACCGCGCTGATCGGCGTGCGCGTGGTCGTCGAGGCGCTGGGCTCGATGGTCGCGCACGGCAAGCTCGGCCGCCACAAGTCGATCATCAACAAGCCAGTTGCATATTGAGGACCGTCATGGGCCGGCACGATCATCATCACCACCATCATGACCACGATCACGGCACGCACGATCATGATCATGACCATCGATCACGACCACGCGCCGCACGGGCCCGGCCACAACCTGCCGCACTCCTCGCGCGCCGCTGCGCAATGGCAGACGCCGCACCGGCCGGGTGGCGCGGCAGCCGCGCCGTCGCCGGAGCCGGATCTCGACAAGGTCGAGAACGGCCTTCGTCGACGGCTTCCTCGCCGCGCACCGATCCCACCAGCTTCCTGCGGCTTGGCGCGCGTGCCGTTCGAAATGACCGCGAGCGGCGCGACCTTGCGACCTGCTGCGGGTCGAGATCGACGCGCTCACCGATGTCGGCAGCCTGACGCCGCATCTCGGCGGCGGCAGCGTTCCGCTACGATCCGCTGCCGGCGAATTTCATCTCGCAGCGGCGGCGGCTGCGTTTCGTCTATTTCGACGGCGAGAATCTGCGCGGGATGAGCTATGCCGACCTGCGTGACGTGGAGCGCACGTTATAGCGCCGCGGAGCGGGCGCCAAAATTGGGAGACTCTTTCTCCAGCACCGGCGCCACCGCCTCGATCAGCCGCGCCGCCGCGGCATCGACGCTGAGCCCCGCCGTGTCCACCACTGCGGATGCCCGCGCGTAAAGCGGCTCGCGGCTGAGCAGGATGTTGCGCAGCTCCGCCATCGCGGAGCGATCGTCCGCCATCGGCCGCAGGTCGCCCTGCTTGCGCACGCGCGCCATGTGCTCTTCCGGCTCGGCCTTCAGCCAGATCGTGTAGAAGGATTTCAGGATCAGGTCGAAGGTGAGCGGCTCGGAGACGATGCCGCCGCCGGTCGCCAGCACCATCGGCTCCTTCCGCGCAAGCAATTGCCCGAGCGCGGTCTGCTCCATGCGCCGAAAACCTTCCTGGCCGTAAAGCGCGATGATCTCGGCGACGGAGAGGCCATTCTGCCGCTCGATCTCCTTGTTCAGCTCGACGAACGTCCAGCCGATCTGTCTTCGCGAGCAGCTTGCCGAGCGTGGATTTGCCGGCGCCGCGCAGGCCGATCAGCGCGATGCCCGCAAAGGTCGCACGGCGATGCGTCGCCGTGCTGCTGCCTGCGAGAATGTCCTTGGCCTGCGCGATCTGGCCGGGCGACGCCTTGCGCAGGAGATCGCGCACCACCTGCCAGTCCGGCGCGGGATCGGCCGAGGGGATCAGGTCTTCGAGATGCGCGCCCATCGCGTTGGCGACACGGCGGAGCAGCACGATCGAGACATTGCCCTTGCCGCCTTCGAGCTGCGCGATGTAGCGCTCGGAAATCCCGGACACCCTGGCGAGCACCTTGCGCGACATGCCGCGCAGCGCGCGCATGGTGCGGACGCGCTGGCCGAGCTGTTCGAGGAAGCCGGCTTCCGGATCGGTGGTCTCGTCCATGTCCATGATGTGATCGCGCCTGGCAAAGAGGAAACATAATGCCGGAGCAAGATTGACAGCAAGCAAGCTCGGTGGCTTTATATGAATTATAATTCAAAAAGCGGGGGAGAAGCGTCGTGGAGTCCTACAATGCGGTGACATGGCTGCTCGACCGCAATGTCGCTGAGGGACGCGGCGGCAAGCTCGCCTATACCGACGGCGTCTCTGAATTGACCTATGGCGGTCTGCAGAAAGCGACCTGCCGCGCGGCCAACATGCTGCGCCGTCTCGGCGTGCGCCGCGAGGAGCGCGTCGCCATGATCATGCTCGACACGGTCGATTTCCCGGTCGTGTTTCTGGGCGCGATCCGCGCCGGCATCGTGCCGGTGCCGCTGAACACGCTGCTGACGACCGATCAATATGCCTATGTGCTGGCGGATTGCCGCGCGCGCGTGCTGTTCGTGTCCGAGGCGTTGTATCCGGTCGTCAAAGACATTGTCGGGCGGATGCCGGATCTCGACTGCGTCGTCGTCTCCGGCAATAATGCGTTCGGCCACAAACTGCTGTCCGAGGAACTGGCGCGCGAGAGCGACAGTTTCGAAACGGTTGCGACGCATGAAGACGAGCCGGCGTTCTGGCTCTATTCCTCGGGCTCGACCGGCATGCCCAAGGGCGTGCGGCATCTGCACGGCAATCTCGCCGCGACCGCGGAGACCTATGCGCAGCAGGTGCTGGGCATCCGCGAGGACGATGTCTGCCTCTCCGCCGCAAAACTGTTCTTCGCCTATGGCCTCGGCAACGCACTGACCTTCCCGATGTCGGTCGGCGCGACGACGATCCTCAATCCCGAGCGGCCGACGCCGGCCGTGATGTTCGCGCTGATGAACAAGCATCACCCCACGATCTTCTACGGCGTGCCGACGCTGTTTGCCGCGATGCTGAATGACGAGAGTTCGAAGAACGAGCGCTGCGGCACGCGGTTGCGCGTCTGCACCTCGGCCGGCGAGGCGCTGCCGGAATCGGTCGGCAATAGCTGGAGATCACGTTTCGGCGTCGACATTCTCGACGGCGTCGGCTCGACCGAACTCCTGCACATCTTTCTGTCGAATGCGCCGGGCGACATCAAATACGGCTCCTCGGGCCGGCCCGTGCCGGGCTATCAGGTGCGGCTGGTGAACGAGAATGGCGCTGATGTGCCTGATGGCGAGGTCGGCGAGATGCTTGTGCACGCGCCGTCTGCCGGCGAAGGCTACTGGAACCAGCGCAGTAAGAGCCGCTCGACATTTGAGGGCTACTGGACCCGCACCGGCGACAAATACACTCGCGACGCCGACGGCCGCTATACCTTCTGCGGCCGCTCCGACGACATGTTCAAGGTCTCCGGCATCTGGGTCTCGCCCTTCGAGGTCGAGAGCGCGCTGATCACGCATCCATCCGTGCTCGAAGCCGCCGTGGTGCCGGAAGCCGATCCGGAAGGGCTGTTGAAGCCGAAGGCCTTCGTCGTATTGCGGCCGGAAGCGAAGACAGACGGTCTTGACGAGGCGCTGAAGGAGCACGTCAAGCAGAAGATCGGCGTCTGGAAATATCCGCGCTGGATCGAGGTGGTGGACTCGCTGCCGAAGACGGCGACGGGGAAGATTCAGCGGTTCAAGCTACGCGAGGGACAGTCGAGTCTAGCCGTCATGGCCGGGCTTGACCCGGCCATCCACGCCTTTATCGCGCGGTGCGGAACACGTGGATGCCCGGGACAAGCCCGGGCATGACGAGAGGTAGAGTAGTGGCATGACGCTTCCACCCTCCGGCTTCCTCACCATCGGCGCCGCCGATCTCGAATACCGCATGATCGGCCCGGCGCCGGATCAGGCGCCGACCATCGTGATGCTGCACGAAGGCCTCGGCAGCGCGGGGCTGTGGGGCGATTTCCCGGACAGGCTGCAGGCCGCGACCGGCGCTGGCGTGTTCGTCTACTCCCGCGCCGGCTATGGCGCATCGTCGCCAGTCGCACTGCCGCGTCCGCTCGACTACATGCATGTCGAGGCGCTGGACATTCTGCCGAAGCTGCTTGATGCGATCGGCTTCCGTCGTGGGCTGCTCGTTGGACATTCGGACGGCGCGTCGATCGCGGCGATCTATGCCGGCGGCGTGCAGGATCATCGCGTGCGCGCGGTCGCGCTGATGGCGCCGCATTTCGTCGTCGAGGATATTTCGGTGGCTTCGATCGCGGAGATCAAAACCGCCTATGAGACCACGAACCTGAAAGACAAGCTCGCGCGCTGGCACAGCGACGTCGACAACGCCTTTTATGGCTGGAACGGCGCGTGGCTCGATCCAAAATTCCGCGACTGGGATATTTCGGAATACCTCGCCTATATCCGCGTCCCGATTGCGATCGTCCAGGGCGCCAATGATCAGTACGGCACGCTGCGCCAGATCGAGATCGCGCAGGATGAGTGCTACTGCCCGGTCGATGTGACGGTCGTCGCCGACGCCGGACATTCCCCGCATCGGGAAGCGCCGGAGGCGACGTTGGACGTCATCTCGGATTTCGCCAATGCCGTGCTGCGGACCCACGGTGAGGCGCAGGACGGTCGTGCGGCGTGAGCCATGCGCTGCAGTCTGAAGGCATGAAACAAAATGCATATTCCAGCGATCCCGGCTAGACTGGCCATCGCAAATATGAATTATAGTGCATGAAAATTGGTCCAATAACATCCAAAGGGCAGCCCTATGGCCGGGGACGACCGCGCGCTCGCGGGAGGCGCGACATTCATCGATTTCCAGACCGATCCGTCGCGCTACCGGCACTGGAAGCTCGACGTCGCCGATGATGTCGCGACGCTGACCATGGACGTCGACGAGAATGGCGGCCTGTTCGAGGGCTACCAGCTCAAGCTCAATTCCTACGACCTCGGCGTCGACATCGAACTCGCGGATGCCGTGCAGCGGCTGCGTTTCGAGCATCCCGAGGTGAAGGTCGTGATCATCCGCTCCGGCAAGAACCGCGTATTCTGCGCCGGCGCCAATATCCGCATGCTGGCCGGCGCCACCCACGCCCACAAGGTCAATTTCTGCAAGTTCACCAACGAGACACGCAACGGCCTGGAAGATTCCAGCGAGAACTCCGGCCAGCGCTACATCACCGTTGTCAACGGCACCGCGGCGGGCGGCGGCTACGAGCTCGCGCTCGCCACCGATCACATCATCCTCGCCGATGACGGCTCGGCCTCCGTCGCGCTGCCAGAGGTGCCGCTGCTCGCGGTGCTGCCCGGCACCGGCGGGCTGACGCGCGTGGTCGACAAGCGCAAGGTCCGCCGCGATCACGCGGATGTCTTTTGCACCATCGAGGAAGGCATCAAGGGCAAGCGCGCGGTGCAGTGGCGGCTGGTCGACGAGATCGCGCCGAACAGCAAGCTGGAAGCAAAGATCGCCGAGCGCGCCAAGGAATTTGCCGCCGCCTCGAAGCGGAACGGCAATGGCAAGGGCATTGCGCTTTCGCCGCTTGCCCGAACGATCGACGCCAATGGCATCCGTTATGGCTTCGTCAGTGTCGACATCGACCGTCCGGCGCGGATCGCTACCATCACGATCAACGCGGCCGACGCGCCGCCGCCCTCCGATATCGAAGACATGATCGCGCAAGGTGCTGCGTTCTGGCCGCTGCAGGTCGCGCGCGAGCTTGATGACGCGATCCTGCACCTGCGGATCAACGAATTGGAGATCGCACTCGTCGTGTTCAAGTCGCACGGCGAGCGCGCCCATGTGCTGGCGCATGACGCGTTCCTCGAAGCGAACAAGGCGAACTGGCTGGTCAACGAGATCAGGCAATATTGGAAGCGCGTTCTGAAGCGCATCGACGTCACCTCGCGCACGCTGGTGACGCTGGTTGAGCCCGGCTCCTGTTTCGTCGGAACGCTAGCCGAGCTCGTGTTCGCGGCCGACCGCTCCTACATGCTGATCGGCTCGCGGCAGGGCGACAACCGCCCGCCGCCGGCCATCGCGCTCTCGGCGATGAATTTCGGCGCCTATCCGATGAGCCACGGCCTGACGCGGCTGGAGTCGCGCTTCCAGGCCGATCCGGCGGACCTCGACCGCGCGCGCGAAAAAATCGGCGCGGCGATCGATGCGGAGGAAGCCGAAGAGATCGGCCTCGTCACCTTTGCGCTCGATGACATCGATTGGGACGACGAGGTGCGCGTGTTCCTTGAGGAGCGCGCCAGCTTCTCGCCCGACAGTCTCACCGGCATGGAAGCAAATTTGCGCTTCGTCGGACCCGAGACGATGGAGTCAAAAATCTTTGCGCGGCTGACCGCGTGGCAGAACTGGATCTTCCAGCGCCCGAACGCGGTCGGCGAGGACGGCGCGCTCCGCCGTTACGGCAGCGGCCAGAAGCCGCGGTTCGATATGACGAGGGTGTGAGGAGCGAATGCGAATAGCGAGTGGCGAATAGCGAATGGTTGCTTACCCTATTCGCTACTCCCTATTCGCCATTCGCTAGCCAAGGAGGCACGGCCATGAACGTCAACATCATGAACGTCGACTACTCGACCAAGATTCCCAACAACGTGAATCTCGGCGAGGATCGCCAGGTGCTGAAGGCGCTGGAGGGCTGGCATCCCGGCTATATCGACTGGTGGAACGACATGGGGCCGGAAGGCTTCCAGCAGTCGCTGGTTTACTTGCGCACCGCCTATTCGGTCGATCCGCGCGGCTGGGCCAAGTTCGACTATGTGAAGATGCCGGATTATCGCTGGGGCATCCTGCTCGCGCCCGAGGAAGAAAACCGCGTCATCCCCTTCGGCGAGCGTTATGGCGAGCCGGCCTGGCAGGAAGTGCCGGGCGAGCACCGCGCCATGCTGCGCCGGCTGATCGTGATCCAGGGCGACACCGAGCCTGCTTCCGTCGAGCAGCAGCGTCATCTCGGCAAGACCGCACCCTCGCTCTACGACATGCGCAACCTGTTCCAGGTCAATGTCGAGGAGGGCCGCCATCTCTGGGCGATGGTCTATCTGCTGCAGAAATATTTCGGCCGCGACGGCCGCGAGGAGGCGGACGAGCTGCTGCGCCGCCGCTCGGGTGACGCGGACAGCCCGCGCATGCTTGGCGCCTTCAACGAGGCGACGCCGGACTGGCTGTCCTTCTTCATGTTCACCTATTTCACCGACCGCGACGGCAAGATGCAGCTGCACTCGCTGGCGCAGTCGGGCTTCGATCCGCTGTCGCGCACCTGCCGCTTCATGCTGACCGAAGAGGCACACCACATGTTCGTCGGTGAGACCGGCATCACCCGCGTGGTGCAGCGGACGTGCGATGCGATGCGCGCGGCCGGCATCGACGATCCGACCGATATCGCGAAGATCCGCGCGCTCGGCGTGATCGACCTGCCGACCATCCAGAAAAAGCTGAACCTGCACTATTCGCTGTCGCTCGACCTGTTCGGCTCGGAGGTCTCGACCAACGCGGCCAACGCCTTCAATGCCGGCATCAAGGGCCGCTATCACGAGACCCAGATCAAGGACGATCACCGCCTGCAGAACTCGACCTATCCGGTGCTGAAGCTCGTGGGTGGCGAGATCAAGCGGGTCGACGAGCCCGCGCTGACCGCGCTCAACATGCGGCTGCGCGACGACTACACGCAGGATTGCGTCAAGGGCCTGTTGCGCTGGAACAAGGTGATCACGACGGCGGGTTATGATTTCAAGCTGGCGCTGCCACATGTCGCCTTCCATCGCGCGATCGGCGAGTTCAAGGACACGCATGCGACGCCGGAAGGCTTGCTGATCGACGACGCGACCTGGGGCAAGCGCCGCGACGACTGGCTGCCGTCGCGCGCCGACGGCGACTTCATCGCCTCGCTGATGACGCCTGTCACCGAGATCGGCGGCTTCGCCTCCTGGATCTCGCCGCCGAAGGTCGGCATCGACAACAAGCCCGGCGACTTTGAATACGTGAAGATCGAGACCTAAGAGAGCTGCGGCCGGCGTCTGCGCGCTCGTTGCCACGATGCTGGTCGTCATCACCCGCGGCAGCGGGTGATCCAGTAAACATTGAAGTCAATTATGAAAGCACTGTGCCAACCATGACGGCACAGCGTACTGGATGCCCCGGTCAAGCCGGGGCATGACGACCGGGGTGCATGGAAACCGGCCCCCTGTCGTTCTGCGACGCAGGGACCCATAACCGCGTTTACTCGTCCCACCCGCTGCCCTCGATCCCCGGCTTGGCATAGACGATGCCGCCGTCGACCGGCAGCGTGGCGCCGACGACGTAGTCTCCGGCGCGCGAGGCGAGAAAGATCGCGGCGCCGGCCATGTCTTCCTCATTGCCGATGCGGCCGAGCGGCACGCGCGTTGCGACGTCGTCGGCATTGTCCCGCGCGGCGCGGTTCATGTCCGACGCAAAAGGTCCGGGCGCGATCGCCGTCACCACCACATGATCGTGGATCAGCTTCGCCGCCATGCGCCGCGTCAGGTGAATGAGCCCGGCCTTGGTCGCTGCGTATGAGTAGGTCTCCAGCGGATTGACGAAGATGCCGTCGATGGAGGCAATGTTGATGACCTTGGCGGGCCTCGCTGCGCTCGCTGCGGCGCGCAGCGGACCCGCCAGCGCCTTCGTCAGGAAGAACGGTGTCTTCAGGTTGAGATTCGCAACCTTGTCCCAGCCGCTCTCGGGAAATTCGTCGAAGTCTGCGCCCCACGCGGTGCCCGCATTGTTGACGAGGATGTCGAGCTTGGGTTCGCGCTTCTTGATCTCGCCCGCGAGCATGTCGACGCCGTCGAGACTGGAAATATCGATCGGCAGCGCGATGCATTCGCCGTCATGGGCTGCCGTGAGCTCTTTCGCCGTCGCTTCGCAGGCGACCGCTTTCCGCGCGGTGATGTAGACGCGCGCAGCACCTTGCGCGAGAAATCCCGCGGCGATCATCTTGCCGATGCCGCGCGAGCCGCCGGTGACGAGCGCAACGCGTCCCTGCAGTGAAAACAAATCCTTGAACATCGGACCTCCCGTGCATTTGCCTTGTTCTGAGCGTGGTGCGTAGCCAAGTCAAGGAAACGTCGCTATTCGCGTGCAATCAGAGCGTGCGCGAATTCAGGAGATCGAGCGAGGATTAACTTTTCCCAAGATGTGAAACACGACACAGGCGCTCTCGCGTCGCCGTGGCAGGCTGCCCATTGGTGGATGTTGAAATTGATCTCCTGAGCTTTACCGATGAAAGCTGTATCGATGAAACATGCATCTTATTTTGCGAGCCGCATTGTTTCGTCCGCCGGAAAAGCATGGCGGCCACCGATGCACAAGGGCCTGTTCACCATCATCCTCGAGGCGATCTACGACTCGCGACGTCGCCAGACGGAAAATACGCTCCGGCGATACCAGCATCTGATCGGCGAGGCGGAACAGCATCAGGCTGATGAGCCGGAGAGCGCTTCCGGACAGGTGAACGGCTGCCTTTGACCAGCCGTCTTGTGATCCAGCGCAGGCGAAGTCGATGACCTCCGGGGTGGTGACTCTGAGGCGATGACCTCGGCCCGTCATGCCGCGTCGACGCGGCGAAAGCCGTTCCACATCGCGGTCGCTGCGCCCGAGGTCAGAACCGGCAGGATGCGCGCGTCCTGATAATTGCCGTTGAGCGAGACCCGCGGCAATGCGGTGAGATGGCCGGCATTTTCCGGGAAGACCATGCCCGGCCGCGTGGTCACCGCGGTCCGGTAGCCGGCGGCGCCGGCGAGAGCGAATTCACGTGCGCCGGCGGCCGCCTTGTCGCCATAGGGATAGGCGAGGTGAGCAACGGGGTGATCGAGCGCGGCTTCGATCCGCGCGCGGCTCGCGGTCAGTTCCTCGCTCGCGGTCTCGTCGCTCTGTGCGGCCAGATTGCAATGGGTAACCGTATGCCCTCCGATCGTGACCAGCGGATCGGCGGAGAGCTGCTTCAACTCGTCCCAGGACATGCAGAGATCGCGGCAAATCGCCGCTTCGTCGACGCCGTGGCGGGCGCATAGCACGCTCATTTCGTGCCGCAGATCGTGCTCGGGCAGTCCGCGCAGCCATTCGTGCAGGCGGTCGAACGCGGTCTGCTTGGCGGCGGGCGTCGCGGCATCGAGCCGGCAGGCGGTGCCGTCGATCGCCGCCTCGATCGTGGTTGCGTTTGCGATCGCCATCTCCAGCGCGATCCACCACAGCCGGCCGGTGCCTTCCGCGAAATCGCTGGTGACGTAGATGGTCAGGGGCGCGTCGAACTCGCGCATCACCGGCAGCGCGAAATCGTGGTTGTCGCGATAGCCGTCGTCGAAGGTAAAACTGGCAAAGCGCCGCGAGAAATTCCGCTCGTTCAGGCGTCGATGCACCTCGTCCATGCTGACGATGTCGATATCGCACGAGCGCAGATGTATCAGCATCTCGCGCAGGAACTCGGGCGTCACCTCGAGATGATGGTTGGGCTGAAACGCACCGTCACGGACCGGCCGGACATGGTGCAGTGTAAAGATGGCGCCGACCCCCGACAGGATTGGCCGCAGCAGGGCGTAGGCGCCGCTGAAATAGAGCGCACCTAGTCCAGCGCGGATGACGGTGTTGCGGAACTGCTTCATCGGGGATTGGCGGACCGGTTAGCCTGTCGTTTAGGAAATTAGCGAAAAACCGCTGAACAAACTGTTAGCCAATGGAATATCCGTCAGCCGGGGCCATGCGGTCATTTCCGGTTTGACAGCCCCCCAACGGTTTGTTTTCTCTGTCCTTCCGGCGCCGCCGATTTGAGGTTCCCGATCCGGCGAGCGCGGACGCGCCGCGGGAGCATCAGACCAAAAGCGGCCTTGAAATCAGTGAGTTGTCAGAGCATGGCCCGGACTATGGTTATCCGCTTTCCATAAAACACCACGCTTAAGCAACGGGTTGCAGCGCGATCAAGGGCTCATCCTGGACGCGTCGCGCCCTCGGAGCACACCGCGACGGCTCGTGACGTCTTGGAAAATCGGGGCAATGGGCCCACGGGATATCGAATGCGCGGACTTTTCAGGTGGAGCGGCAAGTGGTGGCCCGGTCTGACCCTTCTGGTCGTCTTTTGGGCTATCGCAGCCTGGAACAACACCGTTCCCATGGAGTCCGACCTTACGGCGCGCAGCGGCGCCGCGCTGAAGGACACTCTGCTCGACAAGACCAGGATTGCGGTCGACGGACGCGATGTCACGCTTATGGCGGACGCGTTTTCCGAGGACGGGCGGCGCGGTGCGGTCGCGCGGGTTGACGCCGTACCCGGTGTTCGGCTGGTCAATGACGAGACCCGCCTGATGCCGGAAGCCAAGCCGTTCGCGTGGTCGGCCGAGCGTGATGTCGTCAGGGTAACGCTCGGCGGCAGCGCGCCGTTGCCCGCCGTCAAGGGCAAGCTCGTGGAAGCCGCGCGCGCCAGTCTCGGCGGCGTTGAAGTCGTCGATCAGATGAATCTCGCCCGCGGCGCACCGCCGCGTTTCGATGAGGCTGCGCTGCTGCTGATCGACCAGATCGGCAAGCTCAAGGACGGCAAGCTTTCGATATCGGATACGAATGTGGCGCTGTCCGGCATGGCGCGGGACCTCGGAGGCAGGGAAGCCATCGCCGCGGCGCTGAAGAAGCTGCCGGAAGGCTACAAGGTCGCCAACGACATCAAGGCGCCGCCTTATGTCTTCCAGGCCAACAAGGACCCGGTCGCCGTCACCCTGACGCTGTCGGGCTATGTACCCGACGCCGCCGCCCACACGGCGCTGGTGGCGGCCGCCAGCCGCAAATTCTTCAACGAAAAGGTGGTCGACAACCTGAAGACGAGCCTCGGTGCGCCGTCGGGATTTGCCGCAGCCGTGGTTCCGGCGCTGGGTGCGCTGTCGCGGCTGTCCACCGGTACGCTGGTCGTGTCCGACCGGGAAGTAAAGCTGTCCGGGGACGCGCTTTATGACGCGGCCGCCGCGCAGATCCGCGCCGGTCTCGGCAAGGACTTTCCCCAGAGCTTCCAGTTCAAGCCGGATATCTCGGTCAAGCCCCAGGCCGCTCCCGTCGACAATACCGTATGCCAGCAGCTCTTCTCCGAGCTGCTGTCGAAGGGCGCCATCCATTTCGAGTCCAACAGCGCCAGGATCGATCCGGATTCGACCGGCCTTCTCGACCGACTGATCGAAACCGCACTACGCTGCCAGGCTACAAATGTCGAAATCGCAGGCCATACCGATGCCGACGGTGATGACGCTGCCAACCAGACGTTGTCGGAAAAGCGCGCTCAGGCGGTTGTCGATTATCTGGTCAAGGCCGGGTTGCCGGCCGAACGGTTCTCGGCGGCCGGCTATGGCAGCACGCAGCCGGTGGCCAGCAACGGGACCGACGAAGGCAAAGCGCACAACCGGCGCATCGAGTTCGTGGTGAGGTGAGCGACATGGCGTATCTGGCGGCGTTTCACTGGGGCTGGCTGTTGGCCTCGCTCTTGCTTGGCTTCGGTATGGGCTGGATCGCGGTGGTGCATCGCGGCCCGGCGGTCTCCAAGGTGATGGCGCGCTGGCTGGGCCTGCTGGTGGCGGCGTTGATCGCGGCTGCGGTTGCCAGGGTCATTCCCGGGCGTCCGGGCTATTGGCTCGAGCTTGCCCTGATCATGCTGGCGCCTTATCTCGCGGGCTGCGCAGTGGGGTCGTGGCTGCGTGACTGGGTGGTCTCGCGCAGCACCCCGGTAGCTCCGAGCGCATGAAAGTTCATGAAAGCTTCACCGCTTCCGGGGCAGGGTCCCACGACCCGCCTGAGCTTGTGCAGCAAAACTGTGCATTCCTGCATCCCAAATCGCGTCCAATAATTTGAATGCACGTGTTTTTTATTCGCGTCCGGTCAATTCCACTCCCGCCCAAAAAGCGCTACCACGTGGGGTGAGCGGGCAAGCCTTGCGTTGGCGACGGCCGGAAAATCGTCCTTCTGCCGTCGTCGCTGGACCATCGTTAGAGGTGTAGATGCTGCAAGCCATACGCGGGGCGATCTCGTTTCTGCGCCAGAAGCAAATCCTGCATAAGGTGGGAGTTGCAGTCAGCGTCGCAGTCATCGGGATTGCCTGCTACGTGCTCTACCATCTGCTCCGTGGCATCGATGTCGACGAAGTGATCGAGGCCATCAAAGGCACCGAGCTGCATCAGATCGTGCTGGCGGCGATCTTCGTGACGGCGGGTTATTTCACGCTGACCTTCTACGACCTGTTCGCGGTGCGCGCGATCGGGCACAGCAGGGTGCCGTACCGCATCAATGCGCTTGCGGCGTTCACCAGCTATTCGATCGGCCACAATGTCGGCGCCAGCGTATTCACAGGCGGTGCGGTTCGGTACCGCATCTATTCGGCCTGGGGGCTGAACGCGATCGACGTCGCCAAGATCTGCTTCCTCGCCGGCCTCACCTTCTGGCTCGGCAATGCCGCCGTGCTCGGGCTTGGAATCGCCTATCACCCGGAAGCCGCGGCCTCGATCGATCAGTTGCCGCCCTGGCTCAATCGGCTGGCAGCGTTCGCGATCATCCTGGCGCTGGTGGCCTATGTGGTGTGGGTGTGGACTCAGCCCCGGCTGGTCGGTCGTGGGCCCTGGACCGTGGTGCTGCCCTCCGGACCGTTGACGCTGCTGCAGATCGCGATCGGGATCGTCGACCTCGGCTTTTGCGCGCTGGCCATGTATGTGCTGGTTCCCGACGAGCCCAATCTCGGTTTTGTCACGGTCGCGGTCATCTTCGTCTCGGCGACGCTGCTGGGTTTCGCCAGCCATTCCCCCGGCGGGCTCGGGGTGTTCGACGCCGCGATGCTGGTTGGCCTGTGGCAGATGGACCGGGAGGATCTGCTGGCCGGTATGTTGTTATTCCGTCTGCTCTACTATATTGCACCCTTCGTCATATCTGTAATCTTGCTGACGTTTCGGGAGGTTATCATTAGCACCCGGTCGAAGCGTCTGCGTCAGGCGGCGCTTCGGCTCGACGCCGGCCCCGGGCACAAAGCCGCTTATGTGAGAGAGCGTGGAGACACCGGCGCCTGAAGGGGACAGTGGGGACAGACACGGAGAAGCCGGTGAAATGGCGATAGACGCTCCCCCTTCCGCAGCTTCCTTCTTTTCGCCGTGGCCGGAAAGGTTGCGCCATTCGGCCATCATCCTGCTGGTCGCGGGTCTCGCTCTGTCCGTGCTTGTCGTGTTCGATGAGCTGTCTCCGCTTCGGGCAATCGTAGTCTTCGCATGCATTGCCGCCGCGGCGCTCGTTCCCTGGCGCCTGCACCAGGTCGCGACCTCGCGCGAGGACGTGCGCGGGGTCAATCCGGTGGAAGCGCCCGCCGTCAGCGCCATCGTCGCCGGGATGCCGGACCCCGCGGTGCTGCTCGACCGCGCCGGACGCGTCATCCATCTCAATGCCGCCGCCGCCCAGCTTGCGCCTGCGCTGCGGCGGAACGAACTGGCCCAGTTTGCGCTGCGCTCGCCCGAGATCATCACGGCGCTGCGCGAAGCGATCGCCACCACGGAGCCGCGGCGCGCCAGCTATCTCGATCACGTGCCGGTGGACCGCTGGATGGAGTTGATCATTACCCCGGTGCCGGTGCCGACCATGTTCGGCGGCATGGACAAATGCATGCTGATGACCTTCCACGACCAGACGCCGCTCCGGCGGGTCGAGGAGATGCGCGCCGACTTCGTGGCCAATGCCAGCCATGAATTGCGCACGCCGCTGGCAGCGCTGTCCGGCTTCATCGATACGCTGCAGGGACCGGCCAAGGACGACGCGAAGGCGCGCGAACAATTCCTGTCCATCATGCATGTCCAGGCGACGCGGATGGCGCGGCTGATCGACGACCTGCTGTCGCTATCGCGGGTCGAACTGTCGGCCCATGTGCGCCCCGACACGCTGGTAGACGTCGTGCCGATCATCCGCCAGGTCGCCGACGGGCTGGAGCCGCTGGCGCGCGAGCGGCAGGTCGCGGTCGACATCGAGCTGCCGGAGATCCCGGTCCTGATCGCCGGCGATCGCGAGGAGCTATTGCGGCTGTTCGAGAACCTGATCGAGAACGCGCTGAAATATGGCGCTTCCGGCGGCAAGGTCATGGTCTCGCTGATCTCGGCCATGTCGGGCGAGGGGACGCCGGAAGTCCGGGTCCTGGTGCGCGATTTCGGCCCCGGCATCGCGCCGGAACACCTGCCGCGGCTGACCGAACGCTTTTACCGGGTCGATGTCGGGGACAGCCGCGCCCAGGGCGGAACCGGGCTCGGACTCTCTCTTGTAAAACATATCCTTAACCGTCATCGGGGCCGGCTTTTGATCGAAAGCGTACCCAAAAGCGGGGCGACCTTCACGGCCTGCTTTCCCCAGCCAAAAAACCTGGCTGCGGCATAAAGTCTCGTATTTTCAGTAGCTTGGTCTGTCATCTGACTGTCACCAAACCTTCGTAAAAGCGGTAACGACCGCTCTTAAAGGGGCGGTGGGAGCGCGATCGGGCGCAGTCGGCGCTTCGCTCCCAAGATGGAGACCAGCTATGAATTTCGTTAAAGCTCTTGTCGCTGCCGGCCTGGTCGCCGCATCGACATCGGCCCACGCAGCCGACATCACCGGTGCAGGTTCCACCTTCATCTATCCGGTCCTGTCGAAATGGGCCGATGCCTACAAGAAGGAGATCAGGCAACGGCGTGAACTATCAGTCGATCGGTTCGGGCGCCGGCATCAAGCAGGTCCAGGCCAAGACCGTGACCTTCGGCGCCACCGACGCTCCGCTCAAGGCCGAGCAGCTCGAGAAGGACGGCCTCGCGCAGTGGCCGATGATCATGGGCGCGATCGTTCCGGTCGTGAACATCGACGGCGTCAAGGCCGGCGACCTCGTGCTCGACGGCGAGACCCTTGGCAGCATCTTCCTGGGCAAGATCACCAAGTGGGACGACGCGGCGATCAAGAAGCTCAACCCGAACGCCAGCCTGCCATCGGCGGCGATTGCGGTCGTGCACCGCGCCGATGGCTCGGGAACAACCTTCAACTTCACCAACTACCTTTCCAAGGTCAACGCGGATTGGAAGAGCAAGGTCGGTGAGGGCACGGCCGTCGAGTGGCCGGTCGGCGTCGGCGCCAAGGGCAATGAAGGCGTGGCCGCCAATGTCGGTCAGACCAAGAACGCGATCGGCTATGTCGAGTTTGCCTATGCCAAGCAGAACAAGCTGACCTACACCGGTCTGGTCAACAAGGCCGGCAAGCCCGTGCAGCCGACCAACGAAGGCTTCCAGGCGGCGGCCGCGAATGCCGATTGGGCGCATGCGCCAGGATACTACCTGATCCTGACCGACCAGCCGGGTGACAAATCCTGGCCGATCGTCGCTTCAACCTTCATCCTCCTGCACAAGGATGCGACCGACAAGGCTAGCACGCAGGAAGCGCTCAAGTTCTTCAAGTTCTCATTCGAGAAGGGCGCGAAGATGGCTGAGGAACTCGACTACATCCCGATGCCGGAAGCCGTGATCCAGCAGGTCGAGAAGACCTGGTCGTCCGAAATCAAGAGCTGAGCTTTCGACAGATGAACTTCTCCTCTCCCTGTCAAGGGAGAGGAGCGTGGGTTGAAATTTTCCGATCGGATTTGAACCCGTTCTCGGTTTCCCGCCGCGGTCCAAGTTTCGAGAGCCGTGCCGCGGCGGGATCTGCCGGCCTCGTCCTTCAGTGGATACGGGATCAGTCCGTCGGCCATTCGAGTGCGGCGTGGATAGTAGTATGAGGCAGGACAGGGGATTGGCGTGGCAGACATGGCCGTTCAGAGCGACGTGAGCGATCTAGCCGAGGCCGCTGGCCCATATGATCGCGCCAGGGCGCTTGGCGCATTCAAGCTCGGCGATGTGACCTTCTACTGGATCACCCGCCTGTCCGCGATCTCGGTGCTGCTCATCCTCGGCGGCATCATCATCTCCCTGATCGTCGGCGCATTGCCTGCCATCCGCGAATACGGCTTCGCTTTCCTGACAACGCAGCGCTGGGCGCCGCAAGCCGATCCGCCCGTGCTCGGCGCGCTTGGCCCGGTCTACGGCACGCTGATCACATCCTTCATCGCGATGCTGATCGCGATCCCCGTCGGTCTCGGCATCGCGATCTTCCTGACCGAGCTTTGCCCGCAATGGCTGCGGCGGCCGATCGGCATCGCGATCGAACTGCTCGCCGGCATTCCCTCGATCATCTACGGCATGTGGGGCTTCTTCGTGCTCGGCCCGTTCCTGGCCTACACGTTTCAGCCCTTCATGATCAGCCTGTTCAGCGGCGTTCCCGTGCTGAACGCGATCTTTGCCGGTCCGCCATCCTATCTCAGCCTGTTCAACGCCTCGCTGATACTGGCGATCATGGTGCTGCCCTTCATCACCTCGATCTCGGTCGACGTGTTCAAGACGGTGCCGCCGGTCTTGAAAGAGGCGGCCTATGGCGTCGGCTGCACCACCTGGGAAGTGGTGCGCAGCGTGGTCATCCCTTATACCCGCGTCGGCGTCATCGGCGGCGTCATGCTGGCGCTGGGGCGTGCGCTCGGCGAGACCATGGCGGTGACCTTCATCATCGGCAACTCGTTCCGCATCTCATCCTCGATCTTCGCGCCGGGAACGACGATCTCGGCCGCGATCGCCTCCGAATTCGCCGAGAGCGACGGGCTGCATCAGTCAAGTCTGATCCTCCTCGGCCTGTTGCTGTTCGTGCTGACCTTCTTCGTGCTGGCGGGCGCGCGGCTGATGCTGCTGCGGCTCGAGCAGAAAGCGGGGAAGTGAAGCCATGACAACGATGGTCAATCCGATCTACGCCCGCCGCCGCCGCAAGGACATCGTCGTCCGCGGGCTCTGCATCGCTGCCGCGGCCTTCGGCGTCACCTGGCTGGCGCTGATCCTGTTCACGCTGCTCTACAACGGTCTCGCCGGACTCAGTCTGCAGGTCTTCACCCAGAACACGCCGCCGCCGGGCTCGACCGATGGCGGCCTGTTGAACGCGATCGTCGGCTCGGTGATCATGACCGTGATCGGCGTCGGCATCGGCGCGCCGCTCGGCCTGTTCGCCGGCACCTATCTCGCCGAGTATGGCAAGCATGACCGCCTGACCTCGGTGATCCGCTTCATCAACGACATCCTGCTCTCGGCGCCTTCGATCATCATCGGCCTGTTCATCTACGGCGCCGTCGTGGTGCCGATGGGCGGCTTCTCGGCGATCGCCGGCTGCCTGGCGCTGGCGGTCATCGTCATCCCCGTGGTGCTGCGCACCACCGAGGACATGCTGGCGCTGGTGCCCAATCCGCTGCGCGAGGCCGCCTCCGCGCTCGGGCTGCCGCGCTCGCTGGTCATCAAGAGGATCGCCTATCGCGCCGCGCGCTCCGGCCTGATCACCGGTGTGCTGCTTGCCACCGCGCGCGTCGCCGGCGAGACAGCGCCGCTGTTGTTCACTGCGCTGTCGAACCAGTTCTTTAGCCTCAACTTGACCAAGACGATGGCCAACCTGCCGGTGACCATCAATAACTTCGTGCAAAGCCCCTACGCCTACTGGAAGCAACTCGCCTGGAGCGGGGCCTTGCTCATCACCCTCACTGTGCTCGCCCTGAATATCGGCGCGCGTATCCTTGGCGCCGAGAGGAGCGCAAAATGACCGAACTGTCCGTTTCCGTCAGTAACGCGGGCCTTGCGCCGTCCGTGCCGCTTCCCGACGCTGCGCCGAAGGTGACCGCGCGCAACCTGAATTTCTACTATGGCGAACACCACGCGCTGAAGAACATCAACCTGACGCTCGGCACCAACCGCGTCACGGCCTTCATCGGTCCGTCTGGCTGCGGCAAGTCGACCCTGTTGCGCATCTTCAACCGGATGTACGACCTCTATCCCGGACAGCGCGCGGTCGGCCAATTGATGCTGGACAGCACCAACATCCTCGATCCGCATCTCGATCTCAACCTGCTGCGCGCGCGGGTCGGCATGGTGTTCCAGAAGCCGACGCCGTTTCCGATGACGATCTACGAGAACATCGCCTTCGGCATCCGCCTCTACGAGAAGATCTCAAAGTCCGAGATGGACGATCGCGTCGAGAAGGCGCTGCGCGGCGGCGCGCTCTGGAACGAGGTCAAGGACAAGCTCAACGCTTCGGGCCTCAGCCTCTCCGGCGGACAGCAGCAGCGGCTGTGCATCGCCCGCACCGTCGCGGTGCGACCGGAAGTGATCCTGTTCGACGAGCCCTGTTCGGCGCTCGATCCGATCTCGACCGCGAAGGTCGAGGAGCTGATCCAGGAACTGGCCGAGAACTATACGATCGCGATCGTCACGCATAACATGCAGCAGGCCGCGCGCGTCTCGGACAAGACCGCGTTCATGTATCTCGGCGAGCTGATCGAGTTCGACGACACCAGCAAGATCTTCACTTCGCCGAGCGATCGACGCACGCAGGACTACATCACCGGCCGCTTCGGCTGAGGAGACAATCATGGCTTCTGAACACACCGCAAAGGCGTTCGACAGCGATCTCCAGGAACTGACCCGGCTCGTCGCCGAGATGGGCGGCCTTGCCGAACGCATGATCGTCGACTCCGTCGACGCGCTGGTCCGCCGCGACGTCCCGCTCGGTCAGCGCGTGGTGGCCGCCGACGCCGAGATCGACAAGCTGCAGCGCACCATCGAGGAGCGCGCGGTATTGACGATTGCGCGCCGCCAGCCGATGGCGGTCGATTTGCGCGAGATCGTGGGCGCGATGCGCGTCGCCACCGATCTCGAGCGGATCGGCGATCTCGCCAAGAACATGGGCAAGCGTGTCGCCGCTCTCGAGAGCGACTTCCATCCCTTGAAGCTGATCCGCGGACTGGAGCACATGACCGACCTGGTGCAGTCCCAGGTCAAGACCGTGCTTGATGCCTATGCCGCGCACGATTTGCCGGCGGCGATGGCGGTCTGGAAGGGCGACGAAGAGGTCGACGCGATCTGCACGTCGCTGTTCCGCGAGCTCCTGACCTATATGATGGAAGATCCGCGCAACATCTCCTTCTGCATTCACTTGATGTTTTGCGCCAAGAATATTGAACGGATCGGCGACCACGCCACCAATATTGCCGAGACGGTGTTCTACATGATCGAAGGTCAACAGATCCTCGACAAGCGCCCGAAGGGTGACATGACGAGTTTCGCGACCACGGTGCCTGGAAATTAGGGCATGATGATCCGCAACACGGCCGGCCCCGCGCATGCTTGGCGGGGCTTTTCCGGTTCTCGGACCGGACATGTCGGTGAATTAATGGAGAAGGCTACGTCATGAGCGCGCGCATTCTGGTGGTGGAAGACGAGGAAGCGTTGACCACGCTGTTGCGTTACAATCTCGATGCCGAAGGCTACGATGTCGAGACGGTTGCCCGCGGCGACGATGCCGATACGCGGCTGAAGGAACGCATCCCCGATCTGATCGTGCTGGACTGGATGCTGCCCGGCCTCTCCGGCATCGAGCTGTGCCGCCGCCTGCGCGCGCGCCCCGAGACCAAGCAGCTTCCGATCATCATGCTGACCGCGCGCGGCGAGGAGAGCGAGCGCGTGCGCGGGCTCGCCACCGGCGCCGACGACTATATCGTCAAGCCGTTCTCCGTGCCTGAGCTGCTGGCGCGTGTGAAAGGCTTGTTGCGGCGTGCGAGCCCCGAGCGGCTCGCCACCGTGCTCGCCTATGGCGACATCGAGCTCGACCGCGAGAAGCGCCGCGTCGCGCGTTCGGGCCGGCCGATCGATCTCGGCCCGACCGAATATCGCCTGCTCGAATTCTTCCTGGAGCATCCGGGCCGCGTGTTCAGCCGCGAGCAGCTGCTCGACAGCGTCTGGGGCCGGGACATCTACATCGACGAGCGCACTGTCGACGTGCATATCGGCCGCCTGCGCAAACTGCTCAATCCGGGCCGCGAGCAGGATCCGATCCGCACGGTGCGCGGCGCGGGCTACGCACTCGACGACAGGTTTGCGAAAGCGGCGGAGTAGTTTCCGCCGTCAGTGCGCGATGCGTTCGCAGGGACGATGTCGACAAGTTACGCCGCCGCCTTCCGGCGGGCGAGTTCGGCCTTGTAGAGCTCGAATTCTTCGGCGATCGCCTTCGCGACCGACGGCCGTGCGCGCATGCGCTCGTAATAGGCTTTCACAGCCGGCCATTTCGCCAGCTCTACCGGCGGCGTCGCCATGGTCCAGTTGATGACCGTGACGAGATAGGCGTCGGCGACGCTGAAATGGTCCAGCAGGTAGTCGCGGCCCTTCAGATAATTTTCGAGATAGTCGAGCCGCGACAGGTTCTTCTCCAGCACATAGTTCTTCACCTCAGTCACCGCCTTCTTGTCGAGCAGCGGCACGAAAAGTCCCTTGTGTAACTCGGTGCCAATGAAGCAGAGCCATTGATGCAGCCTGCTGCGGTCGATGCCAGGGGCGGCTCCGAGGCCGGCCTTCGGCAGATGATCCGCGACATATTGCAGGATAGCTGCGTTCTCGGTGAGCACCGTGCCGTCGTCGGTGCGCAGCGTCGGCACCAGGCCGAGCGGATTCACTTTGCGGAAGTCTGATCCGTCGTTCAGCACCACCTTGGTCCTGGGATCGACCTCCAGATAGGTCGCGTCAGCGCCGGCTTCGTACAACGCGATCCGTGTCGCCATCGAACAGGCGAGCGGCGAAAAATAAAGCTCCATCGGGTGCCTCCTTGGCAGTTTGGCCCGTGGTCCGGGCTAGTATTGATTTTCATACTGTTTCGCATAATATAAATTTGGTCAAGGAATTTATTGCGAAATGGTACAAAAGAATAAAAGGCCGCCGCGTCCGACCATTGCCGATGCTGCCGCGCCGAAACGCCGGGGGCGGCCGAGGGCCTATGAGCCTGAGGTCGCGCTCGGCAAGGCGCTCGCTCTCTTTCGGACAGCAGGTTTTGCCGCGACCTCGCTAGATGATCTCAGCGCCGCCACCGGCATGAACAGGCCGAGCCTCTATGGCGCGTTCGGCGACAAACGCGAGCTCTACATCAAGAGCTACCGGCGCTATCGCGAGGACGCGCGCGCGGCGATGATCGATATCTTTCGCCAGGAATTGCCGCTGCGCGAACGGCTGGAGCGCATCTATGCGATCGCGCTCGATATCTATCTGTCGGGCGAGACCGGACCGCAGGGTTGTTTCACGGTGATGACCGCGGCATCCGAAGCCGTCGCCGATCCCGACATTCGGGCCATGGTGCTGGAGGGCTTCGTCGAACTCGACAGGGCGTTTGCCGCCTGTTTTCGGCGCGGCAAGGAAAAGGGTGAATTGCCCGAAGGCGCGGATCCCGCGGTGCTGGCCCAACTGGCATCCGCAACAATCCACACCATCGCAATCCGCGCCCGAGCGCAGGTGCCGCGCAAGGAGCTGGAAGCCATCGTCAAAGGTGCGATCGATGTGATGGTGGGGAGGTAGTCGTCATCTGGACTCGCCAACGCGCACTCCACAGTCGTCCCTGCGCGCCGAGGAACGACACCGAACTAATACCCGCGCGTACGCTCGACGACGTTCTCCAGCGTGCCGCCAGCTTCGAACCGCGCGATCTGCTCGGCGACGTAGCGGGAAATTGAATCTGCATCCGTGTCGGCGGCATTGTGCGGGGTCAGCACGACTTTGGGATGCGTCCAGAACGGACTGCCCTGCGGCTGCGGCTCCTGTTCGTAGACGTCGAGCGAAGCACCACCAAGCGTGCCGTCGTTGAGGCAGGCGATGATGTCGGCCTCGTTCTGCAGGCCGCCGCGACCGGCATTGATGACGACCGGAGCGCCCATCGGGCTGTTCCGATTGAGCTTCGCGAAGACATCACGATTGAGGATGTGCCTCGTGTCCGGCGTCAATGGCAACAGGCAGACCAGGATATCGGTTCGGCGCAGGAATGTGTCGAACCCGTCTGCGCCGTGAAAGCATTCGATGCCATCGAGACGTTTCTCGCTGCGGCTCCAGCCGGCGACGCGAAAGCCGATCCGGCGCAGCACCTCGGCCGCGTCTGCGCCGAGCGTGCCGAGCCCCATGACTCCGACGGAAATCGCGCCAGCGGCCCACTGGTATTTCGGAGCCCAGCGTTTTTCGCGTTGCGAGTCGCGCAGGTAAAGCTCCTGGCGGTGATGCATCAGGACATGCAGCACGACATATTCGGTCATCCGCGCCGTGAGATCGTCGACCGCGACGCGAACCAGCGGCACGTTCGGCAGCGACTTGTCCGCCATCAGTGCATCGACGCCGGCGCCCAGGTTGAAAATCACCTTGAGATTTCGAAATGCCGCAAGCTCTCCCGGCGCCGGCTTCCAGACTGCTGCGTAGGTAACCTCCGCCGGGTCGATCGTTCCACCGGGAATCGGCACGACGCGCCGGTCGCGGCACACCTCGTCAAATCGCGCCTTCCATCGCTCGCCCGACCAGTTCTCGGTCCCGCCGCGGATCAACAGCGCCATCGCGCCTTTGCTCATCTTTCTCCTCCCAAAACTCAAACGTGACCTGCAACACATAGCAAATCGCGCGGCGGGTCTAGTCTCGCCTCATCGAACGAAGGGGAGACTTCACATGCGTAAACTGGCTCTGATAGCCGCCCTGTTGCTGGCATCCGTTTCGGCTCATGCGGGCGAAAGCCGAGGTCTCGTCCTGGCGGCCAGCGACGCGTCATCCACCTCTGACATCGCAGCTCCGCTGCCTCCGATCAAGAAGTCCCAAGAGGTCAAGCAAGAGCCGAGGCAGCAGGGTGCTGTTTCGGCGCGGCCGCTGTTGCCGAAGTCGGGGCGCCACGTGCAGGCCGTGCGCTATGGCGCCAGGGAGGCGAAGGCGCGCCGGATTGCCGCGAAATACGGCATCTATTGGTAGTGGAGGCTATCTAGGGCGCACGGCCAAGCTCAAGGCCGCGGCCCTGCACTCCCGTTGGGGGGACGGCGCATGAAAACCATCAAGACGCTTTTCATCGTTCTGAGCGTATGCAGCCTGTGCTCGAGAGCCGTCATCTACGTCTATCGGCATTTCAATCCACCAGTCGCGGTTGCGGTCGGGCCGTGACATTCTGGCCGACGATCGCCTGCAGGCGACCGGAACCAGGCATAAAATTTCTTGGCTTAAATTTCTTTCTGCGCCTGTCGGCCCGGGGCATACTCGTTCGTCCTACGCACGAACGGGAACCCCAAGACATGCTCTATGCCATTCTCTGTTACCACGATGAGGACTTCGTCGGCTCCTGGAGCAAGGAGCAGGACGCCGCGGTGATGAAAAAGCTCGCCGTGGTGCAGGACAAGCTGACCAAGCAGGGCCGGCTCGGCCCGGTGGCGCGCTTGTTGCCGACGACGGCAGCAACCACGCTGCGCAAGGAGGAGCCGCCGCTCGTTCTCGACGGGCCCTATGCCGAGACCAAGGAGCAACTGCTCGGCTTCTATCTCGTCGACTGCAAGAATCTCGACGAGGCGCTCGAGGTCGCGCGCGATCTCGGCGCCGCCAATCCCGGTGGCGCCTATGAGATCCGTCCCGTCGGCGTGTTTGCGCCAGGGAGCATCGCGACGTGACCGACAGCGCCTGGATCGACGCCGCCCTGACCTCGGCGCGGCCCCAGGCGGTCGGCGCACTGCTCCGCTATTTCCGCGACCTAGACACCGCCGAGGAGGCCTATCAGAATGCCTGCCTGCGCGCCCTGAAGAGCTGGCCGCAAAACGGCCCGCCGCGCGATCCGGCGGCCTGGCTGATCATGGTCGGCCGCAATGTCGCGATCGACGAGGTGCGCCGCAACCGCAAGCAGCAGCCGCTGCCGGAGGACGATCAGGCGATCTCCGATCTCGACGACGCCGAGGGCGCGCTGGCCGAGCGGCTCGACGGCTCGCATTATCGCGATGACATTTTGCGGCTGCTGTTCATCTGCTGCCATCCGAACCTTCCGCCGACGCAGCAGATCGCACTCGCGCTTCGCATTGTCTCCGGCCTCACCGTGAAGCAGATCGCGCGCGCTTTCCTGGTCAGCGAGGCGGCGATGGAGCAACGCATCACCCGTGCCAAGTCGCGGATCGCCGATGCCGACGTCGCATTCGAAACGCCCGGTGCGGCCGAGCGCAGCGAGCGGCTCGCCGCGGTCGCCGCGATGATCTATCTGATCTTCAACGAGGGCTATTCGGCGAGCGGCGATACCGCGCCGATCCGGGCGCCCTTGTCCGAGGAAGCGATCCGGCTGGCGCGGCTGCTGCTGCGGCTGTTTCCGAGCGAGCCCGAGATCATGGGCCTGACGGCACTGCTCATGCTGCAGCATGCCCGCTCCGCGGCTCGCTTCGATCCCGCGGGCGAACTCGTGCTGCTTGACGACCAGGACCGCAGCCTCTGGAATAAGACCATGATCGCCGAGGGGCTGGCGCTGATCGACAAGGCGATGCGTCACCGCAGGAGCGGGCCTTATCAGATCCAGGCCGCGATCGCGGCGCTGCATTGCCGCGCCGACAAGCCCGAGGATACCGACTGGAAGCAGATCGATCTGCTCTATGGCGCGCTCGAAGTCGTGCAGCCGTCGCCGGTCGTGACGCTCAATCGCGCGGTCGCGGTGTCGAAGGCGAGGGGGCCGGAGGCCGCGCTCGAGATGATCGAGCCGTTGGCGCCGCGGCTCTCCAATTATTTCCATTTCTTCGGCGTGCGCGGCGCGCTGCTGATGCAGCTCGGCCGCAACGACGAGGCGCATGTTGCTTTTGATCGCGCCATCGCGCTCGCCAACACTTCGGCCGAGGCCGCCCATATCCGCATGCATCTCGATCGCCTGATGCGTGACAGCCAGTCGGGCAGCGCGAAGAAGGCCGGCAAGTAGCGCTACGTCTTTCGTCCGTCATGCTCGGGCCTCTGCCGCGCCGAAGGGCTTCGGCCCCGCAGGCGGGACAAGCCCGGCCATACCACGCAAAATATTTCCTCACTCAGCTGTCGGATTGCTCCGTCGCTCGTTCGTCTATTGGACGAGCATCACCAATGGAGCACGCCATGCCGACGTCCACGCCAAACGAGCCGGTCTCCAGGCCGGCATTGTGGTCAGGCCGTCTTCTCAGCGGTCTTGTGATCCTGTTCCTGCTGTTCGACGGCGCGATCAAGCTCGTGCCATGGCCGATCGTCACGGAAACGATGGATCGCATCGGCTACGGGTCGAGCGAGACGCTGGCGCGAGCGCTCGGTGCGATCACCATCGCCTGCACGGTGCTGTACGCGATCCCGCCGACCTCGATCCTCGGTGCGATCCTGCTGACAGGCTATCTCGGCGGCGCGATCGCCACGCATGTGCGGATCGGCAGCCCGCTGTTCACGCACGTCCTGTTCGGGTTTTATCTGGCGCTGATGGTGTGGGGCGGGCTCTGGTTGCGTGACCGCACGCTGCGCAGCCTGATGCCGCTGCGGGGTTAGTCCATATTGCCAATCCGAGTGTCACGGAGTTCATGAATGTTGGAAGTCATCGTCATCATTGCCGTCATCCTCGCGGTCGCCATCGCGCTTGTGCTGATCCTCGCCGCGAGCAAGCCGGATACGTTCCGCGTCGACGCGTGCCGCTGCGATCAAGGCGGTGCCGGAAACGATCTTCCCGCTGATCGCCGACTTTCATGCGTGGAGGAAGTGGTCGCCCTGGGAAGGCCGCGATCCCGCGATGAAACGCACCTTCAGCGGTGCTGAGCGCGGCACCGGCGCGGTCTATGCATGGGAAGGCAACAGGAATGTCGGCGCGGGCCGCATGGAAATCATCAGAGCAACGGCGCCGTCGGACATCGTGATCAAGCTCGATTTCATCAAGCCGTTCGAAGGGCACAACGTCGCCGAATTCACACTCTCGCCGCAGGGTGGTGGCACCGATGTCACCTGGGTGATGCACGGTCCTGCGCCTTTCATGTCCAAGATCATGCAGGTGTTCATGAACATGGACCGGATGATCGGCCGGGATTTCGAGACCGGTCTCGCCAATCTCAAGAAAGTCGCCGAGCAATAAGTTCGGCAGAGATTTCAACGTCCCCACTCAACCAAGGAGCAAGCGATGCTAAATCCCTATCTGTTCTACAACGGCAATTGCGAGGCAGCTTTCAAGTATTACGAAAAGGTCCTCGGCGGAAAGATCCAGATGATGCTGCGCTCGGACGAGGCGCCCGAGTCGATGCCGGCTCCGGCGGGCTGGGAGAAGAAGATCATGCACGCGCGGATGACGATCAACGGCACAGTGCTGATGGCGTCCGACTCGCCGCCCGAGCACTTTCACAAGCCGCAGGGCTTCTCGGTCTCGCTGACGGTCAGTGATCCTGCCGAGGCAGAGAAGAAGTTCAACGCACTTTGCGAAGGCGGCGTCGTCACCATGCCGTTCAGCAAGACGTTCTTCTCGAAAGGCTTCGGCATGGCGATCGACCAGTTCGGCATTCCCTGGATGGTCAATTGCCCGCTCGAAGGCATGTGAGAGCTGAGCAAAGCGAGCTCGCGCTGCGTCCTATCGACACGATCGGTACATCGACGCGAGCTCGCGCCCTCGCAATATGAGCAGCCGCGAGGTCAATCCGCCGCGGCGCTCGATCCAGAGCCTCACCGGCGTCGGATAGGCCTCCAGCACGAGTTGCGAGGCTTCCGGCTCCGCATAGCTCCTGCCGCGCCGGTCGATCGACCGCGCGGCATGGAAGCCCAGGACGGCGCGGCGGGTGACGCAGATCCGCTCGCTCGGCACCATGCTCAGCACCAGCGTGCAGGCCGACAGGCATGGCCCGTCGATCACCACGCGTTCCCCGGACTGGCGCACCTCCTCGAACAGGTCGAGAAACGGCCCGACCTGTCCGCCGGGACTCTTGAGGATGCGAACCTCGGCAACCGCCGGCGAAGCCAGCGCGCTCAGCGCGGTCATGATCAAAATGGCCAGCAGGACTCGTTGCTTGCTCATGCGGTCCTATCCATTTCGCCGCGCGCCGCGCAGCGTCGGCAGCCCGATGCCCGCCGCATCGAAACCGCCATCGACGGCGAGAATTTGACCGGTGATGTAGCTGGAGCGTTCACAACTCAGAAAAAAGATGGCCTCCGCCAGTTCCTCTTCCAGTCCGTAGCGGTTGAGCGGAATGGCGTCGTGATAGTCGGCGCGGATCTCGGCGGTGTGCACGGCCTTCGCCATCGCGGTGTCGACCGGACCGGGCGCGACGGCGTTGACGCGAATGCCGAGGGACGCGAGTTCCACGGCGAGTTGCTTGGTCAGGTGCGCAAGGCCGGCCTTGCTGGTGCCGTAGGCCGAGCGCAGCGTGGAAGCGCGCACCGCCGAGATCGAGGTGATGTTGACGATCGCGCCCCCGCCATGCTCGCGCATCAACGGCGCGGCAGCCTTGGTGCAAATGAAGGGGCCGGTGAGATTGACCGCGAGGATCCGGTTCCAGTCGGCGTCGGAGGTTTCCAGGAGCGGCGTGAACACTGCGACGCCGGCGTTGTTGATCAGCGCATCGAGCCGGCCGAAGCGCTTTGCGATCGCATCGATGGCGCGCGCGACAGCCTCCGCATCGGACACGTCGCAATGGAGCGCGAGCGTGGCATCAGGCCTCGCCAGCCCCGCAACCGCGTCTTTCAAAAGGTCAGCCTCGATGTCGAGCAGGGCCACCCGCCAGCCTTCGGCCAGGAAGCGCTTGGCAGTCGCAAGTCCGATCCCGCGCGCGGCTCCCGTCACGAGGGCGACTTTGGTCGGGGAAGAGGTCATGACGGCTCCGTGGTCGATCGAGTATCCTGCTCACTGCATTACGCTGGCATGGCGGCGAACGCTCTGCCTTTCTGCGTCGCTGCGAGTCTATTGAGAGGTTGTCGTCCATGATGGTGAACGATCCCGAGCATACACCGCTGGAGCAATGGCGTCAGGGCGTGGAAACCCGCATGCTGATTTCGGCACGCAACGGTGCCACGCAATTGTGCATCTTCGAGCAATGGGTCGCGCCGGGCGCCGGTGCGCCCACCCACCGTCATACCGTCGAGGAGGTGCTGACGGTCTGCGAGGGCGAAGCGGAGATGTGGATCGAGGAGCAACGCGCCATTGTGCCCGCCGGGCAGTCGCTGATCGTCCCGGCCGGCCGCAACCACGGTTTTCGCAACAGCGGCACATCGACGCTGCACATTCGCGCGGTGCTGGCAGCGCCGATCTTCGAGGCAATTCCGGATGGCGCAACCGAGCCTACGCGGCGATGGCAGTCACCCTGACGGCCGCATCGCACCTCATTGTCTTGATGGAGAACCCCATGTCGCTCACGCTGCATCATCATCCGCTGGCGTCGTTCTGCTGGAAGGCGCTGATCGCGCTCTATGAGAACGATATTCCGTTCACGCCGAACATTGTCGATCTCGGCGACGCGGCGGAGCGCGCGGCGCTGCTCAAGCTCTGGCCGATCGGCAAGTTCCCCGTGCTGCGCGACGACGCGCGCGATCAGATCATTCCCGAGACGAGCATCATCATCGAATATCTCGACCGCCACTATCCGGGACAAACGCGCTTCATTCCGTCGTCGGACGAGCTTGCGCTTCAAACGCGGTTGCGCGACCGCTTCTTCGATCTGTATGTGCATCTGCCGATGCAGAAGATCATGGAGGACCGGCTTCGTCCGCAGGGCAGCAAGGATCCGCATGGTGTCGAGAGCGCACGGGCGCAGCTCAGGACTTCCTATGGCATGATCGAGACCCAAATGGTTGCAGGCCCGTGGGCCATGGGCGATCAATTCACCATCGCCGATTGCGCGGCGCTGCCGGCTTTGTTCTACGGCAGCATGGTCGAGCCGTTTCCGGCGGATCACAGCGAGCTTGCCGCCTATTTCGAACGCCTGAAGGCACGCCCGTCCGTGGCGCGGGTCATCAAGGAAGCCGGGCCTTATTTCGCCATGGTGCCGAAGGAGAGTTGAATGGCCGTCAGTGATCGAGCAGAGACGATACGAAGCATCTTCGCGGCTTATCTTCACAACGACCGCAAGGCAGTCGAGGATGCGCTCGCCGACGATTTCCGCTTCACCAGCCCGTTTGATGATGGGATCGACAAGGCGACTTATTTCGAGCGTTGCTGGAAGAACGCCGACTGGATCGAGCGCCACGAGTTGGAGAGGATCTTCGCCCGCGGCGATGAGGCCTTCGTGACCTACAATTGCATCGCCAAAGGCGGCAAGAGCTTTCGCAACACCGAGTTCTTTGTCTTCTCGGGCGACAAGATCAGCCGTATCGACGTCTATTTCGGCGCGACATATCAGGACGGCGTTTTCGTCAAGCAGCCGGCGTAGAAAAAATTTTCGGCGACCTGTCGCAATACCGCATCGTCCGTTCGTCCTAGTCTCGGTCAATGATTGCGGACGTTCTCTCGGGAGCAGGACATGCAGGAAAAGGTTGTCGCCGGCGGGCTGTCGAAGATGCGGCTCGGTCGCATGCACGATGTGATGTCGCGCCATGTCGAGGATGGCGCGATGCCGGGCCTGGTCACGCTGGTCGGCCGTCATGGCGAAGTCCATGTCGACGTGATCGGCAGGATCGCATTCGGCGGCGCGCCGATGCAGCGCGATACCATCTTTCGTATCACCTCAATGACCAAGCCGGTGACGGCGGTCGCGGCGATGATCCTGGTCGAGGAGTGCAAGCTGCGGCTCGACGATCCCGTGGACGGCTTGCTGCCGGAACTCGCCAATCGCCGGGTGCTACGAAGCATCGACTCCGAGATCGATGACGTCGTGCCTGCGAAACGCGCGATCACGCTGCGCGACCTTCTGACCTTTCGGCTTGGGCTCGGCATGATCCCCGTCTTTCCGGATCGCTACCCGATCCAGAAGGCGATTGCGGAAGCGGGTTTTGCGCCGGGGCCGGTGTTTCCTTCGTTTCCGCCGGACGAACTGATGCGGCGCTATGGCACGCTGCCGCTGATCTATCAGCCCGGCGAGCGCTGGCTCTACAACAGCGGCACGGAGATTCTCGGCGTGCTCATCGCGCGCGCCGCCGGCACGACCCTCGGCAAATTCCTGCAGGAGCGCATTTTTGCGCCGCTCGGCATGACGGATACAGGCTTCCATGTGCCCGCCGCAAAACTTGACCGTTTTGCGACATCCTATGCGCGCGATGCATCGGGGGAGTTGAAGGTGTTCGACGATCCCGCGACCGGCAAGTTCTCGCAACCGCCCGTGTTCGAAAATGGCAGCGCGGGCCTGGTCTCGACGGCGGATGATTTCAATGCTTTCGCGCAGATGATGCTGAACGGCGGCCGGCTCGGCAGCGAGCGGATTCTGTCGCGGCCCTCGGTCGAGCTGATGACGACGGATCAGCTCGCGCCGGAACACAAGCTTGGTTCGGAATTGTTTTTCGGCGACAACAGGGGGTGGGGCCTGGGACTGTCGGTCTTCATGCGGCGAGACAATCTCTGCACCGCGCCTGGCCGTTTCGGCTGGGACGGCGGATACGGCACGTCCTGGTATTCCGACCCCACGGAGCAACTCACCGGCATCCTCCTGACGCAGCGGATGATGGATTCGCCGCAGCCGCCGGCCGTGATGTCGGACTTCTGGACCTTGGCCTATCAGGCGATCGACGACTGAGTCCGAGATCTGGGCAATTACCTCGCAAATAATTTTCTAAGCGCCTGTCGGGACTGACAAAAGGCGGTTCGTCTTTCTGACGAGACCCGGTTTCGACCCCTCGAGAAGCAAGATCAAACGGAGAGCGACGATGCGGTTCATGGTGATTGTGAAGGCCAACAAGGATTCCGAAGCCGGCGTGATGCCGAGTACGGAGCTGCTGGCCGCGATGGGCAGGTTCAACGAGGAACTGGTGAAGGCGGGCATGATGGAAGCCGGGGAAGGGCTGCATCCGAGCGCGAAGGGCGCGCGTGTCAACTACGCGAGCGGGCAGGCCAAGGTCGCGCGTGGTCCATTTAATCTCACCGGCGATCTCGCTGCGGGTTTCTGGATGATCAAGGCCAAGTCACTCGATGAAGCGATCGACTGGATGAAGCGCGCGCCGTTCGACGGCGGCGCCGAGATCGAAATCCGCCAGGTGTTTTCGCCGGAAGATTTCGGCGAAGCGCTGACGCCGGAATTGCGCGAGCAGGAAGAGCGCCTGCGTGCCCAGGCCGCGAAAAAGTAACTCGTACGTCCGCCGTCATTCCGGGTTTGCGTCTTCGACGCGCCCCGGAATGACGTCCACAAGGAGCAACCACGATGCGATTCATGATGCTGATGATCCCGCACGGCTATGAGGCCGCGCCGCCCGACGTGAAGCTCGATCCCGAGCGCGTGGCGGCGATGATGAAATACAATGAGGCGCTGAAAGATGCCGGCGTCCTGATCACGCTGGACGGCCTGCATCCGCCGTCGACGGGTGCGCGCGTTTCGTTCGCCGGCGGCGTGCCTCTCGTGACCGACGGTCCCTTTGCCGAGGCCAAGGAAGTTCTCGGCGGCTACTGGATGATCGACGTGGCGTCGCGGGATGAGGCGATCGCCTGGGCCAAAAAGTGCCCGGCGTCCGAGAACGAGATCATCGAAATCCGCCAGGTGCAGGACATGGCGGATTTCCCCGAAGACGTTCAGAAGGCCGCGGCAGGCTTTTCCGAACTCCAACGCGCAGCCAAGCGCTAAAACGACCAACCGGAAAGGAAACCTCCAATGACTGCGAACAACACCTTTCTTGCTGTCTTCCTCGGCAGCAAGACGAGCCCCAAAATGGCGGCCTGGAACGCTCTGCCGGAGGCCGAGCGGCGCGCGAAGGAGAAAGAGGGGATCGCCGCCTGGAAGGCCTGGGTCGAAAAGCATCAGGCCGCGATCCTCGAAATGGGTGGCCCGCTCGGCACGACCAAGAAGGTCGATGCGCACGGCATTTCGGACGTCAGCAACCAGATGGGCGCGTTCACGGTCGTTCGTGCCTCCTCGCACGAGGCCGCCGCGAAGATGTTCGAGGGCCATCCGCATCACGCGATCTTTCCGGGGGAGGCCGTGGAGATCATGCCCGTTCTCCCGATACCGGCGGGTTAGCCCGTTCCATCAGCCCCCGCGTCCGGCCTGAGCCCTCGGACCGAACCGGACCCTGGTTGGTTAACGCGAAAGTGCTGGTCAGCGAGCCGCCGGCTCATGTAAACGTCTTTCACATGAGCTGGCGCAAAGAAGGCCGCCGCGCGGAGCGCGGCTATCATCATGGCAATCTGAAAGAGGCCTTGCTTCAAGCTGCGCTCGACCTGATCGCGCAGAAGGGTGCGGCCGGCTTCACCTTTGCCGACGCCGCGCGCATGGCCGGCGTCAGCCCCGCTGCGCCCTATCGGCATTTCCGCGACCGCGACGAACTGCTGTCCTCGATCGCCCAGCGCGGCTTCGAGCAGTTCGAGGTCGCGCTCTCGACCGCCTGGGACGACGGTCGGCCGGACACCGTCACCGCGTTCGAGCGCGTCGGCAGGGCTTATCTCGCCTACGCGCGGGAGGAGCCCTCGTTCTACTCGGCGATGTTCGAGTCGGGGTTGCCGCTCGAGGACAATCCGACGCTGATGGCTGCGGGTGAGCGCGCCTTTGCCATCATCCGCGCCGCGGCTGAACGTCTTGCAGCACTGGCGCCTCCAGGCGTGCCGCGTCCGCCCGCAATGATGATGGCGCTGCACATCTGGTCGATGTCCCATGGCGTCGCGTCGCTGTTCGCGCGTGGCGACGCGGCACGGCGAAAGCTGCCGATGTCTCCGGACGAATTACTCGAAGCCGAAGTGCTGATCTATCTGCGCGGTCTCGGCTTCCAGACTGATCGCAGGCCGAGGCGGCGAGTGCCAGCAGCAGGCCGTCGGGACCACCGCCAATTCCCCCCGAAGCCTCGTCGGGCGCTCCATCTGGCGGTCCTTGGGGCAAGCCGAAATAAAATTCCAAAAATAATCCAGCCGCTGCGTCATCCGCGCAGCTTGACAAAAATCAGGGATGGGCTACGTATGTAAATGTTATTTACATTCACAACGGCGTGATGCCGTCATGGAGAGGCGAATGGCCTACACCGCAGATGTCAATCGATGGCGCGGCCCCAATCCCGACGAGGAATTCTACCGGCCACGTATGCTTCAGAGCCCGTGGCATCCCGGTTGGATCGCCGTCACGATTCTCGGCTTCCTGATCTGGTGGCCGATCGGACTTGCCCTTCTCTTTTTCACACTCGGGAGCAGAAAAATGGGTTGCTGGAGCCACCAGGATCGCTGGCAGAACAAGATGGAGCGGATGCAGTGGAAGATGGAGCGGATGCGCGACCGCATGGGGCGGCACGGCTTCGGCTTCGGTCCGCCCTCGAGCGGCAACCGTGCCTTCGACGAATACCGCACGGATACGTTGCGGCGTCTGGAGGAGGAGCAGCGCGAATTCCACGAATTCCTGAGCCGCCTGCGTCACGCCAAGGACAAGGAAGAGTTCGACGCGTTCATGGCCCAGCACAAGCAGCGTCCGCCGACGCCGCCGAACGACCAGCCGCAAAGCTGAGGTCATTGCGCAAAGATCCTGCGCGCCAGAGTTTAGCCTCAGGCCTAATGCCCCCAAACCTGATGGCGATGGAACCGCCCGTCTGCGACCCCCGCAGCCGGGCGGTTTTCGTTTCTGCCGCGGAATTCGCGGGTGGCGGCCTAAGGGGCTGCCCGGCCTCCCTTTCGCCCGATCAAATTCTCCTTTGGTAACCGGGTTTTAACTATGATCGGCGTCTGGTTAGAGGCGTAAAGTCGCGCAAATAGCCCTCGTTTTGACACGTTGACAGGGGATGCAGGCGCCCAAGGCTTCGGCGGGCCTCCCATGCGACGAGACCAGGCTCCTTTGTGCAGGCTTACCGCCGCGGCTGTGGCGCGACTGTGAAACCGGGTAGCCATTTGCTTCCGGAGACTTTGGACACTCGCGTTGAGAGGATACCGAATATGAATCCGGCCGACGTGGCTCAGGCGGCGCTGCCGCTACCATCCGCCGATGTATCGCTGATCGCATTGTTCTGGCAGGCCCACTGGATCGTGAAGGGGGTCATGCTTGGTTTGTTGTCTTGCTCGGTCTGGGTCTGGGCGATCGCGATCGACAAGATCTTTCTTTACTCGCGCACGCGCCGTTCGATGGATCGCTTCGAACAGGCTTTCTGGTCGGGGGAGTCGATCGAGGAGCTTTATCGTTCATTGTCGGCGAAGCCGACGCAGTCGATGGCGGCGTGCTTCGTCGCGGCGATGCGCGAGTGGAAGCGTTCGTTCGAAAGCCATGCGCGCTCGTTCGCCGGCCTGCAGATGCGTATCGAGAAGGTGATGAACGTGTCGATCGCGCGCGAAATCGAGCGGCTGGAGCGCAGGCTCCTCGTGCTTGCCACCGTCGGCTCCGCTGGCCCGTTCATCGGCCTGTTCGGCACCGTCTGGGGCATCATGTCGAGCTTCCAGTCGATTGCCGCATCCAAGAACACATCCCTCGCGGTCGTGGCGCCCGGTATCGCGGAAGCACTGTTCGCCACGGCGGTCGGCCTGATCGCCGCCATCCCGGCGACGATCTTCTACAACAAGTTCACCTCCGAGGTGAACAGGCAGGCACAGCGCCTCGAAGGCTTTGCCGATGAATTTTCCGCCATCTTGTCGCGTCAGATCGACGAGCGGGCGTGAGGGACGGTATAATGTGAGAAGCGTGAGCACCAAGACGTGAGCGCCGAGATCTATGAGTACCGAGATATGAGCACCAAGACATGGCGATGAACGCGGCAAGTTCGTCGGGCGGCAGGGGCCGCCACGGCCGGCGCAAGGCGGTGATGGCGGAGATCAACGTCACGCCGATGGTCGACGTCATGCTCGTGTTGTTGATCATCTTCATGGTCTCGGCGCCGCTGTTGACCGTGGGCGTGCCGCTGGACCTGCCGCAGACCCAGGCGAAAAGCCTGGATCAGCAGAAGGACCCGCTGACGCTGTCGGTCAATCTGAAAGGCCAGGTCTTCCTCAATGATACCGAAATCCCGATCGACGATCTCGTGACGAAGCTGAAGGCGATCACGGATGCGCGCGGCGGGATGGACGAACGCATTTTTGTCCGCGGTGACAAGAAGGTTGACTACGGCACGGTCATGAAGGTGATGGGACGGCTCTCGGCCGCGGGCTTCCGCCGCGTGGCGCTGGTGACTGAGGTGGATCAGGGATAGTCGGACGGTGAAAGTCGACAAGACCCTCGTTGCGTCGGCCGCACTCCACGTCCTCGTATTGGGATGGGGACTGGTGTCCTTTTCCGCGCGTTCGCTCGAAGCGCCGCCGGAGGCGATGCCGGTCGACATCATCACCACCGATCAGCTTGCCAAGATAACCGCCGGACTCAAGACCGGCGAGAAGGACAAGCCGAAGCCGCTGGTCGAGAAGGTCGCCGAGGCCAAGCCGGTCGATGACGCGGTCGGCAAGATCACCGAGAAGCAGGAGGTCGTCACCTCCACAGCGCCCCCGCCGCCGCCCAAGACCGAGGAGAAGCCGGTCGAGAAGAAGCCCGACCCGCCGAAACCGGTCGCGGAGAAGCCGAAGGAAGAGCCGAAGCCGCAGGAGAAGAAGCCCGATCCGCCCAAGGTCGATCCGATCGCGGAAGCCCTGAAATCGGAAGAGGCCAAGAAACCGAAGCCGACGCCGAAGCCGGAAGCCAAGGCGCCGCCTCCGCCGCCGCAACCGCCGAAGCCGAAGGCGGAGCGCCCCTTCGATCAATCGAAGATCGCGGCGCTGCTCGACAAGCGCGATCCGGCGCGGCAAGCCATCGCCGGCGCGACGCTCAATTCGACGTCTGCGCTCGGCATGCATACCGGAACGGCAGACACAAACATGGCGACCTGGAAGAGCGCCTTCGTCGGCGCCGTCAGGCGCTGCTTCAACTTCCCCTATAACGGGCAGGATGCGGATAAATTCGAGGTCGACATCGATATCCAGTTGCGGATCGATGGAACGGTCGCGTCAGCGCCGGTGATCGTCGCCGTTCGTGGACCGTCAAGGTCAGTCGGTGTGGCCATGGCAGAGAGTGCGAAGCGTGCAGTCGAGCAGTGCCAAGCCTATGCGTTCATGCCGAAGGCGCAATATGACACCTGGAAATACATCCCTATGACGTTCGGCCTGAAAGAACTGCTCTAGCGCGAAACTGAAAGCGACAATTCCAATGAACAAGGCCCATTTTGTTGATCGACGCCGGTTTATGATGGCGACCGGATTGACGTTTGCCGCACTTGGCGGTTCTCTCGGCAGTCCGTTTGGCAGCCAATCCGCATTCGCGCAGGGACGCCTGCGCATCGATCCGCAGGAATTTGCGCCGCTGCCGATCGCGATCCCGAACTTCGTGCCGGGGACGCCGGCCGATGGCGAGGTCAGCGCCGGCGTGTCGCAGGTCATCACCAATAATCTGAAGCGCTCCGGTCTGTTCGCGCCGATCGATCCGGCCGCCTTCATCGAGCGGATCACGAATATCGACCAGCAGCCGAATTTCCAGAGCTGGAAAGCGATCAATGCGCAGGCGCTCGTCACCGGTCGCGTCACGCGGCAGGGCGACGGCCGGCTGAAGGGCGAATTCCGCCTCTGGGAAGTCGCCTCGGGCCAGCAACTGGCCGGCCAGCAATATGTCACCTCGCCGGAATATTGGCGCCGCATCGCGCACATCATCTCCGATCAGATCTACGAACGGCTGACCGGCGAGAAAGGTTATTTCGACAGCCGCGTCGTGTTCGTCGACGAGTCCGGCGCGAAGGAGCGGCGCGTCAAGCGGCTTGCCATCATGGATCAGGACGGTGCCAACGTGCACTATTTGACCAAGGGCACCGATCTGGTGCTGACGCCGCGCTTTTCGCCGTCGACCCAGGAAATCACCTATATGGAATTCGGCCAGGGCGATCCGCGGGTCTATCTGTACAACATCGAAACCGGACAGCGGGAAATCGTCGGCAATTTTCCGGGAATGTCGTTCTCGCCGCGCTTCTCGCCGGATGGCCAGCGCATCGTCATGAGCCTGCAGCAGGGCGGCAACTCGAACCTGTTCGTGATGGACCTGCGCTCCAAATCGACCACGCGCCTCACCGATACTCCGGCGATCGATACCTCGCCGTCCTATTCGCCCGACGGCTCGCAGCTCTGCTTCGAATCCGACCGCGGCGGAAAGCCGCAGATCTACGTCATGTCGGCGCAAGGCGGCCCCGCGCAGCGCATCTCCTTCGGCGACGGCAGCTATTCGACGCCGGTATGGTCGCCGCGCGGTGACTACATTGCGTTCACCAAGCAAGGCGGCGGCCAGTTCGCGATCGGCATCATGAAAACCGACGGCTCCGGCGAACGCATCCTCACCGCGGGCTACCACAATGAAGGTCCGACCTTCGCGCCGAATGGCCGGGTCCTGATGTTCTTCCGCGATCTCGGCGCCGGACCCGCGCTGTTCACCATCGACGTGAACGGGCGCAACGAACTGAAAGTGCCGACGCCGGGCTTTGCGTCCGACCCGGCCTGGTCGCCGCTTCTCTCGTGAGAAAAGACGCGACCCCCGGTATCCTACGGGGTGCGCGGAACGTGGTCAGCTTTGCCTAGGCAGCTGATTTTGCAAACGGATTTTCAAGCGCGCGAGCCGGCGGCAATCTTCCGCTAACGATGTTCGCTCAGAAAGACTTCATCCGGGAACGGTAGAACTACGGACCCTGACAGGACGTCCGCGCCCAGATGCAGTTGACCGGCCAAACGCCAGACGCCGAATTGAAGATGTCGCCGTCGATTTACGCGGCTCTGATCGATTCGCTTTTTCAGGATCCTGGTCCGCTGTTCGCCGGTGCGCTCTGCGCTGCCGTCGCCGCCGTGATGACGGCCCTGAAGACCGGAAATGTGTGGCTCTGGCCGATCGTCGCGCTTCTGATCGTGACCGGCGCGGTGCGCGCGATCGATACCCGACAATATCAGCGCAGCAAGGCGACGCTCTCGGCGGAAAGCGTGGCACATTGGGAAGTTCGCTATCAGCTCGGCGCGATGCTGTACGCGGGCGCGCTGGGGTTGTGGTGCCTGGTCGCGATCCTCGGCAGCAATGATGCTGTGGCCCACATGATCTGTACCTCGGTCACGCTCTGTTATGTCGCGGCAGGGGGAGGTCGCACCTACGGCCGGCCCTGGATCTTTCATGTCCAGATGGCGCTGGCCATCGGTCCGCTCACCCTTGCGCTGTTGCTCTACGGCAGTCCGTATTACGTCGGAATGGCGGCGCTCAATGTGCTGTTCTTCCTGGCGCTAAAGCACATTTCGATGAGCCTGCAGAAAATCTTCGTGCGTGCGCTGCTCGCGCGCGAGCGGGAGTCCGCACTCGCCAATCAGTTCGACACGGCGTTGAACAACATGCCGCACGGCCTGTGCATGTTCCGCGCAGACGGCCGGCTTGCCGTCATGAATCATCGCTTCGGCGAGATGATGAGCCTGCCGGACGACATCGTCCAGCGCGGCGTTTCCGTGGCCGACATCGTCGAGGCCTGCGTCAGCGCCGGCTCGATCTCGGCGGCGAGCGGGAAGATCATTCTCTCGGAAATCCAGCATTCGCAGGCGGGAGAGATCGTCACGGCCGATCCCGATGTCGAGAGGGGACGTTCACTATCCTGGACGTTCCAGCCGATGAACGGCGGAGGGGCGGTCGTGCTGCTCGAGGACATCACCGAGCGGCGCAATGCGGAAGCACGGATCAGCCATCTCGCGCGCTACGACGAACTGACCGCGCTCCCCAACCGGGTCAATTTCCGCGACGAGATCGAGCGTCTGCTGAAGATTCAGCGCAACGCCGGCCAGATGTCGGCTTTGCTGTTCGTCGATCTGGACCAGTTCAAGCAAGTCAACGACACGCTGGGCCATCCCTGCGGCGACCAGCTGCTGTGCGCGGTCGCCGGCCCGCCTGCGCGGCATGCTGCGTCCGGAAGATTTCGTGGCGCGTTTCGGCGGCGACGAATTCGTCGTGTTCCAGCAGAACATCCAATCCGATGACGACGCGGCGGGCTTCGCGCGGCGGGTCGTCGATCAGTTGAGCGAACGCTACCAGATCGACAACCATCTGGTCGAGATCGGCGCGAGCGTCGGCATCGCCATGACGTCGCCCGATATCAGCGCGGACACGCTGATCAAGAACGCCGACATGGCCCTCTACCGCGCCAAGGCCGACGGCCGCGGGACCTTCTGCTTTTTCCGCGAGGAGCTGGCGCAGACCGTCGAAGCCCGGCGCGTCCTGGAGCTCGACCTGCGCAAGGCGCTGGCCAACGAGGAGTTCGAGCTGTTCTTCCAGCCGCTGGTCAATCTCAAGTCGGGCAAGATCTCCACCTGCGAAGCGCTGCTGCGCTGGAATCACCCGGTGCGCGGCACGGTCTCGCCGGTCGACATCATTCCGATCGCCGAGGACATGGGCCTGATCGTCGATCTCGGCCGCTGGATCCTGCGCAAGGCGTGCATGGAATGCAAGAAATGGCCGGACTCGGTCAGCGTCGCCGTCAACTTCTCACCGCAGCAGTTTCATCAGCGTGACGTGCTGAGCGAGGTTCGCTACGCGCTGGAGGTCTCCGGTCTGCCGGCAAACCGGCTCGAAATCGAGATCACGGAATCGTCGCTGTTGCGCAATACGCAGCTGACCCACGACGTGCTGTCCCAGTTGCGGGCCCTCGGCGTCCGGATCTCGCTGGACGATTTCGGCACCGGTTATTCGAGCCTGAGCTATCTGCACAACTTTCCGCTGCAGAAGGTCAAGATCGACCGCTCCTTCCTCGAAGGCATCGATGCCGACCGGCCGCTGACCCTGTTGCGCGGGGTGGCCCGCCTGTCGGCCGATCTCGGCATGTCGGTCGTGGTCGAGGGCATCGAGACCAATGAGCAGCTCGAACTGATCAGCGCCGACGGCACGGTGACGGAAGCGCAAGGCTACCTGTTCAGCCGGCCCGTGCCGGCCGTCCAGGTCCGTCAGTTGCTGAACGCCTCGCATGGCCGGCGCTTGAGGAAAGAGCCGCGGATCATCGTTTCTTCCCGATCGATCGCTTAACGACAATCGATGCCCGCAAAAGTTGCAGGTGGCGCGAGAACAGCCATCGTGCTCGATTAACCCTACTGCGTCGATACGTTTGCTTCCTCTTAAGAAGCTGTTAAACATCAATCTTGCGCGTAAGAGTTGCTTATATTTCTGGTTGCGTTTTGGGGGGCACTGAATGAGGTGTGCGGCCGAGGCTACCGGCATCATTGCCGGTCGCAGCGTTGATCCTCTTGATCATGTCGACTATCGCCGAGCCGACACTCCGGAGCAAAAGGACGAAATCTACCGCCTGCGTTATCGCGCTTACTTGCGCGAAGGGGCGATCCTTCCATCGGAATCCGAGCGCGTCACCGACCGTTACGACGATCTGCCGAACAACTTCACCTTTGGCATCTATATCCGTGGCGAACTCCACAGTTCGATCAGGATCAGCGTGCTGACCTCCGAATGGCGTGGATCTCCCTCCTCGGAAATGTTCGCAGATCTCCTGCATCCGGAATTGGAGCGCGGAAAAGTCATCATCGATCCGACGCGGTTCGTCGCCGATCCGGACAAAGCCCGGAGATGTCCCGAACTCCCCTATGTCACGGTGAGACTCGGTTACGTCGCCTGCGCGCATTTCAACGCCGATATCGGGCTTGCCAATGTTCGTCCCGAGCACCGCGCATTCTATCGCAAGGTGTTTCTGCAGGAGCCCTGGGGCGAGCCTCGTCTATATCCGGGATTGATCAAGCCGGTCGGTCTCGTGGCCGCGAAATATCCGGAGATACGGGAGCGGGTGTTCCAGAGGTTCCCGTTCATGCGATCGAGCGCGTTCGAGCGGCGGATGCTGTTCGAACGTCCGGGAGAGCGGCTCTTATTGGGGACGGAGCGCGACGTTGCTCTGCATGGGCGGGCGTCTAGCCGCCAGGAGGCCTGACACGGCGCGCTCAAGAGGGGAAATGAATCTCCAGGAAGAACGCGCTGCAAATGATTGCGGGTTCCGAAGTCCGCGATTCGCTGCGCGGCCATTTTGGCACGCAAGCGCGAAATCCATTGCAAACCTGCAGTTCCCGGCGGGATGTCCGCTTGCTTTCACCCTCGCGCCACATTTACAACTGATTAACCATCGCGGTCGCTTTTCGCCGTTTGGGGGCATTTGAGCGGGGGCGGCAACTCTCCATCAAGGTTGACGGAACGTTCGCTTAACCATCGCCCTGTAGACCGGGATCACAGTAGTAAGGACCTGAGCGTGGAGGCTCCGGAATGAAATATCAGATGCGTATCCTCCAGGGATTGAAGCTTGCCGCGGTGCTCGCGGTGGCGCTCTCGATGGGCGCTTGCGCCAACAAGAACCCGCTTGGCGGTGATGCCATGGCGAGCGCTGCGACCCCCGGCAGCCAGCAGGATTTCGTGGTCAATGTCGGCGACCGCGTGTTCTTCGAGAGCGACCAGACGGACCTGAGCCCGCAGGCGATCGCGACCCTGGAGAAGCAGGCGCAGTGGCTGCAGAGCTATCCGCGCTACAGCTTCACCATCGAGGGCCACGCCGACGAGCGCGGCACCCGCGAATACAACATTGCGCTCGGCGCGCGACGTGCCCAGTCGGTGCGGACCTTCCTCTCGTCGCGCGGCATCGATCCGAGCCGCATGCGCACGATCTCCTACGGCAAGGAACGCCCGGTCGCGGTTTGTAACGACATTTCCTGCTGGTCGCAGAACCGCCGTGCCGTCACGGTGCTGAACGCCAGCTCTTAAAGTTCGAGTGTCACGTTTCTGCGAGCTTGAGCCGGCGCCTTCGGGCGCCGGTTTCGTTCGCGCGTTCCGGCGATTGTATCAGACACATTTTTGGCGTAGTCCGTCGTTCAATGTACGGTGCTTCGGATGTTTGGCCGACCTGATCATCGGGGCAAAATGTCATCCAGATTTCATCAACTGACCGGCGTCGCGGTCCTTGCCGTATGCCTCTCTTTGCCGCTTCTTGCATTGTCGTCTATTGCGCTGTCGTCTCAAGCGCGGGCGCAATCGGATGATGGCGATCCGGAAATGCGCATCCAGCAGCTGGAAAACCAGTTGCGCCAGCTCACCGGCCAGAACGAGGAGTTGCAGTATCGCAACCGCCAGCTGGAAGATCGGCTGCGCCAGTTGCAGGGCGGCGCGCAGCCGGCGCCCGGCGCTGCACCGGCCGCCCAACCGAGCGTCGCGGCCGCCCCTCCGATGCAGATCTCACCGAACTACAATCAGCCGCCGCAAGCTCAGGGCGGCTATGGCGGCGGTTCCGATCAGCAGCAGCGCGGCTATGGCCAGCAGGGCAACTACGGCCAGTCGCAGGCCGGATATGGGCAGCCGCCGCAGCAACCCGGCCATGGCCAGCCGCCGGCGCCGATCGCCCAGGAGCCGGCCGGCGCGGCGCAGGGACGTCGTGGCGACGCCTTCGATCCGAACCAGAATCCAAATGCGCCAGGCGCGCCACGTGCGCTGGGCGGAGGCCAGCTTCCGATATCCAATGCACCGGGCGGCCGTGGCGACTATGCCAACGCCAACCCCAACTCTGGCGGTGCGCGTTATCCGCAAGGCGCAGGCGCGCCGCCCCCCGCTTCGCCGGCCGATCAAGGCGGCGGTGGTCCGCTTGCGACCGCCCCTCCAACGAACTCGCCACGCGACGAATATGATCTCGGCATCGGCTACATGCAGCGCAAGGATTATGCGCTCGCCGAGCAAACCATGCGCAGCTTCGCGCAGAAATATCCGGGCGATCCGATGCTCGGCGATTCCCAATACTGGCTCGGCGAGAGCCTGTTCCAGCGCCAGCAATATCGCGAGGCCGCTGAGACGTTCCTGAACGTGACTAGCAAGTACGATAAATCGACAAAGGCGCCGGATGCGCTTTTGCGGCTTGGCCAGTCGCTCGCTTCGCTGAAGGAGAAGGAGGCCGCCTGCGCTGCCTTCGGCGAGGTGACGCGCAAATATCCCCGCGCGTCCGCTGGCGTCAAATCGGCCGTCGATCGCGAGCAGAAGCGGGTGAAGTGCTGACAGGCCGGATTTGGCCGGAGCCGGAATCTCGGACGGGCCAGACCGGTCATGATCCTTCGATCGATCCTCGCCTGTTGACGGCGTTAGCTCGCCAGTGCCAAGTCATTTGAGCGTTCATTTTAACGTTCATCTGGAAGCGCTGTGGACCGGCAGGCGCCCATGCGGGATGACGACAATTCTCCGATCTCGGCGCAGGACGCGAAAGCACTGTTCGCCGATTTCAAGGCGCTGCCCGCGATCGTGCTGGCGGTGTCCGGCGGGCCTGACTCGGTTGCCTTGATGTGGTTGACGGCGCGCTGGCGGCGCAGTTTCGCTCGTGGGCCGCGCCTCCTCGCGGTGACCATCGATCACGGCTTGCGTCCGGAAGCCGCACGCGAGGCGCGCGAGGTGAAGCGCCTGGCGCAAGAACTCGAACTGCCGCATCGGACGATGCGCTGGAGCGGCGACAAGCCTAAGGCCGGCGTCCCGGCTGCGGCAAGGACGGCGCGATATCGTCTGCTGGCGCAGGCTGCGCGCAATCTCGGCGCAACGCATGTCCTGACAGCCCATACACGCGACGATCAGGCCGAGACGCTGTTGATGCGGTTGCTGCGCGGCAGCGGCATCGCCGGCTTGTCGGCGATGGCGCGCGAAAGCGCGCGTGAGGATCTGTTGCTGGTCCGTCCGCTGCTCGACGTTCCGAAATCCCGGCTGATCGCGACGCTGAACAAAGCGAAGATCGGCTTCGCTGATGATCCGACCAATCGTGACACGGTACTAACCCGCCCGCGGCTCCGCCAATTGCTGCCGCTGCTGGCGGCTGAAGGCGGCGATGCGCGCGGGCTGGCGCGGCTGGCGTCGCGGCTGGCGCGCGCCAATGCCGCGGTGGATGTGCTCGCCGATGGCGCGGAGCGATATCTGGCGCTGATGGATTTCAGGATGCGAAACGGCTTTGCAGCGGGGGAATCGCAAGCCAAGGAATTCCAAGCAACGGAATTCCAGACAGCGGAATTCGAAACCAAGGAGTTCGACGCTTGCGCGTTTGCCGCCATGCCGGAGGAGATTAGGCTTCGGCTGCTTATGCGCGCAATCGACCGTGTCGGGCATGAGGGGCGGGCTCAGCTCGGCAAGGTGGAGACGCTACTGGCGCAACTCGACCGGAGCACTTACGGAGACGTCCGGACGATATGGGGAAAAGTCCGCCAGGTTCGAGCTGAGGCAAACGCTCGGCGGCGCGCTGGTAAGCCTTGGCAAGGGGCGTATCCGGATCGAACCAGCACCCGTTCGCCGCGGCCGTGCGAATGGTATTCCTGGCCAGTCCAGAACCGGATCGAACAAAGCGACGGTGTAAGCCCCGAATTAAGGCCAAATCGTTTCAAAGCGGCAAACCGTTCTCGACCTATACCCGTTTGCCGCCTTAACCACCCCGGAAAACGACGTCCAGCCAGCCATTTTTTAAGCGGGAATCGGGCTAAGATGCGTTAAATAGTCCTGCGTGGTTCCCTTGGCAGCAAGGTGGGCGGCACCTAAATTGTGTTACGGTCGAGCGGGGGATCCCCTCGTGGTTACCTAGAGATAGGTCCGAAGGATAGAAGGCCGCGATCCGCGCGACCGCGAAGGAAAATCAATGAACGCCAATTTGCGCAATTTCGCCCTCTGGGTCATCATTGTCCTATTGCTGTTGGCGCTGTTCACGCTGTTTCAGAATCCTGGTCAACGCACGTCGTCGCAGGACATCTCCTTCTCGCAATTGCTGAGCGAGGTGGATCAGGGACATGTGCGTGACGTTGTCATTCAGGGGCCGGAAATTCACGGCACGCTGACCAATGGCTCCTCGTTCCAGACCTATGCGCCGAACGACCCGACCCTGGTGACGCGCCTCTACAACGGCAAAGTGCAGATCACCGCGAAGCCGCCGGGCGACAACGTGCCGTGGTTCGTCTCGCTCCTGGTCTCGTGGCTGCCGTTCATCGCGCTGATCGGCGTGTGGATCTTCCTGTCGCGGCAGATGCAGGGCGGTGCCGGCAAGGCGATGGGCTTCGGCAAGTCGCGTGCAAAAATGCTGACCGAGGCGCATGGCCGCGTCACCTTCGAGGACGTCGCCGGCGTCGACGAGGCCAAGCAGGATCTACAGGAGATCGTCGAATTCCTGCGCGATCCCGGAAAATTCCAGCGTCTCGGGGGACGGATCCCGCGCGGCGTGTTGCTGGTCGGACCTCCCGGTACCGGCAAGACGCTGATTGCGCGCGCTGTCGCGGGCGAGGCCAACGTACCGTTCTTCACCATTTCGGGTTCGGACTTCGTCGAGATGTTCGTCGGTGTCGGTGCCTCCCGCGTGCGCGACATGTTCGAGCAGGCGAAGAAAAATGCTCCGTGCATCATCTTCATCGATGAAATCGACGCGGTTGGCCGTCATCGCGGCGCCGGCCTTGGCGGCGGCAATGATGAGCGTGAGCAGACGCTGAACCAGTTGCTGGTCGAGATGGACGGCTTCGAGGCCAATGAAGGCGTGATCCTGATCGCCGCGACCAACCGTCCCGACGTGCTCGATCCGGCGCTGCTGCGTCCCGGCCGCTTCGACCGCCAGGTCGTGGTGCCGAATCCGGACGTCGTCGGCCGCGAGCAGATCCTGAAAGTCCATGTCCGCAAGGTCCCGCTGGCGCCGGATATCAACCTGAAGACCATCGCGCGCGGCACGCCCGGCTTCTCGGGCGCCGACCTGATGAACCTTGTCAACGAGGCCGCGCTCACGGCCGCGCGCCGCAACAAGCGCATGGTCACGCAGGCCGAGTTCGAAGAGGCCAAGGACAAGGTGATGATGGGCGCGGAGCGCAAATCGCTCGTAATGACGGAGGAAGAGAAACTCCTCACCGCCTATCACGAGGGCGGCCACGCCATCGTCGGCCTCAACGTCGTCGCGACCGATCCGATCCACAAAGCCACGATCATTCCGCGCGGCCGCGCGCTCGGCATGGTGATGCAGCTTCCCGAGCGTGACAAGCTGTCGATGTCGCTGGAACAGATGACCTCGCGCCTTGCCATCATGATGGGCGGCCGTGTCGCGGAAGAACTGGTGTTCGGCCGCGAGAAGGTGACATCGGGCGCGGCCTCCGACATCGAGCAGGCGACACGTCTGGCGCGCATGATGGTGACGCGCTGGGGCCTCTCGGAAGAGCTCGGCACCGTGTCCTACGGTGAGAACCAGGACGAAGTGTTCCTGGGGATGTCGGTGTCGCGCACGCAGAACGCGTCTGAAGCGACCGTCCAGAAGATCGACTCGGAGATCAAGCGGCTGGTCGAGGAGGGTTACAACGAGGCGAACAGGATTCTCACCGAGAAGCGCGCCGATCTCGAGATGCTCGCCAAGGGCCTGCTCGAGTTCGAGACGCTGACCGGCGACGAGATCACCGATCTCTTGAAAGGCAAGAAGCCGAACCGCGAGTTGGTGCTCGAGCCGACCGCGCCCCGCGCCTCCGCAGTGCCGCCGGCCGGCAAGCCGCGCCCGCGTCCCGATCCCGACGCCGGACTGGAGCCTCAGCCCCAGGCCTAAGGATTGTCTGAAACCGATTGGTTCATTCTGCCAAGCAATCATGAAAGCCCGGCTTCCAGGCCGGGCTTTCATATTTTCGGGCCTTTCGTGAGCCGAGCGCTCGATCGGCTTAAACCGAGGCGATCGCCGTACGGCCACCCCATTGTCGATATATCGGCCGCACATGCCGTTCCATTTTACCATCGCCAGTCATAAGGCCAAACCACCACGGGGAACCGGCGGCGAGGCCTACGACTTATTCCCCCGGTCCATCAGGGTCATCGGGATGAGCAACTGGAAACACATCAACAGGGCGAGCCTCGCGGCGATCTCGTTTGCGGTTGCCCTGGTTTGCGTCGGCGTCCTCGTCATGCTGGTTCGCGACCGCTGGAACCGGCCGGAGCTCAAGGGGGCTGAGGAGGCGCGATACGCGACGACAGGGCAGGCTGCGGAAGCCGCCGGCGCTCGCGTGTTGCCGACCGACCCGAAGCTTGCGGTTGAGCCCACGCCAGCTGGGCCAAAGCAGGCGCAGCCCGCGAATCCGAACTGAGTAGTCGGCGGGCCCGGCCAGCTATCACGCGTGTTACACATCGAATTGATAATCGCGCGATGTCAATTGTCCGATAATCATTTCGGTCAGAAGTTCGGGAGAGCTGCTCGAAAACTATCATTTCGGCGCTTCGTCCCCGGGACTGGCAGGCTCGACCGGAAGGGCGGATGACGCGTGTCTGACTTTGCGGCGTGGTCATGAACGGCGTATTCAGCGGCGCATCCGACAACACGGGCGCATCCTCATTCGCGGGATCAAGCGCACCTGTCGGCGCCCAAACCCGGAGAGGAAGCGATGAACAGCATCGCCAAGGTCCGGATGATCGCCATTGCGCTTGCGAGGTTCGGCATGACGGCGGCTGCCGCGTCGGCCGGAACGCTGTGGCAGGCTAATCACCCGGGCCGTGCCGCGGTAAGCAGCCGCCTTGCCGTGCAGAACTTCCGCATCGATGAGCACGTGGTTACAAGGCGAATCACTCTCTCGACAATTGCATGGTGATGATCATGCAATCCGGACTGAACAACGGCGGCGCTTCAGCGCGATGAACCGGCAGATCGGGCCGCAATTTTCTCGCTCTGTTGCGTTTCTGCCGACCGTTGCGCCCCATGCAAACGGGGTGTTCTCGTTTTTGAGAGATTTCGGGAGCCGCAGTTCGACATCCTGTTACAGGCGTAATCCGATCGTATGATTCAGAAATCTTTCCGCAATGCGTGAGCGCTTCATTGAGGATGCGTTTTTAGTCCCCCGAAGATTATGAGAGATCTCGCACTATGTCTGATCTGACAGGTTCGTTCGAAAACTCAAACTCCAAGCCGCTTTCTCTTGAAGCCCACGCAGCTGCCGAACTTGACCGGTCCAACCGCGCCGCCCGCCGGCCCCGGCGCGCAAGCTCACTCGGGCAAATCCTTTCCAATAGTCTCATTGTCAGCCAGCGTGGTCCGATTGCGCTGCTGAGGCTCTCGCGACCCAGCAAGCGGAACGCGCTCGATCCCGCAACGATCGCCGGCATCGAGTCTTTCTTCAGCGACCCGCCGGAGGGGGTCCGCGTCATTATCGTCTATGGGGAAGGGAAGCATTTTTCGGCGGGCGTCGATCTGTCGGCTCTGACCGATGTCCGCGCCCAGGCGAGCCTTCGCTTCTCGCGCGCCTGTCATCGTGCCTTCGACAGGATCGAAAATTCGGAAGTGCCCGTGATCGCGGTCATGCAGGGGGCCGTAATCGGTCTTGGCCTGGAGCTTGCGTCTGCCGCGCATATCCGCATCGCTGAGCGGAGCGGCTATTATGCCCTGCCTGAAGCAGGGCTCGGCATCTTCGTGAGCGGCGGCGGTGCGGTCCGTATTCCGCGCCTGGTGGGCATGCCCCGCATGGCCGACATGATGCTGACGGGGCGAACCTATAGCGCGGACGAAGGTCTGCCGCTCGGCTTTTCGCAATACGTCGTCGAGGACGGCCAGGGCATCGCCAAGGCCCTCGAACTGGCGGAAAAGGTCGCCGCCAATACCGTCCTGAGTAATTTTGCCGTGCTGCAGGCGCTGCCGCGTATCGCCCGTGCGGACACGGAAGGTGGCGCGTTGGCCGAAAGCCTGATGGCTGCGCTGACCCTCACGGACGATGAGGCGAACGCCCGGCTCGATGCGTTTCTCAAGAAGCAGTCCCCAAAGGTCACGCATTCCGGGAACGGTGGCGAGCAGTGACGGGACCGGGCGTTCGATCGCGTGACCATCGATATCCGATGCGGACGGCGCCCTGGTTGTCGGCAATTCCCGCGGTCTCGAATCACGCCTGTCGAGCGATTGGGCAAGGGTTGGTGAGCCGTGACTTATCGGACACGCGATCCTGCTTCGTCATGGTGCGCCGGCCTAAGTCATTTGAGGAAGCCCCGACGATGTGATTATCCCGAATTTTGTTCAAGTCCGATTGTCAGACAGCGGTTTGAGTTGCCTTGATCTTCTGCTGACGATGCAGGCGGTGCCGACGATCAAATCAGAGTGAAAATCTGGCGAAATCAATTGATTAACTTTTCGTTACCTTCGGCTTGCCCTGGCATATTTGATACACATCTCTCCCGATCGGTAGCGCCCGTATGTTACCGCCCAATTCCTCCCGCATTTTTCGGTGAGGTCCCGCTGTGAAACGAGGCAGGTCAGCGCTGACGTGCCTTGAGGCCCGGAGACCGGAAACGGATCCCATCAGTTCCGGGCAGAAAAGTTCAAATCCAGCGTGCCGAAGAGAGCCCTAGTTCCGCCCTCTCCGAATTGTGTGCGTCAGTGCAACATGCGGTGCTATATTAGGGTGCCGGGCGTCGGAGTGATTGAATGACCGCAAATCCAGCGACCGGACGTGGTTCCCACCCGGTGTGCGTTGCTTCAGATGAGGTCGGCAGGGCTGCCGACGAGCCAATTGAACTGTCCGAGCCAAAGGTTAGCGCGGAGCGCAAGAAGCCGGTTTGCATTGTCGTCGAGGACGACATCACCATGCGGCACCTGGTGATGAATTACCTCGAGGAGCATGACATCCGTGCGGTCGCAGCCTCGCGTCGCGACGAGGTTGCTGCATTGCTTTCTCGCAGCGAACCCGATCTGGTCATTCTCGATTTGCGATTGGGTCAGGAGGATGGCCTTGATCTGCTTCGTGAAATTCGCTCGCACTCCGACATTCCAATCATCATTACGACCGGCCATCGACGCGACGAGATCGATCGCGTTGTCGGCCTGGAACTCGGTGCGGACGACTACATCACCAAACCGTTCGGCCTGCGCGAACTCTTGGCGCGTATCCGTGCAGTGTTGCGGCGGCGAGAAGCGGGAAACGCCGCCACCGCTCGGGATGCCGAGAGGGGCCGCTGCCGGTTCGGTGGCTGGCTGCTCGATCGGCGCACAAGGCGCCTGACGAATTCCGCCGGTGAGCTCGTCGGCCTGACCAAAGGCGAGTATTCCCTGCTGATCGCCTTCATCGAAGCGCCACAGCGTCCGCTGTCGCGCGAACATCTCCTGCAGGCAACCCGCATTCATGAGGACGTCTTCGATCGCAGCATCGACGTGCAGGTGTTACGGCTCAGACGCAAGCTGGAGAGCGATCCGAGCACGCCGTCAATCATTCAAACCGAACGCGGCGTCGGCTACGTTTTTTCGCTCCCCATCGAAATACTATGATGACGGTCTGTCGGGCCCAGAGGCCGGAAACGAGGCTGTTGCGCCCGCAATCTGGCGGGAATCGTCGATGCAGCCCGCGAATGCGGGCGCGATCCATTACAGCCGTAACCCGAATCTCCCGCACTGGAATTGTGCCGAAACACGCAAGCGGCAAGTTCTCCCACGCCGACGTTATTTTGGGAGACCTCCATGCCTTTGGGGAAGAAATTTTTTGCCAAACGATCAGAATTGCCGCGTGTCGAGCGATCTGCAACGGCTGATACCGAGTCCGCGCCGGCTTCCCGAGTGCATGTCCTTCGTCTGCCCACGAATACGCGCGAGGCCGTGCCGTCGGACGCGATCCCTCGGCGGTTCGTCCTGACTACGGGATTTGAGCTGATATCCAAGGGCGCGACGCGTTGCGCCATCTTCGCCGACCTTGCATTCACCAACCTCCCGATCGCGGCTCTGTCCTGGGTCATGACGCAGTTCTTCGCGGGCTGCGCGGCCTATGCCGAGGCGATGTATCCAAGCGCCGGATATGTGAGCAGCAATGATACCCTCCACCGGTGCGGCTCGACGGAAAGCGATCGGCCGGAGGGCGATCGCGTCGGTCTTTCGCCGCAGCTCGCTCCCGACCTGAAGGAGTTGTCGGGTTATGCGATCGACGCCGAGGCGAGGCAGTCTGCGGTGCCGTCGATCCAGGCCGGATCGGTGACGACTCAATCCGGCGGAAACGGAAATATTGTCTGGCTGAATGTGACGCAAAAGACCCCGTCTCGACGGCTGGTCTCGACCGCTCTGCTCGTTACCGGCTGGCTGTCGAGAAGGCGTCGGTCAGCATCTGGCCGTGCGGTCACCGTCGAACTTAGAAACTACGACCGCCGAACTCCGCGAGGTACCGCGATGCCTCGCTACAGCACAGAATAGACCGCGAGGTAAGGGATTGTTTCGGATGGCAGGACGATTGTCGCCGGCTTCCCGCCGGCGACGTTTTTTACGAGCCGCGGCGAGCCGCGCGAAGGCCGGCCTGATCGTAACCATTGGGCGCACGCTGGCCGCTGGCGGTCTGCCTCGGGCTGCTGCTCGCGAGCGCGGCGACGTTGCAGGCCGCTCCGGAGACGCGGTCGTCTTGTGCGACCCCTTTGCCCGAAGAGCCGATCACGCCGATCCCTCCGCCGCCGCTTGCTGATTCGAAGAAGGTTGAACTGGGCGAGCGCCTGTTCTCGGACACGCGCTTGTCTGCCAGCGGAAACCTTGCCTGTTCATCCTGCCATGATCTGCAAGCCAGTGGCGCTGATCCTGGCAGGGCAAAAGTCGCCCACGGTGGTTCAGATGCTCGCTTCAATACGCTGTCGGTGTTCAACGCGACCCTCAATTTTCGTCTGAACTGGGAGGGCAATTCCCGGACGCTCGCGGATCAGCTCGAAGCTTCGCTGGAGAACCCCTCGAATCTGAATACGACCGCAAGTGACGTCGCAAGCAGGCTGAGCGTCGATCCGGCGATGGTGGAGCAATTTCGCGCGGCATACGGGCATGCCCCTGATCGCGAGAGTCTCCTTGACGCTCTGGTGACGTTCGAAAAGTCGCTCGTAACTCCCGGCAGCCGATTCGATCGCTGGCTCGGGGGCAACATGTCGGCCTTGTCGGACAAGGAGCAGGACGGCTACCGGCTGTTCAAATCGCTCGGCTGCGCATCCTGCCACCAAGGCGTCAATGTCGGCGGCAATCTCATGCAGCGCCAGGGGATTTTCCGTCAGCTCGTGGCGGGCAATCCTGCGATCGTGCGTGTGCCGAGCCTGCGCAACGTGGCGACGACGGCGCCTTATTTCCACGATGGCAGCGCGCCGACGCTGCAGGATGCAATACGGCGGATGGCCGCGGCGCAGCTTGATCGGACGCTTGTCGGATCAGCATGTCGATTCGCTCGTGGCGTTCCTGAAGACGCTGACAGGAACATATCAGGGCATTCCGCTTTCCGCCGAGACGCAGCCATGAAAGCGCTTCCTGCCGCCGTGACCGCATCACTCGCCGTCGTGCTTTTGACCTGGTTGTCGCTGCGCGCGATCAACCCTGAGGCCGAAGGGTTCGATGTTGCGCTCGCCGAGCTCGATCATTTCGCGATGATCGAAAACGCACTGTATCGCGACGTCTTCAGCGCGCGTTCCGGCATGTTGCGAAATTACGATCCTCTTGTCCGGGAAATCGGCGCGCTGCGCGATTCACGCGACCGGCTGCGCCAGGTGGCTGCGATCGACCCCCAGACGGCCGACGCGGTCGAGCACCTGTCGGCATCGGTCGACCGGCAGGAGAATCTGGTCGAGAAATTCAAGAGCGACAACGCGCTGATGCACAACTCGCTTGCCTTCTTCGGGAGATTCAGCGTCGGCGCGAAGGCGCCTGAGCTTGAGCCGGCCATCAGTGCAGCCGCCGCGGCCATGCTGAATCTGACGCTCGATACATCGCCGGAGGCGACGCGCGAAGTCCAGGTTCGGCTTGACGAGCTCGACAAGCTGGCGACGCCCGCCCACAGCGAGGATATCGCGCCATTGATCGCCCACGGGCGGCTGTTGCACGACCTGCTTCCGGCCGTCGACCAGGCCTTGGCTACAATGCGCGCGGTGCCGCGAAAGCCGGAACAGGACAATCTGCGCGCCTTGCTCCAGGCGCGTCAGGCGGTATCGCGAACATCAGCGCGGCAATATCGTGAGCTGCTCTATGGCGTCTCGCTGCTGCTGGTCGGTTTCCTGGTCTACCTTGGCCTTCAGCTGAAGGCGCGTGCGCGCACGCTCCGGCGCCGAGCCGCCTTCGAACATATGATCGCATCCATTTCGATGCGGTTCATCAACGCGCAGCCGCCGACGATCGGCGCCGAGATCGAACGGGCGCTTGCCGACATGGCGCATTGTCTCGGCACCGACCGCGCCTATTTCGTGATGTCCGGCGCGGAGCCGCGGCTGCACGGCTGGTCCAAGCCGGGGTGCGATTTCCCGCCGGGCTGGCCGGAAGGCGCGCTCGAAGCTGCCATGAGCTCGGTTCGTACGGCCGATGGAATCATTCATATCCCGAGCGTCCAGCGTATGTCGCACGGCGAATGCAAGAGCCTGTTGGTTGCCTCCGGCGTCGGCGGCTGGGCATGCGCGGCAAATGTCGACAAGGACGGTAGTACGGCCGTTCTGGGATTTGACACGGTCAGACGGCCTTGCGCCATGACCTCGGTCGGCGAACTCAGTCTCGTGCGCATGGCGCTCGACACGATCGTTTATGCAACCGGCCGACAGACCATGGAGACGGAGCGGGCGCGGCTGGAAACGCGGCTGCAGCAGGCCAGGCGCATGGAGAAGATCGGTACGCTGACCAGCGGCATTGCCCACAATTTCAATAATATTCTCGGCGGGATTCTCGGTCATTCGGAGGTCATGGAGGAGCATCTCGGACCCGACGCGCGCCTGGGCCGCAATCTCAGCGCGATCCGGCGTGGCGCCGAACGTGCCCGCGATCTGGTCGACCAGATTCTCGTGTTCGGGCAGCGACGTGATGTCCGTCGCAGACCGCTCAGCGCGGACGCCCTGGTCTCGGAAACGGCGTCGCTCCTGGCGGTTTCGCTGCCGCCGGGGATCGACCTCTCGATCAAGGAATCTCGCGTGGCAGCGCTCGTGTCGGGCGAGTCAGCGCAGTTGCAGCAGGTCATCCTCAATCTCTGCAACAATGCGGCGCAAGCCATGGAGGATGGCGGCCGCATCGAGATCGCCACGGAATTGCGCGAAATCCCTGAAAAGCGTTCGCTCACGCATGATGAGCTGCATCCGGGCCGCTATGTCTGCATCGTCGTTGCCGATTCCGGCCACGGCATGGATCAGGCGACTTTGGCGCGCATCTTCGAGCCCTTCTTCACCACGCGTGCCGCCGGAAATGGATTGGGCCTGGCGACGGTACGCGAGATCGTGCGCGATCACGGCGGAGCCCTCAACGTCCAGAGCTCGCCGGGCCAGGGCAGCCGTTTCGAGGTGTGGCTGCCGATCACCGAGACCGCCGTCCCATTGCCGTTGGTGTCGGCTCCCACGGTATCGGTCGGGAATGGCGAGACAGTGATGATGGTGACAAGCGACGCGACGCGGCTCTTGAGAGACGAAGAGACGCTGGCAGCGCTCGGTTTCGAGCCTGTCGGGTTCAGTACGGCGGGGGCTGCGCTGGCGGCATGTCGCGCGAAGCCGGACCGTTTCGATGCGCTGATCGTGGGCCATTTCGGCTCTACCATGTCGTCGCTTGAAATCGCGGCGGCTCTGCATGAGGCCGCGCCGCATCTGCCGATCGTGCTCGCGACGAAGTCGAGCGAGGAGATCGGGACTGATCGATTGATGGGGGCGGGGATCGCCGATGTCGTACATTGGCCGATCTCGGCTGCGGGAATTGCTGCGGCGCTCAATCATTGTGCCGACATGACGAGAGCGGAAGCCACCAGGCCGATGCCCGCGGGCCCTTCGCGTGCCAGCTATCCCATAGCCCGCTAGGTTGCCGGCCATTCGGCTGCCGCACGTTGTGGCGATAGAGCTGTCTTTCTTTGGTGAAATCGCGCCGTAGTTTGCCGCGAGACGCTTGAACGGCGTTCCGGCAAGACGAATGCGATGACGGTACGGAGACACGGCGAGGTCGGCGGGCGACGCAGTCGCCGGCCGTCACTTCCTGCTCTTCCACTCGCTGATCGTCATGATGTCAGGGCTTTGGCCATACGCCTTGGTCCAGGAATCGACCGACCATTGCATGCCGCTGGCGATCTCGATGATGACGGGGTGCGTATGTGGCTGCCTGCCATCGACGAACAGGCCGCGCGAAACCGGCTCGTCCACGCGGTGATACTTCAACAGCCTGCTGCGATCGAGCGCGATCAGGAGCTCGGTGATGTCGGCGGTCAGGTCGATGCAATCCATCTGCGACGGGCCGCTCTTGGTGCCGGCCCCGGCGCGCGCAATGCGGCCGACCGTGCCGGCGGCGCGGCCGCTCTCGCGATCGAACCACGCGACCGCCTTCGTGAGGACCCTTCTCTCTTCTTTGGCGGAGTGGGCGGCGCCGAGCAGGCCGTGCAGATAGGCAAGCCTCTCCGGCGTCAGAACCAGCTGGTCGCGATAGGTGCAGCCGAAGCCGTGGCAGACGATAACCATGCGCGACGGCGTCGGATTGAGCGAGAGCTTTTCGAGAAATGCTGAACCGACATCGCTGCCGGCCAACGCCGACGCGGGCACAAGCGCACATATCAAGGCGGCGACGGTCGCGAGTTTCCGTGGATCACCGAGATCGGTCGGAGCACGCACAAAGGCAGACGAAAGGAACGAGAGCATGCTGATGGCAACCATTCCAAGATCGTGCAGGCCTGACGTGTTTTGGTAATGCTGCCAAGCCGGTCCGGCCGCAACGGCCGAAAGCAAATACGGATGGCGCGGGTTCCGCCACCATGGCATGCTCGCAACCGACAACAGAACAGATCGTGAGGCGATCGTCGCAGAGCGGCCGCCGTCAATGATCGAAAGAATCGGGGAGGGGTCGATGCGTCCTGTGACGGGGATAGCCGCTGTCTGCGTGATGCTCGCTTCGTCGATAGCCTCCGGCGCGGCCGAGATGCGCGGCGTCAGCGCCAGCGAGATCAAGATCGGCCAGACCATGCCTTACAGCGGTCCGGTCTCCGCGTTTGGGGCGCTCGGCAAGGGCGAGGTCGGCTACTTCAAGATGCTCAACGAGCGCGGCGGCATCAACGGGCGAAAGGTCAATCTGATCTCGCTGGACGACGGCTATGCACCGCCGAAATCGGTCGAGCAGACGCGACGACTCGTCGAAAGCGATGAGGTCGCGCTGATCTTCTCCTCGATCGGTACCGCGCACAACACGGCGATCGCGAAATATCTGCAGAGCAAGAATATCCCGCAATTGTTCGTCGGCTCCGGCGCCTCGAAATTCGCCGACATCACGCAATACCCGCAGGCGACATTGGGTGTGCAGGCGCCGTTCCGTTACGAGGCGCGGCTCTATGCACGCCATGCGCTCGCCAAGAATCCGAACGCTAGGTTCGCCGTGCTCTCGCAGAACGACGATTACGGGCGAGACTATCTCTTGGGGTTGAAGGATGTGCTCGGCGAGAAATATGAAGCTGTCGTCACGGGCGCGACCTATGAAGTGACCGACCCGACCATCGACTCCCAGATCGTGAAGCTCAAGGCTTCGGCTGCGGATGTGTTCGTGATCGCGGCGACGCCGAAATTTGCGGCGCAGGCGATCCGCAAGACCTATGAGATCGGCTGGCGTCCAATGATGTTCCTCTCGAGCACCGCGGTCTGGATTTCAACCGTGATGCAGCCGGCGGGGCTCGAGGCCGGGATCGGCATCATGTCCACCGCCTATGTCAAGGACCCCGATGATCCCGCCTGGAACGACGATGTCGGCGTCAAAGGCTGGCGCGAGTTCATGACGAAATATGTGCCGGAGGCTGACCAGCACGACACCAACTATGTCAACGCCTACAATAGCGCGATGACGCTGGAAGCTGTGCTGAAAGCCTGTGGTGACGATCTGTCGACCGAGAACATCCTGAGGCAGGCTTATGCGATCCACGATCTGGAATTGCCGATGCTTCTGCCCGGCATCAAGGTGAATACCTCGCCGACGGATCACGTGCCGGTCGACCAGATGCAGTTCATGCGCTTTAACGGCAAGAGCTGGGAACGCTTCGGCGAACTGCAGACCGGGAATTGAACCTCCATTCGCTGTCACTTCTCGGCGCTTCCCGGAATCCACGCGTGGCTATTTTGCGGCCAAGAACGGTGCGCGCTCACAATCCTTAACAATTCTTCAAGGCAGTCCGGCCTATGTCTGTCAGACCTGCGCCCGCGACGTTGCGGACGGCCCGGGAAGAGGATGAGGCATGGCCACGAGCGTAGCGATCCCCGCGATGACCCCGACCGAGCGCGCGATTCCGCCCGCGCTGCTCAAGGTCTGCTTCGCGTTGTTCGTGATCAACCTCGTGTTCTTCCCCGCGGCATATTTTCAGCACATCTGGATCTACGAGGAGAACGGGCAGGGCATTCCGACCGACTTCATCAACGTCTTTGCGGCCGGCAAGCTGGTCCTCCAGGGACATCCGGCGCTTGCCTATGATTGGGACATCCAGAAGCAAGTCGAGATCGATGTGCTGAAGCAGGACTTCTTCAGCTATTTCGCCTGGCACTATCCGCCGCCGTTCCTGTTTGTGGCCTCGTTCCTTGCGCAATTTCCCTACGCGGTCGCCTTTATCGGCTGGGTGTCGGCCAGCATTCTGCCTTATCTCGCCGTGATGCGCGCGATCGTCGGCCGCGCCTTCGGCCTCGTTCTGGCGATCGGCTTTCCGGTGGTGATGAGCAATGCACTGGTCGGACAGAACGGCTTTCTCACTGCAGCCTTGATCGGCGGCACGCTCTATCTCTTGCCGACGCGCCCGATCCTGTCGGGGATTTGCCTCGGGCTGCTCACCTACAAGCCGCAATACGGTTTCCTGTTTCCGATCGTCCTGATCGCGGCCTCGGAGTGGAAGGTCTTCTTTGCCGCCAGCGCCACAGCCGTTGCCTTGGCGCTTGTCTCCTGCTTTGCATTCGGGATCGAGAGCTGGAAGGCGTTCTTCCATTGGATGCCGGTCTTCTCGCAAGCCTTCCTCGTCGAGGGCAAAGCCACATGGTGGAAACTGCAGAGCCTTTATTCGCTCGTGCGCTATCTCGGCGGCAGCGAGCAGCTCGGATGGATCTTCCAGTGGGTCCTCACCGCCACCGTCGCGACCACCCTGGTCGCGATGTGGCGCAGCAATTTGCGCTATTCGTTGAAGGCGGCCGCGCTTGCCGTCGGGACATTGCTGACCACGCCATATCTCTTCATGTACGACGTGATGGTGCTGGCCATTCCCATCGCCTATCTGGTGCGGCTCGGTCTGGCGAGCGGCTTTCGCTCATACGAATTGCCGGCACTTGGCTTCGCGGCCGCGCTGATCGTGATCTTCATCTTCTTTGGAATCCCGGTGGGGTTCGTCGCAACCCTGATCGTCGGGGGTCTGGTCCTCGGCCGCGCTGGTTCCTGGTGGCGCAGAGCTCCAGCACCAGCCTCGGTTGTGGCGATCGCAAATGTCTGATTCTCGGCGGCGCCAGAAATCGGCAAAATCAGCCTCTTGCGTCGCGGTTTGAATAGGTGTTCACTTCTTGGCGACGGTTCCGGGCGGGATCGCTCAAAACAGTGAAGACGCGTTCGATCGTGCCGTACGGCCGGTCCGCGTATCGGGACGGAAGCGCGCCATGGTCTATCGGCGAACCCATCAGGTCGTAAAACGCCTCGCGGCGCGGCGGAGCGCAATTCTGGCGGCCGCGCGAGACGCAGCAGCGGAAGCCGGCATGGTTGCCGTGCAGATTGCGCCTGTCGCCGTCCGTGCCAATGTCGCGGCGGGCACCGTCTATCGCTACTTCCCATCGAAGGCCGATCTGATCTCCGAACTGATTGCCGACGTATCGCGCGACGAACTCGCGGCGATCCGCCGTGCCGCCGAGGCGGCACCCGGGCCATCCTCGGCGCTGGCGGCGGCGGTTTCCACGGTCGCCCTGCACGTGCTGTCTCAACGCAAGCTCGCCTGGGCGATCCTTGCGGAACCCGTCGATGTCGACGTCACGGCCTCGCGGCTTGCGAGCCGGCGTGAGATCGCAGGCGAGATCGCTGCGCGGATCGACGCTGCGGTGCGCGCGGGGCATCTGCCGGCGCAGGATACCCAGCTTGCCGCCGCGGCCTTGCTGGGAGCGCTGCATGAGGCGTTGGTCGGGCCGCTTGCGCCGGATAATCTCGACGATTCCGCCAGGTTGCGTGATGCGGTGCAGACCGTGACGCTGCTCGCCTTACGCGCGGTGGGCGTGATGGATGCCCGCGCGCGTGGCCTGGTCGTGCAGGCGGTGCTGCTGCCGGCCAAGACACTGGTCGGCGCGTAGGCCGGTCACTGCGCGGCCGAACACCGCACCGACGCTTGATCCCAGGCGGGATACATTCCGTCACGTTAGTGTTGTAAATGCTGTTGCTTCAATCATCACGAACGGGAGTGCAGCATGACGACGACACATGGATCGGCCAAGTGGCAGGGCGGCATCAAGGACGGCAAGGGCGCGATCTCGACCAAGAGCGGCGCGCTGACCGACTACCCTTACGGCTTCGCCAGCCGCTTCGAAGGCAAGCCCGGATCGAATCCTGAAGAGCTGATCGGCGCCGCGCACGCCGCCTGTTTCACGATGGCGCTTTCGCTGATCCTCGGCGAAGCCAAGCTCACCGCCGAGCACATGGAGACCAAGGCCGACGTCACGCTCGACAAGGTCGGCGATGGCTTCGCCATCACCTCGGTGCATCTGACTTTGCGAGCGAAAATTCCGGGCGCGAACGACGCGACATTCCAGGAATTGGCCGGCAAGGCCAAGGCCGGCTGCCCGGTGTCGAAGCTCCTCAACACCAAGATCACGCTTGACGCAGCGCTGCAATGATTGCGGGAGCGGCGGTACGCGCGCATCCCTGCGCATGAGCGCGCGAAGCCTCACATATCCGCGTCGCCTGACGGCCCGACATAGGCGATGCGCACCATGTTGGTGGTGCCGGGCGTGCCGAGCGGCACGCCCGCGACGATCAGCACGCGCTGGCCGGCGCGTACGAAGCCGTCGCGGAAAGCAATGGAGCCGGCGCGACTGACCATGTCGTCCTGGTCGCGCGCGTCCTCAGCGACGACGCAATGCACGCCCCACACCACCGACAGTTTCCGTCCCGTCACGATGTTCGGCGTGATCGCGACGATCGGCGGCTTCGGCCGCTCGCGCGCGACACGGATCGCGGTCGAGCCCGAAGAGGTCCAGCAGATGATCGTGGGCAGGTCGAGCGTTTCGGCGATCTGCCGTGCAGCGTCAGCGATCGCGTCGCCCGCGGTCGCTTCCGGCTCGGGCCGCTGCGCTGTCAGCACTGAACGGTAGGTGGGATCGCGCTCCACCTCCTCGCCGATGCGGTTCATGGTGGAGACGGCTTCGACCGGGAATTTGCCGGCGGCCAACTCCGCCGACAGCATGATGGCGTCGGCGCCCTCATAGACGGCGGTGGCGACGTCGGAGACTTCCGCGCGCGTCGGCACCGGCGCCTGGATCATCAACTCCAGCATCTGCGTTGCAATCACCACGGGCTTGCCGGCGCGCCGTGCCATGCGCGTCATCTGCTTCTGCAGGCTCGGCACGCGTTCGAGCGGCAGTTCGACGCCAAGGTCGCCGCGCGCCACCATCAGCGCGTCGGAGGCCTCGATGATCTCGGCGAGGCGATCGATTGCTTGCGGCTTCTCGATCTTTGCCATCACGGCGGCACGGCCACGGATCAGCTTCTTGGCCTCGATCACGTCCTCGGCGCGCTGCACGAAGGACAGTGCAATCCAGTCGATGCCGGTGGTGAGCGCCGCTTCGAGGTCGGCCCGATCCTTCGGTGTCATCGCAGACACGGGCAGGTCGGTGTCGGGCAGGCTGACGCCCTTGCGGTCCGACATCCTGCCGCCGATCACGACGCGGGTGACGGCGCGTTCAGGTGAAGTCTCTTCCGCGATCAATCGCACCTTGCCGTCGTCGAGCAGCAGCGCATGTCCGGGCCGCAGGGCCGCGAGAATCTCCGGATGCGGAAGCTGCACGCGCGTGGAGTCCCCTGGCGTCTTGTCGGAATCCAGCACGAAGTTCTGGCCGTTGTTGAGCTGAACTGCGCCATCGGTGAACGAGCCTAGTCTCAGCTTCGGTCCCTGCAGATCGACAAGGATACCGATCGGCCGGCCGTAGCTGCTCTCGACATTGCGGATGTTCGCCACCAGTTCGCGCATCTTGTCATGCGGCGTATGGCTCATATTGATACGGAAAATATCCGCACCCGCCTCGAACAGACGGCGGATCATCGCGCTGTCCGACGATGCTGGTCCGAGGGTGGCGAGGATCTTGATTCGGCGCAGACGCCTCATGGCTTGGACCCGGGCGCTGTGGCCGGCGGCAGGCCAGATCCACCCGGAGGAGGAGGCGTCGCGCCCGGCTGATTAGGCAGGCCCGGAACGTTGCCGCCCGGTCCAACCGTTCCCGGAATTCCGGGCACGCGCTGCTGCGCCGGCTGTTCGTTGGCATCCGTCAATTGCACGGTCCAGGCGCGCTGCTCGCCCGTATCGACCTCGAAGAAGCCGGTGCGGTCGAATCCGCGCGCCAGGCAATTCTCCGTGCCCTTGATGGTGAATTCCTTGTCGCGCGAGCACATGAAAGCCTGTCCTGACCATTCGCCGCCGCGGTCGTAGTCGAGCGCGTAAATGTAATAATAGCGGGCTACCAGGGTTCCCTTGAGCAGTGTCTCACAGCTCCGCGAGGAAACGTTCCACCAGCCCTCGGTGGTCCAGCCCTCGGCATCCTTGTAGCCGAGAGCGATCCCGACCCGGCTGGACGTGTTGTTGCAGAGACGGAAGTCCGCTTTCGCCGCGCCGTTCCAGAGGCCGAAAACGGCGAGCGCCAGGATGGGCAACAGGTGAAGTCGGATGGGGCGGAGGTATCGAACGGCGGAAGGTTTGAGCATGATTGCGCGAAGCTATCTCAATTCACCAAAAATTTCGCGTGGCCCGGCGCGTAGTTTCAACGGCCAAGGCGGCTATTTCGTGTATCTCGGTGTCCAAATTGCTGCCGCCGCAAGCCCTTGTTTGCGCTGCGATATGGCAAATATCGGTGACAAGGTGCACATTATAGTAAAGCTCTGCAACGGCGGGATTAACGACCATGTCAATTGACGACAAAACCAGAACAGAACTCGAGGCCGCAGCATTCCGGCGGCTCGTGGGGCATCTGCGGGAAAGGACCGACGTCCAGAATATCGACCTGATGAACCTCGCGGGCTTCTGCCGCAACTGTCTGTCGAATTGGCTGAAAGAGGCCGCCGACGCGCAGGGCGCGCCGATGACCAAGGACGAAAGCCGTGAGGCCGTCTACGGCATGCCCTATGAGACCTGGAAGGAAAAGTATCAGGGCGTGGCCGGCGCCGAGCAGCTTGCCGCGACGAAGAAGTCTCACCCTGGACACTAATCGGTCACCGACGGACGTGGCGCTGGCGGCCAGTGGGCACTGACGGCCCGTTGGTGGTGACGTTCCGCGTTATCCGCGACCCATCAACTCTCGTTGAAAGTGGTCCCGGTACGGTCGTGCATTCAAATTGGATGGAGTTTGTTTACCTTTACGGTCTATTCGCCTGTCTCCCACCACAACGCACAGAGAGAGCACAAGCAATTCGCGAGGCAAGCGTTTTTTTCCTTCGCGAAACAAGGTGTGGGCGCCGCTGTGGATGAGGCCGATGTTGCCTTGACCCAGGCGAGGCGACCTTGAAGTGTCCAGTCGCGATGCCGTGCGTGACCGCGCGGGCGTGCCTCAAGTCTCACGACCAGTTCCATTCAGGAGTTAGAGATGGTCACCTCTGCCGCCGTCAATGCCACCGAAAATGAAGCGCCTGCAACGCGCTTTGCAAAAGACCAGCTCAAATCCATCATCGAACGCATCGAGCGGCTGGAAGAGGAAAAGAAGGCGATCTCGGATGACATCCGCGACGTCTATGCGGAGAGCAAAGGCAACGGCTACGACGTCAAGGCGCTGCGGACGATCATACGTATGCGCAAACAGGACCCCGACGAGCGAGCCGAGGCCGAGACGATTCTCGAAACCTATATGCAGGCCTTGGGAATGCTGTGAGCGCGGCTCGCCGCTGATCTCATCTCTACCCATGAACAGGTGCGGGTGCCGGTCGGCTTGATCGATCGGCGCCTCGTGGCTTGCGACCGATCTTGTGGCGACGAGCCAGGCCGCCGCATGCGCGGCTTTACTTTGGGCGAAGCATCTTTCCTGCATCGGAGAACGCGCTTTCGACGACATCGCCGATCGGCTGCCATGTGCGGCCATCGAACTGGACCAGCCGCGTTCCTTTGATTGGCTGGAAGTCGAGGGGGCCGGTGCTGACCGCAACGCCCGGCAACAAGAAGGACGGACGGTAGTCCTTCAGTGCTGCCGCCTGTCGCATGACATTTTCCCGGGACAGATCGTCACCGCACTGCTTCAAGACCTGGGTCAGTGTTTCGGCGGCCGCATACCCGAAAAGAGCGGCGCTGTCGTCCTTGTCTCCGCGTGGATTATATTTGTCCATGAACGCAATCCAGTCCTTGGTAAGTGCATCGTCCTTCCATGCGGGATCGCTCACATCCTTCAGAAAAGATGCTGAGATGACGCCTTGGGCGTTCTCCAGCCCGGCCGGCTTCAAGGCGCTGCCAATTGAGGCGGCCATGTCGTTCAATATGAACACCGGATGCCAATTGAGATCGGCCGCCATTCGGATGACGCGAGCAGCGTTGGTCGGCACGCCCGCAAAAACGAAAATCTCCGCGCCGGATCTCTTCAGGATCGCCACATGCGTGTCGAGATACGCATCTGAAATTTCATAGGCAATATCGACAATGATCGTCCGTGAAAGATCGCCAAGCCCTTCTTCCAATCCCTTGAAGAGATCCCGTCCGAACTGATCGTTCTCCCAAAGAACCACGATCTTGCGGCCGGGATAGAAAGCCTGGATGTAATTGGCGTAGATGCGCCCCTCGGCACGAAATGAGGGCTGCCAACCCATCGTCCACGGAAACAAGGTGGGATTGTTCCACGCTTCGTCACCTGAAGCCACGAAGAGCTGCGGAATTTGTTGTTCGTTCAGGAATTTTCGGACGGCAAGGTTGCCGTGCGTTCCAAACGATCCGAACAGCAACAGGACATTGTCTCTTTCCACAAGGCCTCGGGTCAGATCGAGATCGGTGGAAGCATCGGAGCTATCGTCATAGGAGATGAATCGCACCTTGCGGCCGTTGATGCCTCCGCGCTCGTTGATCATCTCGAAATATGCGGCCTCGGCCCGTCCGATTGCACCAAAGGCCGACAGCGCGCCGGTGTAGGGCATGATATTGCCGATCCGAATCTCGTTATCGATCACACCGGGCTCTCGTGTTTGCAGAGAGATTGCGCTCAAAGATGTGACGGCAACCACGAGCGCCAGTATCGTTCGTCCAAATGTGCTCATTTCGAAGCCTCATTCTTTGAACTTGTGTCGAGCTTAGCTCCGGCCGATATCCGGCTCCCCATCGGGAGGCTGCGGAGGCCTTCCGTTGCGATCATTCCGTCGCGCTGGTTGCCGACACGGACCGTCGTCGCTCGGAGCTAATGTGTCCGGCCGACGTTTTCGGCTGCTTAGGGTGTCACCTTGACGTAGATCAAGCTGCTCATGCGTCATTTACGCGTGGCCAAGTGTGGTGGCCGGCACGCCGCGCCGGAATGATTGCGCCACGTCACGCCTGCGGAACAGAGGCGCGTTGCAAGGACGTCCGTCTTGCGTCGGGCAACTCGATCAGTTGATGAGGAAGCAGGGAGGGTTCAGTGCAGCGATGCCGAACGCTGCACGAACGATGTCGTCTCAAGCGTCGTGGTGGCGGAACCCGAGAACTGGTCGTAGGCGAGGCCCGGTGTCGGATCGTCAGCGAACCGCATTGCAATCGTCATCTTCGGCTTGACGAAGAACGTGCGCATCTGGGTGAGGTCCGGATCGCCCAGCACGGTCACCGACAGCGAGGTGCTCGCGCTCGGCGCCAGCATCATGATGCGCGTCCATGTTCCGTCGTTCTTTGCCGCCGAAATCCGGGTCGAGGTCGAAATCTGCCCCTCCTGGCCCTGCGTGCCCTTGGCAGCAACGGTGTTGATCTCATTGGCCGCAGCGAGGCTGCGTGATGACACCGGCCGGGAGCTGCGCGGGATCGGCGCGGCGGCGGCCACGACGACAGGCGCGGAGGGCGGCGGAGCATAGGCCATCGCCTGATAGGCTGCCGGGACGCTCGCAGTGGCTTGCGGATCGGTGGATTCGACCGCACGGCGGGCGCTGATCGCTGCCGCTATCTGGTCGGCGGTCGACTGTTGCTTCGAGGCGCTGGCATCATCACCCCAGAACCCACGGGAATTGATGATGTCGGTCACCGTCTGAGGCTTGCTGGCGTCGGCCGCCTGAGCGGACCTCGTCTTCGCCTGAACGGCCTGGGCGTCGGCGGATGCGAGCTGCAACGTGGCCGCGGCCCTGGTCTTCGGCGTCCTGACCGGATCGGACGACTTGCTGTCGGTGGACTTGTTGTCAGCGGACTTGGCGGCAGCCGCCTTGGTGGAAGCGGGCTTCTCGTCCGCGGCCGGGGCTTCGTCATCCTCTTCCGACGTCCTGTCGTCCGTCGTCGCATTGCTCTTGAACAGTGCTGCGAAAAGGCTGGGCTTGCCGGAGCTTCCGCCATCATCGCCATTGCCGCGTTTTTCGATCTCGGCGCGGGCAAGCTCATACCCCTTCAGCGGCACGCCGTCGGTGGGAACATGCACAGTGCGGCCATCCGGGAATACCTTGGCGAGTTGGTCATGCGTCATGCGCGGCCAGTGACGGATGTTGCCGGTGTCGAGATGGACGAAGGGAGAGCCGGAGGTTGGATAGAAGCCGACGCCGCCTCGCTGCAGCCGGAGCCCGGCGTAGCGGATCTGCTCCAGCTGTACGCCCGGGATGTGGAAATCCATTGCGTGGCCCAGCATATGCTGGCTGTGGCGCGCCACGCCCGTATGGGCCGACCTGCGGCGGAGCATCGAATTGGTGGCGGGGGAGCGGTAGGAGGAGATGATTTGGATCGGCTGCTTGCCGTCGACGTCGCGATAGACTTCCCAGAGGATATCGAACAGGTGACGGTCCATCACCGTCTCATCCTGGGTCCGCCAGTCGCGGAGATAGTGATTGAGCTGCTTCAGCGCAGCTTCGTCATAACGGCCGTCGCGCTTGAAGGTGACGGTGAGGTCTTCGTTGGAATGGGTATGATGAAAGGAAAGCGTGCGGGTCTCATTCAGCGCGGCCGCGTCGTGCACGGAGCCCGCGCCCAGCATAAGCAGCGCAGCCGTCAAGCCGGCATGACATCCAGCTTTCGCAATCGACAGCGAATCCAATTGGCGTGCGAAACCAGCCAGCACCTAGAGCCCACCCAGTCGACAGCGGTCAATAATCCCTTTCGCTAAACCCCATGCCGCGAAAGGACGTGACCGCTATAGTTAATGCGGGAGGGTTAAATGGAATTTACCTTCCCGCCCCCGAGACGGTTAATAGAGCGCTTGAGTGTGGCAAAAAAGTGCTGACCACGATTCTTGGTTAGTGGGCAATTAATGCAGAACGGCCCCACCGTGGGGGCGAGGCCGTTGTTTTTACAGAGAAATACGACTTGGCAGGGCGGCGGCGCTCAGCGCGTAAAGATCCGCCGCTGCTGAGGCTGCATCCGTCGGCCGACCGGAGCGGGAGGCGTAGGCGGCCCGCCGAACAGCCGCTCGAAGAAGTTCGACCCGGAGGACGAGTAGCCGCCCGAGGAATAGCTGTTGTCACTGGCGAAGTTGACGCCCGGCAGACTGCTGCCCGGCGGCCGCGAATAGCTCGGCTGCGAATGGGCGACCACGTTCTCGAGATCCTTGGACCGGCTGTTCTTGAGCAGAGCGATCATGGTGCCGTCGCGGCCGTAGACGTCCCTGCGGATTTGCAGCTTGCCGGCATCGTCCACAAACGCCGTCTGGTAGGTGATGTTGACCGGGATCGGGGTCGGGAACTTGATGTCGATCTCGCTCGAACCGTACATGCTGCGGATTTTCTCCGGCGAATAGCGGTCGTTCGGTAAGGCGATGTTCAAGAGTACGGATGCATACTGGTCAGGATTCTGCACCCGCATGCAGCCATGGCTGAAAGCGCGCTCTTCCTTGGCGAACAGATACTTGTCCGGGGTGTCGTGTTGATAGACCAGAAACTTGTTCGGGAAGTTGAAACGGACGCGGCCGAGCGCATTGGCCTCGCCGGGCGGCTGAGAGATATGGACCGATCCGTCGCGGCCGTGCTCCAGCCGCAGGCCCATGCGCTCCAGCACCGTCGGATCCTGCTGCAGCGCCGGCAGATATTCGTTGTAGATGATCGACGGCGGCACGTTCCAGGTCGGATTGACCGTGATGAACTTCATCGTCTCACTGAGCAGCGGCGTCGCATGAATGCCAGGCTTGCCGGTGACCACGCGGGTGGTCCAGACCTGCGAACCGTGCTGCATCACCTTGAGCGTATAGTCGGGGACGTTGAGGATGACATAGGCGTCGCCGAGCGATTGCACACCGAGATCGCGCGGCAGCCAGCGCCAGCGCTCCATGTTGACGATCACGGTATCAATCTGCCGGTCGCGTCGCGGGCTGTTCAAGGCGTTGACCGTGCGTTCGTCAAGCACGCCGGTCGCCTTCAGATCGGCGCTTTCCTGGAACCGCTGCACGGCCTCGGCGACCTTGGCGTCGTAGTGATTGTCGTTGGGATTTTCGGCGATGCCGAGCTTGGCGCGCAGTTGCGGCACGCGCGGATCCTGCATCACCTCAGCCTCAACCGCGGGCTGCTTCTTCCGCGCGGGTGTGTAGCGCAGTGCGGGACCGTCGCCGATCCGGATCATCGCCGCGTCGCCTTCGCCGCGCAGTTCGGCGAGCTTTTTCTTCAGCTCCCGGTAGAGCTTCTGCGGCGGATTGTAGCTGTCCAGCGCCGCGGACGCGTTCTTTGCGGTCGAGACGTTCGTCAGCACCTCTACCGGATCGGTCGGATGCTCCGGATACTGGATGTCGCCGGAGACCTGCGAATAATGCATCCGGCCGCTTTGGGCTTGGCGCGCGTAGTCGAGCACGCTGGATGTCAGTTTCAGGTCGGCGTCGGCCAACGCATCCGGCGTTGTTGCGGAGGCAAAATCCGGTACCGGATAATCGGCGGGGTTGAGGCCGTCCGAGGCTGCGTCCTTGAGGCGCGCGATGGCGCCGCGGGCGTTGTCGGTCAGGCCGCCGCTCTGCGTCCATAGTGGCGCGTAGTCGCGCGCACCAAAGAATTTCTCGACCGCGGCGCGCTCGCCCCTGCGATCGAAATAGCGCACCGACTTGGCGCCGAAGCTGTCCTTGATCTTGTCGGCGACCGGCTGATCGGCGGCCGGCACGTTGCTCGCCGCCTTCACCGGCTCGGCAGCCGGCGGAGTGGAAGCAGTCGCCGGCACCGGGGCCGCGGGAGCGCCTGCCGAAACCGCCGGAGGCGTCTTGCTATCCGCCGCCGGCGCGGTCGCGACATCGGCGGGCTTGGTCTCTGTTTTTTCGGGGGCTGGCCGTCGCTTCGGACTTGACTGGTTCGGACTTGGCAGACGGCGGCACCGACGCGGTGGAGTCCATCTTGAAATCGTTGATGGTCGGCGGCGGGACGTTGGCGGGTTCGGGGCGGGGGATCGCTGCGTCGATCGCGAGTTCCGCAGCGCTGCTGCGGCCCTGCTCCTGGGCCATCGCCGCGGTGGTCGAAACCGTGAGGAAGGTCGCCGCGACAGCCATCAGAACGCGGTCAAATCCGCCACGGGTATTCAAGCAGTCTCGCATCGTCGCACCCCTTGGGTGAAAATCGCCCCGGCAATGGGCCTGTTCTAACATGGGCCTGTTCTAACAATCGTCCGTCGCGGCCAAACTCTGCTGTCTGAGCAAACCCGGCCTAGTGAGCAGGCTTCGCCCCGTGATCTAGTCTGAGCAGTCGGCTCATAATGCACGCAACGATTCCGCAGACGATACACACGCCCCGCATTTGCAGCCAGCAGCACGGGTGCCACTCACGACAAACTGACCTCGAATAAACCTCTTTCTCTAGTCGCGGAACGAACGCTTTTGCCACGCGCGCCCGTCTTTGTCTGTCACTTGCAAGCAACGGTTCAATTGTTCTGAAATAGCCGATGCTTGCGGTCTTTTTACGGCCGGCCAACGGTATTCGATCGACGATGTCAGCTGGTTCGTTCCGCGCCACCGTCGGTTGGATCGTCTGTCGGTGTCTCGTCAAGCTTGCGGTAAAGCGTGGAGCGACCGATCTTCAGACGACGGGCAACCTCGGACATCTGCCCGCGATAATGCGAAATCGCAAAGCGGATGATCTCGTGCTCCATCTCTTCGAGCGGACGCACGTCGCCGGCATTGTTGAGCATCGACAATGTGCCGCCCGTCGGGAGCGGCGCGATGGGTATTTCGCTACCCGATACGAGTGCCGGTGCTGTCGGGTGCAGGGCAGGCGACACCACGAGCGGTTCGCTGTGCGGCTGTACCGTGACCGCCGGTTGTGCCGCGGCCAGCGGGAAGTCCGCAAGCCCGAGCTGGTCGCTCTCGCTCATGACCACCGCGCGATAGACCGCGTTCTCGAGCTGGCGGATATTGCCCGGCCATTCGAGTTGCGCCAGATGCGCCATCGCCTCGCCGCTGATCCCGCTGATGGTGCGGTTTTCCTCGGCGCCGAAGCGCGCAAGGAAATGCCGCAAGAGATGCGGGATGTCCTCGCGGCGCGCGCGCAACGGCGGGATCGTCAGAGGCAGCACGTGCAGGCGATAGAACAGATCCTCGCGGAAATGACCGCGTTTGACGTGGTCGAGCAGATTGCGATTGGTGGCCGAGATGATACGGACGTCGACCTTCACGGGCTTGCGGCCGCCGACAGCCTCCACCGCGCCTTCCTGCAGCGCACGCAGCAGCTTCACCTGCGCGGCCAGGGGCAGTTCGCCGATCTCGTCGAGAAACAGCGTCCCGCCGGAGGCCTCGACGAACTTGCCGGTGTGCCGCTCGGTCGCGCCGGTGAAGGCGCCCTTTTCGTGGCCAAACAGGATCGATTCCACGAGATTGTCCGGGATCGCGCCACAATTGACCGCGACGAACGGCTTCGACCTCCGCTCGCTGCTGCCATGGATGGCGCGGGCGAACAGTTCCTTGCCGACTCCTGACTCGCCTTCAATCAGCACCGGAATGCTGGATGCGGCGGCCTTCTGCGCCGTGCGCATGACCGCGGCCATCGTGTCGCTGCGGGTGATGATGTCGGCGAAGGTCAGTCGGCCCTCGCGGCTGTGGCGGATGCGCTGCAACTCGCCCTTCAACGCCGATGCGTTGAGCGCGTTGCGCAGCGACACTTGCAACCGTTCCATGCCGACCGGTTTGACCACGAAATCATGGGCGCCCGCGCGCATCGCCGACACGACATTGTCGATGCCGCCATGAGCGGTCTGCACGACCACGGGGATATTGAGCGCGGCCTCGCGGATCTTGTCCAGCACGCCCATGCCGTCGAGTCCGGGCATCACCAGATCGAGCACGACAGCATCGATTGCTGCGGAGTCCGGACCGGTGAGCATCGTGATAGCGGCATCGCCGCTGTCGGCGACGACCGCTTCGTAGCCGCATTTTTGCACCATGTTCTCGACGAGACGACGCTGTACTGGATCGTCGTCAACGATCAAAATGGTGGCAGCCATGGCTTTCTCCCCGCACTAATACTATCTGTCTGTTTCGAATCGGGGCACTCTCGCTGATGCCGATTAACGCACTCTTAAACCTTGCCGCCTTGCTGTTATTCCCCTCCGCGTGAACACAGGTTTCGAACACGATGAAGTCCCGCTCCACACCCGCCCGCAAGCCGAACGCGACAAAATCGGCTGCCAAAACCAAGGTTTTGGGCAACGCGTCAGGAAAGGTGTCGTCTGGCAAGGCTTCAAACAAGGCTTCAACGGCTTCCAATAAGGCTTCGGCAAGGCCGTCACGCTGCCGGAATGGAATCTGGCCGATCTCTATGCCGGTATCGACGCGCCAGAGGTCGCGCGCGACCTGCAGGCAATGGACGCCGACTGCATTGCGTTCGAGACCGACTACAAGGGCAAGCTCGCGGAACATGCGGCACGCGAGGACGGAGGCGTCTGGCTCGCCGAAGCGGTGAAGCGCTATGAGGCGATCGACGATCTCGCCGGACGGCTCGGATCGTTCGCCGGCCTCGTTCACGCAAGCGACAGCGTCGATCCCGCGATTTCCAAATTCTACGGCGACATCTCCGAACGGCTGACGGCGGCCTCGACACATCTTCTGTTTTTTCCGCTTGAGCTCAACCGCATCGACGATGAGGCGATCGAGCGCGCGATGCAGGCTGCGGAACTCGGCCATTATCGGCCGTGGATCGAGGATCTGCGAAAGGACAAGCCGTATCAGCTCGAAGATCGCGTCGAGCAAGTGTTCCACGAGAAGTCACAGACAGGCTATTCGGCCTGGAACCGGCTGTTCGACCAGACCATCTCCAGCCTGCGCTTCAAGGTCGCGGCCAAGGAATTGGCAATCGAGCCGACGCTCAACCTGTTGCAGGATCGCGACGGCAAGAAGCGCAAGGCCGCGGCCGACGCGCTTGCCAAGACCTTCAAGGCTCAATGAGCGGACCTTCGCGCTGATCACCAACACGCTCGCCAAGGACAAGGAGATTTCCGATCGCTGGCGCGGCTTTGCCGATGTCGCCGATTCCCGCCATCTGAACAACCGCGTCGAGCGCGAGGTGGTGGATGCGCTGGTGTCCTCGGTGCGCGCCGCCTATCCGAAGCTGTCGCATCGCTATTACGCGCTGAAGGCAAGGTGGTTCAAAAAGAAGAAGCTGCCGCATTGGGACCGCAATGCGCCGCTGCCGTTTTCGGCGACCGGCACCATCGCCTGGCGCGAGGCGCAGAACATGGTGCTGACGGCCTATCGCGGCTTCTCCGGTGAGATGGCCGATATTGCCGAGCGGTTCTTTTCCGACCGCTGGATCGACGCGCCGGTGCGGCCGGGCAAGGCGCCGGGCGCCTTCTCGCATCCGACCACGCCGTCAGCGCACCCCTATGTGCTGATGAACTATCAGGGCAAGCCGCGCGATGTGATGACGCTCGCCCACGAGCTCGGTCATGGCGTGCACCAGGTGCTGGCGGCCAAGAACGGCGCGCTGATGGCGCCGACGCCGCTGACGCTTGCCGAAACCGCGAGCGTGTTCGGCGAGATGCTCACCTTCAAGCGGCTCCTCGCGCAGACCAGGAACGCCAAGCAGCGCCAGGCGCTGCTCGCCGGCAAGGTCGAGGACATGATCAATACCGTGGTGCGGCAGATCGCGTTCTATTCCTTCGAACGCGCCGTCCACACCGAGCGCAGGAACGGCGAACTGACCGCCGAGCGGATAAGCCAGATCTGGCTCGGCGTGCAGACCGAGAGCCTGGGACCGGCCATCGACATCAGGCCGGGATACGAGAATTTCTGGATGTATATCCCGCACTTCATCCATTCGCCGTTCTACGTCTACGCCTACGCCTTCGGCGATTGTCTCGTGAACTCGCTCTACGCGGTCTACGAGCACGCTGCCGAAGGTTTCGCCGATCGCTACCTTGCAATGCTCTCGGCCGGCGGCACCAAGCACTATTCGGAACTGCTGAAACCGTTCGGTCTCGACGCCAAGGACCCCAAATTCTGGGACGGCGGCCTGTCGGTCATTTCCGGCATGATCGATGAGCTGGAGGCGATGGGCTGATCGGTCTCGTAAAACATTTGTTGAACATTGCGCTGGAGATTCCGTTATACATCCGTATAACGGAGTCATTTGCCATGAACGAAAACCCGAAGACCTTCGACCGGATCCGGAGATCTACAGGTTCAAGCAAAATCGGTAATTCCATAGGGCTTATCCTGCCCAAAGAGATGATCGCGCGGCTGAACCTGAAAGAAGGCGATAAGCTGCTTTCCGGTTGATCAACCATCCGGCGTGCTTCCACGCTTACCCTTATGATCCCGGATTTCGAGAAAGCGATGACATCGCCGACGAGGCATGAAGCGATATCACAACACTTTGGCCGAGCTTGCCAAGAGTGACCGAGCCGTTCTGGCTTACCCGCCAAATGATCGTTGCAATTCACGATCGAGCAACTTGCGATGCACGGCGGCGCGAGCGGCTTGCGCGACGAGGGCATGCTTGAATCGGCCCTTGATCGTCCGAAGAACAAATGGGCCTACGAACACGCGCGAGCTCGCAGAACTCGCGGCGGCCTACGTGTTCGGCATTGCGCGCAACCATCCTTCTGTTGACGGTAACAAGCGATCGTCGTTGATCGCGATCTACACGTTTCTCGGCGTCAATGACGTGGATTTCGATCGTGCCGGAAGCTGAGGCTGCGGCCATGATCCTCTCGCTTGCCGCCGGCGAAGTCAGCGAGGAGAGCCTGACGCGCTGGATCAGGGACAATTGGCCTCCGGAATGACCCATAGGCAGGGGCATGCGACGCGTGCGCCGTTGCCCTGCCTTCCACTTTGCGCTAATTCGACCCGGGAACGACCATCGACTGGGGACACCAATGGCAGACCATAGCGAAGTGGCCTATACGACCGCTGACGGCAACGACTATATCGCCCACGAGCAGACCTATGAAGGTTTCATCAAGCTCGTGAAGTACGGCACCGCGAGCGTTGCCCTGATCCTTATCCTGATGGCGATCTTCCTGACCTGACGCCCTTCCGCGCTGCTCTTGCGCGGGCGTTCCGCACCGATGAAGAGAACTTCCGACACGTCACACTAAAGCGCGATGAGATCATGTCGAATTGGTCATCGCGCTTTAGATCCTTGATTGAGCATGATCTTTTCGGAAAACCGCTGCACACTTTTCCGGATCGTGCTCTAGTATTTCGCGTGCGCGCCCCGCGCCGCCGGAGGCCTCATGAAGATTGCCGTCGCCAAGGAAATCGACCCCTCCGAGCCACGGGTCGCGGCTTCGCCCGACACGATCAAGAAGTTCAAGGCGCTTGGCGTCGACATCGCGGTCGAGCCCGGCGCGGGGCTGAAGTCGGGCCTGCCGGATTCCGAATTTACCGCGGTCGGCGCGACGGTCAGCGCCGATGCGGTGACGGATGCTGATATCGTCATCAAGGTCAAGCGGCCCGAAGCGTCAGAGCTTGCCAGGTACAAGCGCGGCGCGCTGGTCATCGCCATCATGGACCCTTACGGCAACGACGCGGCGCTGAAGACTATGGCGGATGCCGGCGTGTCGGCATTCGCGATGGAATTGATGCCGCGCATCACCCGCGCACAGGTAATGGACGTGCTGTCGAGCCAGGCCAATCTCGCCGGCTATCGCGCCGTCATCGAGGCGGCCGAGGCGTTCGGCCGCGCCTTCCCGATGATGATGACCGCGGCCGGCACCGTGCCGGCGGCCAAGGTGTTCGTGATGGGTGTCGGCGTCGCCGGCTTGCAGGCGATTGCGACTGCGCGCCGTCTGGGCGCGATCGTCACCGCGACCGACGTGCGGCCGGCGGTGAAGGAGCAGGTGGAAAGTCTCGGCGCCAAATTCCTCGCCGTCGAGGACGAGGAATTCAAGCAGGCCGAGACCGCCGGCGGTTACGCCAAGGAAATGTCGAAAGAGTATCAGGCCAAGCAGGCGGCGCTGACGGCCGAGCACATCAAGAAGCAAGACGTCATCATCACCACCGCCCTGATCCCGGGCCGTCCGGCGCCGCGCCTCGTCACCGGCGACATGGTCAAGACGATGAAGCCGGGCTCTGTGCTGGTCGATCTCGCGGTCGAGCGTGGCGGCAATGTCGAGGGCGTCAAGGGCGGCGAGACCGTCGAGGTCGATGGCGTCAAGATCGTCGGCATCCCGAATCTCGCGGGCCGCGTCGCGGCCTCCGCGTCCAGCCTCTATGCGCGCAACCTCTTCTCGTTCATCGAGACCATGGTCGACAAGCAGAGCAAGGCGCTCGCCGTCAACTGGGACGACGAACTGGTCAAGGCGACCGCGCTGACCAAGGACGGCGCCGTCATTCATCCGAACTTCCAGCCGAAAGCCTAGAGCAGGAGAGAAGCCATGGAGCATGTCGCCCAAGTCGTCGATCCCTTTGTGTTTCGGCTGTCGATCTTCGTCCTTGCGGTGTTCGTCGGCTATTTTGTCGTGTGGTCGGTGACACCCGCGCTGCATACGCCGCTGATGTCGGTGACGAACGCGATCTCCTCGGTGATCGTGGTCGGCGCGCTGCTCGCGGTCGGCGTCGGATTGGTTTCGAGCGGAAGCACCTGGGCGCGCGGCTTCGGCTTCGTCGCGCTCGTCTTCGCCTGTGTAAATATTTTCGGCGGCTTCCTCGTCACCCAGCGCATGCTCGCGATGTACAAGAAGAAGGCCAAGTGATCCGGATGCCAAGTGGTGATGTTTCGCTGGGTCATGATCAGCGCGGGTTACTGGATCATCCGCTTCCGCGGATGATGACAGCCGAGGGGGCTCGTCGATGAACGCCAATCTGTCTGCTCTGCTCTATCTCGTGGCGGGTGTGCTGTTCATCCTGTCGTTGCGAGGATTGTCGAGCCCGGCTTCCAGCCGCCGCGGCAATTTCCTCGGCATGGCCGGCATGGTGATCGCGATCGGCACCACGCTTGCTAACCATCCGCCGGCCGACGGTGTTGCCTGGCTGCTCGTGGTGCTTGGCGTAGCGATCGGCGGCGGCATCGGCGCCGTCATCGCCCGCCGCGTGCCGATGACCTCGATGCCCGAACTCGTCGCAGCCTTCCACTCGCTGGTCGGCATGGCCGCCGTGCTGGTCGCGGCCGGCGCATTCTACGCGCCAGAGGCCTTCGACATCGGCACGCCCGGCAACATCCATCCGCAGAGCCTGGTCGAAATGTCGCTCGGCGTCGCCATCGGCGCGCTGACCTTTACCGGCTCGGTGATCGCGTTCCTGAAGCTGTCCGCGCGGATGAGCGGCGCGCCGATCATCCTGCCGGCGCGTCATGTCATCAACATCGTGCTCGCTATTGCGCTGGTGGTGTTCATCGTCGGCCTCGTGATGAGCGGCAGTGCGCTCGACTTCTGGCTGATCACCATCATCGCGCTGGCGCTCGGCGTTCTCATGATCATTCCGATCGGTGGCGCCGACATGCCGGTCGTGATCTCGATGCTCAACTCCTATTCCGGCTGGGCCGCGGCCGGTATCGGTTTCACGCTCGGCAATTCGGCGCTGATCATCACCGGCGCGCTGGTCGGTTCTTCCGGCGCGATCCTGTCCTACATCATGTGCCATGCGATGAACCGCTCGTTCATCTCGGTGATCCTCGGCGGCTTCGGCGGCGAGACCGCAGCTGTGGGCGGAGCAGGCGGCGAGCAGAAGCCGGCCAAGCTCGGCTCCGCCGATGACGCCGCCTTCATCATGAAGAACGCCTCCAAGGTCATCATCGTGCCGGGCTACGGCATGGCGGTGGCGCAGGCCCAGCATGCGCTGCGCGAGCTGGCCGATACCCTGAAGAAGGAAGGCGTCGAGGTGAAATACGCCATTCACCCGGTCGCCGGCCGCATGCCCGGCCACATGAACGTGCTGCTTGCCGAAGCCAACGTGCCCTATGACGAGGTGTTCGAGCTCGAGGATATCAATTCGGAATTCGCGCAGGCCGACGTCGCCTTTGTGATCGGCGCCAATGACGTGACCAACCCGGCGGCGGAAGAGGACAAGACGTCGCCGATCTACGGCATGCCTGTGCTGCAGGTCTGGAAGGCCGGCACCGTGATGTTCATCAAGCGCTCGCTGGCGTCCGGCTATGCCGGCATCGACAATCCCCTGTTCTATCGCGACAACACCATGATGCTGCTCGGCGACGCCAAGAAGATGACCGAGAACATCGTCAAGGGGATGTGAGGCAACTCCCGTGGCCCTGAACAAGGCATGGCATCGCGACCATCCCATGCCGCCCAAGGCGACGCGTGAGCAGCGGATCGAATGGCACGCCGCGCATGCAACCGCCTGCGGCTGCCGCGCCATTCCCGAAAGCATCAGGCCGGATGTCGAAAAGCGGCTAAAGCCGCCTCGCAAGACGGGATAGGCTTAAGGCTATCCAATGCGATCATGCGGGCGCTGCAGACGATGACCGTCTTGAAATGGCTCGTGATCGCAATCCTGCTCGGCTATCTCGCTGGCCTCGCTGTTCTGTTCGTCAAGCAACGTTCGATGCTGTTTCCGATTCCGCCTGTCGGCCGTGCGGCGCCTGCTGAAGCGGGCTTGCCGCAGGCCGAGGAGCATGTGCTGACCACGGCGGATGGCGAGAAGGTGATCGTCTGGCACGTGCCGGCGCAGCCGGGACGTCCGGTGGTCCTGTTTCTTCCCGGGCAATGGCGATTTTCTCGCCGGTCGCGTCAGCCGCTTCAGGGACATGACGGCCGACGGCACCGGCCTCGTCGCGCTGTCCTATCGCGGCTATGCTGGATCGAGCGGCGCGCCCAGCGAGCGCGGATTGCTGTTGGACGCGCAAGCGGCGTACGAATTCACGTCTGCGCGTTATGGCGCCGACCGGATCGTCGTCTGGGGCTTCTCGCTCGGTACCGGTGTTGCGGTTGCGCTTGCGGTGGAGCATCCGGTCAGCAAGCTGATCCTGGAGGCGCCCTATACGTCGACGGTGGATGTCGCCGGCGCGCTGCTTCGGATCGTGCCGGTCAGCCTGTTGATGCGCGACCAGTTCCATTCCGATCGGCGCATCGCCAATGTCACCGTGCCGCTTCTGATCATGCATGGCTCGGACGATCCGGCCATTCCCATCGCATTTGGTGAGCGCCTGTTCGCGCTGGCTCATGAGCCGAAACAGTTCGTGCGCTTTCCCGGAGGAGGGCACGAGAATCTGGACAATTTCGGCGCGATCGATACGGCGCGGCAATTCATCAATGGCGGGAAGGGCTGACGGCCGCCATTTCGTGGCGCATATTGTCCGGCGGGATTTCAGGGATATCGATTAATGAGCGCACACGCTGCGATGCCGAGATCGGCGTGGATCTTTCCCGCATTGGCGGTTCTTCTGTTCGCCGGCGTCACCGTCGCCGGCTACAACTTCACGCCGTCCCCGGGCGGGCTCGCGTTCGCCGCCGTGCTGCTGATCATCCTGTTCGGGACGGTGTTCGCGGCCGTGCATCATGCCGAGGTCATCGCGCATCGGATCGGCGAGCCCTACGGCACGTTGTTGTTGACGCTTTCCGTCACCATCATCGAGGTCGCGTTGATCGCAACCATCATGCTGGGCGACAAGGCGGCCCCGGCGCTCGCGCGCGACACCGTGTTCGCGGTGGTGATGATCGTCTGCAACGGTCTTGTCGGCATCTGCATCTTCATCGGCGGGCTTCGCTATCGCGAGCAGGATTTCCAGGTCAGCGGCGCCAACCTCTATCTCAGCGTGCTGTTCATGCTGGCGACGATCACGCTGGTGCTGCCGAACTACACGCTGACGACGCCGGGGCCGGTCTATTCGACGGTTCAACTCGCCTTCGTCAGCGTCGTGACCATCCTGCTTTACGGCGTGTTTCTCTATACGCAGACCATCCGGCATAGCGATTATTTCGTCGGCGGGAACCCAGGGCTCGGAACAGGAGGCGCCGATTTCCGGCAGCATGCTGGGTCTCAGCGTCTTGCTCCTGCTGGTCTCGCTGCTGGCCGTCGTGCTGCTTGCGAAGAAGTTCTCGCTGGTGGTCGATGCGGGAATCGCGCTGGCCGGTGCGCCGCCGGCGCTGGCCGGCGTGCTGGTCGCGCTGCTGATCCTGTTGCCCGAAAGCGTGGCGGCGGTCGCGGCGGCCCGAAACAACGACCTGCAGAAGAGCATCAATCTCGCGCTCGGCTCCTCGCTTGCAACCATCGGGCTGACCATTCCGGCGGTTACAGTGGCTGCTCAAACCCTGGGCAAGGAACTCGTGCTCGGGCTGGATGCGCAGGGGATGGTGCTGCTGCTCCTGACCTCCGTCCTCAGCATGCTGACCTTCGGCACCGGCCGAACCAATATTCTGTTCGGGCTGGTCCACATGGTGGTGTTCGCCGTGTTCGTCTTCATGGTATTCGTGCCGTGAGACGAATTGGAGACGGTTTTCGATGATCAGCGCCAAGTCCGAAGTCCAGGTCGACACTCCCGAGGTTCGCGTTACCGAGTGGCGGCTGGCGCCGGGCAGTGCGACCGGCCATCACATTCACGAGATGGACTATGTCATTGTTCCCGTGACCCCGGGCGAAATGACGATCGTGGCGCCCAACGGCGAGCGCTCGAAGGCGCAGCTTGGGGCCGGAAAATCCTATTTTCGCAAGGCTGGCGTGGAGCATGACGTGCTCAATGAAACGGCTACGGAAATCGTGTTCCTGGAAGTTGAGTTGAAACCCGACGGGCGTTAATCTGCCGTTTACTGATTTGCCATCTATCTGACGTAGTTGATCCCTTAATGTGCCTCAAAGTTCCCGCATGAGAGCCACGGGGAGTTTGGCCTGCATGCTGAAATACCTGACGAAATTCGCGTTGGACGTGTTGCCCTCGGTGGTCGCGACCATCCTCGGAGCGTACATCGTCAACCACTATGTCAACACAAAGTCAGACACCAACGCGCCGGCAACGGCTGTTGTGGCGCCCGCTGATTCCAAGGCCGACGCGACGCCCGCCGAGGTGGCTAAGCTTCCCGGTCCCGGCGTCAAGGCGAAGGGCATCTCCGAACGCGCGATGATTGAGAAGTCGGCGTCGGAGGGAGTAGCTGAGGTGAAGCCTGACGCGAAGGCTTCCGACGTGAAGACTTCCGACGTGAAGCCCGCTGAGGTCAAGCCGGCCGAGACCGCCAGCGTACCGGCCGAAACGCGCCGTGTCTCGGCGCCGCGCGAAGCGCGTGAGAAGGCCGTCGCAAAGGCCACGCCAGCCCCGCAGGCGAGCCCGGTGCCATCGGCCGAAGCCGCCGCCGCGGAAGAGCGGCGTGACGCCAATGATCTCGCGCGGGCGGCGATCGAACGGCTGCGCGGCGAAGGCGGCGCGCGCCCGCAGGAAGCGCCACGCACGGTCGGCATTTCGCCGGTTCGTCCGTTGCCGCCGCCGATCACGGTCTCCACGCCGGGCGGGGACGGCTACAATGCGGGATCGCCGTCGACGAATCCGCCCTACACCGCCTCTGTTCGTAACGATGATCCCAGCCGGCCGACGCCGCCGGCCGACATTCCGGCGCCGCCGCCGCTCGATCTCCGGGCTGCGGCGAACGAGCCCAGCAACGCGCGTGATCGTGCCAAGAATGTTGCCGAGGACGTGCTCTCGGCTGCGAAGTCGATGTTCCACACGGTGCTGCCGCAGTAATGCGGCGGCGCAGGCGCCGCACGCACTCAGCCTCAAACTTGCAAATGATTCGGTGAACTGCCTGAGCGAACGGATCGCGTTCGAACTGAACTAAGCCGCGTGTCTCGGTCCGATCGTCTCAGCTCTTGAAACGCAAAACGCGGACCTTTCGGTCCGCGTGATCCAGTCTGTTCCGATGCGACCAGTCGCCGATCAGCGCGGCCCGCGGGGGCCTGCGCCGGGACCGCCACGGCCACCACCAGCGCCACGGTCGCCGCCAGCGCCAAACACCGGCTTCGGCTTCATCGGCAGCAGGCCTTCGCGCTGCAGCTTCTTGCGCGCCAGCTTGCGCGCGCGGCGGACGGCTTCCGCCTTTTCGCGGGCTTTCTTCTCGGAGGGCTTCTCGTAATGGCCGCGGAGCTTCATCTCGCGGAAAATCCCCTCGCGCTGCATCTTCTTCTTCAGCGCCTTGAGGGCTTGATCGACATTGTTATCGCGAACGAGAACCTGCACGCGGCATCCTCTTTTCAGTAGCTCGGATTGGAATCGGGTAAAAACCGGGGGCTGACGAAAAAGCCTCGCCCTCAGCCTTGAGCGCGGGGATGTATCAGACAAAAACGATAATGTCTACCGTCGGCAGTCCTGTTGCCGCGGTTTTGAAGCCGTCCGGAGCGGCTTTTTTGCGGGCTAGCCGTCTGCCGCTCCGACCTGCGTCACATGGCCCATCTTCCGTCCGGGCCGCGGCTGCCCTTTCCGTAGAGGTGGACGGTCGCGCCGGGCAGGCTCATCCACTTTTCGTAAGTGTTGATCTCGTCCCCGATCAGGTTGGTCATGGTGACCGGGCCGTGGCGGACCGGTTTTCCAAGCGGCCAGCCCGCAATAGCCCGGATATGCTGCTCGAATTGGGAAATCGAGGCGCCGTCGAGCGTCCAATGGCCGGAATTGTGCACCCGCGGCGCGATTTCGTTGACCAGGACCTTCGGACCGTCGCGCCCTGCGAGCACGAACATCTCGACCGCGAGCACGCCGACATAGTCGAGCGCGGTTGCGATCTTCTCGGCGATGGCGCGCGCTTCCGCGGCCAGGCTGTCCGGGATCGCGGCCGGTGCTCGCGATATCTTCAGGATATGATCGCGGTGCTCGTTTTCGGTAACGTCGTAGCACTCGACCTGGCCATCGGCCGAGCGTGCGGCGATCACCGAGATCTCCCGCTCGAATGGAACGAACGCCTCGAGGATCGCCGACTTGGTGCCGAGATCGGACCAGATCTGGTCGGGATCATCGCCCTCGCGGATCATCGCCTGTCCCTTGCCATCGTATCCGAAGCGGCGAGTCTTGATCACGGCGGGCAGCCCGATGCGTGCGATCGCCTCGCGCAGCGATGCCGCCGACGTCACATCGGCATAGCTGGCGGTGCCGATGCCGAGCTGCGTGATGAAATCCTTTTCCGCCAGGCGATCCTGCGTTGTTTCCAGAATTTTCCGGTCCGGCAGCACGGGGCGGCGCGCGTCGAGGACCATCGCGGCGGCGGAAGGAATGTTCTCGAACTCATAGGTGATGACGTCGACATCGCCGGCGAACAGTTCCAGCGCCTCGACGTCGGCATATTCGGCGCAGGTCGCGTTCATCACGACCTCGAAGGCCGGCGAATCCGGGTCGGGCGAGAACACCTGGCAGCGCAGGCCGAGCCGCGCCGCGGCCATCGCGAGCATCCGGCCGAGCTGGCCGCCGCCGAGGATTCCGATGGTGTCGCCCGGCTTCAGCTTCACCTGACGTGGACCGGTCACGCGGATTCCTCCGGACGGTCGGCCACCGCATCGGTCCGTCGCTTGCGCCAGGCGGCGAGCCGGCCGGCGAGTGCCTTGTCGTTGAGTGCGAGCACGCTGGCAGCAAGAAGCGCCGCGTTGATGGCCCCGGCCTTGCCGACGGCCAGCGTTCCCACCGGCACGCCGGCGGGCATCTGGACGATGGAATAGAGGGAATCGATCCCCGACAATGCCTTCGACTCCACGGGAACGCCGAACACGGGCAGCTCCGTCAGCGAGGCCGTCATGCCCGGCAGATGCGCCGCCCCGCCTGCGCCCGCGATGATGATTTTGAAGCCTGCCGCCTTGGCGCCCTTGGCAAAGGCGTAAAGCCGCTCCGGGGTGCGATGCGCCGAGACGATGCGCTTCTCGCAGTCGACGCCGAGCTCGCCGAGCGTTTCGGCTGCATGCCGCATGGTGTCCCAGTCGGACTGGCTTCCCATGATGATGGCTACAGGGGCGGGCATGAGGTTAATTCTTCTCGGGAATCCAGAAACATAGGCCGAATTATAGGTTCAAACCCATTGACGCAAGCGTGGCAAGGGAGCGGGAATGCACTATCCTGTCTTGGTGAATCGCGGCAAGCCCCTGTTAAGCAAACCTCCACCGAGAGCCCATGAAAAAGAGCACCCGCGCGCCGGCACAGGGCATCGCCAAGCGCCGCAAGGTTCGTTCCAGCCGGCTAGCCGCCTCCCGCGGACCAACGGCGGTCGACGGCGCCAAAGCGACCATTCGACGTCTGAGGCGCGAACTGGCGCAGGCCCGCAGGCAGATCGAGGAACTGCAGGCGTCGGCCGAGACGGATTTCCTGCTCGGCATCTTCAACCGCCGGGGCTTCCAGCGCGAGCTCGAACGCGCGATCGCCTACATCAAACGCTACCACGCGTCCGGCGCGCTTGTCGTGCTCGACGTCGACCGCTTGAAGCCGGTCAACGATACGTTCGGTCACGCAGCGGGCGATCAGGTGTTGAAGGCAGTCGTCGCGACCATCGCCCATCAGGTGCGCGCCTCCGATGTGATCGGTCGGCTGGGCGGCGACGAGTTCGCTCTCCTGCTGTGGAATCTCAGTGAAACCGATGCACGGGCCAAGGCGGCAGCGCTCGAGCAGGCGGTCGATCAACTGAGCTTCGTGTTCGGTGGCCGTACCGTGAGCGCGGGCGCATCCGCAGGTGTCGCGTTCCTTGATACGCATGCGGACGCGGCCCGCGCGCTCGAAGAGGCCGACCGCGCGATGTATGTGCGCAAGGCCCAGCGGCGGCACGAGGGAAGCACGACGGTCATATCGAGCCAATGGGGCGCGCGCAGCCGCGCGAGATAACAAGCGTTGCTCGCCCGCGGAGAATGCCGCTCAAAGCTCGCTCAGATCCTCCGGCACGTCGCCGAATTTTCGCAGCAGCCGGGCGTCCCTGAACTCGCCCATCATCGGGTCGCCGGTTCGGCTGAAGGCGATCGCGCCGATATGGCCGGCGGCGCGCGACAGGATTTCCGCGCGTCGCAGGGCGGTCGTCGAACTCTGACATTCCTCGGCCGCACCCGCGACCGGCAAGCCGCTCTCGTCCTGCAGGAAGGGCATCGCGACGTAATAGGTGACGTCGGCCATGGGTCTTCTCCGTCATGCGTCAGGCGGCGCTGCTCGTCGTACCCGCCAATGCTTTCGGGATGCAGCCGGATGAAATCGCCGCCTGCAATTCCAGAAGCTCCAGTTCCAGGTATTCGTTGGCCATGATCAGCGCCTTGATGGTGCTTCGCATGTTGCCGTCGCACATCGCGATCGCCTGGTCGCAGGCCCGCTCGTAATGGCTGTTGTCGAACGCGACTGGTGGTTTAGCGGACATGTCGGCCTCCCAGGGATGATGGTGAACGGCGATCCCGTAATGTTCTTATTTTGTTCTCTCAGAGTCAAGAGTCTCGCAACTGGTTTCGGTCAGTTTCGTTGATGCGCGGGGGGCTTTGACCTGGCGGTGTGGGCTTCGGCTGGGGCGGGTCGCCTCGCAAGATTAATTTGTCGGCTGCCCTCGGAACGAAAACAAAATCTGGCGCTTGGTTGAGCAAAGAGGGGGTTCAGTATGGGCCTTGTTGCGCCCAATAAACCCGTAGTGCTGGTCGTTGAAGACGACTTCCTCCTGCGAATGGATGCGGCCGACATCATCAGGGATGCCGGCTTCGACGTTATCGAGGCATCCAACGCCGACGAGGCCATCATCATCCTGGAATCACGCGGCGACATCGCCGTGGTGTTTACCGACGTCCAGATGCCGGGCTCGATGGACGGACTGAAGTTGGCGCGTGCGGTGCGGGGAAGGTGGCCGCCGATCAAGATCGTCACGACGTCAGGTCAGTGCGTGGTCGAAGCGTCCGATCTGCCGGAAGGCGGACGGTTCTTGCCCAAGCCCTACAGCGCCGTGCAGGTGAGCGGTCTCCTCCGCGAACTGACGCGCCCGGTCTAGGCAATGATGTCCGGCGTAATCTGATCTTCAATGAAGGCGATGCGGTCGCGCAGTTGCAGCTTGCGCTTCTTCAACCGTTGCAGCCGCAACAGATCCGGTGCCGGCGACTGATGCAGGGCATCGATCGCCGCGTCGAGATCGCGATGCTCCTGCTGCAGCCGTGCAAGCTCTGCTTGCAGGTCGCGCTCATCTTCGTCGGTCATGACACACGCTAATTGATAAACGCGATGAGATTGCGAAAGGCTGTGGAACTCGGGGCGAATATCGTCCTTGCCCGTCTGCTCCGCAAGCCGTCAGAACGGCGCTCAGGCTGAATCCGCCGGTTTGCAAAAATTGGGGTTAGGGCTGCCCGGAAGTCTGCAGGTTCCTTACTCACGGTTCGTTACACATGTCGTTCAAATATGAGATGACGGATCGCCGCGCCCCCATCGACAGATCACACCGGTCGTGTAAACTTGCAATTCCGCGTCGAATCTTGGGTCTCATCCTAACGAGGAGATTTGGAATGGCAATTCAGGCACATCTCGTTGAACTGGAACGCAAACACAAAATTCTCGAAGACGAACTCCACGAAGCTCTCGTACACCTTTCAACGGACGACCTGCAAATAGCCGAGTTAAAGCGCCGAAAACTGATGGTGAAGGATCAGATCGAGCGGCTTAAGCATTCCACCGGCGAAACCGTCCACTAAAAACCCCCCTCCAGCACCCGAGTTACGACCAACTCCCGGATGGGTGCAATGCACTCATCCGGAGGTGCCGCATATCTACAACGCGGTCTTTGGAAATATCTACGCTTCGGTCAGTACGGCGACATGATCGGCGATCGCCAGTGAAGACGTAAGGCCCGGCGATTCGATACCGAACAGGTTGATCAGCCCATCCACGCCGTGATCCCTCGGACCCTGAATGACGAAATCCTGCGAGGCGATCGCGGGCGGCACGATCTTTGGCCTCATTCCCGAATAGCTCGGCATCAGCGCGCCGTCCGGCAGGGTAGGCCAGTATTTGCGGATCGCGGGATAGAACCGCTCCGCGCGCGCCGGGTCGACCGCATAGTCGATATGGTCCACCCACTCGACGTCAGGGCCGAAACGAGCCTGGCCCGCCATGTCCAGCGTCAGGTGCACGCCTAGTCCGCCGGGCTCCGGCACCGGATAGATCAGCCGGGAAAACGGCGCTCGCGCGCTGCAACTGAAATAGTTGCCCTTGGCGAGATAGGCCTGCGGAATGAGGTCGGAGGGCATGCCTTCGATGCGGCCCGCGGTGGCCGGCGCGTCCAGCCCGGCGGCATTGATCAGGAGCCGGCATTCGAGCGTCATCGGTGCTTCGCCGCCCGCGTCGAGCTCGAATTTTCCGGCCGCAGCCTTGGCGCGCAGCAGCGGCGTATGAAACGCAAAGGCTGCGCCTGCGGCCTCGGCATCGCCGCGCAGCGACAGCATGTAGGCGTGGCTGTCGATGATGCCTGTGGAGGGCGAGAGCAACGCGGCGTCGCAGTTGAGCGCCGGCTCCAGCGTGCGCGCGGCCTCGCCGGACAGCGTCTGCATATCGCCGACGCCATTGGCTGCGGCATGGGCGCGGATCGATTGCAGCTTTTCGGTCTCTTTGGGGGTGGTCGCGACGATCAGCTTGCCGCAATTGCGATGCGGGATGCCGTGGTCGGCGCAGTAGGCGTAGAGCGCCTTCTTGCCTGCGACGCACATGCTCGCCATCAGGCTGCCGGCCTTGTAGTAGATGCCGGCGTGGATCACCTCGCTGTTGCGCGAGGAGGTCACGGTGCCGATGCCCTCGGCCGCCTCCAGCACGATGACCTCGCGGCCCGCCTGCGCCAGCCGTCGCGCCACCGCAAGGCCGATCACGCCGGCCCCGATGACGACGCATTCAACCCTGTCCATAGGTTGCCCCGTGCTCCGTCCACGACTCCAGGGAGAACGATCGCTTCGGCGCGTCCGGCAGAGCGATGGTGCGACGCCCGTGATCGGAGCGTACCATTAATGAAGCGGTAATCATGTCCGGGCTTTTGCGGTATTTTTGGTCACTTCGGGACACCGTATTTCTCCGCGTTTACCCGATCCAAACCCGCGAAGCCAGACACTCCCGCCTTGGAATCCGCGGGTGAATGATGGCTGGCAAGATCAGGCAGGCAGGCAAGGATTTGATTCCTGCGTGGGCGCTCGTTTGCCTGGCCGGGATGGTCGCGCCGTGCGGTGCTGCGCCTGCCTTGCCCGCTGAAATTCGCGCCCCCGAGCTATGTCGGCTCCATGGATCCGAACGTCGTCTGGGAAGCCCTGATCGGGGGCGTGGCTATCTGCGCCTTTCTGGCTGCCGTCGCGGTCTGGGTGCATTCGGCGCTGCGCCGGGTCAAGCGGTCACAGGCACGCAGAAGCGCGTTTGTCAGCTCAGCCCTCAACAATCTGAGCCATGGCGTCGTCATGACCGATCCGACGCAGCGGATCGTCTTCTGCAACGACCGCTATCTCGAGATCTACGGCCTGACGCGCGCCGATATTTCAAGACGGATGACCGCCGCGGATCTGCTTGCCCTGCAAGCCAAGCGCAGCGGATTGGACGGCGGCGCCGAAGACTACCATGCGCAGGCGGCAAAGCCTGAAGGCCTGATCACCAGGCTGCCCAACGGCCGGTCGATCCTGGTGAAGCATGTTCCGCTGCCGAACGGCGGTTCGATCGCGACCCACGAGGATTGCAGCGAGCAGCGCGAGCTGTCGCGGCAACTGGCCTCGACCAAGCAATTCCTGGAATCGGTGCTGGACAATGTGCCGGTCTGCGTCGCCGCAAAAAGCATCGAGGATGGCCGTTACATCTTCGCCAACCGCGCCTTCGAACGCTTCTCGCGATTTTCCCGCGAACGCATCATCGGCAAGCGCGCGGACGAGATTTTTCGCCCCGACACGGCCGCAGGCATCGAGGCCGCGGACCGCGCCGCGCTGCAGTCCGCGGCCGGGCACTATCACAACGAGCTGGTCGTCGAGCGCGGCCCTGAGAAGCGCGTCCTCGAATCCAATCGCGTGATCGCCCGAAACGAGCGCAACGAGCCGGAATTCCTGATCGCGCTGTTCGACGATGTCACCGAACGCCTCTCGCTGTCGAACGAGCTCGAGAACGCCAAGAAATTCCTCGAGTTGATCGTCGACAACATCCCGGTCTCGCTGATCGTGGAACGTGTCAGCGACGGGCGATATCTGCTGGCGAACCGTAGCGCCGAGACCATTCTCAATCGGCGGCGCGAGGAGGTCACGGGGCTGACGGCCGCCGACATCTTCAATCCGCGCGAGGCCAAGCTGATCATCGCGCGCGACGAGGCGGCAATCAAGAAGCGCAGCCTGCTCACCGAGGAACACCCGATCTCGACCAAGGACGGCCTGCGCCTGTTCCTGACGCGCCGCATGACCGTCGTGGATGAAGCGGGCGCGCCGCAATATCTGATCAAGACCCACGAGGACGTCACCGACCGCCGGCAGACCGAATCGCGGATGGCCCACATGGCCTATCATGACGGCCTCACCGATCTGCCGAACCGCGCCGCGTTCCTGCAGGCGCTCGCGCAGATGATCGAGGCCTGCGCCGGGACCGGCGAGGCGTTCGCCGTGCTCTGCTTCGATCTCGACGGTCTGAAAGAGGTCAACGACGTGTTCGGCCACGCGACCGGCGACAAGCTCCTGATCGAGGTGGCGCGCCGGATCCAGGCCGAGGCGCGCGGCGGCGTCGTGGCGCGGCTGAGCGGCGACGAGTTCGGCCTGATCATCGACGGCGAGCAGCCCGCGGCCGGCAAGGCGCTGGCCCTGAAGCTCACCGAGGCCCTGGCCGAGGAATTTCCGATCGACGGCAAATCGGTTCGTACCGGCGTCACCACGGGCATTTCGGTGTTTCCGCATAACGGTTCGGATGCGGCCTCGCTGCTGGCGAACGCGAATGCGGCGCTGTTCCGCGCCAAGCAGAAATCGCGGGGCTCGATCGGCGTCTACGAGCCGGAAATGGATCAGCAGATTCGCGATCGCCGGGTGCTGCACCAGGAGCTTTCGGCCGCGATCAAGAATGGCGAGCTTGCGCTGTACTACCAGCCGCTGGCGGCCGCAGGCGGCACGGTTGCCGACAGCCGGGTCATCGGCTTCGAGGCGCTGGCGCGCTGGCTGCATCCGGTACGCGGCTTCGTGCCGCCCAGCGATTTCATTCCGCTCGCCGAGGAGAGCGGCCTGATCGTCGAGATGGGCGAATGGATCCTGCGCGAGGCCTGCCGCGAGGCGGCGTCATGGCCGAAGCCGCTGCAGATCGCGGTCAACCTCTCGCCGGCGCAATTCATGCACGGCGATCTGGTCGGGCTCGTGCATTCGATCCTGCTCGAGACCGGCCTCGCGCCGGGGCGGCTGGAACTGGAAATCACCGAGGGCGTCCTGATCGAGGATTTCGACCGCGGTCTCGCGCTGCTGCGGCGGCTGAAGGCGCTCGGCGTCCGCGTCTCCATGGACGATTTCGGCAGCGGCTATTCCTCGCTGAGCTATCTGCAGGCCTTCCCGTTCGACAAGATCAAGATCGACCGCGCCTTCGTCATCAACCTCGGGCGCAATCCGCAGTCCGCGGCCATCGTGCGGGCCGTCATCGATCTCGGCCATGGCATGCAGATGTCGATCGTCGCGGAAGGCGTGGAAACGCTGGATCAGCTTGGTTTCCTGTCCCGCGAGGGCTGCGATGCCGTGCAGGGATATCTGATCGGCAAGCCGTTTCCGATCAGCCAGCACGCGGCGGCGGTCGGTCGTGACGAGGTCGGCGAACCCGCGCGCAAGACCGGATAACGGCGACCTGCTTCGGGTCGCGTCGCGTCTTTTTTTCGCTTGATACGTTTCTTTAGCGAAAGCGGTCTCCACTTCGCCGGAAAGCGTTGTAGGTGTAGCGGGCATTTCACTCGTGACATCGAATCGCATGCATGGCGGACTATGATCTGGCGGTCATCGGCGGCGGGCTCAACGGCGTCAGCGTGGCCCGCGACGCGGCCGGGCGCGGCTTGCGTGTCATCCTGCTTGAGCAGGGCGATCTGGCCTCCGCGGCGTCGTCGGCGACCCCGCGGCTGGTCCATGGCGACCTCTCGGTGCTGGAGCGCCGCCGCATCGGGCGCGTGCGCCGCCAACTGGCCGAGCGGGATGTCTGGCTCGCCATCGCGCCGCATCTGGTGCGTCCGCTGCGTTTCGCGATCCCCGACCACAAGGACGAACGCCCGCCATGGCTGCTGCGGTCCGCTCTCTGGCTCTATGATTTTCTCGGTGCGGGCAGCCGCCTTCCGGCCTCGGCGACCATCGATGTCACCCACCATCCACTGGGTGACGCGCTGAAACGGCCGTTCGGCACCGCCTTCGAATATTCCGACTGCGTGGTGGACGATTCCCGGCTCGTGGTGGCGATTGCGATGGACGCCGCGGCGCGCGGTGCCGAGATCCGCACCGGTGCACGCTGCGTGCGCGCCGAACGCGGTGAGTTCTGGCGGCTGATCGTGATCGATCGCGGCCATCGCCGGGTCATCACGGCAAACGCGCTCGCCAATACGACCGGCGCCTGGGCCGGCATGGTCGCGGAGACCGTGCTGCGCCAGCCGCCGCCCAAAGTCGCGGCGATCCGGATCAACCAGATCGTGGTTCCCAGGCTGTTCGATACCGACAATGTCTATGTGTTCCAGAACAGCGACCGGCGATTGATTTTCGCGAGCCCCTATGAGCGCGATTTCACGCTGGTCGGCAGCGTCACGCGCGCCTTCATCGGTGATCCGGCGATCGTGACCATGAGCGCGAGCGATGTTGCCTATCTCTGCGACGCCGCCAATCGCTATTTCCGCAGGCCGGTCGAGCCTGCCGATGTGGTCCGGACCATCTCCGGCGCCAATCTGGCGCCGGCGCGCGATGGCGATCAGGTCGTTCGTGACGGCTCGATGATGTTCAACCGTCGCCGCCGCAAGGCGCCGCTGATCACCATGTTCGGCGGCGACGTCACCACATCGCGGCTGCGCGCGGAGCGGGCGGTCTCCCGTCTCGCGTCCTTGTTTCGGATGTCGCCGCGCTGGACCGCGACCGTGCCGCTCCCGGGCGGCGATTTCGCCTGCGACCATTTCGATACAGAAGTCGACACGGCGCGCGAGCGCTGGAGATTCCTGAGTGAGGCGCAGGCCCGTCGCCTGGTCGGCGCCTATGGCTCGCGCCTGCAGGAGGTCCTCGGCGAAGCGAGGAGCCGCGCCGATCTTGGTCCCGCGTTCGGTGCTGAACTGACCGGAGCGGAAGTGCGCTATTTGATGGCGCATGAATGGGCGCGGTTTCCCGACGACATCCTCTGGCGCCGCTCCAAGCTCGGCCTGACCATCAAGCCGGAAGAGCGCGAGGCCTTGGCGGCGTTCATGGCGAGTGATGCCGATCTTCGTGTCATTCACCCGCAGGCGGGAGAGGCAGGGCGCGTCCGTTAATGTTGTAGTTAGTGCGGAAGGTACGGTTGAGCCCGGCCCGATCCGCCGCTAGCTTGCGCCCACCATTGGGCCAGCGGAGAAGATGGCAGAGGACGACACAAAGATCGAAGCGGCGACGGAGCCTGTGAAACCCGACCCCGCCGCGGCTCTGCCTGTCCCCAAGTCTTCGTCGCTTGCGGCAGGCCCGCCGCTGCTGCGGATCGAGGGCGTCGTCAAGAATTTCGGCACGTTCCGCGCTGTCGACCGGCTGTCGCTCGATATCTCGGCCGGGGAGTTTTTCGCGCTGCTCGGTCCGAGCGGCTGTGGCAAGACCACGCTGCTCCGCATGCTCGCCGGCTTCGAGACGCCGGATGAAGGTCGCATCCTCCTGAACGGGAGCGACATCGCGCATGTGCTGCCGCATCAGCGCCCCGTCAACATGATGTTTCAGAATTACGCGCTGTTCCCGCATCTCAACGTGCGCGACAACATCGCGTTCGGCCTGAAGCGGGCCGGGATGGCGCGCGCCGACATGGACGCCAGGGTCGACGAGATGGTGGCGCTGGTCAGGCTCGGCGGGCCTGGTGAAGCGAAAGCCCGATCAACTGTCCGGCGGCCAGCGGCAGCGCGTGGCGCTTGCCCGCTCACTGGCGCGCCGGCCGCAGGTTCTGCTGCTCGACGAGCCGCTGGCCGCGCTCGACAAGAAACTGCGCGAAAGCACGCAGGTCGAACTGATGGAGTTGCAGCGCAGCCTCGGCACGACCTTCATCATCGTCACCCACGATCAGGAAGAGGCGATGACGGTGGCGAACCGGATCGGCGTGATGTCGGCCGGGCGGCTCGACCAGGTCGCAACGCCGCACGAGCTCTACGAGGCGCCGGCATCGCGCTGGATCGCGGAGTTCATCGGCGACGTCAATCTGTTCGAGGGGCAGGTGCAGGCACGCGAGCTTCACCGCTTGACGGTTTCGACGCACGACGCAGGAACGCTGGTCGTCGCCACGTCGCGCAATGCCGTCACCAAGCCGATCGTGTCGGTGGCGATCCGCCCGGAGAAGGTCAAGCTGTCGCGCCGCGGCCCGATCACACAGGCCGTTCACGCCCAATCGATCAACCGATTGGAAGGCATCGTGACGGACGTAGGCTATCTCGGCGCGACGACGACCTACAAGGTGAAGCTCGATTCCGGTGCGATCGTGCGCGCGTCGATGGCCAATACAGCACGGCTCGATGTCGACGCCTACGGTTTGAACCAGCGCGTGGTGGCCTGGTTCACGCCCGACGATTGCGTGGTGCTGGAGCAATGAGCGGCCGCCGCATCTTCGCAAGGCCCGCGCGGTTCGCCGCGATCGCACCCTATGTCTGGATGCTGCTGTTCTTCCTCGTGCCGTTCGGCTTCGTGCTGAAGATCGGCCTGTCGCAGACCGCTATCGCGCAGCCGCCTTACACGCCCGTGTTCGACATCGGCGAAGGCTGGGCGGCGCTGAAGGCCGCCTTCGCGGCGCTGTCGCTCGACAATTTCAGGCTGCTCGTTTCCGATAATCTCTACATCCTGTCCTATCTGCGCAGCCTCGTGGTCGCGGTGGTCGCGACCTCGATCCTGCTGCTGATCGGCTATCCCATCGCCTACGGCATGTCGCGGCTGCCGAAGCGATGGCAGGGCGTGGCGATGATGCTGGTGATCGTGCCTTTCTGGACGTCGTTCCTGATCCGCATCTATGCCTGGATCAACATCCTGCAGCATGACGGCTTGTTGAACCGGATCTTGCTCGCGCTGCACATCGTATCGGAGCCGGTGGTGTGGCTCTCGACTGACACCGCGATGTATCTCGGCATCGTCTATTCCTATCTGCCGTTCATGATCCTGCCGCTCTATGCGACGCTGGCCAAGATGGAGCCGGCGCTGGAGGAAGCCGCGAGCGATCTCGGCGCCTCGCCGTCGGAAGTGTTCTGGTTGGTGACGTTTCCGCTGTCGCTGCCCGGTGTCGCGGCCGGCGTGCTGCTGTGCTTCATTCCGATCGTCGGCGAATTCGTGATTCCGGATCTGCTGGCCGGCTCGGATTCGTTGATGATCGGCCAGACCCTGTGGCTCGAATTCTTCACCAACAAGGATTGGCCGGTCGCTTCCGCCAGCGCCATCGTGCTGCTGGTGCTGCTGCTCGCGCCGCTGCTGCTCTACGAGCGCATGCAGCGCCGGCAGTTGGAGGCACAATGATGGCGCAGCGCCGGCTTTCCCGCTTCAACGTCGCCTCGCTCGCGCTTGGTCTCGCCTTCTTGTACCTGCCGATCCTGATCCTCGTGATCTACTCCTTCAACGCCTCCCGGCTCGTCACGGTGTGGGGCGGCTGGTCGCTGCGCTGGTATTTTGAATTCTTCAATGACGCCGCCATGATCGAGGCTGCGTGGATGAGTCTTCGCGTTGCCGCGGCGTCGGCGACGATCGCATACGCTGCTCGGCACGCTCGCGGCGGTCGCGTTGTCCCGTGGCGAGAGCTTCCGCGGCCGCACGCTGTTTTCCGGCATGCTCTACGCGCCGTTGGTGATGCCCGAAGTCATCACCGGGTTGTCGCTGCTGCTGCTATTCGTCGCGCTGAATGCGGAGCGCGGCTTCTGGACGGTGACCGTCGCACACACGACGCTCACCATGTGCTTCGTCGCGGTGGTGGTGCAGTCGCGGCTCGGCTCGCTCGACAAGAGCCTGGAGGAGGCCGCGATGGATCTCGGCTGCGATCCCGTGCGTGCCTTCATCGCGGTGACGCTGCCCCTGATCATCCCGGCGGTCGCGGCAGGCTGGATGCTGGCGTTCACGCTGTCGCTCGACGATCTCGTGATCGCAAGCTTCACGACCGGCCCCGGCTCGGCGACGCTGCCGATCCGGATCTATTCCGAAGTGCGGCTCGGGGTGAAGCCCGAAATCAACGCCGTCTGCACGCTGGTGATCGGATCGATCGCGATCGTCATCGTCGCGGCGTCGCTGGCGTCGAAACTGTCGAGCGCACAAGGTGAGAGCGCTGCGCCATTGTGACCCTCGTCATTCCGGGCGATGCGTCAGCATCGAGCCCGGAATCTCAAGATTCCGGGTTCAGCCCTGCGGGCTGCCCCGGAATGACGGTGTGCGACGTTACGACTTCACGGCGCCCGCCGTCAGCCCGCCCACCATGTAGCGCTTGAAGGCGTAATAGACTGCGGCCGGTGGCAGCGCGTAGATGAAGCCGGTGGTCATCAGCAGTTCCCAGGGCGAGTCGTCGGCGGCGAGGAAGTTGCCGAGTGCGACCGGCAGCGTAATGTCGCGATCGTTCGACAGCAGCAGGAACGCGTAGAGATATTCGTTCCAGGCCAGCAGCACCGCATAGGTGCCGATCGCGACCAGAGACGGCATCATCAGCGGCAGATAGACGAGGCGGAAGATCTGCAGCGTGGTCGCGCCGTCCATCACCGCGGCCTCGTCCAGCTCGACCGGCAGCTTGTCGGATGCCTGTTTCAGCACCCAGATCGCGTAAGGCGAGGCGATCGTCACCATCGCCAGGATCAGCGCCCAGTGATTGTTGAGCAGGCCGTAATTGCCCATGGTGCGATACATCGGCACGGCCAGGAACGCTGCGGGAATGAAATAGGTAAACAGCGCGAGGTTCATCACCACGCGTCCGCCCGGCACGCGCAGCCGCGAGATCGAGAACGCGGCCGAGGTCGCGATCAGGAGCGTCAGCGCGCCGGCTGCGGCCGCGATGATCGCCGAATTGCCGAACTGCACCCAGAAATCCCTGAGGAAATAGTGCTGCTGGCGGAATACGATCTCGAAATTGTGCAGCGTCGGATGGTCGGGCCACAGCTTGCCGGAGAAGGCATCCTCCTTCGGCGAGATCGCGAACACGAACATGTGGTAGATCGGGATCATGGTCCAGATGAAGACGGGGATGCCGATCAGCAGCAGCCGTGCCTCATTGCCGGCTTCGCGGAGGGTGGGAAGCTTCATCGCGACAACCGTTTCATCATGAAGTAGACCAGCGGCAGCACGAAAGGCATTGCGCAGACGATGGATGCCATCGCCAGGCTCAACTGATCGAGTTGGAGATAGCGGATGCCGAGCGTCGCCAGCACGTGGGTCAAATCTGCCGGTCCGCCGCCCGTCAACAGATAGACGCTGTTGAAGTCGCCGAGCGTCCAGATCATCGAGAGCAGCGTGCAGGTGACGTAGAGCGTCTGCATCGACGGCCAGGTGATGAAGCGGAATTTCTGCCACCAGCTCGCGCCGTCGACATCGGCCGCCTCGAACAGGTCGTGCGAGATCGCAAGCCGACCGGTGATCAGGATCAGTGTCCAGAACGGCAGCGACTTCCAGATGTGCACGGCGATCGCCATGGTCAGCGCCACCGTCGGATCGTTCAGCCAGTTCGGCCCGTCGTCGCCGGTGAACTTGAAGATCAGATGATTGACCATGCCCCATTCCGGGTTGAGCATGAATTGCACGGACAGGATGGTCGGGATCGACGGCACGGCCCAGGGCAGGATGAACAGCACCGACAGCCATTTGATCCAGGTGCGCTGCTCGGCGAAGAAGCCGGACAGGAACAGCGCGATCACCATTTTGACGTTGATGCCGATGAGCAGGAAGATCAGCGTGTTGACCGCTGCGCGCGCAAAAATCGGGTCGTGAAACAGTGCGACATAGTTCGCTGGCTGGCGCGCGAGCCAGAGTCCATAGCCGACGGGATAGACGACGAAGGCCAGGAACACCAACAGATACGGCGCGAGCAGCACGATGCCCCACACCTGTGGCGGCGTCAGCCGCGCCGAAAGCGGCGGGCTCGGGACATCGGATGCTGAAAGCGTGATCGCCATGGGAAGAACTGCCGACTCAGCAAGGGCCGGCCGAACGGCCGGCTCTGATGACTTTCGATGTTTGGGCATGATCTTGTCGGAAACTCGGGTGTCTCGCCTCGCAAGTACGAGGCAGACGTCTTCCGGATCACACACCAAAACTAGCCGGCGACTTCCTTGATGCGAGCGATCAATTCGTCGGTGGCCTTTTCCACCGGCACCTTCTCGCTGACGACGCGGTTCATCGCCTTCGCCCAGACGTTCTCGTTGTTCAGGATGGTGAACTTCCAGTTCTTCGTGAAGTCGAACGGCGTCGTGCCGCCCATGAACTGGGTGTAGACCGCCTTGCGATGCCGATCAGCCTGCCAGAACGGGCTCTTCTGGCTTTCGATCGTAACCGGGAACCAGCGTCCGAGCGCTCCTTCGACGTAGGGCCTGACGTTTTCCTCCTGCAGCAGGAACTTGATGAACTCCTTGCCTTGCTCCTTGTGCTTGGCCGCGCTGAAGATCACTCCGGTCTTGACGTCGGAGCGATACTTGATCGGCGTGCCGTCCGGCTTGTTGGGGAAGGAGGCGGTGATGATATCCTCCTCATAGGCCTTTTTGCCGGCGGCGCGCTGTTCGGGCGTCAGCGCGGGGTTGTTGGAATCCTCGAACCACTTCGCCGCGATCGAGATCGTGAAGTTGTGGGTCATCACGATCGTCTTGTTGTGAAAGGCGACGTTGTTGTCGGGGTCCTTCCAGGTGGTCGAGGAGGGCGGCGTGCAGCCCTTGATGTAGGTGTCCGTATAATCCTTCAATGCGTGGATCAGCCCGTCGCGGACCTTGGGATCGTCGACCAGCAGCTTGCCGTCGTCATCGACGAGCTTGACGTTATAGGCGTCCATGAAGGTGTAGAACGACTGGAACGAGTTCGGTCGATTCCACGCCCATCGGCTGCCCGACGCCGTAGATGCGCTGGCCGGTGGCTTTGCGGATCGCCGGCTGCACCTTGTCGCACCAGAACGACCAGTAGTCCTCCCACTTGGTCGGGATGTCGGTCGCCTTGAAGCCGGCCTTGTCCAGCATGTCGCCCCAGATCTGCACATGCATGCTCTGCTGCTTCAGCGGGAAGCCGTAATAGGCCTTCTTCTTGGTCTGGTCGTTGTAGAGATAAGCGGTCTCCAGCGTGTTGGGCGCGAAGGCCGATTTCATCGGGGTGAGGATGTCGGAGAGGTCTTCGAGCTTGCCCTCGAACGCCCACTTGCCGGCCGCCTGCACGTCGTAGCTGTCGGAATAGGCGACGTCCGGAACCGTGCCGGAGTCGAGCGCGGCCACCGTCTTCGGGATCATGTCCTGGATGGCGTATTGCGACAGTTCGACCTTGATGCCGGTCTTGGCCTCGAACTTCTTGATCGCCTCGAGCAGCGCGTCGTCTTCGGACTTGTAGAAGCCCTTGCCCCACCAGATGGTGATCTTGTCCTGGGCCATCGCGGGTTGGGCGGCATAAAGAAGCCCGGCAGCCGCGACCGCGATCGAAACGAGCTTTAATCTCCTTGAATCCACGTCTTTCTCCCTGATATGCCGGGTTCTTTTAACCGGTTGGGTGAAAGACTAGCGCAGCGCGATGGTGCGATCTAGCGGCATATTGTCTAAGTGCAACGAGGCGTGCGGAAAAGGTAACCGCGCAGGTTTGACGTCGGCTTTGGCCTCGCATTCCCCGATATTTGCCGACAGCCGGTTTACCTTTTGGCCCGACATTTCCCTTTCGGCGAGGGGCGGCGATTGCCCCAGGGAAAAACAGCGGCTAGACAACCCGTTGCCTTTGTTTTGGAGTATCAAATGGCTACGAACGAAACTGGAACGGTAGCCGCGCTTGTCGCCGCCAACGAGGCGGCGATCCTGCCCGAATGGCTCGACCTGCAAAAGAAGTCCGGTGTGCTCGACACCGGGCGCATCACCGAAGCCGAGCTCAACTCTCAATCGCAGAATTTCCTTCATCTGCTCCGCGACGCCTTGCGCCAGGGCGCAAGCAGCCGTGACTTCGTCCGCCTACGACCCGGTCAGAGGCATGCTCTGGCCGAGCTCTCGCGGTCGCGTGCGCTGCAGGGCTTTTCGCCGAGCGAGACGGCGACGTTCGTCTTCTCGCTGAAGCAGCCGCTGTTCAACGCGCTGAACCGCGACAGCGTCGCTGTCGGCCGAGCAGATCGTCGATCTGACGTGGTCGGTGACCCTGCTGCTCGACGAACTCGGCCTCTACACGCTGGAGATCTTCCAGAAGAGCCGCGAGGAAGTGATCCTGCGCCAGCAGCGCGAGATCGCCGAACTGTCGACGCCGGTGGTCAAGCTGTGGGACGGCATTCTGGCGCTGCCGCTGATCGGCACGCTCGACAGCCAGCGTACCCAGGTCGTGATGGAGAACCTGCTGCAGACGATCGTCGAAAGCGAAGCCGAGATCGCCATCATCGACATCACCGGCGTGCCGACCGTCGATACGCTGACCGCCCAGCATCTGCTGAAGACCGTCGCCGCCGCGCGGCTGATGGGCGCCGACTGCATGATCAGCGGCATCCGTCCGCAGATCGCGCAGACCATGGTGCATCTCGGCGTCGAGCTGAACGTGATCTCCAAGGCGACCCTGGCCGATGCCTTCGCGCTCGCGCTGCGGCGCACCGGGCCGTGCGGTCACCAAGATCAGGAGGCAGCCGGGGTGCCGAAAAGCCGAAGGTCGCCGGTCCGCAGGAAGCGCTGACGATGGACCGCATTCCGATTCTGAAATTCGGCAGCGCGCTGCTCGTCACCATCCAGGTCGACATGCACGACCGGCTGGCGACCGCGCTGGAGGAAGATCTGACCAGCAAGATCGTCGCGCACGGCGCCAAGGGCGTGCTGATCGACATCTCGGCGCTGGAGATCGTCGACAGCTTCATCGGCCGCATGCTGGACAACATCGCCGCCGTCTCGCGCATCCTCGACGCCGACACGGTCGTCGTCGGCATGCGGCCCGGCCGTGGCGATCACGCTGGTCGAGCTTGGGCTGTCGCTGTCCGGCGTCAAGACCGCGCTGAACGTCGAGCGCGGCATGGCGCTGATCCAAGGCGCGCCTCGCCGGGGCGGAGGCACGACGGATGCCGATGGCGAGGACTGAACGCCTCGACATTCGTTCTTCGGACGACGTGGTGCGGGTCGAGGCAGCTGACCCGCACGCTGGCGATCGAGGCCGGGCTTGAGCCTGGTCGACCAGACCAAGATCATCACCGCGGCGAGCGAACTCGCCCGCAACACGCTCGACTACGGCGGTGGCGGCGAGCTGCGTGGTGGAGATCGTCGAAGCGGCGGGCGCCGCGGCGTGCGGCTGACCTTCGAGGACAAGGGCCCGGGCATTGCCGACATCGAGCGGCGCTGAAGGACGGCTTCACCACCGGCGAGGGCATGGGGCTCGGCCTTGGCGGAGCCAAACGGCTGTCGAACGAATTTTCGATCGTTTCCGGAGCCCGGCGAAGGCACCAAAGTCGTTATCGCGCGTTGGAAGTAGCACGATGATTGCCGTGTCCGTCCAGGATCAAAGTCAGGTGGCGGAAGCACGGCGCAGCGGCTGTCGCGGCCGCCGAGCGGCATGGCTTCTCAAGCGAGGACACCGGCGCGTGGCGCTGGTCGCGACCGAGCTTTCGACCAATCTGCTCAAGCATGGCCGGGGCGGCGAGCTGCTGATCGGCACCTATCGAGGACAATGGAGCGAGCGGCGTCGAACTGATCGCGCTCGACAAGGGCGCCGGCATGAGCAACGTCGACGCCTGCCTCGAGGACGGCTATTCCAGCGCCGGCACCGCGGGACAGCGGCCTGGGCGCCGTGATCCGCCAGTCGCATTTGGTCGATATCGCCTCATGGCCGGGGACGGGGACCGCCATGCTCGCGCGGCTCGCAGCCTGGCCAGCCGGTATCCGGCAAACGGGAAGCCGCCGGCGGCGCCGACCGGCGCGGTCTCGGTGCCGATGCCGGGCGAAGAGGTCTGCGGCGATTCCTGGAGCGTTTCCGATCAGCAGGGTGCGGCCACGCTGCTTGTGGCCGATGGCCTGGGACACGGGCCTGAGGCTGCTGAAGCCTCGGTTGAGGCGGTGCGGCTGTTCCAGCGCTTCCAACGGCCATCAGGTGCCGACCCTGCTCGACTACATCCATGGCGGCTTGCGAGCCACGCGCGGCGCGGCGGTATCGATTGCCCGCCTCGATCGCACCGCCGGCAAGGTGATTTTTTCCGGCATCGGCAATGTCGCCGGCGTCCTCAGCGCCAATGGTGACATTCGCCGCATGGTGTCGATGCCCGGCACGGCCGGGCACAATGCGCGAAAGATCCAGTCGTTCGACTATCCGTTCGAGTCCGGCCTGGTCATTCTGCATTCCGACGGGCTGCAGTCGAGCTGGACGCTGGAACGCTATCCGAACATTGCGGCACGGCATCCGGCATTGATTGCTGCGGTGCTCTATCGGGACCTGACGCGCGGCCGTGACGATGCTAGCGTGCTGGTCGCCAAATGGTGATGCTCATGAGTAGCGGCAAGCCGTGGCCGATCGTCACCGTACCGGTCGAGAGCGAAGGTGATGTCGTCGCCGTGCGGCAGCGCGCGCGGCGGCTTGCCGAGCTTCTCGGCTTCGAGCGGCAGGACCAGACCCGCATCGCGACCGCGGTCTCCGAGCTGGCGCGCAATGCATTCGGCTACGCGGGCGGCGGCCGCGCCGAGTTCATCGTCGACAACAGCGCCGCGCCGCAGAGCTTCAGGATCCGGATCAGCGACAAGGGCAAGGGCATCGCCCAATCTGCAGGAGATCCTCGACGGCCGCTATCGCTCGCCGCACGGCATGGGGCTTGGCCTCGTCGGCGCGCGCCGGCTGATGGATCATTTCAAGATCAATTCCGTGGTCGGCAAGGGGACGATCGGTCGAAATCGGACAGGACCTGCCGTTGCGCGCCGCTCCGATCACGCGCAGTCGCCTCGGCGAGATCAGCGATATCCTGCAGCAGGAGAACGCCACCGATCCCTTGGCCGCCTTGCGCGAGCAGAATCGCGAGCTGATGCAGAGCCTGGACGAGATCCGCCGCCGCACGGAAGAGAGCAGCGCGCTCAACCAGGAGCTCGGCGACACCAACCGCGGCGTTGTCGCGCTCTATGCCGAACTTGACGAGCGCGCCGAGCAGTTGCGCAAGGCGAGCGAGCTGAAGACGCGCTTCCTGTCCAACATGAGCCACGAATTCCGCACGCCGCTGAATTCGGTGCTGGCGCTGTCGCGCCTGCTGCTCGATCGCATCGACGGCGATCTCACGCCCGAACAGGAGCGCCAGGTCGGCTATATCCGCCGCTCCGCCGAAGGGCTGCTCGAGCTCGTCAACGACATGCTCGATCTGGCCAAGGTCGAGGCGGGCAAGGTCGACGTCAAGTCGGTGACGTTCACCGTGCATCAATTGTTCGGCGGCCTGCGCGGCGCATTGAGGCCGCTGACGACGCGGCAGTCGGTCGAATTGATCTTCGATCATCCCGACGACCTGCCGGAGCTCTACACCGACGAAGGCAAGGTCACGCAGATCCTGCGCAACCTGATCTCGAACGCGCTGAAATTCACCGAGCAGGGCGAGGTCCGGGTCACCGCACGCCGCGACCAGGCCAGCGGGTTCGTCGTCTTCGCCGTGCGCGACACCGGCATCGGCATCGATCCCCGCGATCACGAGCGCATCTTCGAGGAGTTTTCCCAGGTCGACACCAGGCTGCAGCGGAAGGCCAAGGGCACCGGGCTTGGGCTGTCGCTGTCGCGTTCGCTCGCGACCCTTCTGGGCGGAACGCTGCGGGTCGAGAGCGTGCTCGGGCAAGGCTCCGTCTTTACGCTTTCGATTCCGGCGCAGCGTGGCGATCCGGACCGGCAGGCGCGGCCGGCTCGACGACCGCACCAAGAAGGTGCTGTTGATCGACGACGACGAGACCTTCCGCTATGTCATGCGCCAGATCATCGCGGCCGACAGCGGTTACGAATTCGCCGAAGCGATCGACGGCGATGCGGGCCTGGCAAAGGCGCGCGCCGAGCAGCCGGACGTCATCATCCTCGATCTGCAGATGCCGACCATAGACGGATTCACCGTCCTGCAGGAATTGAACGCCGATCATCGCACCAGCGTCACACCGGTCATTGTCTCGACCTCATTGAACGTCAACGCGGAGCTGAAGGCGCGCCTGCCGGCCGGCACCCGGGTCATTTCCAAGAACACCATTTCGCGAGAGAACGTCGCGCTGTTTCTGCGTGACGCGACGGGAGGGGCGGCATGACGGAACAGGACTTGCCGCTCGTCCTGAACGTCGACGACCAGGACGTGCCGCGCTACATCAAGACCCGCGATCTCGGGAGAGCGGTTTCACCGTCATTGAAGCGACCACGGGAGCTGAAGCGCTTCGGATCATGGAGGAGAGCAGGCCGCCGATCGTCCTGCTCGACGTTCAGCTGCCCGATATCATGGGCTTCGAGGTCTGTGCCTTCATCAAGGAGAAGTGGCCGCAGACGATGGTGCTGATGACCTCGTCGACTTTCATCACCTCGGCCTCGCGCACGCGCGGTCTCGAATTCCGGCGCGGACATGTTCCTGGTGCAGCCCGCCGAGCCCCTGGAGCTTGCCGCCGGCATCCATGCGCTGCTGCGAATCCGTCGGAGCGAGGATGCGCTCCGCGCGCTGAATGCGTCGCTGGAGCAGCGGGTCCAGGATCGCGTCTCCGATCTCAGCGAGACCAATGCGCGGCTCACCCAGGAGATTTCGCAACGGCAGAAGGCCGAATCGGCGCTGGTGCAGGCGCAGAAGATGGAGGCGGTCGGTCAACTGACCGGCGGCCTCGCCCACGATTTCAACAATCTGCTGACGGCCGTGGTCGGCAATCTCGATCTGATCAAGGCGCGCGCCAACGATCCCAGGATCGCGCGGCTTGCGGAAAATGCCTACAAGGCGGCCGAACGCGGCTCGAAGCTGACGGCGCAATTGCTGGCCTTCTCGCGCACGCAGAAGCTTGTGACCGAGCCGGTCGATGTCAATGGTCTGATCAACGGCATGGGCGAGCTCCTGAAGCAATCGCTCGGCGCCGACCGTAACGACCCGGCTCGATCTGGAAGACGAGCTTCCCGCCGCGATGGCGGACACCAACCAGCTCGAACTTGCGATCCTCAACCTCGCCATCAACGCGCGCGATGCCATGGGTGACTCCGGCGAGCTGACGATCGGCACGCGGCACGACGCCGAGTCCGAACGCGTGCTGATATCGGTCGCCGACACTGGATCTGGCATGAGCCCCGAGATTGTCGCCCGCGCCTTCGATCCCTTCTTCACGACCAAGCCGCCGGGCAAGGGCACGGGCCTTGGATTGTCACAGGTGCACGGCATCGTGCGTCAACTCGGCGGCGAGATACTGATCGATTCCGCGGTCGGAAAGGGCACCACGATCCGGATCTATCTGCCGGCCGCCAAGGCGGATGCCGTGCGCAGGCTGAACGCTGCCGGTGAGCTCAAGGTTGGCCAATCGGAGCGCGTGCTGATTGTCGACGACGACCCGGATGTGCGCACCGTGATGGCGACGTTCCTGACGGACCTCGGCTACGAGATCAACGAGGCGGCCGACCTCGCGACGGCTGTTGCGGCGCTGAACGACCATGCGCCCCATTTGCTCATTGTCGATTTTGCGATGCCCGGCACCAACGGTGCGGAGGTCGCGGTGGCTGCGCGGCGAAAGTATCCGAGCCTGCCGATCCTGTTCGTCAGCGGCTATTCGGATTCCTCCGTGCTGGAGGCCGCGGTCGGCGACGCGACGCTGCTGCGCAAGCCATTCCGCCCGATCGAACTCGCGGCCGCCGTGCGCTCCGTGCTGGAATCGTCCGCGCGGCCCGTCTGAGCCTGCGCGCGCCCTTGCGTGTCTCTCTCAGTTCGGCTTGTCGGCCGTGGTGGGTGGCGCGGAATCCGGCGGTGCGGATGGCTTCAGGCTGAGGCTGCCGCCGGTGAAGCGCTCGAGCACCGATCGAACGGCGTCGCGGGTCTTGCGATCCTTGACGGCATCGAGCAGCGGAGCGGTTGCCTGCGAGCGGCGGATCAGGCTTTCCGGATCGGGAAAGATCAGGGGATCGTCCCACGGCCCCTGCACCACGAAGGGCAGATCGAAACTGGGAGCGCCATCCGCCGTCAGGCTGGCCACGCCTTTCATGTCATATTCGCGTGTCGGCACCGAGGCGGTGCCGGTCAAAGTGACGCGCGAAGCCGGCCCGTCCATGCGCACGTCGTCGGCGGTGGCGATGCCGTCCGCGAATTTCATCGACACGGTCAGACTGTCGAACGGCGTCGAACCGTTGCGGAAACTGCCGGCGCCGGACACCGCCAGCGGCCGGTGCTCGAGCCGCTTCAGGAATTGTTCGACATTGAATCCGGAGATCGCGCCATCGTGGCCGTTCAGCGTCGCCGTTCCGTCGAGCGACTGTGCGAGGCCAAATGCACTCGATCCCGACGCCATCAGCGAAACGCTGAGATTGCCGCGGCCGGAAAGCTTGCTGGCGCCGAACAGCTCGTTGCCACAGGATTGCAGATCGATGTCGTTGAACTGGAACTGCACCTTGACGTCCGCAACCGTGTCGGCACGGGCGATGCCGATCGAGCCTCTTGCGAGGCCGCCGCACATCTGCGCTTCGCCGACGGAAAGCGCGAGCGCGCCGGCGCGCAGGTTCGCGCCGAAGGCGGTGCGGCCGAGCCGGGAGGGACCGATGGTGATGCGGGCGGCCGACAGGCGCATGTCGAGATCGGTCGCCGACAGCGACTCCAGATCGAACAACTGCCGGTTCCAGTCGCGTGCGCCGCCGGCGAGCAGGCGGACGGTCGAAATATAGGGCGTGAAGTCGAGCGCATCGGCCGCCAGCGTGGCCTGCAGCGTCTGCCGGCCGTTATTGGCGTAGGTCATGACGCCTTCGGCGATGTTGCCGTCAAGCTCGACATTGACGTTGGTCAACGCCACAGAGGCGCCCACGACATTGGCGCGCGCCTTCAGCGCAAAACGGCCAAAGCCGCCGGCGCCGGGCGGCGCCTGACCGGTCCATTGCAGCGCATTGCGCAAGGAGGCGCTGTCGATGGTCAGCGTGCCTTCCATCATCGCGCTGGTGCGATTGGCGACGGTGCCGTCGAACGCCAGCTTGAGCGGTGCGCTGGTCAGTCGCGCCTTGAGGCCGGAGCGGTCGCCCGACAAGGCCGCCACGAAGTCGCTGACACTGATGGAGCCATCGACGCGCTGACCGCGCCAATCGAACTGTCCGGTCGCCGCGAAGGAGCGGGAGATCGACGGCCAGGCCAGCGACCAGTCGATGTCGTCGAGCTTCTCGGTCACGTGGTTGTTGGCGTCCTCGTAGGTCAGGATGCCGTCCTGGACGCGGATCTCCGAAAACGACACCTGGTTCTCGGCGCCGGGTTTCATGGTGCGCGCGATCGTCTGGACGAAGGGCGCCCAGTTGCTCACGCCGTCCGCCGACCGCGTGACGTGGATCTGCGGGCGGAGCATCATCACGTCGGCGATCTCGAACCGCCGCAGCAAGAGCGGCAGCAGGCGCAGGTTCGCGGTCAGCACGTCGACGCGGAGCGCAGGCTCGGCGGCGCCGCCGCCCTTGAGGCCGACGTCATGGAAGGAGACATAGCTTCCCGGGAATACCGAGACATCGATCGGCCCGTTGACCACCAGATCGAGGCCGGTCACGGCGCGGATTTGCGCTTCGACCGCCTGATACAAGGCATCGCGATTGATGAGCCAGGATGTCGCGATCATGGCCGTCAGCGCCACGGCCACGAGCGCCGCAACCGGTGTCCACAGGCGCTTCATTCCTTGGGCCATGGTCAATGACATGTCCTGATCGGGCCGATATCGGTTCTCTGTTGAAAAGGGCGGGCCGGATGCGCTGGAACCCGTGCCAACCCCATCAACTTGATGGGTTTTCTTGACGCTTTCAAGGCCATGCTTTGGTCACGCTTGCGGCGAGAGCCGGCAATCGCTGGCCCGCCGCGCGGAAGGCCGGCACGTTTTTACCCGCTCTGACCCCGTGTTCGACGCCCATCCCCGCAGCCTACGTCCGCCCTCCCGCGAGCGGAAGGTCTCATTGACGCACCGCAAAGATTTCGCCTAATAATCCGGCCAATGCTGGCCGTCCAGGCTTCTTTCTTGCTTCTCCCGCATCACGTCTTGTTGCTCAGGTCCTCATTGCATGAACAAGGTTTATCCCGACGCCAAATCCGCGCTCGACGGCCTTCTCAAGGACGGCATGATGATCATGTCCGGCGGCTTCGGCCTTTGTGGCATCGCCGAAACCTTGTCGGATGCGATCCGCGACTTCGGCGTGAAGAGCCTGACGGTGGTCTCCAACAACGCGGGCGTCGACGGCATCGGGCTCAGCCGCCTGCTTGAGACACGGCAGATCAAGAAGATGATCTCGTCCTATGTCGGCGAGAACAAGCTGTTCGCGCAGCAATATCTCGCCGGCGAACTCGAACTCGAATTCAATCCGCAGGGCACGCTGGCCGAACGGATCCGCGCCGGCGGCGCCGGCATTCCGGCCTTCTACACCAAGACCGGCGTCGGCACCCTGATCGCCGAAGGCAAGGAAGTGAAGGAATTCGACGGCGAGAAATATCTGATGGAACGCGGATTGTTCGCGGACCTTGCCATTGTGCATGCCTGGAAGGGCGACACCGCCGGCAACCTGATCTATCGCAAGACCGCGCGCAACTTCAACCCGATGATGGCCACCGCCGCGAAGGCCACGGTCGCCGAGGTCGAGCATCTTGTTCCCGCGGGCGAACTCGATCCGGACCACATCCACACGCCCGGCATTTTCGTGCAGCGCGATCGTCGAGGTCGGAACCGGCAAGAAGCGCATCGAGTTCCGCAACACCCGTCCGCGTCCCGCGGCATAACGGCGCAATCAGGAGAAATCCCATGGCCTGGACCCGTGAACAGATGGCAGCGCGCGCCGCGAAGGAACTGCAGGACGGCTACTACGTCAATCTCGGCATCGGCATTCCGACGCTGGTGTCGAACTACATTCCCGACGGCATCGACGTTCAGTTGCAAAGCGAGAACGGCATGCTCGGCATGGGGCCATTCCCCTATGAGGGCGAAGAGGATCCAGACCTGATCAATGCCGGCAAGCAGACCGTCAGCGAGCTGCCGACCACGAGCTATTTCTCCTCGGCCGACTCCTTCGCCATGGTGCGCGGCGGTCACATCGATCTGTCGATCCTGGGAGCGATGCAGGTGGCGCAGAACGGCGATCTCGCCAACTGGATGATCCCCGGCAAGATGGTGAAGGGCATGGGCGGCGCGATGGATCTCGTCGCCGGCGTCAAGCGCGTCGTGGTCGTCATGGAGCATTCCGCCAAGGACGGCGCCAAGCTGTTGAAGCAATGCAGCCTGCCGCTGACCGGAGAACGCGTGGTCGACATGGTGGTGACCGACCTTGCGGTGTTTACGATCGACAAGCACGGCAGCAACGGCATGGCGCTGATCGAGCTCGCCGACGGCGTCACGCTGGATGAGGTGAAGGCCAAGACCGAAGCCGAATTCCGCGTCGCGCTGAAGAACGCGTGATGCCGTAATGGTTCGCCGCGCAGGGCGATGAAGTGATTTCAGCAAAAAGCCCGGCATATTTGCCGGGCTTTTTGTGTGACGGCGAGTTCACCGTTAAAGCTGCTAGAGATACTCGATCAGCTGCCACTTCTCGTCGTCCGCAAGCTGCGTGCCGAAATCGTGTCCGGCATTGCTGTTGCCGGTCACGACGTCCGGGCCGCTGCCACGAGCTTGCCGTCATGACCTGCGTGAGCCTGCCACACCGGGTAGATCGAGTATCAGAAGGACGGCGTCACCGTTCTGCTGACCGGTTCATGGAAAACTATCAAAGGGCGATGGTTTGGAACCACCAATAGTTGTGCCGGGTCACGAACGATACATTCTGCGACAAACAAATCCGTGATTTGATAAGGGCTGTCATCCCTTCACAGTGATTCGTTGTGTGGCAAGCGGCGTGCGATAAATGCAGGCGTGAAGCGAGGCTGTTGTTCGGAAGAGCCATGGCGGCATCTGCACCGTTACGGAGATCGTCATGAACTTCGATGCCAGGCACGCATTGAATTCAAACAACGTTCGAAAATCGCGCGGTCCCTGCGTGCAGCCAAACCCGCGCGGCGTTCGGATTTTGCTGGTCCGGTTGCGGAATGCATTTGACGAGAACTGAAAGTCGCACCTAAACTCTTAAAAAAAATAAGATCAGGGGAGGACGTGATGCGATTGCCTTTGCCGTCGTCTAGCTTAGAGCACGCACGCGATTCTCGCTTCCTCCGCATTCCCATCGGCGCCGCCAAGACCAATCAGGAGCAGATCGTGCTTCTGATTACGATCATATTGCTGATCGTCTTCGGCCTGACGCTGAATGGCTTCGCCACGGTGTCAAACCTCCTCAATCTGCTGCGCAGCATTTCGATCCTCGGCGTGCTCGGGCTTGGCATGGGAATGATCGTGATCAGCCGTGGCATCGACCTTAGCGAGGTCGCGATCATGGCGGGCTCCTGGTCCATCGCCTTGATCGAGATGCAGCGCGGGATGTCCGTGCCCAGCGCCGTCCTGCTTGCGCTTGCGATCGCGGTCATGATCGGCGTCATCAACGGCGTGATGGTCGCCTTCGTCGAGGCGCCGGCGCTGTTCGTGACGCTCGCGGCCGGCTTCGTGATCTACGGGCTGGCGTTCTGGTTTGCGCCCGCCTGGGTCGTCTATGCGCCGAAGAATGAGCCGGCGCTGATGTTTCTCGGTGCCGGTCGTGTCCTCGGCATTCCCGTGCCGATCCTGGTGTTTGCGGTCGCAGCCATTGCGATGCAACTGTTCCTGGCGCGGACTTCGCTAGGCCGCTTCATCTATGCCCAGGGCGACAATCCCGAGGCAGCGAGGCTTTCCGGTGTCGCACTTCGTCCGCTGATCGTACTGGAATATGCGCTCGTGGCGCTTCTAGCATGGATCGCAGGCTTCGTCTGGGTCGGCACCACCGGCAGCATGCAGATGGCGATTACGCAAGGCACCATGATCTTCGACGTGGTCCTCGTGGTTGTCATCGGTGGGATCAGTCTCGTCGGCGGTCGCGGCAGCGTGTTCAGCGTCGTGGTCGGCTGCGTTCTGATCGGTACGCTCCTGAACGCGTTCACGATCATGGACGTCAACACGGAAGTGCAGAACATCATCAAGGGCGTGGTGCTGCTCGCGGCCATCGTACTCGACAACTGGCTGCATCCCCGCGACGAGGAGACCGCGCGGCAGGGAGACTGATGGCAGCGTTCGAACAGACGCGGGCAGGGGCTCGCAAGAGACATGAAGCGAGACGGACAAACAACCAGATAGTAGACGACAACATGGAGAAGCGTAATGAAGGTGACGAGGACCTTGACGTTGCTGTTCGCTGGAGCCGTACTGACCGCGCTGCCGATGCTGGCGGCCGCGCAGGAAGAGGGAGGAACCAAGACGGCGCGTGAGCTTCGCGCAGCCTACGACAAGGCCTTGCAGGGCAAGACGATCGCCTATCTCCCGATCGCGCTCGGCGTACCGCTGTCCGACGAGTGGGGCAGAGTCGTGAAGGAGGAGGCGGAGTGGCGCGGCATGAAATTCGTCGTGCGCGATCCCAACAATAATCCGTCTGCCATGCAGCAGGCGCTGACCGCGCTGGTCGACGAGAAGCCGGACGTGCTGATCGTCCAAAACCCCAGCGTGACGCTCCTGATGAAAGACCTGAAGCGCGCCGAAGCCCAGGGCACCCATGTCATCCAGATCAACATGTCGTCCAACTACAAGTCCGGCGCCTTCGTGGGAGCGGACTGGCGCGAGGTCGGCAAGATGCTCGCGACCGACGTGGTCAAGCAGTGCGGAACCGGTTCCGGAAAATCCGGCAAGGTACAGATCGTGCAGGGTGAGCTGACAGCGGCTGCGAGCGTCGATCAGGTCGGCGGCATCATGGAGGTCCTGAACAAGGACCCGAACATCAAGATCGTGTCGAACCAGGCGGCGAATTGGGACGCCAACACGGCGCTGAACGTCACGGCCACCGTGATCCAGCAGCATCCCGATCTCTGCGCCAGCATCGGCTTCTGGGGGATCATGGAATCTGGCGCGGCGCAGGCGATCCGGAATGCGGGCAAGATCGACGACGTCAAGGTCTATGCGTCGGGCGAAGGCTCGCAACTCGATTGCGATCAGATCAACTCGGGCAATTTCTACAAGTTCCTGAGCTACAAGGCGACCGAGCAAGGCCATGACCTGATGATGGCGGCGCAAACGCTGCTGGAGTCGGGCGACAAGGCGGGCACGCGCAATCTCGAATATTATACCCAGCCGATCTGGCTCGATAAGACCAATGCCAGCGGCGCCAACTGCTTCGCGCTTCCCAAGAAGAGCTAGGGCTTGATCTGGCAAGATCATGCCTGAACAAGAGGCTGGAGCGCGATGACGACTTAACCTTAATTCATCGCGCTCTGGCCGGGTCAAAGCGGTTGGAGTCGTTCGTTCATGTCGACGGTGGATTCATTTGCAGCATCGGTGCGGCGGTTTTCGCCGCGCCTGTTATTGTCCGAGTTGCTGTTGAAGCAATGGTTCGAGCCCGTCATCCCATTCACGGTGATGATTGGGTTGTGGCTTTATTTCGCCCTGACCATTCCCGACTATGCGTCGTTGCAGAACACGCTCTCGCTGCTGCGGCTGTTCGCCGAGTTCGGCTTTGTCGCACTGGCGATGGGCTTCTGCCTGATCTCGGGCGGGATCGATCTCAGCGTCGGCGCGATCTTCGCGCTGTGCAATTTCTCGGCGCTTTATTTTCTGCTGGTGCGGGAGTGGCCGGTCGGCCTGGTCGTCCCAGTGACGCTTGCGGCCGGCGCCGCACTGGGCGGCATCAACGGCCTCTTGATCGGCTTCCTGAAAACGCGGCCGTTCCTGACGACGCTTGTCACGCTGATCATCCTGCGCGCCTCGGTCAATCTGCTCAACACCGGTTACGCGCAGACGTTTGCGACCAACTCGGTCGACAGTGACGCCTGGGACTATCTCGGCGGCGGCAGCCTTCTCGGCATTCCCATCAATGCGGCGACCTTGTTTGTGGTGCTGCTGGCCTGCCACATCTTTCTATCGCGCTCCCGCTATGGCTGGCATCTGACGGCGATCGGCGCGAGCCGCAAGGCGGCGCGGCATGCCGGCATCCGTGTCCGGCTCATGCTGTTCTTCACCTATGTGCTGTCGGGAACGCTGTGCGCGGCCAGCGGCATCTTCTACGCCGCACGCCAGGCCAGCACGGACTCAACTACCGGCGTCGGCTGGGAATTCCAGGCGCTCACCGCCGTCGTGCTCGGCGGGGTCTCGCTGGCCGGAGGCAAGGGCACGGTGTGGCGTGCGATGATCGGCGCCTTGATCATCTTTCTCCTGATCAACGGCCTCGTCCGCATGGGCATCCCCGGCTACGTCACATCCGCCGTCACGGGCATCATCCTGCTCGCCGCGGTCGGCATCGACGTCAAATGGTCGAAGAACCGCGGCAAGGCGATCCAGAAGATCTATGTCAATCCCGCCTATGTCGCGCTGGCGTCCGCGCCGTCGGTACAGCCGGGGTCCGGCACGCCCTATGCGCAGAACGATCGCCTGATCAATGCAGAGGCGATCGGCGTCGACCAGGTCGAAGGGCCGGAGGATGTCATTCTCGACCGTCAGGGGCGGCTCTATGGCAGCACCCGCGACGGCAACGTGATCCGCTTCTCGGGCCGCAATTTCGAGATCCGCGAGGTGTTCGCCCATATCGGCGGCCGGCCGCTCGGCATGCAGTTCGACCGCGACGAGAATCTCGTGGTGGCGGTGGCCGGGATGGGCGTCTATGGCGTCGCGCCGGATGGGCGCGTCTTCAAGATCACCGACGAGACCAACCGCACCTGGTACAAGCTGAATGACGATTCCCGCCTGCGCATGGCCGATGATCTCGACATCGCGCCCGACGGCAGGATCTATTTCAGCGACTGCACCACACGCTACGAGATGACGACCAACACGCTCGACATTCTCGAGGCGCGGCCGAACGGCCGTCTGGTCTGTTACGATCCAGCGACCAAGACCACGCGCACGGTCATCAATCACTTCCACTTCCCGAACGGCGTCTGCGTTGCGCATGACGGCAAGTCGGTGCTGGTGGCGAGCACCTCGCTCTGCAAGGTGTTTCGCTACTGGATCGACGGTCCGAACAAGGGCAAAACCGACGTTCTGATCGACGAGCTTCCCGGCAATCCCGACAACATCAATCGCGCGTCCGACGGCAATTACTGGCTGGCGCTGGTCGGCATTCGCACGCCGACCTTCGACCTTGCCGTGCGCAAGCCAGGCTTCCGGCTGCGCATGGTCAAGCAGGTTCCGACCGACGAATGGCTCGCGCCGGCGCTCAATCATGGCTGCGTGTTGAAATTCAACGAGGCCGGCGAAGTGCTGGAATCATGGTGGGATCCGACCGGCATCTCGCATTCGACACTGACGTCGATGCGCGAGCACGAGGGCTATCTCTATCTGGGCGGCCTCGAAAACAACCGCATCGGCCGTATCAAGCTCGACGGCGTCGACGAAACATGGACCGGCTATGACGCCTATTGGGGCGCCAAGAGCCGGCTTGCGGGGTAGCGCGCCATGGGACTATTCGACCATCTGTTGCGCGACCTTCGCAGCGTGATCGACCGCGACGGCGGCCAGAACGCAATTCCGCCGCTTGATGGCGCACTCAGTCCCAACGATCGGCTGGATGGCTGCGAGCCGCTCGGCGAGCCGCTACCGGGTCTTGATGATGTCGTGGTGGCCGCCGATGGCACGGTCTACGTCTCGGCGGGCCGGCAGGTTGTGAAGCTTGCCGGCGAGCGTCTGTCCTCACGCACCGTCGTCGTTGCGTTCGACGATGACGTCGGCGGGCTTGCAATCCATCCCGACGGCCGGCTGCTGGCCTGCGTCGCCGGCCGCGGTCTTGCCGCGTTCGATCCGCTCAAGCCGGTCCCGCAATGGCTCGAAAGCATCGAGGGGCGTGGTCTGGCCGGGCTTCTGTCGGTCGTTGCCGCGCCAGACGGTCGCATTTTCGCGGTCGAGGGCAGTACGGGTCGCCGTCCGGACCAGTGGCGTCATGACCTGATGGAGAAGCGCAGCAACGGACGGCTCGTTCAATGCGGGCCGACGCTCGACAATGCGCGCGTGCTCTTGCAGGATCTGCCGTATCCGTACGGCATCACGCTCTCGCCCGATGGTAAGCAGCTCTGGCTGACCGAAAGCTGGGCCCATCGCCTCAGCCATTTTGCGCTGACCGGCGACGGCATCGGCCGGCGGGAGATCGTCGCCGGTAATCTGCCCGGCTACCCTGCGCGGATCCATCCTGACGCACAGGGCGGATATTTCCTCGGCCTGTTCGCGCGGCGCACGCATCTGATCGAGTTCGTGCTCAAGGAAGACGATTTCCGCGAGGAGATGCTCGCGAGCATGGCGCCGAACCATTGGATCGCACCGGCATTTTCGGGCGGCAGCGACTGTCTTGAGCCGATGCAGATCGGCTCGGTGAAAGCGCTCGGCATTCAGAAGCCCTGGGCGCCGCCGCGCTCCTATGGATTTCTGGTCCATCTCGACAAGGAGGGCGATCCGACCGACAGCCTGCACAGCCGCGCGGGGGGCCGTTTCCATGGCATCACCGGCGCGCGCGACACGCAGCATGGCGTGGTGATCGCCGCGCGCGGCGCCGGGCGGTTGCTGCTCTACACCGGAGAGCTCCGATGAACGATGCTGCAATGCCGACGGCCCAGGCCGGCGAAGTCGCCGAGAGCGCGCCGCGCGAGCCGGTGCTGCGCATCGTCAATGGCGGCAAGGTCTATGGCGGCGTGCACGCCATCGAGGGCGTCAATTTCGATCTCTATCCGGGAGAGGTGCACGCGCTGGTCGGCGAGAACGGCGCCGGCAAATCGACGCTCTGCAAGGCGATCGCCGGAGCGATCAGTCTCAGCTCGGGGGACTATTTCGTCGACGGCAAGGTGGTTGCGTTCGAGCAGCCGCGCGACGCGCTGCGCGCCGGCATCTGCATGGTCTATCAGGAGACAAGCCTGGTCCCGACCATGACGGCCGCGCAGAACATCGAGCTTGGCAACGAGAAGCTGCTGACGCGCTTCCGCACCCTCAACATCCAGGCGCAGCAATTGCTGCAGTCGCTGAATTTCCATGTCGATCCGGCGACGCCGGTCGCGCTGCTCGGCACCGCCAAGAAGCAGATGGTCGAGATCGCGCGCGCGATCTACAACAAGGCGCGCATCATCATCTTCGACGAGCCGACGGCGAGCCTGACGCCCGAGGAAATCGTGCATTTCTTCCATCTGGTGCGCGACCTTCGCGCCCGCGGCGTCTCGATCATCTACATCTCGCACGCGCTCGAGGAATCCCTGCAGATCGCCGATCGCATCACCGTGCTGCGCGACGGCAGGCTGGTGATCACGGCGCCCGCAAAGCAGCTGACGCGCGACGCGCTGATCCAGCACATGGTCGGCCGCGAGGTGGCGCAGGCGGTCTATGGCGGAAAGAAAGCGGGCACTCAGCGCCGCGAGAAGGTGCTCACGGTCGAGAACGTCACCATGGGCATGGTGGTCAAGAACATGTCGTTCTCGGTCTATGCCGGCGAGGTCGTGGGGATTGCAGGGCTGATCGGATCCGGCCGGACCGAGATCGCGAAGATCATCTATGGCGCGCTCAAGCGCAATCTGGTCAATGGCGGCACCATCCGTCTGCGCGGCCGGGCGATCCGCTACCGGGTGCCGCGGCAGGCGATCAATGACGGCATTGCCTATGTCACCGAAGACCGGAAGGCCAACGGCTTCTTCGAAACGATGGTTGTCGATGACAACATCTATATTGGCAACCTCGCGACCCGCCGCGGTTGGAGCTTCCTGCTGTCGCGCTTCCGCCGCGGCAAGCTTGCCAATTATTGGGTCGAACGGCTGAAGATCAGCGCGCTGCAGCGCAAGGCCCGCATCATCGAATTGTCGGGCGGCAATCAGCAGAAGGTTGTGCTGGCGAAGACACTGGTGCAGGAACCGTCGATCGTCATCCTCGACGAGCCGACGCGCGGCGTCGATGTCGGCACCATTCCGCACATTCACGCCGAGATCCGCAGGCTCGCGGAGGAGGGTAAAGCCGTGGTGGTGATCTCGTCCTATCTGCCGGAGATCCTCGCGGTCTCCGATCGGATCTTGGTGGCTCGCACCGGCCGGATCGTTGCCGAGTTCGACGCGGCCGACGCGACCCAGGACAAGATTCTCTACGCGGCGGTTCACTGACGTTCGGACCGCATCGAGAAACGAGCGGCGGCGCTTGCGAGACGCCGCCGCATGTCGTCGGTCGAGTAGGGTTGGGCGCCCTATGAGGCTTCCTTCAGCACAGCGGGCGCGGTGTCATCGCCCTTCAGTTCCTCAAGGCTGCGATGCCGCGGCTCGATGCCGAGTGCGAATACGGTGACGATCTGAACCACGAGCAGGCCGATCATCAGCGCCATCACGCCGGCGACGCCATGCGCCTCGAACAGCATCACGACAAGGAACGGCGTCACGATGGTGGCGCCGCGGCCGAGCGTATTGACGAGGCCTGAGGCGCGCATGCGCACTTCGGTGGGGAACAGTTCGGGAATGTAGATGCCGAACAGCAGCGCGACCAGGACGTAGATCGGCACGGTCAGCGCGAATCCGACCGCAGGTAACAATACGGGGTCGGTGATCATCGGATAGATAATGCCGAGCACGACGGTGACCAGCGAGGCGCCGATGATGGTCGGCTTGCGGCCCCAACGGTCGGCGGTGAGCGCCCCGATTGCCGAGCCCACCGGCGCGCCGAGCGCCATCAAAAGCGAGTAGCCGAAGGAGGTCGCGATCGACAGGCCCTGCTTGATGAAGAACACCGGCAGCCAGGTGACGAAGCCGTAGAGCAGGGTGTTGATGGTGATCAGGCAGACCGAGCCTACGATCATGCGCGACAGCAGCGGCGGCGCGAACAGCGTGCCGATCTCGCCGGACACGGGAGTGGTTGACGGGGCCGATGGCGGTGGCAGTGGCGTGCCTTGGGCGGTCTCGCGTTCGATCGCCTGCATCAACGCTTCCGCTTCCTCGGTGCGGCCGACGGCTTCGAGCCAGCGCGGCGATTCCGGCAGCGACTTGCGCAGATACCAGACGATCAGCGCGCCGATGCCGCCGAGCACGAACATCGAACGCCAGCCGAATTGCGGGACGAGCAGGGACGCGACCAAGAGCGAGATCGGCAAGCCGGTCACCACGCAGACTGTCGTGAAGCCCGAATATTTGCCGCGCGACCCCTTCGGCACGAACTCGGTCATCGTGGCATAGCCGACCACGTTCTCGGCGCCCAGGCCGACACCCATCACGAAGCGGCAGGCGATCAGCACGGCCATGCTCGGCGCGAACGCCGCGGCGAGCGAGGCGAGGCCGAACATCAGGAGATTGAACTGATAGGTGAAGCGCCGGCCGTAGCGGTCACCGAGAAAGCCGGTGCCGAACGAGCCCAGCATCATCCCGACAAATGTCGCCGAGATGAAGGTCGCATTCTGCTGCAGCGTGGAGAAACCGGTCTTCAAGGTGACGCCGAGCACTGTGCCGGCGAGATAGATATCGAAACCGTCGAAGAACATGCCGATGCCGATCAGCAGCATGATGCGGCGGTGGAACGGTCCGATCGGCAACCGGTCGAGCCGGCTGCCTGAATTGACGGATGTCATGACGATTGCCTCCCTTTGCAATGTTCTGTCGTTCTCGCGGCTGCCGGTTCTCTCGCCGGGTTTACCCGCTCTTGCGCGGTGAATTCAGGACGAACTCATGACGCCATCGTTTGTTGTCTGCCACGATCTCCGCACAAACGTGTCCCGCTTTCGTCGCCAGCGATCACGCCGATCAGTTCAAGCGCCGCTGTCCTGCCGTGTCGCAGTACCAGTCGAATGGAGCGTCATGGGTCGCCACCATCACGCTCTTGGTGTTGAAATGGTCGTCGAAACTCTCGGTGCCGAATTCCCGCCCGACGCCACTGTCATCGACGCCGCCCCAGGGCGAAGCCGGATCGAGGCGGTGGTGATCGTTGATCCAGACGATGCCGGCCTTGACGGCTGCCGCCACGCGATGGGCGCGCGCGACGTCGCGGGTGCGGATCGCGGCCGCAAGCCCAAACGGGGAATCATTGGCGAGCCGCAGCGCATCGGTTTCATCCTTGAACGGCGTCACCGAGGTGAACGGCCCGAACACCTCCTCCTGGAAGATGCGCATGTTGCTGCTCACGTCGGCAAACACGGTCGGCTGCACGAAATAGCCGTTCGCATGGCCCGCGACGTCGGCGGCATAACCGCCGGTGACGAGGCGTGCCCCGTCGTCGCGGCCGAAGCCGCAATAGGACAGCACGCGGTCGCGCTGCCGCGCCGAGATCACGGGGCCGAGCTGGGTCGCGGCATCGAAGGGATCGCCGATCCGGATGCTTTCGGTCTTCCTCTTCAGCTTTTCGACGAACTCGTCATAGATCGAGGCCTGCACGATGTGGCGCGAGGCGCAGACGCAGGTCTGGCCCGCGCCGATGAAGGCGCCGAACGCGGCATAATTCACGGCGCGGTCGATGTCGAAATCCTCGAACACCATCACCGGAGTCTTGCCGCCGAGCTCCATGGTCTGGTGCGCGAACACTTTCGCCGCGGACGAGCCGGCGACGCGGCCTGCCTCGGTGCCCCCGGTCAGCACCAGCTTGTTGATGTCGCCATGCTCGGCCAGCATCCTGCCGGCGCTCGCGCCGAGGCCGTTGACGATGTTGAACACGCCGGGCGGCAGTCCGGCATCGGTGAAGATTTTCGCGAGCCTCAAGGTCGTCAGCGGCGTGTATTCCGACGGCTTCACCACGGTGACGCAGCCGGTCGCCAGCACCGCGGCGAGCGACTTGCACAGGATCATCAGGGGATGATTGAACGGCGTGCAGTTGGCGACGATGCCGATCGGCGTGCGCAGCGTATAGTTGAGATAGGAACCCTCGACCGGTATCACCGAATCGCGGCGCGCCAGCGCAAGGCCTGCGAAATAGCGGAAGAAGTCCGGCAGCCGCGAGAGCTGCGCACGGGTCTCGTTGACCGGCCGGCCGTTGTTGAGCGTCTCCAGCCGGTACAGCTGCTCCAGATTGGCCTCGAACGCGTCCGCCAGCCGGTTGACCAGCCGCGCGCGCGAGCGGACGTCCATGCCGCCCCACTCCTTGCCTTCGAAGGCTGTGCGCGCGCTCTTCATCGCGCGATCGATATCGTCCGACGTCGAGTTCGGAATCCGCGCGATCACGTCGCCGGTCGCGGGATTGCGCACGTCGAGCATCGTGCCGCTGCCGGCTTCGACCTCGCGGCCGTCGACGAAATTGCCGTGTATCTCGACCTCGATGGCGGAGGTCTTTGGCAGGAATATTCATAAGTCTCTCCCTTCGACGATCACGGCGTTGCGCTTGAGCGCCGGCAACACGCGTTTCTCGGTCTGCGTGATATGCGCCTTGATGATGCGCGCGGCGGTGCGACCATCGCGCCGCTGCATCGCTTCGATCAGGGCGACATGCTCGGCGACGAGCGGCGCCGGATCGTGGTGACTGACATTGGCGACACTGACCCGTACCAGCCGGTCGGCCTGTCCGATCAGGTCGCATAGCGCCGCCGCCATGCGGCGGTTGCCGGAGGCGTGCGCCAGCGCGGAATGGAAGGCGCGGTTGTAGGCGATGAAGGCCTCGTGATCGCCGGAGAAGACGCGGTATTCGTCCAGCGCCTTGAGCACGTCATCGCCGGCCGTCTCGATCGCTTCGGAGACGCAGGCCGGCTCCAGCGCCAGACGGTATCGCAGCAGGTCGCGCGCGTCAGCGAGCGAGATCGGGTTGACCCGATAGCCCTGGCGCGGCTGCACCGTGACGAGATGCTCGCGCGCCAACCGCATCAAGGCCTCGCGCACCGGTTGACGGCTCACCGCGTAGCGCTCCGCCAATTCCTGCTCACGCATATCATCGCCGGGAGCTAGTCGGCAGGCTAGAATATCAGCGCGGAGGCTTTCGTAGACATTGTCACGTAAAAGCATAGATACTTCCGTTTCGCTGGACTCCAGTAGAGCAGTCGTGAAATATCACGTCAAGCGGCCAAGACTTGAAATAGCCAGAATTTAATCTATCAATCGGCTTCATTTGGCGCGCTCCGGATGCGCGCAAAGAGGGGGACGCAATGTATCGGCAGTACGCCAACGGCACCGTCAACGCGGCTGTGGTCGGTTACGGGCCGCCTCTGTTTCTGTTTCACTCGCTGTTGTCGGATCGCGCGAGCTTCGACGCCATCGCGCCGGAATTGTCGCAATCGTTCCGCGTCATCATTCCGGAGTTGCCGGGTTTCGGCCGCTCGCAAGCGGTGGCCGGTGGGTTAGCCGAGATCGCCGACCGGATGGCGGAGGTGGTCAAGGATGCAACAAGCGGCGACCGCGATGCGATCGTGCTTGGCAATGGCTATGGCGGCTTCGTCGCGTTGCAGATGGTGATCCGTCATCCCGGTATCGCGGCGCGGCTGATCCTCGCCGATTGCGGCGCGGTGTTTTCCGACACCGGTCGCCAGGCCTTCCGCAACATGGCCGCGGCGTCGCACGCCAAGGGGCTTTCGGCGATCACCGATGTTGCGATGCTCAGGCTGTTCGCGCCGGATTTCCAGGAGGCCAATCCCGAACTGATGCATGATCGCCGGGCTGCTTTCCTGAAGACCAATCCCGACGTGTTTCAAGCGGCCTGCGCGCAGCTCGCGACGGTCGATCTCAGGCCCGAGCTCTCCAACGTGACCGTGCCGGTCCTGGTGATGGTCGGCGAGCATGACGAGGCGACGCCACCGTCGATGTCGCATGCGCTTGCGGAGGGCCTGCCCAACGCTCGAACTCAAGATCATCCCCGGCTGCGCCCACGTCCCGCAACTGCAATCGCCCAAGCTGTTCCTGGACACGATCGCGGATTTCCTGCCCGCCACGCATTCGGCTTTGATCTACTCACTCACGCATGCTGCCGACAATTTGGGCAGCAGGCGCGAGGATTTTCTTCCAAGCTTGGCATTCTCCGTGCTTGGCTCCGGCCTGCGGGAGGGGCCGATGCGCGAGATATTGGACTATTGCTCCGGAGCTGTTCAGCGGCATGTGACTGAAGGCACCGTGCTGATCCAGCAAGGTAGCAAGACCGGCCGTCTGTTCGTTCTGATCACGGGCCGGCTCGAGGTCGTCCGTGGCGATACCGTCGTCGCCGTGCTCGCAGAGCCCGGCGCGGTGACCGGCGAGATGTCGCTATTGCTCGACCAGCCGCACACCGCGACGGTGCGGGCGGCGGCCGCGTCGACCATTTATGAGATCAGTGACGCCGCCTCGTTTCTGGACCAGCAGCCGGCATTCGCCCGTCTGATTGCGCGTCTGCTGGCGCAAAGGCTGAACGTTGCGACCACCTATCTCTCCGACTTGATGAAGCAATATGCCGGCCACGGCACGCACCTAGAGATGGTCGGCGAGATCCTGCAAAGCATGATCAGCCTGCCGCCGCAGCAGGTGTCGCCAGGATCGGATCGGGAATCCGATCCAAGGATGTGAGCCAGTCCGGCGGATCGAGCACCGGCATGGCGGGCCTCCGCAAGGGCGCATTGAGGTCGATCGATTGCCGCTCGCCGGCCGCGAGCCAGAACGCCGCGCCGCGATCCAGGTCGAGCACGATATGAGTTGGTGGCCGGCCGGGCTGCAGGCCGGCGTTGAACGTCCAGGTCGCGCCGATACGGTCGAACCAGGAACCTTGCGGGACAAAGGGCGATTGATGCACATGGCCCGAAATCACCATCGATGGGTGGTAACGCTCGATCCATTGTAGAAGCTCGACATCGCCGAAGAAGCGCTTGCCGCCCCAGCTTGTCGGTGAGTTCGCAGGCGGCGCGTGATGCACCCAGATCCAGCGCTTCGGACGGCGCGCGGACGCCTCGCGTAGCTGCAGGTCGATGCGCGCCTTCACCAGCGGCCCATCCCACCATGGACAGACCGTGAAGAGTGTGTCGCCGATCGCGAGATCGTCGCCGTCGGAGGCAATGCCGAGCGCGCGAACGTCGTCGATCCAGCGCGCGATCTTCTCCCCCTCGGCATTGCGCTCATCGAGGTCGTGATTGCCGGAGCAGAGAATGACGCGGGTCATGCCGGCGAGCCGCGCAAGGTAGGTCTTGACGACGAGGATCTGGGCACGGAAATCGACGGCTGACGCGATGTCGAGTGCATCGCCCGCAAAGATCACGAGATCGAATTGCGGCGCGGCGCTGAGCAGCCAGTCGAACTGGGGCAGCGAGTAGTGCAAATCCGCAATGACCAGACAACGCATCGTCAAATACGTCCGAGCTCCGAGCCTGCTTGAAAACAGGAAAACCAGAGCAAGAACCGTACCGGAAGACGCCAACCTGGCGCGACACGACGGCGCATGAACGTCGCCGGTGAAACCCTACGACCGTGCGACCGCGTGCGCTAGATCAGCCGGATCGCGAGCCACATCGTCAGCACGAAAACGACGGCGCCTGCGACGACGCTGATGACGACACGCGATATCGTGCTCGGAGCCTCATCCCGGACAGGGGGACATTCGATCTCGCCGAATTTCGGAATATGCCCACGAATACTCAAGACCCAGAACACAATCTCAAGCGCGGAGAGGTTCATTGTGCGGCTCCGATTCGTGGACACCTATCCATGACATGAAGCCGTTGACGATGCGTTGCGAGAACGCAAATTCTTCACATCTTTCGACGACCCGGAACCCGCCGAACGCGGCTTCGGGTTTGACCGAGCGCAAACGGCGCCCGCTGCTTGCCTTTATTGTCCCAGCTATTCGCAGGCCGCGAACACGGCCTGAAGTGCAGACGAGCGAGGAGCGCGCATGAGGCTGGATCTTGCGGCCTGTTACGGCCAGGAGCGATTGCCGAGATATACCAGCTATCCCACCGCCCCCCATTTCTCGTCTGCGGTCGGCCCGGCGACCTATGCCGAGTGGCTGAGGGCTATCCCACCGCGCGCGACGGCTTCGCTCTACCTGCATGTGCCGTTCTGCCGGTCGATGTGCTGGTATTGCGGCTGCAACACCACGGTCGCCCGGCGCGACGCGCCCGTTGCGGTCTACGAATCCGCGCTTCGCTGCGAGATCGATCTGGTTGGGCATCATATCGGTCGCCGGCTTGCGGTGTCGCACATTCATTTCGGCGGCGGGACGCCGACCATCATGGCGCCCGAGTCGTTTGCGGACCTGATCGGAGCGATCAGGCACGCGTTCTTCGTGACGCCGTCGGCCGAGATCGCCATCGAGATCGACCCGCGCGGGCTTTCGGCTGCGATCGTCGATGCGATGGCGCTGGGCGGGGTCAATCGCGCTAGCCTCGGCGTGCAGAGCTTCGATCCCAAGGTGCAGCACGCGATCAATCGCGTGCAAAGCTTTGCGCAGACTGCGGAGGTGACCGGCAGCCTGCGGCGGGGCGGGATCGCGGGCGTCAATTTCGACCTGATCTACGGGTTGCCGCATCAGACCGTCGCCTCGTGCATTGAGACCGTGCGGCAATGCGTCGAACTTCGCCCGGATCGTTTCTCGGTGTTCGGTTACGCGCATGTGCCGGCCTTCAAGAAGCATCAGCGCAAGATCGACGAGAATGTCCTGCCTGACAGTCTCGAACGCCATGAGCAGGCCTGTGCGATCGGCGAGGCGCTGAAGGACGCGGGCTATGTGCAGGTCGGGCTCGATCATTTCGCGCTGCCGGGCGATGCCATGGCGGTCGCGTTCCGCGAAGGACGGCTGCGGCGGAATTTCCAGGGCTACACGACCGATACCAGCGACGTGCTGATCGGCTTCGGCGCCAGCGCCATCGGCTCTCTGCCGCAAGGCTACGTCCAGAACGAAACGCGGCTTCGCGCCTATTCAGAGGCGATCGCGGCCGGGCGGCTTGCGACCGTCAAGGGCTATGCGCTGACCGACGATGATCGGCTGCGCGCCGACATCATCGAGCGCATCATGTGCGACTACGGCGTCGATCTCGGCACGGTCTGCGCGCGCCATGGGTCCGCGCCGGAAGCCGTGGTGAACGCCGCGCCGCGCTTGACCGAGTTGATCGCGAACGGCGTCGTTGCGCTCGATGGCGCCTCGCTCGCGGTCGCCGAGCATTCGCGCTTTCTGGTCCGCAGCGTGGCTGCGGCCTTCGACGCTCACCTGGATGCATCGCGACAGCTCCATAGCCGGGCCGTGTAGCGGCGAAGCTGGCGCGTAGCGCTAATTCCCGGCCTCGTCGCCACCGAGCGCTTGTTCGGCAAGCGCGAGGATTTTCTGCGGCTCGCGCAGCACGATGCGCTGCCGCCCGCTTTCGATCAGGCCGAGTTGCTCCCAGCCGGAGAGAATGCGGCTGACCGTGTGCAATGTCGTGCCGGTCATCTGTGCGATGTCCTGTCGGCTGATCGGAAAGTCGATCTCCACGCCGCGATCGAGCTTGCGCCCGGATTGCTTGGCGAGCCGGAGCAGCGCGTGCGCGATGCGCTGCTCGACCTGCTCTGTCGACATCTCGACCACGCGGGTGTGGGATTCCTGCAGGCGGCTTCCGATTGCCTGCAATGTGTTGGCGGCAAGCGCCGGGAATTTTGCCGCCAGCCGCGGCCACGCGCCGGACGGCCAGCACAGCACCACGCTGTCATCGACAGCCGTCGCCGTCGCCGGGTAGCGCGACAGACCGATCGCCGGTGCAATGCCGAAGATCTCGCCAGGCGAGACATAGCGCACCACGACCTGCTCTCCAGTCGGCGTAGTCTTGCCTGCGCGGATATGGCCGTGCAGCAGCAGAAAGAAGGAATGAACGTCCTCGCCCTGCTCGAACACCGCGCTGTTCTTCGGATATCGCGTCGAACGCGCCTCGCGCAGGATTTCGGCGAGCTCGTCGGCGGCAAAGCCGGCAAACAGCGGGAAATGAGCGACCATCGACCTGTCGACTGTGGCCATGCTGATATCCCTGGTTTTTGTCTTTGGCTTTCATGCCCCGGACTGCGAACGGCTCTCAGGATCAAACGAAAGTTTGTTCTGGCACAAATTCGTCCTGCGCATTGCCGGTAAAATTTCCCTCAAATGATCGTTTCGGGCCGTTACCCGGAGACAGTTGAGGAGAGCCGGACATGCATGCGCGCGAATATCAGGGCTGGCGGGTTTTGGCAGCCGGGTTCCGAGCTTTTTTCCTGTTGGCGTCGATCCAGGCGGCATTGGCGATGATGGCCTGGCTGCCGGCCTTTTATGGGGAACTGGAGCTCTCGACCGCGTTTGCGCCGCGTGATTGGCATGTGCATGAGATGCTCTACGGCTATCTGCCGGCGGTCGTGACCGGCTTCCTGTTTACGGCGATTCCGAACTGGACAGGTCGGCTGCCGCTGCGAGGGGCGCCGCTATTGGCGCTCGTCATGGTCTGGATTGCCGGGCGGCTTTGCGTGACGTTTTCGGCAGCGACCACCTGGTGGGTCGCGCTGCTGGTCGATGCGAGCTTCCTGGTCCTGGTCGCAAGTGCCGCCGCCCGCGAGATCATCGCCGGCAGCAACTGGCGCAATCTGATGGTCGTGATGCTGGTTGTCATCCTGCTCGCGGGCAACGTCGCCTTTCACCTGGAGGTTCATGTCTACGGCCAGGCCGACATGTCCATCCGCATCGGCATTTCGGTCGTCGTGTTGCTGATTTCGTTGATCGGCGGCCGCGTCATTCCAAGCTTCACCCGCAACTGGCTGGTGCGCGAAAATCCCGGCCGTCTGCCGGCGCCGTTCGGCCGCTTCGACATGATCGTCGTCATCGCCGGCGCGGTTGCATTGTGCGGCTGGATCGTCGCCCCCGATCATGAACTCACCGGCGCAGCGCTTGCGCTGGCGGGGCTCCTGCATCTGGTCCGCCTGTCGCGCTGGGCGGGCGACCGGACCTTCCGCGAGCGCCTGCTCGTCATCCTGCACATTGGCTATGTCTTCGTGCCGCTCGGTTTCCTGCTCAATGCCGCGGCGGCGTTCGGTTGGGTGCTGCCGAGCGCCGGCATCCACGCCTGGATGGCGGGTGGGGCGGGCGTCATGACGCTCGCGGTGATGACGCGGGCCTCGCTCGGCCACACTGGCCAGCCGCTTACCGCTTCGCCCGCGACGCAAGTGATTTACGCTGCGATCATCGTCGCGGCCGTCTCACGCATTTGTGCGGTGATCCATCCCGCCTACAGCGAAGCCTTGCTGCACATCGCGGCCTTGGCCTGGGTGATCGCGTTCCTTGGCTTCGCGCTGGTGTACGGGCCGCTGCTTCTCGGCCTCAGGCCGCGCGAGAAGGCGGTCGATCCGGCGGCGAGGTCAACAAGCGCTTAGCCGCTTGCCGCCGCTTGCGGAAACACGACCTCGATCAGCGTGCCTGAACGGCCGCCGGGCTTGATGTGGAAGCGCGCGCGGTTGGCTTCGACCAGCGCCTTGGTCAGCGACAGGCTGAGGGCGGAGCCGTCGGCGGCCTGCTCGGAGGACGATTGCGGATGGCGGAACGGTTCGAGCGCGGCGGCGATCTCATTGTCGTTCAGCCCGTGGCCGGTGTCGCGGACGCGCAGGACGACCTCGCCGAGATCCGACAGCGCTGTCGAGACGATGACCTGGCCCGCGGGGTTGGCGAGATGGATCGAGTTGCCGATCAGGTTCAGCGTGATCTGACGCAGCGCGCGACTGTCGGCGACCACAGGCGGCAGCGCCTGCGCCAGCGAGGTGCGGATGATGATGCGCTCGCGGCTGGCCTGCGGCTGCATCGCGCTGACGCAGCTTTCCACCAGTTCGTTGAGATTCTGGCTTGCGAAGGCAAGGTTCACTTCGCCGGTCTCGATGCGCGAAAGCTCCAGCAGATCGTTGACGATGGCGATCGCGCGCTCGCCGGACGTGCGGATGTCCCTGGCATAGTCGGCGTAGCGCTCATCGCCGGACGAAGCGGGCGGCTCGCCGATCATGCCTTCGGCAAGGCCGAGGATCGCGTTCAGGGGCACGCTGATCTCGCGGCTGATCCGCGCCAGCATGTCGGCCTGGGTCGCGGCGGCGCGGTCGGCTGGCGGCGACTCCTGCCGTGATTCGGTAGCACCTGTCCCGCCATGCGAGATATCGCGAAACAGCGCGAAGAAATTCGACCCATTGGGCCGCGTGCGGCCCATGGTCATCGACAGCGGGATGATGCCGCCCCGGCTCCCGCGTACGAGCACGTCGCGGCCATGGCCGGGCGCGCTTTCGACGCCGTCGTTTTTTTCCTGGCCTTTGACGCTCTCCAGATATTCCAGGACGACGCGCTGGCTCTCCGGCGCGAACAGATCGGCGAGACCGTGCCGCACGAACTCCGGTCCGTCAAAGCCGAACAGCGCCTCCGCGCTGCGATTGCAGGCGTGGATGTTGCCCTCCGCGTCGAACATCACGATGCCCTCGGCGGTGGTGTCGAGAATGGCAGCGAGATCCTCGGCGCTCGCCTGGCCTGCGGCGGGCGCAGGCTCCTCGGCGGAGGGGAGAACCGGCTCAGGAACGGCGTCCTGAGAAATGGGGGTTTTTGTTGAGACACCTTCCGTAGCTGCATCGCCGGCCGCCGTCGGCTGGTCCGGCGACAGCATCAGGGCATGCGCGGAATCGCCGTCCCATGAAATCGTGAACAGCCGCGCTTCGGCCGCCGGCGTCGGCTCCGACGATTCATGAAACGCTGAAATCGTCACCGGCGTGCCGGTCTCCGAGGTGCTGCTGGTTTGCGAAACGCCGGGCGCGACATAGAGCGCGTCAAGTCCACCGGCCTGCTCCAGCGTATGCAGGCTGTCATAGCCGATCCGCTGCAGGAACGCAGGGTTGGCGTAGAGCATCCGGTCGAGCCGATAGATCAGCACGCCGGTCGGCAGCAGGTCGAACAGGGCGCGGTCGCGCGCACTTTCGCCGCGCGCGGGCGGCTCGGGCTGCGCGAGCCACTCCGGCGGAGGAGTTTGCAACTGGTCGGGCAATCTCTGAAACGCGCCGGGCGGCGAACCGTTGCCATTGCCGTCGCCATTGTCGCGCTCGAGCCGCGCCGACAATTGTCGAGCCAGTTCGTCGAAGGCGTTGTTTTCCCCCGCCGTCAGCGCCGGCGATTTCGGCTCCCCGATGGGGCGGAACGGCACGACGTTCTCGGGCATCGCTACGGGCTCATCCGGATGAGTGTGAGGCGAAGTGTCGTCAGATGGCGCAGACAACACGTCAGCGGACTCCGCGGGCGGTTCTGCGGCGGCAACGTGCCGTGAATCCGTCGCAACGGTGTCGGCGGCATGGATCGGCGAGGGCTGTGAGTTGTCGGGCGCGATGCCGCGCAATTCCTCCAGATAGGTGAGGCTGTCGAGCACGCGGCAAACGCCAGAACCGCGATAGCCGGCGAAATTCCGTTCCTCGTCGAAGATCGGCAGACCCGAAAGCTCCACCGGCAGCCGGCCGCCGCCGTCGACAGGCCAGTAGATCGTGATGTCGCTCCAGGTTTCCTGCGTCGCGACCGCGTCCGACACGCGGCCCGACGGATCGAGCCCATACGCTTCGGTGATCTCATGCCACGGCCGGCCGAAACCGGCCGAAACACCGGGGCCGGTCAGGCGGGTGAATTCGTCCGAGCCGAACGAGAAGCGGCCGTCGGCATCCATCTGCCAGGTGAAGCGCAGCGGATGCCGGCGGTGGTTCGCATCCGGCGACGCGCTGCTTGTCTTGTCTGTTTCAATGGTTGCGATCGTTGTCGGCGGCGCCGGCCGCTCGGATGCGGTCTGCGCCGGCCGGGCACGGCGCGATGCCGGCGCCGTGCCCGGCGCGATCAACGCAACGAGACCGACGTCGCTGCCGGTGCCGACACGCTGCAGCACCATGCGGCCGCTGCCGGTCGTCAGTTCGACGCGGCCGCGCGTCAGCGCGTCGTTGCGTGCCGCATCCAATCCGGCTCCGGCAAGGTCGGGAAAGCCGAGCAGCACCCGCGCGGCCTCGCTCGCGCCGACGAACAGGCCGTCATGCGCGAAAGCGACAACCGGCGTCTCGACGCCTTCCACCAGCCGCTGCAGCCGCTCGATCAGCGGCATATGCCGGCCGGATGGCTCTGTCGCCGCGATCAGAACGCCATGGCTGCCGTCGGGAAAAACCAGCCGCGCGCAGGAGCAAGTCATGAGCCGGCCGAACGCTCCGCCGAAACCGCGCAGCCGCTCGAGCCGGGACGCGCCGTCCGGCGGAAGCCGGTCGGCGAGTTGCGCAACCTGTCGCCGGTGTGCATCGGCCGGTCCGAACGTCGTCCTGGTCAATGCGGAGCCGTTGGCCGCGCCGAACGATCGGGCGCCGACCGGATTGGACCACAGGATCCGGGCGCCATCGGTCGACCACAGCCAGACCGGACATGCGCTGGTTGCATGCGCGGCCAGCCGCGGATCGCCGACGCCCTGCAAGTCCAGTTCCTTCTCGCCCATGGTTGTGATTGATCGCTTCATTCGATGGCCGGCCGATGCGGCGCCGGCCGCACAATATCAGCGTTAACAGGGCGTTAGTATCGCCTGTCAACCGGGCCAGGTCCACGGCGGCGGCCGCCAAAGGGCTGGATAACCTTAAACTTGAGGGCTAGCTCGAACCCTTGCGCGCGCCTTGCGTTGAGGTCATGCAAATCGCCCGCAGAGGTCCACGATGACATTATGCCGGATGGCAGTGTCATATCGGCGAAGGTTTTTGCCAGTAATATCAATCGAGGCTGCGGGGCGAACGGGAGAAGTGCAGGGCCGATCGCCCTGCCAGCGCAATAGGAACAGGAGTGCGACCATGAACGAAAATGGGCATGACGCTTTCGAAATCCCTAAGGACATGCGGTCGATGGCGGATGCAAGCTTCGACCAGGCGCGCAAGACCTTCGAGAAGTTCCTGGCCGGCGCGCATGCGACCGCGGGCTCGCTCGAGGAGCGCGGCGACACGGTCCGGGCCGGTGCCAAGGACATCACCGCCAAGGCCATGGCCTATGCCGAGAAGAACGTGCAGGCGTCGCTGGACTATGCGCAGTCACTGCTGCACGCCAAGGATCTGACCCAGGTGATGCGGCTGCATGGCGACTACGTCCAGTCGCAGATGCGCGCGCTGACCGAGCAGGCCAGCGAGATGGGCCAGATCGTCGGCCGCGCGGCGATGGATGCCGCCAAACCCCGGTCGTGAGTTCCAGTCGCGAGGTTCTGCTGCCGTGACGTTTTCGGCCGCAGATCAGGTGCAAGTCAGCGTCGAGTGGCCCAATACCGCCTCGTTGCTTCAGCAACCCAAGATATACGCAAGCGGTGCATGCACCTCGAGTTTGGTATGTGGCATCGCACACAAAAAGGCGTTGCGTTGCACAAAAATGACACTAATCGTATGTACCGGTTGTGTGCCCGCAAGGGTTACCCCACTGCGTGTCCCTGTTTCGCGTCGCCGGCATCCTGGCTGTCCGGCGCTTAAAGGCTCACATCGCCTCGCTTTGCTTCCATCCCCATCGTCAAAGGATACATGCCATGAGCAATGCCGCCGATCCTTTCTCCGCTTCCATCATTCCCTTTGAAGTCCCCGAGCAGATGCGCGCGTTCGCCGAGAAGGGCGTTTCGCAGGCACGTGACAACTACGCCAAGTTCAAGGATGCCGCCGAGAGCCACAACGGCACGATCGAGGCGGTGTTCACCTCCGCCAGCAAGGGTGCGAGCGCCTATTCCGCGAAGGTCATGGAGTTCTTGAAGGCCAACACGACGTCCCATCTGGACTTCGCTCAGGAGCTGCTTGGCGTGAAGTCTCCGTCCGAGGCGATGGAATTGTACACCGCGCACACGCGCAAGCAGTTCGAGACGCTTTCCGCCCAGGCCAAGGAACTGACCGAACTCGGTCAGAAGGTCGCGGCCGAGACCATCGAGCCGATCAAGTCCAGCGCCGCGAAATATTACAAGCCGGCTGCCTGATCGCACGTGCGTTGATTTTGAACGGCCCGGGCGCACTGCCCGGGCCTTTACTTTTCAGGCCTTTACCTTGACGCGCGGGCATGCGCCTCGAAGCGCTCTTGATGCACGCTCGGCCTTGCCAAAGGCGGGCGTTGCACCTAGTTTCCGCCCCGTCAGCCGGCCCCTGGCGGCTCGGCGTTCAAGGATGCAGTTGTAGCTCAGTTGGTTAGAGCGCCTGTCTGTGGAACAGGAGGTCGGTGGTTCGAGCCCACCCAACTGTACCAGCGAAAACAATCACGTTATGAGGACTGCGCGAAGACGACATGCTCCGGGGTGACGCCGGGTGGACATGCGTAAGCAGCGCGCTGAGGGCTATCCAGGGCAGGGCCTTACAGGAGATCGCGTAGGAGCCCCGTGGAGATGCGGGCAAAATCGGGCTGCTGCCTCGTGCCGTGATCGATGGGCAATGAGCGGGACCGCTGTCACAGGGCTGACGCTCCACCGCCCAAGTACAAACAAGATTTCTCCTCACGATGAGCCATTTTCAAGATTCGATTTTTCAGCTGGGGAATTGCACCCATGCAAGGCAGGGATCTTATTGCCCTCAGGAATGAGGCCTTGGTCGCCTTCGCGGCCCAACCCACGAGAAGCAACCTGTGGTACGAAGTTGGCGGCACCGCTTGGCGGTCGTCGCAACAGCGGTCACGCTCAGCGGCGCGCTTGTCGTCTGGCTGAACATCGTTGGAGTTTTGAAGACCACCTCGACCGAAGAGGCCCCTTCGGTCCAGTCGGTATCCACCGAGGCTCAAACTCCTCCGCCCGACGTGGATATTGCCCGGTCCTTCGAAATCGTGGCTGCCGCAGATCCCACCGAACGGACTGAGGAAGCCGCTGCTGTCCCGCCCGAGCCGGCAGACTTGCTGCCAAAGTTTCTGTCTTGGGCGGCGGACAAAGATATGTCCGTGCCGATGGAAAACGCCCAACCGCTGAAGGTGCCGCCGGCAAAGGAGGCGCAGGCCAAAGCATCATCCCGAGATCGGGAGCGCGAACAGGAAGCTCGCGCGGACCGAAAGTGGGAGGAACGCCATGCACGACGCTCGGCGGCCGCTCGCAAGAATGTCCGCAGGGCACCGCAGGCCGCCCCGACTGCATCGAGTACTCCGGCGCAGGCACCTCGGGAGTCTGACTTCTGGCGTGGCGGGTGAAGTAGACCAGGGCAGGAGGGATCGCGCCCTCGTTCTTGACCTCGGAGATTGCGGGCGCAGGGCGCTTTGCGTAGTGCAGCGCATGCGCCGGCCGGTGCAAGGACAGCGGGACCTGGATGCCTGCGCTCCTTCATCCGATAGGTGTCACCACGATCATTGGTCTGCGCGCACTGGCACGGTCATCGCCCAGTCCGCTGTCGCCCGCGTGCGCCACAGACAATCCTCGCCGAGAGTGCAAGGCGGGGTGAGGTTTGGATTGGCATAACGCATCTCACGGCGCGTCAGATCCATGCCGGTCTCGCTTACGCGGGCCTTACAAGACAGAAAGCAGCCTCTCTCGTTGTTCTCGTGCTGCGCTATTGCAGCGCTTATCAACATTTCCACAGGTTCGCACAGCAACGGATCACCGACGAAACGTGAACGCTGCCGATTCCAACGGCTCATCGTCGATCGGCGCCGAAGGTTCAATGTCGCCGGCCTGGTGGAGTGCCTGCTGCGCAGTTGCAGCGCGTTCCTGGTCGTCCCGAAGCCGGACCAGCCGAGCTTTTATCTGCGCCATGTCATCTGCATGCACTGCAACGTTTGGCGGCGGGTCATTCAAGTCCGGGTACTGCGCTGCGGCGCTAGTGACTGGACCGGATTGAGGACGACTGGCGCATGCAGAAAGCATACACGCAACTAGCACTACGGACGCCACATAGGCGGCCGCATAAATCCGACCTTGCCTTCCAGCCGCCGAGCGGGTTGGCAGATTAGTCCTTCGAATCTGAAACAGGATCATTGCGGACCTCCGAATGGGATCCGCGCTGGTCATCTGAGTTTTCCAGAAATGTTTAAAAGAAAGCTTGCCGCTCCGGCGAATATCTGCGCCAAAGGCCGAGCTTACCAACGGGCCTTCTGCTTTGTTATCGCCTCAGCCTTCTGGCTTGCGTCCACAATCGCTGCCGGCTGCGCGTCCTGTGCGATCGGCGTCGGCGCTTCATGAGCGCGCCCCTCCGCTCTGGTAGTCGGCGTCAACGAGGACACAGGACATTCAACACGTCGGGCGCCTGGTACACCAACGCCGCGCGCCTTCCGGATCTCCACGAAACATTCGTCCTGAAATGGACCGTTCATAGCAACCCGATCGAGCGCCCATGCAACTTTGATAGGCCCCTCTCTCATAGGCAGCGTCCGCCCGTGCGACAGCTGAAGGGAAGGCTAAACGCGGTACGGCTTGCGTTTCGGGTGCACGTTGCTCATCTGGCCGGTTGGCAATATTCCTTCGTTCAATTCTCTGGCACTTATTATCCTGTCCTGGTTGATACCCCGCGCGGCAGGCGATCTTGACGCATCGATCGCCATCCGCTCGATAACCGCTCTCGCAGATCACCGGACAAACGCGGCCAGTCTTACGCTTCACGGCATCCAGAGCGTCGGTGCTCGCAGTCTTTACGTCCAGCTTCATTCCGGAGTGCTTGTTGAACTGATCGAGCGCCTTTTGCGAAGTGGCGCTCCAGTTGCCGTCGTCAGTGCCCGCGTTGCAGCCCACGCGACGCAATTCGCCCTGTAGCTTTCGAATGAGATCAACGGGCTGCTCAGTCTTTTCGCCTGGAGGCGTCAGGGCCGTGAGTTGCTCTTTCTTTTCCGCTGCAACCTTCTCGGCAGCCAGTCGGGCCTGCTCCGCGGCGGCAGCTTTCTCTTGCTCGATCGCCTTGGCCTTCTCGGCGGCTGAACGAGCTTCCTCGGCAGCTTTTGCATTCGCGGCGGCCTTGGCCTGTTCAGCCTGTCGAGCGCCTTCCGCGGCCAAGCGCGCCTTGTCCTGCTCAGCCTGTCGCACCTTCTCGACAGCGGCCAAACGGAGTTCCTCGGCGGCAATTTTCTTCAGTTGTCCCTTTGCGAGATTGGCATAAAACCCTTCTGAGTATTGCGACAGAAACGCGTCCCATCCGTCGCGCGTGCCAAGCTGTAACGCCAATTCGTAGTCGCGTCGCACAGCCGCTTGAGGGTCCGCTTGTGGTCCCGTTGCGACCGGCTTCGAAGGAACGAGAGGAAAATCGTCGCCGCCAAGGGAGCCGTAGACATAGGGCTCCTGACGGTTGCCGGTGGACTTCAGAACGTCGTCACGCACGTATCCGAACGCTTTGCGCAAATCGAGACCGGGCTGCGTGAGGTGCTTGACCACTGCGGCGGTAAACGGGCTGTTTGCGCCATCGCCTTCCGAAGCGGTCGAGCCCGCTTTGGATGCGAATGCAATCAGGGTATTCGGACTTGTCGGTTCAACCTTCGCCAGCCCTCGACCAACCGCCCGAGAGGCGAGTGTGCGCTTCATGGAACGGATGAAAGGGTTGTCGCGGCAGGCATCGAGAATGATGAGCCGCAATTGCTTGGCAGGTTCTACAGCAATCAGGACCCGCTCGAGCGATAATGCCTCGTCGTAGATGTCGACGTCGCGTTCCAGAACCGCATCGACCGGCACAAGATAGTTGTTGCCGTCGACCTCAATTCCGTGGCCGGCGTAGAAGACCACGGCCACGTCGGCGTCGCGCGACTTGTCGGTGAAGTCCCGCAGCGCTCGCCGCATGTCACCAACTTTCAGGTCGCGACGAAGGTCAACGCTATCGAATCCTGCCGACTTGAAAGTCTCGGCCATCAAGGCCGCATCGTTGGCGGTATTGGGAAGCCGTGCCACCTTGTCATAGGTCGAGTTGCCGATGATGAGCGCGACTCGCTTCTCCGCACAGGCGTGGCCAGCGCTGATGCACCAAGCCGCCAGCAGCAACAGGGACAATGCAATCCTGCGACGCGCGCGCATCATGGTCCCTTCAACCCTCTGTATCGCGCATTATGGCGATCAGAGGCTACGGCATTCGCCGGATTTGTCTGTGATGGAAGTCACTAGCGTGAGCAAATTAAAGCGTCTTTTGCCATCGTTCGTCCGTAGAACACCGGAAAGCTCGCAGGCCGCATCGCATTGGGAAGCCCAAGATGTCCGCGACCTCATGGCACCGCATCCCTTTCGGGCCGGCATCGCGCCTGCAGCCAATGGACTCCTTTTGTTCGCGTCGTCATTCACGCGGGATGCTGCTCACGCGAGGTTCGCGCAAGCTTGATGTGCGGAAAGCGCGAGCTGAATCGTCCAGGCGTCGGACAGAGCATGGAATCTCGGAAGTAACGCCGCCAAGCCGTATCCGGCCCGCTCCCGTGCTGGTTGTGAGCGTGTGACTCAAATGCCAACCTCGGTGGCTTTTCAGTGGCTTCCTTGGAATTACCCCCAGATTTTTCTTCCACGAATCAGCGTGGTGTTTCATTTTCGAATCCCTGGGGTCAATCTGGAGGCCAAGGTATGAACGTAATTGTTTTTGCTTCGCGTAAAGGCGGTTCGGGGAAGAGTACTCTGGCTGCTCATCTCGCTGCGCAGATCAAGGCGACCAAGCCTTGCCTGCTCATCGACGCGGACCCGCAGGGGTCGCTGACGCTCTGGCACAAGCTGCGTGGCACGAACGAACCGCCGATCAAGACTGCGGTCAATTCCGTCAGCGGCATCCTCTCCACGGCCAAGCGCGACGGCGTGGAATGGGTTCTGATCGACACGCCGCCGAACGTCTCGGCCGTCGTGGAAGACGCGATCCGAAATGCGACGATGGTGATCATTCCGGCGCGGCCCGGCGTGTTCGACGTCAATGCGGTGCAGGAAACGATTCAGACCTGCCGCGCGGCGCGCAAGCCTTATGCGGTGGTGCTGAACGGCGCACCTGCGCGCAGGGACGATGCCGAGAGCCCGATCGTCACGATCGCGCGTGAAGCTCTCGCCAAAGTTTCGTGCGCCGGTGTGGGGCGGACAGATCACCAACCGCGCCGATCTCTTGATGGCGCTTGGGCAGGGCGAAGGCGTTCGCGAATATTATGCCGAGGGCCGCGCGGCGATGGAAATCGGCCGGCTGTGGGCTGCGATCGAGCGCTCGATCAAGGCGATCCGCGGGACCGTGTCGTCGAACGGCGCGATGCACAAGCAGGCGGCGTGATATCGTCGCGCCCCCGGAGCAGATAGACGCGCGGGCACCGCGCGTTGCAATTTTCTTATATTTATTGCTCCCCAGAGCGCGCCTCGACCCGATGCGCGCAACTGGATCTCAGGCCACCATCAGCATGTAGAACGCGATCACCGGCGACAGACTGATGATCAGCGACCCGATGCCGAGCGTCCAAAGGACGTCCTCGGTGGTGATGGCTGTTCGCTTTACGACTGGATGGTCTTCCATGTGACGCGCCCCCGCGTTCTCGTTGCCCCTTTGAAAGCAAGAGATACACGGCAGACTTTAAAAACGCGGTCGCGCCGTCGCTCGGATTTGAGCGCAGGCGCTACCACGGATTAACTACGGACGCGCCCGCACGGCCGCGTGAGCCGCGATACACGTGTCTGCCGGTACGGCGGTGCGTGACGCCGATCGCGTCGTCTCACGCCACGTTAACCAGGTCCGCGTTTACCGGCGTCGGCGCTCTCGCCGCGATTTCGGCCTCGAGCCGAGCCGCGAGCTCCGCGCTCACCTCGACCATCGGCAGCCGCACCTCGGCGGATGCGATCAGCCCGTTACGCGCCAGCCAGTATTTTGCCGGGGCCGGGCTCGGCTCGGCGAACAACAGACGCGTCAACTCCGACACGCGTCGCCAGCACGCCGCCGCCGCGTCGTACTCGTCCGCGGCAAGGTGGGTGCGGACCGCGGCGAAGGTCGCGGTCTCGAAATGGGCCGACAGCAGGATCGCGCCGTCGGCGCCGTCCGTCAGCGCATCGAAATATTGCGCGTCCTCGCCGGTCAGGACGCGAAAGCCGGCCGGCCGCCGGCGCAACAGCTCGATCGACTGCGCGCGGTCGGCGCTGCAATCCTTCAGTCCCACGATGTTCGGATGTTCGGCCAATGCAAGCAGCGTGTCGTTCGTCAGGTTCACCGATGTCCGGTAGGGGATGTTGTAGAGCACGATCGGCCATGAGGCGTGATCGGCCAGCGCGGTGAAATGCTGCAACAGGCCGCGCTGCGACGGCCGCGAGTAGTAAGGGCTTGCGATCAGATAGCCGTCGATCGGCCAGTCGGCGGTGTCGTCGAGCGCCTGCTGCAGCTTGCATGTCGCGGCGCCCGACAGGCCGAGACACAGCGGCATGTGACGCTGCATGTCATCGAGCTCGGAGCGCACCACCGTGACGAGGCGTTCGAGCTCGGTCATCGACAGCGTCAGGCCTTCGCCCGACGTCGCCGCCAGGATCAATCCATCGACCGGGCCGTCCGCATAGTGCCTGACCAGCCGCCGCAGCGACGGCTCGTCGAGTTCACTGTTGCGGAACGGTGTGACCAGCGGAAGCCAGAGGCCGCGCAATTGATGTCTGAGATCGTTCATGAGTCCATCTCCTGTCATGCTTTGGTGCCGGAGGAGACGGAGCAAACAAAAACCCCGCAAACTCACGGCGGGGTTTTCCGGATCTTGGTTTGTGCGAAGAGGCCTATCGTCGCGCGCGCCATCCTGAACTCCCCGGACGGGGAGCTTTTTTCGAGGCGAGTGCGGCGCACGAGATGATGACCATAAGTTAATGATGCTGCGCGGCGTCCGCGCTGTCAACGGCAGTCCGCAGGGATATGACTGTCAGCGAACATTCCCGAAGCCGTCACGAGGCGCGCGGCAAAAAAATAGCCGGGCCAAAAGGCCCGGCTTAGGTATTGGCCAAAGAGGCCGACACAATCACCTTCCAAGAGGGATTACTGAGTTTCCGCGCCACTGGAGGAGGGGGACATAAGCGCAACGCGTAAGCTCAGCGTAAAGACATTATGGCCCTCGTCCGCGCCTCGCAGCAACGGGGGAAGCCGCATGTCAGTCATGCGCAAAATCAGGACGGCCAGCGCTGCGCCTTGCTCACCACGAAGTCGCGGAACACCTGCACGCGCGCGACCGTTTTCAACTCTTCCGGATAGACGAAATAGGTGTCGAGCTGGATCGAATCCGACTCGCCGAAGAGCTGCACCAGGCGGCTGTTTTCCTCGACCAGGTAATCCGGCAGCGCGGCGATGCCGAGCCCCTGCTGGCAGGCGCGCACGAGGCCGAGAATATTGTTGACCTTGAAATAGGCCTCGCGCGGACCCGAGCCGTTGCGGCCGGCTTCGATCAGCCAGTTGCGGTTCTGCAGATGCTGAGCGACCTGTCCGTCGCTCAGCGTGATGATGCGGTGCGCGTCGAGCTCGTCGAGCGTGCGCGGCGTGCCGAAGCGCTTGACGTATTCCGGCGAGCAATAGGCATGGAAGCCCATCGCGAACAGCTTGCGCTGGATCAGGTCCGGCTGTGTCGGCTTGCGGGTGCGGATCGCGACGTCGGCTTCGCGCATCGACAGATCGAGATCCTCGTCGGTGACGATCAGAGTGATCCTGATCTCCGGATAGAGCCCGGTGAATTCGCCGAGCCGCGGGATCAGCCAGTTGATGCCGACGCCGGGCGTCGTGGTGACCTTGAGGTCGCCGCTCGGCCGCTCGCGGCTGTCGGTGAGCTTGGCGCGCGCCGCCTGCAACTGCATGAAGACGTCATGCGCGGTGCGGAAGAGAAGGTCGCCCTGTTCGGTGAGGATCAGGCCGCGCGCGTGGCGATGAAACAGCGAGACCGAGAGCTCCTGCTCCAGCGCGCTGACCTGGCGCGACACCGCCGACTGCGACAGCCCGAGTTGTTCGCCGGCATGCGTGAAGCTGCCTGCTTCCGCCGCTGCGTGAAAAACTTTCAGCTTGTCCCAATCCATATCGGTAAATCCATCACGGGTTCGAGGCATAATGATTTCATTCCGCCGCGGCGCGTTCGCTCGCGCGCAGGGCGAGGAAGCGCTCGGCTTCGAGCGCCGCCATGCAGCCGAGGCCTGCGGCGGTCACCGCCTGCCGATAGATTTCGTCGGCGACGTCGCCCGCGGCGAACAGGCCGGGCACCGATGTCGCCGTCGAGTTCGGCGCCACCTCGACATAGCCCGACGGCTTCAGCTTGACCTTGCCGGCCACGAGCTCAGTCGCCGGCGCATGGCCGATTGCGACGAAGACGCCGTCGGCGGGGACATCCGTCCGCGCGCCGGTCTTGACGTTCTTGAGCCGGACATGAGTGACCTTGGACGGATTCTCCGCGCCGCAGATCTCATCGATGGCGCTGTCCCACACCACCTTGATCTTGGGATGCTTGAACAGGCGCTCCTGCAGGATGCGCTCGGCGCGGAAATGGTCGCGCCGGTGCACAATCGTCACCTTCGAGGCGAAGTTGGTGAGGAACAGCGCTTCCTCGACCGCGGTGTTGCCGCCGCCGACCACGACGACTTCCTTGCCACGATAGAAAAACCCGTCGCAGGTCGCGCAGGCCGAGACGCCGAAGCCCTTGAACGTCTCTTCCGAGGGCAGTCCGAGCCAGCGCGCCTGCGCGCCGGTGGCGAGAATGACGGTGTCGGCGAGATAGACGTCGCCGCTGTCGCAGGTCAGGCGGAACGGCCGCTGCGTCAGCTCCAGGTTGTTGACGAGGTCGGTCACGATCTTGGTGCCGACATGGGCGGCCTGTTTCTCCATCTGTTCCATGAGCCAGGGGCCCTGGATGACGTCGGCGAAGCCCGGATAGTTCTCGACATCGGTCGTGATGGTGAGCTGCCCGCCGGGCTGGATGCCCTGGATCAGGATCGGTTCCAGCATCGCGCGCGCGGCATAGATCGCGGCCGTATAGCCGGCCGGACCGGATCCGATGATGACGACCTTGGCATGGATGGGGGCAGGCATGGGCAGACGTCTCTTGCGGGAGTTCGGCCAGCGCCGGGCGAAATGCAGCCGGGAGGGCCTCGCCGGGCGCTGAAAGTGTCAAATCCAAGTCTAGGACATCTGGCGAGCCATGCAAGAATTGCAATCCATCTCGGCGAATTTTCCCCTTACTCACGGTAAACAACGAGGGAGGCGCGCAATAAAATTGCGCAAGTTTGCCGAGCTAGGCTAGAAGAGTTGCCGACAATACCGCCGCAACGCGGCGATCCCTCGAAACTGGAATTCCCGTGTCGAAAAATCTTGACGAGATCGACCTCAAAATCCTGAGCGAGATCCAGGCCGACGGCCGAATCACGAATGTCGAACTGGCAAAGCGGGTCGGCATATCGCCGCCACCCTGCCTGCGGCGCGTGCGGACGCTGGAGGAGGAGGGCTACATCCAGGGATACCGGGGACTGCTGGATCCGCGCAGGCTCGGCTTCGATGTGACGGTATTCGCATCCGTCCATCTCTCCAGCCAGGCGGACGCCGATCTCAAGGCGTTCGAGGAATTCGTGCGCGGCGAGCCGCTGGTCCGGGAGTGCTGGATGCTGTCAGGGGAAATCGACTTCATCCTGAAATGCGTGGCGCCCGACATGACGACGTTTCAGGACTTCGTCACGCATCTGACCGCGGCGCCCCATGTCCGCAATGTCAGAACGTCGCTGGTGCTGCAGAACTCCAAATATGAAGCCGCCGTGCCGCTGGAAGTGAAGGCGCGGGCTTAGCTGCTTGCCGCGTCGTTCCGGGGCGCGTCTCCCGCCGCGACACCCTGGAGCGCAATTGCGTCGACCGGAGAACCTCGAGATTCCGGGTTCATGCTGCGCATCGCCCCGGAATGACGCCGCGTGTTGGCCGCTCTCAATCCTTCCGGCCCATCGCTGCATCGACGCTGTAAGGTCCGCCGCCTGCAGTCGAGATGAACAGGCAGGCGAAGCACAGTGCGATCGCGAGCGAGCCGCCATTGTTGAGCGGATGAAGCACCGGCTCACCGGTCTTCATGACGTGGCCGAGGAGATAGGCGAATGCCATCTCGCCCGAGAGGACGAAGGCGACGATCCGCGTGAACAGTCCGATCAGCAGCAGGCCGCCGAGAATGAGTTCGATCCAGCCGGCCGCCTGGATCAGCGGGGGAATGTTGGCGAAGTAGGGCAGCACCGGAAATTTGAGGATCTTGGCAACGCCGAATTGAAACAACAGCAGCCCGGTGACCAGGCGAAGAAGGCTGAGCGCCGTCGGTTGCCATCTGGAAAGCATTTGGTCCATGTCATTGTCCCCTGTCTCACACGCATGACAAGCACTATCGCAATCGCTGGCATCAGTCACCGGTGCGTGAAGTGAACACCTGTGAAAATCAAACATTCCCGACCAACGCCCGACGCGTCATCGTAGACGTCGCCGCGAATGGTCGCAGCGCAACAAAAAAGGCCGCGCGAGCGGCGCGGCCTTTTGCAAGCATGGGATGAATTGGACTAGCGCCACTCGACCTTGGTGATCTCGTAGGCCTTTGCGCCGCCGGGCGTCACGACTTCGACGGAGGCGCCTTTCTTCTTGCCGATCAGCGCGCGCGCCAGCGGCGAGGTGACGGAGATCCTGCCTTTCTTGGCGTCGGCCTCGACCTCGCCGACGATCTGCCACACCGTCTTCTTTTCGGTGTCCTCGTCGATCAGCGTCACGGTCGCCCCGAATTTGATGGTGTCGCCGGACAGCTTGGAAATGTCGATGATGTCGGCGCGCGCGAGCTTGTCCTCGATCTCGGCGATACGCCCCTCATTGTGCGACTGCTCTTCCTTCGCGGCGTGATACTCCGCGTTCTCCGAAAGGTCGCCATGCGCGCGCGCCTCGGCGATCTGGTGGATGATGCGCGGACGATCCACCGACTGGCGCTGCTTCAATTCGACCTCGAGCGCGGTATGGCCCCCCGCGGTCATTGGAACCTTTTCGATCATTTCTCTTGTCCTTCAGTCGCGCGGGCCGTCGGGCGGCACGCACGAGGCGCTTGCTCAATCAGGCTCTCACGGTACAAAGCAAAGCCCGTGAGCCCATTTAATTCCGGCCCCCGAAGGGGCCGATACGTGGTTCATACGGGGCGCTGAGTTCCAGCCATACTGGCTTAGCTACCAATCGTGCAGCGGGTATCCCCGCTTGGTCAACGACTAGTTTTCGGAAAAGTAACTCTGCAGTGTACGGACCTCAAGGTCCCCGCCGAGATAGGCGCGGATGCCCTGGGCTGCCGCCACGGCTCCTGAGAGAGTGGTGTAATACGGGACTTTATGCAAGAGGGCAGCACGCCGCAACGAGCGGCTGTCGGCCAGCGCCTGCGGACCCTCGGTGGTATTGAAGACAAGTTGAATGTCGCCATTAGTAATGGCGTCAACGATGTGCGGCCGGCCTTCCAGCACCTTGTTCACTTTTTCGGTCGGAACGCCATTGTCCGTGAGGAAGCGCTGCGTCCCCGAGGTCGCCAGCACCTTGAAGCCGAGCGAGTTCAAAAGGCAGACGGCATCCTTGATCCGCGTCTTGTCGATCTCGCGGACCGACACGAACACGGTGCCCTTGCGCGGCACCCGTGTGCCGCCGCCGAGCTGGCTCTTGGCGAAGGCGATCTCGAACGAGCGGTCGATGCCCATGACCTCGCCGGTCGAGCGCATCTCCGGACCAAGCACGGTGTCGACGCCGGGGAAGCGGGCGAACGGGAAGACCGATTCCTTGACGCCGACATGCTTGAGCTTGCGTTGCTTGAGCTTGAAATCGGCGAGCTTCTCGCCGGCCATGATCCGCGCGGCGATCTTGGCGACCGGCGTGCCGACCACCTTCGCGACGAACGGCACCGTGCGCGAGGCGCGCGGATTGACCTCGAGCACGTAGATATCGCCGTCCTTGATCGCGTATTGCACGTTCATCAGCCCGACCACGTCGAGCCCGAGCGCGAGTTCGCGGGTCTGCCGCTCCAGTTCGGCGAGAGTCTCCGCGTCGAGAGAATGCGGCGGCAGCGAGCAGGCGGAATCGCCGGAATGGATCCCGGCTTCCTCGATATGCTCCATGATGCCGACGACGAAAGTGTCCTTGCCGTCGCTGAGGCAATCGACGTCGATCTCGGTCGCATCCGACAGATAGCGGTCGAACAGCAGCGGGTTCTTGCCGAGCACGGTGTTGATCTGCCCGGTCTTGTCGTTCGGGTAGCGCGCCTGCACGTCGGCGGGGACCAGCTCGGGCAGGGTGCCGAGCAGATAGTCGCTGAGCTGGCTGTCCTCGCGGATGATCTGCATCGCGCGGCCGCCAAGCACATAGGACGGCCGCACCACCAGCGGCAGGCCGAGATCGGCCGCGACCAGCCGCGCCTGCTCGACCGAATAGGCGATGCCGTTCTTTGGCTGCTTCAGATGCAGCTTGTCGAGCACGCGCTTGAAGCGGTCGCGGTCCTCGGCGAGGTCGATCGCGTCGGGCGAGGTGCCGAGGATCGGCACATCGGCGGCTTCCAGCGAACGCGCGAGCTTCAGCGGGGTCTGGCCGCCGAACTGCACGATCACGCCATGCAGGGTGCCGTTGGTCCGTTCGGTCGCGATGATCTCCAGCACGTCCTCGGCCGTGAGCGGCTCGAAATACAGCCGGTCCGCGGTGTCGTAGTCGGTCGACACCGTTTCCGGATTGCAGTTGATCATGATGGTTTCATAGCCGGCATCATGCAGCGCGAAGCAGGCATGGCAGCAGCAATAGTCGAACTCGATGCCCTGGCCGATCCGGTTCGGTCCGCCGCCCAGGATGATGACCTTCTTCTTGTCCGACGGCGCGCTCTCGTCGGCGAGACTGCCCGCGAACGGCGTCTCGTAGGTCGAATACATATAGGCGGTGGGCGAGGCGAACTCGGCGGCGCAGGTGTCGATGCGCTTGTAGGCCGGACGTACGCCAAGCGCGTGGCGTTTCGCGGCGATCTCCGTCTCCGTGCTGTGCGACAGCACCGCAAGCCGCGCGTCCGAGAAACCCATCGCCTTCAACGTCCGCATGCCGAAGGCGTTGCCGGGCAGCCCGTTGCTCCGGACCCTGGCCTCCATCTCGACGATGCCGCGCATCTCGGCGAGGAACCAGGGATCGATCTTGCAGGAATTGAAGATGTCCTCGTTCGACCAGCCGAATCGCATCGCCTGCGCGACCTGCAGGATGCGGTTCGGCGTCGGCGTACCGAGTGCGGCGCGGATCGCGTTCTTGTCGTCGCCACGGCCGAGCCCGCCGATTTCGATCTCGTCAAGGCCGGTCAGACCGATCTCCAGTCCCCGCAGCGCCTTCTGCAGGCTCTCCTGGAACGTGCGGCCGATCGCCATGACTTCGCCGACCGACTTCATCGATGTGGTCAGCGTGGTGGAGGCGCCCGGAAACTTCTCGAAGGCGAAGCGCGGAATCTTGGTGACGACGTAATCGATCGTCGGCTCGAACGAGGCCGGCGTCGCACCGCCGGTGATGTCGTTGGCGATCTCGTCCAGCGTGTAGCCCACCGCGAGCTTGGCTGCGACCTTGGCGATCGGAAAGCCGGTGGCCTTCGAGGCCAGCGCCGAGGAGCGCGAGACGCGGGGATTCATCTCGATCACGACCATGCGGCCGTCGGCGGGGTTGACGCCGAACTGCACGTTGGAGCCGCCGGTCTCGACCCCGATCTCACGCAGCACCGCGAGTGCTGCGTCGCGCATGATCTGGTATTCCTTGTCGGTCAGGGTCAGCGCCGGCGCCACCGTGATGGAATTGCCGGTATGGACGCCCATCGGGTCGAAATTCTCGATCGAGCAGACGATGATGCAGTTGTCCTTCTTGTCCCGGACCACCTCCATCTCGAACTCTTTCCAGCCGAGCACGGATTCCTCGATCAGGACCTCGTTGGTCGGGGACGCGTCGAGGCCGCGCTCGATGATGTCGAGAAACTCTTCCTTGTTGTAGGCAATGCCGCCGCCGGTGCCGCCCATGGTGAAGGAGGGGCGGATGATCGCGGGCAGGCCGATCTCGGAGAGCGCCATCAGCGCCTCGCCGAGGGCGTGCTCCTGATAGCGCTTGCGGCGCTCGTTCTCGCCGAGCGTCCACTGCCGTTCGAGGTCATCCAGTGCGGCGCCGGACAGCTTCTCACGTTCGGCGAGATACTTGTCGCGATACTGCTTCTTGAGCGCCGAGGCATTGGCGAGACGCGATTTCGGCGTCTGCAGCCCGATCTTCTCCATCGCGTTGCGGAAGAGCTGGCGGTCTTCGGCCTTGTCGATCGCATCAGCGGTGGCGCCGATCATCTCGACGTTGAACTTCTCCAGCGTGCCTTGCCGGCGCAGCGACAGCGCGCAGTTGAGCGCGGTCTGCCCGCCCATGGTCGGCAGCAGCGCAAAGCCGCCGGGAATGACGTGCCGTTCCTTCTCGATGATCTTGGCGACGATCTCAGGCGTGATCGGCTCGATATAGGTCGCATCCGCCAGGTCCGGATCGGTCATGATGGTGGCCGGATTGGAATTGACGAGGACGACGCGATAGCCCTCTTCCTTCAGCGCTTTCACCGCCTGCGTGCCGGAATAGTCGAACTCGCAGGCCTGTCCGATCACGATCGGACCCGCGCCAATGATCAGGATGGTGGAGATGTCGGTTCGTTTGGGCATCAAGTCTCACGAACGGAAATGGGCACAAAAAAAGGGCGCGCCTGCCGCGCGTCCCTTACGACCGAGAGCGCGTTGCCCACGCGCGCGGCTGGTCTTTAGACCAGATTCCGCAGCCGCGAAACCCCTGAAAACGCCCATCAACCGGCAATTTCTCTTTCCGCCTTCGCTGCCTGCGGCAGCTTCGGCGTGACAAGCCGCCTTCGCGCCGCTGGGGACGCTTGGCGGCTTGCCGATCCGGGGCTGTGGGAGCAGGGGCTGGCAAGCCGAGCCGAAGCTGCGCCAGCAGCAAAGGCTGGAGGCCCGGCCTGGACTTGAACCAGGATAAAGAACGATGCACCGCTCTTGCGTTGAAGCTTCCGCCACCGGGCCGAGGATAGTATCGCCGATCACGCCGGTGTGAGCCAGACCGGCCGCCGATTAACCCTAATCCGGGGCTGCGGCCAACGCGTGGCGCGCGACGAAGGTCATCCGCCAGGGATTGTGCCCGATATTGACGGGCGCGCGAGCGGCGCTGAAGTTGGCCTTGGCGAGCTTGGCGATCATACCGGCCTCGCTGTAGCGCTGCAGGCCGAGGCGGGAGCGCAGCGCGCGGTAATCCGAGAGGGCGGTCGAGAGCAGGCCATAGAGCGCGTCCTTGAGGAAGCCGTTTCTGGCCGCGAAGCGCAGCAGCGCGATCACATCGGCCGGCATGCCGACATTCGGACGGAGGATGTCGCCGAGCACCAGCCGCCCGGCGGGCTTCAGCAGGCGGCGGACCACGGCGAACGCCGAATCCAGCTCGACGGGCGTCATGTATTGGGCAACCGAGTTCATCACCACGAGGTCGATCGACTTCTCCGCCATGTTCTTCAATTCGTCCAGCGAGCGCACCCTGATCTTGGTGCTGAGGGCAAAGCGCGAGATCAGGCGGCCGCGCACACCCGGCGCGGGCTCCGCGAGAAACAGCGTGCTGCACGCATCCGCCACCTTCATGGCGGCGAGTGCTTCGCCGCAGGCATAGTCGAGCACCACCGCATCGGGGGAGGCGATGTAGCCGATGATGTCCTTGGCAATGATCTGAAAGTGCAGGTCACGGTGCCGCTTGCTCGCATAGATCGTATGCGTGGAATTGTAATAGTCGATCCAGTCGTCCATGGCTGTCAGTAGCGGTAAATTGAGGTTCCTGTCCAGGAACCGGAGGTGAGGAGAAACGTTAAAGCGGCTCGACGGGCTGCATTTTCAGCCGCCAGCGTCCGGGTTCCTAACAGGAAGGTGCAACGTGAGCAAAGCAAAGTCCGACAAAACATCGCCAGATCTCGACACGCCCACCGATCTGTCGCCGGAGGCGGTCGGCAAGATATCGGCATCGATCAACACTTTATTGGCCGATGCCTTTGCGCTCTACGTCAAGACCAAGAATTTCCATTGGCACGTCAGTGGCCGGCATTTTCACGACTATCACCTGATGCTGGACGAGCAGTCGGACGCGATTTTCGCCACCACCGACCAGCTCGCCGAACGCGTCCGCAAGCTCGGCGGGACCACGGTGCGCTCGATCGGCCAGATCTCGAAGCTGCAGACGATCAAGGATAACAATGAAGAGTATGTCCCGCCGCGCGAAATGCTCCGCGAGCTGATGGAGGACAACAAGCACATCGCAGCCGCGATGCGCAAGGCGCACAAGCTCTGTGACGACCACGAAGATTCCGGCACTGCGGGCCTGCTCGAAACCTTCATCGACGAGACCGAGCGGCGCACCTGGTTCCTGTTCGAAGCCAGCCGCCAGGAAGGCAGCAACGCCGCATAGGGCCCGGCAAGGCTCGCCTTGCGGAGCGCAACTAGGGCATGATCCGGAAAAGTGGAAATCGGTTTTCCTCGCGACAAACGCGGAACGCGTTTGCGCGGAGATCATGCTCAAACAAAGAGATGAGATCATGATGCAATTCCATCAAATCGCATCATGATCTAACGGCAATAAGATCGAGACGCGACAAATCGGAGGCAGGCGCCTGGGCGCCGGCCTCCGATACGCATTTCACTGAGGCGATATTCCGACTGTGCTCTGCGTCCTCACGATCGGCGGCGGATTCCACTTTCCGGTCAACGCCTCTGATTTCGGACTGTAGAGGCGCATGGTCAAATTGAAGGCTCCCTTCGGCGCGGGCAGCCAGTTGGCTTCCTTGTCCTTGCCCGGGTTTTCGTTCTGGAAGTAAAGGTCGAGTGAGCCGTCCGCATTGTAGGTGAATGGCATCCAGCTGCTGACGGCGAAGCGATTCAAGGCGTTGCCGACCTGGAATCCGTCCTGGTCGTAAAGGGTGATCGACCAGAAAGCCTTTACCGGCGGGGCGGCACCGTTTGCAAAGGTGATGGTGTACTTGTTTGCGCCATCGAGCGGCTTGCCGGATTCGTCGCCGAGATTGAGGGGATAAATCGCGTCCTCCGGCAGATTCGCGCCGAGCCCCAATTGCGCGACAATGGCTCGCTTCAGGTAGTAGTTGCCGTAAACACCCATCGTGTCCGTGTTCATCGACCAGCCATTCGCGACCCGCGCCAGTGTCGGTACTTTCCACGCCATCAGCTTCTGACCATCCTGCGGCGCTGTCTCCAACCCTCGCTGGACGACTGGATCGAGCTTGCCGATGTCGAAACTCTTGCCAACCTCGATTCCGATCCGCTTCATCTGCGCGATGATCGGCTGATCGGTGACATGAGGCGGGTGAAGCTTCAGCAGCTCTGCCGCATTGGCGAAGTACACGCCCGCCGTCATGGTATCGACCTGCACTTTGGGCGGCGTCTTCATGTCAACGCTGGGATCGATCTTGACTTCGATCGGCTTGGGCGGCTTTCCGAACTCGGATAGAAGACTGACCTTGTAGCCGGCTTGAATCTGATGGACCGCATCGTAGTCCGCCGGGCCGTCCGTCTTGGTACGGCCGATGATCCAGACATAGGGAGTTGGCGCCTCGATCCGTTGCGTGTCCTTCGGAAGCTTGAATTCCTCGGCGAACCGGTCGCGCAAATCCGGTCTCCAGCCCTGGGGCGTCACGAGAAAGGTCTGCGCACTTGTGCCCGTGGTTCGCCAGCCCGGCGAGGCGAACACATCCGACCACATGTCGAGCATGGGCAGAAGGTAGTAACGTCCATTGGTGTCCGGAGCCGAGACGACGACGGGCTCCTTCGTCAGGTCGAGATAGGCGATGGAATACAGCGTGTCGAAGTTGGGCCTCACGACGCCCTTGAAGTTCGCCGGTGGGTATTCGGGAACGTTGTTGAACATGTTCATCGGGCCTTTGCCCAATTCCTTGCCCGGCTCCATGTTGGTGAATTGCTTGCGGGTTACCTCCATCGTGACGAGGGGATAAAAATAGACATAGGCGTCTGTCGCAATGGCGTGAGCTTCTTGTTCGGTAATGGGTGCCGCTTGGGCCAGCGCCGGCATGGCTGCCGCCCCAAGGGCGAGACATAGCGTCATTCTCATAACCCCTAAGAACATGGCGAACATTCCTCCTTTGATGTCTGAAAGTGTCATCCGCGGCTTGTTCTGTCGCTTTGCGGCAAGAGATCGCAGTATCGCCGGTAAAAGAACGCTCACTGCGTAAGACGCCCAAGGTGCTTGCAGCATCGAAACAGCATTAATAAATAAGTGCTGCGCTCGGAGCGAGCTCGATGACATAGATCAATATGTTCCCGATGTTCGGTGCCCAATGCGGCGTTGAATTTTCATTTCTTGCTGTTCGGCTTTGATGGCGACGAGTTCGGCGAATCCTGGCGGCTAAAACTGCCGAACGCTCAAGCGGGTTTCCATAGCCGCACGAGCGGCCCGTCCGCGCCCGTCACCGGGTCGCTTTTCGGCAATGGCACCTGCGGAATTGTCTTCAGCGCCTTTGCATGATTGTCCGGCGTTGGCCGCGTGATCTGCATCTTCGGCCCGGGCGGGTAGGCGCCGACGACGGAAAAGTCAGGGCTCGCTGACAGGCATTGATGGCCGGTGCCGGCGGGCAGGATCGCGACGTCGCCCGCGCTGAGCTCGAATTCCCTGCCCTTGTCGCCGCCGAAGCGCACGCGTGCATGGCCGCGCGCGACCCCGAGCACCTCGTGCACTGTCGCATGATAATGCAGATAGCCGTAGACGCCGTTGCGCCACATGTCGCCCCAGCCGTTCGCGCCGAACAGGTCCTCGATGGTCCTTTCCGGCTCGGTGTTGTCGACACCGACCGCGCACCGATAGACGAGAAACGGCATCGGATTGTTCGGCACGAGCCCGTCATCCTCGAAGACGATGGCGAGTGGTTCGAGATCGGGGCTGACAGACGGCATCGGTCTGACTCCGCGAGTGCAACAGGGACCAAACCGCGGCCAGCGGTTGATGTTCCGTGAATTGTCGCCCGCGGTGTCTTACGCGCGCTTCGTCTCTCGCATCAGCTCGGCGAAGCGCTGGAACAGATAGTGGGAGTCTCGGGGGCCGGGCGAGGCTTCCGGGTGATACTGCACCGAGAACACCGGCTTGCCGTCGAGCTGGATACCGCAATTGGAGCCGTCGAACAGCGACACATGCGTCTGTGTCGCGCCCTTCGGCAGGGTCGCCTGGTCCACCGCGAAGCCATGGTTCATCGAGGTGATCTCCACCTTGCCGGTGGTCTCGTCCTTGACCGGATGATTGGCGCCGTGATGGCCCTGGTGCATCTTCATCGTCTTGGCGCCGACGGCGAGCCCCAGCATCTGATGGCCAAGACAAATACCGAAGGTCGGCGTGCCCGACGAGATCACCTTCCGGATGACCGGCACTGCATATTCCCCCGTCGCGGCCGGATCGCCCGGGCCGTTGGAGAGGAAGACGCCGTCCGGCTTCATCGCAAGGATATCCTCGGCTGCCGTAGTGGCCGGCACGACGGTCACCTTGCAGCCGACGCCTGCGAGCAGGCGCAGGATGTTGCGCTTGATGCCATAGTCGATCGCGACCACGTTGAATTCCGGCGCGGTCTGCCGGCCAAAGCCCTTCTCTTGAACCCAGGGCGTCTCGTCCCAGGTAAAGCGCTGGCCGGAGGTGACCAGCGGCACGAGGTCCATGCCTTCGAGCCCCGGCCACTCGCGCGCCTCTTCCTTCAGGCCATGCAGGTCGAACTTGCCGTCGCCAGCATGCGCGATCACGGCGTTCGGCATGCCCTTGGAGCGGATCAGCGCGGTCAGCGCGCGGGTGTCGATGCCGGACAGGCCGATGATGCCGCGCGCCTTCAGCCATTGGTCGAGATGGCGGGTGGCGCGGTAATTCGAAGGGTTGGTGATGGCGGTGCGCAGGATCACCCCGCGGGCGCCGGGCGTGGCCGCCATGTTCACCGTCTCGATGTCTTCGTCGTTGGTGCCGACATTCCCGATATGCGGGAAGGTGAAGGTGATGATCTGGCCGGCATAGGAGGGGTCGGTGAGGATCTCTTCATAGCCGGTCATCGCGGTGTTGAAGCAGACCTCGCCAACGGCGTGGCCCTCGGCGCCGAGGCCAAAACCCTCCAGCACGGTGCCATCGGCGAGCACCAGCAACGCGGTCGGTTTGTGGTCCGGCCAGGCGGCGTCATTCTCAATCTGTGTCATGAGCGCGTTACATAGTCCGGCGCGACGCCGGCGTCAAAGCGGAAGCTCAGGGATTCACATGCGTTTGCCGCATGATCAATGCCCGGAACAATAGGGGCCGGCTCCGGCATATCCAGACAGCAAACCGGATTGTTTCAACGCCGCGAACAGCTTAGACCATGTCCTTAAGAGAACGGAAAGGACACCTGGGATGCTGCGCGAGGACATCAACACGGCGGTGAAGGAGGCCATGAAGGCCAAGGACGAGCGCAAGCTCTCCACGCTGCGCATGGTCAACTCGACCATCAAGAACGCCGACATCGACGCGCGCGGGCAGGGCAAGCCGCCGCTGTCCGATGCGGATTTGCTTGGCGTATTACAGAAGATGATCAAGCAGCGCCAGGAGTTGGTCGAGCTCTATGACAAGGGCGGCCGCGCCGAGCTCGCCGCGCAGGAGCGCGAGGAGATTGCGGTGATATCGGCATACCTGCCGAAGCAGATGTCGGATGACGACGTGAAGGCCGCAATCGCCGCTGTCATCGCCGAGACCAGCGCCGCCGGTATCAAGGACATGGGCAAGGTCATCACCGCGCTGAAGGCGAAACATGCCGGGCAGATGGATTTCGGCAAGGCCAGCGGCATGGTGAAGGCGGCGCTGACCTCGTAGCTTGCCGCGGCCGTGCGCCGCCCTGCAAGAAGGCCTGAGGAGCTTCCTCCTCGTCATGCCCGGCCTTGTGCCGGGCATCCACGTCCTTAAACTGACTTGTAAGCAACAAGAACGTGGATGGCCGGGACAGGCCCGGCCATGACGGAGGAAAAGGGAACGGCTCTTTCATGCTCACCAAAGCCGCAACCTATGACGAGCTCTACCGGAACTTCCGCTGGGACGTTCCGGCCCGCTTCAACATCGCGACCGCCTGCTGCGACCGGCATGCCGATGGCAGTGGGCGGCTGGCTCTGATCTATGTCGACGAAGACGGCAAAGCGACCCGCACCAGCTTCGACCAGGTTACCGACGCCTCGCGCCGCTTCGCCAATGTGCTGAAGGCGGACGGGCTGTCACGCGGCGACCGGGTCGCGGTGTTCCTGTCGCAGTCGCTGGAATTGCCGGTCGCGCACATGGCGGCGTTCCGCTCCGGGCTTGATCTCGATCCCGCTGTTCGCGCTGTTCGGCGAGGACGCGCTGGAATACCGCCTGTCGAACTCCGAAGCCAAGGCGATCGTCACCGACGAGACCGGCTGGGAGAAGCTTGCGAAAATCCGCGACCGGCTGCCGGACCTGAAGACTGTCTATGTCGTCGCGGAGCGCGCGCCGGCCGGCGCCAAGCCGTTCTGGCCACAGGTCAAGGCAGCTTCGAGCGAGTTCACGACGGTCGACACCTCCTGCGACGATCCCGGCATCATCATCTACACGTCGGGCACGACGGGAAATCCGAAGGGCGCGCTGCACGCCCATCGCGTCGTGCTCGGCCATCTGCCGAATGTCGAAATGTGCCACGATTTCCTGCCGCAGCCCGGCGACCTGATGTGGACGCCGGCCGACTGGGCCTGGATCGGCGGCCTGATCAACGGGCTGTTCGCGGCCTGGTATCACGGCGTGCCGATCGTCGGCCATCGCGCGCGCAAGTTCGAGCCGCAGGCGGCGATGCAGATGATGGCCGATCTCGGCATCCGCAACGTCTTCCTGCCGCCGACCGCGCTGAAGCTGATGCGGCAGGCCAATGTCAGCCATGACGGCGTCAGGCTCCGCAGCATCTTCACCGGCGGCGAGTCGCTCGGCGGCGAACTGCTCGACTGGGTGCGCGCGACCTTCGGCATCGATGCGCATGAGGTGTTCGGCCAGACCGAGTGCAATCTCGTGATCGGCAGCAATGCGAAACTGTTTCCGATCCGCCCGGGCTCGATGGGCAAGGCGACGCCGGGTTTCGATGTCCGCATCGTCAACGACAAGGGCGAGGCGCTGCCGCGCGGCGCGCGCGGCATCATCGGCGTGCGTCAGCCATGTCCGTGCACCATGATCGAGTACTGGCGCAATCCGGAGGCGACGCGGAAGAAATATGTCGGCGACTTTCTGTTGACCGGCGATCTCGGCGTGCAGGATGACGACGGTTATTTCTGGTATGTCAGCCGCGAGGATGACGTGATCACCACCGCCGGCTATCGTGTCGGTCCGTCCGAGATCGAGGACACGCTGATGAAGCATCCGGCGGTCGCGATGTCGGCCGTGGTCGGCATACCCGATCCGATCCGCACCGAGCAGATCAAGGCCTGGATCGTGCTGCGGCCCGGCTTTACGCCCGGCGATACGCTGGCGCGCGAGATCCAGGATTTCGTGAAAGTGCGCCTCGCCGCTCACGAATATCCGCGGCTGCGTGCAGTTCACCGACACCTTGCCGATGACGGCGACCGGAAAAGTGCTCCGCCGCGAACTGCGCGCGCGGGGGTAGAACACGTCCGTCATTCCGGGGCGACGTCGCGCAGCGTCGAACCCGGAATCTCGCGCCACAACCTCTGGATTCCGGGTTCGCGCTGTCGCGCGCCCGGAATAACGGTGCTCAAGTCCTCAGCTACGTGCCCGCGAACGATTTTTGACGCAGATCAACATGTACTCCCCGTTCTCCTGCGCCAATAAGCAATGAAAGCATGGGAGAAAATTGCCGATGGCATCGATCTCCGGCAAGGTCGATCCGGTGGTGCGGCGCATCGGTGCCGGCGATATCGCGGAAGCGCTGGGGGAGGGACTGCGCGACTTCCAGGCGCTGCCGCTCTATGGGCTCGGCTTCGGTCTGCTCTATGTGCTGGGCGGCATCGGCATCGTGCTGTGTCTCACTGCCTTCGGCATGGTCTATCTCGCTTATCCCCTTGCCGCCGGTTTTGCGCTGATCGGTCCGTTCGTCGCGACCGGGCTCTACGAGGTGAGCCGCCGCCGCGAAGCCGGGCAGCCGATTTCCTGTCGTGCGATCTGGTCCACCGTGACCTCTCGCAGCGAGATCGGCTGGATGGCGTTCGTGACGCTGTTCTTCTTCGTGATCTGGATGTACCAGATCCGCCTGCTGCTGGTGCTGCTGCTCGGGCTCAATGCGTCATTCTCGGGCATCAGGGAATTCGTCACGATGGTGCTGACGACCAATGAGGGACTGCTGTTTCTCGTGATCGGCAATCTCGACGGCGCGGTGCTGTCGCTGATCCTGTTCTCGCTGACGGTGGTGTCGTTCCCGCTGCTGCTCGACCGCGACGTCGATTTCGTCACCGCGATGGTGACGAGCGTGCGCGCGGTGGTCGCAAGCCCGCTGCCGATGATCGGCTGGGCCGCGATTATTGTCGCGCTGCTGATCGTCTCGTCGCTGCCCTATTTCCTCGGGCTTCTGGTGACGGTGCCCGTGCTCGGCCATGCGACGTGGCATTTGTATCGCAGGATCGTCGCGCCGGTTCCTTAACTTCGCCCCGCAAGGGCGGGGCGAGGGCGGCACACCGCGCTCTTTGGCGCGCAGCATCTCTGAGCTACGGCGTCGCAATTCCCATCGCTTTCAGCGCGGCCAGCATCCGTTCCGGCGGACCCATCTTCACGACCAGCGGCTGGCCCGTCTCCAAGAGACTCTTCAAGCTCGACAGGATCGCCGGCCAGCCCTGGCGGCCGCCGGAGAGGATGTCATCGCTGAGCGGCCGGTCGTGCGATTCCGTCATGGTGAGGCGGACCGCATCGCCGGCTGGTTCGATCTCGTAACTGACCAGCGTCGGCCCGAGCTTCTCGATCAGGGCCGGCCAGTTGACGTTGAAGGTGAAGGTCAGCTTCTTCGGCGGGTCGCATTCGACGACCTCGCCGCTGATATGCAGCGCGCCGTCACCCTGGCGCACGATGTATTTGCCGCCGACCTTCAACTCCACCTCGACGGCGTTGCCGAAGAAATATTTCCGGCTGAACTCCGCCGATGTCAGCGCCTCCCAGACCTTCTCCGGCGTGGCGGCGATATAGATCGTGTAGACGGTGAGCGGCTTGAACGTCGTAATATCCATCGTTCACCCTCCCTTGCCGAGTGCGGCTCTCGGGATCGCAAGCGCCTTGCCGGTTTCCAGCATGCTCTTCAGGCCGGAGAGAATTGCCGGCCATCCCGTGGAAATGCCGTCCAGCAGCTTGCTCGCGCCGGCGAAGCCTTCATGCGTCAGCGTGAGCTTGCAAAGCTTGCCGTGCTGTTCGATCGAGAAAACGACCTTGGTCGGCGCATCGTGCTTAAACTGGTCCATCAACACGTGCTTGAACGTATAGGATAGCCGGCGCGGCGGATCGAATTCGAGTATCTCGCCCACATCGGTCTCGACGCCATCCGTCACCAGCGCGAAAGGCGAGCCGATTTTCCAGTCGGAGCGCAGCTCGGTGCCGAACCAGTATTGCCGTGAGAACTCGCTGCTGGTCAACGCATGAAACAGTTTCTCCGGCGTGGTCTCGATGTAGGTGACGTAGACGAATTCGGGTTTACTCATCGCGCTTCTCCAATTGCCGTTTCAGCTCGCTGAGCGCGGTGAGCTTGCCGCGCTCGAATTTCTTGATCCACCGCTCGCCGATCTGATGGATCGGCACGGGGTTGAGGTAGTGCAGCTTCTCCCGCCCATGGCGGAACGTCGTGACGAGGTTGGCCTCTTCGAGGATCGCAAGATGCTTCGTCACGGCCTGACGCGTCATGTCGAGGCCGTCGCAAAGCTCGTTCAAGGTCTGGCCGTTCTTGGTGTGAAGCCGGTCCAGCAGGGATCGCCGTGAGGCGTCAGCCAGCGCTTTGAAGACTTCATCCATGGTTGAAACCATAGGCAACCAAAAGGTTGCATGTCAAGAGCGTGTTTTCGTCCCGCGGGTTTGCTCACGAGCCAACTCACTCGGTCATGACAGGTTCAGACCCGCCGCACCATCGCCGGCGACAGGTCTTTCAACGAAGGTGCGCCGAGCTGTTGCATCGCGTTGCGCGTCTCCGTGCGCATGATTTCCAGCACGCGCTCGACGCCTTGCTGACCAAATGCGCCGAGTCCCCAGAGATAGGGACGCCCGATGCATACGGCCTGTCGCGCCCAGCGCCAATGCCTTGACGATGTCGCTGCCGCGGCGGAAGCCGCTGTCGATCAAGATCGGCATGCGCCCGCCGACCGCATCGACGATCTCCGGCAGCAGATCGATCGTGGCGCCGACGCCATCCTCGACGCGTCCGCCGTGATTGGAGACCACGATTGCGTCGACGCCGTTATCGGCGGCAAGCTTGGCGTCCTCAGCGGCGAGAATGCCCTTCAGCACGAGCTTGACCTTCACCATGTCGCGCAGCCGCTTGACCATATCCCATGTCAGATTGGTGACGATCGTGCTGCTGACGCCGCCGAGATCGATCCCCTCGAAATTTGGCTTGCGCGACAGATAGTCATTGACGCCATGACAGCTTCCACATTCCCTGGTGTCAGTGCGCCGCAACCTCACGAAGGTTTCCCATTTCGCCGGCGACCGCACGTCGAGCGTGACGGCGATGGCCGGCGCTCCGGCGGCCTGCGCGCGTTTCACCAGTCCTTCGGCAATCTCCCATCGCTGCGTCGTGTAGAGTTGAAACCAGACTGGCGCGCCGCGCGCAGCGATGGCGTCTTCGATAGATGTCGTCGCGACCGTGGACAGGATCTGCAGATGGTTGCCGACCCGCGCGGCCTTGGCGACCGCGATCTCGCCGTCAGGATGAAACGCACGGTTGCTGCCGGTCGGCGCGATGACGATCGGCGCTGTCGTAGGTCGCGCCGAGGATTTCGGCGCGCATGTCGATCTTGCTGACATCGACCAGCCGTCGTGGCCGCAGCACGAGCTTTCGGAAGCCCTCGCGATTGGCGCGCAAGGGTGACTTCGTCGTCGACGCCGGTGGCCATGTAGCCGAAATGCGCGGGCGGAACGTTCTTCTTCATGACGGGCTCGAAATCGAACACGTCGAGCGCTTGTTTCGGCTCACCGATCAATTTGTCGAGATCGCGCGGTGCCCATTCTACGGGATCGAAGGAATGTGGACCTTCGGCGAATGCGCTGCGGGCGAAAAGCGGGCTCGCAGCGAGGAATTGCAGCAGGCGGCGCCGGCTGATGGTCTGCCTGTGATGAGGCGACATTGTTTCTCCTCAAACAGAAGAGATCAATTCAATCGGCCCAGCGTAGTGCAACCTGGACGCACTCCGCTATGATATCTTTGTCATAGCCAACGAAGATTGGTGCTTAGAACATCTGGGTGAAAACAGTATGACCGCTTACGCCAGACTGGCCGCGTCTCTCTCGATCCTTCTCGTCACGTCCGCAAGCGCTGCTGCGCAGCAGCAAGTCATTGGCGCGGCTCCCGAAGCCTCCAACATGAAGCTCGTCGGCAGCAACGATCTGCAGGCGCGCAGCGCCTATCAGCCGACCATTCATCATCAGGGCGATCGGTGGATTGCCTATATCGGCCATCACGGCGGCACCGACGCTACTCCCGATCCCGTCAATCCGATGACCGGCAACGCTGAGCCGAACGGCACCTCCGTCGTCGACGTCACCGATCCCGCGCACCCGAAATATCTGCGCCACATTCCCGGGCAGGAAGGCAAATATGAATCCGGCGGCGCGCAGATGGTGCGCGTCTGCGACGGCAAGACCTTGCCCAAGGGCGACCGCAACGCGGTCTACATGCTGCGCACCTTCGGCAGCGAGGCGCACGAGATCTGGAACGTGGCCGATCCCGCAAATCCCGTTCTCATCACCCGACTCGGCGGGCTGAAGGACACCCACAAGAGCTGGTGGGAATGCGACACCGGCATCGCCTTTCTCGTCTCCGGCGCGCCGGACTGGCGCACGCGCCGCATGACCCAGGTCTATGATCTCTCCGATCCCGCGCATCCGCAGAAGATCAGGGATTTCGGCCTGCCCGGGCAGGAGCCCGGCGCGACCGGCGCGGTGCCGACCGAAGTGCACGGGCCGATCTCGCTCGGCCCGGAGGGCAACCGCATCTATTTCGGCTACGGCACCGACAAGGGCGGCTTCCTGCAGATCGTCGACCGCGACAAGCTGATCAACGGGCCGAAGGAGCCGACGCCGGACAATCTGCGCTATCCCGAGATCGCGCGGATGCCGATGGCTGCCTTCAACGGCGCGCACACGACGTTTCCGATGAAGGGCATGCCGATCGCCGAATATGCCAAGGACAAGGACGGCCAGACCCGCGACATCGTGATGATCGTGGATGAGGCGATCCAGAACGAATGCGGCGAGCCGCGGCAGATGGTCTGGTTCGCCGACGTCACCACCGAGACGCGGCCGATGATGATCTCGAGCTACACGGTGCCGGAGGCGAGCGGCTCGTTCTGCGAACGCGGCGGGCGCTTCGGCTCGCATTCGTCGAACGAGAGCATGGCGCCGGTCTACTACAAGAAGATGGCGTTCATCGCCTTCTTCAATGCCGGCGTGCGCGCGCTCGACATCCGCGATCCCTATCACCCGAAGGAAGTGGGCTATTTCATCCCGCCGATCACCGACAAGACCGACAAGCGCTGCGTGACCGTCGACGGCAAGGAGCGCTGCAAGGTCGCGATCCAGACCAACAATGTCGAGACCGACGATCGCGGCTATGTCTATGCGGTCGATCGCGCCAACACCGGCCTGCATATCCTTGAGCTCACCGGCGACGCGCGCGCGGCAGCCGGTCTGCCACAGGAGTGAGGTCGATGCCGTGCGGTTGATGCATCGCCTGCCGGCCATCGCAATCGCGGTCCTCGCGCTCGGCGCGTTGTCGGGCACAGCCAGCGTGCGCGACGCCCCGGGGCAAGGCGAAGCGTTGCGCGAGCCGGTGTGGCGCGAGATCGCGTGGCCGTTCCCGCGCGACGCCTGGCCCGCGGGCCGCGCCGTGCGTTGCGAGGCGGCGGCCTGCGGCGGCGCGGTCGAGATCTACGTGCGGCCCAAGATCGGCTTCTGCAATTGCGACACCGGCGTTGCCGACGACGACGAGGTCGACCGCGTCGCCGATCTCGACCTGATCAGCGCACGTTTCGTTCCAAAAGAGGCGGGCAGGGTGGTCCACGTCGCCGACATGTCCGGCCGCGTGCGCGACTACGATCTGAAAATGCCCGACGGCACGAAGCACGCGGCAACCGGCATCGCGCTCTCGCACCGCTGCGACCTGATGATCGCCGTGGTGCAAGGCGAAGGAGAAGCGCCGGAATTGCAGCAGATGGCGCTGGCGTATCTCGCGACCGACGACATGCACCAGTGGATGACGGCCGCGCTCGGCGGACGTTGAAGTCGCGATCGCGCCATCATCTTCACTGTCGTCCCTGCGCACGCAGGGACCCATACCGCGTGATCTGTGTTGATTGTAAAGAAGGCCGTCCCACGGTTCGCGCAACAAACTCGAGCCTGTGGTTATGGGTCCCTGCGTGCGCAGGGACGACAGCGGTTTTTAATCGCTTCCGCTCTCGCTCTCGGCATGCATAATGCGCGTACCTTCCATTCGCGAGCCCCACTCATGTCCCTGCAAGCCTATCTCGCCTTCGTCGCCGCCTGCATCGCGCTTGCGCTGGTGCCGGGGCCGGTCGTCACGCTTCTGATCGCGAACGGCCTGCGCCATGGCACGCGCGCGGCGCTGATCAACATGGCGGGCGTGCAGACCGGACTTCTGATCGTGATCGGCATCGTCGCAATCGGCCTGACCTCGCTGATGGCGACCATGGGTTATTGGTTCGACTGGCTGCGGCTGGCGGGCGCCGCCTATCTGGTCTGGCTCGGCATCAAGCTGATCCGCGCGCCCGCTGAAGGCATCAGCGCGGAGGAAGCGCCGCCTCCGCCGCGCGGCGGCTTCTTCCTGCAGGGCCTTCTGGTGCTGCTGTCAAATCCGAAGCTGCTGATCTTCTTCGGCGCGTTCCTGCCGCAGTTCATGGACATGAGCCGCGATCACGTCTCGCAGGTCGCGCTGCTCGGCATCACCTTCATGGTGATCGCAGCACTCACGGACGGGGTCTACGCGCTGCTCGCCGGCCGCGCGCGCAAATTCTTCTCCGCCCGCCGCACGCGGCTGGTGTCGCGCATCTCCGGCAGCTTCATGATCGGCGGCGGCGTCTGGCTCGCGCTGACGCGGGCGCGTTAGCGTGTACGATGCGTGCTAACACGCGTCCGATCTACAAATGATCGTCCCGCTCACGCAAGTCGTCACGTCGCCGCCGATCCAGATCGCGTCGCCGTCCTGCGCCACATGCACCCGGCCGGCGCGGCCGAGCACGGTGCCTTGGGCGGCGACATAGCGTGGTGGCGCGAGGCCTGCGCCGATCAGCCATTGCGCGAGGCTGGCATTGAGACTGCCCGTTACGGGGTCTTCATCGCCGCGCCCCATGAAGGCGCGCACCTCGAACTGCACCTCGTCTCCGTCCCGTGCGGGGTCCCATGGCGCGACCACGCCGAGCGACTGGCCGGGCAGCGCGCTCGCATCCTGTCGCAAGCTCAAGACCTCGCTGCGTGAGCCGAGCAGCACCGCGACCCAGCCGGGACCGTTATCGACCCATTGCGCCGCCTTGATCGCATCCTCCGCAATGCCGAGCGAGCGCGCGATCCGCGCTTTCAAATCCGGCTTCGACCTTGCCGGAGCGCCGCAGCGGCGGCGCGGCAAACGCAAGCCGCGCGCCGTCGCGCTTGATCCGCACGAGGCCTGCGCCGCATTCCTGGATCACCTCGTTGCCCTTCGGCTTGTGGCCGAGCGCCAGCCAGACATGGCAGGAGCCGAGCGTCGGATGGCCCGCGAACGGCAATTCGCGCTGTGGCGTGAAGATGCGGACGCGATAATCGGCGCGCGGTGTCTGTCGGCCGCGACAGGAACGTCGTTTCGCTGAGATTGGTCCAGTTGGCGATCGCCTGCATCTCGGCGTCGTCGAGGCCGTCGGCCTCGGCGATCACGGCCAGCGGATTGCCCTTGAAGGCCACGGCCGAGAAAACATCGACCTGATGAAACGGAACGGTGCGCATCTGTCTTCTCCTCATTCGCGCCAGAACGGTTTGGTCGCCTCGCGCCGTACCGCCTCGGGATCGAGACCGCAGTCGCGCATCTGCGCGGCGTCGAGCGCCGCCAGTTCGCTGCGCCAGCAGGACCTCAGCAGCCAGAGCAGCGGCAATCTGCAGCAGGCTTCCGGCTGACCGGGGCGGCCGCGATGCGGCTCGCCAGCGTGCCAACGTGTTTATCGTGATCGTACTCATTGCTTTGTTTCCCGATGTTGGCGTCCCCGATTTCATGGTTGCCCAGAGAGCAATGACTCAGTACAAAGCTCGGAGCAATTAAAACATTGCTCTCGGAGCAATATGAGCATGACCGCTCCCTATACCGCGCTGGTCGACGACATCGCGGCCGATATCGCCGCCGGACGGCTGAGGCCGGGCGAACGGCTGCCGCCGCAGCGTCAGTTTGCCTATGAAAAGGGGATCGCCGCCTCGACCGCGGCGCGGGTCTATGCCGAATTGCTGCGGCGAGGCCTCATTGTCGGGGAGGTCGGGCGCGGCAGCTTCATCGCCGGCCAGGCGCCGCTGCCGCCGCTAAGGCTGGAGCCGTTCGACGGCCGCACCGATCTCGAGTTCAATTTTCCCACGCTGCCCGATCAGGCCGCGCTGATCGGCAAGTCGCTCGCGATCTGGCAGCGGCCCGACGCGCTCGCCGCCGCGCTGGCGCCGATCACCCAGCGCCGACTTGCCGAGGCCGGCCGCATCAGCGCCGGCTTTTTCGCGACCGGGCGCTGGCAGCCGCGTCCCGAAGGCTTCGTGTTGGCCGGCGGCGGCCGGATGTCGCTGGCAGCCGCGATCTCCGCGCTGGTGCCGGTCGGCGGGCGTCTTGCGGTCGAGGCGCTGACCTATCCGATGATCAAGGGCATCGCCGCGCGGCTCGGCGTCACGCTGGTGCCGATCGCGATGGATGGCGAAGGCATCCGCCCGGACGCGCTCGCCAAGGCGCATCGCGCCGGCGCGCTGGGTGCGGTCTATCTGCAGCCGGTGATGCAGAATCCGCTCGGCCACACCATGAGCGAGGCGCGGCGCGAGGACATTCTGCGGCTGGTGCGCAAGCTCGACCTGATGATCATCGAGGATCTGGTCTACGGCTTCCTCTCCGACGTGCCGCCGCTCGCAAGTCAGGCCGAGGATCGTGCGATCGTGGTCGACAGCCTCTCCAAGCGGCTGGCGCCGGGCATCGCGGTCGGCTTCCTCCATGTGCCCGCGCCGTTGCGTGAGCGCTTCGCGACCTCTGTGCGCACCGGCGCCTGGTCGGTGACGCCGCTCGCGCTCGCGGCCGGCATGGGCCTGCTTGCGGATGGCACCGCCGCCGAGCTGACGCGACGCAAGCGCGCGGATGCGGTGGCGCGCCAGGCCATCGTCGCCGAATGTCTCGCCGGCCATCGCATCGAGGCCGATCCGCGCTCCTATCACGTCTGGCTGCATCTCACCGACGGCTGGCGTGCCGAGGCGCTGACGGCCGCAGCCGCCCGCGCCGGCATCGCCATCACGCCGGCCAGCGCGTTCGCTGTTTCACCGGGCCATTCGCCGAACGCCGTGCGCCTCGCGCTGGGCCCGCCGAGCCTTGATGAGCTGCGCACTGCATTGACACGGCTCAGCGCGCTGCTGGCGACGCGGCCGGAAGAGACCGACATCACTGAATGAGCCTTTCAGCGCGTGCGCAATGTCGCGCGAGCGAAAGACTACGACTTACGTGACGTCGGCCTTGAGTTTTGTGGCGGACAACGCGACCAGCTCAGTCCGCACACGATCGAGCACGCTCGCGTGGTCGCGAGTCTCGGTCTGCCTGAACAAGCGGGCCGTCGGATACCATGGGCTGTCGTCGCGATCGAGCAGCCAGCGATAATCGGGCGGATGGGGCAAAAGGATCCAGGTCGGTCGCCCGAGCGCGGCGGCGAGATGCGCGACGCTGGTATCCACGGTGATCACGAGGTCAAGACAACACAGCAATGCGGCCGTCTCGCTGAAGTCGGTGAGGTCAGCGGTGAGGTCGAAGATATCGGTCTTTTCCAGGATCGACTTGTCGCCCGGTCTCAGATCTTTCTGCAGACTGACAAAGGTTGCATCGACGTCCAGGAGGCGCACGAGCATGCCAAGCGGGATCGATCGGTTGCGATCGTTGGTATGATCCGGATTGCCGGCCCAGACGAGGCCGACCCGCAACCTGTCGTGGGGACCTAACTGGTCGTTCCAGACGCTGATGCGGTCCGCGGAGGGGTGAGGCAGATAAGGTATCGCGGCAGGAATGGTGTCGAGCCGTGTCTCGAATGCCAAAGGCAGGCTGAGCATCGGGCAGTACGTGTCGAACGGCGGCAGTGCATCGGTCGAATTGTTGGCCAGGCACAGCGAGACGCCCGCGACCCCCGACAGCAGAGGCCGCAGCGCCTCGTGAACCCTGAGAATGACGCGCGCGCCGAGGGCTGCCAGCATCGGCAGATAGCGCGCGAACTGAATGGCGTCTCCCATCCCCTCGTCCGCGTAAACCAGGATGGTCTTGCCCGCGATACTGGTCTCTCCGAGCCACATCGGCTGCGGGAATGTCGGGTAGACGATCGGAAGATTCGGAACGTTCCATCTCGCTTCGCGGCCGGCCCAGCCGGCTGCAAAATTCCCGTTGAGCAGCTGCAGATTGGCGGCGCCGAGAGCCGCTTCCGCGTTGTTTGGGGCGATGGACTTGATGTAATCGAAGGTCGCTCCGGCGTCAGCCAGACGATCCAGTTGTGCCTGCGCAAGCGCCTTGTTGTTGAGCGCACCCACGTAGTCCGGTTCAAGATCGATGGCCATCTCGAACCAGCGCAAGGCTTCTTCGTAGCGGCCGAGTTCGTGCAGGACGCCGCCGATGTTGTTGCAGATGCCGGCGTTGTTCGGATCGAGCGCATGGGCGCGCCGGCTGTCGGCCAGGCTCCGCTCAAGCTGCTTCAAGCCATGGAGACAGACAGCGCGCAATTGCAGCGTCGGAGCATGGTCCGGCTGCGTTTCGATGCAGCGGTCGAGGGAGGCCAGCGCGGCCTCGAGGCGGCCGAGGCCGATGAGCAGATCGGCCAGTTTCAACTCGGTGATGGTGCTGCCGGGGGTGAGGGCCGCCTTCAGCCGATCATGGATCGCGATCGCTTCGTCGACGCGCCACATTTGTCCGAGCGAGACGGCTTTGCCGTAGAGCGCCTCATCGAAATCCGGCCGGAGCCCAAGCGCCCGGTCGAACCACTGCAATGCCTCCCCGTGGCGACGAAATCCCTGGAACGCGGCGCCGACCGCGTTGCAGGTGTCGGCATCGGACGGATCCAGCGCGTGCGCCCGCAGTCCTTCGGTGACAGCCTGCTCGAATCTCCCGAGGCCGTGCAGAAACACCGATCGCATGTAGAGCGTCGGCGCATGGTTCGGCTGCAACTCATCGCAGATTCCGAAATGGGCAAGCGCTTCTTCGAGTTGCCCCGACTGGTAATGCAGATAGCCGCTCCTGCATGCCGCATCCCAGTCGCGCGGGTCGAGGCTGAGCACGCGGCGATAGGCGAGCAGAGCAACGTCCAGGCGCTGCATGTCGAAGAGGACGTTGGCGAGGGTCTTCCACCCTTGCGCATCGTCGGGCTTGAGCCGCGCCGCCTGATCGAACGCCATTGCCGCTTCGTCGCGGCGTCCCAGCCGCCACAACGCGGTGCCGAGCGAAGTCAAGTAATCCGCTTTGGGTGATTGAGCGACGGCCTTGGTGAACCATTCCACCGCATGATCGTCCTGACCCGCTTTGAGGCCAAGGTGTCCCATGAGGTGCAGGGTATCGGGGTGACGAGGCTCGATCGCGAGGGCCTGCTGGCAGCAGAGCTGCGCATCCATCCATCGCCCGGCCTGGAGATGAGCAACGCCCGTCGTGTAGAGCGCATCAACTGCCGTTGCACCGCTCGAGGCTTTTCCGGCTTTTCGGGCAGAGGCCCGACGTTCGTGACGGTTCATCGACACCTCTCAAGGTTCTTGAGCGAGGTGTAGGTGATTTGTCCGCCGTGGACAGGGACCGGAGGCGCCTGTGGAGGCTCCCATTCGGGCCACGAATTCCCTGTCGTCCCTGCGAACGCAGGGACCCATAACCACAGGCTGGAGTTTGTGGCACAAACGGCGGGATGTCTTTCTTTCCAATTACAAACATCACGCGGTATGGGTCCCTGCGTTCGCAGGGACGACAGATGCGATTGCCGCTGGAGACGCGCGCATACATTAGTCGTGCGCAGGGACGATAGGGAGTTATTGCTGAGCGAGTACTAATGCATGCGTGGCAGATGCAAGCCGAGCAGCGGCTCGATCTCGCTGAGGATGCGTGTCAGCCGCTCCGCCCATTGCTGCTGGCCGGAATGATCGGAGACGAGGTCCTGCCTGATCTCGATGCCGGTGTTGATCAGGCCGCGCGCCTCGCCGTGAACGGGGATCGTGTAATCGGTCTCGTCGCTCACCGCGTAGGGCTCGTTGTTGCCGACGACGAGATCGGCTTCCGCGCGCAGCGCCTGCAACAGTTTCGACGGCAGGATCGTGTCGCGGTGATAGAGCGTGCCGATGTGCCAGGGCCGCGCGACGCCGGCATAGACCGGCGTGAAGCTGTGCAGCGAGACCAGCACCGTCGGTCTGCCGTCGCGCAGACGTTGATCGATGATCTCGGCGATGCGGTGGTGATAGGGATCGAACACCTCACGCCGCCGCATCTCGGCGGCCTCGCGCGACAAGGCCTCGTTGCCGGGGATCATCGTGGCCTCGCTGAGACGCGGGATCGAACTTGCCACGCTCGGCGGGCGATTGCAGTCGATCACGAGCCGTGAATAGCGCTGCGCGACCAGTTGTGCGTCGAGCGCGCGGGACAGCGCTTCGGCGACCTCGGCAATGCCGATGTCCCAGGCGATGTGACGCTTCAGCTCCTCATCGGGCAGGCCGAGATCGCCAAGCGCCTTCGGCAGCAGCCGGCCATAATGGTCGCAGGTGAACAGGAACGGCGAGCGGCCGGCCGTATTGAGCTCAAATACCGGCGGAACATCTTCGCCATCCAGGAGTCGAGACGTGTTGCCCGCGCCGTCCAAAGCCATGATACTCAAACCCGTTGCCTATCGAAACGGCACGCCGATCTAGAAATAAGCACGAACCGCTCTAGATTCGACTGCCCGGAATCACGATGATGACCGACGATGCCGCTGCTCACGATCCACCACAAGACCGAATATCGCTATCTGCGCCCGGTCGCATTTGGCGAACACCGGATCATGCTGCGCCCGCGCGACGGCCATGACCTGCGCGTGCTGGCGAGCCGGCTCGACATCGTGCCGGAGCCGATGCGGCTGCGCTGGATCCATGACGTGTTCGGCAACAGCGTTGCGATCGCGCAGTTCGACGAGCGCGCGGACACGCTGTCCTTTACCTCGACCGTCACGGTGGACCATAGCCCGCTCGAGGAGTTCGCGCTGACGCCTGACGACCCGGCTTACTTCTATCCGTTTCTCTACGACAGCGACGAATTTCCCGATCTCCTGCAGTTCGTGACGCCGCAATATGGCGATCCCGATGGCGAATTGTCGGCCTGGGCGCGCAAGTTCCTCGACGCCGACGCGCCGACGCCGACTTTCAAGATATTGAGCGCGATGACCCATGGCATCCGGGAGACCTTCGCCTATCGCAAGCGCCATGAGCAGGGCACGCAGCATCCGCTCGACACGCTGCAGACGGGCTCGGGCACCTGCCGCGACTATGCGCTTTTGATGATCGAGGCGCTGCGCCGGCTCGGCATCGCCGCGCGTTTCGTCTCGGGCTACCTGTTCTCGCCGGACGACCGCGTCAGTGGATATCTCGGCGGCGGCTCGACCCATGCCTGGGTGCAGGTCTATCTGCCGAGCGCGGGCTGGATCGAGTTCGATCCGACCAACGGCATCGTCGGCAGCCGCGACCTGATCCGCGTCGCGGTGGCGCGCGACCCGCGCCAGGCGATCCCGCTGCATGGCGTCTATCTCGGCCCTGCCGACGCCTTCAACGGGATGGAGGTGAACATCAAGGTCGTCTCCGCCGACCAGGGGGAGGCGGTCGCAATGGAGGAAGGGATCTAGCCATGGAGATCAAGGTCGGCTTCGAGATTGCCTATGCAGCCGTGCAGCCGACCCCGATGGTCATGATGCTGTCGATCCACCCCTCGCGCTATTCCGACATCGTCGGCACCGAGACCATCATTGCCGAGCCCTACGTGCCGATCGGCTTCTATCGCGACAGCTTTGGCAATGTCTGCGGGCGGCTGGTTGCGCCCGCGGGCGGTGTGACGTTCCACGGCAAGGCGCTGGTGCGCGATTCCGGGCTGCCTGACATGGTCAATCCGGTCGCGCAGCAATTGCCGGTCGATCAACTGCCCGACGAGCTTCTGCTCTATCTGATGCCGAGCCGCTATTGCGAGACCGACAAGCTCACGGACATCGCCTGGTCGCTGTTCGGCAATACGCCGCAGGGCTGGGCGCGGGTGCAGGCGATCTGCGATTTCGTGCACGGCCATGTCAGCTTCGGCTACGAGCATGCGCATCACATGAAGTCCGCGCATGATGTCTACGAGCAGCGCAACGGCGTGTGCCGCGACTTCGCGCATCTCGCGCTGACCTTCTGCCGCTGCATGGGCATCCCCGCGCGCTACTGCACCGGCTATATGGGCGACATCGGCATCCCGCCCGACCCTTGTCCGATGGATTTCTCCGGCTGGTTCCAGGTCTATCTCTCCGGCCAGTGGTACACCTTCGATGCCCGCCACAACATGCCGCGCATCGGCCGCATCCTGATGGCGACGGGCCGCGACGCCGCCGACGTCGCGCTCACGACCAGCTTCGGGCGGATGGACCTGACGAAGTTCTTCGTCGTCAGCGACGAAGTCATGGCGGCGTGAGACCAGATCCGTCATTCCGGGGCGCGCGCCAGCACGAACCCGGAATCCCGAACTTGTCTTGCGCCGATCATCTCGCACCGCTCGCCTCGCACCATCGTTCACCACATCGAGATTCCGGGTTCGATGCCATCGCGCTGCGCTGGCATCGCCCCGGAATGACGGGCTAAAGAGAGCCATGACCTCCGATCTTCTCTTCGTCTACGGCACGCTGATGCGCGGCTTCGACCATCCGATGGCGCGGCTGTTGTCGGCCCATGCGGATTTCCTCGGGGAAGCGCGCTGCCGCGGCCGGCTCTATCTCGTGCAGCATTACCCGGGCCTCGTGCTGTCCGACGATCCCGCCGAGGTCGTGTTCGGCGAGCTCTATCGCCTGCGCGCGCGCGACGAATTGCTCGCCGAGTTCGACACCTATGAGGCCTGCGGCGAAGGATTTCGCGAGCCGACCGAATATGTGCGGCAGATGCTGACGGTCACGCGCGACGATGGTGCCGCAGTCGAGGCGTGGACCTACCTCTACAACTGGCCGGTCGCGAATCTGCCGCGCATCGCGTCGGGACGGTTTCTCGAAAAGTTAGCCACCACCGTCATTCCGGGGCGCGCATAGCGCGAACCCGGAATCCCGAGCTTGTCTTGCACCGCGTGATCGATTCACCACATCGAGATTCCGGGTTCGAGGCTTCGCCTCGCCCCGGAATGACGGCGGGTGGGGCTTGGCCATGACGACAGGCGGCCGCCCTGTGAATAGCCCGACAACGCCCACAATTGTCGCATTTCAGCGCCCGGTCCCTATATGGCTAAGCCCCATTGGCACCAGCCGCCAACTCAGGCCATGATTCCCCATGCCTCGCTTCACGCCCGAATTCATCGACGAACTGAAAGCGCGGCTTCCGGTCTCGGAAGTCGTGGGCCAGCGCGTCAAGCTGAAGCGGGCAGGGCGCGAGTTCAAGGGGCTGTCGCCGTTCCAGCAGGAGAAGACGCCGTCCTTTACCGTCAACGACCAGAAGCAATTTTATCACGACTTCTCCACGGGCAAGCACGGCAACATCTTTGATTTCGTGATGGAGACCGAAGGCGTCTCGTTCCCCGAAGCCGTGGAACGGCTCGCCTCGATGGCCGGCATGCCGCTGCCCGTCGCGACGCCGGACGCCGCGCGTCACGAGCAGCGCCGCAAGACGCTCTACGACGTGATGGAACTCGCCGCGAAATTCTTCGCCGACACGCTCGCCTCGCGCAACGGCGCGAAGGCGCGCGGCTATCTCGGCGATCGCGCGATCACGCCTGCAGACGCAGCTGCAGTTCCGGCTCGGCTATGCCCCGGGCGAACGGTTCGCGCTGAAGGAGCATCTCGGCTCCCACGGCATCCCGGTCGAGGACATGGTGGAGGCGGGGCTTCTGATTGCGGGCGACGACATCCCCGTGCCTTACGACCGCTTCCGCGATCGCGTGATGTTTCCGATCACCGATCACCGCGGCCGCGTCATCGCCTTCGGCGGCCGCGCGCTGGAGAAGGACGTGCCGGCGAAATATCTCAACTCGCCGGAGACGCCGCTCTTCCACAAGGGCGACAATCTCTACAACCTCGCGACCGCGCGCCAGGCCGCGCATGACGGCGCGTCGCTGATCGTGGTCGAAGGCTATGTCGACGTCATCGCGATGGTGACGTCGGGTTTCGCCGGCAGCGTCGCGCCGCTCGGCACCGCGCTCACCGAAAACCAGCTCGCGCTGCTCTGGAAGATGGCCGACGAGCCGATCCTCTGCTTCGACGGCGACCGCGCCGGCCACAAGGCGGCCTATCGCGCCGCCGACCTCGCGCTGCCGCATCTCAAGCCGGGAAAAAGCCTGCGCTTCGCGCTGCTGCCGGAGGGGCAGGACCCCGACGATCTCGCCCGTTCCGGCGGCCGCGCGGCGATCGAGGACGTGATCGGCGCGGCGCGTGGGCTGTCCGAGGTGTTGTGGTCGCGCGAGATCGAGGGCGGGAACTTCGCGACGCCCGAGCGCCGGGCGGCGCTGGAGGCGCGGATGGGCGAGCTTGCCAATGGCATCCGCGACGAGGTGGTGCGCCGTTACTATCGGGAGGAGTTTTCCAAGCGGCTGCAGCAGACGTTCACCCCCGAGGCCGGCCAGAGGTTTGCCGGCCGGGGCCGGTTCGGCGGCGAATCAGTCCGCCGTTTTCAGCCCCGCGGCGCCGCTCCGGGCGGCCGGTTCGCGCCCAGGGGCGCACGAAATCAGGGGATAAATCAGCTTCCCGCGCTCGGGCCGGGACCCTACCAGGCGGCCAGTCCGCAGCTTGCCGCAAGCCCGCTGATGCGCGGCCAGCGCAGCGCGATCTCCCGCCGCGAGGCGCTGATCCTGCAATGTCTGATTAACCATCCCTGGCTGATGCACGACCACCTGGAAGAGGTGGCGGCGCTGGAATGGGGCCATCCCGAGGCCCACAAGCTGAGCGCCGGCATCATCGCCGCCTTCGCCAACGACCATCATCATTCGGCCGCACCCGAGGAGCAGGCCGAAAAGATGCGGGCCGACCTCGAAAAAGGCGGATTTTCGCAAACTCTTCAACGGGTTGAGCGGGCGATCACGACCGGGGCGGTGTGGGCTGCGCGCCCTGGCGCGGCGCAGGGCGACGTTCTTTCAACCTGGCATCAACTTGTTGTCTTGCATCGTCAATGGCACTCATTACTTAGGGAATTGAAGGACGCCGAGCTGGCCTTGGGCGAGGAGCCCAGCGAGGCCAATCTGGCATGGCTGCGGGACATCAAGGCCCGGATGGCAGAGGCGGACGGCACGGAGGCCCTGATCGAGGGATTCGGTGAGCTGTCCGGCCGGTTCCAGCGGAGCGTCTGACCGAAAAATGCTGCAGAAGGGCTCTGTCGGGACCGAAAAAAGACTCGCCAAATCCATGGTTTGGCTGCAAAAGCAGGGATTAGTCAAAGATCAGGGCCGGTGCCGGTACGGGGCGTAGCCAGCGAAAAGGGATTCGGGGGTGGCGACAGGTGTGCGCCGCCCTTTCCGCGTCGAGAGCAAAGTTCGAGTAGATCAAGACGGGCGCGCTAACGCAGGCGTAGGCGTGAGGCGCGGTTTGGGAGCATTGAATGGCCAGCAAGGCAAAGACGCTGCAGGTGAAAGAAAAAGACAAGGACGACAAGGCAGCGGACGCCCCTGAGAAGGATTCGCAGGACGCCCCGTCGCCGTTGCTCGACCTGTCGGATGCCGCCGTCAAGAAGATGATCAAGCAGGCCAAGAAGCGCGGCTTCGTGACCTTCGATCAGCTCAACGAAGTCCTGCCGTCCGACACCACCTCGCCCGAGCAGATCGAGGACATCATGTCGATGCTGTCCGACATGGGCATCAACGTGACCGAGGCCGACGACGCCGAGGGCGAGGACGAGAAGGACGACGACGACGACAACGACAACGAGCTTGTCGAGGTCACGCAGAAGGCCGTCACCGAGGTCAAGAAGTCCGAGCCCGGCGAGCGCACCGACGATCCCGTCCGCATGTATCTGCGCGAGATGGGCACGGTGGAGCTGCTCTCGCGCGAGGGCGAGATCGCGATCGCCAAGCGCATCGAGGCCGGCCGCGAGGCGATGATCGCGGGGCTGTGCGAAAGCCCGCTGACCTTCCAGGCCATCATCATCTGGCGCGATGAGTTGAACGAAGGAAAGATCTTCCTGCGCGACATCATCGATCTCGAAGCGACCTATGCCGGTCCCGACGCCAAGAACAACATGAACCCGCAGCTGATCGGCGCGCCCGCGGCCGACGGCCAGCCGGCCGCGGAAGGCGGCGAGGCCGTTGCTGCCGCCACCAATGGCGCCGCCACCGTGGTGCAGGCCGCGCCCGCGCATGTCGCGCCGCCGGCGGCACCGCCGTCGCCGACGCCGTTCCGTCCCGCGCCCGCCGCGGGCACTGAAGGCAATGGCGAGGAGAAGGACCCGGGCGAGGCCGCCGCCGAAGCCGACATGGACGACGACGAGTTCGAGAACCAGATGTCGCTCGCGGCGATCGAGGCCGAGCTCAAGCCGAAGGTGGTCGAGACCTTCGACAAGATCGCCGACAACTACAAGAAGCTGCGCCGCCTGCAGGAGCAGGACATCGCCAACCAGCTTCAGAGCGAGTCGCTCTCGCCCTCGCAGGAGCGCAAGTACAAGAAGCTGAAGGACGAGATCATCGTCGAGGTGAAGTCGCTGCGCCTCAACCAGGCCCGCATCGACTCGCTGGTCGAGCAGCTCTACGACATCAACAAGAAGCTGGTCTCGTTCGAGGGCCGCCTGATGCGGCTCGCGGACAGCCACGGCGTCGCGCGCGACGACTTCCTGCGCAACTATCAGGGCTCGGAGCTCGATCCGCGCTGGCTCAACCGCGTCTCGAAACTCTCCGCCAAGGGCTGGAAGAATTTCGTCCATCACGAGAAGGACCGCATCAAGGATCTGCGCCACGAGGTGCAGTCGCTGGCCGCGCTCACCGGGCTCGAGATCGTCGAATTCCGCAAGATCGTGCACGGCGTGCAGAAGGGCGAGCGCGAGGCCCGTCAGGCCAAGAAGGAGATGGTGGAAGCCAACCTTCGTCTCGTGATCTCGATCGCCAAGAAATACACCAACCGCGGCCTGCAGTTCCTCGATTTGATCCAGGAAGGCAATATCGGCCTGATGAAGGCGGTCGATAAGTTCGAATATCGCCGCGGCTACAAGTTCTCGACCTACGCGACATGGTGGATCCGGCAGGCGATCACCCGCTCGATCGCCGACCAGGCCCGCACCATCCGCATCCCCGTGCACATGATCGAGACGATCAACAAGATCGTCCGCACCTCGCGCCAGATGCTCAACGAGATCGGCCGCGAGCCGACCCCGGAAGAACTCGCCGAAAAGCTCGGCATGCCCCTGGAGAAGGTCCGCAAGGTCCTCAAGATCGCCAAGGAGCCGCTCTCGCTCGAGACGCCGGTCGGCGACGAGGAAGACAGTCACCTCGGCGATTTCATCGAGGACAAGAACGCGATCCTGCCCGATCGACGCCGCGATCCAGTCCAACCTGCGCGAGACCACCACGCGCGTCCTGGCCTCGCTCACCCCGCGCGAAGAACGCGTGCTCCGCATGCGCTTCGGCATCGGCATGAACACCGACCACACGCTGGAAGAAGTCGGCCAGCAGTTCTCGGTGACGAGAGAGCGTATCGTCAGATCGAGGCGAAGGCGCTGCGGAAGCTGAAGCATCCGTCGAGGAGCAGGAAGCTGCGGAGCTTCCTGGACAACTAATTCAACTCGTCATGCCCGGGCTCGACTCGGGCATCCATCGAAACAAAAGCGGCGGGTGAAAGCCCGCCGTTTTCGTTGGGCTTAACAGGTGAAGGCGTGGCTGCTAACGTAACCTAGAAAGACGGCGTGGCCACACAGGTCATACCATCACGTCGCTATCTCATCTCGTCAAAATCAATGTGGCTCATCCCAAGAAACTTCTTTTGCTCAAGTGTAATTCCGGACAGGGCCCGTTCTCCAAAAAGATCTAGAAAGATATCGCCGATAATCTTCCGTGAAGCTCCGCGAAGGATCGAGTCGAGCGATACGAAATTGTATGCGCCCTTATAGACTGAGAAGTAAGCGGCAATCGAATCCCAAATTTCTATAACCGTTTCTTGAAAATTGCTGTCTGCCTTTAGTCTTTTTTCAAGCGTGTATTCTTCTTCGAGCTTCTCTACAATTTTTCTGATCTGCTTTTGTGCGACCCGCCAAACTGCTCTTTTATCGTTGCCAACTCTCACAATCTCTCTACCGAGAAAATCGATTGGGTCGTCCGGGCCGAGTATTTGAGTCTTCAGAATGATCTCTTAGCCCAGGAATTGTTAGCTTGATCCGCGCTAGAGCCTCGCTAACTATTCTGTGTCCTTCCTTAGCCTCTTCCTTGGTCTTGACGAATACCGCGATGTCATCCGCATAGCGGACCATCTTCAATCCCTGTTTTTCGATGCGATTGTCGAACTCAGAAAGTACCAAATTGGAAAGGATTGGCGATAGCGGCATACCTTGTCGTATGCCGAACTCCTATTTGTATCCCATGTCTCTGTATCTTGGGTCGATTCCAAGTTGTGAATTTTACCTCGCAGTCGATTATTCTAGAAATGATTGGAACGAGGCTGTGCCTACGAAGCGCTTTCTCAACGCATGTGTTCAAGTATTGACGTGGTATTCTGTCGAAAAAGGATTCAATATCCGTCTTAAGACACCAATCGTAAGACTGACGATAGTCGACGGCTGCTTCGATCGCCGCCTGCGTTCCTCGTCGCGGCAAAAACCCGAATGAAGAAGAATGATAGATGGGGAATTTTTCAGTCTTGTTGAGATAGGCAACGATTGCTCTTTGGACGAGACGATCCCGCACCGATGGGATGCAAATCATCCTTTCTTTGTCCGAGTTGGGTTTCGGAATGAAGACAGTTCTAGAGGGAGGGGCCGTACTACCCCGTCGAAGTGTGCGCGCAAGAACTGTGAGATTATAATCGACAGTTCCGGCAAAGCCCACGGCCGTAACATTGTTGATTTCTGGTCGACCAGCATTTGCTGAGGATCACACCGACTCTTCCAAGCTAATCGTAACTTGGATTTTGACAGTATCTGTTGTCGGCCTTGAAGGCATGCCGTTCGCACAAGCTCAGGGTCGAGAATGGCGGTGCACCTAAGCTTGATAGAACTGGCGCCACCAGATGGTCAAAGACGCATCTGCTGGGTCTTTGAGCTTTGCATCTGCCACGCTTGCGCGCGACACGCTCGGCTCGTGACAGATCACCTTTACAGGGTCAACCGCGCCAACTGAAGAACGCGGAAAATCTGCTAGGGTGATGCACGTCCAAATCGCCCCGGCGACAATCGCAAGAACAAATCGTGAACATGCCGTGTCGGCGCACCGCTCCCGCCCCTTGGGCGCACCGTCACAAATGTCATTAGCCCGTCTCTTGGTATTATGCACCACGGACATCGACACCTCCGTTGTTCTGCCACGCCACCAGATGGTCAAAGACGCATCTGCTGGGTCTTTGAGCTTTGCATCTGCCACGCTTGCGCGCGACACGCTCGGCTCCTGACAGATCACCGTCGTGAGGTCGCTTTCGGAAAAGAAGCGATTGCCAATGCGCGAGAGCTAGAGGTTAGTGACGATTCGCACAAGAGTTGTGTCGCGTAATCCAGATAAATTTTGGGTTTGGCATCAGAGCCGGCTGAAAGCGACGCTTAAGGACTCACGCGAGATGGTGCTTACGAATTTTGTTGAAAGTCACTTCTCATTTTTGTGCACGGACATCACGCCGAGCCTTCGGAGATGTCCGTTCGGCACGAAGAAAGCATTTGCAACAGCCGAGCCACTCAATCCCGGCGCCGCTCATTTCTCTCCGAAGGAGGTTTGCGCAGCACCGTCCGCATGATGCCAATGAAGAGCAAGGCTGCAACCGGCCAATGAAACCAGATGGTGCGCAGGCCGGTGAAAACATTGATCAGAATCAGAAAACCCGAAATTGTAAGTGTCGCTGCAAGGGGGCGAGGCAAGCTCGCGAACATATCCGAAATGGAGCCCGTCCACATGGACGGCTCGTATCGGTCACGAATCCGTTGGGCGCCGGCTTCCGAAGCTGCAACTGCTCCGGCCGGGAAATTGGGGCTTTGGTCAACGGGGATGCCATGCCGCTCGACGGCTTGGCCGCCCATGGTCACGCGATAGCTGGTGACGGGAGCAACGTTCTTCATCTGTTGCCGGCCGAGACAGTCAAAGCCAAGAGAGAGCTTGTTGTGGACCTGATCGTAGACCGAGGCGGAGATCACGACGCCGCCGGGCTCGGCGAGTTCTTGCAGCCGCGCCGCGATGTTGACCCCGTCGCCGAAGATGTCGGAGCCGTCCACCATCACGTCTCCCAGATTGACGCCGATGCGAAACCGCATCTGCTGCGCGGGAGGCGGGTCCGAATTCTGACTGGAAATTTCCTGCTGAATTTCGACCGCGCACTGCACAGCCTCGACGACGCTGGCGAACTCGGCGATCACTGCATCGCCCCAGGTATTCACGATCCGCCCGTCATGGCGCTCCACCAATCCCGCAATGGCGGTGCGGTAGCGGCGCAGCGTCCCCAGCGTTCCAGCTTCGTCCGCTGCCATGAGGCGGGAATAGCCGTACACATCGGCGCACAGGACGGTGGTCAGCCGTCGTTTCAGCTTGTCGTCAGTCATCGGCCACATGGTAGCCTTTACTGACCGCGAAATGCATCAGGCGTCGTTTGGTGTCACGGAAGTTTAAAAGGCCGCCCCTGGCCCTCGACCCGGCGATGTTCGCCTTCTACTTCTTCTTCGCCCCGACCCGGCTGAGGCTCTTGATCGCCAGCGGCGGCCGCCCGGACTTCTCCGCGATCTCGCGGTCCTGCTCCATGATGAAGCCGCGCGCGGGTTCGTCACCGTCGAGGCCGCCGAGCAGCTCCGCCGGCACGCGGCGGTTGGAGCGCTGGGTATCGTCTTCATAGGTGACGTTGAAAAAGGCGAATTCGCCTTTGGGATTGGTTCCGGGCTTCTTCGGCATGGGCGGCTTGTCCTCGATATGGACGCCGCTGTCAAAGCAAAAAGACAGGCCTTTCGCACGGTCACTGCGCCTGGCGTGCGACCGTCACGTCCATCCAAAAAATGACGAATGTTTCGGGATTGATATGGCGCGCCGGCGCGAGCGTTGCAAGGCCGCGAGCGTTGCATCCGGTGAATAGGGACCAGCATGTCCGCACCTTTCCTCGTCGTCTGGTACAACACGCGCTGCCCGGTCTGTAACGGCGGCATCGACTGGCAGCGCAGCAAGCTCGTGCAGGCGGTGCGTGCCGGCCGCATCGCGTTCAAGGACATCAACGAGCAGCCGCATGCGCTGGCCTCTCATGGCGCGTCGCTCGATGATGTACGGCGGCGACTGCACGCGACGGATGAGACGGGAAAGCTGATCGTTGGCGCCGACGTCGCGATCGCAGTCTGGCGCGCGACGCCGGGCGCGGGATGGCTGGCAACGCTGTTCGGCAATCCGGTGATGCTTCCGGTCACGCGCTTCGGCTATGATCGCTTCGCTGATTTGCTGTTTGCGTGGAATAAGCGGAAGGGGCGGTGGTGAGGTGGCATTGCGCGGGCAGTTTCCGTGCGGCCCATCCTTCGAGACGCCGCTACGCGGCTCCTCAGGATGAGGATTTTCGCGGCGAGATCGTAGACCCTCATGGTGAGGAGCGCGGCAAGGCCGCGCGTCTCGAACCATGAGGCCCGACGCGGAAGAGCCACTATCCACCCGAAGCCGAGCAACTCGGCCTGAACCACCACGTCGTCTCCGTGAACGTCACCGGCAAGCCGCCGCCGGTGACGCGTCGTCCCGTGGGGTGAGTGATCAGCGATCCGTCCTTTTCGAACGCGCGATCGAAACTGCCTTCATCGGTCATGACCAACTCGTCGCCCGACCAACGCCCGGCAAAAGTGAGCCGCGGCGGCTGGCTGGTCTGCGCCGAGAAGCCTAAGAACGCGGAGCGAGCATAGGCACGCAGGCGAAACGGCTGCCCGTCCATATCCGACCAGATCCGCCCCGGCGTTCCGCCGCGCACGCGCAAGCCATAGCGCTCGCCGCGCGGCGTGCAGAGATAGCCATAGCCTTCCACGCTGGTGGAGGCGACGATGCGCGAGCCCGAGGGCGCAGGCGAAAACCAGACATAAAAGGTGTAATTGCCCGACGCCGCATGCGCGGTGCCGACGCCTTCCCACACCGGCCATATCCGCAAGCGGCCGCCGACCCGATAGATCCAGGGCGCGAACACCGCGTTGACGACAATGTAGAAGATCGCGCCGCCGACGAGCAGGAACGCGATGCTGGCGAGGCAGCCGACGCGGGGCTTAGGGCGGGTTGTGAGGGGTTCGTTCATGGCGCAATGATGCGGTGGTGCGTGGAGTCGTGCAAGAACCGTCGCGAAGCATCACGGCGTGCGCCGATGTGACCGCACACTATCCCCGTCATTCCGGGGCGACGCAAAGCGGCGAGCCCGGAATGCATAACCACAGGCGGATCGATCCTGGCACTCTGGACAACGAGCGAGCGACAAATGACGGCCTGTGATTATGGATTCCGGGCCCGCGCGTTGCGCGTCCCGGAATGACGACGGAGAGAGTGAGGCGTCACGCAGGCGCTACGACGGCGCGATCGAGCCGGCCGCTTGCTTACGGCGCCACCAGCTCGACCCTGCGGTTCAGCGCCCGTCCGGCCTCCGTTGCATTCGATCCGACGGGTGCGAGAAAGCCTAATCCCGCCGTGCGCAACCGCGGCTGCGCGATGCGAAAACTCTTCACCAGCTCGTCTGCGATCGCCTCGGCGCGGCGCTTCGAGAGGTCGAGATTGTAGTCGTATGCGCCCTGATTGTCGGTGTGGCCGACGATGAAGACGCTGAGCTGCGGCTGGCTCGTCAGTAGCTTTGCGATCTGCTCCAGCGTCGGGCGGCTCTCCGGCTTGAGCACGGCCTTGTCGGTGTCGAAATAAATGCCGTAGAGCGCGATGTGGCCGGCTTCGCCGAGGCCCTTCGCCATCTCGGCCGCGTTCACCATCTTGTTCTCGATCGCGCCGAGCTCGGCGACCGTGAGCTGCGCGGTGATATCCTGGTTGTTCTGGCTGACGATCACGCTGGCGTAGGTCTCGCGGCCGCCCTCGCTCTTGCGGCCTGCGAAATAATGATAGTTGAAGCCGTCCACCCACATCTGCGGGACCGGCAGCACGTCGATCGCTTCGGTGAAGGGAATGTTGCCGCAGGCCTCGGTGTCGCAGGCGAGCAGCGTCTCGAAACCGGCCTTGGCGAGCTGCGTCTCAAAATTCCGCGAGACTTCGAGGATCGAGGGGCCGGGCCTGGTGCGATAGGCGATGCGGGTAACGCGGCCTTCGAGCCGCCGCGCATCGGCCGGCTTGTCGTCCTTGAAGGCCGCCGCCTGCAGCCGCACGGCGTCGAAATCTTTCACCTGGTAGCCGGTGATCACGCTGCCGGCGAAGCGGCCGATGCCCGGAAAATCCTTCGCGCCCGCCACGTCGCGCGCCTGCGCGAATGCGGACGGTGCGGAATGAAGCGACAAGGCGGCAACCAGCGCAAGAAGCCGAAGCGTCTTGCGCGAACGAACCATCGACATGTTTTTCGAACCCCCAAACACAAAAATGACAATCGCCGGAGCGGACCATCGGAATAAAGCCTGGCTGCGGCGTCAGCCATGCGGCAGATTGTTCCAAATTGTGACGTCGCTGAATAGCACGGTATTTCGCCCCCGCGCGCTGGTCTGACGCCGGAAAATGAGGCTATGGTGCGCGCCGTTTGGCCCTCGCCGGGCTGTCAGTACAGGGGTCCCGATCCGATGTTTCTCTTTCGCGCCGTTGCCGTCGTTGCGCTTCTGATCCTCAGCTCGCCCTCCTTTGCCGCGCGTTGCGGCGGCGATTTCAATTCCTTCATCTCCGGCATGGAGCAGGACGCGCAGGCCGCCGGCATTTCGGGCAGTGTCGTCAGCACCGCGCTCGGCGGCGTGACGCAGGACCCAAGCGTGCTCGCCTTCGATCGTCGCCAGCGCTACACCTTCAACAAAAGCTTCGAACAGTATGTCGCGACCCGCGTCGGCGCGGGCCGCATCAATGGCGGGCGCGCCATGCTGCAGCGTCACGCCGCGCTGTTGTCGCGGATCGAGCAGCGCTTCGGCGTGCCGCGCCAGATCCTGGTCGCGATCTGGGGGCTGGAGACGGATTTCGGCCGCGGCGACATGGGTAAACTCCCGGTCATTCGCACGCTGGCGACGCTCGCGCATGACTGCCGCCGCTCCGAGCTGTTCCAGGGCGAGCTGCTCGCGGCGCTGAAGATCGTGCAGCGCGGCGATCTTCCCTTGCGCGATTTGATCGGCGCCTATGCCGGCGAGATCGGCCAGACGCAATTTTTGCCGTCGTCCTACATCAAATACGGCGTCGATTTCGACGGCGACGGCCGCGTCGATCTCCGTCACAGCGTCCCCGACGTGCTCGCCTCCACCGCCAATCTGCTGCACACCAACGGCTTCCAGATGGGCGGCGGCTACGGTGAAGGCACAGCAAATTTCGATGCCATGCGCGAATGGAATCACGCCACGATCTACCGCAAGACGATTGGTTATTTCGCCGATCAACTCGTGGGGCGGTAGAGGACGTTAGACGGCGTGAAGTAGCCACCGTCATTCCGGGGCGATGCGAAGCATCGAGCCCGGAATCTCGAGATTCCGGGTCTGGTCCTTCGGACCATCCCGGAATGACGTGGTGAGAGTGGGTCGTCATTGCGAGGAGCGATAGCGACGAAGCAATCCAGCGTCCTTCAGCGGAGAGACCCTGGATTGCTTCGCTTGCGCTCGCGATGACGTGGCGAGAGCAACGCATACGCCGATGCGCAAATTGCCCGTCGTACAAGAGGGGCGCTTCGCGCGCGTCACGGACGTGAACCAGCGCTGCGTCGCCTCACTTCGCCGCCTTTTGAATTCGCTTTGCCATCACGCTCCAATACGTACCCGGCCGCAGCCGCTGCAGGATGTCCATCATGCGTGCGTCGTTGCCGATCAGGATGCGGGGCTGGTTCTTTTCGATGCCCTTGATGATGCGCAGCGCGGCGTCTTTCGGTGTCGTCTTGGCGACGCGGTCGAAGCGCTCGATGGTTTCCGCGCGGCGCGCATTGTCGGTGATGCCGCTGCCGCTGACCGAGTTGCGCACGATGTTGGTGGCGACGCCGCCGGGATGCACGACCGACAGCCGCACCGGGCTACCTGCCATCTGCAATTCATGACGCAGCGATTCCGAAAAGCCGCGCACCGCGAATTTCGCCGCGGCGTAGGCCGTGTTGCCGGGTGGGGCGACGATGCCGAAGATCGAGGAGAGGTTGACGATATGCGCCTCGCTGCGCGTCGCCAGATGCGGCAGGAAGGCGCGTGTCGCATGCACGACGCCCCCGAAATTGATGTTCATCAGCCAGTCCATCTGCGCCTGGTCGATCTCGCTGAACTGGCCGAGCAGCGCGACGCCGGCATTGTTGACGAGGATGTTGAGGGCAGGGTGGGCTGTGACCGCGGCCTGCGCGAAGGCCGCGATCTCGGTCGGCGCGCCGACATCGACGCGATGCGTCGTGACCTTGACGCGATGGATGCCCGCGATCTCCGCCGCCACGCTCCGCAGGCCCGCCTCGTCGCGATCGGCCAGCGCGAGACTGGCGCCGCGCGCGGCGAGCTCGATGGCGAGTGCGCGTCCGATGCCGCTCGCGGCGCCCGTTAGCGCGACGGCCGCTTCACGAATCATCGTCATGCCGGTTCCAGCCTGGTCATGGGTTGTGCAAGAGAAAGTTCCCGCGACACTTTTTCAGATTGGAACCGAACCATCCAGCGTTTTCGCCCTTAACACTTCACTACTTTCGCAAGGAGACAACTTTCGGGAGGCGATTCAATGGGTCAATCAAAACCCCTTCGCGCGACGGCACTGATAGTGGAAGACGATCCGATGCAACGGGAGATGATCTGCGTCCTGCTTGAAGAGAGCGATTACAACGTCATTCAGTGTGAGAGTGCGGAAGCGGCAGAGCTCGTCATCGATAAGGTTGGCAGTTGCCTGTCGTTCTTGATGACCGACGTCAATCTTGCCGGCCGCATGAACGGCGTCGAGCTGGCCCACATCGCCAAGGAGCGTAACCCCCTGCTCGACGTGGTGGTGACCTCGGGGCGGCCGTTGTCGGCGCCGTTGCCTGATGGCGCGAAGTTCTGGGCCAAGCCGTGGGCCGCGCTCGACGTGCTCCGCGAGGCCGAGGAAGCGCAGTTGATGGCGGCGCGTGCATCGCAGCGTTAAGTATGCAACGTTGAGATGGATGGGTCGAATACCAAGAAGCAACAAAAAAGGCGGGCATTCATGCCCGCCGTTTTTTGAGAGTATCCCTGCTTCTGAGAGTAGCCAGTCACCGTGTGCCCGGGCAGAGAGGCTCCACCCGGGCCGCGAAGGAATGTAAGGTTACTTCTTCTTCGCCTTTTTGGCCTTCTTCGCCTTTTTCGCCTTCTTCGCTTTCTTAGCCATAGTATCCTCTCAAGGTTTAATGGATTGAAACGCGACACGAGGGATGCCAGGCGGAGGGCCAGCCTTGCAAAGTCCTCGAGTCTGATCCCAGCAGATTCGCAGCCGCCTGCATCGTGCTGTCACGCCTGTGTCACGGCGTTATCCACAGATGTTATGCGTTTTGCCGCGTTTTTCCCCACGCACACATCGCCCCGCCACGGCCAGAGCGCGGCGAAGATATGGCGAATTTCGGCAGTGGCGACGCGCGCCCGGCATTCATCATTTCAAAACCACGACGCCGATTCCACGGAGGTGTTGAGAAGTCCGTTAAGCCGCGATGCGGCATCCTGCCGGTAGGACAACGGAGGGGCGGCCATGGGCGTATGGTCTTGCTTGAAGGGGTACAGGACAGCGCGCGTCCTGCGGGTGCGATGCTGAGCGTTCCGACGCTGTGGACGGTGTTCGTCGTCAACTTCCTCGCCGTAGGCATGGTCTGGGCCTACGTCATGCGCAGCTATCCGAAGTTCGACGCAGCGCGCTACTGGGCGTTTGCCGCGTTGTCGGTTGCGCTCGGCTCGGTCGTCTCGATGCTGCGCGGTGTGATCGACCCGGCTTTTCCCATTCTCGTCGGCAACGGACTGATGATCCAGGCGTGCTGCTTCGCCGCCATGGGCATCAGGCGCTTCTATGATCTGCCGGTGTCCTGGCGTCCCGGCGTGCTCATCACCGCAGGCACCTGCGCCGTTCTGGCGTTCTTCCTGGTCGTCGATGACGACATGCCGGTCCGCATCCTGGTTTATTCGGCCGGCCAGTCGATCCCGATCGCTGTGACCTTGCCGCTTTTGCTGGCGCGCAAGGAGGATCGGGCGCATCCAGGCGCGCGGCTGTGTGGTGCGGCTGCGATTGCGATACTCGCCGCGCACGCCCTCCGCAGCGCCTGCGCGCTGTTCATGATCGGTGGCGAGACCTCGCTGGTCGATTTCAACGCGCTCCAGGCGGCGATGATTTTGGTCCTCATGTTCCTGGCGATGGCCTGGAACTTCGCGTTTCTCCTGATGGCGATCGACCGGCTGCGCAGCGAGGTCGCCAATCTCGCGCTGCTCGATGATCTCACCGGCGTCGCCAATCGAAGGCATCTGACGCAGCGGCTTGCGGAGGAGTGCGCGCGCTCCGAGCGGAGCGGCGAGCCGTTCGCGCTGCTCGTGATCGATCTCGATAGTTTCAAGGCGATCAACGACACCCACGGCCACGCCGCCGGCGACGCCTGCCTGCAGCATTTCACCCTGATGGCGCAGACGCGGCTGCGGCCCGGCGATCTCTTGGCGCGCACCGGCGGCGACGAGTTCTGCATCGTGCTGCCGGCCTCGATGCTGCATGACGGCATCGCGATCGCGCGCCGCGTGCTCGATGTCTGCCAGCAGGATGCCGAGGGTTGCGTGGGCGCCGACATCCCGATCGCGGTCTCGATCGGCGTCGCGCAGTGGCATCCGGAGGTCGGCTCGTTCCCCGAGCGGCTGACCGCAGCCGCGGATGAGGCGCTCTACGCCGCCAAGAAGAACGGCAAGAACTGCTGTGCGGCCTACGATCATTCGCCGCCGCTCGCGCCCGAGCCCGAGTCGATGCCGTTGGACGGCGTCTTGCAAAACCAGGCGTGAGGCGTGCTACCTTGCCGGTCCGGAAGGACCCGCACGCATGATCTGCCGTCTCGTCGCGATGGCTTGTCTGGCCATCGCGCTCGCCTGGCCCGACGCCGCACGGAGCGAGGAGCTTGCGGCGCTCGCAAAGCAGTCGGGCACCCCGGACATTCCCGGTCTGAAGATCGTGTGGCTCGCGTCGTGGGGCGACGTGACCAGGGCCCATGCATGGCGCAACATCATCGTGCACCAGACTGAAGGGCCTTCGGGCTCGGCGCGACAGGGCGCGATCGAGCAGTCGAAAAATCCGACCCGGCGTGGCGTGATGGTCTGGGTCGAAACCGACGGCACGGTGTATTGGGCCGTGTCGGAAACGCTCGTCACGACACATGGCGACGGCGCCAACCGCAACGACAACAAATATATCGACAATAACGCGACCTATCACCAGGTGGTCCGCGACAACTCGATCGGCGTCGAGTTCGCAGGCAACTATCCTGACGTGACGCGACCTGCGACCGACGCGCAGGTCGCAGCGTGGCGGATCCTGATTAAGGTGCTGCGCGCGCGCTACGGCGTCCCGCTCGATCGCGTCTATGCCCATGACTGGATCGACTTCAAGGACGCGCGCTACTGCGAAGGCTGCGCACTTGCTGCCATGGCGCGGGAGTGGGGGGAATAGGCAACAAAAAAGCCGGCGTTGCCGCCGGCCAGTTCGTCGCGTTTCAATTCTTTAGCTTCGCTTGATCGTCGGCTCCGCTTAAGGCTTCCCTTGGCGCGCCGCCGCTCAATGCGCCGCTTCGAGTGCCGCAGCTTCCTGCCTTGCGATCGTGCCCTTGACCGCAGACTGCACCTTCTCGAAGGCGCGGACTTCGATCTGACGGACGCGCTCACGCGACACGCCGAACTCGGCTGCGAGGTCTTCCAGCGTCATCGGCTCGTCTGCCAGGCGCCGCGCCTCGAAGATGCGGCGTTCGCGCGGGTTGAGCACACCGATCGCGCCGTTCAGCGCTTGGCGGCGATGATCGAATTCCTCGTGCTCAGCCATCAGGGCTTCCTGACTGGGCGAGTTATCGACCAGCCAATCCTGCCATTCGCCGGCTTCACCGTCGTCGCGGATCGGCGCGTTGAGGGACGCATCGCCACCCAGGCGGCGATTCATGTCGATCACGTCCTGGTCCGTCACGCCGAGGCGCTTTGCGATCAGCTTCACCTGATCCGGACGCAGATCGCCCTCGTCGAGCGCAGAAATCTTGCTCTTCGCCTTGCGCAGATTGAAGAACAGCTTCTTCTGGTTCGCCGTGGTGCCCATCTTCACGAGCGACCAGGACCGCAGGATGTACTCTTGTATCGACGCCTTGATCCACCACATTGCGTAAGTGGCGAGACGGAAGCCCTTCTCGGGCTCGAACCGCTTCACCGCCTGCATCAAGCCGACATTGCCTTCCGATACGACTTCGGAGATCGGCAAGCCGTAGCCGCGATAGCCCATGGCGATCTTGGCTACGAGCCTGAGATGGCTTGTGACTAACCTCTGCGCCGCGTCGCGGTCGTCATGCTCGCGCCAACGCTTGGCGAGCATGTACTCCTCCTGCGGTTCCAACATCGGGAACTTGCGGATTTCGGCGAGGTATCGAGATAGACCGGATTCTCCATTGAGAACCGGCAACGTAGCTGTACGGGCCATTCAGCGCCCTCCAGTGGTTCAGGCCCCCGATATCGGCGGGCCCGGCAGACGGCCGCTTTGTTAAAGCCAGTCGGTCTGCGATGTTCCGCGTCGGTTATTCGACGCAGATGCAACATACACTAAAACGGGTGGGATTTGGAAGGACGGCGAGCGTCACGTCCCCGTGTGGCTGCCATAACCTTTTGGTATATCGGCGATTTTCTGAAGCACCTGCGTCATAGCGCCGCTTCCAGATTGGTCTTGAGGCGAAGCAAATCCTTCGGCAAAGGTGATTCCCAGCGCAAAATTTCTCCAGTTCTGGGGTGCTCTATTACCAATAGGTATGCATGCAGCGCTTGGCGCGCAATATCGGCCAGCGCCTTCTGGCCTTCCGGGCCCAAATGGCTGGCCTTGGTCTTGAAGTGGGGCCCATAGACCGCATCGCCCATCAAGGGATGGCCGCTATGGGCCAGATGCACCCGGATCTGGTGGGTGCGGCCGGTCTCGAGCCGGCAGGCCAGCAGAGAGGCGACCGGCTTGCCGTCGCGCCCGGCGAACATCTCCACGATCTCCCAATGGGTGACCGCCTCGCGGCCGCTCGTGCGCACCGCCATTTTCTCCCGCGCATGCGGATGGCGGTCGATCGGCGCGTCGATCGTGCCGTGCTGCCGGTTGGGCACGCCCCAGGCGAAGGCGAGGTAGCCGCGCTCCATGGCGCCGGTCCGGCCGTGGTCGGCGAATTGCGCGGTCAGCGACTGATGCGCCCGGTCATTTTTGGCGACGACCATCAGCCCCGTGGTGTCCTTGTCCAGACGGTGCACGATGCCGGGCCGGCGGACGCCGCCGATGCCGGACAGGCTGGTGCCGCAATGGGCGATCAGCGCGTTGACCAGCGTACCCGTGGCGTGGCCTGCCGCCGGATGCACGACCAGGCCCTTCGGCTTGTCGATGACGATGATGTCGTCGTCCTCGTAGACGATATCGAGCGCGATGTCCTCGCCCTCGGGCTCGGCGGCGACCGGCTCCGGCAGGTCGATTGTGATCGTATCGCCGCGGGCGACATGATAAGCGGGGTCGCGGATTTCCTGGGTTCCGACCGAGACGGAGCCCGTCAGGATCAGTCCCTTCAGCCGCGAGCGCGACAGGTCCGGGTGCCGCGTTGCAAGCACGCGGTCGAGCCGGACCGAGCCCTCGTCGCCCGCGACGGTGACTTCGCGTTTTCCAGCATTGTTGTCAGATGAGCCCTGCATGACCGAAACCGCTGTGCCCGAACCGACCCCCGAGCAGGCCGCGCTGATCTTGCGGGTGCGGCGGATGATGCTGATCGCGGGGTTGACCACGGCCTTAGGCGTTGCGGCCGTGCTGATCGCCATCGGCTATCGTCTTTTCCACGAGGAGGGAAGCACCCTCGCGACCGCCGAGGTCACGGAAACGCTCCCCAAGGGCGCCCGCATCATGGGGACGTCCGTCGCCGGCGACCGGCTGGTTGTCACACTCGATATAGGTGGGGCGACCGAAATCCGCACCTTTGACGTCCGCACATTGAAACCGGCCGGACGGCTGCGGCTTACCAACGCGCCGTGAGCGTTTCTCGGTGACGCCCCGCTCAGTGACCTCGATCGGAGGCAGGGCCGCCCGTTTACGCCAACGCGTTTACGCAAAGCGGGGACGGAACGCGACAGCCGCCTTGCAGCCGCCGGCTTTCGAGGCTATTCCCTGACTCAACGCTCCCTTCGTCTAGCGGTTAGGACGCGGCCCTCTCAAGGCTGAAACAGGGGTTCGATTCCCCTAGGGAGCGCCAGTAATCTTCTCTTCATTTTGATTCTCCTTTAGTTTTTGGCAGTTTCCCCAAACTGACAGAAGAGGTTTGGGGAATTCTGTTCGCCTTGTGATCTTCAAGCTTTACGATTGCGCGACGGCCACCGCGGCGGCGGTCTGCCTCGCGCGTATAACGTTCAGCTTCAGGTGGCCGAGTGCGATGTCCAGAACGTCTTGGCCGACTATCAATCTTTCCCCAAGCTACAGAAGTGCCAAGGCAGCCTTCTCTGCGTCGTACGGAAAGATCCATTCCGCTGCCGACATCCAGCCTCGCATCCTTTGCGCCCGTTCCGCGGTATCGCCTCCGGCCGACCGGTAGAACCGTCCGGCCAGGCGTGAGGCGGCTTGCACCCGGCTCGTCCGCGGCAATCTCAGATCCTGGTAAGCCTTCAATCGCGCCGGAATCTCGTCGCGCCTTGCGTGCTCCAGCAGGACAGCAAGCGCGAAGCCGTCCTCGATGGCTTGCCCTGCGCCTTGCCCGAAATGCGGGACCATCGGATGAGCAGCGTCACCAAGAAGCGTGAGGCGCCCGCGCGACCAATATGGCAGGGGCGGCCGATCATAGATGCCCCAGCGAAACGTATGGTCGAGCGCCGCGATCAGGTCCCGGACTGGCGCATCCCAGCCTTCGTACTCGCCTGCGAGCGTCGTGACGTCGCCCGGCGCGAACCAGGTCTCCTCCATGTCGCGCGTGCTCGGGACGAAAGCGACGATATTGATCAGACGTCCCTGGGACACCGGAAAGCAGATGAAGCTGCGTCCGTCTCCCATCCACATGTTCAGCCCGCGCAGCTCTGCGGACCATGGGAGTTTTTCCGCCTGCACGAGGCCCCTATAGGCCACGATGCCTTCGCTGGTCGGGCGCGCCGTCAGGCCGATCTGGCGCTGGATTATCGAATGGATGCCGTCTGCACCGATGACGACATCCGCATCGCAGACGGCACCATTGGCAAAGGTCAGTCGCGCTCCGGTCTGCGTTTCATCGACGGCAATACAGCGATGTCCGAATCGAACTGGTCCTTTCACCACACCAAGGAGCATCTCGAGGAGCTCGACGCGGTGAATCTGATAGCTCAGCACCATGGGCGCGCCCGGCCTCGAAACAGGCTCTCCCCGTGACGTTCGTAGCTTCAGCTCCAGGCTCCTTGTGGAGATCTTCTCGATCGCATCGCAAAGCGAGGTGCGTTTGAGCAAGATCAGTGCATTCGGAGGGATGGATAGTCCGGCTCCGGCCTCACGTGGGAATTCTGCTCCTTCGAAAACGGTGACGTTCATGCCCCGCGCGCTCAGCGCGAGCGCCGCAGACAATCCGCCAATCCCCGCCCCGACGATGGCAATATTCAGTCTGTCGGTCATTGGCCCCGATCCACCCCTCGAACATCCTTGCTTCGCGAAACGATCGATCGTCAGTTGCCGAGGACATCATCGAGCAGCACCCATCTGGTGCCGTCGAAACGCGCCATCCTGGCCTTTCTCCAGCCGATCCGGTCCGATGGGGTGACGTTGATCGTCAGGCCGGGCAGAAACGTCGGCAGCTGGAAGCCCTTGAATGTTGGTGGCCTGCCTGATGAGATTTTCCCGCGATAGGTCGTCGCCGCACTTCTTCAGGACCTCGACGATGATCTGAGCGGTCGCATAGGGGAAAATCGATTCCTCGATATCGTCGTTCGGTGCCCACTCCTTCATGAAGGCCCGATACTCGCGCATGCCGGCATCGTCATCCCACATGGGATCCTCTGATGTCTTCAGCCAGAACGCGCTGACCGCGCCCGTCGAGGCCGCAAGTCCTGCCGGACGCAGGACAGCCGAAATGCTGCTCACGCCGGATAGGAGCACATGCTGGACCTTCCAGCCAAGCTCGTGCGCCTTGCGGATAGCTTGCGCGGCGAAGCGTGCGTTGGAGGCATGAAACAACGTATCGGCACCCGAGGCCTTGAGTGCCAGGATTTGTGAATCGATCGTCGGCTCCATGATGTCGTAGGCGGCTTCCGCCACCACCATGGTTGAAGCGCGTGATCCCAGGGCGGCCTTGAAGCCGCTCAGATTGCCCTTCCCTAAATCGTCATTCTGGTAGATGACCGCAATCTTCGCATCAGGCTTGGTCTTCAGCAGGTACTCTGCGTAGATTCTGGTCTCGACCGGCTGCGGCATCATGAACGTGGTCGTCCATGGTAGGTTCTCGGGATCGTCAAGCTTCGGCGTGCTGGCGAGCAGCAGGATCTGAGGCACGGACCTGCTGTTGAGATATTTCGCAACCGCAAGATTGGTCGGTGTTCCAATCGATCCCACGATTGCCAGAACGCCATCGCTTTCCACCAGCTTCCGCGTCTGTTCGACCGTTTTGGCAGGTGTGAATGCATCGTCGAGCGAGACGAGTGTGACCTTGCGGCCATTGATGCCGCCCGATGCGTTGATCTTTCTGAGATAGGCCGCCTCGACGCGGCCGAACCTGGCAAGTGAGGAGATCGGTCCGCTATATGGCACGGTCTGGCCGATCCTGATTTCCGTGTCGGTGACGCCGGGGCCGTATCTTTTTTCGGCCGCCGCAACCGGCGAAAGGCCGACAATCGATAGACTGAATGCAGCAAGGATCAGGGGCCGGATCATGGAGGCGTACCTTGTATTGACGGCTTCGACCGGAGGATTTTGCTATCCCGCGCAGCAAGATGATGCTGTACAATCGTCATTGCGTCCCGAAACTCCGCCGAAATTTTCCGAAAGCATGTTCCACGAGGCGCCCTTGTTAAAGTCATCGCAGCACCCGATCGTTGTCGGCGACCGGATTGTGGACCTCGGCCGTGAAGTGCTGCGCGACGGACGCGGCGTCGTCGTCCCCTTGCGTCCGCGCGCCTGGCTGGTGCTGCGGCTACTTGCAACACGGGCTGGGCAACTGGTCGGAAAAGACGAAATCATGGATGAGGTGTGGCCGGATTGCGAGGTCACGGAGGACTCCCTCGTCCAAGCCATCGGCGACATCAGGCGCGCGCTAGGAGACGCGGGCCGGTCGGCCCTGAAGACACTGCCTCGCCGCGGCTACATGCTGATTGTCGATGAAAAGCCGATCGACGCCCTCGTCGTTTCCGGCGAGACGCCGCGGCCATCCAATATCGAAGAGCTGACGGCGTCTTCGTCGATGCCGCATTTGTCCATCATCGTTCTGCCATTCGCCAACATTGGCGGCGATCCCGCGCAGGACTATTTCGTCGATGGCGTGACCGAAAGCCTTACAACGGATTTGTCGCGCATCGCCGGCTCGTTCGTCATCGGCCGCAACACCGCCTTTACCTTCAAGGGAAAAGCCGTCGATGCCAGGCAGATCGGCCGTGACCTGAACGTACGCTACGTGCTGGAAGGCTCAGTGCAACGCGGCGACAACCGTTTTCGTCTGAATGCGCAGCTGACCGACACAGAGACCGGAAGCCATGTGTGGGCCGACCGTTTCGACAAGCCGGCGGCCGAACTCCTGGACATGCAGGACGAGATCGTGTCTCGGCTGGCCAACACCTTGAATGCGGAACTCATCGCCGCCGAAGCGCGACGCGCGGAACGATCACCCCGCCCGGACGCGATGGACCTGTATTTCCAGGGCAGAGCTCTCCAGAACAAAGGCGTAACTCGTTCGCTTCTGGCGCAGGCAAGGGATTTCTTCGCGAGATCCCTGGCGCTCGATCCCGGCAACATCGAGGCGGCGGTCGCCGCGGCTCAGGTCGATGTGTCCGTGGGCTCGGCGTTCATGGCTGATGACGTCAACGTGCATTTCGACGCCGCGGAGACGGCCTTGAACAGCGCGTTGCTCCATGCTCCCAATCATCCCAGAGCTCACATGCTGCTCGGCGCCGTGCAGATTCAGACGAGCCGCATCGCCAACGGCATCGCGCAATGCCGGCGGTCGCTGGCGCTGGATCGAAATCTGGCCGATGCACATGGGTTCATCGGCCTCGGCAAGTATCAATCGGGGCATAGCGAGGAGATCGAGGGGCACATTCAGGAGGCGCTTCGGCTGTCCCCGCGCGATACGCGCGCTTTTCTGTGGTTCATGTTTGTCGGGCTTGGCAAGTTGAGCATCAATGCAGACCGCGAAGCCATCGACTGGTTTCGACGGAGCCTCGAAGCCAACCGAAATCACGCGCTGTCGCATTTCCACTTTGCGACCGCGCTGGCGCTGGTAGGGGACCTGGAGGAGGCGCGATCGACGGCCGAGGCAGGACTTGCCCTCGATCCCGGCTTCACGATCCGCCGCTACCGCATCAACGCCAAAGGCAACAATCCCATCTATCTCGCGAGGCGCCAGCGCTACTTTGAGGGTTTGCGCCTGGCCGGCGTGCCGGAGGGGTGATTTGAAGCATGAGATAAGGAAGGACTGCGTCGTCGACAGCCTGGCACGGTTGGTCCGAGGCAACAGCCCTCAAAAATGGTCAGAGCAACTGACGTGATCTCGCAAATTTCTAAAGGCGCGCGTGGTTCGTGCATGTAATGTGTGACTGTCTGGCATATGGGCGCCGACGTCGTCCGGTGGTCATGGCCTGCAAAGCACGGCTGACCAACGGCGGGAGGTCGAGCGATAAACGGTTCAGATGGTGGCACTCGAACAGGAGGCGCTTCGATGAATTTCAGAGCGGCGATGATTGTCGCAGTGGGCTTGTCGAGCCTCGTCTCGATGGTGGCCCCGGGTATCACCGCTGCGGCCGAGTCCGAGGGAAAAATCACGATCCTCTACGACGCATTCGGAACCGATTCCGGGATGACAAAGGATTGGGGCTTCTCGGCTCTTGTCGAAGTTGCCGGCAAGCGCATTCTGTTCGATACCGGGGATAATGCCGATATCTTCGCGGCTAACGTGAAAGCGAAAGGCGTCGATCTCGCGAAGCTGGACTTCGTTGTTCTTTCGCACAGGCATTCCGATCACATGGCTGGCCTGAGCTACGTCTTGAGCGTCAATCCGACGGTCAAGATTTATGCGCCCAAAGAAGGATTCGGCATTTTCGGCTCGTCGCTACCCTCGAGCTTCTACCGAAAAGATGAATCGTTGGCGCCAGAGATGCGCTACTACGGCGGCAAACCTCCGGAAGTCATGAAGTTTGGGAGCGCATGGGGAGGA
>CAWAXO010000041.1:0-302131 GCA_963786015.1 uncultured Alphaproteobacteria bacterium | reverse complement strand
CCATGGGGGACTGCGATCGAAATGTCAGCTCCGGGGGCCTCCCGCGACCGTACCCTACATAGTTCGACACCGGTGACACTGATCTGGATTAGCGGCCCCGGGGGTTGTGCGTAAGTCTTGCGCTCTTGCGAGAAGGCACGGGACGCGGCAGCGAACACGCGAAAAGAAGCGAGGAAAACGACACCAGGTCGGGGGAGACCTGATGCCGCTGATCATGGGTTGGCTGCCTTGAAGGTAACCAAGGGCCGATGCCGCAGAACGGGGGAGTATGGCGAGCTCCTCCGAAAAAACCGACCGGGAGAGAAAGCCGGAAGGTTGCTATTAACGAAGCGCATATGCGAAGCACCAGCCAGACCCGGAAGATACTCATGGCAGGGCGGCACTGATGGCGCGGGAACCGATCGTCGGCCCTCACGTTCAACCTTGGGCACTACCGGCATGGCCGAAGGTCCGAGATGAGAATTGCACAATCGTATGCTGATCTGGCGGTTTCCGGTCTGCCCGCACGGTCACGACGTTCACCTTTCTCATTTAGGGCGGTGGGACTGCTGATAGCGGTTGTAGTGCCGACCGCGTTCTGGGTGCTTGCACTTCAAATTGTGAGCAGAGAAGCCGGTTTTACAATTAGCACGTCGGCATTGACAGCCGTCGGTCTAGTCATCGCGGCTTGCTGCTTCGTGACCGCTGCAGCCGTGACGTCTGGTCGCCGCTACGCGGCCACCTATCCAGTAGGAACGGACTTCAAGATAACCGCGTTGTGTCAGCGGATCACGCGAGACCGGACCATGCTTCATCCATCGTTGTTGTTGCGCATCGGAGTCTTCATCGGCGTACACGCCGGGGTTCTCGTCGGCGTCCTAACGCTCTTCTGATGTCGCTGAGTACTTTCCGAGCCTGTCGTTGCAGGGAAGCGGTAACCATCTCTTGGTTGCGGGAGGGGCTTATATCTATACACCCCGCACTGCTCACCCCGAGCACGCCCCCTCAAAAGCGAGACAACCAAATGAACAAGTTACTTGGCGCAACAGCGCTCGCCCTTGTGTTTGGCGTGACTGCTGCCGTTGCTCAGACCACGCCACCCGCTAGCCCGCCAGCCGAAAAGATGTCGCCTCCCGCCGCGTCTACGACAACCGTCACGAAGGATGGTCTTGTGCTCACTGAGACGCAGGCGAATTCGTGGATCAAGAAGGCGGTGTATAGCAGCGACGGCAAGAACGTCGGCGAAGTCACCGCGCTGAAGCGCGACGCTTCCGGCAAGGTCGCCGAGCTGCAAGCAGGCATTGGTGGCTTTATTGGGATTGGCGAGACACAGGTTCGCGTAATGCCGGAGCAATTCAAGTTGGAGAACGATCGTGTCGTGTTGTCGCTCACAGCGGAGCAGGTCAAGACGCTTCCGAAGATGGTAAAGTAATACGACTTCCATGCGCCACGTCACGCGCTGAAGCATGCTCCGGCACTGGTTCTGTTTCGGAGCATGCACGTTGTTTCTATTGAGCCCGTGTTGTGGCGTCTCGGTTGCGGTGGGTCCGCGGGTGCGAGCGCGCCGAAGAACAATCAAGGCGGCTCAATCCGGGTCACCAACGTCGCTCCGCAGGAGCCTTTGAGCCTCCAACCGCTAAACGATCCGCGTCGCCCCATCCATGGGGGGTGAAGGGGCAACCGGCGCTGCCGGAGCCCGCGGGCTAGCTCTCACGCCGCGCGTGCGGGCTCTTATCACGGCAAGCCCAGCGCGCGTTCGAATTTTGTGTCGTGTCCATGAGCGGCTAGTGCGAGACCAGGAGTAACATCTGACCGGCCAATGCAGTTCCGAAGAAAGGTACATAACGGGTCCCGAACGACGAGGACACGAATTTGGGGTGGTCGCGTCTCAAAACATGAGCGCGATTGAGCTCACGGATTTTGGAGCCGAGCAGGGGAGCTGTGCCTTGTTGCCGCGTAGAAGTCGCGTCTGTGCCGGCGGCGGCGAGAGGTACGACCGGCGTGTTGTCGTTGGCGTCGGGTGCGATTGGGGGAGTGCTCGAGGTTGCGTCGTCATTCGCGGGGGCGGACACGCTGACGGTGCGGGTGGTTCTGTCGATGGCGATGGGGTCGGTTGCGACGCCGTCGACGAAGGTGTGGACCCGCCAAGATTGAGATCCGCTTGTGGGGCGGCGGAGTTTCGAAATGAGAGCGCGTTATCCGCACCCGTTTGGTTCGACGGACGTCTTGCCTGGCAAGATTAAGCGCACGGTCGTACCCTGGCGGCCGCTCTCGCGCTCGATCTGGCCCCCGAGCTGTTGAGCAAAACCCTCGACCAGTCGGCCGCCAAGCCCCGAGTCGGCCCGTAGAGGATCGAGCCCCTCGCCATCGTCTGCAACGGTGAGACGAAGCTCTCCGGGCATCCTTTTCAGCGTCACCATGACCGTCCCCTTCGTCTCGTTCGGAAAGGCATACTTGAGGGCATTCGTGACGAGTTCGTTCAGGATGAGTCCGATCGAAATTGCCCGGTCGGTCGGCAGCAGCACGCTCTCGATATCGGTTTTAAGCACGATCGCTCTGCCGCTTTCCCTTTGTACTGATGCGACCAGATCGTGACATAACTCGTCCAGATAGGTCGCCGCATCGACCACCTCAACCGTGTCGGACTTGGTTAGCTTCGAATAGAGCTGGCCAGAGTGCGTCGATGCGATGTGAGACCCTTTCAAGCGCCGCTTTGCCTTCGCCGCTTTTGTGGTTCCGCGATTCAATCATGACCATTGCCGCGATAGACTGCAGGCTGTTCTTCACGCGGTGGGTCAGCTCTTGCATCAGCATGGCAATACGCTCATGAGCAATCGCATGCTCGCGTTCGAGCTTCACGCGCTCGGTGACGTCTTCGATCGCCAGGAGGATTTGATGTATCTTGTTGCCCGGCCGATAAATCTTGCGTGCGTTGAGCACCATTACGCGCCGACCGATCGAGGGGAAGAACTGGTCGACTTCGAATGCCTCGATCGTGTTTCGGCCAGAAATGATCGTCTCGAGCGCGGTGCGGAGCTTGGGGACGTCCCACTGTCCATGGGCTAGTTCATGGAGCTTCCGGCCGACCGTATCTTTTGGCGAGACTGCGAAAGTCTGACAGAAAGAGCGGTTTGCGAAGCGTATGGTCAGATCGGGCTCAAGCACGAGAAGGCCTTCGCGGATCGTCTCCACGACATCCAGTGGAACGATTTTGCGCATAGCAATTGGCTCCTGCGCACTCTGATGACGCGTCTGATGCTTGGTATTTGTGAACCAGCTGAGCGGCGTTGTCGGTAATGTACATTACCAGTGCAGTGGCAAATCTACTGTTCTTGATATGTTCTAGGAAGATGATGCGCCATGCGCGTCCGGACCAACTGATAACATTCACAAGAAGCTGCCAAGAGGCCCTGCCGATTGACGATCGTGAGTTGCTGACGGCCGCGCTCAATCAACCCCGCACCTTCCAGCTCTGCGGCAGCGTTCGTGATGGATGGTCTCTGAACGCCGAGCATTTCGGCGAGCAAGTCCTGGCTGATCAACAGTTTCGCATCGTCGCTGCGGTCGCGCATCATGAGCAGCCAACGCGCCAACCGCTGTTTGAGGCTATGCGCGCCATTGCAAGCTACAGAGACCATGAGCTGCTCTTGAAAGGCTTGGACGTAAGCATATGCCAAACGTCTGAAGGAAGGCATTGAACGCATGGCGCGAGTGAACGCTGCCCGCGACATCTGTGCTGCGCCCCCTGGGATCTGGACGAGGAATTGGGCTGATGAAGTCTTGGCACCAAAGACGGTCTGCACTCCTGTGCAACCCTCCCTTCCGATCGTTGCCATCTCGATGATGCTTCCGTCCGAATACACCGCCACCACCGATACGACACCACTGTCCGGGAAGAAGACGTGGTCAAGCGGACTGTCGGCGTCAGTTAGAACTTGTTCACGACGGCATGGGACCTGCGCAAGTTGCGGCATAAGCAGCTTGAGATCACGGGAAGGCAAAGCAAGCAAAAGCCGATTTTTCGGCCAATTTGATCCGGGGCTCATACTCACTAAACGGCACGGGCGACTGTTGGTGCAAAGGGTCGGAAAGTACCTAAATGGCCAAGGCTCCTGGATTTCGGATGTTCGCGACACGGCAAACTTATCTTGTGCGGCGAAGAAGAGCGGCCGGCCCTCTTCGGGAAGTACCTAGACTGGCGAAGAAGCAGTGACAAACGCCGATATAGGGCGCACGGTCCGAAACGATACGCAACACCATGTCCGCCCCAGCTACACGGGCATGGCCTTCTGCCAGCCGGTCATTGCGCTTGTTGCGCCTTGAGGATTGATCGGCGGCTTGGGACACTGCGGCCCCCGACATGAAGACCGCTCTGCCTTAGGTCCTTTGCGCTTGGCCGCGCATAGGTGCCGTATGGAACATCCTGGACTCAGGGGACTGTCAATCCTCGTTGTAGAAAACGAGTATCTCATTGCCATGGATATTGTTCGGGCGCTGGAAGAGGCTGGCGCACACGCCACCATGACAACCACGGCTCGCCACGCGATGATTTTAGCCGAACACGACGGTTTGGCAGGCGCCATCATGGACCATGGGTTGAGTGACGGCGACAGCATCAAAATCTGCGCGAGGCTGAAAGAGCGCGGCATACCCTACATCAGCTATAGCGGTTACACGCCGGTCCCTGGTGCCGATGCCGATGCTCTCTTCATCGCCAAGCCCGCCAGGATGGACGTATTGATGAGCGCGATGGAGAACTTGATCGCGGGTCCTCCCCGCGTTTCTTAGAAGAACACGCCTGTGCGCGGCTTCACCATGAAGGAGAGGACATAGATACCATGAATGCGACGTTAGACATCCGCCAAGGCGTTCGCCAACTGTCAGTGCACGAGAGGAATGACGTTAATTAATCAGAACTTGCAGAGAACGAATGGCTCCAGCAGCCATGCCGGCAATGCCCGGAGGAACTACGGACGCGAAAAGAATGATCGTCGACAAGAAAAGAAGACTTAGACTGAACCCAGCGAAGGCGAGGTAACGGTTCGCTTGAGCACGATCGATGTGCATGGTTCCCGAGCCTCCTGTTGCGTCACGCGGCGTTCGCGCTGCGTCCATGAAGAGCCCGAGGCGTGCAAGACACCGCCGGGCTCACCGAAAACGAAGGCGACGTTCTTGGTGGGCTCGGGTTACCGGCCCGGAGCGCGATAGTTGATGTTCTTCGCTAGTGCCTTATCCACTTCTTCAACCGTGAGCAGAGGCGTGGTCTGGTTCGCACGAGACCGGAGGCCGACACCGCCAACGAGAGCGAAGACGCAGCGGTATTGTCCGGCAGGTCGACGATGGCGATCACGTCGTCGTCTCCAGGTATAGTAGGTGGCTTCGAGCTTGCCGCCGAGTGTCTCTACGGCGCTCGCCACCGCTGTCCTTCGTCCAGATGCCTTGTCTTTCTGAAGGCCCTTGAGACCCTCAGCTGTGTATGATGCCTGTATGAGATATTTCGGCATGGCTTTTCCTTTAATGGATATTGACCGACTACGAACGACTAAAGTTGTCGACCTCTGGCGAATGCGTCGACGTCCTTCTGGGCTTGTACTTTGTCGAGCGCGTACTTGCTCTGAACCTGAGCGACGAGCTCATCCTTGCTCTTGAGGGCAGAGACCTCAGCGTAGGTGAACTTGCTCCACTGCTTTTGGATGTCGCCTCTCATGCCGGCGTTCGTTGCAGGACCTGCGTTGATTGACATTTTTTTCTCCTGAAAACATTTCACCATAGATCGAATGATCATCACTCAAACTACGCTAGTTATCTGGGCGTCTATTCTGCTGGAACAAGGGGGATCGGAAATATTAAAAATATAAGCACAAACACATTGACGAAGCAAAAGGGCCAACAACGTAGTAGCTTCGTCCGGCGGCGCGGAAATCTCACTCAATAGATGTTCTGGTGCGCGAATTGTATGCTTGGGTGGATCGGCAAGCTCGAACAAGCGGGCACAGCGATGCCACAGCTCTACTGCGTGTCGAAGAATGTGACGCCCGACGTTGCTCGATCTATGGGAGCCGTGTGGAATCGTTGTTCAACGACACTTGGCAGCAATAAGCGGGGCGTGGCATCAGTGATAGAGCGACCGAACAAGCGCAATGAAGGACGTTTTGTTGGCATGATCTGCTTCGCAATAGTGGTAACGCCGCTGAGTGCTGCTTGGGCTGGGTCGGAGCGGATCTTCAAAGGGCGAGTATGCCTCCAGGGAGTTGCCCGGCTTATTGAGCCGTCGATGACGCGTCGGTTCCGGTGGCCTGAAGGGGAGGGGAAATCCCGGCGGAAAGCTGCACGTCAGGTTGCGCTGGTGCAACGCTCAACTGTGATTGATCAGATGATGTTGCCGCCGTGGTTGGAACGGGTTCTGAGGGTGTGCTAGTCGTGGCGGTAGCCACGTCGACATTAGTCGAGACGGGTGATGCCGCTGGCGCTCCAGTACTTCCTCCAGACGGCGCTGTCGCAGCGCCGGCGGCTGCTTCTTCTTGCTACTGCGCGCTAGCGCCCAGGACGGAGCCGGAGAGAAGGGCGCTTAGCTGATCACCGGTGACGCACACCGACGTGCCGTCGGATTTTTGCGCGCAGAGTTCCTTGAACGTTGCGCTGTCGGAGACGGTGCTCGACGCTGACAGCGTGTTGAAGCTGCCGTGGTCGGCGGCGATGTTGGTGGCGTAGATGTTTTTGGCGAAGAGATCCATGATGCCGTTTTGCGCGTCGCCGAGCCACGCTATCAGGTTCGCCTTGAAGGCTCCGCTTACAGCTGCGATTTCCTTCATTGCCGCAGCTAAATAGGGTGTGAAGCCCGCGTAGTTGAGCAAAAGCTTACCATTTGACCCGGTCGAAACGAGGTCCGGGAAGATTGGCAGAACCGCTTGTGCGATGAAGCCCGAGTGCTGTGGTGAACCAGTAGCTTCCGCATTCCAATTGAAGAAGACCGGATCGAGCGCAAGGATGCTAGCAAGTGCGGTCGAGGTGCTGATTGAAGTAATATTTTTCTTGAGCGTGATGTCGGATGAACAATTTACCGACGAGCCAGTCGGGTTGATCGTACATTCTCCCGACGAATTTTCGAAACCTGCAACGATGCCAGAAGAACCGGCGTTATCAACGGTGAGTTTGAACGGTGGGCTTGTGGTGCCTATGCCGATCGATCCCGTGGAGAGATTGGTGCCTTCGCCGTTGATGCCGGTACCGAAGATGAGATTGCCGATATTAAGCTGGTTGGAGCCGTTCGTGCTCGGCAGCGCGATGTCGTAGCCAAGTGCGATGTTGTTCGAGCCGGACGCGGTCGTTGAGGCGGCGTTCCAGCCGAGGAGGATGTTCTTTCCACCCGACGTGTCAGAGTTACCCGCCTGGTAGCCGAGAGCGGTGTTGATGCTGCCGCTGCCCGAGCCGTTCAGAGTAAGGGCGCCAATGGCGGTATTTTGATTTCCCGTGTGGTTTTGCATGGCATCATAGCCGAACGCAGCGGCTGATCCATTGGTCGCGACTGAATGCCCTGCGTTGTAGCCGACGGCCGTGTTCTGTGTGCCGGTCGTAAGGGAGGTGAGCGATAACTGGCCGACGCCAACGTTCTGGCTCCCGGTGAATGAGTTGTTCCCTGCGCTGGCACCGACAAATACAGACGTCAGTGTGGAGCTTGCCTGCAAGATGAGGTTGCCGTCGATCACTAATGTGCGGGACATGAACAGGCGACATGGCTGCGGATTTCGCAGTCAGTTCGTGGGGTTATTGTAGCATCGGGCTGAGGTTTAACGCCGCTCTGTGGGGGATAAGTCATTGCAATATTTTAATGAGAACCAACGCCGGAACCTCATGCGCCGACGCCCGGGCGCTACTATATAACGTAACGAACCCCGCAGTCTGGTAGCGCCACGTCCGCGTCACCGGCGGACGCACCGTGACTGCTGTCACAGGAGACGACGCGCCGTGGACTGGGAATATCGAAAGATCAATCTGAACGAGGTACCGCGCAGAGGTGATGAACTTGATGTGCTCTGTGATGTCGGCAAGGAAGGATGGGAGTTAGTCACGATCTTGCCGAACAACGTTGCGTACTTGAAGCGAGAGATCGTAGATGAACCGCCGGTTGAAAACGCGGCGAAAGGTCAAGAAGAGCCGAGGGTCACCGAGGTGAAGGCCAAGTACAGCGACACCGCGACCGGCGACACGTGGTCGGGGCGCGGCCGTATGGCAAGCTGGCTCAAGAAAAAGCAGGATGCGGGGGAGGATATTGAGAAGTATCGGGTGTGAGAGGCTCTCCGTCACCGCATCAGGGACAGCGGCTCGCAGGGATATCTATTCGCAACCGCGCGCGCTTCGATTTCGAAGAGCTCGAGCGCTAACTTTTGGGCTAGCAGAACATCACCTCGCGCGAGATTTCCTGTCGGGTGGAAACACCAGCGGAATATGCGTCTACCAGCTTCATCGTACTCATCGACGTTGAGCACGTCGCCGCGCTAATTGTGGGGTTGGAAATGTGATGGCCCGCGTTGCGGCTGGTGGCATAGCAAGGAGAAGCATTGGCACGACAGCTGACAGGTACGTTGGCTGATGACCCCGGTCCTGACCGGGGTCATTCTAACAACCGCAAGTGACAGAAGTCACGAGACGGCATTGTATGATCGGGTCAGTTGCGGTCGGAACAGGCGTGTGCGCATCAGTGTCTTCATTGGCATTCACGCCGGGTTGCTCGTCGGCGTCCTGACCCTCTTCTGACGTGGACTTCGCAGGGTTCGCAGCGGCTAATAATGGTTCCTACTGCTGACGGCGTTGCGGCGTTCCAAGCTCGTCCGCTGCGCGGCAGACGGCAACGGGGAATCTGGGGTTTCGAGCTGCTTAAGTTCCCTGAGCAGAAATTGCCTTGCACGGAAGACGCGACTCTTGATCGTGCCGACAGCACACCGACCGATCGAAGCAGCTTCCTCGTACGTCAGGCCGGAAACTCCAACCATGAAGAGGGCTTCTCGTTGGCCGGCCGGCAAACATGCAAAGACGAGAGCAACGCTCTGAAGCTCGAGGTAGTGAAGTTGCGCCGGCGGGCTGGCGAGCTGCGCGGCGTGGTGCCCATCGCTGTCGGACACTTCGCGGCGCCGGGATCGCAATTCCCCATAGTAGGTGTTGCGCAGGATTGTGAAGAGCCAAGCTCCGAGGTTCGTGCCCTCCTCGAACTTGCCGCGGTGCCCCCAGGCTTTGACAAGGGTTTCCTGCACGAGATCGTCTGCCCGGTCGGGGTCACGGGCCAGGGATCTGGCAAACGCTCGAAGTCGGGGTAGTTCTTTCAGCAATCCGTCGCGAAACGGGCTAGGCAATCTCGAGGGGGGACCTTGCTGAGCCGTGGCAGCCAGAACGACATCAGCGACAGCCCCCCGGTCCCGCCGCACACCTCGGTGATCAATGCGGGCGGCATTTTTTTCGGGCGTTGCGTCCTGCGGCGAGAAAAACGACTGCGAGCCATCCGCGAATATCGCTGTCACTTTCTGCGGCCGCTTTTCTATAGGGGTATCGATCACAGCGTTCTCCTACTTACGGAGCGAGGCGAACCCGTTTCTGGCGATCTATCAAATGGCGGGCAGCGAGTACGCCAAACTCGATCTCGTCCTGGCCCGATCATGAAGGCATAAGCTTGAGCGTCGCGCCAAGATTCGGAAAATGCTTATCTCGGTCGGGAGCGGTGAGATCTTCCGCCATGTCAAGAGCGGCAGCCATGTTCACACCCTGTGAGGTCTCGGTGACCTTTGGGTGAGTGTGCGTGATGGATACCTTCGTGCCTCGCTCACTGCTGACGACATCCACTTGGGCATCGAGTTGCTGTGCGAGGGCATTGACAATGCTGGTGCCCAAGCCGGCCTTCGTACCGAGAAAGACTGGTATCGCTATACCCATCCCATTGTCGGCAATCGAAAGCTTCCAAGCAGCGCCGGTCGACTCGTACGCGACCACGATCTGCCCGTCCATCTTCCCTGATCGAAACGCATGTTTGTAGGCATTGATCACACACTCAGTGACGATAAGTCCGATGCTAACTGGCATCGCTCGACGAAAGCGACCCTGATGAGTTGACAACTGCAAGCGTTGCGAGCCCGCTCTCTCCTGTCATAGACTGCCCCAATGTCTCGCATAGCTTTGACAGATAGGGGGCGACCGCGACTTGCTCACCCCAATCGGAGGCTAAGAGGTGCCTCTGGACCGCGGTGATCGACAGCACCCGTGTGTGGGCGTCGAGCAAATGGATCCGTGTCTCCTCCGACTGGACTTTGCTCGCTTTCAGCTGAAGGATACTCGCGATACTCTGCAGGCTGTTGGAGACGCGGTGTTGCATCTCGGCCAAGAGCAAGTCCTTCTGCTTCAACAGATGCTGGACCTTTCGTTCCGCGTCTCTACGCGCGGTGATATCTTCGATCGCGAGCAGCAGATGCGAGCACGCGTTGTTCTCATCAAATACCGTACCCGCGTTGAGCAACATGATGCGCCGGCCGATCGAGGGAAAATCGTGCTCGACTTCGTAGTCCGCCATGACGGTGTGCTTGGGAACTATCTCCTCCAGCAAATGGCGTAGGGCGGGAATGTCCCACTGACCATCACCCAACTCGTAAAGCGGCCGCCATTGCGTCGCTTCCTGAGTCACGCGGAATGTTCGATAGAAGGAGCGGCTTGCGGCAACGACACGGAGCTTCTGGTCGAGCACCACAAGGGGCTCGCGCACCGTGTCGACGATCGCTTGTGCAAGGGCCGTTCCTCGTTGAAGGCCCCGAGACCTCGGCTTCCGACCGAGAAACTGTTCGAGCTGAAGCAGCATGGGACGGCCCTCCGCGATACGCCAAATCTGGGTTCCCCGGCCAGCCCGCCGCAGATAGAGGCGGCGGACCCGGCCTCCCGCGTAGCTAGGCACGATAGGGGAGCGGAATCTGTGCAATATTGATCAGCAGATAGGCGTTAACCCTATCAGGGTCAGGCTACGATCAGCATCATCGGAAGACGGCTCACTGACCGTTTTTTGACCGAATGTGCGGTTGATCATGGAGGATCACATTGAGCAACGAGCTGTGCACCTCGATGCGGCCGTTGTAGGCAATGAAGCCGAGCTTGCGGAACTTGTTCATGAAATAGCTCACACGCGCCCGTGTCGTGCCGACCATTTCCGCAAGCGTCTCCTGGCTGATCTTCGGAATGACTGCATCCGGCCTGCCTTCCTTGCCGAAATTGGCGAGGATCAGAAGCATGCGCGCAAGCCGCTTTTCGCTCGAGTTGAACAGCTGATCGACGAGGTCTTCCTCCACGCGAATAGTGCGCGCCAAGAGATGGGCCATGAACAGCTCAGAGAAAGCCGGTTCATCATGGAGCTGCTGGACGATGGCCGCTTTCTCAATGCACATGATGGTGGAGTCTGTGATGGCTTTCACGGTTGCCATGCGGCGCGGCTGGCCGGCGAGGCAGCCCTCGCCGAAGAAATCGTCCGCGCCGAGGATGGCGACGACAGCCTCTTTGCCTTGTTCGGACACAACGGTGATCTTGACCTTGCCCTTCTGGACATAGAAGACGGCATCCGCAGGCTCGCCCTGCGAGAAAACGGCATGCCCTTTTCGGTACGTGCCGATGCTTCGACCCATCCCGACCTTTGCGAGAAAGGCTTTCGGGTCGAAGGGCGCGTCTGCCTTGATGACCATAGAACGGTCCTTTGATGAACTTTCGCCTCAAGCGAAAAACACAGACCGCGAGTAGACGCTTGCCTTTTCGCAGGAATGAAGAACTCAGGAAACGCGGCACCAGGTCGGGGGAGACCTGATGCCGCTGATCATGGGTTGGCTGCCTTGAAGCCGATGCCGCCGAACGGGGGAGTAAGGCCAGCACCTCCCAAGAAACCGACCGGGAGTGAAAGCCGGATGGTCGCTCTCAACAAAGCCCATGCGCTGACCGCCAGCCAGACTCGGAAAGTACTCAGCGGCAAGGTGGGAACATTCTTGGTGTCTGCGCCACGACCGGGTCTCCGAGAACTGGGTCAGGGTAGATGTTAGGGTGTGGAAATGCGAGTGCCCGATTCGCGCGTTGAGGCGTGTTCCGGCACAAGTTCACTTGCGGAGCATATATTTGTTTCTATTGAGCAATTGTTGTGACGTTTGTGGTTGCGGTGGCGGGTGCGAGCGCGCCGAGAACCAATCAAGGCGGCTCAATCCGCGTCACTATCGTCGCGCCGTAGGAGCCTTTGATCCTCCAACCGCCAAACGATCCGCGTCGCCCCATCCATGGGGGGTGATGAAGGAAGCCGGCGCTGTCGGAGGCCGCGGGCTAGCTCTCACATCGCGCGTGCGCGCTCTTATCACCGCAAGCCAGCGCGCGTTCGAATTGGATGTTGTGTTCATGACCGTTAGTACGAGACCAGGAACAGCCACATACCCAGAACCGCGACCGTGACCACCGCGAGCCCGGCGACGGCTCCGCGGACTGCGCCACGAAGTTTTGTTTGAGAACCAGTCGTACTCATGAGAAGACCCCGTGCAACTTCACGGTATCTCAACATCTGACCGGCCAATGCAGTTCCGAAGAAGGTACATCACGGTTCTCGAACGACGAGGACACGGACTTTGGGGGAACGCTCCACGGAAAGTGGGCGCGAGTGCGCTCACGGATATTGGAGGACGCGCAGGTGCTGCGTGACTTTAATTTGCGGTGGATGAGGCATCAGTGCCGGGTGGGGCGAGTGGGGGAGGGTTGTCGTTCGCGCCGCCACTAGTTCGGCCAGGTTCCGAACACTTCGCAGTGGCGTTCTATAAGAGCCTCGCGCTCAAAATCCGAAAGGCGCTCGCCGTATTCGTTGCTCTGGCTCTTCCACATCCGAACCAACGCATCCGGGCCGGCATTGCTGAAACGATCCACCTGCTTGGCGTGCTCGCGGAAATGACGCTCCAGCATGGCCCAGTTTGCTGCGGCCAATGTCTTCATGGTGGCGAACTCCTCCCGCGGATGCTCCCATGGAGTTGTGCCCGACATTGCGACAAAACTATGAGGTCTGACTATCGGTGCAATCACTGGATGAAGGATACAGCGAACACGGAGCAGGCGCAGGCGTTTCTTAACGTAATGCCGGTATTTCCACTAACCTAGATTAGTGCGGCCACGCTTGTGGAGCACGTTCGAATCGCCGCAGACAAGTTCCGACATCGATGATAGAGTTGGTCGTCCATCCGTAACCGTCAATTGTCGGTACGGGCTCTTTGATAAAAGAAGGATTAGGACCATGCATTTTTATCCGAACGAGCGCCTGGCGCTCTTCATCGACGGCGCCAATCTGTACGCGACGGCCAAGGCGCTCGGGTTCGACATCGATTACAAGCGCGTTCTTGCTCTCTTCCGGACCAAAGGCCAACTGGTGCGGGCGCTGTATTACACCGCCCTCAATGAGGATCAGGAGTACTCCTCGCTCCGGCCGCTGGTGGATTGGCTCGACTACAACGGCTTCACGATGGTGACGAAGCCCACCAAGGAATTCACCGACGCGACCGGGCGCCGCAAGATCAAAGGCAACATGGACATCGAGCTCACCGTCGATGCCATGCGTCTCGTCGAGCATCTGGATCACGTGGTGCTGTTCACCGGCGACGGCGATTTCCGCGCGCTCGTGGCCGCCATGCAGATGCGCGGACGACGCGTTAGTGTCGTGTCGACGCTGCAGACCCAGCCGCCCATGGTGGCCGACGAACTGCGCCGGCAGGCGGACCAGTTCATCGATCTGGCGGATCTCGAGAAGCTGATCGGTCGCGATCCGAGCACCCGCCCGGTTCGCGAACCCGGCGCGCGCACCACGCGCGAGCGCGCCGCGCCGGCACCGTCACCAGCGGTGCTCGACTATCCGGACGAGGAGGACGACCGCTGACGCCTCGGTTTTGCAGCGGGGGCGATGCTTCTCTTCAGGTATGCGACGTTGTTGGCTGTGACGACGACCAGTTCCCAGTCGTCGTGCCCAGCATCAAGGAGTAAATCGATATCATCGGTTCTGCGAGGCACGTCGTTGAGGTTGATCTTGCGGTATTCCCACTGAGGCATTGGCTTGGCTAATCCTGCTTTTAATGCCGCAAAGTCCGGCGCGCTATCCAATCAGTTTGGACGGGTCCACGTCAGTTGGTCGGTAGGCAAGCCAAATGGTCATCACCAATTCATGTTCCGCTGGCAGGAGCGTGGTGGGTCGACAGGTGAAGCCGCCGACTGGCAAAGGGTTCGGCAGCGCGGTTCTTGAACAGGTGATGGCCGAATACTTTGAGAACTCGCCGCAAATTGACTTCGCGGCAGACGGTGTCGGCTACGAGGTGGTTGGTTCGCTGGAAGCCATTGCGAACCACGCCGAACCTTCGGCGTAGCCAGGATCACCGTAAGGACGATCTCGGCGTCCGCTCGGTGCCAGCTGGTTTCGTCTAATCGGTATCCAATATTAGTCGGGAACCAAGAGTTTGGGTTGACGTTGATGTGGCGAGGGACACCGCAACCCAAGTTTCACCACCTGCCGTGTCTTGCAAAGGCGGACAGCGTGGTACTTTCGCTATTGGCCGGTCGATGCATCCTTCTCGTCGAAGACGATCCCTTGATCCGCTTCGACACAGAGAAACGTCTGGCGGCAGCGGGTGCGAGGGTTCTCAGTGCTTCTCGCCTGGATCGCGCCCTAAGGTTCGCCGATGATCCAGACCGTCGGCCGCCGTGTTGGATTTCGACCTGGGCACCGCAGACAGCACGCTTGTTTGCTGTCGACTTACGGATCGGCATATACCCTTCATCCTCCATAGCGGCAGCGTCCACAATGCCTTTCGGCAGTGGCCGACGGCTCCGGTCGTGCTCAAGCCACAAGGACATGGGTTGATTGTCGCCGTGGCTGCGCTGTTTCGTTGACGGATGATCCCAGCCTCAAAGAGACTGACCATCAAGGCGTAGCCTTTCTCATTCTCCTAGTGCCGAAGTTTGAAACCGGTAATTGGCGATAGTCTTTGTACCGGCGCGTCTTCTTCCGCAGGTGGGGAAGAGCGGACGTCTCGTTGGCCAGCCAGCTCACGAATCCTGCAGACGGACCGCACGGAAAGTGGATGCGATCGACCTCACGAATAGTGGAGGGCGCGTCGGTCGTGCGCGGCTTTGTTGAGCCGTGTTGTTGCGTCGGTTCCGGTCGCTTGCTGTTCCGGCAGGGGCACGTTCTCGTTAGGCGGCTGGTGGATGCTCGACGCCTTATTATCGTTTGCGGGGGTGGAGACGATGACGGTGCGGCTACTCGTGGTGGTGAGGCTCGTGATGGCGAAGGTCTGAGCCGCTTGTGGGGACGATGGGTTCACAACCTGCCGCGGCAGAATGCGAAGCTACCAATGGCGCTCAACGCAGCGGCGCTCTGCGACGGAGTAGGTATGGCTGCAATAGGCGCTAAGAAAGCCGCCGTGAGAGTAGCGATGATATCGCCCGGGGAGCCATGGCTGCCAGTGCTGTCCGGGTGTGTACCATTCACCATGGAAATACCGTCGGCGCTGCGCGAGACGCTGCGCAGGACGATAGTCGATATCAGCAACGGCCATGGTCGGCTGCAACACGTGATATAGAAACGTCCGCGTCATCGCGTACGCGGGCGCCGCATGCATCAGCTGGGCGGCACACAAACCGATGAGACAAGCGCGCATGTTTCCCTCGCGTTCTTTTCTTTCCTGGACCACATCAGAGCGGCGGTCTGCATACGCCTAGGTAATTCTCTGCTCGGGTGCCGCCGAAGGGACGGGATGCGCGCTTACTGAATCGTGGTCGTCGTACAGGACGTAGTGTGCCTCAAGAACGTCCAGCAGCGCTGCCGCAAGTTCTGCGAGCAGACCGATCGGAAGCTGTCGCCCTACCAAATATTCGTCGGAGATCCGCAAGTCGGCGGATGCCGTCGGCTGCGGATGAAGCGACCGCCCGCTTCGAAGATGCTCGAGGTCGAGTGCAGCGGTACCGGTGAGGAAAAGAACACACTGGTCGACGAGCGTCGGCTCCGCGGCGTCAATTTCCTCTATGTATCGGCGGGCCTGAAGCACGTGCGTGATCGCAGCGAGTTCGGAGCGCAGTAGATGGCCGGGTTCGATGTGCTGGCTGGGCAGATCCTCGCAGGCTGCCAGGATGCTGTCGAGGCTATCGGCAAGAAGGTACACGCACCTGGAGGCGTGCTCATGACGCTCAAACATTGCGGCACTCCACTGGTTACGAACGCAGGGAACGCGACGCGACGAACGCAACAGAACACAGCGGCATCAAGCTCCTTCAGGCCGAAGAGCGCAAGAGGGGTGTGGAAATCCTGTGCAGGTCCTGTGCATTCATGAGTGCACAAGAACATGGCAGTTACGGCCTCGGTCTGTCGGTCCGTCCTGGTAGCCGATGCTGCGCAAGCTCGAGAAAGACCACCACGAAAACGCAGACGATTCCAGACCCAATGACGCGCGGTGGAGCTCCCAAAAGTATAAGGAGCGCCACACTTGCAGCAAGTAGAGCCAATGCTCGAAGTGCGAGGACGCGGCGCCAAGTGAGGAGTGCAACCACCCATGCCATGGCGCTAGCGGCACATGCTGCCTCCACCATGTGCACAGCGGTCTCGATCATGGCATCGACTTTGAAAGGTGGAGACGAGTTCTTCGAAACGTGAATGATCGGCGGTGTCCCCTGTGACGTCAGGACATCAACCTGCCGCAACTTCGCAACGATCTCTTCCGGTTTGTGCTTCTTCGCCATTCCAGTCCTCCTCGTGGCAAAGCCATACTTCGAGTCGGACCACTTCATTGGGGGCGGACCAAGGTCGGCCTGTCGCGTTCGTCGTTCGCCGAGCGGTTCATGCACTTGGTCGGGCAACCACCGATGCAGTACCTCACGGCGTGGCGTATACAGATCGCAGCTAGAATGCTGTCCGATGGCGTCGAGAGCGTCGCCAAGGTTGCCGAGGATGTGGGCTACGAATCTGAGGCCGCGTTCAACCGCACTTTCAAGAAGTTGGTCGGCAAGCCTCCGGCGACGTGGCGCCGCCAACGGGGGACGTCAACAGAAGCAACGTAGTTAGCCGCCAAATGCTCGTCCCGTGAGGCCCGACGCCCCGGTTAATGAGACTTTCCCAGCGAACCGCCAATGTCCGCAGGTTCTCTAAGAATGCTCCGCCATCCCAGCAAATCCACGGTGGCCAGCGATCAGGACACGATGCGCCATCGGACATCGGACCGCAGGCGCGTCGGCTCGGCAATGTCCGCTGGTACTTGTTGCGGACCGCGATCACCAGCCACTCCGCCACCGCCAACGATCCGCGCTTGAGGCGGGCGGTTGGTGGCGAGCGGGCAGATGTCGGCATCCACGTATCATTGCAACTCTAGGCGATGGCCGGGCGGACGCATTTTCTGTCGGTTGAACCCATCAATTGGGTGATCACGCTTCTAAGGCAAGGTAATTTTCTCTTGCGCAAGCACGCGTTGCACAGCCGGCCGCCGTGACGTTTGCTCGGTCAGACGACGCCAAGCCGGATAGCTTGTCTTCATGTCGAGACCGACCCTGCCGCCCCACTGGTAGAACACGAGCAGATACGGATCGACAACGGAGTAGCCGCCAGGAACCGCCCAGTCCCGTCCATCATCGAGCAAGTGTTCGATATATGCGTACTGCTCGCGCAGGTTCTCGTGCCCTTTGTTTTGGACAGCCACAAAGTCGCGCTCGTGCGCCACGAAACGATTGGGTCGCCATATCTGGCCGTACGACATGGCGTGAACGTTGCTAGCGAGCCAGTTCATCCATTCGATAGCGCGCGCTTCGCCGACTGGATCGGTCGGTATCAGTTGCGCTTCAGGATGTGTTCGGGAGAGATAGAACAGTATCGCATGCAGCTCAGTTAGTAGGTTGTCCGAACCACCTATCCGACCCGGCACACCAGAGAGAGCCGGAACGCGCCCTTTTGGGTTCTTCGCCATCCAAGCGGCACTCGTTGTACCTTCCCCACCAAGATGCCCACGAGAGGAAACCGGCTCAAGTTCGTATGGCTCCCCGATCTCCTCCAGCACGATGTGCGCGGCCATCGAGCAGGCACCCGGCGAATAGTACAAGCAATGCATTGAAGGATCCTCTGCTTGATCCGTTAGCCCAACAATAGTTGGAAAATGTGGGCAAAGCTGCGGTCGCGTTGCTCAGCAACCATGGTCTAACGTGCGTCACGCGCACAGATGGAGACCACGATGCTCGCGAACTGGATACCAGCGCAAATACTCACCGCGCTCAATGACGGCTTCGTCGTGGCGATCCATCTCGAAGCAATGAAAGGCGAGGCTGATGCCGTCGCCGAAATCCTGTGGGCCAGGACACGGCCCACGCCCCAGTGATCGGCTGACGCCCGCGATCACCACCCGCTGCCTGTCAGGGATGGCACGCGGACGTCCAAACGACAGCCGGCATTCAAGGGGCATCTCCGGAGCTCTCGCACATCATGTGCGGGGGCTCCTTTCCTTGGTGGAGGTAGCAGTGATCAAAGAGCTCAAAGATGTGCTGGTTCTGGTCGAGCAGCTGCCGCGCGACTATCAGCTTAAATGTGTCCGAGCCCTCGCCGCTTATGTCGACGGCTGGGAAGCACGGCAGCAAGAGCCGCAGCTGTCAGATCACGAGTGGAACCACGTGCTGGCGCAGCGGCGCATGCAGAGGCTTGAGGAGAGTGGTAAGCGGCTGCGAGAGAGGTGGCGGCGGTATTTGGAGTGAGATGTGGGCGCCCGCCGCTCCGGCGTCGCCGCGCTCTCGTGCTGCGCACCGAGCCGCGTTCCGCGTCTCGGCCATCCGGCTTCGATCGCATGGCGCGAAGACTGTGGCTGCGTTTTTCTGATGGAGCCTCAGCTCCCTATCGCAACATGTGCAAAGTCGAGCGTCATCGTCAGCGCCAATTTATTGTACGAAATCAGGTTTCCTCGCGCGCATCTTCGGCCAGTGTCGGACGTCAAAAAACGGAACCCTTGAGTTGGTCCGGCGTTGCTCCGCGGTGATGATGTAGCGGCCGAAATTCCACGCGGTCACCGCGGAGTAGTAGCCATGCAGCAGGTACTCAACGAAGTCGGCCAGATCGCACAGCGGCTCGCCGCGGTCATCTGGCAGGTACTGCAATTCATCTGGAACTGGTCGTTCGGCCAAGTTGTGAAGATGTTCCAGATGTCGTTCAACAATCTGCCGTTGTGGAAGCAAGTGCTCTTCGTAGTCGTCATCGCGGCGCTTGCCTACTTTCTCTATAAGGTCGCGAAAGATCTGCTGAAGGCAGTGCAGCATGTGCTCGGTGCAATCGTCGGACTCATCTCCGCGCTCATCGCAATGCTGCCGCAGATCGTGTATGCGGGACTTATCGCCTTCGGTGGCGCATGGATCATCACAAACTTGAACCCGACATGGATTCCAATCGCACTGCGCTAATCGCCAGTGCAAGCTTTCACGGCGCGTGTCACTGAATGCAACTAACAGCACGGCCGCTGCGTTTCTCTGCGAAGCAGTCACAGGAGAGCGCTATGGCTACCGTTGAGCGGGTTGAAGTGGTGCGCGACGGGCATTGGAGTGCGCGGACAATTAGCATCTTCGCCGCCTTAGGGAACCTCTGATCAACCCGGCGAACATGGCACACTGGCGCCATTGATTCGCGGGGGTTGAGGCGATGGATCAGCTGAGCTTCGCGTCGCTGGATTACGCGACCAAGAAGAAGCGCACGAAGCGTGAGGTGTTCCTTGCGGAGATGGCGGCAGTCGTGCCGTGGGCGAAGCTCGAGGACCGTGATCGAGCCGCATTATCCCAAGAGCGGTCCACAGGGCGGTCGGCTCCCGTTTCCGCTTCCCGTCATGCTGCGCATCTACTGCCTGCAGCAGTGGTACGGGTTGTCCGATCCGGGCGCGGAGGAAGCGCTCTACGACATTCATTCGATGCGCGCGTTCGCCGGCCTGGAGCTCGGCCGCGACGCGATCCCCGACGAGACGACGATCCTCAACTTCCGCCATCTGCTCGAGCGGCACGACCTGACGAAGGCAATCTTCGCGGCTGTCGCAGAACATCTCGAGGCGCGCGGCGCGATGCTGCGCGGCGGCACGATCGTGGATGCGACGCTGATCGCGGCCTCGCCGTCGACGAAGAACAAGCAACAGAAGCGCGATCCCGCGATGCGATCCTCCAAGAAGGGAAACCAGTGGTACTTCGGCATGAAGGCGCACGTGGGCGTCGATGCGAAGAGCGGGCTTGTGCACACGGCGGGCGTGACGACGGGGAGCGTCCACGACGCCAAGGTGATGGATCACCTGATCCGCGAGGACGACCGCGCGGTCTACGGCGACAAGGGCTACGCCAGCGACGAGAAGAAGCGCGCGGCCGAAGACGCGGGCGTGCTGTGGGCGGTCAAGGAGAAGGCGAAACCGGGGCGCAAGCTTGCCAAGCGCAGCAGGCGCGCAATCGCCGCTTCGGCAAAGTACGCGCCAAAGTGGAGCACGTGTTCCGTGTCATGAAGTGCCAGTTCGGCTATCGCAAGGTGCGCTATCGCGGCATCGCCAAGAATGGCGCGCAGGTGTTCTCGCTGCTTGCGCTCGCCAATCTGTATCTCGCCCGCGGCCGACTTGCGTCCGCATGAAGGAGAATGGGGCCAATATGGCCCCGTGACCCAGCTATTCAGCCGGAAAATCGCGCCCGATCCGAAACTCCGACGCCCTCGAACCGACGCGCCAGCATCAAGTCACGCTATTCAGAGGTTCCTTAGCTGTCGATGCAGGTCTTGTTTGGCTTCTGTATTTCAGATCCCAATACAATCCGCCGCTTGGCGAAGCCGAGATGTTCTGGGTTCGGGTCATTGCGGCATTTGGAGTTTATTCCATTCTGCAGCAATGGACGCTCGCCAGCCAAACGGGCCGAGGTGACGATTTTTCAGCAGCGCTCGACAAGTTCGTTGCCGCCAGCCCGATCGTTGTTGCGGCAGTCATAGAGGCATACTGGCTGGGAGCGCACGGTGCAGACGCTCTCACGTGGCGACATCATGCGGTCGCAGCATTGTGGTCGGCCTTCGCGCTGACTGACTTCTTCGCCACCGACATTACGAACCAGCGCCTGCGTGCGCGTCAGTTCAATGTCGGCGATAGCGGGACATAGCAATCTAAGCCCATCCCACCGTTCGAGACCGTCTCGGACATTCGGCTTCGAACGGTGGCGCGCTAACAATGGCGCGCAGGAAGCCCGCCCGTTCACGCGGGCGATGGCGGTACCGAGTAGTGCGCCTCGGTCGCGCTCAAATCTTCTTCAGCTGACCCGCTTGCTTGCCGCGTCCCTGGCGGTCGTCTTCCGGCACGAAGCTCACGCGATCGCCCTCGTTGAGCGAGCGAATGCCGGCCGCTTCAAGCGCCGTCGCGTGGACGAAGATGTCCTTGCCGCCGTCATCGGGTTGGATGAAGCCGAACCCCTTTGCGGTATTGAAGAACTTGACGGTGCCGTCCATGGTGGCCTTCCTCCGATTGCGATGCGGCTCTCGTACGCCGAGCCGCTCACTCGGTCAACAACCGAAACGTCCCCGCACGACCAGCACTGCGGTGGGCGCGTGATTCGCGCGTCCGCATCGTCGCGGACCTTCCAGAATTCGTGAGCCACGCCACCTGCAATTTGCGTGAGCTCTTTGTTCAGGATGCGTGAGCTGTTGCAGTAGTGATATGGCGCCCGCCGCCTGCCGGCGTCGCCGCGCTCTCGTGGCTGCGCCACCGAGCCGCGTTCCGCGTCTCGGCCATCCGGCTTCGATCGCTGGCGCAAGTCGTTACCGATCTTTCGCGGTGTGCATGACGGTCAAAATGAGAACGCGGTCATCATTCACGTGGTAGTACACGACATACGGGTAGTTGATGACGACGATGCGTCGGACGTCGTCCCGTTCCGTTGCTCGGCCTTGGTACGGCCAGCGCTCGAGGTGTCGGATGGTCTGCCGGATGAATGACGCCACCACCCACGCTGCTGACGGATTGTCTTTGCTAATGTAGCGTCGGATGTCATCGAGAGCTTCAATGGAGCGCGGCGAGTAAACCACCTTCATAGACCGAAGCGTTTCCACATGCCGGCGACTTCTTCATCACTCGCGAACTCTCCGCGTTCGGCTTGCCCCATCGCCTCTTCGATTTGCTGGATTTCTTCGGCGGTGAGCTTGTAGGGACTAAGATCGCTGGCAGCGACATCGATCAGCATCTGCGCGAGCTCGTCCTGCCTGCCCTTGGGAAGCTGCGAAAGCTTTTGCACTGCCTCTTCAAGCAATTTTGTCATACCTCAGAGTATATCAATCGGACCTCCAAAAAACAATTAGCCCCGCTTGCGCGAGGCGAGCCAAAAGGCCATCTGTACCCGTCAGTGTACACCCCACTCGATGACCGTCAAGTGAAGCTGCGGCGTGCCTGGTCGCGAGAGCTAGAAGCACGCGATGCTGATCGTCGGCCAAGACTTTCAGGACGTAACATCCTTCGCCCTTTGCAAGGCCGCAAGTCGCTGCTCAGTCCTCAGCCGCTGCAAAGCACCGAGAGCGCTTTCCATGATCCGATAGTCGCCGCACCGCGGACATCCCACGACAAGGCCCTTATAGTCGGCGGGTGTCCGGTTCGTGACCTCTTGAGTGCACACGGGGCAATCCATTGCCCTTCGCCTCGCGCGGCTGCTGATTCGCCAATTATAGCATCTCCATTGGCGGGCAAGTATCTGCCCACACTGGATCCGGGTCGAGCATAGTGGGGAAGAGATCAGCGAAACTCGTTGAGCCGAGCCGGATCGGCCGTGCGGCCCGTGACGCGCTCCAATGCGATCGCACCAAGCACTTTCGACGCAATCGTTTGCTTGCGCGCTTCTGCGATCTCCGCCGCGGCTGCAGGTCCACCGAGGTTGCTGCGAAGACGATCGCTGTCGATGCATCCCGCAAAGGACGAGCTTACGGCAACGATTAAGATGGATCGCCCGATCATGATAGGCGGAATGCAGCGCTTACGGCTGCGGTAGCCGGATTTGCACGTGGGGGCACGGCTAGGAAGAGCGCTGCGAGGATTGTGAGCACGGCAATCAAGAGCGGGATGAGAAGGATCCTCATGCAACAACGCTAGTAGTTTGAGTATGAATGTCAAATGAAGCGACGGCCGCCTCCTTCTCCCTTTCCTACCTTTCCTCGGCCGCGCAATCTTCCGCGCCGCGCTGCAGCAATTCCCTGGCGCGGTCTCCAATTCCCTGGCGCGGTCTCCTCGGTGCCAACTAAGGGGAACCCACTAGATCGGATGGCGTTTGCTGATCAGAAAGGAGCGTGGATCATGAGCTATAAATCTTATCGCGACGGTCGCTCAGAAGATCGCATTTCTCCGAAGCCAGTAATCGCAGACGAGGGCAACGTTCCGGGGACGCCATCCAGCACGGGTGTCGCGCTCGTCCTCTTGCTAGTGCTTGTCGGCCTTGGCCTGCTCTACCTGTCGACGCTAATGGGAGGCTCATAACATGCGTAGGCAAATTGCGGTTGTTGGGTTCGGGGTCTTAGTGGCAGTTGCCGTGATCTTCGCGGTCTTTGACGAACGCGTCTCGTTCAAGAGCGTTGCCTCCTTGCCGGCAACATGGTCGCACAGTAATTGAAGAACCCCTTAGACTTGTCATTTCGCGATGGGCCGAAGATGAAAAAGGAAGGGCCCGGTGCGAGACACTGGGCCCTTAGGGGAGAGCAAGTGCGCGGGGGCGCACGAAGGCCATAATCGCACCTCCCTGTTACCTGACGGTTAAGGGGTGGCGCCTCGGCGCGCACCAAGAAGGACCCCGGCGGTTGGCACTACCGGAGCCCTCCTGGTTCGGACGCGTGCAGAGAAGCACGACGTCAAGATTTGGCGATTCGGGTTGATGGTTGGTTAAATGACAACGGCAGACGCGGAGCCATGATCAGACTGCTCACGCCATCATCCAAAAATCATCGTGCGGCCCATCAAGCAGCGTGAGCAACAACCGAGCCGCGCGAACTTGCTCCTCGCGCGAGAGAGAGCGGAGATCTTTCACCACCTGTTCGAGCAGTGAACTCATAGAGGAAGTATACCACCCGGCTTGCTAGTGGTGGCCCACGAGGAACGACGCAAGCGCGACAACAGTCAGAAGCGTAGCGAGGAACAACCCAATCATTGCCTTTCCGGAAACGCCGGGGCGCAGCAGCCTTCCCCAACTGAGCCGGGGGAGTCGATGCCCGCGGTCAGGCCGGCGCGCGCGAGCCGGGAAGTCGTCGTCCTTGTGGGGTACCTGATGCATTGACTGCCATGGCACGAGCTGTCCGGGTCAACGCATTTTCGTGATCGCTGTTCCGCGAATACTGAACCACTCTCCCCTCGGCGCGTTAAGGAGACAGCAGAGAGATCGACATGAAGGAGTTTGAGAGATGCGCCTCATTGCAACGGCCGCGGGGATATGCCTCCTCGCATTCGCGGCGCAAGCCGCCAATCCCAAGGTGGAGTCGGCGAGCAAGGTCTTCCAATCCATCGCAGCGGATCCGGCCAAGGTCAAGACGTACTGTGAGATGAGCAAGGTAATGGACAGCGCCGGTGAGAAGCCGGATCAAGCCATTGATGCGAAAATCCAGGGCTACATGAAGCAGCTTGGTCCCGAATTCGAGCAGGCGTGGGACGCCGGGAACGAATTGGACGAGAATTCCGAAGACGGCAAGACGTTCAACGCCGCGCTCAATACGCTTTCCAGCAAGTGCAGCTAACGTGTGCTCCGAGGGCGCCACCTCGAAGTGGCGCCCCTATCGGTCTCACGAAATCAAGAAATCCTCTTTCTTCGCCTTCCCACCCTTCGTCGCCGCCGTCATCCAGCGAGGCATACGCCCGCGGCCGGTCCAGGTGTTCTCTGGGTTCTTCGGATCGCGGTACTTCACCGCAACGCTGCCCTTCTTCCCACCTCTGCCAAATAGTTCGCGGAGCTCGAAGCCCGCCCTCTTGGCGATGTCGATGATTTGTTGCTTGACGGCCGCTCGCTCCGAGCTCTGCCTTTCAACTTTCATGCGTTCGATGTCGGCCTGCATCTTCGTCAGTTCAGCAAAGGACATCTTCTCAAAGTCGCCATTTCTCGCCATTCGTACACTCCGTTACCAAAACGGTGGATCTCACGATCGCTTCCTGCCGCCATTCCGGGTGAATTGCAACTGAATTGTAACGGCCGCTTACTGCGACGCACTCCAGCCATATCGTTTGCTGATGCCGTATCGCCGGTCCCCTACTAACGTTCCAGCCAGATCGCAATGGTCGTCGCGGACACTAAGAGCGTCCCCACAAGACTAACCCAGAAAAGGACACCAAAATGGCTCGATAGAACCTCGGAAATAGCAAGACCCAAGGCAATGACCGACCCTGTGGTGAGAAGGGCAATTGCCATCTTCCCTTGTAGTTGTCCCGTCCGTTCAGCCACAACCAAGATCCTGGGGCGTGTCTCGCGCGCCCAAAAGAGGCTTTCCCCGCCACCAAGCCCAGGCCTCAGTCAACGACCACACCAATATGCATGTCGTGAACAGGCGGATAGCTGAGTTGATGATGCCAGCTTTAACAGTCTCGCTCGTCTCGCACCTAAGAAGATGTATTGGTGACAGATTTTTAAGGTCGAGGGGAAGCACTTCAACTACGTTGTCGAGCACAAACATCATGTAGTCTCGCATTCGGGGTTGGCAGTCCGGCTTAAAAAGGTCGGAATGACCCACCAGAAGCAAAGCTATGGAAACGGTCGCCGGAATGGCACTCAGCCAAACCATGAGAATAAAGCCCCGGTTCAACCACCTACTCGCCAAGCCAAAGACGCAGGCCAAGAGAATAATGCCATACACCTGAATTGTTTTGCCGCCTGGAACAAGCGAAATCGGATCGTTATCGGGCACGCTTAGAGCGACAAAAAACACGAGACAACATAGATTTAAGATCACTCCCCCGACGAAAAGCACCTTTCCCGGTGCATCGAGTGTAGACCATCGCGTCTTCACGGTTGAACTCCCTGATGTGCACACGCCGTATCTAGCACGCGTCAACGCGATGCTACAATGAACCCCACGACTGACTGCAAATCCTACAGTCGGGTAGCGGTCGCCGTGTGCTACACTGCTTGTGTATGGCGAAAAAGATCACATTCGGCGAGATTGGAGAGACGCTCGCATTCATTGTTGAGCGCATGGCGACCAAGGACGATGTACGCGCGATCATCCGAGCAGAAGTGCCGGGCATAGTACGCGAGCAGACGCAAGACATTCGTGACGAGCTCGCATCGATCCGCCGCGACCTCAAAGAGCTGAAGGAGAAAGCCGACAACACGACCGGCTTGACGAAGGAGATTGATCACGCACTTGAGCGCATCGGCGCGATCGAGAAACATCTCGGCATCAATAAGAAGATCGCCGCCTAGTCACGCTATTAACCGAACGTCATCCTGCGGACCGTGAGCAACAACCGCGCCGCGCGGTCCTGCTCCTCACGCGAGAGAGACCGAAGATCCTCCACAGCCTGTTCCAGTAGCGTGCTTATCGTCCAATTGTATCACTTCCCGATCCGCGATAGGGTTGTCGCTTCTCGAGGAGTACCGGTCATGGCGTCAATTCGAGACGTAGCCCACGATTTCTTCGTCGCGTGCGAGGCGGGCCAAGGATGGGACGGCTGCAAGGCCTTCTGCAAACCGAATGCGACATTTTCAGCTCAGGCCGAGCCACTGGCTGACGTGCGCACCTTGCAGGAATACACCGACTGGATGAAGGGCTTACTCGTCATCCTTCCCGATGGCGCCTATGCCGTGAAATCGTTTGCCGTTGACGGTGAGCGCAAGAACGTCTGCGCGTACGGGGTCTTTTCTGGCACGCACACGGGTCAAGGCGGCCCCTGCCCGCCAACTGGAAAAAACCTGAAGGGCTCCGACTACGTCTACGTCATGGAGTTTGACGGCGACAAGATCCGCCACATGACCAAGATTTGGCATGCGGGTGTGGCGATGAAGGAGCTGGGCTGGGCCTGATATGCAAGGTTACTTGGAGATGACCCAGGCGCTTCGGCGCATGTCTGATTGATGCGCGTAGAGCTGCCCGAGCATTCCCCGGGTCACGTCCAGAAGATCGTCGGCTTGACTAGCATCACTGCCTTCAGCCCGGAGGCGGTCGACGCGGTCCCGAAGTTTGTTGATCCTGTTTTCGGTATCCGCGATCCGCTCAGCAATGCGCAACAAATCGGATGGAACGCGCCACATAACGTATACCCCTCAGTTAATACAGGCCGCACCATATCGAGCGGTATAACAGAGCTCAACCCGGTCAGTGAGCAAATGCGAAGAAGCGTAGCCTGAGCCGCCGGAGGCCGGCGTGTGGTCCACATGAGGCTCTGGTATGCCCCCAGGCTTTTATTGACCAGGTCGTAGCTTCCGTGATCCTGCCATCCGACTCATCGCTTCGCTGAAACGGCGGCTTGAGTGCCAGCTCCGCGCGCGCAAATGAGCTGTGCATAAATGCCGAGAAAAACTTGACTTCCCTCTGTGCGAAGCAGTTCCCGTTGAGCATGCATCTTCGCCGCCAGACATAACTCGTTGGGGAGGCGCAAATGCTTTCCGATCGGAGAAGCCCAACGCCCAACGCGCATGCGACACTTCTGTGACAATCGGGCAAATCAGCTCCTTCAGGTACACGGCACGCGCAAGTGTGATGTGGGAGCTTCCACGTCACGGTCTTATAACAAAAGATGCGGTCCGCGCATCTAGCTCTCGCCGGGGTAGAGTTTTGCGGGGAGATGCGCGGCGTAAGCGCACCGGGCGGCCGCACAGATGCTTTGAGGATAGTTTTCCACAGCCCTACCGCCCACCTGTAGCTTGCGCCCCAAGAACTATCCACAATCAGGCAATCGTCTAAGCCCAAGGCCCCCCGCGCCGACGGTCGAAGGCGACAATACGGGCTCTCGGGCGCGCCCTCTTCCGAGAGCCCTCGCTTTTTTAGAGCCGCCACAGAAGCTGAACCGGGTTTTCACGGATCCCGCGCCACTATTTGGCTCGCGGGGTTTTTCTGTGTGCAGCTAACCTGGCTCCTCCTGGTGGAATCGGAAGCAGCCCCGGATCGTTGGAACCTTCCGCCGTGATCGGCGTTCAATACAAAATTGACAATGCGAACCCCAAGGAGAGAGTTCCATGGATAGTACAACGCTCCTGATCATCCTCATAGTGTTGCTGGTTCTCGGCGGCGGTGGCTTCTACGGCCGCGGCCGCTGGTACTGAGATCAGAGAGTGCGCCGCCGCGCGAGGTGCATGAGATGTATCTCGGCACGAAACGCTGACTGCCGAACACCTTGCCGGCGCACCGGGCTCGACCTGCCCGACAGGCGGCGCGTCGGCCGGCACACGACGGTGCCTTTCAGCGAGGCAGGACAGTAGTGGTCCTAACCTTCTGCGTGCTCTAGTCGGCGAACATTTGCAGCCGACTGACGCCACCTTGCGACGTTTCGCTGACTACGCGACGCGCACTTTAGGCGCAGTAGCCCTTTCATCTCTTGCAGCCAGACGATCACAGTATGTGCGTTGCAGAGCGAGTTCTTTTGTAGCTTTTGCCAGCATTCGAAGAGCCCGTTCGGCCACGTGGGGTTGGCCAACGAGGCCTTCGTGATTGATGCGATGCTGCTCGATCTGGATTTCAAGGCGCTCTAATGCCTGTTGGGCAACTCGGAGCCTCGCCTTCGTATCGGCCATAGCTGGGCGCTCCAAACGACATCAGGCTGGGAAGATGACGAGAATACATCGGGACCACAGCCTAGAACGCCCACCCCGCCGAAATAGTTCCTTCCACTGGAACCCTAGGCGGAGCCACGGGGTTGTCTCGGCGAGCCAGCCCACCGGAGTACAATCATGCGCGCTCATGCTCAAATCATCATGGATCACCATGGCGACACGCGGCACGAGTTCGACCCCGCAGATATCGCAACCGTCGCGCGTGCCGAGAAGCGATTTCGCGCGTTAATGGGCAAAGGCTTTCGGGCCGTGGCACTCGGCAAAGCCGGCGAACCCAGTAAGCTGCTCCGCACTTTCGATTCAACGACCGTCGAGACCTTGTTCATTCCGCAACTCCAAGGCGGTTGAGACGACCATGTATGCCTTGCTTCGCGCGGTGCTGGCTTATTTTCAAACGCGAGATAACGCTAGCCAAAAGGCCAAGCGGCTCCTCTTCACAAATCTCACACCTCTGCAGATCACGCAGTACGAGACGTTCCGCTTCTTCGACGTGATTGGTGGCGAAACCGGACATCGCTTCCGCATTAAGCGCGGCGACGCGCTCAACGTCGATGAGTACGATGAAGCTGGTAGACGCATTTTCCGCTGGTGTTTCCACCCGACAGGAAACCTCGCGCGAGGCGATGTTCTGCTAGCCCAAAAGTTAGCGCTCGAGCTCTTCGAATCCGAAGCGCGCGCGGTTGCGAATAGATATCCCTGCGAGCCGCTGTCCCTGATGCGGTAACGGAGAGCCCCTCACACCCGATACTTCTCAATATCCTCCCCCGCATCCTGCTTTTTCTTGAGCCAGCTTGCCATACGGCCGCGCCCCGACCACGTGTCGCGGTAGTGTCCAAAGTCTTTCGCACTTTTGGCTTGGGCTGAGCGGGGACCGATCCGGGCTCAGGCAGTGATGGCGCTCATCTGCTGGTCCTTCAGCAGCTCCATGTTCAGATATCTTTTGGTCGACCATTCGCTGCCAGCGATGTAGCGCAGCCGGGCCGCGGCCAGGTTCAACGCCGATTGCCCGTCAGGAAATGCCCCGACGACGCGCGAACGACGTCGGATCTCCCGCAGGATGCGCTCGAGCAGATTGTTTGTCCTCACGCGCCGCCAGCGGGCCTCCGGGAAGGAGTAGTACGCCAGCGTCTCGGTAACGCCGGTCTCCACCAGTTCGGCGGCTTTGGTGAGCCGGGACGCGCGCAGCTTGGCGACCACTTGCAAAGCCTTCTCCTGGGCAGCCACAACGTCCTCGCTAGCGTGGATCGCCTTTAGCATTGCTGCAACCTCTCGCATCTTCGGCCTCGGCACGTGGGAGAAGACGTTGCGGTAGAAATGCACAGTGCACCTCTGCCAGCCGGCCTCTGGGAAGAACTCGGCGGCGCTCTCGGCAAGTCCAATGCAGGCGTCGGAGATGATCAGACGGATGCCCTTCAACCCGCGTCAATCCTTTTACTGTTTGTAAAGGAAGGACTTTTTATTCGATGCAACAGGATCTTGGGATTGAGGATGAGAGGTATTGTCCTCCGAAACAATTGAATGATGCAGGAGACGAGCCACCTTTGGGGGCTGATGCGGAGGAATTAGGGAAGAGTTTTTATTGGAGTGCAAGGGCTGAACGAATGGTTTCTGTTGAGGAATTACGACGTGAACGAGAACAAACTGAAGAGAGTGATTTGATATATCAAATTAATGTTGCTCTTGAAGAAGGAAAAAGAGCCGGATCAAAATCTCGATCACTATTCCATTCAGTCTGTTCGGAATGAAATCGACATAAGTAGCAAGGATTGGAGAGCATTTACACGTTGGACATTACGATTGATAGACGGCATCATAAACCTCTTGACTTGTAAGCGTTGAGGAGAAACTCCGGGGGGTCGTGTAGCTGTAGAGAATGTACCTACTATTTAATCATTTTAAGCCTCATTCATAGTAATCAGGATTGTCGGCGGCGGGCGGTCTCGTTTTCGGCACGCTGATCGCGCTGATGCGGCTGTCCGGCTACAGGCTGCTCGGTCGCATCGCCGGGCTCTATGTCGACTTCATGCGTTCGCTGCCGCTGGTGCTGGTGATCTTCTGGTTCTATTTCCTGGTGCCCTATCTCGGGCAGTGGCTGACCGGCGCGTCGCGTCCGATCAAGGTGGGCGCGTTCGCGTCCTCGCTGATCACCTTCATCCTTTTCGAGGCCGCGTATTTCTCCGAGATCATGCGCGCAGGGATTCAATCGATCTCGAAGGGCCAGCCCGCGGCGGCCTACGCGCTTGGCCTGGACTACCGGCAGACCATGCGCTACGTCGTGCTGCCGCAGGCGTTCCGCAACATGCTGCCGGTGCTGCTGACCCAGACCATCGTGCTGTTTCAGGATACGTCGCTGGTCTACGTGCTCTCGATTACCGATTTTCTCGGCGCCGCCTCCAAGGTCGCGCAGCGCGACGGGCGGCTGGTCGAGATGTACCTGTTCGCGGCGCTGGTCTATTTCCTCATTTCCTGTTTCGCGTCATACGGCGTTCGCCGGCTGCAAACGCGAATCGCGATCGTTCGGTAGCGGGGGCGCATGATCGAGATCAGCCACGTCGATAAGTGGTACAACGCGAATTTCCAGGCTCTGAAGGACTGCACGACATCGGTTGCCAAGGGCGAGGTGGTCGTGGTGTGCGGTCCGTCGGGTTCGGGCAAGTCGACGCTGATCAAATGCGTCAATGCGCTCGAGCCGTTCCAGAAGGGCGAGATCGTGGTTGACGGCATCAAGGTCAATGATCCCAGGACGGATCTGCCGGCGCTGCGCGCGCGTGTCGGCATGGTGTTCCAGCATTTCGAGCTGTTTCCGCACCTGCGCATCCGCGACAATCTCTGTCTCGCGCAGGAGAAGGTGCTTGGCCGCTCGCATGAGGCGGCGATGGCGAAGGGCATGCAGCTCCTGGAGCGCGTCGGCTTGAAGGAGCAAGCGCATAAATATCCGGCCGAGCTTTCGGGCGGTCAGCAGCAGCGCGTCGCGATCGCACGCGCGCTCGCGATGGATCCGATCGCCATGCTGTTCGACGAGCCGACTTCTGCGCTCGATCCCGAGATGATCAGCGAGGTGCTCGACGTGATGGTCGATCTCGCCCGCGAGGGCATGACCATGATGGTCGTGACCCACGAGATGGGCTTCGCCAGCAAGGTCGCCCATCGCGTGATCTTCATGGACCAGGGCGAGATCGTCGAGGACGCCGACAAGAACGATTTCTTCGGCAAGCCGAGGAGCGACCGCGCGCAGAAGTTCCTGTCGAAGATCCTGTCGCATTGACCATGTTGCCAACCATCGCGCCGTCATTCCGGGGCGCCTCGCAGAGGCGAACCCGGAATCATAACCGCAGGCCGGGTTATGATTCCGGGCTCGCGCCTTGCGCGCCCCGGAATGACGGAGAGAGAGGGGTTTATCGTCGCTGGCAATTTCCGTATATGGTGCGGCACAGCCACCTAGCGTCCCACAGGAGACTTCGCTTGGACCAGATCGCCTATGTCAACGGATCTTTCATGCCTCTCTCGGAGGCGAAAGTCTCGATCCTGGACCGCGGTTTCCTGTTCGCCGACGGCATCTATGAAGTCGCCGCGGTGCTGGACGGCAAGCTGATCGACAACGCCTCGCATCTGGCGCGGCTGGAGCGGTCGGTGGGCGAAATCTCGCTGGCGCTGCCGGAGTCGGTCGAGCGCATCCAGGAGATCCAGCGCGAGCTCGTCACCCGCAACAATCTCGTCAACGGCATGGTCTATCTGGAGGTGACGCGCGGCGCCGATACCGGGCGCGACTTCGCGTTTCCCAAGGGTGTCAAGCCGACGCTGATCATGTTCACGTCGGTGAAGGACATCGTGAATGCCGAGTCCGCCAAGACCGGCATCAACGTCATCACCGTGCCCGACATCCGCTGGACGCGGCGCGACATCAAGAGCGTGGCGCTGCTCGCGCAGGTGCTGGCCAAGCAGGCCGCGGCGGAAGCCGGTGCGGGCGAGGCCTGGATGATCGAGGACGGCAAGGTGACCGAAGGCGGATCGTCGTCGGCCTTCATCCTGACCCAGGATGACGTGCTGGTGACGCGTCAGAACGGCAGCGAGATTCTTCCGGGCTGCACCCGCAAGGCGGTGGTGAAGCTTGCGGAGGAGCGGCAGCTCAGGGTCGAGGAGCGCGCCTTCACGGTCGAGGAGGCGCTGCGCGCCAAGGAAGCCTTCATCACCAGCGCCACCGTCTTCGTGCAGGCCGTGGTCGCGATCGACGGCAAGGCGGTGGCCAATGGCAAGCCCGGCCCGATGACCAACCGCCTGCGCGAAATCTATGTGGATTTCGCGCGTGCGACCGCGGTTTAGGGCATTCACTCGTCATGGCCGGGCTCGACCCGCCTGCGGGCCGATCCATTCGTCGCACGAGGCCCGGCAATCCATCGCTCTTTGTTCGATGGATGCGCGGGTCAAGCCCGCGCATGACGAGTGGGAAGTGGGGCGCCACTCAAGCCGCACTCGCGGCCTTCGCCCTGATCGGCGGCATTGCGCGGAACGCGATCGAGAGCCTGTTCCAGGCATTGATGGTCGCGATCAGCATGGTGAGGTTGACGGTCTCGGCCTCCGAGAACTGCGCGCGGACTTCGTTATAGACGTCGTCCGGCGCATGCGTCTCCGAGATCAGCGTCACCGCGTCGGTCCAGGCCAGCGCGGCGCGCTCGCGGTCGGTATAGACCGGCGATTCGCGCCAGGCGTTGAGCAGATAGAGCCGTTGCTCGGTCTCGCCGTGCTTGCGCGCATCCTGGGTGTGCATGTTGATGCAGAAGGCACAGCCGTTGATCTGCGAGGCGCGGGTCTTGACCAACTCGATCAGCGACTGTTCGAGCCCGCTCGATTGGATCTGGGTCTCCAGCGCGGTGAGCGCTTTGATGGTGTCGGGTGCGGCCTGGTAGAAGTTCATGCGTGGTTTCATGGTCGTTCTCCTTGGTTGAAATTGTTCGCGTTAGTGAGCACCACCCGATGAGATGTGGTCGGGTTTCTTGAGCAGCAACGTTGCGATCAATGCAACGATCAAGGCGGCGCCGAGCAGATAGAAGGTGTCGCTGAAAGCCTGGATGAACGCCTGCTTCTGCACGATGTGGCCGATCGCAACATAGGCCCGATGCATGGCATCGTTGCGGTCGATCACGCCGTGATTCATGAAATATTGCGTGAGCTGTTCGATCCGGGTGCGGGTGGCCTGTTCGAAGGTCGAAACCGACTGCATCAGCACGTTGGAATGAAATTGCTCGCGCTTGGTCAGGAAGGTCTGCAGCACCGCGATGCCGACCGCGCCGCCGAGGTTCCGCATCATGTTGAACAGTCCGGATGCGGAACCGGCGTTCTCCGGCTCGATGCCGGCGGTCGCGACCGCTGACAGCGGCGCCATCACCAGCGCCTGGCCGATGGCGCGGACCACGTCGGGCCAGAACAGCTGATCGGTGGCGTAATCGGTCGTCATGTAGATGTTCATGAAGTTGGAGGCGGCGAACAGTGCGAAGCCGACGCCGATCACGAGCCGGGGGTCGAAGCGCTGCATCAGCCGCGGCACCAGCGGGATCAGCACGAGCTGCGGCAGTCCGGTCCAGGCCAGGACCATGCCGATCTGCTCGGAATTATAGCCCTGGATGCGCGAGAGATAGACCGGCAGGATGTACACCGAGCCGTACAGCGCGACGCCGAGCAGGAAGTTGGCGAGGATGCCGAAGCCGAAATTGCGGCGGGCGAGCAGGCGCAGGTTCAACAGCGGCTGCTTCGCGGTCAGCTCGATCCAGAGGAACACCGTCAGCGAGACCGCGGCGATGACCGACAGGCGGACGATGAAGGGCGAGCCGAACCAGTCGTCCTTGTTGCCTTCCTCGAGCACGGTCTGCAGCGCGGCGAGGCCGATCGCCATGGTGATGATGCCCGGCCAATCGCCTTCGCGCAGCAGCGAGAGCTTCATCGGCTTCGCTTCAAGCGAGAAATAGAGCATGCCGACCATCACCGCGCCGGGCGCGAGATTGACATAAAAGATGTACTGCCAGCCCCAGTTCTCGGTCAGATAGCCGCCGATGGTCGGACCGATCGCGGGCGCGAAGGTTGCGGACAGCGCGAACAGCGCAAGGCCGATCGGCTGCTTGGCCTTTGGCAGGAGCGTGATGATCAGCGTGAAGGCCATCGGGATCAACACGCCGCCGGTAAAGCCCTGCACGGCGCGCAGCGCGATCATCTGCGGCAGGTCCTGAGCCAAGGCACAAGCGGCCGACAGCACGAGGAACAGCACTGCGTTGGTCAGGAGATAGAGGCGCACCGAGAACACCTGCGCGAGCCACCCGCTCAGCGGGATCACCACGATCTCGGCGATCAAATAGGAGGTCGAGATCCAGCCGCCGTCGTCGATGCCGGCGCCGATCGCGCCCTGAATGTCGGCGAGCGAGGCGTTGACGATCTGGATGTTGAGCACGGCCATGAAGGCGCCGAGCGTTGCGCCCATCACCGCGACCCAGGTCCTGGTGGACACGGTGGCGGAAGCGGGCCTCGCAGCCGGCTGCGGGGCGGAGGGAATTGAAGAGGTCGAGTTCAGGGCGGGTTGGAGCGTGGTCATCGGTCGTCTCCTCTCGGCTTGCAGAGGAAGGATGCATTAAGTCGCGGATTTAGATAATTAGGGGATTTGTTGAAGCATTATCCGGCAGAGCTTGATAATGCTCTGCCGGATCGTGGATTGCGTCAGTTCGAGCGAACGGAGGCGGCGGTCGAGGCCAGATGCTTCGCGACCTCGCGCTCGGCAACGACGGTCGCCTTGGTGTCGACGGTCGGCACGGCCGACATGCCCGGGCGCAGCAGGCCCTTCAGGCTCTGGTCGTCCAGCACGATCTTCACCGGCACGCGCTGAACGATCTTGGTGAAGTTGCCGGTGGCGTTGTCCGGCGGCAGCAGCGCGAATTCCAGGCCGCTGGCCGGTGACAGGCTGTCGACATGACCCTTCAGCGTGGTCGAATGGAAGCTGTCGATGCGCAGCTCGACCGGCTGGCCGTTGCGGACATGGGTGAGCTGGGTTTCCTTGAAATTCGCCACCACATAGACCGCGTCCAGCGGCACCACCGCCATCAACTGCGTTCCGGCCTGCACGAACTGGCCGACTCGAAGCGAGCGCGCGCCGACCGTGCCGTCCACGGGCGCCGTGATCTGAGTATAGGACAGGTTCAGCGCGGCCTGTTGCTGCACCGCGCGGGCGTGGTCAAGCTGCGCCACGGCCTTGGCGCGATCGGTGGTGAGCACCTCGACTTTCTTGTTGGCGGCGGCAAGGCCGGCCTTGCCCTGTTGCAACTGCGCCGTCTGCGCACGCAGCGCCGCGTCGGTCTGCTGCGCCCGCTGCACGGTGCCGGAGCCCGATTTCATCAACTCGTCATAACGGGCGCGCTCTTGCTGCGCGAATTTCAGATTGGCGTCCGCTGCATCGACCTCGGAGGCCTGCTGCTGGATCACCGGCTGCTGCAATTCGATCTGCGCATCGAGGTTGCGCACCGCCGCCTCGGACGCCGCGACATCAGCCTTGGCCTGGGCAAGTGCGGTCTTGAAATCGCGGTCGTCGATCCGCGCCAGCAACTGGCCGGCCGTGACCTTCTCATTGTCGCTGACCAGCACCTCGGCGATGTAGCCGGAGACCTTCGGCGCGACGATCGTCGAATCGGCTTTGACGTAGGCATCGTCGGTCGTTTCCAGGTAGCGGCCGGTGGTGAGATAGCCGTAGCCGAAGTCCGCCGCACCGGCGACGCCGAGCGTCAGCGCAAGCGCGACGGCCACCCGCTTGATCGCCCGCCGTGACGGGGTGAGGATGATTTTCGATTTCAGATCAGAGACATAGTGAGTGCTCGACATGGCAACCTCCTGGAGGGGCTGCGTCCTCTCCGCGGAGGGCGCCGTTTGATGGCCCGAAGATGCAATGTCTCGCGCGATGTGATAATCCGGCAAAAACTGGAAACATTGTCCAGTCACAGTAGATAATCGGGAGCGCCGATGGACCGTCTGACCAGCCTGACCGCCTTCGTCCGGGTCGTGGATACCGGCGGGTTTTCCGCTGCCGGACGGCGGCTGAACATGTCGACGACCATGGTGAGCAATCATGTGCAGGCGCTGGAAGAACGATTAGGCGTGCGGCTGCTCCATCGCACGACGCGGAAGGTGAGCCTGACCGAGATCGGCAAGGCCTATTACGACCGCTGCATCCAGATCCTGGCCGATATCGAGCAGGCCGACGACATCGCCGGCGCGATGCAATCGGCGCCGCGTGGCACGCTGCGCATCTATACCGCGACCCATGTCGTGCAGTTCATCGCGCCGGTGGTCAGCGAATTTCTCGCGGCCTATCCCGAGGTCAAGGTCGACCTGAGCATGGGCGAGGGGACGATCGACCTGATCGAGGAGGGGTTCGATGTTGCGATCCGCTTGACGCCGCCGCCGGACTCCAGCCTGATCGTGCGCAGCCTCGCCACCTGGCGGCATGTGTTGTGCTGCTCGCACGGCTACATCGAGACGCATGGCCGGCCCGAACAACTCTCCGAACTCGCCGAGCGCAATTGTTTGCGCCATATGAATTATCCTTATGACGAATGGCGCTTCGTCGATCGCAAGGGCACGCCGGCTTCCGTGCGCATCTCAGGCCGTCTCGTCTGCAACAGCGGCGAGACGCTGCGCCGCGCGGCGCTCGACGGGATCGGCATCGCGCTTGCCGCCGGCTTTCTGGTTCATGACGATCTCGAATCGGGCCGCCTGGTGCGGCTGTTGCCGGAATATCGGCCGATCGAGTTTTCGATGATCGCGGTCTATCCGCACCGGCACCATCTCTCCGCGAAGGTTCGCACCTTCATCGACATGCTGGTGCATCATGCGTCCGAACAGCAGAAACTGATCAATCCGTATTCATGATCGGACGGCGCTCGGATCTGACGGCGCCAATCGCTATTGCGCAAGCAAAGTAGAGAAGTGATCTCGTCGTCGCTTGACGGATCGCGGCATGTCTGGATTAGTCTGCACCGTTCGCAATGATGGTTGGGCATGGCTGTCTCGAACGCGACATGACGCTGCAATAATTTCGCGATCGGTATGACACGTGCTCTCCTGACCTTGTTCGGGCTGTTTGGCCTGGTCTTTTGCTGTTCTGCTGCCTTCGCCGAAGGCGTGCCGTTAGGGCCGCCGCCGGGCGCGAATTTGTCTCCCGACAAACTCGCCGCGATCGACGGCTTCATTCAAGGCGAGGTCGATTCGGGGCGGATTCCCGGTGCGATCGTGCTGGTGCAGCAGCACGGGCATCCCGTTTATCTCAAATCGTTCGGCAAGCGCGACGTCGATTCCGGCGCGCCGATGACGCTCGATACGATCTTTCCGATCCATTCGGTCAGCAAGACCATCACCAGTGTCGCGGCGTTGATGCTGGTCGATCAGGGGAAAATCCGGCTCGACGATCCCGTCAGCAAGTTCATTCCTTCTTTTGCCGACATGAAGGTCGGCATCGAGCGGCAGGGCGCGGGCGGAAAGCCGGTGCTCGATCTTGTTCCGTTGCGGCGGCCGATCAACGTGGAGGATCTGCTGCTGCAGACCTCCGGCATCACCTACGGCTTCTACGGCCAGGGCCTGGTGAAGGCGGCCTATAACGACATCTATCTCGGCGATTTCGACAATGCGGGATTTGCCGAGCGGATCGCCAGGGTGCCGCTGGCCGAACAACCGCGCACGCTCTGGGATTACGGCCATTCGGCCGACATCCTCGGCCGCGTCATCGAAGTCGCATCGGGCCAGTCGCTCTACGGTTTCGAAAAGGACAATCTGTTCGATCCGCTCGGCATGACCACGACCAAATTCTTCCTGACCGATCCGGCGGAGCGGGCGCGCTATGCGACGCCGCTTCCCGGCGATCGCCATGTCGAGCGCAACCCTTTGGATCTCACGCGCTGGGAATCCGGCGGTGGCGGCATGGTCTCGACGATTTCCGATTTCGCGCGTTATGGGCAGATGCTGCTGAACGGCGGCGTGCTCGACGGCAAGACCTATCTCAGTCCCGCGATCTTCGCGGCGATGACCACCGATCATATCGGCCCGGGAACCGGCGTTGCCCGCAACGTTGATTACTATCCCGGCGACGGTTTCGGTTTCGGCTATGGCTTCGCCATCCGCACCGATCCAGGCGTCACCTGGCCGCCGCCGCCGGGCTCGCTGGGCGAGATCAAGTGGGACAGCGCCGGCGGCGTCTATCTCGTGATCGACCGCGCGGAGGACATGTTCTTTGTGGTCATGCAGAATTCCCCATCGGGCCGCATCCACGTCATCACGACAGTCAAGAAGCTGATCTACGACGCGTTCGAGAAGTGAGCGAGGGGACTTGATAGTACCGAGGACTGAAAACGAGCCGGCGGTCGCAACGCCGGTGCGCATCACTGCGCTCGACCGTGCGCGGACCTTCATCACGCTTCTGGTCGTGTTGCATCACTCCGTCGTCAACTACACCTATTTCGGCAGCGGCGACAAAAAGCGCTGGCTCGGCTTCGATCTGGTCGTGCTGTTCAACGACAGCTTCTTCATGGCCTGCATGTTCCTGATCTCCGGGCTGTTCGTGCGCGACAGCCTGGTACGCAGGGGGCCTGCGAATTTCGTCGTGAGCCGCGCCTGGCGGCTCGGCGTGCCTTATGTGATATCGATTTTGGTGTTGATGCCGATCGCCTACTATCCGACGTTCCTGCGCTACCATCTGCCGGATACGACGGATTTCAACTTCTTTCATTTCTGGTGGCGCACGCTGACCGTCGGACCATGGCCGTCGGGACCCGTATGGTTCCTGTGGGTGCTGCTCGCCCTCGATGCGATCGCGGCGCTCATCTGGCTTCTCGCGCCGCGCGCGATCGAGGCGTTGGGCAGGCCTAGTCATGCCTTGCGATACCGTCCTGGCGTTGCCTTTGTCGCGTTCTGTCTATTCTCGATCGCGGTCTATCTGCCGCTGCGCCTGATCTTTGGCGACGCCGCCTGGTTCGAGCTCAGCTATTTTCCGTTGCCGATCCAGACCAGCCGCATCCTGCTTTATTCCGGCTATTTCTTCGTCGGCATCGGCCTCGGCACGACCGATCTCAGCGCTGGCATTCTCGCGCAAAACGGCGAACTGGCGAGTCGCTGGAAGATGTGGCTCGCTTTTGCGGCCGCCTTCTACGGCGCAATCCTGTTTCTCGTTTACGTCCACCACAATTGGGTTGCCGATTTCGATGCGCCGCCGCTGTGGTGGCGGGAGGCGTATGGGCTGGCCTTTGCGTTGTTCAGCGCGGCGATGGCGTTCGCGGAACCGGCCTTCTTCCTGCGCTTCGCAAAGTCCGGTCTGCGCGTTGCTCGATGCCATGCGTCCGTCTGCCTATGGCATCTTTCTCGTGCACTACATCTTCATCATCTGGCTGCAATACGCGGTTTATGACCCGCCGTTGCCGGCCGTCGTCAAATTCGCGATCGTGTTCACCGGAACGCTGTCGCTTAGCTGGGGCAGCGTCGTGCTGCTCAGGAAAATTCCGGCGGTGGCAAGGATGATTTGAGCCCCGTCATTCCGGGGCGGGCCACAACCTCGACCCGGCATCTCGAAATTCCGGGCTCGATGCTTCGCATCGCCCCGGAATGACGCATGCAGTCACGGCTTCAAGGTCAGCTTCTGCACGCGCCAGTTCAACAGCTCCGCGACGTAGAGCGTATTCTCCGACGGGCACGCCATCGCGTGGATCCAGCCGAACTGCTTCAACTGCTTGCCGGACTGGCCGAGCACGCCCAGCACCTTGCCGTCGAGCGAGAGCTTGTAGATGCGGCCGGGCCAGGCGTCGGAGCTGTAGAGCACCTGGTGAGGCGGCGGCGTGATGCAGATGGACCAGGGCGAGCCCGGCGCGAAGGTGCCGCCCGCCATCATCGCTTCATCCGGGATCTTGCCGATCGCGGGCTTCGCATCCGGTGGCACCGGCACGTCGATGACGATCTGGCGCAGGAATTTCCCATCACCGTCGAACACCTGGATGCGGTGATTGCCGCGGTCGGCGACATAGACATTGCCATCGGCGTCGGTCGCGATCGAATGCGGCGTGTTGAACTGGCCGGGCTCCTTGCCGCGGTCGCCCCAGGATTTCACCCAATTGCCGTCCTTGTCGACCTTGGCGACGCGCGAGTTGATGTAGCCGTCGCTGATGAAGGTGTTGCCGGCCTTGTCCCAGGCGACGTCGGTGACCTGGCGAAATCGTCCGTCCTCGGCGGGCAATGGCGGTTTGGGATGCTTCACCGGCCCGGTGTCCTCGTCGGATGCCTCCTGCTTGCGGCCGAACACCATGAGGACGCGGCCCTCGGGATCGAACTTGATCACCATGTCGGAGCCCTTGTCCGTGACCCAGATATTGTCCTTGGGATCGACCTTGACGGTGTGGGCGAACGACCAGGCATAGAGGTTCTTGCCCATCTCGCCGACGAGCTTGCCCTTGGCATCGAACTCCAGCAATTGCGTCGCGGCGGCGGCATAGGCCGGACCCGATGTGTTGCCGCGCGACAGCGCGAAGACGTGGCCCTTGGAATTGACCGCGACGCCCGACACCTCGCCGAAATACATGTTGTGCGGCAGCTTGAGCGGATTCGGCTCCGACTCGAAATTGATGCTCGGCACCGTTTGCTGCGCCAGTGCCGGCGACGCGGCCAGCAGCAGCAATCCGATCAGCGCGCGCTTCATGAAAATCCCCCTCGACTTACGTTTGTTGTTTAAAGGCGCGCGGATGCTAGTCGAGCACGCGCTTCGGCGTCCATTGCCACGCACGCGCTACGGTCCGTCGCTGGATGCATGGCGAAATTGCTGGACTTGCCCTATGAAGCAGTTGGGTCTTCACACGAGTTAGATGTTCCCCAACATGAAAAACAAATCAGTCCGAATTCTTTTCGCGCTCGCAACATGCTTGTTTGCGTCCGCGCTGCCAAATGATGCCGCGCGCGCCGGCTATCCCGATCGTATCGTGAAGATCGTGGTGCCGTTCGCGCCCGGTGGCGGCACCGACACCGTGGCGCGGACGCTGGCGCAGGAGATGGCTAAGGACCTCGGCCAGTCCGTCATCATCGAGAACAAGCCGGGGGCGGGGACCATCATCGGCACGCAGTCGGTGGCGACGAGCGATCCCGACGGCTACACGCTCTTGATGGGGACATTCGCGAACGCGGTCAATCCGAGCCTGAACGCGAAGCTGCCGTACGATGCGCACAGGGATTTCGCGCCGGTTGCGTTGGTGGCGCGCTCTTTCAATATCGTCGTGGTCAACGCGAAGTCGCCCTATCGTTCGATCGCCGACCTGATCGCCGCGGCCAAGGCCGAGCCCGACAAATTGTCCTACGGCACTTATGGCACGGGCACCTCGGCGCATCTCGCGGGCGAATTGTTCAAGTCGCTGGCCAAGGTCAATCTGACCACGGTGCCCTACAAGGGTGCAGCGCCCGCCATCACCGATCTGCTCGGCGGGCAGATCCAGGTGATGTTCACCACCGTCGCAAGCGCGGCCTCGCTGATCGAAAGCGGGCAGCTTCGCGCGCTCGCGGTGACCTCGGCGGAGCGCTCGCCGGCGTTTCCCGATGTCCCGACGGTCGCAGAGGCCGGCGTACCCGGCTATTCCGCCGAGAGCTGGTACGGCCTGTTCGCGCCGGCAAAGACGCCGCCGGAGATCATCGAGCGCCTCAACAAGGCCGCTGCCACGGCGGTGAAGGCTGAGGCCTTCAAGAAGCTCGGCGTCAACGAAGGGCTTGTCATGGTGGCGAGCCCGCCGGCCGAGCTCGATCGCTATTTCCGTGGCGAGGAGGAGCGCTGGCGCAAGGTGATCCAGGACGCCGGCATCAAGATCGAATAGGGCCCGCAAAACATCCCGGGGACCACGCAGGAATATTCCGATAGAGTTGGGGTTGCTGAATGCGATCAGCCTTCGGTCGCCCGACCGTAAAACAGACCGAAGACTTCAACCCGGAGAATGTAATGCGTGTGTTCGTTTCGATGACTCTGCCGCCTGCGCCCTTGCGCTGGCGAACGCTCCAACCCAGGCGCAAACGCCGACGCCTTCACCGGCGCCCGCCGCGTCGCCGTCGCAACCCTCCGCGGGCGGCACGCCCGATGCGATGCCGTTCGACATTCCCTACGGCCAGTCGATCGGGCTGGAGCGCGCCAGGCAGGTGCTGGACGCTGCCGAAGCCGAAGCGAAGAAGCGCAATTGGAAGATGAACATCGCCGTGGTCGATACCAATGGCGAACTCGTCCATTTTGCCCGGATGGAGGGCGCGCAGATCGCCTCCGGCACGATCTCGATCGGCAAGGCGCGCACCGCGGCCCGTTTCCGCCGCGAGTCGCGCGCATTCTATAATGCCTATGAAACCGGCCATGCCTATCCCGGCACGCTCGATCCGACGCTGGTTGCGAGCCCCGGCGGATTTCCGCTGGTCGAAGGCGGCAAGCTGATCGGCGCGGTGGGCTGCAGCGGCGGCACCGGCGATCAGGATGCGGCCGTCTGCAAGGTAGGCGCCGAAGTCGTCAAGTGACGCGCGCCGCCGTCACGCGGCCGCTTTGATACGAGCGGGAATAATCGTAGGCTGAGGGTGTTGCTGGGGCATTGGCGTCCAAATCCGGGGAGTTGCTCATGTTCGGATTGATTTCACGTGCTCTTGCCGCCTTCAGCCTCGTCCTTGTCTGCTTTGCGCCGCCTGTGTCCGCGCAGGATACGGTTCGTGTTCGCGGCATTGTCGAGCGCATCGACGGGTCCGTCTATGTCGTCAAGACCAGGGACGGCTCAGAGGTGAAGCTGGCAGTGACGGACAATCCGCTGTTTGTCGCGATCGTCCCCGCCACCATGGCCGACATCAAGCCCGGCATGTTCGTCGGCTCCGCCGGGATGATGCAGGAGGACGGCACGCAGAAGGCCATCGAGGTCCACATCTTTCCGGAATCCATGCGCGGCACCGGCGAGGGTCACTACGATTGGGACCTGCTGCCCAAGAGCAAGATGACCAATGGCAGTGTCGAGCAGGCGGTCACCGGCGTCGAAGGGCCGGTCCTGTCGGTCAAATACAAGGACGGCGAGAAGAAGTTGGTGGTGACGCCGCAGACCATCGTCGTCACCTACGAGATCGGCAAGCGCGAAGAGGTGACGCCGGGCACCAAGATCTTTGTCGCCGCCGCCAAGAAGCAGCCTGATGGGACGTTGCAGACACCGCGCATCACCTACGGCCGCAACGGCGCGGGCCCTGCGTTCTGATCATTGGTAAGGGGTCGCGCCGGCCGTCGATCACTTTCACGCGTAGTGCATCGCAGCAAGCTGATTCATTGTTGGCTGTGCAACCATCCGGCCGTTACAGGAGTTCCGGAATCAGGAAGCCGTGGTTGACGACGGCTTTGAGGCTGGAGCTGGTCCGATGAGATTACTGTTGCTGCTGCCATTTATCGGCTTGCTGTGGGTGCCGTTCTACAACTTTCTGGAGCCTGAGCTGTTCGGCTTCCCCTTCTTCTACTGGTATCAGCTTGCCTGGGTGCCGATCACTTCATTCCTGATCTGGCTGGTCTATCGCAGCCGTCCGCACGACGACGAAGCGCAGTGAGCGGGGGCTTCGTCATGACCGATCAGATCGACTGGGTCCCACTCTCCGTTTTTATCTTCTTCTTCGCGCTCGTCACCGTGATGGGCTTCGTCGCCGCGCGCTGGAAATCCGGCCCGGTCAGTGAACATCTCGATGAATGGGGCCTGGGCGGACGCCAGTTCGGCACCTGGATCACCTGGTTCCTGGTCGGCGGTGACTTCTACACCGCCTATACCGTGATCGCGGTGCCCGCGCTGGTCTATGCGGTCGGCGCCTATGGCTTCTTCGCATTGCCCTACACGATCATCGTTTATCCCCTCGTGTTCGCGGTCATGCCGGCGCTGTGGAGGGTCGCGCATCGCAATGGCCATGTCACCGCCGCCGACGTCGTGCTGGGCACTTACGGTTCGCGCGGGCTCGAGCTTGCGGTCGCGGTCACCGGCATGGTCGCGACCATGCCCTATATCGCGCTGCAACTGGTCGGCATGGGCGTGGTCATCAAGACGATGGGGCTGACCGGCGAACTGCCGATCATCGCCGCCTTCATCATTCTGGCGCTCTATACCTATAGCTCAGGTCTGCGCGCGCCGGCGCTGATCGCCTTCGTCAAGGACATCATGATCTACATCGTGGTGCTGGTCGCGGTCGTGATCGTGCCGACGAAGCTCGGCGGTTACGCCGCAGTGTTCGCGGCGGCGAATGACGCATTTGTCGCCAAGGGCGGCGCCACCGGCCTGATCCTGAAGCCGGCGCAGATGCTGCCCTATGCGACCCTGGCGCTCGGCTCCGCACTCGCGGCTTTCATGTATCCGCACACGCTCACCGGCATCTTCGCCTCGAAATCCGCCGACACGATCCGCAAGAACGCGATCATGCTGCCGGCGTATACGCTGCTGCTCGGTCTGATCGCGCTGCTCGGCTACATGGCCCATGCCGCCAAGATCCAGGTGTCGTCGCCGAACGACGTCGTGCCCGTGCTGTTCAAGACATTGTTCCCGTCCTGGTTCGCCGGTTTCGCATTTTCGGCAATCGCGATCGGCGCCTTGGTGCCGGCGGCTGTCATGAGCATCGGTGCCGCCAACGTCTTCACCCGCAATATCTGGAAGTCCTATGTCAATCCGGACATCAGCCACGCGGGCGAGGCGGCGGTGGCCAAGATCGCGTCGCTGATTGTCAAGGTCGGCGCGCTGGCCTTCATCCTGTTCCTGCCGGTGCAATACGCGCTCGACCTGCAGCTGCTCGGCGGCTTGTGGATCATGCAGACATTCCCGGCGCTGGTGTTCGGCCTGTTCACGCGCTGGTTCCGCGCCGAAGGGCTGCTGCTCGGCTGGGCGGCCGGCATCGGCTGGGGATCGTGGACCGCATGGAGCAATGGCCTGAAGCCACTTGCGACGATTGCCGTCGGAGATGTCAGCTACTCATTCTATGTCGGGCTCGGCGCACTGCTGCTCAATATCGCGATCGCCGCCGTTGCAACGGTCGTGATGGGATTGATCTCGCCGAATCCGCGGAGCGCTACGGCTCGACCGTGATATTGGCCGTGCTGGCGACATCGCCCCAACGGGCGATGTCGGCAGCCAGGATCTTCGAAAACGCGTCGGTCGAGCTGCCGACCGTCTCGACGCCGAGCGGTTTGAGCCGCGCGATCACGTCGGGGTCTTTCGCGATCTTCATGAACTCGCCTTCCAGCTTCCCTGCGATCGCGGGCGGCGTCGCCCTCGGCGCGAAGATGCCGCTCCACAGGATCGCATCGACGTCGGCGCCGGCTTCCTTCATGGTCGGCACGTCGGGAAGATCATCGAGGCGCCTGGGTGTGGCGACGGCGAGCGGGCGTACGGTGCCGGACTTGATCTGGCTGTAGACCGAGCCGGCATCGGCGATGGTCGTCGTGACCTGGCCCGAGATCACCGCGAGCACCGATTCATTGGCGCTCTTGTAGGGGATCGCCTGCATCGGCGCGCCGGTCTTCTGCTTGAACAGCTCGGTCACGAGTTGGAACGAGGCCGACGAGCTGCTGTAGTTCATGCTATCGGCATGGGCCTTGGCATAGCTCACCAGATCGGCGACAGTCTTGATCGGCGACGACGCATTGACCACCATGATCAGCGGAAACGTGCACAGCGCGGAGACCGCAACGAAATCGCGCACCGAGTTGTAGGGAAGCCTGGCATAGAGCGCTTGGTTGATCGCCATACCGCTGGCGCCGACCAGGATCGTGTAACCATCCGGCTGCGCCTTGGCGACATAGTCGGCGGCAACGATGGCGCCGCCGCCGGGCTTGTTCTCGACGATCACCGGCTGGCCGAGATCCTCCGACAGTTTCTGTCCGAACACGCGCGCGATGATGTCGTTGCCGCCGCCGGCCGCGAAGCCGACGATGATGTGAATTGGCCGCGCCGGGTATTTCGTTGCATCGTCCTGGCGCCTGTGCATGGCTCGTGGCGAGGAGAGACCATCCGATGCAGAGGCCTGCCAGAAGGTGCTGCGCGTGCATGAACAGGTCCTCAGAGCCTCGTGACGTGAATGTGCAGCACGGCCGCCTTGCCGTCATCGAGCGCCGCGAGACAGCGATCGATGGCGGCGGCAAGCCCGTCCGGATCGGTGACGCATTCGCCATGCGCGCCGAACGCTTTCGCGACCTCGGAGAAATCCCGCCGTTCGCCCTGCCGGCCGGAGGTCAGGCGCGAGAGGAACTGGTCGGTCTCCGCCGCAATGCCCTTCGGATAGACGCGCTGCGTCGCCGACTTCACCGCCTGCCAGCCGCCATTGTCGAGCACGACGGTCAGAATCGGGATCTGGTACTGCTGCGCCACCGCATAGACGCTATCGGGCGAGGAGAAGTGGAACCCGCCATCGCCGATCACCTGCACGATGCGTCGATCGGGTTGCGCGAGCTTCAAACCGAGCGCCATGCCGCCGCTGAAGCCGAGCCCGCCGCCGGCGAGGCCGACATAGCTGCCCGGCCTTGTGCGCCTCAATTGCTCCTGCAGGATCGGGGCGTTGCGGATCGCCTCGTTGAGGACGACGTCGTGCTGCGAAAGCTTTCCGCCAAGCGTCGCGAACACGAAGGCCGGATTGAGCGCGCCCGCAACGCCCTTGTCGGCGCTCGCCGCCGCGCGACGCGATGCCGCCTGTTCGCTCGCGGCGCTCCAGCCGGCGATGCGCTCGGCGACACGCATGCGATAGGCGCGGTCGGCGCGCGCCTCGACCGCGTCCAGCACCTGCCGCAGGATGATGGCGCTGTTGCCCTGGACCCGCATGTCCGTCGCAAAGCCCCACATCGGAAAATCCGATTTCAGCGGGTCGATGTCGATCTGGATCCAATCGATCGCGTTGGTGCGTTTGGCCGATTGCGGCACGAAGGGCACGTCGGTGTCGAGCAGCAGTCCGAGATCGGCCTGCTCCAGCAGCGGTGTGGGATCGATGCCGGCATAGCAGGGCGAGTCCTGCGGGATATTGAGATCGATCGGGTTGAACTCGACGACGCGGATACCGCAGGCGCGCGCCAGCCGGTCCAGGAGATCGACCGCCTGAGGCTTGCGGCCGAGATAGGCCGTGAAGGCGACCGGATTGTTCGCAGCCATCAACCGCTCGGCGATCGCCTCCGCCCGCGCCGGCTCGATGCCGCCCGCATGCACGCTGCCGTAGCGTCGCGGCTGGATAGGCGGGCATCTCGGCCTCGTCCCACTCTTCCGCCAGCGTCTCGCGCGGCAGCATCATGTAGACCGGTCCCGGCGGATCGCTGTGCGCGAACGCGGCGGCGCGAGCGAGCGCCTCCTTCACCACGACGCCGGAGGGGAGCGAATACTCCCACTTCACATAGGGACGGACGATGCTCGCGATATCGAACGGGTCCTGCACGAAATGCACATAGGTGTCGCGCGAGCCTCTCAACTCGCCATGCAGCGTATGCGGCGCGCGGCCGGCGAACAGCATCACCGGCAGGCGATAGCGGAACAGGTTCTGGATCGCCATGCAGGCATTCGCGGTGCCGGCATCGACATGCACGAGCACGGCCTGGCTCTTTCCGGTCGCGAGCGCGTAGCCGCCGGCCATGTGCACGGCGACGATCTCATGAGGACACAGCACGACTTCCGGATGCTTGCGGCCCTCCTTGTCCCAGCGCGCCATCTCCTCGATCAGCGAGACGTGGTCGGTGCCGAGATTGGCGAAGATGTAGTCGACGCCGAGGTCGACGAGGCCTTCCAGGAAATAATGCGCAGCGCTATGGCGGGCCATCTTGAGGGCGTCCCGTCTACCGTGTCTCGGCGACAAACCTGTTGCGCAAGGTGCCGATCCCGGTGATCTCGATCTCGACGACATCGCCGGCCTTCAGGTCGGGGGAGGCGCCGTCGGTGCCCATCCAGATCACGTCGCCCGGCCAGAGCGTGAAATATTTGGTCAGCTCGACGATGAACGGCGCGACGCCGAAGATCATGTCGTTGGTGTGGAAGTGGCCGGTCTCATTGCCGTTGACCTTGACGATGGTCTCCATCTTGTCGAGATCGGCGTCGGTGTCGATCCACGGACCCATCGGCTTGAAGGTATCGGCGTTCTTCGAGCGCCACAGGCTGCGATCGGCCTTCTGCCATGTGCGCTCGCTGACATCGTTGCCGATGGTGTAGCCGAACACGCAGGACATCGCGTTCTCTGCCGTGAGATGCTTGGCCTTCTTGCCGATGACGACGACCAGCTCGCCCTCATAGTGAATCTTCTCGGTCGCGGTCGCCGGGATCACGACATCCTCGTCATGCGCGATCAGCGCGTTTTGCGCGCGATAGCCGATCTCGGGCCGGTCAGGGCACGTTCGGGACCTCGCCGCGCTTGTCGGCGGCTTCCTTCAGATGCTTGAGATAGTTGAGGCCGACGCAATAGAAGGTGCGCGGGATCAGCGGCAGCTCGATCTTCACGTCCTTCAGCGCATGGCTTTTCGCCGAGCGCTTCCATTCGCCGAAGGGATCGCCGTCGACGGCGATCACGCGATCATCCTCGACAAGGCCCCAGGATGTCGTGCCGGCGGCGGTGAATTTGAGCCAACGCATGGTGCTTCCTCTTATTCGTTTCTTGCGCTTGTAGTCTGCTTGATCCGCCGTCGACTGCTTTCTTTACTCGGCCGCCACGCGCGGCGGTGCTTTCCAGGCACCAGCCGGCGGGCGTTTCAGCCCGAGATTTTCGCGCAGCGTCTTGCCGGCATAGTCCTTGTGGTAGAGGCCGCGTCGCTGCAGTTCCGGCACCACATGCTTGACGAAGTCGGCATAGGAGCCCGGCACATAGCTTGCGGCAATGACAAAACCGTCGCAGCCGCGGCCGACGAACATCTCTTCCAGCCTGTCGGCGATCTCCTTCGGACCGCCCACCATCGCGTCCTGGACCTGGCCGCGGCCCGAGAAGGTGATGAAATCGCGTGTCGACGGGTTGGTCTTGCCCGAGGTTCTGAGCACGCCGTCGCGGATGCCGAGCATACCCTGCATGCCCTGCAGTTCTTCAGTGCTCAGCGGCTCGTCGATGCCCTTGGCGGCGAAGTCGAAATTGAGGCCCTCCGCGAGCAGCGACAGCGCGTCGATCTCCAGCGGCAATTTCTGGATCAGCGCCATCCTGTCCTCGGCTTCCGCCTGGGTGGCGCCGCACACCGGCGTCGTCAGGTTGCAGAGGAACATCTGCTCGGGATCGCGGCCGGCTTTCGCGGCCTCGTTGCGGATCGCCTCATAGCCCTGCTTGGCATTGGCGAGGTTGCGCGCGGCCGTGAAGATCACTTCGCCCCAGCGGCCGGCAAAGCGCTGGCCGCGGCCGGACGCGCCGGCCTGGATCACGACGGGATGGCCTTGCGGCGAGCGCGGCACGGTGAACGGCCCACGTGACTTGTAGTATTGCCCGTTGTGATCGAGCCGCTTGACCTTGCTCGGGTCGGCGAAGCGTCCCGTCTTCTTGTCGATCAGCAGCGAGCCGTCTTCCCAGGAATCCCAGTGGCCGAGCACGACCTCCATGAATTCGTCGGCGCGGTCGTAGCGCAGATCATGCGCGAGATGTTCGTCCTTGCCCATGTTGAGCGCTTCGCCGTCGTTCACGGAGGTCACGACATTCCACGCGGCGCGGCCGCCCGTCATCAAATCGAGCGTGGCGAAACGGCGGGCGACATCGAACGGCTCGAAATAGGTGGTCGAGCAGGTCGAGGCGAGGCCGAGTTTTTCCGTGACCATGCCCATCGTGGTCAGCACGACGATCGGGTCCATCTTCACGCAGCGGATGCCATATTCGACGGTGTGGGCGTGGTCGTTGCCGTAACGGTCCGGCATTGCCAGCCGATCGTCGAAGAACGCCATGTGGAATTTGCCGGCCTCCAGGATGCGCGCAATTTCCTGATAGTAGTCGGCAGACATGGAATCGTCGCGCGATTCCGGATGCCGCCACGAGCCCGGCAGGTTGGTGCAGTTCTGCGCCTGCAGGAAGCCGACCATCGCCATTTGCCGCGTCATGCTGCTCTCCCGTTGGCTTTCGTGTCAGTCGAAATCGAGTTGGGAGGCGAGCTTGTACTCGCCCGCCAAGGCGCGCAGCTTGTCCCAGGTCGCATCCTCGATCTCGATGCCGTCCTTGTGCCGCTGCTGCTCGCGCAGATATTCGACCTCGCCGGGATAGAACACGCCGGGCGAGCCCTCGGACGGCGGCGTCGATTTCAGATAACGGGCGAAGTCGGCGACTTCCTTTTTGAAGTCCTTCAGCGGACGGAAAGCGGCGACATTGAACACGGCCATGAACACGCCGTCATTGTGCCGCCCGGTCGGTTCGACGCCGAAGCCCAGGCCCGTGAGCAGGCCGCACAGCACCTCGACCATCGCGGCGAGGCCGCTTCCCTTGTACCCTTCGCTGCCGCCGAGCGGCAGCAGCGCGCCGCCCTTGCGGTATTGTGTTGGATCGGTGGTGTGCCGGCCCTCGGCATCGATGATCCATCCTGTCGGAATTTCTTCCTTGCGCGCGACGGCAAGTGCGATCTTGCCTGCCGCGACCGCCGACGTTGCCATGTCGAGATAGAACGGCGCATCGAGATCGGACGGCACCGCGATCGAGATCGGGTTGGTGCCGAGCCGCGCCTCGCGCCCGCCGAATGGGGCAACATGTTTCGGCGATCGGCCGGAATCCGCGGTGGCAAGTCCGATCATGCCCTCGCGCATCGCCATCAGCGGATAGGCCGCGAGCCGGCCGACATGGCTCTGCCGGAACACCGTGCAGGCCGCGACATTGGCGGTCTTGGCCTTTTGGATGGTCAGTTCCATCGCCTTGCTGTTGACGTGAAAGCCGAAGCCCCAATGGCCGTCGATCACGGTCGTGGTCGGCGATTCCTGCACGATGGTCCATTTCGCGCCGGGCACGATATGGCCGGCCTTGACGCGGTCGATATAGGTCGGGATCGCGATCACGCCGTGCGAGTCATGGCCGGCGAGGTTGGCATTGACGCAGCCGACGGCGACCGCATGGGCCTCCTCGTCGGATGCGCCGGCGGCCTTCAACAGCGCCGCGCCGATGGAGGTGAGACGGTCAGCCTTGACGATGGGCATGGGCTTCCTCGATGAACGCCCGCGCGAAACGCGGGTCTTGCTTCTTGTCGAGGTGTCATGGTCTCAAAGCAACTGCTTGATAGCAAGCGGCAATCCGCAGAGATCGCCGATGGCCGCCGCGCTGTGCGCGCATGACGGAATTCCATCATGCGGCATTCATCGTGACCTGCGTCGCGAGAGGTCGACTCCCGCAACTCGCGGGCGCTGGCAGCGTCGCTACTTTTCCTCCGCGACCTGCGTCGCGGTGGCCGGGCCTTCGCCCATGATCAGGAGCACCGCGTCCTCATCCTTGGCGCCGTCCCAATGCACCTGCTTGCCAAAATGCGTGACGAAGCTGCCGGCCGGCATCGCCACCGTGCCGTGCTCGGGATCGAATTTCGGGCCCGAGCCGACCCACCACGTGCCCTGCAGGACCACGATGTAGCGGTCGTTCGGGTGGAAATGCGGCCGGCTGAAATGATTGCCCTTGGTCCATTTGGTGTACACCATGTAGAAGCCCGGCTTGTTCGGATCGCCGACCACGACCGCGTTCTGTGCACCCCGCGCATCTACCGGCCCCCATGGGATCTGGTCCGGCGTCTTGTAGACGACGGCCGCTGGATTGAGCTCGGCCGCGGAGCCGATGCTCAGCATGGCGGCAAAGCAGACCGGCAGCGCGAGAATGCGCCACATCCGGACACTGGCCCTCATTGCGTTTCTCCCTTTTTGTTCCGCACGCTGAAGGCGTGCCTGGTGTCTTGTCGTTGTGAGCGCATGCTAACTGCTCTCGTTCTGACGGAGCAAGTCGCGCTTCGGTGATGGATCGAACCTCCTCGGCGGGCCGACAACGCAACTGCAGCATCGAATCCGGCTTGCAATTTGCCGCGGATTGTTGTGCTCCTCCTTCAACAAGGAATTGGGAGGATAATGTTATGCGTGGTCGTTCGAAGTCACTTGCCCTGGCGCTGCTGGTCGGCGCTGCGGCCTTATACGCCGCAAACCGGGCTTCGGCGGAGAATGACGGCTGGACCACGCTGCTCGACTCCACCAACAAGGGAGACTGGAGCGAGGTCGGCAAGGCCAATTGGGAGATGAAGGACGGCGCGCTGGTGGCCGACAAGCTCGACGGCAAGGACATCGCCTATCTCGTCAGCAAGAACACCTACAAGGATTTCGAGATCAGGGCGGAGTTCTGGACCGACGAGGAGGCCAACTCCGGCGTCTTCATCCGCTGCGACCAGGCCGACAAGATCGATTCCAAGATCTGCTATGAGGTGAACGTCTTCGACAAGCGGCCCGATCCGTCCTATGGGACCGGTGCGATCGTCGATGTCGCCAAGGTCGATCCGATGCCGAAGGCGGCCGGCAAATGGAACGTCTATGAAATCACAGCCAAGGGGCCGCATCTCACCGTCGTGCTCAATGGTCAGAAGACCGCCGACGTCGACGACTCCAAGCATCTCGGCGGCTATATCGCGCTTCAATACGGCTCGGGCGTGGTGAAATTCCGCAAGGTGCAGATCAAGCCGCTTTAGGTCGGCGTGCGCAGGCGACTCGGCGCGGCGTGCATCCGCAGGTTACGCCGGTTGATCCGCTTTTTTGCGCGGCAAGCGCCGTCTGTCTTTTTTCCGATAAGGGCTTCGACTAGGGTCGCGCGGTCGTTTACGCCAGGACCGCACCATGGAAGACCGTTCGGAAAAACTGCGCTCGTTCTATGCCACGCTGATCTGTGCCGCGGCCAAATGTTCCGATCCACGCATCGAAGCGGCCTTCCGCGTCGTGACGCGAGAGCCCTTCGCTGGCCCCGGGCCGTGGCGGGTCACGCTCGACGGGCATCCCTATGTGCTGACGCCTGACGACGATCCGGCCTTTCTCTATCAGAACCAGTTGCTGGCGCTCGACAGCGAACGTGGCATCAATATCGGCATGCCGCAAGCACATGCGTTCTGGCTCAACGCATGCGGGATCAAGGAAGGTGAGACGGTCCTGCAGATCGGCGCCGGGAGCGGCTATTACACGGCGATCCTGGCACATCTCGTCGGTACAAACGGTCGCGTGCATGCCTATGAGATTGATGAGGGCCTGGCAGCACGGGCCAAGGAGAATCTCAAAGACTTGCCCCATGTCGACGTGCACACCAAGTCTGGCGTCACGTCAGAATTGCCTGACGCGGATCTGATCTATGTCTGCGCCGGGGCCGCGCAGCCGGCGAGAGGCTGGCTCAATGCATTGCGGCCCGGAGGACGGCTGCTGTTTCCGCTGGCACCACAATGGGTGGTTGGGGGCATGTTGCTGATCCGGAGTTCGGTGCGAGCGGGGGTGTGGCCGGCCAAGATTATCGGTCGCGCGCAGTTCATCGGCTGCGTCGGCCTGCAGGACGAGGAAACCGGCCGCGGCCTGAAGGACGCCTTCGACAAGGATTGGGAAAAAGTCCGCTCGCTTCACCTGGACAGCGTGCCGGACGACACCTGCTGGTTCGCGAGCGACGGCTGGTGGCTCTCGACCGCAGAGGCTGCAACCGAGACGGACGCGTCTTGACGCCACTCAGATCTCGCGAACCACGCCGGGTTGCCCAACCGCGCATTCCAGCTCCTCGCGATCCCATGCCGCGGCGTCGGCGGCGGCCTCATACGTGCTCTGCAGGAAGTCGAGCAGGGCCCGGTCGGGATCGGCGGCCGTGCGTACGGCGTCATAGGGCAGGATGAATTCGCCGAGCGTCGCGTGGAAGAACGCCGCGTCCGGGCGCACCTTCGTGGCGCGAAAGCCGGCCGGCTCGGGATAGGCGTAGGAATAGAACGCGGGATAATCGATGGCACCGGCGCCGGGCCAGAAACCTGCGCTGCTCACCTCATGCGAATAGGCTTCGCAGGCGACGTCGTCGGAAAGATGCGGCACGCCGCCGGGATGCCGCGGCGCGCGGCGGCCGGAAAACCGCGTCACCGCGAGATCGAAGCTGCCCCAGAAGAAATGCACCGGGCTTGCCTTGCCGAGAAAGGCGGTGCGGAACTGCTTGAACACCCGGTCGGCGCTCGACAGGATCCGGAAGAAGCGGCGCACGGCGTCGCTGTCATACGACGCGTGCAGATTATCCTCCGAGAATTTGACCGGCTCCGGCAGTTCGTTCGGCAACTCGTCGATCGCGACGTGGATACCGAGTTCGGCGAGCGCCGCAAGGATCGATGCATGGAAACTCGCGACGGATTGGCCGGCGAGCGCAAACTGCCGCCGCGCGCCGTCGTTGGTCGAAATCCGCAAGACATGATCGATGAAGTCGAATTCGATCTCGAAATCGGCCGTCCCGTCCGGGATCGGCGAGGTCGTCAGCCCGCGCGCGCTCACATAGAGCGTCACATGCCAGGAATGATTGAGCCAGGGTGTGCGAGAGAGCCTGATCTTGCCGACAATCTGCGTCCAGAGATGCAGCGTCGCATAAGTGTCACGCCACGCGGTGGTCGGCAGTTCCGGCCATGCCGTCTCGCGGAGCGTTGGGCATGCTTCGATCCTCGCGTTGCCTGCGTGATCGATACTATCACGAAACAACACGGCAGTTTCACGAAGCCGTGCACTCCGGGCAACGGCGTTGGCCGCGGGTGGCGCGAAAAAGGCTCTTGCACCACCAACGGCGTGCCATCGCCTGCAGCGGGTTTCGAACCAATTGAGCCATGAAAAGAATCTCGACCATCGCAGCACCTATCGTCCTTGCAGGCAGAGATAGGGCGGCATTCCCGTCGGAGAATACCGCCCTTGACACACCAGCCATGCAGCGGACTGCCGCTAACCTTGAAGCTTAACCATGCAGTTTTTTCGCGGTCTCCGCGATCACGCGCCCTTGATAGCGCGCGCCGGCCAGCTCGTTGGCGCTGGGCTGGCGGCTGCCGTCGCCGCCGGTGATCGTGGTCGCGCCATAGGGCGAGCCGCCGGTGACCTCGTCGAGCTTCATCTGGCCGGCGAAGCCGTAGTTGAGCCCGACCACTGTCATGCCAAAGTGCAGGAGATTGGTGATGATCGAGAACAGCGTGGTCTCCTGGCCGCCATGCTGGGTCGCGGTCGAAGAGAAGGCGCCGCCGACCTTGCCGTGCAGCGCGCCCTTGGCCCAGAGGCCGCCCGCCTGATCGAGGAAGTTCGCCATCTGCGAGGCCATGCGGCCGAAGCGCGTGCCGGTGCCGACGATGATCGCGTCATAGTTCGGGAGGTCGTCAATTGTCGCGACCGGCGCCGCCTGATCGAGCTTGTAATAGGCCGCCTTTGCGACCTCCGCCGGCACGAGCTCGGGCACGCGCTTGATGTCGACGGTGGCGCCGGCCTCGCGCGCACCTTCGGCGACCGCATTCGCCATCGCCTCGATATGGCCGTAGGCGGAATAGTAGAGAACGAGAACCTTGGTCATGGGAAGTCTCCGTGGGTTTGATCTGGCTGATAGTCGAGGTCCGTCATTGCCGGGCTTGACCCGGCAATCCATCGCCTTTGAAAGAGTCTTCCGAAGAGGATGGATGCCCGGGCTCGCCCAGGCGGTCAAGCCCGGGCATGACGAGTGGAGAGCGCGGTCAGGCCGCGTCGACCAGCACCAGCTCGGAATCCTCCAATGCGGTGATCCTGAGCGTGGCCTCATTGCGGATCGCGGCGCCGTCGCGGGCGTTCACCCGCACGCCGTTGACTTCGACCGCGCCGGCCGCCGGCACCAGATAGAGATGGCGCGCCGCATCGGCGGAATATTCCGCGCTCTCGCCGGCCTTCAGCGTCGTGCCGAGCACGCGCGCATCTGCGCGGATCGGCAGCGCGTCCTCGTCGGTCGCAAAGCCGCTTGCGAGCGTGACGAGCTTGCCGGAGCGGTTACCCCTGGGGAACGGCTTCGCACCCCAGGTCGGCTGGCCGCCTTGCGAGGTCGGCTGGATCCAGATCTGGAAGATCCTGGTCTTGGTCGGCTCCAGATTGTACTCGGAGTGGCGGATGCCGCTGCCCGCGCTCATCACCTGCACGTCGCCCGCTTCGGTGCGGCCCTTGTTGCCAAGGCTGTCCTGGTGGGTGATCGCGCCCTCGCGGACATAGGTGATGATTTCCATGTTGGCGTGGGGATGCGCGGGAAAGCCGCTGTTCGGCGCGATCTCGTCGTCGTTCCACACCCGCAAGGAGCCATGGTTGGTGTTGCTGGGATCGTAATAGCTGGCGAAGGAGAAGTGATGCTTGGCCTTCAGCCAGCCGTGGTCGGCACTGCCTAGAGTTTCAAAGGGTCTGAGTTCGATCATGGTTTTCTATCCTTGCTTTCGGTCTGTCCGGGGGCGCCGGGTCTTGCTTGGCCCGGCGCCGTTGCATTCGATTTTTCGTCAGGCGTTGATGCCGCCATCGACATCGAGCACCGTGCCGGTCACGAACGAGGCCTCGCGGGCTTGCGAGGAACACGACGCCGGCTGCGATTTCTTCCGGCTTGCCGAAGCGCTGCAGTGCATGCTGCTTGCGTTGCGCGTCAGCGAACTCGCGGTCGTCGTCCGGATTCATGTCGGTGTCGATCGAACCGGGCTGCACCACATTCACCGTGATGCCGCGTGGGCCGAGGTCACGCGCCGCGCCCTTGGTGTAGCCGACGATCGCGGCCTTGGTGGCGGTGTAGTCGGCCAGTCCGGGAAACGAAGCGCGGGTCGCGAGAAACGAGCCGATCGTGACGATGCGGCCGCCTTCGCCCATCAGCTGTGACGCCGCGCGAATCGCGGTAATGACGCCGTGGACATTGACCGCATCCTGCCGCGCGAGCGCCGCTATGTCGGCCTTCGCATCGTCGACGGCGCCGCCGGCGGCAACGCCCGCATTGTTGATGAGAATGTCGAGGTGACCGAAGTCCCTGGCGACGTTCTTGACGAGCTGATCGACTTCGACCGTGGAGCCCTGGTCCGCCTTGTAGGCGCGGGCCTCGACGCCCTTGGCCTTCAATTCCCGTACCACGGCCTCCGCCTTGTCCGGCGAAGCGACATAGCTGATGGCGACGCTGGCGCCTTCTTCCGCAAGCGCGCGGGCAGAGGCTGCGCCGATGCCGCGGGAGCCGCCGGTAACGAGGGCTACTTTGCCTGAAAGCTTCTTGGTCATTGGAAGTCTCCGTTATTCGCTGCTGTTTGAAATCCGATGACGCTCTGGATATGCCGTCGCCCGTGGTATAGAAATAGAAACTATCGAAACTCATTGTTTCCAATTATTGGATAGACGCAGAATGGCAAAACTTCCCGATTTCGAGGCGCTCGCGATCTTTGCCAAGGTCGTCGAACTGCGCTCGTTCGCGGGCGCGGCTGGCGAGCTCGCGCTGTCCAAGGCGACCGTGTCGAAGGCGGTGACCCGGCTGGAGGAACGGCTGGGCGCACGGCTGTTCAACCGCACCTCGCGCCGGCTGGCGCTGACCGATGCCGGGCAGCGGCTGTCCGAGCGGGCCACCCGGCTGCTCGCCGACGGCGAGGCGGCGGAGAACGAGGCGCTGGCGCAGTCGGTGACGCCGCGCGGTCTGGTGCGGCTCGCGGTGCCGATGACCTTCGGGGTGAAGAACGTGGCGCCGCTTTTGCCGGAGTTCTTGCAGGCCTATCCGGAGGTCTCCATCGACCTGCATCTGAGCGACGCGACCGTGGACCTGATCGGCGAAGGCTTTGATGCCGGCCTGCGGATCGCGCGGCTGCCGGATTCGTCTCTCATCGCCCGGCGCCTCTGCGCGATGCCGCGCTACACGGTTGCCGCGCCGTCATATCTGAAACGCCATGGCCGGCCGACGCATCCGATGCATCTCGCCGAGCATAAATGCTTCGGCTACGCCTATCTCTCCACGCCCAACGTCTGGCACTACACCAATGCGGCCGGCGAGCAGGCGAGCGTGCGGCCGGCGGGCCAGTTGCGCGTCAACAATGGCGAGGCGCTGATGCCGGCACTGCTGGCGGGCCTCGGCATTGCGGATTTGCCGGACTTCATCGTCGGCGACGCGGTGGCGTCGGGCGAGGTCGAGGTCATTCTGAAAGGCTGGAAGCAGCCGGAAGGCGCGGTGCATCTCGTGACCCCGCCGGGCGGCCCCAGACCCGCGCGCGTCGAGGTGCTTGCCGATTTTCTGACGAAGAAGTTCGCGAAGTGGAAAAGGAAGTAGAGTGACTAGATGCGTAGGGTGGGCAAAGCGCAGCGTGTCCACCGTTATCATCCGCATGTGTGGATCAGACGGTGGGCACGCTGCGCTTTGCCCACCCTACGCAACGACAAAGCCGTGTCGTTGCGCTGGTGACCGTTCGACGTTAGTCTGTATCTCATAACAAAGACATGTTGGGGGAGACATCGCCGATGAACCGTCGGGAATTATTGCAATAGCGCGGCTGCGTTGCCGCTGGCGCAGACCGCATTTGCCAACGTCGCTTTTGCGCAAGGCGACTATCCCAACCGCAACATCACGATGATCGTGCCGTTTCCGGCCGGAGGGCAGGCGGATCTTGCGGCACGGCCGGTGGCGGCGGCGCTTGAGCGGCTTCTCGGCAAGCCTGTGATCGTTGATAACCGCGCGGGCGGCGCCGGCGGATCGGTCGGCAACGCGCAGGCCGCCCGCGCCGAGCCTGACGGCTACACGTTGCTGATGACGCTGTCCTCGCTCGCGGTGCTGCCGGAGGCCGACCGATTGTTCGAGCGGCCCGTCGCCTACGAGGTTTCGCAATTCGTGCCGATCGCGCGTGTGCTTGCCGATCCCACGCTGCTCGCGGTGCCGGCATCGGCGCCATGGCAGACGCTGAAGGATTTCGTCGAGGATGCGAAGGCGCGTCCCGGGCAAATCCCCTATGGCTCGTCCGGACCCTACGGCACGCTGCATATCGCGATGGAGATGTTCGCGGCAAGCGCCGGCATCAAGCTGTTGCACGTGCCGTTCCGCGGCGCCGGTCCCGCGCTGACAGCGCTTCTCAGCGGCACGGTGCAGGCACTGGCCTCGGCGCCGGGAACGCTCAAGCAGCAGGTCGAGGACGGCAAGATGCGCGTGCTGGCGAACTGGGGCGCGGAGCGGATCGCGAGCTTCCCGGATCTGCCGACGTTCGGGGAACTCGGCTACAAGGATGTCGAGTTCTACATCTGGGCCGGGCTGTTCGCGCAGAGTGCGTTGCCGCAGCCGATCATGGCGCGCCTGCGTGAAGCCATGGCAGGCGCCGTGAAGACGCCGGAAGTCATCAAGACCTTCGACACCGCCGGCAGCCCGGTTGCCTATATGGACGCGCCGGAGTTCTCGAAATTCGTAGCCGATGACAGCGCGCGGCTGATCGCGGCGGTCAAGAAGATCGGCAAGGTGGGATAACCGCTCTCACATTTAGTTGTCTTAGGCGAACCTTCCTCGGCCTCATTCATTGAGCACCTTCAGAGGCTGTGTGGGCTGTGCGACGTCGCGCGCCTGCGCACTTGCAGTCAATCGTCAATTCAATTGAAGAGTAGGATCGGACATGGCGTTGCAGCGTGTCTTTCTCAGCCTTGCCATCGCAATCGGCAGCGCATCGCAGCCTTGGGCACTGGCGCATCGGCGCAACAATATCGCGGAACCATGGAACAGCAGATGGCGTGCACGCCCGACGTATGGCGGTTGTGTGGCGAGGCCATCCCCGACACCGACCGCATCGTGGCCTGCTTGCGCGCCAACACACCGCAACTCAGCCCGGGCTGTCGCGCCGTGTTCGAAACGGGAAACCGCGCGGAGCGCGAGACGCGGGACCGTGGCCGCGCTGCACGGCAGCAGCGGCAATATGATGAACGGCCGCAATATGAGGCGGGACCACCGCCGCGGCCGCAGCAATATCCGCCTCAGTACCAACCCCAATATGACGACGAGTGAGATCTCACGAGTCCGGAGCGCGATGGGTTCGCGCTCCCGGTTTCTCGATTGAACAATACATTTCGGATTGCCGCGACACGCCCCGCATCAAATGCGGGCGGATTCGTTTCCGGATTCATGCTCTAAACCGCCGTCGGCATCTTCCAGCCGCCAAAACTCTTTTCCAGATGCGCCGCGAGCGCCAACGCGACGTCCTCGCGCCACGGCCGCGCGGCGACCTGGACATTGAGCGGCAGTCCCTCGGGCGAGGTGCCGACGCGCACGGTCGCGGACGGCCAGCCCGTCAGATTGTACATCTGCGAGTAGCCGAAGCCCTTGCGGTTGGCCTCGTCGAAACTCGTGCCATGCGACAGCGCCGGAAACGGCGCGACCGGCGACAGCACGGCGTCGTAGTTCTCCATGAAGCGCAGCATCGAATTGCGGAACAGGTCCCAGCGCACGAACGCCGCCAAAGCCTCGGTGGTGCTGGCCATCGCGGGCGCCACCGAATAGGTCAGGGCCTTCTCGAACAGCGGCGAGATCGGATCGCTGCCGATGCTTTTGAGGAAGGCGCGCGTGCCCGCGCCGCCATCGCCGCGGCTCATGTCGTAATAGACGGTGGCAGCCTTGTCGGCGTCCGGGGTGCGCGTTTCCTCGACCTTGACGCCGGCATCCGCGAACGCCTTGGCGCAATCGCGCACGGCGGCGGTGATCTCTTTGGTAGGCGCGGCGACGCCGTCATTGTCGAAATAGGCGACCTTCAATTCGCCGAGCGTCACCTCCCTGGGATCGAGCAGCGGCATGCCGACGATCGAGGCGTCGCGGAAGTCGGGACCTGCGATGATCGGCAGTGCCAGCGCGAGATCCTCGACCCGGCGCGCGATCAGGCTGACATGAAACACCGGCGCGCGGGCGCCCATTGGCTGCGGAAACTGTCCGGTGCGCGGCACCCGGCCGGAGGTCGGCTTGATCGCCGCGAGGCCGCAGAAATGCGCGGGGATGCGAATGCTGCCGCCGGCATCGGTGCCGAGCCCGAGCGGCGAGCCGCAGGCCGCGATGATCGCGGCCTCGCCGCCGCTGCTGCCGCCCGGCGTGCGCGCGAGGTCGTAGGGGTTGTTGGTGCGGCCATAGACCAGATTGTCGCTTTCGATCGCGCCCGCGAGTTCCGGCACGTTGGTCTTGCCGAGGAAGATCGCGCCCGCGGCCCGCAGCCGCGCCACCGCTGTGGCGTCGGCTTTCGGCACGTAGCCGGCGCGGCCCTTGGTGCCGCCGGTGCAGATCACGCCAGTGGTCTCCAGCGTATCCTTGATCGTCATCGGCACGCCGTGCAGCGGCCCCTTGATATCGCCGCGCGCCAGCGCCGCGTCGGCTTCGTCGGCCTCCTTCCGCGCGGACTCGGCGGTCAACTGCACGATGGCGTTGAGCTTCGGATTGACCGCCGCGATGCGCTCGAGATGCGCGTCGACGATCTCCCGCGACGTCAGCTTTTTCGCGCGGATCGCATCGGCGAGGTCGCTCGCCGACGACTCGATGATCGGGTTGGTGGTGTTGCCCACCGCGTTAGCGGGTGACGCAATGAAATTCTGTCCAGCCGCGGCCGCTACGCCTGCCAGCGCAACGGAGCCCAGGAAGTCGCGTCGCGCGATCTTGTCGCTCATTGGAAATCCAAAATTCGTGTTGCCCAGCGCGGTCCAGATGATTTGATTTCGAAGGCGCACGCAAGCGTTTCGTGGCGAACGGCCTATGGGGCTCGTGCGTCACCTGGATGTGATGATGCAGTCTCGCCTATCGAATGGGCAAGCTGCTGCGCGCGAAGGCGCGTCTCTCCTGGAATAAAGGCAGCGCGCGGCGCTACGCCTGCTCCGTCGCAGCCTGGCAGACATCGACCCATTCCGCCGATGTCAGCTCGGCCATGCGCGACGGCGCGATCCGCACGGCGCTGTGGGTCGAGCCGGCGGCCGGCACCACGATGTCGAACGCCTTCAGCGAGACGTCGCAATAGATGGGCAGCGGTGTCTTCAAGCCGAACGGGCAGACGCCACCGACCTCATGGCCGGTGATGTCGGCGACCTCGTCGAGGCCGAGCATCTTCGGCTTGCCGCCGAACAGCGCCTTGACCTTCTTGTTGTCCATGCGCGCGGTGCCGCTCGCGACGATCAGCACGACGCGATCGCCAACGCGAAGGCTCAGCGTCTTGGCGATCCGCGCCGGCTCGACGCCATAGGCTTCGGCGGCGAGCACCACCGTCGCTGAGCTCTTGTCGGATTCGATGACGGAAATGTCGGGGGCCTTCTCGGCGAAAAAAGCGCGAACGGATTCAAGACTCATGGAAGGCGACAACCCCTGGCAGTTCGGACAACGAGCGGATGCGATGGTCGGGCGCGACGCCAAGCTCGTCCATCTGGGTGCGGATCGCCTTGAACATCGTGAGCGGCGCGACCGTCTCGTTGTCGACGCAGGCGAGCGCCATCGCCTCGGGCGTCACACGCTCGATCCAGGCCACATTCAGCCCGAAGGCCTTGGCGCCGCAGGCGTCCCACGGATTCGAGGAGACGAACAGCACCTCGTGCGGTGCCGTGCCGAGCGTGGATTCGATCAGCGTGTAGGCGTCGGGGTTCGGCTTGAAGACCTTCTTGGCATCCACGCTGATCGTCGCGTCCAGCACTTTGTCGAGCCCGGTGTTGGCGACCAGCGCATTCAGCATGTCGGGGCTGCCGTTGGAGAGGATCGCAAGCTTGCGGCCTTTCAACGCGGAGAGCGCCGGCAGCGCGTCCGGATAGAGATCGAGATGCAGATATTTGTCCATGATGCCTGCGAACGCGACATCATCATAGGTCAGGCCCAGCACGCGTAGCGTATAGGCGAGCGAGTTGCGCGTGACGGCGGCGAAATCCTGATAGCGCTGCATCAGTGAGCGCAGCCAGCTATATTCGAGCTGCTTGATCCGCCAGATCTGCGTGATCATGTCGCCATAACCAGGAAACGCCTGCTCGGTGACGTCAGCCACCGACTGGATGTCGTACAGCGTTCCATAGGCGTCGAAGACGACGGCTTTGATAGGCAAAGGCGCACCTGTTGTCGGGCAACTTCACGTGGGCATGTGGATACCCAGATCGTCTAAATGCCCAGGATCTTCCTTGCATTTGCCTTTAGCACTTTCGGCCTGATCTCGTCACGGATATCGAGCTTGGCGAAATCCGATAGCCAGCGATCCGGCGTAATCACCGGCCAGTCCGAGCCGAACAGCATCTTGTCCTGCAGAATCGAGTTGATGTAGCGCACCAGGATCGGTGGGAAATATTTCGGCGACCAGCCGGAGAGGTCGATATAGACATTCGGCTTGTGGGTTGCGACCGAAAGCGCCTCTTCCTGCCAGGGAAAGGAGGGATGCGCGAGGATGATCTTCAGATCGGGGAAATCCGCCGCAACGTCGTCCATGTACATCGGGTTGGAATATTTCAGCCGCATCCCCATGCCACCGGGCATGCCGGATCCGACGCCGGTCTGGCCGGTATGGAACAGCGCGATCGCACCGCCATCATTGATGGCTTCATAAAGCGGATAGGCCATGCGGTCGTTCGGATAGAAACCCTGCATGGTCGGATGGAATTTGAAGCCGCGGACGCCGTAGTCCTCGATCAACTTGCGCGCCTCGCGCACACCGAGCTTGCCCTTGTGCGGATCGATGCTGACGAAGGGGATCAGCACGTCGAGATTTTCCGACGCCGCCTCCAGCATCTCGTAATTGTTGTAGCGGCGGAAGCCGGTTTCGCGCTCGGCGTCCACCGGAAAGATGACGGCAGCGATGTTTTTCTGGCGATAATAGGCTGCGGTTTCCGGCACGGTCGGCGGATGCTTGTGGGGCGACTTGAAGTAGTCCGCCATCTGCGCCTGGAAGTCGTCATAGCCGTCATCGCCATGCATGCCGCAGGGTTCCTCCGCATGGGTATGGATGTCGATGGCGACGACATTCTCGATGTCAGGGAGTTTCAGCTTGGGCATTGTCGTTTCCTCCCGGCTTGATTTTTAGCTCTCGGCAAATTGATTATAACATATAACAAATTCCGCAAGGCGGCAGAAGAACGAATGCGGCAAGGGAATGCAGGAAGGGGAGGATGAAAATGGCTAAGGCGGAAGCCTTCGAGACCGATTTCTGGAAAGACGCGAATTTGCGCAAGGCCTGGGACGACATCGTGCCCGGCGAGCCGCGCAAGACCCTTCCCTACACGCTGACCCGCGAGGCGATCGAACTCTACTGCAAGGCGGTCGGCGAAACCCATCCGCTCTATCTCGACGAGGCCTACGCGCAGGGCTCGCGCTATGGCGGGTTGATCGCGCCGCCCTCGATCCACATCATGCTGATGTTTGCCTGCACTCCGGCGGACGACTGGATGCGTTCGCCGGGCACCGTGAATGCCGGGCAGTCCTGGAGCTACAACATCCCGGCGCGGCCGGGCGACGTCATCACGCTGCAGGCGCGTGCGCTCGACAAGTTCATCAAGCGCGAACGGCTGTTCGTGGTGCACGACAATGTCTTCTTCAACCAGCGCGACGAGGTGATCTGCTCGGGCCGCGGCTGGACCATCCGGCCGCAGTGAAGGGGAGGGACGACGAATGAGCTTCGAAAACCTGAACGACGGCGACACCATCGATGGGCCGAGCTTCGCAGTGTCGCGCGAATCGATCCGCCTGTTCTGCGATGCCTCGCTCGACTACAACCCGCTGCATCTCGACGACGAATATATGAAGGGCAGTTTCGGCAAGACCAGTTTCGGCGGCGTCATCATGCACGGCATGAACAATTTCGGCCTGATCTCGCGCATGATCACCGATTGGGCCTATCCGTTGGGCGCGATCCATCGCCGGTTGGAGACCCGCTGGGTCAAGCCGGTACGCCCCGGCGACACCATCCAGCCGACCGGGATCATCAGGTCCAGGCAGGTGACCGCGAAATCACGCTGGGTGCTGATCGACGTGATGGTGCGCAACCAGGCCGGCGAGAAGGTCGCCACCGGCGAGGCCATGGTGGAATTTCCGGTCACCAGGGAAGCTTGAGAGCGCTCTGGGGGGCAGCGGCGGGCGGGTCGGAGAGAGCCGGCCGGGCCGAAAGTGCTCCGACCGGTTCCGCGAGGCCGAATTTGCTCGCGATTCCAAGGCCGGACGGACGCGCCGATTGGGGCCAAATGCGCCAAAATGGCCGGTTCGGATTGACATTTGGCGCCGCAATGGCCTAGAAACCGCGCCATCCCGGCCCCGCCACGGGCGGCAAGCGGGAAAATCCCTTTTCTGCCAGATCCGGCCTGTCAACACGGCCTTCCACCGCAACCAGGATTCTCTGAGATGAAGGTCCGTAACTCGCTGAAATCGCTGCGTGGCCGCCACCGCGCCAACCGTCTGGTCCGTCGCAAGGGCCGGGTTTACGTGATCAACAAGGTGCAGCGGCGCTTCAAGGCGCGTCAGGGCTGATTGGCGAGGCCGATCGCTCGACCGATTGGCCAAACCCCGTATTTTCCCGTCTTCACAGGTCTTTGACGGACAAGCCTCCAACTTGCTGCTTTGCAAGAACGATCGTGCACGTCTACACTTTGTGGATGCCATCGAGAGTCCCGAACCTTCGCAACGTCCGATCCGCGATCCTCGCAGTCATGATCGTGGCCGCGCCGACGCTTGCCTTCGCGCAGGATGACCCGCAGGCGGCGCCGCCGAAGCAGAAGAGGCTTCCCGAAGCGCCGGCCAAGCTGCCGAAGGTTGGCGCCGACCGTACCCGCGGACTGGACTTCCTGTTCGGCGCGCTGAAGGCGGCGCCGGACGAGGTCAGCGCCAAGCACGTCGAAGCGCGGATCTGGGCGTTGTGGCTGCAGACGCCGAGCGACACTGCCGCGCTGCTGATGGTGCGCGCCAAGGCTGCGATGGATGCGCAGCAGACCGACCTCGCACTGAAGCTGCTCGACGCCATCATCAAGATGCGTCCCGACTATGTCGAAGCCTGGAATCGCCGCGCGACGATCTATTATCTGCAAAACAATTACGCGCGTTCGCTCGCCGATATCGAGCAGGTGCTGGTCCGGGAGCCCCGGCATTTCGGCGCGCTGGCCGGTCTCGGCATGATCATGCAGGACATCGGTGACGAGAAACGCGCGCTCGATGCCTTCCGCAAGGCGCTTGCCGTCAACCCGCATCTGGAGAAAGTGCCGGAGCTGGTCAAGACGCTGACCGAAAAGGTCGAAGGCCGCGACATCTAGCGCAGCCCTCCAGGTCCGGGCCTTGAACCCGCGGGCTTAAATCCGCGAGGCTTGGAGCTTCCGATAGTTGTGCGTGCGAAAGCTGGGCCTGCGGCATTGAGCCGACCCTTTGCAAGGCTCCGCTACCGCCGGTTCATTGACAGGCGGGATTTACCTTGTTTTCAGCCGTTCCGTTGCCGAACGGAACGCTCTGCGTTAAGCCGCATTTAACCGCATCGTCACATTCGGCGGGAGCCTAACGATGAAACGCTTGATGCTGGCTGGCATCCTGATGACCACGGCAATTTCGGCCGGTTTTGCCGACACGCTCTGTTGCTATTGGGTGGTCGGAAACAGTGCCACAAGCAAATGCGACATCGTTACCAGCAATCCGGTCGTCGGCGGCGACGGCAACGTCTGGTTCGGGGACGGCCCCTACAAAACGCTGGACGATGCCAAGCTCGCGCGTTCAACCATTCGTGCCTGTCCGAAGGACGAATCCTCCGATAAATGAGCACGTCATGCTCAACCGGCGACTCAAGGCAACGAACAGAGGCAACCACGCAAGGCAACCACCCAAGCGCGAAGGCGCTTGAGCTCATCGCGCTCTAATGCAGAACGTTGGTGCCGCGCTCAGCAAAGCCGTGACGTGCCGCAGCCGCATAGAGCTGCGCGATCTCGGCTTCAAGGTGCTCGTTGACCAACAGCAATGCCTTCAACGCACCGCGCAGATCACCGTTGCAGCTCGCCACGATCTCGTCGATGACAGTTTCACTTGGTCCCGAAGTCATCGATAGTACTCCTCTTTCCCTGCTCGGCTAACCGCCTGGCGCCCGATCCGTGATCCCTGAGAGATGACATGACCCGGTCGGGCGGCGTCAGCCGCAAATCGCGTGCGCCCGTTAGGCAGAAAAAGTCCCGACAATGGTTATAAAATGGCCGACGACGCCCGTATGAGCCGGGGGAAAAAATTTAAGGAAAATCCTGTTGTATTTCTGCCTCGGCACATCCTGCAGCGTGTTGTGGCCCAGGAAATCCGGAAAATTCCAATGATCTCAATCGTCGTTGTGACGGTGCTGACCGTGCTCGCACTGCTCACACAGGCCGCTGTGGTTGTGCTCAATCGCACCTGCCCGCAGCGGGGAAGGGCCGTCCCGGTCGAGGGAGCGGTGCTAAATGTGGTTGAACTGGGGCAAGGCGATTCGGACGGGCCGCCCGTCGTGATGATACACGGCGCGAGCTCCAACCTGGAGGCGATGCGTCTTCCGTTAGGTGATCTTCTTGCGCGCAACCATCGGGTGATTCTGATCGACCGGCCCGGTCATGGCTGGAGCGTTCGCGAACGCGACGAGGATTCGACGCCCGGCGTGCAGGGCAGGATGATCGCGGAAGCCTTGCGAAAAATCGGCGTCGGTCGGGCCGTCCTCGTGGTGCATTCCTGGGCCGGCGCGCTCGGCGCGCGGATGGCGCTCGATTATCCGGACATGATCGCCGGGCTGGTCATGCTTGCGCCTGTCACGCATCCCTGGCGCGGTGGCGTCGGCTGGTACAACAAGGCTGTCACCACGCCTGTGGTCGGACCGTTGCTCGCTTACACGATCACGTTGCCGCTTGGCCTGCTGTTGGCCGAGCCGGGCGCGCGGAATGTCTTCCTGCCGCAGACCATGCCCGAAGGCTACGTCAGGAAGACCGCGACGCTGCTGCTGTTGCGTCCGCGCGAATTCCTCGCCAATGCCCGCGATCTCATGACGCTGAAGGCCGCGGTCGCGGCGCAGGCACCGCGGTATGGCGAGATCAGCACGCCGACTACCGTGATCACCGGTGACGTCGACAAGACAGTCTCGACCGACATTCATTCGCGGCCGTTCGCGGCGACAGTGCCGCATGCGAAGCTGATCGTGCTGCCCGGCGTCGGTCACATGGTGCAGAACGCCGCGACTGATCTGGTGGCCGCCGAGGTCGAGACGATGATTGCGGGAATCGGGCAAGGCGTGCCGGCCGGCGCCGGTAACTAACTGTTAACGCTTTCGGCGCGCGCGAGGCAATTTCGCGGAATCTTAATTAGAACCGACCCATGCTGCGTCTTTCCGTGAAGGCAGGAAGCAACGGGGCGGGCATTATTAATGGGCACTGATTCCATCGCCATGGAGCATGGCAGCGACGACGCCAATCGCAGGCTCGTCCGGTTTTTCAGCATTTGTCTCGGCAGCTTGGTGTTCGTCTACTCCACGTTCGCCATCCGGCTTTTCATCGAGAACGGGACGTTCGCAGCCGCCGAATGGCCGCTGATGGCCTTCCGCGTCGCGCTGGGGATCGCCGCGCTCATCATGATCATCTATCCCGCCTGGCTCGCGCATCCGCTGGAGCGCGAGATCGATGCGATGGGAAGCGTGTTCGAAGCCGAGTTCACCAAGGCCGGCGCGCAGGAAAAAGTGCGCCTCATCGTGCTGGTCACGATGGTCAGCCTGCTGCTCGAACTCGTGATGATCCGCTGGCTGGCCTCGGTCTTCCCGGTGTTCTCGTTCTTCAAGAACTTCACGCTGCTCGCCTGCTTCCTGGGGCTCGGCGCGGGCTACGCGGTCGCGGACAAGCAGCGCTGTGCGCCGGCGCTGGTGCTGCCGATGCTGGCGCTGTTCGTCGGCATCATCACCTTGTTGCGCTACGATATCAGCGTCGGCAACGATCTGTTCGCGGGCCTGCCGATGCGCGAGCAGACCTCGATCAGCATCTGGATGGACCAGCTCGAATGGCTCGAGCTGTTCCGTCATAGCGCGCCGCTTTACATCCTGCTCGGCATGAGCTTCGTGCTCTGCGCCTGCATCTGCTACCCGGTCGGCCAGCTCTGCGGCAAGCTGCTGGGCGCGACCGAGCCGCTGAAGGCCTATGGCCTCAATCTGTTCGGCAGCATTCTCGGCGTCCTCGCGCTGTTCGTGATGAGCCTGTTCTGGCTGCCGCCGGTGATCTGGTTCACCGTGGTCGGCGGCGTCCTGCTCTATTTCGTGCTGGCGCGCGACACGCGGCTGCCGATCGGGGTTGCAAGCTTCTGCCTGCTGCTCACCGTGTTGGCCTGGCCGGTGCAGACCGAGTATCAGCGGATCTATTCGCCCTATCAGCTCCTGGAGCGCATGTCGAAGGCCGACGGCCTGATGAACATCCTCTCCGGCGGCGCCTATTATCAGAAGGTCTTCAACCTCTCTGACAAGAATCGCGGCCGCGAGTCCGAGGACGACCGTTACGCCCGCGCCTATTACGAGTTTCCGTTCAACTTCAAGAAAAAGCCCGAGCGCGTCGCGATCGTCGGCGCCGGCAGCGGCAATGACGTGGCCGCCGCCTTGCGCATGGGCGCGGCCCATGTCGACGCCATCGAGATCGATCCGGCCATCGCCTTCCTCGGCAAGGCCTCGCATCCCGAGCATCCCTACGACGATCCGCGCGTGACGCTGAACATCAACGACGCGCGCAACTTCTTCCGCACCGCGCAGGGGCAGTATGACCTGATCATCTACGGCGTGCTGGATTCGCACACCGCGATCAGCCACGCCTCCAATCTGCGTGTCGACTCCTATGTCTACACGCGCGAGGGCATTGCGGAAGCGTTCAAGCTGCTGAAGCCGGACGGCGTGATGTCGATCTCGTTCGCGTTGCCGAATGATTCGCTCGGCTTCAAGCTGTCACACATCCTGCAGGGCATTCCCGGCGCCGGCAAACCGCTGGCGGTCCGTGTCGGCTACGACTTCGAAGACCACGACGGCCTTCATCACGCAGAAGGGCCGCGACGCCATCATGCCGGATGCAAAGGCGCTCGACAGCTTCGGCTTTACCGACGTGTCGGCTCATTTCGCGCAAGCCTATCCTGAAGAGAGCATTCCGACCGACGATTGGCCGTTCTTCTACATGATGGAACGCACCTATCCGACGAGCTACATGTTCGCGCTCGGCATGGTGCTCTTGCTCAGCTACATGTTCGTGCGCAAGACCATCGGCTGGAACGAGCCGGTCGAGCGCGGCTACGTGCCGTTCTTCTTTTTGGGTTCAGGCTTCATGCTGGTGGAGACCAAGGCCATCACCGAGCTCGGCCTGCATCTCGGCGGCACCTGGTTCGTCATCGCCACGACCATTCTGATGGTGCTGTTGATGGCATTCCTCGCCAATCTGATGGTCCAGCGCAAGCTCGTGCCGCGCACCGGCATCGCCTATGCAGGGCTGCTGATGAGCCTCGTCGTCGGCTATTTCTCGGCGCGCAACCACGAGCTGATCTCGTTCGCGTCGCCCTTCGTCACGCTGGCGGTCGCCTGCGTGCTGCTGACGATCCCGCTGTTCTTCTCCGGGATGGTGTTCTCGACGCTGATCGGCAAGCCCAACATCAACATCTCCACCGCGCTGGCCTACAATCTGATGGGCGCGCTGTTCGGTGGCCTGATGGAATACAACTCGATGTATTTCGGCTTCGCCTTCCTCTATCTGCTCGCGATCGGCTTCTACGGGCTCGCCTGGGTGTTCTCGCTCGAGCCCTCCGGCGCCGCGCGGCGGCTGCCGGTGCTGAGCCAGGACCCGGCGCCGTAAGGCTGCAACAGGCTCGAAAAACAAAAAGCCCCGGTCGCGAGACCGGGGCTTTCGTTTTTGCCGCGGGCGTCGCCTGACTTATTGCTTCTGCTTGCCGTCCTTGTCGAACGACGAGAGATAGGCCCAGAGATTGTTCGCCTCGGTCTCGTTCTTGATGCCGGCGAAGGTCATCTTGGTGCCGGGGACCTTGGCCTTGGGGTCCTTGATATATTCGAGGAACTGGTCCTTGCTCCAGGTGATGCCGGAGTTCTTGTTGCCGTCCGAGTAATTGTAGTCCGGCGCGGTGCCCGACTTGCGGCCGTCGATCCCGTTGAGCTCAGGGCCGACCTTGTTCTTGGCGCCTTCGCCGATCGCGTGACACGGCAGGCACTTGTTGAACGAGGTCTTGCCGGCGGCGACGTCCTGCGCCAGCGCACCGGAAGCTGCGGCCGACGACGCGAGAACGGCCAAGACGCTCAGGGTCAATTTGTTCATGACATGGGCTCTTCATGTTTGGGAAAAAGAACGGGGTAGGCTCAAGTTTTTTGCCTGACCTCCGCGCCGCGCACAAGTCGCCAGATGCTTTGCTGCTTCATCAATCTGCGCATGGCCGAGGCGTGCTGCGCCTGCGTTCCGTTCCTCGCGACGACTATCCAAGAGAGCGCGGATATGCTTGATTCGGCGTGACAAATTGCACCGTGCAGGAGCGACGTCCGTGGCCATCATGATGCCCGAAGCGGATTTGGCGGTACTGAGACGCCGCGACGCGATCGTTGCGGCCTTACGCGCGATCGTGCCGGGCGAGGGCGTGATCGACAGCGCTGCCGAAATGCTGCCCTACGAGTCCGATGGCCTGATGGCCTATCGGCAGCCGCCGATGGTCGTGGTGTTGCCCGAGACCACGGAACAGGTCTCCAGAGTTCTGAAATACTGCCACGAGCAGGGCATCAAGGTGGTGCCGCGCGGCTCCGGCACCTCGCTGTCAGGCGGCGCGCTGCCGCTCGCCGACGGCGTGCTGCTGGGCCTGGGCAAGTTCAAGCGCATCCGCGAGATCGATTTCGACAACCGCGCGGTGGTGACCGAGCCCGGCGTCACCAATCTGGCGATCAGCCAGGCGGTGGCCCATGCGGGCTTCTACTATGCGCCCGATCCGTCGTCGCAGATCGCCTGCTCGATCGGCGGCAATGTCGCGGAAAATTCCGGCGGCGTGCATTGCCTGAAATACGGCATGACCACCAACAACGTGCTCGGCTGCGAACTCGTGCTGATGACCGGCGAGGTGCTGCGCATCGGCGGCAAGGCGGCCGAAGCCGCCGGCTACGACCTGATGGGCGTCATCACCGGCTCGGAAGGCCTGCTCGGCGTCGTCACCGAGGTCACGGTGCGCATCCTGCAGAAGCCCGAGACCGCGCGGGCGTTGATGGTCGGCTTCGCGCAGGTCGAGGCGGCCGGCGAATGCGTGGCGCGCATCATCGGTGCAGGCATCATCCCGGGCGGCATGGAGATGATGGACAAGCCCGCGATCCACGCGGCCGAAGCCTTCGTCCATGCCGGCTATCCGCTCGACGTCGAGGCGCTGTTGATCATCGAGCTCGACGGGCCGAGCGTCGAGGTCGACGAACTGATCACGCGGGTCGAGGCGATCGCCAATGGCTGCGGCTCGACCACCTGCCGGATTTCGACCTCCGAGGCCGAGCGCAACCTGTTTTGGGCCGGCCGCAAGGCGGCGTTTCCGGCGGTCGGGCGGATTTCGCCCGACTATCTCTGCATGGACGGCACCATTCCGCGCGGCGCGCTGCCGAAAGCACTGGCGCGCATTCGCGAACTCTCGGAAAAATATGGCCTCGGCGTCGCCAACGTGTTCCATGCCGGCGACGGCAATCTGCATCCGCTGATCCTTTATGACGCCAACAAGCCCGGCGAGATGGAGCGCGCGGAGGCGTTCGGCGCCGACATCCTGCGCTGCTGCGTCGAACTCGGCGGCGTTCTGACCGGCGAGCACGGCGTCGGCATCGAGAAGCGCGACCTGATGCCGGAGATGTTCAGCGAGATCGATCTCAATCAGCAGCAGCGGTTGAAATGCGCCTTTGACGCGCGGGGCCTGCTGAACCCGGGAAAGGTGTTTCCGACCCTGCATCGCTGCGCCGAGCTCGGCCGCATGCATGTGCATGCGGGCAAGCTGGCATTTCCGGATATTCCGAGGTTCTAGCCCATCCGCATGGCGGACGTCCGCTAATGGGCGGGCTCGGGATGCAGCGTTTTGCGTCCCTTGACGTCGTCATAATATTGCGGCGCCTCCCGGCGGTCGAACCGGCCATAGTCGCGCACGACTCGCACATTGCGATGGCGCAGCTTTTCGATGCCGTCAATTTTCCTGGGCGTCCAGAGGCGGGCGGCCTGGGCATTCCTCCACGCCACCAGCAGCGCCATCTTGCCGGGATTGTAGATGCTCGCCCAGACATCGTGTTCGGCGATCGTCTCGTTCGTCAAATCGAGACCGAGATGCGCCGGCAACAGGTCAGGCTGGCTGGCGAAGGCCGCGCCCTCGCGCGGGATGATCTCCGTGAAGGTGACGAACTTCGCCGTGCCGACTTCGGTCTCGTCGAAACGTTGCTCGTGAATGGGCGCTTCCTTGGGCGGATCGGTGTCCGCGGTGACGTCGCCGACACGCAAATGATAGTCCTGGAAGATATCGAAGCGTCCCTTGGCTTGCACGACATGGTGCTCGCCTTCGGTGCGCCAGCGCACGACCGACTTCTCGTCGCGCCAGGTCGAGTGCGACAACACCCATCCCGGCCTGAGTTGGCTCTCGAAACGCTCATTGTCGACGAAGCCATCGATCGTTTCCAGGATCGGCTTGAGGTGCTTGGCGAGGTCGAGATAGGCGTCCTTCTTTCCCTCGTTGGGAAGCACTTCGAAGATCACGGAAAACATCGTGTTTTCCTTTCTCGCTGGTTTCAGGAGGGGATAGGCGCGACATCGTCGCCGCGCAGAAAGCCGATGCTTTCGCGCCAGAGCGCGGGCCGCATCGCTTCGAGGTGCATCAAGTGCGTGCCGCGGCCGATCTTGATGTCGCGTTTGACCGGCGCCTGGGTGAAAGCGTCGAACAGCCAGCGCGCATCCTCATCCAAAATCAGCCCGTCCCATTCACCGCGAATGATCGCGACGGGGCAACGGACCTGCGACGGATCGTAGGCAAGCTGGCCATGCCAGGCCTTGATGATCTCGCTGAAGGGGCCGAGTGGCGTCTTGACGCCAGCCGGATCGCGCGAGCGGCTCTCGGGATCGCTGTCGAGATAATGCTCCTTCCATTCGTCGAAGTGGCGCGCGTGACAGCACGGGCGGCTCGTGCGGAGGGACGTCTTCGATGAATCGGTTCCACTGATCCTCCGGCGTGACGATGCGCCAGGCCGGCAGCACCGGCGGCGTCTCGTAACGCCGCGGCCCGCGCCGTGCGATCGGGCCGAACAGCACCAGGCGATCCGTCAAGGCGGGATGCTGTCCCGCGAACAGGGCGGCCGGCATCGAGCCCCAGGAATGGGCGATCAGGGACAGCTTCTCAATTCGCTGATGCTCAACGATGAAGCGCACTGCCGCCGCCACCTGCTGTGCCGCATCCTCCGCGATGCAGAGGGGCGCGCTCTCGGATGCAGGCCTGCTCATGTCCGGATAGCGGTCGGAATGGCCGAATCCGTGGAAATCGAGGCCCCATACGTCGAAGCCGGCCTCGTTGAGCGCGTCGCGCCATGATTTTCCATCGAAGCGGTGCGCGATCGAAAGTGCTGAGGGAAACGTCGCGCCGTGCACGTAGAGAACGGCGCGACGCGGTTCGAATTCGCTCCTTGCCGCCGGCAGGAAGCGCAGGAACAGCGACAATCCCTGGTGCGGTCCTGGAATGCGGAAATGCTCTTCGCGCGGGTCGAGCTTCGGCGATGATCCGATCATGCGAGCTCCTTGATGGATGATGACATCGCGCCAATAGCGCGGAAGCCAGAAGCCTGGTCCGCCAAGCGCCGTTGCTTCAACTGGTTCAACTGGCGCTGACGGCCTGGCGTTCCCGGAGGTCACTTCGACGTCGGTCGAAGTGACCTCGTGGTGAATTCTCTGCATCACAACAGCGCGTATTGCGTCCGCTCGCGCTTCGCCAGCAGCGGCAGGGCTTCGCCGGCGATGTAGGTCTTGAAATGCGCGCTGTCCTGATGCGCCTTGAACGCGGCCTCGTCGCGGAACAGTTCGTAGAACAGGAACTGTGCCGGATTTTCCCGCGCCCTGCCGATCAGGAACAGTTTTGCGCCTTCCTCGCGTTGTGCTTCAGGGAGGAAGCGCGCGAGGATGCCGGCGACCTTGTCGGCCTGTCCCTCCTTTGCTTCCCATTGCGCGACCACCAGCAGGCCGCCGCCGCGCACCGCCTCGCTTACGGTTTGGTCGTCGATTGCATATCGAGCCATGTCGTCACTCCTTTGCTGTCCGTTGACGGGATCTCACTACATCCGATCGCGGATGGGACAGTTCGATGGATGACGAATGATGTCCGGATTTGGTTCGATGACGATCGAACAATGGATGACGAAAGCGTGGTCGTGTAAGGCGGCGCATCGCCGCTTTCGTGCTTGTACCGGCCGCGTCGTTCAAACTACGGTCGGACGATGCGCCTCGGACAAGGCGGAGCGCTGCCCGGCGGTGTGAGATGACTGACGTCCCGATTGCAGGCGACCGCAGGAGCCGCGACCCCGGCGCGCAGTGCGACGCGGCTGCTGTTCATCGACAACATCAGGTGGTCGATGATCATCCTGGTGCTCAGCATGCACGCGTCGGACACCTACAGCCCGTTCGGGAATTGGTATTACGTCGATCGCCCCAGGAATGGTCTGGGTAGCGGCTTTGGCACCGAGATCTTTTTCGGCGTGTACCAGAGTGTCCTGCAGGCCTTCTTCATGGCGGTGCTTTTCTTCATCGCCGGCTATTTTTCTGCGGACGCCTATGACCGGAAGGGTTTTTCGACCTTCATCCGCGATCGACTGCTTCGCCTCGGATTGCCAACGCTGCTCTACATGTTGGTGATCGGCCCGCTCACGCAGTATTTTCTGTCGCGGACATGGGGGTCTGGCGGCTTCCTGCATCAATGGCTGGTTCATGTGAAGGACGGGGAATGGCTGTCTGAGACCGGACCGATGTGGTTTTGTGCGGCGCTCCTGATGTTCTCCCTTCTCTATGGCTTGGTTCGCCAGACCGGATGGACGGAGCCGAGGCTCGAAGCCGGCAGTATCCGCGGGACCGCTGTGGCCATCTTTGTCGCCGCGATGGCTGCCTCCACCTTTCTGGTCCGCGCCGGAATCAGCGAAGGCGCGTCCGTGCTCAACATGCATCCGGGCGATTTCCCGCAATACATCCTGATGTACGCCGCCGGCGCCTTCGGCTTTCGCGGCAACTGGCTCGCCGGACTTCCCGATCGTCTCTTGCATCCGCTGGGCGTCGATCGCCTTGTCGCTTTCGGTTCCGCTGTTCGCCGCGCTGCTCCTGCTCGGTGGTGGCTTGCAGGGCGACACCTCCGCCTATTCAGGTGGCCTCAATCTGGTCAGCGCGGGAAAATGCCTGTGGGAGGCGCTGGTCTGCGTCGGCATTGGCCTTCTGCTGCTCGCCGTCTACCGGCGGCATTTCAACACTCAGGGGCCGCTGGCACGCTGGCTCTCCGACAATGCGTTCGGCGTCTATCTTATCCACCCGCCGATCCTGATCGGCTCCGCGATGCTCTTGCATTCGCTTGTGCTGAATGCAATTGCCAAGGCGATGCTGCTGACCGCCGTGGCCGCGATCGCCAGCTTTGCGGCTTCGGCCTTCATTTTGCGGAAATCGCCGTTACGTGCGATCGTCTAGAGTGGTTGTGATGGATACGCTCAGGGTACGCGACGCGGCGGATGTCGAGGCGGTGGTGCGCGCGGCGATCGCCGGCGAGCAGCCGCTGGAAATCATCGGCCATGGTTCCAAGCGGCGGATCGGCCAGCCGATGGCGACCAATGCGGTGCTCGACGTGTCGGCGCTCAACGCCGTGATGTCCTATGAGCCGAACGAATTGATCATCACGGTGCAGGCGGGCGCGCCGCTCGCCGACGTGATGTCGCTGATCGATTCGAAGAACCAGCAATTCGCCTTCGAGCCCGTCGACACCGCCGCGCTGCTCGGCACGCCGGACCGCGGAACCGTCGGCGGCATGATCGGCGCCGGGCTGGCCGGCCCGCGGCGCATCAAGGCGGGCGGCGTGCGGGATCATCTCCTGGGCGCGCACGCGGTCTCAGGTTTTGGCGACAGCTTCAAGACGGGCGGCAAGGTGGTGAAGAACGTCACCGGCTATGACCTCTGCAAGCTGCTGGCGGGCTCCTGGGGCACGCTCGCGGTCATGACGGAGGTGACGCTCAAGGTCATGCCGCGACCGGAGAGCGAGCGCACGCTCGTGCTGCGCGGCCTCGATGACCTGGCGGCGAACCGGGCGATGACGGCGGCGCTGGGCTCGCCTTTCGACGTGTCCGGCGCGGCGCATCTGCCCGTCCCGGCGTTGCGTGCCGAGCCCGGCGGTCTCGGCCAGCCTGACGCGACAGGCGGAGCGGTGACGCTGCTGCGGCTGGAGGGCACGGCCGCCTCTGCCGCCCATCGCGCGGCGGCGCTCGGCAAGTTGCTGGCACCCTTTGGCGCGGCGGCGACGGTGGAGGATGCCGCGTCCGCGGCGGCCTGGAGTTCCGTGCGCGACGTCCAGCCGTTCGCGGCTGACGGGCCGCTCGGGACGTCGGTGGTCTGGCGGATCGTCTGTCCGCCGGCCTCGGGCGGGGCGCTGGGCGAGGCGCTGGCCCGCGAGACCGGAGGCACCGTGTTCTACGATTGGGGCGGTGGCCTGCTCTGGGCGGCGCTGCCGCCGAAGCCGGATGGGCAGGCAGCCCTGCTGCGCCGGCGTGTCGAGGCCGTCGGCGGTCACGCCACGCTGCTGCGGGCCTCCGACGAGGTGCGGCAGAAGGTGGACGTGTTCCATCCTCAGGCGGGCGGCGTTGCCGCGCTGGGTGAACGGGTGCGAGCAAGCTTCGATCCGAAGACCATCCTCAACCGGGGCCGGCTGACGCGTGGAGGGGCGGCATGAAGACCGAATTCAGCCTGGCGCAGCTCGCCGATCCCGACATCGCGGAAGCCGACAGGATCCTGCGCGCCTGCGTGCATTGCGGATTCTGTACCGCGACCTGTCCCACCTATGTGCTGCTCGGCGACGAGCTCGACAGCCCGCGTGGTCGCATCTACCTGATCAAGGAGATGCTGGAAAAAGACCGGCCCCCGACCCCGGAGGTGGTCAAGCACATCGACCGCTGCCTGTCCTGTCTCGCCTGCATGACCACCTGTCCGTCCGGTGTGAACTACATGCATCTGGTCGATCAGGCGCGGGTGCGGATCGAGAAGCAATTCCGCCGTCCGCTGGTCGATCGCCTGCTGCGAAGGGTGCTGGCCAAGGTCCTGCCCGAACCCGGACTGTTTCGCGCCAGCATGCGGCTCGCGGGCCTTGGGCGGCCGCTGGCTGCGCTTTTGCCCACACCGAACGGCGCCGCCGCGACCCCATCGCTGATGCGGCGCCTCAAGGCCATGCTGGCGCTGGCCCCGGCCAGCCTGCCGACGCCGGGCCCCCGCGGCGGCAGTGTTTTCGCAGCGATCGGGCCCCGGCAGGGACGCGTCGCCCTGTTGCAGGGCTGCGCGCAACAGGTGCTCGCGCCGCGAATCAATCAGGCCGCCATCAATGTCCTGACCCGCCACGGCATCGAGGTCGTCCTGGTCAAGGATGAGCAATGCTGCGGTGCGCTGACGCACCATCTCGGCGATGATCGCGACGCGCTGGCGCGGGCGCGCGCCAACGTCGCGGCCTGGACCGCGGAGGCCGAACGCGGCGGCCTCGACGCCATCCTCGTGACCGCGTCCGGATGCGGAACGGTGATCAAGGATTATGGCTATCTGCTGCGCGAGGATGGTGATTTCGCAAGCTCGGCCGCGCGGATTTCTGCACTCGCAAAGGACATCACCGAATATCTCTCAGGCCTCGAACTGCGGCAGAATCCACAGCGGGACAGCGACGTCGTGGTCGCTTATCACGCGGCCTGTTCGCTTCAACATGGGCAGAAAATCACACAGGCTCCGAAAGATTTGCTTTCCAAGAGCGGATTCGTGGTGAAAGATGTACCGGAGAGTCATTTGTGTTGCGGCTCGGCGGGGACATACAACATCCTCCAGCCTGATATTGCGACGAGATTGCGCGATCGAAAGCTCGCCAACATCGCAAGCGTCAAGCCGGATATGATTGCTGCGGGCAATATCGGATGCATGGTGCAGATTGCCAGCGGTTCATCGGTCCCTGTCGTGCACACGATTGAGCTTCTCGATTGGGCGACGGGCGGTCCGCGGCCAGGATCGAACTGATCGATTCGCTCCGCGCGCGCTCACAAGCGGGGATGATTTGAACGCCTGATGCACTTTCATCGGCGGCAATTAGGAGGGATTTACGATGGCTAAAGCGAAGAAAAACAAGAAAGGCAAAAAAGACAAAAAGAAAAAAAGTCTGATGGTGGCGAAGGCGAAGACGAAGACTGCGAAGAAGGCCTCGAAGAAATCGGCGAAAAAGGCGGCCAAGAAGGCCACGAAGTCGGCCAAGAAAACCGCCAAGAAATCGGCCAAGAAATCCGCCGGCAAAGCCAAGACGGCCAAGAAGGCGGCGAAGAAATCTTCCAAGACCTCCGCCAAGTCTTCTGCTCCCGTCAGCGAGACGTCTGCAAAGAAGTCCGCCAAGAAGGCCACGGCCAGGAAGAAGAAGCCTGCCAGCTATTCACCGCCTGAGACTCCGGTGGCCGAGCCCGCGCATACGCCCGCGCCAAGCTGGGCCATGCCGACGCCGGCCGATCCGGCTCCGGAGCCCGCCCACGAGTGGGGCCATCACGGTGCGGCAAACTCGTCCTCCGACGAGGAAGAAAGCCACGGCGGCGCCTAGGCGCCCGCGATCTGAACCAATCTGAAAATCATGTCTGGAAAAGCCGCGGCATTCGTGCCGCGGCTTTTTCAATGCCCGCTCCGATGTCTGCTTCCAGGTCCGGGCGAGACGTGCGGCTTGAGCCGCGCTCACCCTGAGATGGTGATTTGGGAAGTGACGGTGCCCCGGTCGGGAGCGAGCCTGTCCGTGCTTACGATCCCGGTGAAAATCCGGTCCACGGCTTTGATCAAAGCAGGTCAAAATTGTTGTCGGAATGCCACAGTGCATCAACAACTTGTCCGGGAAAACCTGGAACGCCCAAAAAGTCGGCAAATGCTTGTCTTTTCCGCTTCACGCTTAGGTCAACAGCTTTCAAATTGCGGTCAGGTTTTGAAATTTCGTTGCAGTCAGGCAATCGCGGGCCCCGGGGGGCGCCGGTTTTCGGGCTGGTTCTTTGGAAAGTGATGGGGATCGTCATGAAGAAAATGGTGTTGGTCGCTGCGATGTTGGCGGTGACGGGGTCGGCCTTTGCGGCGGACATGCCGATGAAGGCTTTGAAGGCGCCGCCGCCGGCACCGTTCGATCCCTGGGACATCGCGTTCGGTGGCGCGGTCATGAGCGACTACATCTTCCGCGGTATCACCCAGTCCAACCATAACCCGTCGGTCGCCGCCTATTTCGAACCCCGTTACAACGTCAACAAGGATCTCCAGCTCTACGTCGGCGTGTCGGGCGAGAGCATTTCCTTCGCCAATCGCGCCGCAGCTGAAATCGACGTCTACGGCGGTATCCGGCCGACCTTCGGCGCCTTCGCCTTCGACATCGGTGTCTGGGGCTACCTGTATCCGGGCGGAACCTGCTTCAACGGCGGAAACGGCGGTCTGCCCGTTGATGCCGGTGGCAATCCGATCAGCGCCGAATGCTTCAACAACTTTTTGGCGAACGGCAACGTCATGAAGAAGGACGTCAGCTTCTTCGAAGTCTACGGCAAGGTAACCTACACCATCAACGACAACTGGCAGGTCGGCCTGAACGAGTACTACTCGCCGAATTTCCTGAACTCCGGCGCGTGGGGTGACTACGCCTCGATCACCGCCAAGTGGATCGCCCCCGGCACGATCTTCGGAACCAGCGGCGTCGGCATGTATGTCTCGGGTGAGTTCGGCCGCCAGTTCCTCGGCACCTCGGACTCCTTCTACGGCACGACGTTCACCAATCCGGGCTTCGCGGGACCTTTCCCGAACGGCATCAAATACGCCGACTACAACACCTGGAACGTCGGCATCGGCTTCACCTACAAGGTGTTCACGCTCGATCTGCGCTACTCCGACACGAACCTGAGCAAGGGCGACTGCAACGCCTTCACCAGCGCCTTCAACGGCTCCGGAACGAGCAACATCACTGCGATCAACCCGACGGGTGTCGGCTCCAACTGGTGCGGCACCGCCGGTATCGCCAAGCTCTCGTTCGACCTGACGGCGATGACCAACCTGAAGTAAGCCTTCTCCTCCGATATCTGACGGAAGGGGCGGCAGATCGATCTGCCGCCCCTTTGATTTTTGCCAGGTTGTGGAACGGGACAGGCGAGCGATCGCTGGCGCAGCACCGATCTTCGGAAGATTTGGCGGGGCGCGGCTGCCGGTCTCGGGGTGGCGAATTGCCGTCGGCCTCACCATCCTTGGCGATGGACCTGACCGGGACGTTTCATCCGCCGGTGGGCATCGATCCGCTGCTGTGGTGGTCTTCAACGATCCGGGCTGGCCTATCTCGCCGTCCCGGTACTGGCCGGTGCGCTGCTGCTCACTCTGTTTGCTTACGTCTGGCGCCGCTGGCTGCGCCGCCAGCCTTGGCTGCAGCGCCGGCTCTGACGTCCTGCGGCGGCTCGGCGGTTTCTCCGCGGTCTTTTAGCGTGACGCGGTCTTGCAACGTGACGCGGTCTTGCAGCGTGGACTGCTCATGGTCGCGCACCAGCGCCACGTGCCTCTGGTGGAGTGCGTCCAGCGTCGACCGGTGGCCGATCGAAACGATCGTCGTCGCCGGCAGTCTCTCCTGCAGCAGTCGGTAAAGTTCGGCTTCCGAAGGTTCGTCGAGCGAGGCGGTCGCCTCGTCAAGGAACAGGTATTGCGGCGCATGCAGCAGCGCGCGGGCAAGCCCCAGCCGCTGCTGCTCGCCGAGCGAGAGCATCCTGTTCCAATGCGCTTCCTCGTCGAGCCGGGATACCAGCCCAGGCAGTCCAACCGCGGTCAGCACGTCGCCAATCCGGCCCTGGTCGAATGCGTCGGCCGCCGCCGGATAGACGATCGCGGCCTTGAGCGAGCCGATCGGAAAATACGGCCGCTGCGGCAGCATCATCAGGGTGGCGTGCTGCGGGATCGTGATCGAGCCGTTGCCGAACGGCCAGATGCCGGCAATGGCGCGAAACAGCGTGGATTTGCCGGCGCCGGATGGTCCGGTGACGAGGGTCGGCTCGTTGCGAATCTTGAAGCCGTCGGCCGTGACCAGCGGCGTTCCGTTCGGCAAACGGACCAGCAATTGTGACAGCTCGATCGTATCGCTTCCGGCAGCCGCCGCGATGTCGATCGTCGGCGCCTCGTTCTTCAGCCTCGATGCATTCCGGATCGCCGTCTCGAACCCGTCAAGACGGGCGATCACGGCGCGCCATTCTGCGAGCCTGCGATAGATCGTCACGAACACCGAGAGCGACTTCCTGACGCTTTCGAATGCGTCCGCGGCCTGAGTCATGCCCCCGAGCTGAATCTTGTTGGCGAAATAGGCCGGCGCCAGCAACATCACCGGAAAGATCAGCGCGGCCTGTGTGTAGCTCGTCGTGAATGCCGTCAGCCGCTTGGTTCGGGTCATGATCTTGTACCAGTTCTCGACGACGCGGCCGAACCGCGTCGAGAGCTGGTCGCGTTCGGCGCTTTCTCCCTGCAGCAGCGCGATCTGTTCGGAGTTCTCGCGGACGCGGACCAGGTTGAAACGGAAGTCGGCCTCGAAACGCTGCTGCTGAAAGGCGAGATGGACGAGCGGCGCTCCGATCCAGTGCGTCAGTATCGTTCCGAACACCGCATAGATCAGCGCTGCCCACACCAGGTAGCCGGGAATCGGAAAATCCTGCCCCATCAGATGCAGCGGAGCTTCCGCCGACAGCCCCCAGAGAATGACGACAAAGGAGGCGAGCGTGACCACGGAGTTCAGGAGGCTCAGCCCGATCTCGAGCGTCCAATCGACGAACATCTGCAGATCTTCGGCGATACGCTGGTCGGGGTTGTCGGCGGCGTCTCCCTGCAACTGCATGCGATAGTGATTGGCATCGTTCAGCCACTCGCCGAGATAGCGTTCGGTCAGCCAGCGCCGCCAGCGGATCTGGAGCCACTGGTTGAGATAGAGCTGGTAGACCGCCAGTGCGATCGAGCAGAACGCCAGGATCGTGAAGATGCCGATCTCGCGGATGAAATTGTCCCAGTTCCGCTCCTGAAGCGCGGTGTAGAATCGGTTATTCCACTGGTTGAGCAGGACGGAGATGGCGACCAGCGACAGCTCGATGGCGACCACCGAGCCAAGCAGAAGGCGGCCAGCCCACTTGTCCTCGGAGCGGAAGTAGGGAGCAGCGATCCGCCATACGATCGCAAGCGTCGAGCGGATGTTGTTCACAGACTACCGCCTCCTAAATTGTTGGATTCTCAAGCCTCTAGGCCGTATTGGCAACGCCGGCTTAGACTAAAGTCGCGAATTCGCGATCCGGGCTGGCTTGTACGCGGGTTCGACCCTAGCATGGGCGCAACGGCGAGGGGCGGGGCGGCCTACATACTTCGCGAGCTTTTGAGCGGACTTTGGCGACTTGCCAAAATTCGCCAAACGGCTGTCGCACATTACAACTGCAGCTCCGCAATCGCGCCAGGCGCACCCGATTGTCCACGCGGGTCGGGTGCCCTGAATTTGCGTGGGGGAGGGTGCAGCAATGTGGAACCAGATTTATAACCCGCTCGGTAGCGCCGCGCTGTCGACGATCGCAGCAGCCGTGCCGGTGGTCACGCTTCTGATCCTGATCGCGAGCGGCCGGGTGAAAGCGCATATCGCGGCGATCGTCGCGGTGATCGTGACCAACCTGATCGCGATCTTCATCTTTACGATGCCGTCGAACCTGTCGATCCGCGCCTCGGTGCTCGGCATCGTCTCCGGCTTCTTCCCGATCGGCTGGATCGTTCTCAACGTCATCTTCCTGTACCAGATCACGGTCGCGACCGGGAAATTCGAACTGTTGAAGCGCGCGGTCGGTGGCGTCACCGAGGACCGGCGGCTGCAACTGTTGCTGATCGCGTTCTCCTTCGGCGCCTTCTTCGAGGGCGCGTCCGGGTTCGGCACGCCTGTCGCGATCACCGGCTCGATCCTGATCGGCCTCGGCTTCTCGCCGCTCGCCGCCTCCGGCCTGTCGCTGATCGCCAACACCGCGCCGGTCGCCTACGGCGCGCTCGGCACGCCGATCCAGGGCCTCGCGTCGGTGACTGGCCTCGATCCCTACATTCTCGGTGCGATGGTCGGACGGCAATTGCCGGTGTTCTCGCTGATCGTGCCGTTCTGGGTGGTGTGGGCGTTCGCGGGCTGGAAGGGCATGAAGGATGTCTGGCCGGCGATTCTCGTCACGGGCGTGTCGTTCGCAGTCCCGCAATTCGTGATCTCGAACTTCATCAATCCCTGGATCGTCGATATCGGCGCATCGCTGATTTCGATGGGTTGTCTGATCCTGTTCCTGCGGGTCTGGCAGCCGAGGGAGCTCTGGCTGTCGCCAAAGCTGCGCGGCAAGGATGAATCGGCTGCGACGATGAAGGCGGCAAAACCGCTCGACAAGACGCCGCTGACGCGGGCCGAATTGTGGAGCGCATTGCTGCCATGGATCATCGTCTGCATCGTGATGCTGATCTGGGGCAACGGCACCTTCAAGACCTGGGCAAACTCGATCTTCACCTGGAACTATGCCGTTCCCGAACTGGACAAGATGATCAACAAGATGCCGCCGGTGGTGGCGAAGCCCACGCCGGAAGGCGCGGTGTTCGCCTTCACCTACCTGTCCTTCACCGGCACCGGCATGCTGATTTCGGCGATCATTTCCGGGTTTACTGTTCGGCTTCTCACCGATGCGGCTGATCACCGAATATGCCCGCACCATCAAGCTGTGCGCGATCTCGCTGATCACGATCTCGGCGATGCTCGCAATCGGAACACTGACGCGTCTGTCCGGCGTCGACGCGACGCTCGGCCTCGCCTTTGCTGCGACCGGGGTGTTCTATCCCTTCTTCGGCACGCTGCTCGGCTGGTTGGGCGTGGCGCTGACGGGGTCGGATACGGCGTCGAACATCCTGTTCGGCAACCTGCAGAAGATCACCTCCCAACAACTCGGCCTGTCGCCGATCCTGATGGCCGCCGCCAATTCCTCGGGCGGCGTGATGGGCAAGATGATCGACGCGCAATCGATCGTGGTCGCGTCGACCGCCACCAACTGGTACGGGCATGAGGGCTCGATCCTGCGCTACGTATTCCTGCACTCGATCGTGCTCGCCTGTCTGGTCGGCCTCTTCGTGACGTTGCAGGCCTATGTGTATCCGTTCACGGAAATGGTGTTGAAGGCTGCGCCCTAATCGCCACAACACCGAAGCAAAAATCCTCGCGGGCCCGGCGCCCGCGGGGATTTTCTTTTCCGGACCACAATTATGTCCGCTGAATCTGGTCAATGGCGCGTTGGTCCGATAAAGGCTCCGCGCCGAGCACATCGGATTTCAGAGTGTTTCGAGGGGTTGCAGAGGGGTTGCATGAGTTCAGTCAAATTCGTGTTGTGGCGAGCCGGCGTTGCGTTGATCGTGCTTGCTTCAGCTTCCGCCATGTCGGCGCGCGCCGAGGACGGCTTTCCATTCGGCATGGAAATGACGCTTGATGCGCTGCCACAGCCGGGATCGAAGCGGATTCCGGACCTCGACATCGGCGACAATGGCGAGGTTGTGCTGGAGCTGTGGTGCAAGGGCGGGAAGGGGCAGTTCTCGGTGGCCGGCAACACCGTGGTGTTCGTGCCGGGCCCGATGCAAGATCGCCCATGTCCGCCCGCTCGCGCCCAGGCCGACGACGACTTGATCGCGGCCTTGAGCGAGGCCACCACCTGGCAGCGGCGGGGCGACAGTGTCGCCTTCATCGGATCCAGGACGCTGCGCTTCCGCCTCAACACCAACTAGGCAGATCGTCCGGCTTTCCGCTTGCAACACGCGAACGCGTTTGACGCGCGAGATCATGATCGCGAGCGCGATGATATGATCCACGAAAGCGCCTCTGGCGCGAATGATGCACCGAATTGAGATGACGCCTGGCAGCTGTGCGGGTCGTCTCGAGGATTATTTCCAGACCGACTTGTCCGCGTCCCAGCGCTGGCCTTTCAGTTCCTTGGTCAGCGCCTCGATCGATCCGGTGTCGTCACGCACGTCGGCTTCCTCATCGCTCGAGGAATTGTCCGACAGGTTGAGCTTGGGGCTTGCGCCCTCGTCGGCCGTCGTGGTGACGGGATTGCCGATCCACAGCATCAGCCGGTCCGATCCGCCGGGCTTGTCGGCGGATACAAGTCCCGCCACTTCGATCGTGTCGGTCAGGTTCAGCGCGGGATAGAGCTGGCTCGGCCGCTTGAAGGTCAGCCGCAGCTTGCCGGTGGTCTCGCTCCAAATCGAAGACGCAGGCTTGGCGCCGAGCGTTTTCGCGAGCACGCCGGAAATCGTCGAAACCAGCTTGTCCCTGTTGACTTTCTCGCCGTCGCGCCAGTCGGCCGCGGCAAAGCGGATCGCGCGGTCCATCTCGACGACGCCGGCAGTCCATCCCGCCGCGACCACGCCCGGCATCGACTTCGCCTTTGCGATCATCGCTGCGGCGCGCTCCGGATCGACGGACAGGCTGATGGTCTGCTGGCCGGCACGCAGCGAATCGCAGGTGACGGAGAGGCTGCTCAGCGCGACCTCGGCCTCCTGGCCTTTCAGGCTCTTGAGGAAATCGAGCGCCGCATCGAGCTTGACCCGGACGCCGATCGATTCCGGGGAGACGTCGGTGAAGTCCTTTGGCGCGGTGTTGATGCCGTCATCGACGGTCTGGCTGTCCTGGAATTCCTTCTCGCTGATGTCGGAATTTTCGCTGGATGCAACTTCGGTGACGGTCTGTCCGATGCTGATCTGGCCGCGGAAGTCGAAGGTGTCGGCGGACTGCTTGCGCGTCAGCTTGACCGTGACCGGCGATTTCTCGCCGATGCTTTGCGTCGAGCCGCTCAAAGTCTGGCCGCTGACCGACAGATTGACGACAAAGCGGTCCTTGCGCTGGGAGCTTTTGTCGACGGGATAACAGACATCGAGGGTCGCCGCCGTCACGGTCTTGCCCTGGCGCGTCTCCTTCAGGATGGCGTCGGCATTGCCATCCATCAGCCCGTCGATGGCGGTGAAATATCGCGTCTCCGTTGCATTCGGATCGGCTTTCGACTGCAGCCTCATCTGGGCAGAAGCAGCATCGGCCGTGACGGCCGTCATCACACCGGCCAGACAAAATAAGAGCGCGCGCATCTGAAATTCCTCGCAGGACGGATCATGCTCTACCAAACATCCATGCCATTCGCCAAAAAAGAAGGCCGCCCGGAGGCGGCCTTCGATGATTTCGGATTGCGCGGGTGGATCAGAAGCCCATACCGCCCATGCCACCGCCACCGCCGGGCATCGGCGGCGCCGGTTCCTTCGGCAACTCGGCAACCATGGCCTCGGTCGTCACCAGAAGACCACCAACCGAGGACGCGTCCTGCAGCGCGGTGCGCACGACCTTGGCCGGGTCGATGATGCCCTTGGCGACCATGTCGACATATTCCTCGGTCTGCGCATCGAAGCCGAAGGTCTCGGACTTGTCCTCGAGGATCCTGCCGACGACGAGCGAGCCCTCGACACCGGCGTTCTCGGAGATCTGGCGGATCGGCGCCTCCAGCGCCTTCAGCACGATGTTGATGCCGGCCTGCACGTCCGGGTTATCGTTGTGGATGCGGCCGACCGCCTTCTTGGCGCGCAGCAGCGCCACGCCGCCGCCGGGGACGATGCCTTCCTGAACCGCCGCGCGGGTGGCGTTCAGCGCGTCCTCGACGCGGTCCTTCTTCTCCTTGACCTCGATCTCGGTCGCGCCGCCGACGCGGATCACCGCGACGCCGCCCGCGAGCTTGGCGAGGCGCTCCTGCAGCTTCTCACGGTCGTAGTCCGAGGTGGTTTCCTCGATCTGCGCCTTGATCTGCTGAACGCGGGCCTCGATGTCGGGCTTCTTGCCGGCGCCGTTGACGATCGTGGTGTTCTCCTTGTCGATCACGACCTTGCGGGCGCGGCCGAGCATCTTGACGGTGACGTTTTCGAGCTTCATCCCGAGCTCATCGGAGATCAGCTGGCCGCCGGTCAGGATCGCGATGTCCTCCAGCATGGCCTTGCGGCGGTCGCCGAAGCCCGGCGCCTTGACGGCGGCGACCTTCAACCCGCCGCGCAGGCGGTTGACGACCAGCGTCGCCAGCGCCTCGCCCTCGACGTCCTCGGCGATGATCAGGAGCGGACGGCCCGACTGCACCACGGCTTCGAGCACCGGCAGCATCGCCTGCAGGCCGGACAGCTTCTTCTCGTGCAGCAGGACGTAGACGTCCTCGAGCTCGGCGGTCATCTTCTCGGCATTGGTGACGAAATAGGGCGAGAGATAGCCGCGGTCGAACTTCATGCCCTCGACGATGTCGACCTCGGTCTCCAGCGACTTGTTCTCCTCGACCGTGATGACGCCCTCGTTGCCGACCTTCTGCATCGCCTGCGAGATCATCTTGCCGATCGAGGCGTCGCCATTGGCGGAGATGGTGCCGACCTGGGCGACTTCGGAGGAGGAGGCGACCGGCTTGGCGCGCTTCTCCAGGTCCTTCACGACCGCGGTGACCGCGATATCGATGCCGCGCTTCAGGTCCATCGGGTTCATGCCGGCTGCGACCGACTTGGCGCCTTCGCGGACGATCGCCTGCGCCAGAACGGTCGCGGTGGTGGTGCCGTCGCCTGCGGTGTCATTGGTCTTGGACGCGACCTCGCGCAGCATCTGCGCGCCCATGTTCTCGAACTTGTCCTCGAGCTCGATCTCCTTGGCGACGGTGACGCCGTCCTTGGTGATGCGCGGTGCGCCGAAGCTCTTCTCGATGACCACGTTGCGGCCCTTCGGGCCGAGCGTCACCTTGACCGCATTGGCGAGAATATCGACGCCGCGCAGCATGCGGTCGCGCGCGTCCCCTGCAAATTTGACGTCCTTGGCAGCCATTTTTGAAATCCTCAGTATGAATGAGATGAGATCGTCCTAGCGCGCCATTGCCGAGGCTTGCTCGGCAATCCATCTTTTTTGAGAAGCAATGAGGCCTGGATCGGTCAGGCCCTGACGGCTGGGAGCATTGCGGCTTCTGGGAGGGATTGGCTTAGGAGAGTATGCCCATGACGTCGGACTCCTTCATGATCAGGAGATCCTCGCCGTCGAGCTTGACCTCGGTACCCGACCACTTGCCGAACAGCACCCGGTCGCCGACCTTGAGGTCGATCGGGATCAGCTTGCCGGCCTCGTCGCGCCCGCCGGGGCCGACCGCCGTAACCTCACCTTGCGACGGCTTTTCCTTCGCGGTATCGGGAATGATGATACCGCCCTTGGTCTTATCCTCGGCGTCGATGCGCTTGACGACGACGCGGTCATGCAGCGGACGGAATTTCGATTTGGACATAACGTTTCCCTTTTGAGGCTCGCTGTTCGGATCGGTTGCTGTCGAAAGCTGATCGGAATGCGGGCCATGTTCGACGCCGGCACGGCGCAAAAAGGGCCAACATCTTTAGCAATCGTGCCTTCGGAGTGCTAATGCATGCCCGGAATATGGCCTGGCGCCGATCCTGTCAAGCAAAGGGGTTAAGGCCTTCTTGAGGCTGATATGGGATGTTCGGGAAAACGAAACCAAAACGGGGTGCCGGGCGTAGTTGTTGCCCCAACAGCAGTTTTGCGCTTGGTTGGGAACGGGAGCGGCGGCGAGTCTTGTTCGGGGGAATGCCGATGATGAGTTTGGGTAGCGCGCGGACGATTGCCAGTCTGGGGGTCGCCTCGGCGCTAGCACTCTGCCTGGCGGGGTGCAGCAGCTTCAGCCTGTCCTCGTCCTCCCCGACGACCGAGCCGGGTGTGGCTCCCGAGGTGCCGGCGACCGTGCGTGCCGAGGAGCTCGTCGGCAAATGGGGGCTCGCCTCATTCCAGAATCCGAACGACCGCGCGCGCACCGAGGCCCAGGCCAAGGCGCAGTGCAAGCAGCCCTATGTGATCGGGGCCGGAACCTCGGGCGGCGTCGTGATGCATCTGGCCGACCAGGCGACTCCCCAGGAGTTGCGCGTGAAGGGCAGCCAGGGCGGCAAGAACTATATCGGCCCGGCCGGGCCGCCCGGCGGTGAGCAGGATCGCGAGATTATTTCCTTCGACGGACGGGTGCTGATCACCCGCTTCGTGGACAAGGATGCCGGGACCCGCTACGGCAACATGGTCTATGTCCGCTGCGGTGCGCGCGCCTAGAGCGCTTTTCCGGTCGCCTGACAACGCATGAAAACAAAAAACGCCGGCGTCGCGCCGGCGTTCGTGTCTTTTGCTCTACCGGGCGCTGACGCCCGGCGGGCGATCAGTTGAACATCGCGTCGATGTCGTCCTGCGAGGCGTGACCGACATCGCCCTCGAGCTTGGGACCGTTGAGCAGCTTGGCATCGCCTTCGCGGTTGTCGGGGATCGCCGGCACATGCGCCTTGATCGCGTCGACGCCGCCCCAGATGTCCATCATCACCGTGATGTGGTTCTCGATGAAGCGCATCGTGCTCATGACCTTGCTGATGCGCTGACCGGTCAGGTCCTGGAAGTTGCAGGCCTCGAAGATCGAGATGACCCGCTCCTGGATGTCCTCGCTCAGGATCTTCTGCTGCTCCGGCGAGTTCACCTTGCCGAGCGCGCTTGCCGCCTGGTCGATCGCTTCGGCCGCTTCGAGGATCTGCTGGGTCGCCTGTTCGGTGCCGCCGACGACCGCGCCGAGCTCGCCATTGACCTTGGCCATTTCCTCGCCGTTGAAGCTCTTGGCATGGAGGACCGCGATCTCGCCCTTGGTCCGGTTGATCGCATCGTGGATCAGGTCCAGCTCGACCTTCAGCTTCTCACACTGCTCGATCTGCGCGCGATAGGTCTCGAGCAGAGCGCGCGCCTCGGCGACTTCGCGCAGTGCCGTTTCCTCGAGCGTCGCCGTCGCTGCGCTCTTGCCGGTGCTAGCCGCCATCTGTCCGTTGTCTCCCATAGGGCCAGGGCTTGCCATCTGGGCGCGGATTGCGCGCAGCTCAGCCATGATCTCGCGGTGCATGGGACCGATCTCGCCACCCGTCATTTCAGGCATGGCCGGCAGTTCGGAGCCAAAAGCTTCTTCGATGCGAAAACGTTTGCGATGAACGACCATGAGACTGGTTCCTGACCTTCACACTCGTTCGAGTTTTAGGCAGATGCGATTTAACATGGGGTTCACGCCGAGAACCATTTGGGAAGCGTTTCGTCGGCATCTGCAAACCGTCGATTAACCAAGGCGCGTCGGCGTTCATCGAAAATAAACGCTGACGGCCAAATTCGCGCGCCGATGACCGGCGTGGTGAATCGAAACGGCTCGTCCATTAACCAAACCGAGGCGGTTTTGGATTTTATTCACCACGTGCGGAGGCCTCGCCGGGAGGCTTGGACTCCTAGCAAGACGATCAGTGCCGCGACGAAACAGTACAGAGTACGTCCATGTCGAAAACCATTTCTCTTGCGCTGCTTGCCGGCGCCTCTCTGCTTAGCTTTGGATTTGATCAAGCCGCCGCGTATGACGGTCGGCAGCGGACTCTCATCTACGCCAACGAGCCGCCGCAGGACGCGCCTCCGGGCACCTACTATTATGCCGAACGCCCGGGCAATAGGGGCGGAGGCTTCATCGAATTCCTGTTCGGCGGAGCGCAGCAGGGACAGCGGCCGCCGGTCTATCAGCAGCAGCCTTCCTACGAGCCGCAGCGCTATCCGATGCAGCCGCAGCCCTATGGCTATCCGCAAGCAGCAGACGATCGATCCGACGCAGCGTCCGTTCGATCCGATATACGAGAGGCAGCTGGTCGAATATGACGGCAATGAGCGGCCGGGCACGATCGTCATCGACACGCCGAACAAATTCCTGTTCCTGGTGCTGGGCGACGGCCGGGCGCTGCGCTACGGCATCGGCGTTGGTCGACCCGGCTTCACCTGGTCCGGCGTCAAGACGATTTCGGCCAAGAAGGAATGGCCGGAGTGGACGCCGCCCGCCCAAATGCTGGCGCGGCGGCCCGACCTGCCACGGCACATGGAGGGCGGTCCGGAAAATCCGCTCGGCGCCCGCGCGATGTATCTCGGATCATCGCTCTACCGCATTCATGGCTCCAACGAGCCCTGGACCATCGGGACCAACGTGTCCTCCGGCTGTATCCGGATGCGCAACGAGGACGTGATCGATCTCTACGGCCGCGTCAATGTCGGGACGCGCGTCATCGTTCTCTGATTGCCATCCTCAGCGGGAGAAAAAAACGGCCGCCGATTTCGGCGGCCGTCCTATTTCTGAGGCACAAGACATGAATCAGGCATAATCGCTGCCGCCATCGTCATTGCCGCCGAAATCGTCGGAGTCCATATCGTCCTGGTCGTCGTTATAGTTCGACGCCTGGTCCGTTTGATTGTCCTGGTCGTACAGGCTGGCGTGACGGCTGTCGTCGCCTCGGTCCTGCGATCGGCCGATGTCGTTGAGACCGGCATCACGGGCCAGCGAACTGTTCGACTGGTCGCTCCACGGGCTGCCGCCGCCACGATCCTGGGCCGAAGCTGCTGTCACCGAAGCTTTGCTGCTGATGACCGCCGCCCATCATCGAGCGGATGCTGCCCAGCAGCAGCGAACCGCCGACCACGCCGGCCGCGGCCGCCGCCGCGGTGCCGAGGAATGAGCCACCGCCGCTACCACCGCCGAACGGCGCTTGCGGGGAGCCGTAGGCTTGTCCGTAGCCTTGCTGACCGTAGCCCTGTTGTCCGTAACCTGGCGGCTGGCCATAGCCCTGATCGTGGCCGCCTTGTGTCTGCTGCAACACCTGGCCGCTGTTCCAGACCGGACGGCCTTGCGCGGGCGGGGGCACGTTCGGCACCGAGCCGCGCTGTTCGCTCTTGCCGAAGATCGAGTCGCGCATCGAATCGAGGAAGCCGCCGGACTGGCTCTGTTGGCCTGCCTGGCCTTGTTCCAGTTCCTGAATGCGGCTGTTGGCGCGTTTCAGCGCTTCGTCCTGCAACAGGACGGTCTGCACCAGGGCGTAGACCGCGTTCGGGGCGTTGCGCAGACCTTGCGCCATTGCCGCACTGGCGTCCGGATCCCGCGGAGCGTTTTCCAGCCTGGAAAGCCGGTCGAAAAGGTCGTCAACCAACTGGCGTTCTTGCGGTGTCATGGCTCATCTCCTTCGCGCTAGGGTGCGCGGCCAAGATGTAGGGGAGCTTTGTGTCGCGGGTAACGCCCTGCCGGAATTAAATTTAGGTATGCGACAAGACGTCCGGCGGCTTGCAGGGGGCAAGGCTTGCCCAAAGTCTAGCTTACCCTAACCCAAAGTGACGTTGTTCGAGGCCAGAAGGCGCGGAAAATCCTCCCCGCCGAGGAAGGCGTGCTCGTGTTCCCGCTGCACCGTCAGCGGATCGAGGCTGACCAGAATGTCATCGACGAAGCCCGGATGGCACATCACCACGCCATGCTCGGGCAGTCCGTCCACGAATTGTTGCATGAGTTGGCCGAAATCGGGCTGCCGCGAGAAGTCATAGGCGCCGGCAAATCCGGGATTGAAGGCGATGCCTTGGCGCGCGGCGAGGCGGCGGAATTGCGCGCTCAATGTATCGAGGAGAAGCGCCTTGGGCGCGGTCAGCCGTTCCGCCAACGATCCCTTGCGGCCGCCCTGCCGTACCCAGGCGGCGGGTGCGATCTCCTTCACCGCGGCGAGAAACGCATCGCGCAGTTGGGGATAGAGCTGCACATGCTGATGGCCGTCGACGAAGTCGGGGCCGCGGCCGAACATCTTGCCGAACGCCGCAAGCTGCACCTTCAATTCCTCATAGACGATCTCCGGATCGAGCCTGCGCATCAGGCTCGCACGCAGGAGTTTTGGAAAGCTCAGGAACATGCCGCCGTCGAGTGGACGAAAATACATGGTGAGCGGCCGGAACGGCGCGGTCAGGGTCGCATGCAGGCCGATCGCGCACCGCGAACTGGTCGAGGCGGCGTCTTGCAGCGCCTGGACTTCATCACGTCCGATCGCAGGGCCGACCACCATGACTGAGGTCGCGTTGAGACGGCCACGCGCAATCAGATCGCGGATGGCGCGATTGACGCCGGGGCTTAATCCGTAATCGTCGGCGCACAACCAGATACGCCGCGGCGCGGCGGCGTTCATTCGGCGGCGGTCCTCTCGCTGGAGCCGGTCGCCTGATCACTCTCGGAGTTTTTCAGGCTGTGCTCGGCGACGAAATAGATCGGACGCGACTTCAGCTCGGACAGGATCTTGCCGATATATTCGCCGACGATTCCGATCATGATGAGCTGCACGCCGCCGATCGTCATCAAGCCGACCATGAGCGAGGGATAGCCGGGCACCTGCTTCCCCTCCGTGAAGACTTCCCAGAGGATCGACAGGCCGAACAGGAAAGCCGCCGAGGCCAGGAGGACGCCGAGAAGGCTCGCAAAGCGCAGCGGCGCCACCGAGAAAGATGTCAGACCCTCGATCGAAAGACCGATCAGCCGCATGAAGTTGAACGTGGTGACGCCATGGGTGCGCGGCGCCGGCTCATAGTCGACGCGGATCTGGCGGAAACCGATCCAGCTCGCGAGCCCCTTGAAGAAGCGGTTGCGCTCGGGCAATTGCCGCAGCGCCGCCGCCGCGCGCGGCGAGAGCAGGCGAAAGTCGCCGGCGTCTTCCGGAATCTTCTGCCGTGCGCCCCAATTGATTAGCGCGTAGAAACCTTGCACCGCAACGCGCCGCAGAAACGGCTCGTTGTCGCGATGCGCCTTCGCGGTGAAGACGACGTCATAGTCGCCGTTGATCCAGTGATCGACCAGTTGCTGGACGAGATCGGGCGGGTGCTGGCCGTCGCCGTCCATGAACAACAGCGCGCCGCGCCGCGCATGATCGAGGCCCGCCATCAGCGCGGCTTCCTTGCCAAAATTGCGCGACAGCGACACGACCTGGATGTCGAGCGTGTCGGCCTTCAGGCCGCGCGCGACCGATAATGTCGCATCCGTCGAGCCGTCGTCGACATAAACGACCTCGCAGCCGAGCCGGTAGCGCTGTTGCAGTGTCGTGGCGAGATCGCTCAAGCGCTGATGCAGCAGTGCCAGTCCCGCCGCCTCATTGTAGACGGGGACGACGATGGACAGCCCGCGCGCGGCGGCCGTCGCCGCCGTCGTGGTCAGGCTCGAAACATCCGTACCCAGCATCATCGATCAGGTTTCCCGTTACCCATGCCAAGCATATGGTAATCGCGGCGGCTTGTCGCCACGGCTTGAACGGCACGCCGGCTTACTTAGCCAGTTTCATTTTGCCAGTTTCGTTCGGCCAATTTCAATTGGCAAGAAACGCCTCGAGTTTGGCGTAGAGAGGATTCTCGCGGTCGAGCACATAATCCAGCGACGCGACCGACACGGTTTCGGCGCCATGCGCGCGCAGGAAGCTGGCGAGCGCATAGAGCTGCGCCGGCGGGCAATGCAGCGTCACCATCCCGGAGGACGTCGGGCCGCCGAACGGTGACACCACGCCGAAGCGGTTGTGTGCTTCGGTGAGCAATGCGGCGTCGCACCCGGCAAAGCGCGTGCGGACTTCACGGAATTTCCTGGCGCGCGCGCGGGCGGCGATGTGGTCGAGGATTTCGCGCGCGGTCTCGCGTGCCGCGTCCGACCAGTCGGCCTCGCGCGAGGCCACGAGATTGGCCTGGCTGCGCAGGATCACGCCGTCATCGAGCACCTTCAGCCCATTGGCCGCGAGCGTCGCACCTGTGGTCGTGATGTCGACGATCATCTCTGCGGTGCCGACTGCCGGCGCGCCCTCGGTTGCTCCTGCGCTTTCGACGATACGGTAATCGACTACGCCATGCGCCGCGAAAAATGTCCGGGTGAGATTGATGTATTTGGTCGCGACCCGCATGCGCCGATTATGCTGTTCGCGAAAGCCCGTGGTGACGTCGTCGAGGTCGGCCATGGTCCGGACGTCGATCCATGCCTGGGGCACTGCGACCACGACGTTGGCATTGCCGAATCCGAGCTGGTCGATCAGCAGCACGCGCCTCTCGGCATCGGTGATCAATTCGCGCACCAGGTCTTCGCCGGTGACGCCGAGATGCACCGCGCCGCTCGCCAGCTGCGACGCGATCTCGCTCGCCGACAGATAGGCGATCTCGACATTGTCGTAGCCCATCATGGTGCCGCGATAGTCGCGGGCGCCGCGCGGCTTCGCCAGCGCGAGGCCTGCCTGCGTGAAGAAGGCTTCCGCGTTTTCCTGCAGGCGGCCCTTGGAAGGGACGGCGAGGACGAAAGGCGCGCTCACGATTTGGCCCCCTGCGATGCGCCGGGCGCGCGGCCGAGCTTCGTCAGCGCCTCGACCCACACCGAAAATCCGACGGCGGGGATCGGGCTCGCCGCGCCGAGTTGCGTCATCAGCCCGTCGTAGCGCCCGCCGGCGACCAGCGGCTCGACGCCATTGCCCGTGCTGTGCAGCTCGAATTCGAAGCCGGTGTAATAGTCGAGTCCGCGTCCGAAGGCTGTCGAAAAGCGCGTCTTGCCGATCTCGATGCCGCGCGCTGCCATGAAGCCGATCCGGCTCTCGAGCAGGTCGATCGCGGCGGTGATGTCGAGCCTGGCGTTTTCGGCGAGCGCGCGCAACTGCGCGACCGCATCGTGGGGATCGCCGGAGATCGCCAGGAAACGCTTGATGATCGCCACGGCGTCGCGCGGCAGCGCGCCGGCCTTCAGGGTTGATTGCTCGAGGAAGCGATCGGCGATCTCGGACACCTTGCGTCCGCCGAGCGTGCTCGCGCCGGCGATCGACATCAGGTCGGTGACGAGTGCGAGCGCCGCCTTGCGGTCGGAGCCGGCCAGCGCTGCCAGCACGCCTTCATATTCGTTGCTGCCGGTCCCAAGCGTCAGTCGCTCGATATCGTCGGTCAGGCTGACCTTGCGATTGAAATCCTTGATCAGGCGGCGGCGCCAGACCGGGTACAGGCCAAGCGCATCGATCAGCGCATTGAACAGCGCCACGTCGCCGGTGCGGACCTCGACATCGGTCACGCCGAACGCTGCGGTGGCTTCCAGCGCGAGCGCCAGCATCTCGGCATCCGCCGCGGCCCGGTCCTGGCGGCCGAATGATTCGACGCCAGCCTGCAGGAACTCGCTCGCCTGGCTGCCGCGATAGCGGAACACCGGACCGAGATAGCTGAAGCCTGCAGGCTGCCCGGCGCGGCGGGAGCCGAGATAGTCCCGCGCCACGGGGATGGTCAGATCCGGCCGCAGGCAGAGTTCCTCACCGCTTGCATCCGTGGTCAGATACAGGCTCTTGCGGATGTCCTCGCCGGACAGGTCCAGGAACGGCTCCGCCGGCTGCAGGATCGCCGGCTCGGCCCGCAGATAGCCCGCCTGGGTGAACGACAGCAGCAGCGCGTCCGCCCACGCGGCGGACGCAGTTGCAGCAATAGGAGCGGCGGTCGTCATAGGAGTCCAGGTTCCAGCGAGGTTCCGTTGAATTGGGCTGCCCTTAGCACGCCCCGCCTTCCGTTTCGACAGGGATCGGCCAAGGACCGGCCAAGGATTGTCCAAGTCCCTTAATGACATGTGGCGGACATCAGGGCCGAAAATCGGCCTCCGGACGCCCGGTTGTCAGCCCCACCGGCGGCCTCGACCAGTCGCCGAGCGCTGCCTGCACCAGCGCCAGTGCCGCGACGGCCGCGGTGTCGGCCCGCAGGATCCGGGGGCCGAGGGAAAGTCTTAGGATTTGCGGCTGCCGCAGCAGCAGCGTGCGCTCGTCCTCCGCAAAGCCGCCCTCGGGGCCGATCAGAACGTCGATGCCTTGCGACGCGGCGCGGGCTTGGCTCAACGCCAGCAGGGGATCGGCAACGTCAGCCAATTCGTCGCAGAACACCAGAACGCGCTCGGACGGGCGCTCGGTCAGGAAACGCTCCAGCGGAACCGGATCGGCAACATCAGCAAGGTTCAGGATGCCGCACTGCTCGGCCGCCTCGATCACATTGGCCCGCATCCGGTCGCCGTTCACCCGCGCCACCTGGGTATGCCGGGTCAGGACCGGTTGCAGGCGCGAGGCGCCCATCTCAACCGCTTTCTGCACCATGTAGTCCAGGCGGGCGTGCTTGAGCGGTGCGAAGGCATAAACGACATCGGGCAAGGGTTCCTGCAGCCGCGTCTGCACGGTGACGGCAAGTTGATCCGCTCGCTTGCGGCCCGCGATCGACGCTCGCCATTCGCCGTCGCGCCCGTTGAAAACCAGAATCGTGTCGCCGTCGGCGAGCCGCAGTACGTTGCCCAGATAGTTGCTCTGGTCGCGCTCGAGCGCGACCGTCTGCCCGGCATGAAGCGGAATGTCGACGAACAGGCGGGGGGCGCGAAACTCGAATTTGGGCATTGCGAACTTGTAATGTTCCGTTGTTTCAGCTTTGTACCGGAAACGCCCCGAAATTTCGCCTTATTACCGTCCTCCGGGCGCGCCTTATGTCGCGCTCCTGCCCAATTCCACGGGTTGTTAAGGAAGGTCGGGAATCGTAAAAGGGCCTCATCAAAGAACTGCGCTTCCCGTTGGAGAACAGGTGAGGATCGCCCGTTGGGCCTTGCCGGAGATAAAGCCTTGATCATGCGCCGCTTGCTGATGCCGTTGACGCTCGCGATCGTGTCCCTTCATGCCGGTCAGGCCGGTGCGCAAGGGGGATTCCCAGCGCCGCTTCCGGGCCAGGCTTCGAACAATGCCTCGCCGTTTCCGCCGGTCAATGGCGCTGCGCCGAGCGCATCGGTCGGCGCAGTGCCGGCCAGTCCATTTCCCAGCGCCGGTGCTGCCCCGCTCGCGGGAGCCGGCATGCAGCAGCGTCCGGCCGGTCCGCCGCCGGGTGCGGGCGGCGGAGGCGAGAAATGCATGGCCGAGTTCGTGCCGCTGCGGGAAGAGGCGGAAAAGCGCGGCAAGCTGATCAAGGCAGCAAGCGACCGCCACGCCCCGCCGGATGAGGCCTGCAAGCTGATCGCGAGTTACGGCCAGGCCGAAGTGAAGATGCTAAAATATGTCGAGACGCATTCGGCCCAGTGCGGAATTCCGCCGCAGATCGCAGACCAGTTGAAGACGGGCCACAATGGCACCGACGCCCTGCAGAAGAAGGTCTGCAACGTGGCGCAGCAGATGCAGCAGCGCGGGCCGTCCGGGCCGACCCTGAGCGACGTGCTGGGATCTTCGGCACAAATGCCCGAAGCAACCGCCTCGCGGAAGGGCGGCAGCACCTTCGACACGCTGAACGGCAACGTGCTCGCGCGATGATCGTAGTCCCATGAGCGACGCGGCGGCACGCGTTGCGGATGCGACCGGCAATTGGGTCGACACTCACGCGCCGCCCTGGTCACGTCCCTATCTGCGGCTTGCTCGTTTCGACCGGCCGATCGGATCGTGGCTGCTCCTGATGCCATGCTGGTGGTCGGCGGCGCTGGCCGCCGGCGTCGCGCGCGATCTCTCGCAACTGCCGTTGCAGATCGCGCTGTTCTTCATCGGCGCGTTCGTGATGCGCGGGGCTGGATGCACCTGGAACGACATCACCGATCGCGATCTCGATGCCAAGGTCGAGCGGACGCGATCGCGGCCGATCCCCGCGGGCCAGGTCAGCGTGTCGCAGGCGCTGGTTTTTCTGATCGCCCAGGCGCTGATCGGACTTGTGGTGCTTTTGCAGTTCAATCGCTTTGCGGTCGCGACCGGCATTGCCTCGCTCATCATCGTCGCGATCTATCCCTTCATGAAGCGGATCACCTGGTGGCCGCAGATCGTGCTTGGCCTTGCCTTCTCCTGGGGCGCGCTGATGGGATTCGCCGCGACCTTCGCACGGATCGATACGACCGCGCTCGTGCTCTATGCCGGTTCGATCGCCTGGGTGATCGGTTACGACACCATCTATGCCCATCAGGATGCCGAGGATGATGCGCTGATCGGCATCAAGTCGACCGCGCGCCTGTTCGGCGCCCGAACCCGCGAGGCGCTGCTCGTATTCTATGGTCTGGCGGCGATGCTGATCGCCATCGCGCTCGCGCTTGCGGGAAGTGGCCCTCGCTGGATGGATCGGGCTCGCCGCATTCGCCGCGCATCTGGTCTGGCAGATCAGCCGCCTTCAGATCGGTGATCCCGCGCTCTGCCTGCGGGTGTTCAAGTCCAACCGCGATGCGGGGCTGTTGCTGTTTGCGGCATTGCTAATCGACGCGGTGATGCGCGCTGGCGTTGCAGTATCGTAGGGTGGGCAAAGGCGCGAAGCGCCGTGCCCACCAACGCTCGTGGTCTGCAGCCGTCATCGGGCGCGCATACGCGCGACCCTGGCTTTGCCCACCCTACAAAATCCCATCAATTCCGCGCGATGATCTCGCGTTCGTCGCGGTGCACGTTCGACGGGTCGAGCGGATCGCCGATGCGGCGGCGCATCAGGAATTCTCGGGCGACGGCTGCGGATCGCATTGCGGCGCCGGCGACGCGGCGCGGGCTCGGAAGGCTCGTTGTCCCAGAGCTGAGGCAGTCCGAACAACTCGCTCCACATCAGCCAGGTGGTCGCGAGGTCGTCGGGATCGGCGCAGATGCACAAGGGAATGGTCAGGGACGGATCGCGATGCAACAGCACCAGCGTCTGGGCGTCATCGATGCCGCGCAACGCGACGCCGAGGAAATCGCTGACGCGCAAATTGACCGACATGCGCATGCCCAGCACGGCACGGTGCAGCACGACGCGTTCGCGGTGAAGTTCGATCTGCCGCACGCCGCCATCCGCGCGCGTATCATGCGCATGGAAGCTTATGGGCAGAGAAAGAGGGTCGAGCCGCAAGCCGCGGCTCGACCCGGCGGGATTGATCCCGCCTGTTGCTGTTTGACGCCTCACGGCTTTGTCTCCCCGCCGGAATTATGTTTCCGGTCGATGGGTGAGACCTTAGCGGAGCTCTTGCCGTTTTGACTTAAAAAGGCTGGTTAATCCGATGTCACCGGAGCCCGACTTGATCTCATGATTGACAAGACCTTGGCTTGCATGATTGACGAGACCTTGCCGAACCGCCGAAATTCTTAGCGGTTTCGCGCCATAAAAATGCTTGAAGTCCGCGCCGATCGGGCACATCTGGTGGGTTCGCTGATTGGCGTGCCCTTCATCTTCCAAACCTGAGGATTTCGTTTGTGATCTCTTCACCATCGGTGGCATCGCCACGTTCGGCCAAATCCGCGCATTCCGATCTGTTCGACCAAACCGCGCTGAGCACGCTCGCCGAACGGCTGGTCGAGGCGGCCAGGCACGCGGGCGCGGACGCGGCAGATGCCGTCGCGGTGCGCGGCGTCTCGCAAGGCGTTGAAGTGCGCGATGGCCGCGTCGAGGAGTCCGAGCGCTCCGAAGGCGATGATGTCGGCCTGCGGGTGCTCGTCGGGCAGCGCCAGGCGGTGGTGTCAACCAACGATGTCAGCGGCGACGGCGTTGCGAAGCTTGCCGAGCGCGCGGTCGCGATGGCCCGCGTCGCGCCGGAAGACAAATATGTCGGGCTTGCCGATCCGTCGCTGTTGACATCAGAGTTTCCGGATCTTGATCTGCTCGACCCGAAGGTTCCCTCGGTGGCGGAGCTCGAGCGCCGGGCGCAGGAGGCCGAGGCTGCGGCGCTGATCGTCAAGGGCGTGAGCAAATCGGGCGGGGCATCCGCCTCCGCCGGCATCGGCGGCATGGTGCTGGTGACGAGCAGCGGCTTTCACGGCTCATATCTGCGGTCGAGCCAGGGCATCTCGATGACTGCGATCTCCGGCGAAGGCACGGGGATGGAGCGTGACTACGACTATACATCCGCGCCGCATGCCTCCGATCTCGACTCGCCTGAGCAAGTCGGCCGCCGCGCCGCCGAGCGCGCGGTCGCGCGCGCCAATCCGCGCAAGGTCGAGACCTGCAATGTGCCGGTGGTGTACGACCCGCGCGTCTCGAACTCGCTGGTCGGTCATCTCGTCGGTGCGATCAACGGCGCTTCGATCGCCCGCAAGACGAGCTTCCTGAAGGATCGTCTTGGTGAACAGCTCTTCTCGAAGACCATCCGCATCATCGACGATCCGCTGCGCCGACGCGGATTGCGCTCGCAGTCGTTCGACGCCGAAGGCGTCAAGGTCAAGAAGATCGCCCTCATCGATGAAGGCGTCTTGACCACTTGGCTGCTCAATTCGGCCACCGCGCGAGAACTCGGAATGACCACGACCGGTCATGCCCATCGCGGGGTGTCTTCCGCGCCGTCACCGGGGCCGTACAATCTGCATCTCGAAGCGGGCGAGGTGACGCCGGCTGAATTGATGTCAGACATCAAGCAGGGCTTCTACGTCACCGACCTGATTGGTTCAGGCGTCAACGGCGTCACCGGTGACTACAGCCGCGGCGCGTCCGGCTTCTGGATCGAGAACGGCAAGCTCACCTATCCGGTCAGCGAGGTCACCATCGCCGGACACCTGTTGCCGATTTTCAAGTCGCTGGTCGCCGCCAACGATCTCGAATTCCGCTACGGCGTCAATGCGCCGACGCTGCGCATCGAGGGACTAACGCTTGGTGGACGCTAGTCCCGGATCGCGTGATGCAGAGTTATTGAAAGCGACCGTGCGCGAAGCCGGTGCGCTGGCGCTGTCGCTGTTCCGCACCGAGCTGAAGAACTGGATCAAGGGAGTTTCGTCGCCGGTATCGGAGGCCGACATCGCGGTCAATGACCTCGTGGAGCAGCGGCTCCGATCCGCCACGCCGGATTATGGTTGGTTGTCCGAAGAAAGCGTCGACGACGAGGAACGGCTGGAGAAGCGTCTGGTGTGGATCGTCGATCCGATCGACGGGACGCGGGCCTATCTCGCCGGCCGCGAGGATTGGTGCGTGAGTGTGGCGCTTGTGGAGAATGCGGCGCCGCTGCTCGCCGCGGTATTCGCGCCGGCCAGCGATGAGTTCTTCTTCGCCGGCCGCGGGCAGGGCGCCACGCTCAACGACATTCGGGTCCGCGCGACGTCCGGCACCGCGATGGATTTTTCGCGCGTCGCCGGGCCGAAGCCATTGGTTGAGCGGCTGAAGGCATCTCCCGGCGACATCACGCTGTATCCGCGGATCGGATCGCTGGCCCTCCAACTCTGCCGGGTCGCCGAAGGCCGTCTTGACGCGGCATTCGCCGGCGGACAAAGCCGCGACTGGGACCTTGCGGCGGCGAATTTGATCGTGCAGGAAGCGGATGGTAATATGACCGCACTTTCCGGCGAGACGATCCTCTACAATCGCCGGGAAGTAGCGCACGGGGTGCTTGTGGCAGCGGGGCGTGATCGTCATGCGAGCATCGTCTCGCACTTTCGCAACCGCCCACTGCCCTGACCATCGCCGACCCACTCTGAAGACGATGCTTGCCGGGCATTTTTCTTGAGGACTGAAGACATGTCAGACAATGCTCCGCAGCAATTGCTTCATCTCGTCATCGGTGGCGAACTGGTCGATCTCGAACACAACACCTTCAAGGACCTCGACGATGTCGAGATCGTCGGCGTGTTTCCGAACTATGCGACGGCGCACACGGCCTGGAAGGCCAAGGCGCAGCAAACCGTCGACAACGCGCATATGCGCTACTTCATCGTGCACCTGCACCGGCTGTTGGATCCCGCCCAAGACACCAGGCCAGACGCGAAATCCGGCCATTGAAACATCTTCTTCGCAATACGCTGCGCAGCAGCTGGTTCCAGCATGCTGTGGGTTTCCTCGCGGCCGAATATCTGCGCCTGGTCTGGCTGACAAATAAATTCGCCTACGAGCCGCCCGACATCTATGCGCGGGTCGAGCCGCGCATGCCTGCGATCTTCGCGTTCTGGCACGGCCAGCACTTCATGGCGCCGTTCGTCAAGACCAAAGACAGCTATCGCGCCAAGGTTCTGATCTCGCGGCACCGCGACGGCGAGTACAACGCGATTGCCGCAGAGCGGCTGGGGATCGGCACGATCCGCGGTTCCGGCGATCATGGCTCGGCCTTCCACCGCAAAGGCGGGGTCGGCGCCTTCAAGGAGATGGTGCGGGCGCTTGATGACAACTATAATGTTGCATTGACCGCCGACGTGCCGAAGCGCTCCTGCGTCGCGGGACTCGGCATCATCATGCTGGCCCGAGAAACCGGACGCCCGATCATGCCTTTCGCGATGGCGACCAGCCGCTTCATCCGGTTGAAGAACTGGGATCGTACTACCATCAATCTTCCATTCGGCCGCGGCGCCGTGGTGGGCATCAAGGAGATCAACGTTCCGCCGGACGCGGATGCGGCCATGATGGAGGAGCTGCGCCTCGACCTGGAGACGACCCTGAACGAGGCGACCCGGCTCGCTTATGCGATGGTCGGCCGCCCCGAGGGCGCCAATCGTGGCTGATTCGCTGCCGATGACGTTGCGGGTCTACCGCAGCCTCTCGTCAGCGGTGGTGCCGTTCGCGCCGGCGCTGATCAGGCAGCGGCTGAGACTCGGCAAGGAAGATCCCGAGCGCAGTGCCGAACGGCGCGGGCTCACCCGCGACGTGCGGCCGCCGGGACCGCTGGTCTGGATTCACGGCGCGAGCGTCGGCGAGGTGCTCGCGGCGGCGGCCCTGATCCAGCGGCTGCGCCATCTGAACCTGCGCATCCTCGTCACCTCCGGCACGGTGACGTCGGCGGCGATCGTGGCAAGACGCTTTCCGCCTGACGTCATTCATCAATATGTCCCCTATGATTCGCCGCGATTCGTGTCGCGCTTTCTGGATCACTGGCGTCCGTCGCTGGCGCTGTTCATCGAATCCGATTTGTGGCCGAACCTGATCCTGTCGAGCGCGGCGCGGCGGGTGCCGATGGTCCTGATCAACGGCCGCATGTCGCAACGCTCGTTCCCGCGCTGGCAGAAGGTTGCAAGCACGATCTCGGCGCTGCTCGGCACCTTCGATATCTGCCTGGCGCAGTCGCCGACCGACGCCAAGCGTTTTGCCGCGCTCGGCTGTCATAACGTCATCACGACCGGCAATCTGAAGCTCGATGTGCCGGCGCCGCCCGCCGATCCGGACAAGCTCGACAAGCTGCTGTTCATCACGCGCGGCCGTCCCATCATCATCGCGGCGTCCACCCATTCCGGCGAAGAGGAAATCCTGATCGAGGCGCACAAGGCGCTGGCCGGGTACTTTCCGTCGCTTCTTACGGTGATCGTGCCGCGGCATCCGGGGCGCGGCACGGCGATCGTGCAGACCATCGCCGCGGCCGGGTTGACGCCGGCGCAGCGCTCGCACGAGGATCTGCCGACGGCGGTGACCGACATCTATGTCGCCGACACGCTGGGCGAGCTCGGGCTGTTTTATCGGCTGGCGCCGATCGTGTTCATGGGCGGTTCGCTGGTCGAGCATGGCGGCCAGAATCCGATCGAGGCAGTGAAGCTCGGTGCGTCGATCGTTCACGGGCCTCACGTCTTCAACTTTACCGACGTCTATGAAGCGCTCGACGGCGCCGGCGGCGCGCGCAGGGCCGACACCCCGGAAGCGCTGGTGAAGCAGATTGCCCAACTGCTGTCCGATCCTGCGGCGCGCGATTCCATGGCGGCGGCGTCGGCGCGCGTGGTCAGCGATCTCGGCGGTGCGCTCGAACGCACGCTTGCCGCGCTTGAGCCGTATCTGTTGCAGTTGCGGCTCGAAATGGGAGCCGCGAATGCGTGAGCCGGCCTTCTGGCACCGGCCATCGTCGTGGAAATCGCATCTGCTCCGTCCGCTCGGCGCGCTTTATGGTGCGGTCGCGGCGCGGCGTTTGCAGCGCGAGGGATTCGATGCCGGCATCCCCGTGCTGTGCGTCGGCAATTATCATCTGGGTGGTGCAGGCAAGACGCCGACCGTGCTCGCGCTCGCCGAGATCCTGCGCGAGCTCGGCGAGATACCGGTCGTGCTCAGCCGCGGTTATGGCGGAACGCTGCGCGGCCCTTTGACGGTCGATCCCTCGCGGCACAGTGCGGCCGATGTCGGCGATGAACCCTTGATGATGGCGGCTCATCTGCCGGTCGTGGTGGCGCGCAACCGCGTCGACGGCGTCGCGCTGGCCCGGTCGCAGCGCGCCAGCGTCATCCTGATGGATGACGGCTTTCAGAACCCGGCGATCGCCAAGGATGCATCGCTGATCGTGATCGACAGTGCGCGCGGCATCGGCAATGGCAAGGTGTTTCCGGCCGGCCCATTGCGCGCGCCACTGCCGCCGCAACTCGTGCGCACCGATGCGTTGGTCGTCGTCGGCGAGGGGACGGCGAGTGACGCCATCGCCGCCGAGATCGCGGCGCGGGGAGGGTTGGTGTTCGCGGCCCAACTCAAGCCGGACGCGCCATCGCTGGCGCGGCTCGCGGACAAGCGCGTGCTCGCTTTTGCCGGCATCGGCGATCCCGGACGTTTTTTCCGAACGCTGCGCTCCAGCGGGATCGAGGTGGCGCAGGAGCGCGCCTTCGCCGATCATCATTCTTTCTCGGCGCAGGAGATCGATGCGCTGGTCGCCGACGCAAGGCGCGACGCACTGACCTTGGTAACCACGGAGAAGGATCTTGCGCGGCTGACATCGGGAGCCTCGCTGCCGAGCTGGGCGCGGGACGTCGTGCCATTCGCGGTGAATTTGAAATTCGACGATCTTTCGCGCATGCAAAAATTTCTGTCGCAGCGCTTGTTCGCGGCGCGCGAGAAGAAGTTCAAGGACAGATGATCTCGCCGACAAAAATATCCGGCTCTGCCCTGAACGAACCAGTTATTCCTGGTCCTTCAACGCGCCAGGAAAATGCCGCTGCAGCACGGCGCTCGGCGAGGCGTAGGCTTCCTGCAGATCGACGCTCCAATATTTCAGCTCGTCGAGCGGAATCCGCGCATCGCTCACGGCGCAGCGGACATAAGTCCCCGGCGAGGTTACGCGGAAATCGCCGTCCAGATACTGCACCTGCGCTTCGCCATGCCCCGACGGGCCGAATTTATTCAGCAAGTTGAAAGCTCCGATGATTCCCGGCTATTCAGGCCAGCATCCTTAATTCAATCTAACATAGATAGGCGGCGCTGTCCGCCCGTTAACCCCACCGATTTGTGATGTTTTGCGGACATTTGCGCATGTTACCTTTGCCATGTATGGACCGCTGTTTCCCCGGCATCATTGGAAGCCTGATGCGTCTGCCGTCAGCAACCGCGTTCGTGATGTTACTGGTAGCGGTCCTCCCGGCGAAGGCCGCGGCTTCGCCTGCACCTCACCAGGTCGACATTCCCTATTCCGGCGGGACGTTGCACGCGCAGCTCTACAAGCCCGACGGCGATGGCCCGTTTCCAACCGTGATCGGGCTGCATGGTTGCGGCGGGCTGGGCGGCCATTCCGAGCCGGTGCTGCCGCGCTATCACGACTGGGCAGAGCAGTTGTTGAAGGACGGACATGCGGTGTTGTTGCCCGACAGTTACGGCTCGCGCGAACTCGGGCCGCAATGCCGTGTGAAGGAGCGCACGGTGCGCGGACGGCGCGAACGCGTCGAGGACATTGCGGCCGCCAGGCAATGGTTATTGCAGCAGCCTTGGGTCGCGCACGACCGCATCAGCCTGATCGGCTGGGCTGGTGGCGCGAGCGCGGTGCTGTGGGCCGTGCGCCCGCAATCGCTGACGCGCGACATCGCGCCGGATTTCCGTTCGGCGATCGCCTTCTATCCGGATTGCCGCTCCTCCGCGGGCCTCGGTTGGAGCGCGCGGGTTCCGACATTGGTCCTGATCGGCGGCAAGGACGACGTCTTCTCGCCGCCCGCCTGCCGCCAGATGATCGACGGCGCACGCGGCCGCAGCGCATATACGCGCTTTGTGGTCTATCCTGGGGCCTATCATGATTTCGATCGCGCTGATCTGCCCCTCCACGCGTTGAGCGGGACATCCGATGCCGCGGTCCCCGACCGCGGTCATGCCGGCAGCGATCCGGATGCGCGCGCCGACTCCGAGAAGCTCGTCACCGAGTGGCTGTCGCGGTAGCGCGCTGTCCTTTGGACACGGCGCGAAGGACAAGGCGCGCGGGCTAATCGAGGGTGATGACGATTGGTCCTGCACTCAAACTTGCCGAACTCACTTGCATGGCGCTTCCCGGCCCGATCCCCACCACCGCCATCGCGACGCGCCGCCGGACCAGCAGGAGGCAGGCAGGAGCTTGAAGCCGTAAGCCTGCGGCTGCTGCAGCTTTTGGGGTTGTTGCGGCTGTTCCGGCAACGGCGCTTCGGCAACCTTTGCTTTCGGACGATTATCGGATGATTCGTTCGGCGCACCTGCGCCGCTCGGCGCGCGCGCCGCCGTGGTGGCGGGTGGTTTGAGATCGGTCAGCATGCGACGGGCGGCCGCCGGCCTCTGCGGAGGCGCAACGCTCTTCGCAACGATCGGCCGATTGTCGCGCTGCGGCGGGGTTAGTTCAGCAAGCTCAACCGGGTCTCGATACCGCACGATCGGCGGTGGTGGCGGGTACGAGCTGCGTGTCATCGTGATCTCGCGCGGCGACAGCGCCTCGCGTGGCGACAACGCCTCGCGCGGCGACAGCGCCTCACGTGGCGGCAACGCCTCACGTGGCGAAAACGCCTCGCGTGGCGGCACGACATCACGTGGCGGGATACCCTCACGCGGCGTCATGACGTCGCGCGGAAGCAAAACGTCGCGCTGAGGCGAAAACTCGCGCGGGGGCAAAGGAGGGTCATCCGGCCGGGGTTGGTCCGTGATCTCGATGGTCGTTCTGTCCGGACCTTCCTGTTGCACCAGGTCGAACAAAATCTCGGCGTGACGAGGATGCAGTCGCACGCAGCCATGCGACGCCGGTCCTCCCAGTTGATTGATCGCGTAACTGCCGTGAATGGCGTAGCCATTATGGAAGAAAATCGAATTCGGCATCGGCGAGTTGTAATAGGCTCTCGAGAACCAGTTCCGTTCCATTCGCTGGGGAGCGTAGACGCCGTTCGGAGTCGCCAACTCGTCGCGCCCGGTCGAGACGGGCCACATGTAGCGCATGTAGCCGTCCTGCATGACCAGCATTCGCTGTGTCGCTTTATCGACAAGAATGTCCAGCCGTGCCTCGGCGCTTTCAATACCGATGAGCCATGCCGCTGCTATTGCGAGGATAACGGCATGGCAACGCATGACCAACTCCGCCGATAATTTCAGCCTGGATCAAGGCAGGCGAATCCGGGTGCTTTTTTGTCTAAAATCGGACGGAGAAAATGGGCCAGAGGCCGAGCCGCGCGGCAAATCCATTAACTGCTTGCGCAATCGGCAGTTAGCGGCGGTGTAAAGCATTTACCATGTTGCACGGTCACGATTGCGCATGTCTCATTACGTGTACCTATATATTATTTACTCGGATATCGAGTATAAATCTGGCTATTTATTCAGCAGAATATACGCTAAGGTTGTTTTTATCCAATAGATACAACTATAAATTGAAGAAACGGCAACGCTGCGTGCCAAAACGATGTCCAAATTTCGGCGTCATTCTCACCGCGCGCCACGCAACTGTCTATTTTTTCCCTTGCATGCCGCACGGAGTACCGCAGATGAACCGGCGTTGATGCCACTGCCAGTTGAAGTCAAGGCACAAATGCACGCGATCGCAATCAGTTCGCAAAATTGCCAGAATGACGGTGCAGGGACGACTCGCAGTCGGCGGACAGCCGTCGGGGATACACAACACCGTTCATATTTCACTCTAACACCACACTCGGAAGCGCATGCGCATTGTGAGTGGGGCCGGGCATTGATCTCAGGCCATGCATGTCAGGCAAGGCCTTCGAGCTTGCCGGGTCTCATTGACAAGGACTTCGTGGCCGCTGGATATCAATAGGATGGTTATGAGCGTTTCATCGCAGCGCAGGAGAGATGCACAGTGAATTTCGGATTTGTGCTCTCGCTCGTACTGGTGATCCTTGCGGTTGTCGGCGTGTTTATCGAGATTCCCCTGGTCAGCAATTACGCGTTCTGGTTTGCGATCGCGGCTTACATCATGCTGGCCGGCACGAGGGGGTAGAGCCGCCTCTAGCCGCGCTAGCGGTATTCTGAGTTGAGAAGGTCGCGCGGGCTATCCGTCTAAACGGTACGTCTATGCCGCGCAGAACGCAAAAGCCGTCGTGATGATTGCGCGGCTGCGTTGCCGATCTAACCGAAGCAATGAGGGATGGTGTGGCCGGCATTGGCCGGCCCCTCAATACTGGTCGCTTCCGCTACGCCGCTATTGATAAGCGGATGGTTCATATTGATCGCCGTATGGTGATCGCCAACTCCTGACACCGCCATAGCCGTACGGGAAGGAGGATCGATAGCCACCACCGCAGCCGGAATAGTAGCCGCAGGGACGGCGGTAGGAGTGTTCAGGCCAACCATAGCCATAGCGCCGCTCGACGAACTCGCGTTCGACATAGCGTCGTTCGTAAACAACACCTGATCGCCGGGAATAGCAGTGCCGGTAACAGCCGCATGAGGAGCACCCACCACCGTAATAGCGGTAAGGCCGCGAATAGCCATAGCCGCAGCGGTAGGAGCAGGGACGAGCACCGTAGTAGGAGCCGCCGTAATAGGACTCGCCATAGTAGCCGGCATGTGCAGGCGCTGTGACCATGAACGACCCGAGCAGAGCGAGAACGCCTGCCACGATGATTGCCAATCGGCCGTGTCTTAGGGGGCTGGCGACAGCAGGACTGTTCATAGCAAACTCCAACATGCGAACGGTTTGACGCACACTCGTCGAAAAAGTTCGACCAAAGTGCGACGGGCCGCACACGCCGCAAAGCTGAAGCGCACGCGATCGCGTCGTCCAAACCACCAAGCGTTCGCGGAACATTGCCGCAAATTCGCAGAGACATCCGATCTAAGTGAAAGGAAACATGACGAATTCAGTAGAAGTTCCGGTATGCCAGCGCAGCAGGAAAGCGCGTCGCGATCGGCATTAACCATCTTCTCCGGAACTTTCGCGGCGGCGCTGTTGGAGCGGCTGTCAGATTTCCGCTCGTATCCCCGTGCACAACAGCTCTACCACACGAGGCGATTTGAACATGAGCGGTGCGAAGGCTGACGGCGACTATCTCAAGCGACTTTGGACTGAGGTACGACGCCCAACCCGCGATACAGGTCAGCGTAGCGGCTTGCCGGATTGCGCCAGGAGACATCCGTCGACATGCCGTTGCGCTGGATTCGCTGCCAGGCGGCTACGTCACGAAAGGTTGCGCAAGCCCGTTGCAAAACGCTTGCGAGATTTTCGGTGGTGACCGGTCCAAATTTGAATCCGGTCTGTCTGCTGTCGGCGCCGACCGAATCCCGCGCATCGACGATGGTATTCTCCAGCCCGCCGACACGGGATGCAATCGGAACCGTGCCGTACCTCATCGCGCAAAGCTGCGTCAATCCGCAGGGCTCGAACCGCGACGGCACCAGCAGCGCATCCACGCCGGCCTGAATGAGGTGGGCCAAGCCTTCGTCATACCCGATCAAAACGCCCACACGCCCCGGATTGGCTTGTTCAGCCGCACGGAAGCGATGCTGCATCGCGCGATCACCGCTACCGAGCAGGGCCAATTGCATTCCTTCGTTGACGATCGTCGGAATGGTTTCGAGAACGAGATCGAGCCCCTTCTGCCCGGACAGGCGGCTGATGACGCCGAGCAGGAAAGCATCCGGATCAGGCGTCAGACCGAGCCGCCGCTGCAACGCCGCCTTGTTGGCCGCCCTGTTCGGGAGCACGTCGGATTCGAAACAACTGGGGATGTCTGCGTCGAAACAGCCGGGAATGTGAGGGTCCGTCGCGGGATCCCAGACTGAAATATCGACGCCGTTGAGGATTCCGGTGAGGTCATCGGATCGATCGCGCAGGAGGCCGCCGAGCCCCATGCCGCCTTCCTCGCTCATGATCTCCTTGGCATGGGCCGGTGATACCGTCGTGATGCGATCGGCAAAGTAAATGCCGGCCTTCAAGAATCCGATCTTCCCGTAATATTCGACGCCGTGCATCGTGAACGACTCCGGTGGCAAGCCGATCGCACCGAGCATCTCCCGCGGAAACACGCCTTGATAGGCAAGATTGTGAACCGTCATCACGGTGGCGGGACGCCGCCTGTGGCTGTAGTGCAAGTATGCTGGTGCGAGTGCAGCCTGCCAGTCGTGGGCATGGACGATGTCGGGCACGAAGGAGGGAACGGCTCCAAGGCCAATGTCAGCAGCTATTCGCGACAGCGCGGCAAACCGCAGCGCGTTGTCCGGCCAATCCACGCCCTCGCGCGTCAGATAAGGATTTCCCGGACGCGCGAACAAATGCGGTGCATCTAGCACGAACAGGCCGAGCTCACCGCATGTGGTGCCGAGCAGGCGAGCTTCACCGCCGAAGAAATGCGGCAGATGAAGCACTCTCTGAACCGGCCCGAGCGAATTCATGACACCGGGATATCCAGGCACGACGGTGCGGGCCTCGATACCTTCCGCCGCCAGCGCGATCGGAAGCGCGCCCGTGACGTCGGCGAGGCCGCCGGTCTTGATGAGAGGATAGACTTCCGAGGTGACCGAAAGAACGCGAATGGGCTTCATGCATTCAGCCCGTCGATCATCGGCCGGGTGACCGGGGCAATTCCGGTGGTTTGGATAATCTCGAACAATCTTGATCTCGAGGATGGAATTTCAAGGCAACCGACCGTTGCGTCAGCGCCCCGCTCAACATGCTGTCGCAGCATGAGCTCGTACTCATTTCTTTAAACGCGAATCACTGGCGAGAGAACGGAGCGAGGGCCGTAGCTCTCGATGATGTCGATATTTTGATAGGCGGCGTCTGCAATCCCAAGATCGGCGCGTCTCTTCGCAGGAGCGAAGACGAGGTCGTGACGCGCCCGCGGCGGTGGGTCGCATTTCGTCGTTCGTCCTTGCGGCTAGAACAAGCTGCCCTGATCCACCGGTTTTGCGAGACGCTTCGGCGCGGCCGGTTTTGCTTCGCGCCCCTTTGGCTGGTCCGCGGGCGCAACGGGCGCGCGATCCAAGTCCGCGGTCGCGGCGACGCGGCCGTCGGCAAACTCCACTTCAAGTCGCGCCGCGGGGCCGATGTCGGCCGCGGCGTGGACAGGCTGTCCCGTGTCGTCCCTGACCAAGGCAAATCCGCGTGCGAGCACGCTGCGATAGGACAATGCCGCCAGCAGCTTGCCGCTATGGCCGACGCGCGCATCGAGCTTGTGCAGCGTGGTGACGAGCGCGCGGCGCGCGCGCTCCGCAAGGCGTTCGGTGCGCTCGCGTTCGCGCGCGATCTTCTGACGCTGCGCCTGTGCGTTGGCGAGCTTGGAGGCCTTGAGCCGCGCCTCGAGCCCGGTATACCGATCCCTGCGGCTGCGCAGCTGCGACTTTGCGGAAATCGTCAAGCGCTCGCCCGACATCACCAGGCGATGCTGGGCCTGCGTGACCTGACCGCGCAGCACGCGCACCGTAAGCCGTGCGCTGCTTGCGGCGAAGCGCCGGAAATGCGCATGCGTGTTCGCCCTCAGGCAGCGGGGCAGGGCGCCTGCCGCCGCATCGAGCCGCTGCCGCGGGATCGCCAGCAATTCATTTGCCGCCGGCAGCGCACGTGCGGCTGCGCGCAACTCGTTGCGGCGGTTCTCTTGGCCGCGCTGCCAGCACAGCGCCTTGCGCCGCGCCAGGCTCTCGACCTCGACCATCAGCTCGCTGCGCACCGGCACCGCCATCTCGGCCGCTGCCGTCGGCGTCGGCGCGCGCTTGTCGGCGGCGAAGTCGATCAGCGTGATGTCGGTCTCGTGCCCGACCGCCGAGATCAGCGGAATCATGCTGTCGGCGGCTGCGCGCACCACGATCTCTTCGTTGAACGACCAGAGGTCTTCCAGCGAGCCGCCGCCGCGCGCGACGATCAGCACATCCGGCCGCGGGATTCGTCCACCCTCGGGCAGCGCATTGAAGCCGCGGATCGCGGCGGCGATCTGCTCGGCCGAACCCTCGCCCTGCACCTTCACCGGCCAGACCAGCACGTGGCGCGGAAAGCGGTCTTCGAGACGATGCAGGATGTCGCGGATGACAGCGCCGGTCGGCGACGTCACGACGCCGATCACCTCGGGCAGCCAGGGCAGCAACTGCTTGCGCGCCGCATCGAACAGGCCCTCGGCGGCGAGCTTCTTCTTGCGCTCTTCCATCAGCGCCATCAGCGCGCCGATGCCGGCGGGCTCCAGCGCCTCGATCACGATCTGGTATTTCGATGAGCCCGGATAGGTGGTGAGCTTCCCGGTCGCGATGACCTCGAGCCCCTCCTGCGGCTTGAAGCGCATGCGCGCGTGGGCGAATTTCCAGATCACCGCCTCGATCTTCGCGCTCTCGTCCTTCAGCGCGAAATAGCAATGGCCCGAGGAATGCGGGCCGCGGAAGCCGGAGATCTCCCCGCGCACCCGGACGTGGCCATAGGCGTCCTCCACCGTCCGCTTCAGCGCGGAGGAGAGTTCGGACACCGTAAATTCCGGTGCGTTGAGAAGGGGTTCCGCTGCAGGCATACCGAATCAGTCTCGTAGATAGGTGCCCAAAGTAAGGACTTTCGCAGGGGATCGCCAATGAGAGGCTTGATTTACCATATACTCTGTATTACAGAGTTCTCTGTTGATAAATCAATAGGAGGAAATGATGCTGTCCTGGCTGGTCTGGTTTCCCCTGAAACTCCTGCGCTGGGCGCTATGCGCCGTCGGTGTTGCCGCGCTCCTGGTCACCGCGATGGTCGCAACCCCGCTGCCAAATCTGCCCGAGCTGCGCTCGGTCTCCGAGACCGCGCGGGCGGTCGACCGCAGCACAATGCCGGCGCTCGACCGGTTCACCGCGCGCGACGGCACACAGCTTGCGTATCGGCACTATCCGGCGCGGGGACCGGCGAACGACAGGATCGCGATCCTCATCCACGGCTCGTCCGGGTCGAGCACCTCGGTCCACGCGCTCGCCGATGCGCTGGCGGCGCGCGGTGTCGAGACCTATGCGCCTGACATTCGCGGCCATGGCGGCTCCGGCACGCGCGGCGACATCGCCTATCTCGGCCAGCTCGAGGACGATCTCGCCGATCTCGTCACCATCGTTCGAAAGACGTCGCCGAACGCGGCGTTGACACTGCTGGGGCATTCCGCAGGTGGCGGCTTCGCGCTGCGCGTGGCGGGCTCACCGATGCAGGATCTGTTCGCGCGCACGGTGCTGATCGCGCCCTATCTCGGTTACGACGCACCGACCAACTGGCCGCACGCCGGCGGCTGGGCTGGCGCCGACGTGCCGAGGGCACTCGGACTGATGGCACTTCGCAAGATCGGCCTCGACTGTTGCGAAGTCGTTGCCGACGCTGGCGTTCGCCGTGCCACCGAACTCGGCAACCAACCTGACGCCGGCCTATTCGTATCGCCTGATGCGCAATTTCGCGACCCGCGGGTACAGAGACGATCTCGCGGCGGCAAAGAGGCCGATCACGCTATTCTCTGGCGCCGACGACGAAATGATGCTCGCGAACAAATATGCCGACGCGATCCATGCCGTCGTGCCCGCGGCAGACGTCAAGCTGATCGAGGGCGCCAATCACATGGCGATCGTCAGCGCGCCGAAGGCCGTGTCAGCCATCGCCGACGACGTCGCGACGCGGGGAGCGCCGGCGTCATGATCGACAGCAGCAGGCCAGCGAAGCGCTGCTGGAGATCAGCGATGTCACGCATCGCGTTCGCCAGTCGTTCATCTACGACGTCTCCAGCCAGATGACGATCATGTGGGGTGTGCTGGTCCTTGCCGGCAATCTCGTGACCTATTTCACGCCGTCCTATGCCGACTATGCCTGGATCGCGGTCTATGTGCTGGGCATTGCGGGCTGGTTTGCGCTCGGCGTTGCCGGCTATTCGCGGACGCGTGTGCACACTTTCGACATCAGGATGCTCGTGGCCATCCTTCTGTTTTTCGCGTTCGGCTTTTTCGTTACCGGCGTGCTCGGCCATTTCACGCCGCGTCAGCTCGGCACCTTCTGGCCGATCTATTTCATGCTGATCTATGCGATCGCCGGATTGTGGTTCGGCGCGGCATTCATCGCGATCGGTGTCGCGATCACGGCGTTGACGCTGGTTGGGTATTTCTTTATCGGCGCAGCTTTTCCGCTGTGGATGGCTTTTGTCAATGGTGTCGGGCTGATCATCAGCGGTCTGTGGATGCGCTGGAGCTAGCGCGTGGCTGAACTCGACGACATCATCCATCAACCGCTGCGGCTGCGCATCATGGCGGCGTTGAATGCGCTGCCGGCAGGCGTCGGGCTGGAGTTTGCGAAACTGAAAAAGCTCACCGCCGCCACCGACGGTAATCTCGGCGCCCATATCGAGACCTTGTCCAAGGCCGGCTATGTCGGCGTGGAAAAAGCTTTTGTCGGCAAGAAGCCACAAACCACGGTAACCGCGACCGCTGTGGGCCGCGGCGCCTTCGCCCGCCATGTCGCGACCCTGCAGGAAATCATCGCGGCCTCGTCCGGCGACAAGTAGCCTCTCAGCGCTGGAAATACCGCCATCCCCCTTGCGGGGGAAGGGCGTTTAGGGCATTCCCGAAGCGGGCTTTTTGCGTCAAATCTTGGCTTGCTTATGCACATTCTCCTGCTTGGTTCCGGCGGCCGCGAACATGCGCTGGCATGGAAGATCGCGTCATCCCCGCTGGTGACCAAGCTGTGGTGCGCGCCCGGCAATGCGGGCATCGCCCGGGAAGCCGAATGCGTCGCGCTCGACATCGCCGACCACAAGGCCGTCATCGATTTCTGCCAGACGAATGCGGTCGAACTCGTGGTGGTCGGACCGGAGACGCCACTCGCGGCCGGCATTGTCGACGATCTCACGAGTGCAGGCATCAAGGCATTCGGGCCGAGCAAGGCCGCGGCGCAGCTTGAGGGCTCCAAGGGTTTCACCAAGGATCTCTGCCGCGACTTCGATATCCCGACCGGCGCGTATCGACGGTTCGACAATGCCGCCGACGCGCTGTCCTATGTGCGCGCGCAAGGAGCGCCGATCGTGGTCAAGGCCGATGGGCTGGCCGCCGGCAAGGGCGTCGTGGTCGCAAACAGCCTGCGCGAGGCGGAAGACGCCATCGCGATGATGTTTTCCGGCGGCTTCGGCGCGGCCGGTGCGGAGGTCGTGATCGAGGAGTTCTTGTCGGGCCGCGAGATCAGCTTCTTCGCGCTGTCGGACGGCGAGACCGCTATCCCGCTTGCCTCCGCGCAGGACCACAAGCGCGCGTTCGATCATGACGAGGGACCGAACACCGGCGGGATGGGCGCCTATTCGCCGACGCCGTTCGTGACGCCTGAGATTCACGACGCGATCATGGCGACGATCATCCTGCCGACGGTCAAGGGCATGAAGGCGCGCGGCACGCCGTTTCGCGGCGTGCTCTATGCCGGCGTGATGCTGACGGCGGACGGGCCGAAGCTGTTCGAGTTCAACGTCCGCTTCGGCGATCCCGAATGCCAGGTGCTGATGCTGCGGATGATGTCGGACATCGTGCCGGCATTTCTCGCCTGCTGCGACGGCGAATTGAAGAACTTCGATCTGCGCTGGTTTCCCGATCCGGCGCTCACGGTGGTGATGGCGGCGAAGGGCTATCCCGGCGACTACAAGAAGGGCAGCCGCATCGAGGGGCTCGACGAGGCCGCCAAGGTCGACGGCGTCGAGATCTTCCACGCCGGCACGATCGCGAGGGACGGCGCCGTGTTGGCGAATGGCGGACGGGTATTGAACATCTGCGCTTCCGGCAAAACGGTGAAGGAAGCGCAGGCGCGCGCCTATCAGGCGATCGATTGCATCAAATGGGCGGACGGGTTCTGCCGCCGTGATATTGCATGGCAGGCCGTGGAGCAGGAACGATAATAGCGATGCAGATGATGTCGGGTGATCCTCATTTTCACAGGTCCTACCGGTCGAACATGGTGACGCGCATGCGCGGGCTGCTGCTTGCCGCAGCCATGGCCGGTTTCGCGACGCCGGCGCTGGCGCAGGCCGTCGCGCCCGGTTTGCCCGAGGACATCGAGCGACAGGATCCGGACATCGATATCTATGCGCTGATGACGGGGAAGTGCCCGGTGCTCAAAATCGCCGGCCGCGATTTTGCCTGCAAGGTCGTCGGCTTCTTTCACGGCGAGCACGGCCGCGTGAATTTCACCGTCGTGCTCGACGACAAGGCCGATGCCAGCCACATCATCTCCTTTTCCGGTACGAACGGCACGCGTTCGGACGACAATGTCTATCAGCTCCCCATCGACCGCATGATGCTGAACTCCAAGGACCGGCCGAAAGCCGACGGCATGCCGGTGCCGCGCATCGAAAAGTCAACCGGCGCCTGCAAGCAGGTCGGCAGCTTCGCGACACGGCAGATTTCCGGCATCTCATGCTCGGCCGTCGACAAGCTCGGCAGGAAATATGAGCTGCAATTCGTTTCCGACGGGACGCCGATGTCGGTGACGCGCATCAGGCAGACCACGGTCGCGCAAGATCCGATCGCGCAGGATTTGCTGAAGTGATGTGAGATGCATGGTGGGCAAAGGCGCATCGCGCCGTGCCCACCATCGCTGCGCGAACTCCGTCGTCATTGCCGGGCTCGACGCTTACGCGTCGCCCGGACCGACAGTCAAGAAATTCTCACCTACAACAAATCTCCGCCCGCCGCCGATGCCGTGGTGCCGTGCTCGCGGAACGCCTTGATGACGTTGCGGCCGACCTTCCATTTGTGCACCTCGTCGGGCCCGTCGACCAGGCGCTGCGAGCGCACCTGCGTATACCATTTCGCCAGAATCGTATCCTGGCTGAAGCCGAGCGCGCCGTGCAGCTGGATCGCGGTGTCGATCACCTTGTGCACCATGTGGGCGAGATACACCTTCGCGATCGAGTTTTCCTGCCGCAGATCGAGACCCTTCTCCGCCTTGTAGGCGATGTGCAGCAGCATCAGCCGGCCGATATAGAGCTGGCTCGCGCAGTCGGCGAGCATGAACTGCACCGCCTGGCGGTCGGCGAGCAGGACGCCGAAGGTCGAGCGCTTGGTCACGTGCGCGACCGCCATGTCGAGTGCGCGCTGGGCTTTGGCGATGTTGTGCATGCCGTGACGCAGCCGGCCGTAGGCGAGGCGGTGCTGGCCCATGTTGAAGCCGTTGCCTTCGCCGCCGAGCAGGTTGTCCGCCGGCACTTTCAGATCCTTGATCTCGATTTCGGAATGGCCGCCGGCCAGCACGTCGTAATGCGGGCCTTCGATGGCCATGTTCTTGATGTTGCGCTTGATGCGATAGCCGGGGTTCGGCAACTCGACGATGAAGGTCGAATATTGCTTGTGACGTGGCGCGTTCGGATCGGTCTTGGCCATCACGAGCGCGAGATCGGCGACGCTGGCCGACGAGGAGAACCACTTCTCGCCGTTCAGAACGTAATTCTCGTTGCCGTCCTTCACGGCACTGGTCTGCATGCCGGTGGCGTCGGCGCCGGCCGCCTTTTCCGTCATCGAGAAACAGATGCGCTTCTCGCCATTGAGCAGGGGCTTGAGGAATTTTTCCTTCTGATGGTCCGTGCCGTGGGCGAGGATGGTCATCATCGAGGCGTCATCAGGGCCCTGCGTGTTCATCGACAGCGCGCCCAGGATGCTTTCGCCGAGCTCCATCTGCACCAGCGCGTTGGCAAGCGGCCCCAGTCCCATGCCGCCATATTCCTTCGGCACGAACGGGCACCACAGGCCTTGCGCGCGGGCCTTCTTGCGGAGCTTGCCGAGCACCTCGTCGAGCGGCTTGGTGTCGAGTTCCTTTTCCGCCGGGATGCACTCGTCATGCACCCATTGGCGTACCTTTTCGCGGATCGCCTTGGCCTCCGGCGGAATTTCGAAATCGATCGACATGGCGTTTCCTCATTTGGGGTTCTTGATGAGTGACCTTGCCGGATGGCATAACGCCGGGACACGCCAGCGGCAACGCCAAACAAAGTTTGAAGCAACATAGCGCGTCGACCCGGTGGCGAATGATGACAAGGATGTCAGCCATGCCTGATCTCGCCGATCTGTTTCCGGGCTACGAGTCCAAGTGGATCAACACCTCGTCGGGCCGCATCTTTGCGCGCGTCGGTGGCAACGGGCCGCCATTGTTGCTGCTCCACGGATTTTCCTCCACGCACGTGATGTGGCACACCGTGGCGCCGAAGCTTGCCGACAAATTCACGCTGATCATCGCGGACCTGCCCGGCTATGGCTGGTCGGACATGCCCGACAGCGACAAGGACCACACGCCCTACACCAAGCGCGCGATGGCCAAGACGATGATCGAGGCGATGGAGCAACTCGGCCACGTGCATTTCGCGCTGGCCGGCCACGATCGCGGCGGGCGCGTGTCCTATCGTCTGGCGCTCGATCATCCGGGCCGGCTGTCGAAACTCGCGGTGCTCGACATCCTGCCGACCTATGATTACTGGGAGCGGATGAATCGCACCTATGCGCTGAAGATCTATCACTGGACATTCCTCGCGCAGCCTCATCCGTTGCCGGAGACGCTGATCTCCGGCGCGGGCGAGTTCTTCCTCAGGCAGAAGATGGCGAGCCAGACCAAATCCAAGACGCTCGATGCGATCGATCCGCGCGCGCTGGAGTATTATCTCGCCCCGTTCCGCGATCCCGCGCGCATTCATGCGATGTGCGAGGATTATCGCGCCGGCGCCTATGCCGATTACGAGATCGACAAGGCCGATCACGAGGCGGGCAAGAAGATCACGATCCCGATGCTGGCTCTATGGGGCGACGCCGGCATCGCCTCCGCCGCAGCCACCCCGCTCGACACCTGGAAGACCTGGGCGACGAATGTGACTGGCGCGCCGGTCGATTCCGGGCATTTCTCTGCACGGAAGAAAATCCGGAACAGACGGCGAAGCTGCTACGCGAATTTTTCCTGGCGGGTTAGCTCGTCGAATAACCCAGCTCGTCATGCCCACGCAGGCGGGCATCCAGTACGCCGCGGCTTCTCGGTCAACCATGATCGTCTCTGGAATACTGGATCATCCGCTTTCGCGGATGATGACTGCAGTGTAAGTGGCGCGAGCGGCGAGATCACCGCCGCTCCCTGAAAAACTCCTTCAACAATGTCGCCGCGCGGCCTTCACCAACCGCGGAATAAACCTCCGGCACGTGGTGGCAGGTTGGCGAGGCAAAGAAGCGCACGCCCGAATTGACCGCGCCGCCCTTGGGGTCGGGGGCGCCGTAATAGAGCCGCCGGATGCGTGCGAACGAGATAGCGCCAGCGCACATCGTGCAGGGTTCGAGTGTGACGTAGAGGTCGCAGTCCACCAGCCGCTCGGTGCCGATCCGCTCGGCGGCCTGCCGGATCGCCAAGATCTCGGCGTGCGCGGTCGGGTCGCGGTCGGTCAGCGTCCGGTTGCCGGCGGTCGCGATGACCTCGAAGTTCCGCACGATCACGCAGCCGATCGGCACTTCGCCGGCTTTTCCGGCATTTTCGGCCGTTTTAAGCGCCAAATCCATGAAAGAAGGGGTGGTCATGCCTCGTATCATTGGAAGAAACCTGCTAGTAGATGCATCTTCAGCAACAGTGGATACCGACTTTGCGTGAGATGGCGCCGTCACGGCGCGCGTTTCGCCATTTGTCCTGCTCCTTCAGTGAGACCTTTCATGCCCCGCGACAGCGACAAAAACAACGATTCCCGCGGCCGGCGTGATCGGCCGCCCGGCGGCAAGGGCCGTTCCGGCGCCGCGCGAGGCCCGGAGAAGAAGTTTGCCAAGCGAGGCTTTGCTGGCAAGGATTCTGCTGGCCGGGACTCTGCTGGCAAGGGCTTTGCCGGCAAGCGCGATGGCGACAAGCGCTCCTTTGGCGAGGGCCGGCCGCCGCGCCGTCGCGACGACAGCGACGGTCCGCGCCGCACCTTCGGCGACAAGCCTCGGTTCAGCCGGGATGACCGCCCCCGTGGCGATCGGCCGTTTGCCGATCGGCCTTCGCGCGCGGGCGACGGCGAGAAACGCGGCTTCAAGCCGCGCGGAGACCGGCCGAGGTTCGAGCGTGACGACCGCGGTGAGGGCAAGCGTCCTTACGCGCCGCGTGCCGATCGAGATGGGGCCCGGCCGGCGGCGCGGTCTTCCGAGAGAAAATTCGGTGAGAGGAAGCCATACGCTCCACGGGACCGGGACGGTGAAAAGCGGCCCTATACGCCACGCGGCGAAGGTTTCCGCGGCCGTAGCGGCCGGCCAAGCAGTGAGGGAAGGGGTGAGCGAACGTTTGGCGACCGTCCGCCGCGTGGTGGCGATCGTCCGGAACGAAAATTCGACGGCGACAGGAAATTTTCCCGAGGCGCGGCGGATCGCAAAGGCGACTGGAGCGACCGCGGCCCGCGCAGAGATTTTGGCGATCGTCCGCCCCGTGGCGAATCCAAGCCGTGGCAGAAACGCGGCCCCGACTCGGATCGTCCGGAACGCGGCTCGCGTCCGTCTCGCGATGGCGCGCGGAATTTCGACCGGCCGAAATTCGACCGCCCTCGCGAGGATCGTCCGAAGTTCGACCGGCCGCGCGAGCGCCGCGACGATCATCGCGCGCGCCCCGAAGGCCGCTCCGACTGGCAGGAGCATCCGCGCAGCGAGAGCCGATCCCACGATCGCTTTGCCGATCGTCCGCGCCGCGACAATGAGGACGAGAGCAAGATCTTCGCCAAGCGTCCGGCGTTCGGCGGCCGCGGCGCCTATCGCGAGCGAAAGCCCGAGTTCGAGCGCCGCGCGCCGCGCGCGGAAGCCAAGCCGAAAAAGACCGGCGAGCGCATCGCCAAGGCGGTGGCGCGCGCAGGATTGGCGTCGCGGCGCGATGCCGAGGATTGGATCGTCGAAGGGCGCGTCACCGTCAACGGCCGCGTCATCAATTCGCCCGCGCTCGACGTCACCGAAAACGATGTGATCGCGGTGGACGGCAAGCCGTTGCCGGCGCGCGAGCGCACGCGGCTGTTTCTGTACTACAAGCCGCGCGGCCTGATGACGACGCATGCCGATCCGGAAGGGCGGCCGACGGTGTTCGATCATCTGCCCGAGAACCTGCCACGCGTGATCAGTGTCGGTCGGCTCGATTTCAACACCGAAGGGCTGTTGCTGCTGACCAACGATGGCGGGCTCGCACGCGTGCTCGAACTGCCCGACACCGGCTGGCTCCGCCGCTATCGCGTCCGCGCCCATGGCGAGGTCACGCAGGCGCAGCTCGACCAACTCAGGGACGGCATCGAGGTCGATGGCGTCAAATACGGTTCGATCGATGCGACGCTGGAGCGCGACCAGGGCGCCAACGTCTGGCTCGTATTCGCAATCCGCGAGGGCAAGAACCGCGAGGTGCGCAACGTGCTGGCGCATCTCGGGCTCGAGGTGAACCGGCTGATCCGTGTTTCCTACGGCCCGTTCCAGCTCGGCGAGCTCGGCGAGGGCGAGGCCGAAGAGATCAAGACGCGCGTGCTGCGCGAGCAGCTCGGCGAGAAGGTGATCGCGCAGGCGGGTGCCGAGTTCGAACCCAGTAAGCAGCGCAATGCGGGTGACGAACCGAGCGACGCCCCGCGCGGCAAGAAGCCGTTCAAGCCTGCCGGCAAGAGCGCACTGATCGCCGACCGCAAGGGCCGGCGCGTGCTGGTGCAACGCACCGGCAGCGATGAGGCGCGCGCGCGCAACGAGGACGAGGCCAACGGTTACGGCCCGCCCCGCCGCCCCAAGCGCGGCTATCACGGCAAGCGCGATCTGAGGCCGCGGGACGAGTAGGACGAGTGAGCGATCAATGACTATCGAGATAGCGCTCACTCTCTCGTCATGGCCGGGCCTGTCCCGACCATCTAAGACTTTCCCGCGTCGCATGGATCTGGACGTGGATGCCCGGGCCTTCGCCGCGCCGAAGGGGCTTCGGCCCCGCAGGCGGGACGAGCCCGGGCATGACGGAGTCCTTTAGTGCGCATAGTCGGCGGTCGGCTGAAAGGGCGCAATCTGGCCTCGCCCTCATCGCAGGCGATCCGGCCGACGGCGGATCGCCTGCGCGAGTCCATCTTCAACATCCTGATCCATGCCTACGACGATCCGATCGAAGGAGCGCGCGTGCTCGACCTGTTCGCGGGCACCGGAGCGCTCGGCATCGAGGCGGTTTCGCGCGGCGCCGCGTTCACGCTGTTCGTCGACAACGGCGCGGAAGCGCGTGCGCTGCTGCGCAACAACGTCGAGGCGCTCGGGCTCGGCGGCGTCACCAAGGTCTATCGCCGCGATGCCACCGATCTTGGTCCAGCACATCCAGTCGAGCCGTTCTCGCTCGCATTCCTCGATCCGCCCTATGGCCAAGGCCTGGCCGAGAAAGCGCTGGCGTCGTTGCGTGATGGCGGGTGGTTGGTGCCGAGCGCATTGCTCGTGGTTGAAGAGGCGAAGGCCGCTGCGTTCAAACCGCCGGACGGTTTTGAAGAGCTGGAGCGGCGTGCATACGACGACACCGAGTTCGTGTTTTTGCGTGCCGCGTGAAGTGTTCCGCAGCGTAAATACAAGCTCAGTCGTCATCGTCCGCGAAGGGCGGACGATCCAGTATTCCAGAGGCATCTGTGATGACCTGATACGTCTCGGCGTACTTGATCGCCCGGTCAAGCTGGGCGATGACAAGTGAGTGCGCGGCACGACGTCACCGTCGCCCAAACAGCTTCTCGATATCCGACAGCTTCAATTCCACATAGGTGGGGCGGCCGTGATTGCACTGGCCGGAATTCGGCGTGTCCTCCATCTCGCGCAGCAGCGCGTTCATCTCTTCGGGCTTGAGGCGACGGCCGGCGCGGACCGAGCCGTGGCAGGCCATGGTGGCGGCGACGTGCATCAGGCGGCGTTCGAGCGGCAGCGCCTCGTCCCATTCGTCCATGTGCTCGGCGAGATCGCGCAGCAGTCCGCTTGCATCGACCCGGCCGAGCAGCGACGGCGTCTCGCGCACTGCAACTGCGCCGGGTCCGAAGGATTCGATCGCAAGCCCGAAGGACGCCAGCTCCTGCTCGCGCGCAAGCAGCCGTTCGACGGTCGCCTCCTCCATCTCGACGATATCGGGAATGAGAAGAATTTGCCGCTGCACGCCATTCTTCGCCAGCGAGGCCTTCAGCCGCTCATAAACGATGCGTTCGTGAGCAGCATGCTGATCGACGATGACAAGCCCGTCGCGTGTCTGCGACACGATATAGGTCTCGTGGATCTGCGTCCGCGCAGCACCAAGCGGGCGGTCGATCAGGTCGGCTGCCACCGGCGTCTCGGCCCGCACATCGGCGGTCGGCGCGCCGACGTCGAAGGCGGCCTGTCCCTGCTCGGCGAAAGCGGTTGCGGCTGCGCTCGCGAAGGACGGCGTCGGGCCCACGGGATAGGAGGGCGAGCGCCGCCAGTCCCAATTGCCGGGCCTCGGCGCGACGGCTGGCCGGAACGCCGAGATCGCACCACCCGCATCGTTGGCCGCGGTGCGGCGGCCTTCGCGCGCGAGGCCGTCCTTCAGCGCGTGCACGATCAGCGCGCGCACGAGGCCGGCGTTGCGGAAGCGCACCTCGGTCTTGGCCGGATGCACATTGGCGTCGACCTCGCGCGGATCGAGCGTGACAAACAGCGCGACCACCGGATGGCGGTCGCGCGGCAGATAGTCGGAATAGGCTGCGCGCACGGCGCCGAGGATCAGCTTGTCGCGCACCGGGCGGCCATTGACGAAGAGATATTGCCCGAGCGCATTGGCGCGGGTCAGCGCCGGTGCGGCGGCAAAGCCTTCGACCATGACACCCTCGCGCTCGCTGCGCACCTCGATCGCGTGGCTGCGGAAGTCCGCCCCCAGAATATCGCCGAGCCGTGTCAGCCGGCCCGGCGCGCCGGGCAGCGCCGCAGTCCAGGTGACCGGCGCGCGCTCCTCGCCCGCCAGCGTGAAGGCGATGTCCGGCCGCGCCATCGCGAGCCGCCGCACGGTCTCGCGAATCGCCTCGGCCTCGGTGCGGTCGGTCTTCAGGAACTTCAGCCGTGCGGGCGTCGCATAGAAGAGATCGCTGACCTCGACGCGGGTGCCCTGGCTCAGCGCCGCCGGCATGATCGCGGATTTGGCCCCGCCCTCGACCGACAGCGCCCAGGCATGAGGCTCGCCGGCATGGCGTGTCGTGATGGACAGTTTCGCGACCGCACCGATCGAGGGCAGCGCCTCGCCGCGAAACCCGAGCGTCCTGATCTGCAGCAGATCCTCGTCGTCGAGCTTCGAGGTCGCGTGGCGATCGACCGCAAGTGCGAGATCGGCCGCGGTCATGCCGCCGCCGTCATCGGTGATGCCGATCCGCCGCCGCCCGCCGCCATCGGTGAAGATGTCGACACGGCTCGCGCCGGCGTCGATCGCGTTCTCGACCAGCTCCTTGACGACGCTGGCGGGACGTTCGACCACCTCGCCGGCGGCGATGCGGTTGACGACCTGTTCGGGAAGCTGACGGACGGGCATGGGTTCGGTTCAAACGCTGATCGAGAGGCTCTTTGTGTATTCTAGATGATGCGGCGGTAAATGCATGCAGCCGACCATCGCTCGGTTCAAGCTGCGGACTTGCCTTCAGACTTGCCGACTATCGACTTGATGATACTGGCCTTCGGCGCCCGCTGTGCAGGTCGCACCGCAATATTCAACAGGATTGTGAGGCAGGACGGCTAGGTATAACGTTTCTAAAAACAATGATCCGCCGGGGAGGGAACCATGTGCCATCTGTTCGCGCACCAGCCGCAACGCGATTACGAATTGCAGACCCGCTCGTTACGGATCGGCGGCCACTCCACGTCGATCCGGCTCGAAATGTCGTTCTGGGATACGCTCGAGGAGATCGCGGCCAAGGAGCGCATGAGTTTGGCGAAGTTCCTCACCACATTGCACAGCGAGGTGCTGGATCATCATGGCGAGGTTAGGAATTTCGCCTCGCTGTTGCGCTGCTCCTGCCTGATCTATCGCTCGAAGAAGGTGCCGGTTGTGCCGGAATTCGCCGCAGAGACCACGCGGGTACTGGACGCCGCCGAATAGCGCGCCTGCGATATCATTGGATTGCCACAGAGCCGGCTCCGCGGGATCGCCCCGCGGAGCCGTTTCGTTTGGCTCAGATCTCTTTCTTCTGCATCGAACCGGCGATGTAGTCCGCCTGGCGGATCGCCAGTGACACGATGGTGAGCGTCGGGTTGCAGGCCGCTCCGCTCGTGAACTGGCTACCGTCGGACACGAACAGGTTCTTGATGTCGTGGGTCTGGCCGTATTTGTTCACCACGCCGTCCTTCGGCTTCTCGCTCATCCGGTTGGTGCCGAGATTATGCGTCGAGGGATAGGGCGGCGTCGGGTAGGTGACGGTGGCGCCGACCGCGTCATAGACCGCCATGCCCTGCTTGTAGGCATGGGCGCGCATCGCGACGTCATTGGGATGATCGTCGAAATGCACGCTCGCGACCGGCATGCCGAACTTGTCCTTGGCGACCGGATCGAGCGTGATGCGGTTGGTCTCCTGCGGCATGTCCTCGCCGACCAGCCACATGCCGGCCATGCGCGGATAGGTCTCGAGCGCGCTGGTGTAGGTCCGGCCCCAGCCGCCCGGGTTCAGGAACGCGGCCATGAAGGGCAGGCCGAGTGACAGCGTCTCCATCTCATAACCGCCGACGAAACCGCGCGACGGATTGTTCTTGGACTCGTCGCGGATGATGCCGGCCATGGTGGTGCCGCGATACATGTGAACGGACTGCTCGAAGCTCGCATAGACGCTGCCGGTCATGTGCCGCATGTAGTTGCGGCCGACCTGGCCCGACGAGTTGGCGAGCCCGTCGGGGAACATGGTGGAGGCGCTGTTGAGCAGGAGGCGCGGGCTCTCCAGCGAGTTGCCGGCGACTGCCACCACCCGCGCCTTCTGGCGCTGCATCGCGCCTGATGTGTCGGCGTAGACGACGCCGGTCACCTTGCCCGACGCGTCATGCTCGATCTTGATTGCCATGCTGCCGGGGCGGACTTCGAGATTGCCGGTCGCTTCGCCTTTTGGAATCTCGGTGTAGAGCGTCGACCATTTCGCCCCGGATTTGCAGCCCTGGAAGCAGAAGCCGATCTGCAGGCAGGAGCCGCGGCCGTCGCGCGGCTCGCTGTTGATCGCCATGTTGCCGGTGTGCACGGTCTTGTAGCCGAGCTTCTTCGCGCCGGCCTCCAGCACCCTGAAATTGTTGTTGCCGGGCAGTCCGGGGATGCCGTTGGTGCGGGTGACGCCCATCTTGTTCTCGGCCTTGGCGTACCAGGGCTCCATCTCGGCGAGCGTGATCGGCCAGTCCAGAACATTGGCGCCGGGGATGTTGCCATAGGTGCTCTTGGTCTTGAACTCGTGCTCGTCGAAGCGCAGCGACGCGCCGGCCCAATGGGTCGTCGAGCCGCCGACCGCCTTCACGATCCAGGCCGGCAGGTTCGGGAAATCCTTGTGGACGCGCCAGCTTCCCGACGTCGTGCGCATGTCGGCCCAGGCGAGCTGGGTGAAGCTGTCCCATTCGTCGTTGACGAAATCCTGGTTCTCGATGCGCGGGCCGGCTTCGAGAATGACGACCTTGACGCCTTTTTGCGCGAGCTCGTTGCCAAGCGTTCCGCCGCCCGCGCCCGAACCGATGATCACGACCACGCCATCGTCGTTCTGATCGAACTTTGCCATGTGTTTCCTCCTGACCTTTTCTGTCGCGGTTGCTCAGGCCTTCGGCAGCCAGTCGATGTCGGCGAAGCCGCGGTTGATGTAGCCGCCATGTTCGGCGGAGGAGCCCTCGTAGCCGAATTTCGGCCAGACCTCTTTGTTGTTGTAGAGCGAGACGATCAGGTCGCCGCGCAGACGTCGTGAAAAACTCGGTGGCTTCGATGCGCTGGAGCAGCGCGACGCGATCCACCTCCCACGGCACCTCGGCGTAAGGCACCTTGTGACGGTCACGCGCATCGGCATCGAGCCGCGCCACGCCGTCAGTGATCATCGTCTTCACCGCGGCGTCTTTCGCCGCCTTGCCGTCCCACGGCTTGACCGCGGTGATGTAGTAGCTGTCGGCGAGGAAATCGTGCGGATAGATGTCACGCGCGACCTTCACCAACGTCTTCAGCGTCGCCGGCTTCAGCGTGGTTGCGTCGTCCGCCCAGGCATCAGCGATGCCAAGCCCCGTGGTACTCGCGACCGCGACGGCCGGCACGGTCGTGGCCGCGCCTTTCAAGAAGACGCGGCGGTCATATTTGCTGCGACGATCGACTTCTCTCATGGGTTTCCTCCGTTGAACGTCTTGTTTGTTGTTTTGCGAACTTATTGTTGGTGGCTTATCCGAAGCGGCCACCTTTCTGGATCACCTCGATCTTGTAACCGTCGGGATCGGTGGCGAAGAAGAAGCGCGCCATCGTCTTGCCGTCATGCTTGAAATCGCGCAGCGGCCCCGGCGACAATGTCTCGCGCTCGAAGCGCGCATGTTCGGCGTCGACGTCGTCGACGACGACGGCGAGATGGCCGTAGCCGTCACCGAGTGCATACGGCTCCTTGCGATCGAAATTGACGGTCAGCTCGACCTCGAAGGGCGAGGAAGGATGGCGCAGATAGATCAGCGCGAAGTCGGGAAACTTCAGATGATCGGCGACTTCGAGCCCGAAGGCGCGCTTGTAATAGTCGAGTGACTTCGCCTCGTCGAACACGCGGATCATCGAGTGGACAGGCTTTGCCATTCAATGCAGCTCCCTCAGATAAGCGATGATGGCTGAGCGGATTTCCGGCTTCGCCTGCCGGTAGGCCATGATCGAACCGGGAATCATCTCCTGCGGATTGGTGATCCAGGCGTCGAGCCTGGCGTCGTCCCAGGAGAAATCGGCTTTCGAAAAGCCCGCCGAGTAGTGGAAGCCATCGACCGATCCTGCGCGCCGCCCGACGATGTTGAACAGCGACGGTCCTTGCCGGACGGCGTCGGTCAGGTTCGTGGTGTGGCACGTCGCGCATTGCTGCTTGAACAGCGTCGCGCCATCCGGCGGCTTCGGTGTGGGCAACGGAATCTGCGCCATGGCGATCTGCGCGACAAGCACCGCGCCGCAAAATCCAAGCCCAACCGCAAGCTCAAGCGCATGTATCGCGCGCAGCTTTCTCATGTGCATCACCGCCCGTCTCCAGCGACTTTAGGTCGCGGAAAACCGGCGGTGGTAGTAGCGGGCTGTTTCGCGCCAGAGAACAAAAAGCCGCCGCATTTGACGGCGCAAGCCTTCGGCGCTGCACGCTGCGCCGCATCGCGGATCGATGTAACTGTTCTGACGCGTTTTCTTCACGCGAACCGGTGCCGGTCCCGCTATCCAAGTGCGGGGCAGGCTTTCGCTCGAAAACGCTTTAATCGTCGAAACCGCGTCCGCGCCGTGACTTGACGTCGCCGCGGCGCTTCTTGCCGTCGAGACGGCGCTGCTTCGATGCATAGGTCGGCTTGGTCGGCCGTCGCGGCGTCGGCCGCACCATGGCCTCGCGCAGCAGCTCGACCAGCCGTTCGACCGCATCGGCGCGATTGCGCTCCTGGGTGCGGAAGCGCTGCGCCTAAATCACGATCACGCCGTCCTTGGTCATGCGCTGGCCGGCAAGGCGGTCCAGCCGCGCCGCAGCATCATGCGGCAGCGCGATACGGCGCGTATCGAAGCGAAGTTGCGCCGAGGTCGCGACCTTGTTGACATTCTGTCCGCCGGGGCCGGAGGCGCGGATGAAGGCGATCTCAATGTCGTTTTCGTCGATGAAGAGGTCGCGTGAAATCCGCAGCATGATGGCACCGGGCGAGGCAATTGAGATGTGGCAGTCGAGACTTGCCCGCCCAGAATAGCGATTTTTCGCGCTGCCGCACGGCTGCCCATCCCTTGTGGGAAAGGTGCAACTACCGCTTATGGCTCTTTCCCTGCCGCAACCGTGTGGGCCTCATGGTTCGAGACGGCGCTTTTCGCGCCTCCTCACCATGAGGGTCTGGCATCGGCCGCTTGTGAAGACCTCATCCTGAGGGGCCCGCCTTAGGCGGGCGTCTCCGGACGATGCTTCGCATCGCCTGGAGAAGGATGAGCCGCGCAGAAATCCTGAAGGATCAATTCGCCTTCGGCGCGGGCGGCGTTCCGCTGCCAGCCGGCGTCTCGGCAGCGGCCTGTGGCGCGCGGCCGATGATGGCGGTCAGCAGGCCCTGGTCCCACAGCCGCTTGGCGGCCTTCTTGGCGTCGTCGAGTGTGACCGCATCGACGATGGCGTTGCGCTTCTCGAGATAGTCGATCGGCAGCTTGTCGAGCTGGTATTGCAATAATCCCGCCGCGAGCTTCGAGGAGGTGTCGAGCTGCAGCATCTGCGAGCCCTTCAGGTAGGATTTCGCCTCGTCGAGTTCCTGTTGCGTCGGACCTTCGTCGGCGATGCGGCGGACTTCCTTGTCGATCGCCTCGATGGTGTCGCCGGCGCGGTCGGCGCGAGTGCCGGTATTGCCGATGAACAGCGCGGAGTGCTCCATCCAGAGCAGCGACCCGTACACCGAATAGGCTAGCCCGCGCTTCTCACGCACTTCGTGATACAGCCGCGACGACAATCCGCCGCCGCCCAGGATGTGGGTGACCACATAGGCAGCCATGAAGTTCGGATCGTGACGCATGACGCCGGGGCTGCCGAAGGTGATCACCGTCTGGGGGACGTCGAGCGGCACATAGCTGCGCTGCGGCGGCTTGGCGGCGACCACGTCGGGCACCGGGGTGAGGGTCGCCTTGGCCGGCAGACTGCCGAAGGTCTGGTCGAGCAGCTTGCCGAGCGTTGCCGGATCGACATCGCCGACCACGGCGACCTTCAGCGTATCCTTGGCGAGCACGCGGCGGATGTAGTCGCGCATGTCGTCAACAGTGATCGTGGGGACGCTTTCCAGCGTGCCGGAGGTTTGCCGGCCATAGGGGTGATCGCCGAACGCGATCTCGAGGAATTTACGGCTGGCCAGCGCGTTCGGGTTCGAGGTGTCGCGGCGCAGGCCGGACATGATTTGCGAGCGGATGCGGTCGACATCGGCCGTGTCGAGATGGGCCGACGTCAGCGCCAGGTGCAGGAGGTCGAACGCTTCGTCCTTGTTGTCCTTGAGCATCCGCAGCGAGCCGCGGAAATGGTCCCGCGTCGCATTGAAGCTCAATTCGATGGCGCGGCGTTCGAGCCGCTCGTGGTAGGTCTTGGAGTCGAAATCGCCGGAGCCTTCGTCGATCAGGCTGGCCACCATGTTGGCGACGCCGGGTTTGCTGGCGGGGTCCTGCGCGGAACCGCCCGAAAACGCATATTCCATCGCGATCAGGGGAACGGTGGCGTCCTGAACGAACCAGGCCTCGATGCCGCCGGGCGAGATCAGGTGCTGGATCTTGGTCGCGGCCTGAGAGGGCAGCGGCGCTATCAGCACCAAGCTTGCGAAGCCGGCGGCGAAGGCGAGGGCAGCGCGCCGCGTGAAGATGGATTTGTAGGTCACGACCGCTTCTCCTCGCGCTTCGGCGCAGTGTCCTTGATCAGGTAGCCGGTCACCGAACGCTTCTTGTCCAGCCATTGCGCCGCCGCTGCGCGGACCTGCTCGGCGGTCACCGCGCGAATTCGATCCGGCCAGCTCCTGATGTCCTCGATGCTGAGACCGGTGGTGAGCCCGCCGCCATACCAGCGCGCCAGTACGGCCTGACTGTCCTGGGCGTAGATCGCTTCCGCGATCAGCTGGGTCTTGACCCGCTCGAGATCGGCGGCCGGCACGGGATTCTTCGCAAGATCGGCGATCACATTGTCGGCGACCTCTTCGACGGCTGCAAAGTCGACGCCTTGCCTGGGCGCGATCGCGATCGAGAACTGCGTGTCGTCGAGCGAAGTGCCCTGATAGGAGGCGTTGGCATTGACGGCCAGCGGCTTGTCGACCACCAGCGCGCGATAGAGATAGGAATTGCTGCCGTTGCCCATGAGCTGTGCAAGCACGTCGAGCGCCGGGCTTTCGCCGGCGGCCGCGGTCGTTGCGGAGGGAACGAGGTAAGAGCGCCGCACCGTCGGCTGCTCGACATGCGGATCTGCCAGCGTCACGGTGCGCGGTGCCACCGGCACCGGCTCCTGCGGGCGGACGCGGCGCGCGGGGATCGCGGGCTGTGCGGCGACCTTGCCGAAAGTCTGCTCGGCGAGCGGGCGGACCTCGTTGACGTCGACATCACCGGCGATCACCAGGATCGCGTTGTTTGGCGCATAGAAGCGCTTGTAGAACGCCAGCGCGTCCTCGCGGTCGAGCTTCTCGATCTCCTGATGCCAACCGATGACCGGGCGGCCGTAGGGGTGGTTGAGATAGAGCGCCGCCATGATCTGCTCGCTGAGCCGCGCCTCCGGATTGTTGGCGACGCGCATGTTGTACTCCTCGAGCACGACGTCGCGCTCGGGCAGCACGTTCTCGTCCTTGAGAATGAGGCCCGTCATGCGGTCGGCCTCGAACTCCATCATCCTGCCGAGCTGCTCGCGCGGCACGCGCTGGAAGTAGCCGGTGTAGTCGACCGAGGTGAAGGCGTTCTCATTGCCGCCGACGTTGAGCACGGTCTGCGAAAACTCGCCAACCGGATGCTTGGCCGTTCCCTTGAACATCAAATGCTCGAGAAAGTGCGCAAGGCCCGATTTACCGGGCGTCTCGTCGGCGGAGCCGACCTTGTACCAGACCATCTGCGTGACGACCGGCGTCCGGTGATCCTGGATCACGAGAACCTGCAGCCCGTTCGGCAGCGTAAAGGCCGCGGGAGGCTCCGAGGTGACGGTGGTCTGGGCGAATGCTCCGGACGACAGAACAAAGATCGATACGAGCGCAATGGCGACGGAAACGAACCGATGAGAGGACATCATGATCCTTGTGCAAACCCGGATGAACGCCCGGGTCAAAAACACGGTATTCTATACCGCGTGAAAAAAGCCTGGCGTCACAAAGTAGAGATGGAAAACACCATGACACCGGCGCCGGATCGCCGTCGTGTCTTGCGTGCTGTCGTGTCTTGCGTTCTGTCGTGTCTTGCCGGTGAGCGCGAACAAGCTCCAGCACCGCAGGATGTCGTGGTTTGCAGGAGGCCTTGCATCGCAGGCTGCGCGCGTCAGCCTTACTTCTCCTTGCCGGACATGATGTCGAACTGCGTAGCGCCCAATGGCTGCTTCGGCCCGGTGCCGTATACGTAATTCGGCGACGGAGTCTGGTAGCCGGAGGGAGGTTGCGTCAGCGATTCGCGTGTCGGCTCGTTCTTGAATTGGGTGGATTCGGAGGCGTTGCCCTTGAACATGCCCATGAACCCGCCGTTGTAACCAAGCTGCGAAGGGCTCAGGGCGTTGTGGGCGGTGTCGCCACCGGGCTGAAGACTGTCTGAACCGCTCACGTCGCTCTTGCCCTTGGTCCGGCCGACGTTGAGCTCGCTCGGTGTCAAGGTGCGCGCCGCTGCGACGGGATCCTTGTTTTCCTTCTTCCTGGCCGCGATCGCAGCCTTGCGGCGGGCCTCGTCGGGGTCCTTCGGCCAGTTCGGCGCCTTCACCTCAGCCGACGTGGCCGCCGGCGGCGGCAGGTCGAGCTTGGGCGGCACCACGAGCGGCGAGCGCTCGCGATAGTCGATGCCGGTGTTCTCCATGTTGGTTCCGCCGATGCCCTTCATGATGCCTTCGATGATCTTTTCCTCGAAGGTCTTGTCGTCCTCTCTCGTCATCGCCGGCGCGCGCGACATTTGCGCTCATCAACAGGCCGATGCCGAGCGCGACCGCTGACAGCTGCAGGGCGCGCGACAGCATCCTCGATGAATTTCGCACCATCAACTCGTTCGCTTCAGCTTTCCGCATGGCTCTTTACCTGCTCAAACCTGCTCAAATTTCTGGCGGCGCGGTCCTCGCGCCTGCTGGCTACGTTCCGCTTTACAGGCCGTATCAGCCGCGATCAGGGCACTTTTGCGGCGGGAATTCCTACAAATGAGTCATACAACAGGGCTATGACCCCGGCAACAATTGCGGTGTCCGCAAGGTTAAACACGTACCAATTATACGTATTTCCCCCGATCTGGACATGAAGGAGGGCAAAATCGACCACTGCGCCGTAGGCGACGCGGTCGATGGCGTTTCCGATGGCCCCGCCGATGATCATCCCGAGCGCGACCGTTGCCGTCAGGGTCTGCGCCCGTGCCATCCAGATCGAGAGCGCGACCACGGCGACCGCCTTGATCACCATCAGCGACATCTGCGCGATTTGGCTGTCGTTCTGGAACATGCCGAAGCTGATGCCGATGTTCCAGGCCAGCACCAGATCGAGGAACGGCGTGACCTTCACCACGCCGCGGTGCGTGATATCGAGCACATAGAGCAACCACAGCTTCGATGCCTGATCGAGCACGAGCGTCACGATTCCGGCGATGATGCCGATGCGCAGCGGCGATCTCATGGCTCGCCACTCACGCCAAAACGAGCTGTCGTCCCTGCGAACGCAGGGACCCATGCTCCGTGAAGGACGTTATTTGAAAGATTGCCAGCCATAGACCTTTATCAACGACGACTTCCGGTGGTTATGGGTCCCTGCGTTCGCAGGGACGACAGCGGAATTTGCGGCGAGATCCGCGTATTATACACTCACTCCCAACGCCTTCCATTCACGTAGCGCCTGCGCGTCGCGCGGCGACACGTCGGGATAATCGGGGTCCTCGCCGATCGTCTGCAGGATCTTCCACGAGCGCGCGCACTTCGTGCCGACGGCCTTTTCGACCACGACGGCAACGCCGGGCACGTCATGCAACCGGAACGCGCCCTCGGGCGCTTCGCCTTCCCGGACCTCGAAATTCGAGGTGATGCAGACCTCGGCGAGATCGACGTCGAACAGCACAGTGAGCATCCTCTTGTCGGACAGATAGATCACGGGCGAGGCCTCCAGCGAGGAGCCGATCTTCTTGGCCGCGCGCTCCAGCTCCAACGCGCCGGTCACGACGCGGCGGACATCGCGAATGATCTGCCACTTTGCGGCCAGGCGGTTAGCGCGGAAGTCGTCGAAGCCGACCGGAAACAGCGCCAGATGGACCGACGGCTCCGCCTCCGGCTTGTACATCCGCCAGGCCTCGTCGCAGGTGAAGCTCAGCACCGGGGCGAGCCATTTCAGGATCGCGTCGCAGAGAATGTCGATCGTGGTCAGCGCGGCCTTGCGCGCGATCGACGACGGCGGATCGCAATAGAGCGTGTCCTTGCGAATGTCGAAATAGAACGCCGACAGCTCGGTGTTCATGAAGGCCGACAGCGTCGCGACCACGGTCTTGTAGTCGAACTCGGTATAGGCGAGCCGCACGATCTTGGCCTGCTCGGCAAGCTGATGCAGCATCAGCCGCTCCAGTTCCGGCATGTCGCCATAGGCCACCGCGTCGGCCGGCTTGAAATGGTGCAGCGTGCCGAGCATCCAGCGGATCGAGTTGCGCAGCTTGCGGTAGGTCTCGATGGTGTTTTTGATGATTTCCGGGCCGATGCGCTGGTCGTCGGTATAGTCGCAGGCGGCGACCCATAGCCGCAGGATATCTGCCCCCGATTCCTTGATGACGGCCTGCGGCTCGATCGTGTTGCCGAGCGACTTCGACATCTTGCGGCCGTGTTCGTCCTGGGTGAAGCCGTGCGTTAGCACGACGTCATAGGGCGCGCGGCCGCGGGTGCCGCAGCTCTCGAGCAGCGAGGAATGAAACCAGCCGCGATGCTGGTCGCTGCCTTCGAGATACATCACGGTGTCGGCGCCGCCGTCGACCTTGCGACGGATGCCGGCGAGGCCGGGAAAATGCACGGGGTCTTCCAACACGAAGGCGTGCGTCGAGCCGGAATCGAACCAGACGTCGCAGATGTCGTCAACCTTCCTCCAGTCTTCGTCGGCAAGCGTGCCGAGGAAGCGCTCGCGCGCGCCCTCCATGTACCAGGCGTCGGCGCCTTCCTTCTCGAAGGCATCCGCGATGCGCTTGTTGACGGCCTCATCTTGCAGGATCTCCGCGGAGCCGTCGCCCTTCTCGCGCACGAACACGGCGATCGGAACGCCCCAGGCGCGCTGGCGCGAAATCACCCAGTCGGGCCGGCTCTCGATCATGCCGTTGATGCGGTTCTCTCCCGAGGGCGGCACCCACTGCGTCACCGAGATCGCATGCAGCGCGCGGGCGCGCAGCGTGTCGCCCGGCTTGGCACTGCCGTTCGCCGCGATGGGCGTAGCACCGGGTTTACCCGGGGCGTCCACAATCGGTTTATCCATCGCGATGAACCATTGCGGCGTATTGCGGAAGATCACCGGCTTCTTCGAACGCCAGGAATGCGGATATTGATGCTTCAACCGTCCGCGCGCGAGCAGCATGCCCTTGTCGACCAGCGCCTTGATCACCGCCTCGTTGGCGTCGCCCTTTTCGCCCTTGTCGTTGATGACGCGTTTTCCGGTGAAGCCCGGTGCGTGATCGGTCAGCGCGCCATTCTCGTCGACCGTGTAGGGGATCGTCGTGTTGATGCCGCGGCTCTCCAGCTCGCGTGCGTTCGCCGTCCAGATGTCGAAGTCCTCGCGGCCATGACCGGGCGCGGTATGCACGAAGCCGGTGCCCGCGTCGTCGGTGACGTGATCGCCGGCGAGCAGCGGCACGGTGAATTGATAGCCGCCATCGAACCCCTTCAACGGATGGGCGCATTCGACCGCATCCAGCGTATCGCCGGGCACGTCGCGAACCTTCTCGTAAGCCGTGACGCGCGCCTGCTTGAAGACGCTCTCGGCAAGCGCGTCGGCAAGCACGAGCAGGTCGCCGGTCTTCGCCCAATTGTCGGCGGGCGCGTCGGTGACCTTGTAGAGGCCGTAAGCGATCTTCGGCGAGAAGGAGATCGCGCGGTTGCCGGGCAGCGTCCAGGGCGTCGTGGTCCAGATCACGATGGAGGCCTTGGCGAGTGCGCCATGAGCAGGAGAGGTGATCGGAAATTTCACCCACACCGTATCCGACGTATAGTCCTCGTATTCCACCTCGGCTTCCGCAAGCGCGGTCTTCTCGACCACGCTCCACATGACAGGCTTGGAGCCGCGATAGAGCGTGCCGTTGGCCGCGAACTTCATCAGCTCGCGCGCGATCTGCGCCTCGGCGGGATAGCTCATGGTGGCATAGGGATGATCCCAGTCGCCGATGACGCCGAGCCGCTTGAACTCCTCGCGCTGCACGTCGAGCCATTTCGTGGCATAGGCCCGGCACTCCTTGCGAAAGGCCACCATCGCCACCGAATCCCTGAAGTTCGGCTTCACCTTGCCCTTGGAGCGATAGTTCTCCTCTTCGACCTTCCATTCGATCGGCAGGCCGTGACAGTCCCAGCCCGGTACGTAATTGGAATCGAAGCCAAGCATCTGCAGGCTCTTGGTGACGAGATCCTTCAGGATCTTGTTTAGGGCCGTCCCGATATGGATGTGGCCGTTGGCGTAGGGAGGGCCGTCGTGCAACACGAATTTCGCGCGGCCCTTGGCCTGCTGGCGCAGCTTGTCGTAGAGGTCGATCTCGTTCCAATGTTTCAGCAGCGTCGGCTCGCGCTGAGGCAGGCCCGCGCGCATCGGGAATTCGGTCTGCGGCAGGAACAGAGTCTTGGAATAGTCTGTGGCGTCGGACTTTTGCGGCTTTTCGGACATCGTGCTCTGGCTTGGCTAAGGCGGGCTGAGAGAGGCGCTGCAACGCGATTCCTCTCGGATGAACGGAAACCCCGGTCTTGCGTCGAGCGGGACGCTCAGACGGAAGCCGGGCCGCTAATGCCTATGGTGCGCCGCGCAAACATGGGGCTTCTCCATAGCAGCGCCGCGCGGAATTCGCAAAGCCTTCGGCCGTATCAAGCCACCGTTCCGAGCTTTGGAAAGGCGTCGGGCGCGGCCGCAAGGGCTGCGCGGGCGCGGGCCGAATCGTCGTCCATCTGCCGCACCAGCGCCTCCACGCTGTCGAATTTCGCTTCCTCGCGGATGAAATCGATGAAGGCGACGTCGAGCGGCCGGCCGTAGAGATCGCCCTTGAAGTCGAACAGGAAGATTTCCAGAAGCGGCGCGCCGTTGTCGAAGGTCGGGCGGCGGCCGAAGCTCGCCACGCCGTCGATGCGTTGCTCACCCGAGCCGATCTTGATGCCGACTCGCACCGCATAGATGCCGTGCCTGAGCGCGCAATTGCCGTCGAGGCGGATATTGGCGGTGGGATAGCCGAGTTCACGGCCACGCTTCTCGCCATGGATGACCTCGCCGGTCACGAACCAGGGACCGCCCAGCATCACGGTGGCGTCGGCGATCTGGCCTTCCGCCAGCGCCGAGCGGATCGCGCTGGAGGACACCGGCCGCTCGTCGATATCGACATGCGGCTGCACGTCGACCTCGATGCCGAGCCGCGGCGCCTCGCCGACCAACAGGCTTGGCGAGCCGACGCGGCCCTTGCCGAAATGGAAATCATAGCCGACCGCGATGCCGGAGATGCCGAGCCGCTCGATCAAGTCGTGGTGAATGAAATCCTGCGCCGTCGTGCCGGCCCGCGTCTTGTCGAATGTCATGATCACGGCGCCGGCAAGGCCCGTCCCGGCGAGGAGGCGCAGCTTGGCGGCCTCGTCGGAGAGGCGGAATTGAGGGGTGGTCGGGCTGAAGAACCGTCGCGGATGCGGCTCGAAGGTCACTGCCAGCGCCGGCCGGCCATGGGCCCGCCCCATCTCCAGCGCCGCCGCGATCACGGCCCGATGGCCAAGATGGACGCCGTCGAAATTGCCCATGGCCACCACGCTTCCCTTCGGAATTTCGGTCGCGGGCGTCGTGTCGCGGATGACGGTAAAAGCAGGTTTCATTTTAACGATTGTTCCAAGGATTCCTTGCGAATTTCGGGTGCAAAGACCCCGCACCCGGGAGCGAGCCGGTTCGATGTTGCGGCGGGACCGTGGCGTGGCGGGTGCTGAGAAGTCAAGCAGGCCTGCCGCATCCACCCGTAGTTGCATGAAAAATACCTTCGACCAAAGGTCGGTTAACTGGCTGTTTAAAGGCCGATGCTAGTTCTTGGGGTAGAGTTGTAAGGGGGCTGCGGCTCCTTTGCGGGATGGTTGTCAGACATGCGTTCGCGTGTTCGCGTTTGGGGGAGTCAAGATGGCGGTTGATTTGTCGATGCCGGTTCTGGTCGTTGACGATTACAGCACCATGATCCGGATCATCAGAAATCTTTTGAAGCAGCTCGGTTACGAGAATATCGACGACGCCAGCGATGGCTCGGCGGCGCTGACCAAGATGCGCATCAAGCGCTATGGGCTCGTGATCTCGGACTGGAACATGGAGCCGATGACCGGCTATGACCTGCTCCGTGAGGTCCGCGCCGATCCGAACCTCGCCACCACGCCGTTCATCATGATCACGGCCGAATCCAAGACCGAGAACGTGATCGCGGCCAAGAAGGCCGGCGTGAGCAACTACATCGTCAAGCCGTTCAACGCGGCGACGCTGAAGACCAAGATCGAGGCAGTGTTCCCGGACATGGAAAACGCCTGAGGGCGTTTCCGCAAGAGACCGTCACCATCGACGATGCCCGGGCCTGTTCCGGGCATTTGTTTTTGCCGCGCGCAAGATGGGTAGAGCGTATCGAAACCCCATCTTCCGTCGATCTGTCGGATAAAACACTCTCTTTGCCAGGAGTGCGGCTATGGTTCGACGGCCGTGCCTCTACCATGAGGTCTGGCGTGCCGCGTGTTCCGACCTCATCCTGAGGAGCCCGTCGCAGGCGGGCGTCTCGAAGGATGGCCGCGCAGGAACTCGCCGAGAGGCCTTTCTTCGACGGCCCTGCCGGCTACCACTTCAACTCGCGCATCAAGGCCTTCGGCGGGTGGCCGAACAATTCCTTGACCGACACCGGGTCGAGCTGATCGACGCCTTCGAACTCTTCCGAGTGGATGCCCCGGGTCACGAACAGGCAATCGATGCCGAAACCGTGCGCGCCCGCGACATCGGTCCGCACGGAATCGCCGATCGCGAGCACCCGGTCGAGCGTGATGTCGTGATTGCGTCGCCGGGCCGCGAGCGCGATGGCGCGCTCATAGATCGGCCGGTGCGGCTTGCCGTAGAAAATGACCTCGCCGCCGAGTTCGCGGTAGAGCTCGGCGATCGCGCCGGCGCAATAGATCAGCCGGTCGCCGCGCTCGACCACGATGTCCGGATTGGCGCAGATCAGCGTCAGGGCGCGTTCGCGCGCCTTCAGCATCATCTCGCGGTAATCCTCCGCCGACTCCGTCTCGTCGTCGATCAGTCCCGTGCAGACGATGTAATCGCAGTCCTCAAGCGGAGCGAGCGGCGGATTGAGTCCGCGATAGATCGAATTGTCGCGCTCGGGGCCGAGCCAGAACACCTTCCGGCCCGGATGATCGGCGACATAGTGCCGCGTCAGGTCGCCTGAACTGACGATCGCGTCGTAGGTGTCGTCGGCCACGCCGAGCTTGCGCAATTGCCGCTGCACCGAATCCGCCGGGCGCGGCGCGTTGGTGATCAGGATGACGGTGCCGCCCCGGCCGCGATAGTGGCGCAAAGCCTCGCAGGCTTCCGGGAAGGACTCGAGCCCGTTATGCACGACGCCCCAGATGTCGGAGAGCACGACCTCCTTGCCGATTCGATGAGATCGCGCAGCCGTTCGACGAATTCGCAGCGTGGTCATGCGGTGCGCGGCTCTAGCCGGGGCCCGCGACGCGGCGGGCCAGCGCGGCGTTGCCGATCATGCGTTGGGACGGCGGAAGCGCTGGCTCGACGGGAGCGGCCTCAGTGGCTTGCTTGCTTGCCTCCTGCGTCTGCGTGACTGGTGCCCCAGTTGCCGGCGCTCCATTGGCCGCCGCGCCCTCCGGCCGCAACGGCCGGGGCGGGGCGAACAGAAAACCCTGTCCGAAGCGGACGTCGTAATCGAGCAGATCGACCACCGCGCGCTCGCCCTCGATGCGCTCGGCGATCAGGTCGATGCCGAAGCGGCCGAGCAGGTCGGAGAGGTCGGATGGATGGATATCGGAGGCCGAGCTCTGCTTCGGGTCGAGCAGCAGCGCGGCCGGGACCTTGATGAAGCGCACGCCACGGTCGGCAAGCTCGCGCGGCTCGATGCGCAGGTCGGTGACGTGATCGAGCGAGAAGCGATAGCCGCGCTGGGCGAGGCTGGCGAGATTGTCGGTCTCGGCGGGGCCGAGATCGCGGAAGGTCGACTGCTTGAATTCGAGGATGAAGGAGGGCGCCAGCGCGCGGTTGGCTTCGAGGAAATCGAGGCACTGCGAGAAGGTGCCGGGATTGCCGATGGTCGCGGCAGACACGTTGCAGAACACGCCGACATCCTTGTTGCGCACCATCAGCCGGCGCAGCACCTGCACGCAGCGGAGCATCACCATGTGATCGATGCGTCCGATCAGGCCCGAGGTCTCCGCGATGCCGATGAAATCCTCGGCCGCGAGCACCTGGTCCTTGTCGTCGCGCAGCCGCGTCACCGCCTCGTAGTAGCGCACCTTGCGCTGGGGCAGCGTGACCATCGGCTGAAGGAAGATGTCGACACGGTTTTCTTCGACCGCGGTCCTGAGCGTGGTGAGGATATGGTTCTGGCTGCGGGACGGTGCGGCCTCGGCGACGACCGCGGGCGCGACCGCCACGGGGCGGGCGGGGCCGACGCGCTTCTCGACGACGGGGACGGGGGCCGGCGGCTCGTGCGGGGTTTCGACCTCCGGCTCATGCGCCGGAGCCGCCTCGATCCGGGGAGCCGGCACCGCCGTCTGCAGCGCGGCAAGCTGATCCTCGTGGCCGGCCACGGACGTCGCGAGCTGCTTGACCAGCCCGCCCAGCTCGCTGATCTCATTGACCACGGTCTGGATGCGGTCCGAGCCCGCCGAATTGACCGAGGCCAGGCGGCCCTCGATGGCGGAAATCCGGCGGCCGAACTCGGCCACCTGGCGCGCCAGGTCGGCCGTGCCGCGCGACAGATCCGAAATCTGGCTGCCGACGTCGGTCCGGTCCCGCAGCCGCATCGACACGGCGTTGTAGAGGATCAGGAAGGTCAGCGCGGTGAGCGCGACGATCGCGGATTCGGAGCCGCTGATTCCCGCCAGTGAATACAGGACCAGTCCGAGCGATGCTGCGACCAGCACCATGCAGATAGCGATGAAAATCGTGGAAATGCGGATCATGTTGCGCGCCGACGCCCCCAAAAGCGCCGCAACCTTAGCATCAATGTTGATTCGAGAGGATAGTGGCTTGTTGGCGAACGCGATTCTTCGCAGGGCTATCTTAACACGGCTATCTTCACACCGACTTCGACGATTCGGCGGCGCGATCAACCAGTAATGGTGTGCTCGGCCGGTTTCGGATGGACGGCAGCTCCGCCTGCTGCCTGACGTTCGATTTCAGAGTTCAATTCGGCGCCGAGCAAGACGATGCTGGCGGACATCCACATCCACATCATGAAGCCGATGGCGGCGCCGAGGGAACCGTAGGTCGCGTCATAGTCGGCGAAATCGGACAGATAGAGCGAGAGCAGCGCCGAGCCGCCGATCCAGAGCAGCGCCGCCACCGTCGCGCCGACGCTCAGCCAGCGCCAGGGCCGTGCCGGGCGGTTAGGTCCGAAGCGGTAGAGCAGGGCAAGGGCAAACAGGAGGACGGCCAACAGCAGCGGCCAGCGGATCAGGCCGAGGATCGCCTGTGTGTCCGGCGCCAGGCCGACACGGTCGAGCGCCAGCGGAAAGGCGATCACCGCGCTGACCATCAGCATTAGCGCGATGATCGCTCCGGTCGTGAATGCCAGCGACAACAGATTCAGCCGGATGAAACTTCTTGTCTCGCGCTCCTCATAGGCGGCATTGAGCGCATCGATCACCGCCTTGACACCGGCATTGGCGCTCCAGATCGCAAGCAAAAGACCGAACAGGAAGGTCGTTCCGAGCGCCGCGTTGCCTTTCGCGAGCACCCGCCCGACCTGATCCTGGACGATCTGGAACGAGCCCTCCGGCAGCATCAGCGACAGTGCCTGCAGATTGGCACCGATGGTGGAGTTGTCGGCGAACAACCCATAGGACGAAACCAGTGCGGTGATGGCGGGAAACACCGCAAGCAGCCCGAAAAACACCACGCCGCCGGCGTTGGCGAGTAGGCGATTTTCGCCGAAGCGCTCAAACGTTCGCCACAGAATGTGTTTCCAGCCGTTCAGCGAGATTTTAATTGGCGACCCAAGCGGCTGAGGCGGAACGGCAGTCCGCACCGCGGAATTGTCCGAAATGGTGGCCGGCGCGCTCGCCCGGCTGCGACCGGTGAGAGTTTGAAAGTAGTGTTGCGCGGAGAGGACGAGGACGGCCGTCGCCGTCATCACGAGCCAGTCGCGGTTCCCATCGGATCGCGGCTGGGGCATCGGCTTTGGCATCAGTCTTCCGTCCGGCGTCCCGGATAGTGTCGTGCCGCGATCAGGCCGACGAGCACGGCGGCGGCCACAAGCCCGACCGGCATGCTTCGCGGGGCGCGCGTGTCCGCCAGCGGCCCGGTGCGCGCCGGATGGCGCTTTGGCGTCAGCGCCGCCGAGGCGGTCAGGGCCGCGGCCGCCGCTTCGGTGGGGCTGGTCTTGATCGCGACGCGAAGCCGGCTGCCCAGCGAGGGAAACTCCGCCGGCCGGCGTCGCAACCGCGCGGCTGCAATAGCAGCGCAAACCGCGGCGATGATCAGCAGCAGTCCGCCGACCACGCCGAAAGCCTGGAACAGTCCGTAATTGATCTCGATCCAGTCGAACAGCGCCGTCAGTCCGACCAGGAGTGCTGCGATCAGGAAGATGCCGGCCGCGGCAAACATCGCATAGGCGGCCACACGCGACGTGACGGTATTGGCCGCCTGCTGTGTACGATCGTGAAAATAGGACCCGACCGCTCGTTTGACGCGATCGACCTTGAAACCAACACCGGTGCGAAGTCCGGAGCGCAACAGGTCTTGCGGCGGCGCGAGCATCGCACATTCCTCCAATGGCCGAGGCATGATGCCTCGAACCATGAATGAACGTGCCTCAAATCGGAATGTTCCTCGCCCGCGAGTTCGCGGGCGAGGCGTCAGGCTACGGCCTTGATGACCTTGCCGACCTTCTCGACGATCTCGCCGATCTGCTCCTCGGTGACGATCAGCGGCGGGGTCAGCGCCAGTGTGTCGCCGGCAATGCGCAGCATCAGGTCGTTGGTGTGGAAGGCGTTCGTCATCGCCTCAAAACCGCGCTTGCCGACCGCGTCGGGCTTCGGCGCGAGGTCGATGCCGGCGGTCAGGCCGACGGTGCGGATGTCGAGCACATTCGGCAGGCCCTTCAAGGTCATCACCGCGTCGGCGAATTTCGGCTCGAGCTTGTTGGCGCGCTCGAACAGCTTCTCGTCGCGGTAGATGTCGAGCGTGGCGAGGCCGGCGGCGCAGGCCAGCGGATGCGCCGAATAAGTGTAGCCATGCGTCAGCTCCACCATGTGCTCGGGTCCGGTCATGAAGGCGTCATGGATGGTGTCGCGCACCAGCACGCCGCCCATCGGCGCCGCGCCGTTGGTCACGCCCTTGGCGAAGGTCAGCATGTCCGGCAGCACGCCGTAGCGCTCGGCGGCGAAGGCAAAGCCGAGCCGGCCATAGCCGGTGATGACCTCGTCGAAGATCAGAAGAATGCCGTGCTTCTGAGTGATCTCGCGCAGCTTTTTCAGATAGCCCTTCGGCGCCGGCAGCACGCCGGTCGATCCGGCCATCGGCTCGACGATCACGGCGGCGATGGTGTTGGCGCCGTGCAGGTTGACGAGGTTCTCCAGTTCATCCGCGAAATGCGCGCCGTAGTCCGGCTCGCCCTTGCTGAACGCCTGCTTCTCGCGGTCATAGGTCGCGGGCAGATGATCGACACCGGAGAGCAGCGAGCCGAAGATCTTGCGGTTGTTGACGATGCCGCCCACGGCCGTGCCGCCGAAGCCGACGCCGTGATAGCCGCGCACGCGGCCGATCAGGCGGGTGCGGGCGCCCTGGCCGTTGAGCTGGTGATAGGCGAGCGCAATTTTCAGCGCGGTATCAGCGGCTTCCGAACCCGAATTGCAGAAGAACACATGGTCGAGGCCGTCAGGCGCGAGCTCGGCGATGCGGCTTGCGAGCTCGAAGGCCTGCGGAATGCCGAACTGGAACGGCGGCGCGTAGTCCAGCGCTTCGGCCTGCTTGCCGATCGCGGACGCGATCTCGGCGCGGCCATGGCCGGCATTGCAGCACCACATGCCGGCGGCGGCGTCGATGATATGGCGGCCATCGACGGTGATGTAGTGCATGCCCTTGGCGCCGGCGAGCAACCGCGGCGCCTTCTTGAAGGCCCGGTTCGCGGTGAACGGCATCCAGTGCGCCGCGAGGTCGTTCGGCACGTTGACCTTGGGGGCGGCGGGGTTCTTGTCCAGCATGGGGACCTCTTTCGCAGTTTCGAGCGGATCTGAGTTGGCGCGCAAACTATCAGCTTCATGCAGCGACGGAAACGCCAATTCCCAGCGATATTTGCCGCTTGGCTGAGCGGAATTTGCACAGGTTGTGCGTTCTCAGCCCAGATCGGAGGCCGCGATCCAGAACACTTCGCCCGCAGACTCCTCCGTGTCGAGCCACAGCAGCGGCAGTTGCGGAAACGCGGTCTCCACATTCTCGCGCCCGCGGCCGATCTCGCAGAGCAGGCCGCCCTGCGGCGTCAGGTGTTTTGGCGCCTCGTTCAGGATGCGCCTGACGATGTCGAGCCCGTCGGCGCCGCCGTCGAAGGCAAGCTTCGGCTCGGCGCGGCACTCCGGCGGCAACGACGCCATGCCTTCGGCGTCCACATAGGGCGGATTGGAGATGATGAGATCGTATCGCGCGTCGCCGAGTGGGGTGAACAGGTCGCCGCGATGCAGCGTCACGCGGTTTTCCAGGTTGTACGCGCCGACATTGCGCGCGGCGACCGCGAGCGCATCCTTCGAGATGTCCACCGCGTCGACATGCGCATCCGGAAAATGCCGGGCGGCGAGGATCGCAAGGCAGCCGGAGCCGGTGCAGAGGTCGAGCGCGTTTTCCACGCTCGCGGGATCGCCGATCAGCGAGGCGGTGTCGTCATCCCCGTCGCCGAAATGCGATTCCAGAAGCTCCCCGATGAAGGACCGCGGCACGATGACGCGCTGATCCACATAGAAGGGCAGGCCGCGCATGTAGATCTTGTTGACGAGATAGGCGGCAGGCCTCCGCGTGGTGACGCGGGCGGCGATCAGATCGAGAATCGTCCTGGCCTCGAACGCGGTCACGCGGGCGGTGGCAAAGCTTTCGAACTGGTCGGGATGCAAATGCAGCGCCTCGCAGACCAGGAAGGCGGCCTCGGCGACCGGATCGGTGGTGCCGTGCGCGAAGGCGAGCTCGGCCTCGACGAAGCGGCTCACCGCATAGCGAACGAAGTCGAGCAGAGTGACAAGCTCACCCGCCGCGATCTTCGGAAGTTTCGGAGCAGCCTTCTTGCGCTTCGCGGTTCCCTTCGCGATCCCCTTGGCCGCCGCCGTGACGCGTTTCGCCATCAGGATTTCGTCCAGCGCGCGGCGGCCGCGTCGTCATGGGCGCGCGCGTCGACCCAGCTCGTTCCATCCGGGCGTTCCTCGCGTTTCCAGAACGGCGCGCTGGTCTTCAGATAATCCATCAGGAACTCCGCGGCCTCGAACGCCGCCTGCCGGTGTTGGGAAGCCGTCACGACGAGCACGATGTTCTCGCCGGGCTTGATGCGGCCGTGACGGTGGATCACGGTAAGCCCCTGCAGCGGCCAGCGCGCCATCGCGTCCTCGGCGTGCCGCATGATCTCGGCCTCCGCCATGCCGGGGTAATGTTCCAGCGTCAGCGCCGCGATCGCCTGATCGCCCTCGCTGCCGCGGCAGATGCCGGAAAAGCTCACCACCGCGCCGATATCGGTGCGACCCTGCGACAGCGCGGCGATCTCGCGCGCGGTGTCGAAATCGGCTTCCTGGATACGGATGGTGACGACGGCGGTCATCGTTCGTGCATTGTCTTTGGCTTGACGCGTCTCCGCGTGAAAACGCCGTGATCAGCCGCCGGTCATCGGCGGAAAGAATGCGATCTCGCCTGCGCCCGCGATGGCCGTATCCGGCTTGACATGGGTGTGGTCGATCGCGGCGCGGATCACCTTCGGCTTCTCGAACGCATAGGCATAGCTCTCGCCGCGCGCCGACAGCCACGCGATCAGTTCGCCGACGGTGCGGACGCTCTCCGGCGGCTCGATGGTCTCTTCCGCCTTGCCGATCCGCTCGCGCACCCAGGCGAAATACTTCACCTTCATCCCTCATCCTCCTTGATGAGGTGATGGATGCCGGCGCGGAAATAGTCGTAGCCGGTGTAGATCGTGACGATCGCCGATGCCCACAGCAGCAGCAGCCCGATCTGCGTCACCACGGGAACCACCATGTCGCCGGCCTCGCCCGCGAGCAGGAAGCCGATCGCGACCAGTTGCACCGTGGTCTTCCATTTCGCGAGCTTGGTCACGGGCACGCTGACGCGTAGCGCAGCGAGATATTCGCGCAAGCCCGACACCAGGATCTCGCGGCACAGGATCACGATCGCGGCCCACAGCGACCAGCCATGGATGATGCCGTCGGCGGCGAGCATCAGAAGGCAGGACGAGACCAGGAGCTTGTCGGCGATCGGATCGAGCATGCGGCCGAACGCCGATTGCTGGTTCCAGATCCGGGCATAATAGCCGTCGAGATAGTCCGTTACCCCGGCCGCAATGAACACCGCGACCGCCACCCAGCGCAGCCACAGCGGACCGTCCATGATCGATTGCGCATAGATGCATCCGACCACCACCGGGACAGCGGCGATCCGCGCATAAGTCAGAATATTCGGGAGAGACAGCGAGCTCCTGGTCGCCCCCCGGGTCGTTGCAATATTCATCCGTTGTACCAATACCGCCGTCTATCGAAGGTCAACCTAGCAGCGCATCCGACCCCTTGGAAATGACGTCAATATTACACGAATTGCGACCGCCACGACTTCGAACATAGGGACTGACGCCGCGACGGCAACACGATGCGGATAACATCGTAAAGCAGGGATTTTGAGTTGCCAGATTGCTCTAGATTGCTTCCGCGACCAAGACCGAACCCCAATGGGCCAGACGGTCCTTCAAAGCACGGTCGCGGACATAGCCCAGCGTCTCATCGTCGAGCCGCTCGATGATATCGAGCGCGAAGGCGCCCGGACTGTGCGCGTTCCATGCCGCCTGCAGCGACCGATGCGCGCAGCTGCCATGCCGTAACGTGAACCAGAGCCTGTTCTGGATGGTGTCGAGGTCGAGCGCACGGCCGACCCATCGTTCGCCCGAAGGACGGCAGACGACGGCATAGATGCCGGCCGCGGCTTTGCGTTCCCGATAGGCGGTCACGGCCGCCTTCCGCTGATCTCTGTTCATAATGGTCTCCGGTTCCGATCATAATATCATCCGGATAATATTATGCGTAGATTTTTATCCGGATATATTTGGTCGAGCCTTTTCCTTCTCCCCCTGTGGGAGAGGCGGACTGGGAACGAAGCGCCAATTCTGCTTGGTTTCCGACGATCTAACTCGTCTGCGCGTGGAAGAACTCGAAGATCTTGCGCGCGCTCTCGGCGCTGACGCCGGGGACCTTGCCGAGATCGGCGATCGAGGCGCGCTCGATCTCCTTCAGCGTTCCGAAATGCATGAGCAGCGCGCGCTTGCGCGACGGGCCGATGCCCGGGATCTCCTGCAGTCCGGCCTCGCGGATGTCCTTCTTGCGCAGCTTGCGGTGCGAGCCGATCACGAAGCGATGCGCCTCGTCGCGCAGCCGCTGGATGAAATAGAGCACGGGATCGCGCGGCTCGAGCTTGATCGCGTCGCGGCCCGGCATGAACAGGGTTTCGCGCCCCGCGTCGCGCTCTGGTCCCTTGGCGACCGCCATCAGCGCAACCTGGGTCAATCCAAGTGTGGTCGAAAATCTCGCGCACGGCGTTGAGCTGGCCGCGGCCGCCGTCGATGATCACGAGGTCGGGCCATTGCGGCACGGACTCTTCATCCGCCTTGGCCTTGAGAGCATCGCCCTCCGCGGGCGCCAACAGCCGCTTGAAGCGCCGCTGCAGCACCTCGCGCATCATCGCATAGTCGTCGCCGGGAGTTAGTCCCTCGGACTTGATGTTGAACTTGCGGTACTGGTTTTTGACGAAGCCGTCCGCGCCGGCGACGATCATCGCGCCGACCGCGTTGGTGCCCTGGATGTGGCTGTTGTCGTAGACCTCGATCCGCTTCGGCGTGTCCTGGCAATTGAAGCGTGGCGGCGAGCTGCTCCAGCAGCCGGCTCTGGGTCGCGGTATCCGCAAGCTTGCGGCCGAGCGCCTCGCGCGCATTGGTCAGCGCGTGCGCGATCAGCTCCTTCTTCTCGCCGCGCTTGGGCACGGAGACTTCGACCTTGTATCCGGCCTTCACCGACAGCGCGTCGGCGAGCAGCTCGCTTTCCTCGATCGCATGCGACAGCAGGATGAGTTTCGGCGGCGGCTTGTCGTCGTAGAATTGCGCCAGGAACGCGCCCAGCACCTCTTCCGGCGTGTAGGATTTCTCCGCGCGCGGGAAATAGGCGCGGTTGCCCCAGTTCTGACCGGTGCGGAAGAAGAACACTTCGACGCAGGAATAGCCGCCTTCCTGATGGATGGCGAACACGTCGGCCTCCTCGACGGTGCGCGGATTGATGCCCTGCTGCGACTGGATCGCCGACAGCGCGGCGAGCCGGTCGCGATAGACTGCCGCGGTCTCGAATTCCAGTTCGTTCGACGCCTTCTCCATCTCGGCCGCGAGCAGCTCCTTCACCGCATGGCTGCGGCCGGACAGGAAGTCGGTGGCTTCGCGCACCAGCTCGGTATAGCCGGGGAAGTCGATCTCGCTGGTGCAGGGTCCGGCGCAGCGGCGGATCTGGTAGAGCAGGCAGGGGCGGGTGCGGCTCTCGAAGAAGCCGTCGGTGCAGGAGCGGATCAGGAACGCGCGCTGCAGCGCCGTGATGGTGCGGTTGACCGCGCCGGCAGAGGCGAACGGTCCGAAATATCGTCCGGGCCGGCTCTGTGCGCCCCGATGTTTCAGGATCTGCGGCGCCCAATGATCGCCGGTGATCAGGATATAGGGAAACGACTTGTCGTCGCGAAGCTGCACGTTGAAGCGCGGCCTGAGCTGCTTGATCAGGTTGGCTTCCAGCAGCAGCGCCTCGGTCTCCGTCGTGGTCGAGATGATCTCGACGGAGACGGTCGCTGCGATCATGCGCAGGATGCGCGCCGGCTGCGGCGCGTTGACCCGCGCATAGGACGACAGCCGTTTTTTGACGTTCTTGGCCTTGCCGACATAGAGCACGTCGTTGGCGGCGTTGAGCATGCGGTAGACGCCGGGCGAGGTCGGCGCGAGGCGGACAGCGTTCTCGATCGCGGCATGGCCGACCGCCAGCGGACCCTCGGCGACCAGCTCGGCCGACTCCTCCGGCATGTCCGGGAGCCGCGCATCCTCATCCTCCTCGGCGGGCGAGGTGGCGGGATCGATATCGGGGGAGCCGATATCGGAATCCTGAGGCGGCGAGATCGGCGCCGGGCGCAGCCTTCGCCGTCCGCGGGCGGGACGCCTTCGGCTGATCGGTTTTGTCGGTGGTCATGCGCCTAAACTAAGCCTTCAGCGCTCGCCTCGCCAGCGCCGGAAGCGGCCCGTGGGCCTCAACACACAGGCTTCGAGGCGCGGGCATCCGGATCCTCTTCACCACACGTGAAATCCCAGTCGAGCTGTCGCAAGGCTAATACTTCGCAAAGAGTGTCAGGGGCTTGGGCGCAAAGCCTAAAGACCGCGGCCGGTAAGGCTTCATTAAGAACGTCAAGCGCCCGGTAACCCGGTTTAATAAGCCCTTAACTTAGAACTCCCGATAAACCTTACTGAAAAAGCCTGGAGTTCCGTAACCATTTCGGTTCGCCGCGCAACCCTTTGTTGATGTTTCCCTCTTGGGATTTCTCTTCTGGGTTCCGGCGAACGCGACGGTCGCGGCGGTTGCGTTGGAGTGTTTGGATGAAGAAGAGGCCGGTTTTGCGCGCGCTGGCGCTGCTCGCTACGGGCGCGATGACCCAGGCACAAGCCGCCGATTTCGGTTACGCCCCGCGCGCCTATACCGTCAACCAGCCGCTCGACTGCTATAGCTGGGCCGGTATCTATCTCGGCGGCAATTTCGGCTACAACTGGGGCGATGTCAGCAACAGCCTGACCAAGCCGTCGGGCTTCTCCGGCGGCGTGCAGGCCGGCTACAACTTCCAGAACCTGAATAGCCCGTGGGTGTTCGGCATCGAAGGCGACCTGCAGGTGACCGGCGCTGACGATACGTTTGCGCCCTGGAAGTTCTCCAATCCGTGGTTCGGCACGGTGCGCGGCCGCGGCGGCTACACCTTCAGCAATGTCCTGCTCTACGCCACCGCGGGTCTCGCCTTCGGCGAGCTGCGCGGCGAAACCTTCGGCATGTCGGAATCGCACGGAAGCGTAGGCTGGACCATCGGTGTCGGCGCCGAGTTCGGTATCGCGCCGAACTGGTCCGCCAAGCTCGAATATCTCTATGTCGATCTCACTTCGAGTCCATTCGGAATTACAGGGGTGTCAAATGGGTACCGGTCGGACGTGTTCCGAGCCGGCGTGAACTATCACTTCTGACATCAATAAAAAAGAACAACACCCACTCCCGGCCGCGGCGCGGCCGGGATTTTTTTATTTGCTCAAGCGCCAACCTCGCCGGAGCCGATGCGCGGAGGCAATGGTCACGGCAATATGTCAAACTTCAAGAAGCGACGCGCCTACGATTGAACAACCAGATTGACCGCCTTGGGGCCTTTGCCCTTCTTGTCCGGTTCGACTTCAAATGCGATACGCTGTCCTTCGGTCAAATCCTTCAATCCTGCCCGTTCCACGGCCGTGATGTGAACGAACACGTCGCGGCCACCGTCATCGGGTTTGATGAAGCCATAGCCACGTTCTCCATTGAAAAACTTGACCGTACCAGTCATGGCCATCGGGTACTCCTCCCCCGCATGCTTAAGCCGATGCGCGCAATTGCGCATTGGCCCGACCGGACATCACGACCGGAAAGCTTGGCCACCTTGACGAGCCGGCCGTCCCGCGGGCCCGCCTGGATTTCTTATTCGGCCTTCGTCACTCCGCCGCAACCATTCGTGGAAGCGGAACGTAAAGCCAGTCCAATAACGCGAGCATAGTACGGTTCCCCGCGGATTGACTACGGATTTTCGAATGACGGGACTTCAAAGCTTTGGGCGCATCACGCCTTCACGGTCTCCAGCCGGAAGCGGCCGGCGCCGCCCTGGCCGAGCGGCTTTTCCAGTTCGGGCAGGATTGTCTTGAGCTCGCCCTGCAGGGTCCAGGGCGGGTTGACGATCAAAAGCCCGGTGGAGGCAAGCGGACTGTCCGACAATTGTGGCGCGACGCTGAACTCCAGCCGCAGACATGTTCCGGCGGGTCTTGCCGAGGCGGCCGCTTCCGCGACCTGCCGCGCAAGCTGGTCGGTCGCGCGCCGGCTCTTGGCCGGATACCAGATCAGGTAGATGCCGGTCGGCCATTTCGCGAATGCCGCGGCGAAGCCGGCGGCGAGCCGCTCGAACTCGTCTTTCGCTTCGAAGGGCGGATCAATCAGCACAAGCCCGCGCCGCTCGTTCGGCGGCACGAAGGCCGCCAGCGCGAGCCAGCCGTCGAGATCGACCACGCGCCCCTGCGGATCGCGGCGCAGCGCATCGATCAAGTGCTTGCGCGCGTTCGGTTCGAGTTCGCAGGCGGTGAGGCGGTCCTGCGGCCGCAGCAATGCGCGCGCGATCAGCGGCGATCCCGGATAGGCCTTGAGCTCGTTCTGCGAATTGAAGGCGCGGACGATGTCGAGATAGGGCCTGAGCAGCGGCGCGCTCTGCTCGGAAAAGCGCGCCTGCATGATCCGCGCGATTCCGGTCAGCCACTCGCCGCCGCGCTGCGCTTCCTCGGCCGCGAGATCATAGACGCCGGCGCCGGCATGCGTGTCGATGACGCGGAAGGCCGCCGGCTTCTCCTGCAGATAAAGGAGAATCCGCACCAGCACGATGTGCTTGATGACGTCGGCGAAGCCGCCGGCATGGAAGGCGTGACGGTAGTTCATGAGAAAACGGCCGCGCAAAGACTGAACGTCTTCTATCCGTCATGCCCGGGCTTGTCCCGGGCATCCACGTCTTTCTTCACGCTGCGACCAAGAACGTGGATGGCCGGGACAAGCCCGGCCATGACGGTGCGCGCCAAAAAATCACCCGCCTCGCACCGGCGGCATTGTCACCTGGTCGCGGCGGCAGGCGCTGCGGTCGATCTCGTCACAGCTGCGGAACTGCAGGTCCTTGCTCATGCAGATGCGCACCTCGCTGAGGCGCGTGCGGTTGCAGGTCACGGCGATGGCGGAGGGAGACAGGCCGGGATTGGCCTTGATGAAGGCTTCCTCGATCGCATCGGGCGACACGGTCTTCGCCTCCGGCAATTGCAGATAGTCCGGCGGGATCTTCACCGCCGCGCGCGCCTTGCGCACGGTCTCGAAATAGGCCCGCTCACCGAGCCCCGAGCAGGTGCCGTGCTTGTCCCACTCGTTGTAGATCAGGCCGGGCGCCGGCATCAGGTCGAGCATCGAGGTCATGATTTCGCGGCCGAGCCGCGGCGAGGGCCGCTGGCAATATTCCGGGAAGCCATGCTCATATTGCGGCCACAGGCCGTGAACCACGAAGGCAAAGGGCCGGCCGCCGCATTGGGTCTGTTGCGAACGCCCGGTGTTGCCGCGTTCCTCCGCGGACTCGCAGAAAGACGGCGACCACGACAGCGACAGCACGTAATAATCGAACTCGCCCGGCGTGTTCTGCCGCCGGTCCTGCGCTGACGCCGGGCCGGTTGCTGCGATGACCAACAGCGTGAGCGCGGCAAGACCGGCCATCGCGCTGCGAAGCGCGGCCCGGAACGAATGAAACATCGTGATACCCTCCTGACTGACGGTGCGGAGCCTAGCAGGCGGTTGGAACATTTCAAGAACAAAAATGTGAAAGCCGTGCAAGCGGCGCATCGGCCGGCGAATCAGGGCCGCGCGGCGCGGCAGGCGGGGTTGAAGGCCCAGTTGCGGTCGAGCCCGACCACGCACCATTCGACGCCCTGGTCGTAGCCGGCGAAGCCGCCATCCTCGATGATGGAGTAGTGCACGGCGTGCACGCTCGAATCGCTCAGCCTGACGCTGCCGGCGCAATAGCGGCGCGGAATGTTGTCGGACTGCCAGGGCCGGAAGGCGACCTCGTGGATGTTGCCGTAGCCCGTGATGGCCAGCGCCGAGTTCCAGAAGGTGCTTTCCTTCTCCTGGAACTGCGAGCTGATGGTGCCGAGCGCAGCCTCGCACGGCGCCACCCGGCCGTCGTATTTCGGACCCGACAGCCAGAAATTCAATTCCAGGGGATTGGCGGCCTTCGGCCGGCTGGCCGAATCCGAGAAGGAATGCCGTCACAGCGCAGGCCACGCCGAGAAGGCTGAGGCGATTCAAGGATTTAGCGAAGTCGATCATGGAACTGCCCACGGCGGATGGTCCGGCTGGTCCGGACGACGGACCGTGCCGCGAAGGTTTCATCCGGTCAAGTGCAGCACGGCAACACTTCGCGTGAAGTCGGCGTCGGATCGGCCGGCCGTTCTTTCCAGCGCCACGAATGCCCCCTAAGATCATGAAAAGCGAGATGGAGTCGGACGAATGCGAAAGATGGTGGCCGCGGGCCTGTCTATCCTTGCCCTTTGCGGAGCGCTGGCGACCGCGCCGGCCCGGGCCGACTGGGTCCCGGCGTTCAAGGGCAACGATACCGGCGGCATCATTGCCTACACGCTCGCGACCCAGACGGATGCGCGCCAGCTCGCGGTCGCGCATTGCGCCTCCTACGGCAAGGTCGTGAAGTTCCTCGCAGTAGACGCCCGCTATGGCGGCTATCTGTCGTTCGCCTGCCGCTGGGTTCCCTATGGCGCCAACGACCAGCCGCTCAGGACGCGGTACTAGATCATGATGCGATTTGATGAAATCGCATCATGATCTCATCTCATTAGTTTGATCATGATCTTTTCGGAAAACCGGTTTCCACTTTTCCGGATCATGCTCTAGACGCCTTTATCAATCGTCATGTGTCGAGAGTTGGAGCGGGCGATGAAGCGATTGCTGCTGTCATTGGGTCTGGGATGTGTTGCGCTTGCGGCGCTGTCGGCAGGGCGTGCGGCTGGCCGAGGATTTGCCGACGCGCAAGGCCGGGCTGTGGGAAATGAAGGTGGTCAAGACCGGATCGTCGATCCCCGACATGACCATGCAGCACTGCACCGACGAGACCACCGACAAGGACATGAACAACATGGTCTCGCCGATGGCCAAGCAGATGTGCGCAAAGCAGGACCTCAAGAAGACCGCGACCGGCTATGTCAGCGATTCCGTCTGCAACGTCGGCAGCACATCGATCACGTCGCACACCGAGATCGTCGGTGACTTCAATTCCGCCTACACGGTCACGACCGCCTCGCACAGCGACAAGGGCCCGGGCGGCCAGCCGCTCGACACCACGACCAAGATCGAAGCGAAATGGCTCGGCGCCTGCAAGCCGGACCAGAAGCCCGGCGACATCATGATGCCCGGCGGCATGAAGATGAACGTCAAGGACATGGAAAAGCTGAAGGCCCTGCTGCCGAAGGCGAAGTAGGCGGCAGCTCTCCCTCGTGCCACAAGCGCACGGCGAGATGAGAGACGAGATGGCTCGGCTGGCTCCAACTTCTCCCCGCATGCGGGGAGAAGTCAATTTGCGAAGCAAATCGGATGAGGGGGTACAGGTCCCTTGGCGGCCTCAAGTGGTAGCGAGTTTGCGGAGGCAGCCCTCGCTCCCCGTCACACCGTAAGGAGGGGAGAGGCAGCGCCGCTAGCCCTACACCGGTATCCTCACCGTCGCCCGCAAGCCCGCCCATCGGGCTGTCGCCGAGCATGATGTCGCCGCCATGGGAGCGGGCGATGTCGCGGGCGATCGCAAGGCCGAGGCCGGTGCCGCCTTCGTCCTGGTTGCGCGCGCCGTCGAGCCGCATGAAGGGCTTGAACACATCCTCGCGCTTGTCCACGGGAATGCCGGGTCCGTCGTCATCGATGGTGACCGTCAGGTAGCGGTGATCGCGATGACCGTTGATGGCGATCTTGTCGCCATGCCGCGCCGCGTTGGAGACGAGATTGGCGAGGCAGCGCTTGAACGATGCCGGCTTGATGATGACCACCGGCAGGCCGTGGAACGTCACGGTGGCGCAATGGCCGTGCCGCTCGGCGTCGCTGCGCAGCTCTTCCAGTGCGAGCGTCATGTCGGTCGGCTGCGCATGCTCGCCGCTGTCGCCGCGCGCGAAGGCGAGATAATCTTCGAGCATCCCCGACATCTCGTCGACATCCTTGCGCATCGCGTCGATTTCCGCGGCGTCACCCATCAGCGCCAGTTCGAGCTTGAAGCGGGTGAGGATGGTGCGCAGGTCGTGTGAGACGCCGGCGAGCATCGCGGTGCGCTGCTCCATCGCGCGCTCGATCCGCGCCTTCATCTCCAGGAAGGCATGCGCCGCGCGCCGCACTTCGCGCGCGCCGCGCGGGCGGAAATTCTGCGCCTCGCGGCCCTTGCCGAAGCTCTCGGCAGCATCGGCCAGCCTGAGGATCGGCTTGATCTGGTTGCGCAGGAACAGGACCGCGACGATCAGCAGGATCGAGGAGGTGCCGACCATCCAGAACAGGAATATTTCGGAATTGGAGGCGTAGGTCGCGCTGCGCTGCGCGAACACGCGCATCACGGCGTCGTCGAGCAGGATGCGGATTTCGACGAGATTGGACTTGCCGACGGTGTCGATCCAGAAGGGGCGGGCGATCTGGCGGCTGATCTGCCCCGAGAGCGACTGGTCGAGCAGCGAGAAGAACGGCTTCGGCCCTGGCGACGGCATGTCGCCGACAGGCAGGAAATCGACCACGAGCCCGAGCCGCTGCTGCGCGATGCGCTTGAGTTGCGTGCGGTCCTTGTCCTGTGGATAGCTCTTGTAGATGTCGATCAGGCCGGCGACGTCCTGGACCACGGCGGCCGACAGATGCCGCGTCACCGTGTTCCAGTGCCGCTCCATGAACACGAAGGCGACCACCGACTGCAGGATCACCATCGGCACGATCATGATCAGAAGCGCGCGCGCATAGAGGCCGGTCGGCATCCAGCCCTTGAACGCATTTCCCATCCAGCCATTGACCGCCGACACGCGCTGCGATGCGTTGCGGAGCAGGGTCAGTCCGGTGTCGATCGTGGTCATCGGATGTGCGGCGGGAGGAGGCTCTCATGCGGACGCCGTCTAAGGCGAGGCGACGAGGCGATAGCCGATGCCGCGCACCGCCTGCAGGAACAGGGGATTGGCGGGATCGCGTTCGATCTTGCGCCGCAGCCGGTTGATCTGCACGTCGACCGCGCGCTCGTTGACGGTGCCGTTGCCGGTCAGCGCGCCGCGCGGCACGGTTTCGCCCGGCGCCACCGCGAGGATGCGCAGCATCTCGCGCTCGCGATCGGTGAGGTGGATGATCTCCTCGCCCTCGCGCAATTCGCCGCGCTCGAGGTGATAGATGTAAGGCCCGAAGGCGACCTGCTCCAGCGCTGCCGTGGCGGGCGGCGGCGCGGCGCGCTTGAGAATATTGCCGATGCGCAGCGCCAGCTCGCGTGGCTCGAAGGGCTTGGCGACATAATCGTCGGCGCCGATCTGCAGCCCCTCGATGCGGCTCTCCGGTTCATGCCGCGCCGTCAGCATCACGATCGGGACCGAGGAGGACTGGCGGATCGAGCGGGCGAGCTCGAAGCCGGTCTCGCCCGGCATCATCACGTCCAGGATCAAGAGATCGAAATGCAGCCCGGCGAGCCTGGCGCGGGCGTCGCTCGCGCTCGCCGCCGTCGTCACGCGATAGCCTTCGCCGCAGAGAAAGCGCGACAGCAGATCGCGGATCCTGCGGTCGTCGTCGACCAGCAACAGATGGGGTGCGTCATCGGCCGGTTGCGCCGGCGGATGCGAGACAGTTGCAGCAAGCGGCACGGTCACTCCTTTGCAGTTGCGGCGTTGAAGATCGTCTCGAGCACCTTGTCCGGATCCTCGCGATCGATCATCGCGCGCAGGAAGCGGCGCACCGTTTCCGCGTTGGCAGGTCCGATCTCGCCGAGCGCGCGATCGATCCTCTTGGTCTGTAGCCCTGCGAGCTTCGCCACCAGCGCCTCGCCCTTGGCGGTGGCGTAGAGCAGGCGCTGCCGCCGGTCGTTGTTGCCGGTCTTTTGCACGATGTAGCCTTCGTCGAGCAACTGCTTGAGAACACGACCGAGCGACTGCTTGGTGATGCGCAGGACATCCAGGAGATCGGCGACCTTCAGGCCGGGATAACGGTAGACGAAATGCAACACCCGGTGATGCGCCCGGCCGAAGCCGAACGCCTCCAGCTCATGGTCGGCATCGCCGACGAAATCCCGGTACGCGAAAAACAGTAGCTCGATGATATCCCAGCGCAAATCGGCATCGCGCAGGCCGGCGGCGCGCGTCTCCGCGGGCGCCTGGTCGGCGCCCGTCAGGGAGGGTGAGAAATTTATGTCAGCCATGTTGACATATCTTGGGTTCAATGTTACAAAACGGGTAGCCTCGACGAAATATTAGATCGTTTTTGGCGTGGCGTCGTTTGAAATCGGCTAAATAGCCAAACTTGCGGCGAGAGCCGCGAATCCGGTCTACCGTGCAAGTTGTAACGCGGCAGGCTGCAAACATACTGGACTTCTGCTTTCCGCAAAAGCTTGTCGGCCGCGACAGACTGGCGTGGTAAGGGCGGTCCAGACGTATTAAACCCCGCCGGCTGCGCGAAAGACGCGTATCCGGCGAGCTGATCCGGGAGAGAGCCCATGGGGGTTTCGTTAGATAAATCGGCCCGAAATCGGGCCGGCAGGCCCGAAGACGTCAGGCCGGCGTCAGAGATCGCACCGGTTCCGACAGCGGGAAGCAACGCAATGAGCTTGAAATTCGAAATCCGGCCTGCGGCTCATCCGACGTCCGAGAAGGAGCGCGCGGCAAGGCTCGTGGACCCCGGCTTCGGCCGGATCTTCAGCGATCACATGGCCGTGGTCCGCTACAATCAGACGAAGGGCTGGCATGACGCGCGCGTCGAATCGCGCGAGAATTTCCCGCTCGATCCGGCCACGGCCGTCCTGCACTACGCGCAGGAGATTTTCGAAGGCCTCAAGGCCTACAAGCGCGACGATGGCGGCGTGAACCTGTTCCGCCCCGACGCCAATGCAAGGCGCTTCCACAATTCGGCCGCGCGCATGGCCATGGCGCCGCTGCCCGAGGCCGTGTTCATCGACGCGGTCGAAGAGCTGGTGCGCGTCGATCGCGCCTGGATACCGGGCGGCGAGGGCAGTCTGTATTTGCGGCCCTTCATGATCGCGAGCGAGGTCTTCCTTGGCGTCAAGCCATCCGCGGAATACATCTTCGCCGTCATCGCCTCGCCGGTCGGCTCCTATTTCAAGGGCGGCCCTGCGCCCGTGTCGATCTGGGTGTCGGAGAATTACACCCGCGCCGCGATCGGCGGCACCGGCGCCGTCAAATGCGGCGGCAATTACGCGGCGAGCCTGCGCGCGCAGGCCGAGGCCATCGAGCACGGCTGCGATCAGGTCGTCTTCCTCGACGCGGTCGAGCGTCGCTACATCGAGGAACTCGGCGGCATGAACGTGTTCTTCGTGTTCAACGATGGCTCGCTCCTGACTCCGCCGCTCGGCACGATCCTGCCGGGCATCACCCGCGATTCGATCATCGCGCTGGCGAAGGATGCAGGCACCACCGTGCGCGAGGAGCCTTACACGGTCGAGCAGTGGCGCGCTGATGCCAAGAGCGGAAAGCTGAAGGAGGCCTTCGCCTGCGGCACGGCGGCGGTGATCTCGCCGATCGGCAAGGTGTGCTCGACGAGCGGCGATTTTCTCATCAGCGGCGGCGACGCCGGTCCCGTCGCCATGGGACTGCGCAAGACGCTGGTCGACATCCAGTACGGACGCGTGGCCGACCCGCACGACTGGATCAGAAAGGTCCCGTGACCGAGTAGGGTGGGCAAAGGCGCGTCAGCGCCGTGCCCACCGACTTCATCCGCATTTGACAATGGTGGGCACGCTTTCCGCCTTCGCTCTTCGAGCTACGTCGGACAAGTTGCTTTGCCCACCCTACGCCTGTTCCGGTAATCAACCCGCCATGGCCGACAAACCCAAGAAACCGCAAAACTGAAGGCGCGGCTGCCGCGCGGGCTGGAAGATCGTGGCCCCGCCGCGCTGAAGGCGACGCGCGAGATGACGGAGAAGATCCGCGCGGTCTATGAGCGCTACGGCTTCGAGCCGGTGGAGACGCCGGCCTTCGAATATACCGATGCGCTCGGCAAATTCCTGCCCGACCAGGACCGCCCGAACGAAGGCGTGTTCTCGTTCCAGGACGATGACGAGCAGTGGATCTCGCTGCGCTACGATCTCACCGCGCCGCTCGCGCGCTATGTTGCGGAAGAATTTCGAGACGCTGCCAAAACCCTATCGCAGCTATCGCGCCGGCTATGTCTATCGCAACGAAAAGCCCGGCCCCGGCCGCTTCCGCCAGTTCATGCAGTTCGACGCCGACACGGTCGGTTCCGCTTCGCCGGCTGCGGACGCCGAGATGTGCATGATGGCCGCCGACACGATGGAGGCGCTCGGCATTGCGCGTGGCGCCTATTTCGTGAAAGTGAACAATCGCAAGGTGCTCGACGGCGTGATGGAGTCGATCGGCCTTGGTGGCGACGAAAACAATGGCCGCAGGCTTTCGGTGCTGCGTGCGATCGACAAGCTCGATCGGCTCGGCGAGCGCGGCGTGCGCGAACTGCTTGGCCCCGGCCGTAAGGATGAAAGCGGCGATTTCACCGAGGGCGCGGGCCTCGAAGACGCGCAAATCAAGAAGATCGAGACCTTCGTTCAACTGCGCGTGACGACTGGTGCAGCCGCCGCTACTTGCCTCTGCCAGGCTTTGATGCGGATTCGTGACGGTCAGCGGCTTGCCGGCGATCCTGACGCGAAGGAAAACGAGTACGATATCGCGCAACGGATCGCGGACATGCTGCGCGAGACGTTCAGCGAATCGAAGCTCGCGGTCGAAGGTCTCACGAACTGGTCGAGAATCGCACGCCTCGTCGATGCCGCCGGTTATCGCGATGGCAGATCGTGGTCGACCCTTCCGTCGTGCGCGGGTTCGAATACTACACCGGCCCGGTGTTCGAGGCGCAGCTGCTCGCCGAGATTCCGAACGAGAAGGGACAGCCCGGTACGTGTTCGGCTCGGTCGGCGGTGGCGGGCGTTATGACGGCCTTGTCTCGCGCTTTCGTGGTGAGCCGGTTCCGGCAACCGGATTTTCCATCGGTGTGTCGCGGCTGCAGGCGGCGCTGACGCTTGCTTGGCAAGCTCGACTACGAGGCCGGCCTTCGGGCCCGTCGTCGTGACCGTGTTCGATCGCGACCGCGTCGCGGACTATCAGGAGATGGTCGCGCAAGCTGCGCGATGCCGATATCCGCGCCGAACTCTATCTGGGCAATCCCAAGAACATGGGCAACCAGCTCAAATATGCCGACCGCCGCAATGCGCCGTGCGTGATCATCCAGGGCTCGGACGAGAAGACGACGCGGCGATGGACCTCATGTAATTGTCAAGGACCTGATCGAGGGGCCGAGGCTGCTGCCGCCGATCGCCTCCAACCAGGAATGGCGCGAAAGCCGCCCGGCGCAGTTCTCCTGCAAGGAGGACGAGATCGTCGCCAAGGTGCTGCGAAGCTGTTACTGCGCGACTAACGCTGGCCTGGGGATAGGCGTTCGATCTTCAAACTGCATGCTCGGCTTGCGCGGCATCCACGTCTTCCCCTGAAGGCAGGCGGAGATGACGGAAGAGCCGGCGACAATCATGTAACAGGGAGCAGGAGATGCCTGAGATTACCGTGAGCATGGCCGCCGGCCGTACCGAGGAGCAGAAGCTCGGCATGATGCGCGACATCACGCAGGCGCTGGTGAAGAATCTCGGCGTCGATGCCGATGCCGTCGTGATCCAGATCAACGAGGCGCCGCTGCATCACAAGATGAAGGGCGGCAAGAGCTTCGTCGAACGCGCGGCCGCCGCGAAGAAGTGACGCGATGCGGCCTTCGCCGTTTCGGTCGGGCTAGCGATCATGGATGCACGTGACGTCATCGCCGTCGGCATGAGCGCGGAGCGCAGCCTTGTCGTGCCGGCGGAGCAAACGGTCGGACATATCCTGAAGGGCATGCCGATGGTGTTCGCAACGCCGATGATGATTCTTCAGATGGAGCTCGCCTCCGGCGATGCGATCGCATCATGCCTGCAGCCGGGCTGGGTGACGGTCGGCACCGAGGTCGATATCCGCCATCTCGCGGCGTCGCCAGTGGGCGCCACCGTTCGCACCACGGCGCGCGTGATCGCGGTCGAACGCCGCGTCATCCGGTTCGAGGTGGAGTCATTCGACGGCGCGCGCAAGATCGGCGAAGGCCGCCACGCCCGCGGCCTCGTCAATCTCGACAGTTTCAACAAGCGGTTGGGGAAGGGGTAGGTCTCGTCGTCATGCCCCGCGAAGGCGGGGCATCCGGCACACACCGCTATCTCGATTAATGACGAACGGCCTCTGCGGATACTGGATCACCCGCATGCGCGGGTGATGACGGCCGTGGGTGACGAACCTACTTCGCCAATTCCTTCGATCGCGCTGTTGCAGCCGCGACGGCCCGCGTCATCAACGGCTTCAATCCATCCGCGCCCATCAGCACGTCCAGCGCTGCGGCGGTGGTGCCGCCGGGCGAGGTGACGTTCTGCCGCAGTGTGGCGGCGTCAAGCTCGGAGCGGTGCAACAGCTCGCCGGAGCCGGCGACGGTGGCCCGTGCCAATTTGGTTGCGAGTTCGTCCGGCAGGCCGGCGGCGACACCGGCGCGCGCCAGTTCCTCGGCGAGCAGGAAGACATAGGCCGGTCCCGAACCCGATACGGCGGTGACCGCGTCCATCAGGCTCTCGTCATCGACCCATTCGACCGCTCCGGTCGCGCGCAGCAGCGCATCGGCGACAGATCGTTGCGCGGCGCTGACCCTCTGCGCCGCCACCGCGACCGTGATGCCGCGGCCGATTGCCGCCGGCGTGTTCGGCATCGCGCGTACGATCGTGTCGCCGCACACGGTTTGCAGCGAGGCGATGGTGGTGCCGGCCATGATCGAGACGGCGAGCGTGCCCGCTCCGACGAAGGGTTTCAGCACGCTGCCGGACTCGCGAAAGGTCTGCGGCTTCAGCGCGATCACCAGCGTCTCGGCCGCGACCGCCGTTGCCGGATTGAGCTGCACGCCTTTGCCGGCAAGCGCGCGGATCTCGTCCGACGGCGCGGGGTCGATCACGACGGCGCGCTTCGGATCGAGTCCCTGCGCAAGCCATCCCGTCAGCATCGCGCCGCCCATCTTGCCCGCGCCGGCGAGCACGATGTTGCCGGTGATGCTTTGAAGCGCGTTGTTGTTCACGTGATCTCACGACACACTCCGCCGTCGTCCCTGCGAACGCAGGGACCCATAACCACAGGTGGTTTTAATGGATCGCGATATGAGCAACAAGCACCGCGCGCCACATCTGGCATCACGCGGTATGGGTCCCTGCGTTCGCAGGGACGACACCGAGAGTGTGGCAGGAAACCCTAAGCCTCGCCCTCGGTGTCGAACATCGCCGCGCTCATCGCGTCCGCGGTCGACTTGCCCGCCCACACCACGAACTGGAAGGCCGGGAAATAGCGCTCGCAGGCATGGATCGCGCCGGCCAGCATGCTTTCGCATTGCGCCGTGGAAGCTGTGAGCCCGCCCGGCAGCACCAGCGCCTGCCGGTACATGATCATGCCGGTGTGGGTCCAGATGTCGAAATGGCCGACCCAGAGCTGCTCGTTGATGGCGGCGATCAGCCGCTGCACTTCAGGCCGCCGGGCCTGTGGAATCTTCATGTCGAAGGCGCAAGCCAGATGCAGCGCCTCGATCTCGCCCATCCAGGTGAAGGAGAGCTGATAGTCGGTCCATTGTCCCCGGGAGACGATGGTGATCTCGTCCTCGCCGGAACGTTCGAACGACCAGTTGTTATCGGCGGCGATGTCCTCGACGACCGCGAGCGGATGGTTCGTGGAATCGATAACGCCTTCGAGCATGGACATGCCGTCTCGACCTCTTTTTCTTCGTTCTCTTGAAACGAACCGCGGCGACCGGCTCCGCGCTCCGTCAAGGTACGTCGCTGCCGGCTGCAGTCCCCTGAGTGTCCCGTTTTGGGGTACTCGGGGCCTGCCGTGATCAACTGATGTGATTTGCGGAATCCGCGCAACTGGAGGCCGAGTCCGTCCACAACGGAAACCCACATAGTCCACAGGTCATCGGCGGCACGGCTACTAAATTGAGAACAAACCGGAATCGGATTTGCGTTTGGAAAAAACGTTAACTTTTTGGAAACGAATCTTCCCTGTCACAACCCGGCCGCAATGCGTGCAGCATGGGATCATGTTGATTCGGGAGGCGCCAGGGCGCGTGCCCGCGCCGGCCATGATTGCGTCAAAATTGGCGCCTATACCAATCAAGGCCGCAAGGTGTTTGTCCTCAGGTCCTGGGTAACTTCTTCAACCAGGCAAGGTGTTCGCGCCGAAGTCGCGAACGTGTTTATCCTTTACGTTTCTTTCACGGCATTTTTCTTGATGGCAAGAGGCCCGGAAGTCGACGTTCAGAAGCCGGATGAAAAGCGAACGCATCGTGGTTTGCGGGAGCCATGAGTCGATTCGTGATCCCGCCGTATCACAGGAGACGTGCATGAAATTCGCGACCTGGATGAAAGGCGCGCTTGCCGCCGTCCTGTTTCTTCCGGCGCTCGCCGCCGCGGCGCAGGACGCGCGGCCCACGCATCCGCTCGACGCGCTGACGGGCAGCGAGATTCACCAGGTCAAGGAATTGCTCCAGGCGGACGGAAAGCTTGGGCCGAAGGCGCGCTTCCACGCCGTCGATCTCGACGAACCGGAGAAAGCCGCGGTCATGGCATGGCGACCGGGCATGACGCTTCCGCGCCGTGCCGTCGCGGTCGGTGAGCGAGGCGGGGACCGTGCATGAAGCGACCGTCGACCTCGCGGCCGGTCGCGTCACCGCCTGGCAGGAGGTCAAGGGCGAGCCGGCCCTGCTGATCGAAGAGATCATAGGCGCGACCGGCCTCGCGCTCGCGGATTCGCGCATGGTGCAGGGCTTGGCCAAACGCGGCTTTATCCCTGCTCAGGTGTTCTGCCTGCCGCTGACGGCCGGGAATTTCGGGACCCGGGAGGAGCAGGGCCGCCGCTTGATCAAGGTGCCATGCGTCGGCAAGCCCTCCAGCTCCCATTACTGGGCGCGCCCGATCGAAGGCCTTTTTGCGACGGTCGATCTGAAGGCCGGCAAGGTGCTCGACGTGACCGATACCGGCGCTGTGCCGGTGTCTGACGGTGCGTGGGGCTATGAGGAAAGCGAGGTGGCGAAGCGCGGCGCGCTGCGGCCGGACTCAAAACCGGCGGGCCTCGCCCAGCCGGGCGGCGACAACATCACGATCGAAGATGGTCGTTTCGTCTGGGACATGTGGCGCTTCCATCTGCGCGCCGACAGACGGCCGGGGCTGGTGCTCTCCATGGTCGAGGCGCGCGACGGTGCGCGCTGGCGCTCGGTCGCCTATCAGATGCATCTGTCCGAAGTCTTCGTGCCCTACATGGACCCGGGCAAGGGCTGGTACTTCCGGACCTATATGGACAGCGGCGAATACGGTTTCGGCAACACCCTGAGCCCGTTGCGCAAGGGGATCGATTGCCCGTCCTATGCGCGCTTTCTTCCTGTCACGATGCCGCAGGACGATGGCGAGCCGATCGACATTCCGGACGCGATCTGCGTCTTCGAGCGTTCGATCGGCGATCCGGCCTGGCGGCATTTCGAGGGCTTTGCGCAGCTCAGCGGGACGCCTGTTCCGACCTCCGGCCGGCCGGCGAGCGAACTCGTGGTGCGCTCGGCCTCGGCGGTCGGCAATTATGATTATATCATCGACTATATCTTTCATCAGAATGGCAGCATCCGCGTCGCCGTCGGCGCCACGGGCATCGACTCCGTAAAGGGCGTCGCCAGCCAATCGATGAAGGATGCAACGGCCGCGGCCGACACGCGCTATGGAACGCTGGTGGCACCAGGGCTGGTCGCGCCGTTCCACAGCCATTACTTCAACTTCCGCCTCGATCTCGACATCGACGGCACCGCGAACGACTTCATGCGCGAACGCCTGGTGCAGGAAGCTCTGCCGAAGGGCTCGCCGCGACGCTCGCTCTACACCGTCACGCACGACATGCCGGCGCGGGAATTGGCGGCGCGCACCCGCATCGAGCCGGGCTCGCCTGCGCTCTATCATTTCGGCAACAACAACGTGGAAAGCGCGCTCGGCCACCATCCGGGCTACATGCTGATGCCGGAAGGAAGTTACGTCTATCCGCTGCTCGCCGCCGACGATCCGCCGGTGCGCCGCAATCCCTATATCAATTATCAGCTCTCGGTCACGCCCTACGCGGCGGCTGAGCGCTATGCCGGCGGACGCTACGCGGTCATGAGCGACGGCAAGGACACGCTCGGCACCTGGACCGCGCGCGACCGGCCGATTTCCAACCGCGACATCGTGGCCTGGTACACGGTCGGCTTCCATCACATCACGGCGATGGAGGACTGGCCGGTCATGCCCACCCATTGGTTCGGTTTCACCCTGATGCCGCACAATTTCTTTGCCGGAAATCCGGCGCTGACGATTCCCGATCCGAAATAGCAGGCGAGGGCGGCTCAGGTCCGAGAAGGGGCCACTTGCAGACAGTCCCGCTCGACGCGACCCCGTGGCATGCCGTCAGAAACCGAGCACGCGAAGCTGTTGCTTGCTGATTTGGTCGGTCTGGTCGATCGATTGCGCCTTGCGGAAATCGGCGATCGCCTCGGCGCGGCGTTCCAGCACGACATAGGTAAGGCCGCGGTTGTCGTAGGCCTCGACATAGGACGGGTTGAACTCGATCGCTTGCGTGTAATCTGAAATCGCGTGGTCGCGGTCGCCCTTTGCGACATAGGCTTTGCCGCGGGAGTTGAACGCGTTGAAGTCCTTGGGGTTTATCGCGATCGCCCGGTCATAGTCGGCGATCGCGTCATCGATCCTGCGCAGCGCCGCATAGGCATTGCCGCGATTCCAAAACGCCACGCCGTTCTTTGGATTGATGCTGATCGACTGATTGTAGGCGGCGATCGCGCGGCTATAGGCCTCCAAGCCTTCGTAAGCGACGCCGAGACAATTGTACCCGCTGGAATTTTTGGGTTCGCGCTTGATGACCTCGCTGCAATCCGGAACGGCTAAATCGTATTGGCGATTGTTGCTGTAGGCGACGCCACGCGAGCTGTACAGCCACACCAGATTTGGATCGAGCTTGATTGCCTCGCTGTAGTCTGCGATCGCGGGCTCCCATCCGCCTTTTTTCGTGATCAGCCTTTTCCTGAAGAGCGCCTGACCCCGTTGGCCAAAACCAAAGGCGTATTTCGGATCGATTGTGACCGCCTCGGTGATATCGGCGACCGCCTGGTCGAATTCACCCTTTTCCGTCCATGCCATGCCGTGGCGGGTATAGGCCCACGCGTCCCTGGAATCGACCTTGATCGCCTCGGCATGGTCGGCCAGCGCTGCGTCGTATTCATGCAGGCCATAGTAGGCGACGCCACGGTTGTTGTAGGCCCAGCCATATTTCGGATCGATCTTGATCGCCTCGGTGCAATCCGCAATGGCCGCGTCGTGGTCCTCTTTGCTCTCGTAAGCCTCGCACCGGTGCGCAAAGGCCCAGGCGTCCTTCGGGCTGAGCTTGATGGCCTCGCCGTAGTCGGCAATCGCGCGGTCGTAATCCTTCCTGTTGAAGGAGCCGCGGCCGCGGTTCTTGAAGGCCTCGACGCGTTCTGCCACCTGCTCGCTTGCATCGTCGATGATGCGGCTGCAGGCCGCGCCCCCGACGTCGGGCTTGTCGGCGCTGGCGGCGCACGCGTCCCGGTCGGCCGGCGTGGCGGCCAGCGCCGGCATCGCAAGCAGGAGCACGCACGGAGACTCGCGCAAAGGAGCAGTCCATCCGATCCGCGCGCTGCCATGCCTCAGCCTACCAGATCAGCGACGGTCGAAGAGGCCTTGAGGCCGGTGCCCGTCAGGATGACAACCGTAATTTCGTTGGGCTTGATCGCGCCGGCGGCAGCCAGCTTATCCAAAGCGGCGGCTCCGCTCGCGCTTGTCGGCTCTGCGAACAGTCCCTGTCGCGCCAACTGACGCAATGCGGCGACGAGTTCTTCTTCCGTCAACGCGATAGTACCGCCGCCGCTCTCGCGCAGCGCGCCAATGATCTCGCGCAGGCGCATCGGATACTTGATGGCCGTCCCCTCGGCGATGGTCTTGCGAACTTCGCGCGGCACCGCTGTATCGACGCCTGCACGGAAGCTCGCATCTATCGGCGAGCAGTTTAGCGGCTGCGCTGCGAACAGACGCGGGAGCTTCGCGATCTGGCCGGCCTTCATGAGCTCTCGGAACCCGAACGCGCATCCCAGCAGGCTGCTGCCCGCGCCGACCGGCATGATGACATTGTCGGGGGCACGAAATCCCAAGTCCTCCCAAAGCTCGTAGGCGAACGACTTCGTGCCCTCAAGAAACAATGGCTGCCAGTTGTGGCTCGCGTAGAACGTCTCGTTCGATTGGCGGATCGCCTCCGCCTCCGACTCCTCGCGCGGCCCCTCGACCAACTGCACTTGCGCGCCGTAGGCACGCACCTGAGCAATCTTCGCAGGCGAGGTCGATGCAGGGGCCAAAATTTTCACACGCATCGCTCCGGCGGCGCCGAGCCCCGCCATCGATGATCCGCCGTTGCCCGAACTATCCTCCAGCACAGCATCGATACCGATTTGCCGGAGAAACGACAGCATCACGGCCGAACCCCGGTCTTTGAAGCTACCGGTCGGATTGAACCATTCGAGCTTGAAGTGTGGACGCAGATCACCCCAAGCCTGCTCGACGAGTGGCGTGCAGCCTTCGCCCAAAGTGATCGGCTTGTCGATCCGAACCGGCAGCGCGGCCTGATAGCGCCAGAGCGATCGGGTACGCGCGTCTATTTCATCACGCGAAATGCCTGCGCCCGGCGTGACGAGCAGGGGCGTTCGGTCATCAGAGCACCAGCGTGGGACGTCCAGCGGATACGACGTTCCATTGCGGGGATCGACATAGCTGGCTCTAGGCATAGACGCTCCGAATAGCTGCTCGATGCACGATGTCTGGACTTAAAGCATGATCCGGAAAAGTGGAAACCGGTTTCCCTAGCTAACAAACGCGGAACGCGTTTGCGCGGAGATCATGCTCAAACAAATCTAGACAACGTGTACACCATCCAATGTGCCGTCGGAGGTTTGCTTTCGGAGCAGCAGCGGTCAAGAGAGCTTTGGATCAAATTCGTTACACCCGAAGCCTTCGATGGCGGCGCTACGGCCCCGCGGCCGCGGTTCGGTGCCGCACCGCGGGAAGAACCTTGCGGCCAAGAAGCTCGATGCTTGCGAGGATTTCGTCCTGGCCCATCCCCGGCCAACTCACGCGCATCGAGAGGTGGTTAATCCCGCACCGATGTTGGGCGACCAGCATATCGATGACACTTGCGGGCGCGCCCACCGCGAACCGCTTAGACGCCAGCGCGCGGAACTGTTGCTCGGGGGCGGCGTTCGGATCATCGAGAGTGAGTCCCTCCAAACCCCACGACACATACGATTTGTATTTCTCCAAGAGAAATGGGGCTGAGCGGCGGATCGCAGTATCGTCATCGGCCGCGCAGCCCACCTCGAGCAATCGGCAGAAATGCTCCGCTGGCGGCAGCTTTGTCGCGGACCGCGCGGACTTGAAGACCGACATCTGCGCGTCGAGTTGGTCGAGCGTGGATATTGGCACCGAAAGCCAGCCGTCACCGATCTTGGCCGCCCTCGCGATGGCCGCGTCCACTTGCGCGCCAATAATGATGGGCGGGCGCGGGGCCTGCAGCGGGCGCGGTGCAATGGTGGCGTCGCTGAATTGCCAATGGCGCCCGGAATGCGTGACTCGGTCTTCGCTCCACAGCCGCCGGATGATCTCGACAGCCTCGGTGAACCGGCTCACGCGCTCCGACATGGGCACACCGAATATCTGGTATTCTTCGGGCCGATAGCCGAGTCCGACGCCAAGCAGGAACTTGCCGCCAGTGATGACGTCCAGAAAGGCACCGGCTTCCGCCAGCTCGACCGGATTGTGCAACGGCAGCAACGTGACGTTGGTCCCGATCCACAGGCCCTCGGCCTCACCGGCGAGCCGATGCAGCAGTGGCAACTGTGGAAAGAAGTGGAAGCCCGGGGTGATGTGATGCTCGCCGGCCCAGATCGAGTCAAATCCGAGCGAACGAACAAGGCGCACTTGCTCCAACGTTTCGGCGAAACGACGGGCAGGGTCATCTCCTGCCGGGTGCTGCGAGTTCAGATAGATGCCAAGCTTCAATGCCATGCTCACCACCGTCGCGCCATGTTCGGCGACGACGGTATCACGTCTCGCGACACGACACTCGCTGGAATCCCCGCGATGGGGCCAAACCCGGAAGTCGCCACGACGCGACTTCCGGGTTCAAATCGGTCGAACGCTCGGTCTTACTTGTGTAATGGCGACGCCGGAGATCGCGAGCAGCCCACCGACGATCAACTTTGGGGTCATGCGGTCGCCAAGGAACAACACGCTCGACATCAAGGCGAACACCGGAAGCAGCAGACCGAAGGGTGCGACGCGGCCCATGGAGCAACGGGCGATCAGCCAGAACCAAAGGCCGAACCCGACAATTCCTCCGATGAAAATTGTGTAGGCGAGTGCCAGCCACCCACGTTCATCCGCCGTGACAAGGCTCGCCAGTTGTCCGTATTCAAGGAGCAACGACATCAACATGACCTGCGGCACCGTGAGCAGCGACGACCACCCCATCAACATCAGGGGATCAAAAGGGCCGTAGCGTTTCGTCAAGACGTTGGACACCGCGAATGCGAAGGCTGCCCCGACCACAAGCAGCAGCGGAAGCGCGTTTGCCGACAGGCCAGGCTCCGCGGCCAACACGACCACGCCGACGAATGCAAGCACCACTCCGGCGGACGTGGTGAGAGACGGCCTCTCCGCGAGCAGCGGCCAGGCCAACAGGACGGTGAAGGGCGTGGCGAGTTGATATGCGACGGCCGACATGCTTCCCGAGCCGAGCCCAAGGCCAACATAGAAGAGCCCGAAGTTCAGTCCGCCAAGGAAAATCGAAATAGCTGCGATAGGGCCGAACTGTTGACGCGTGGGCCTTTTGACGAACGGAACAAGCAGCAGCGCGATGGCCAGGAAGCGCAGTGCGAGGAAGAAGAGAGGCGGAAACTCCGTAACGCCCACTTTGATGGCCACGAACTGATAACCCCAGAGCAAGGGAACGGCCACCGCGCAGACGATCTGGATGGCAGACATGGCATCCTTCCTTTCAAGACCGATCGGTCTAGATATCGTCGCCCCAAATAGCGGAAACGTCCATGGGTTGTTTACCTAATGAAGCGGTCGAGAAGAGCGTCAGCGGTGGCTTGCGATGTGATCCGTGTCGGTGCCGTTTTGCCGACCACTCGCAGCCCCTCAACGAAACAGACGAGAATTCGGGCGGCACTTGAAGGCTCAACACCATTGGCCAACTTGCCCGCCGTCTTCGCACGGGAAAGTGCATCCGCCACCCTGGCCTCCATGGCTTTGAAAAAGCTCGCGACGCGACGACCAACTTCAGCATCCTGGCCAGCCAGTTCCATGGCTGTGGCCACCAGCAGGCATCCGCGCCGGCCATTGGCACCGCTCGTGCGGTCAACGTAGCCGGCAAGGTAGGCCCGCAGGCCGTCGACCGGCTCTCTGCGGGGGCCGAGTTCGATATCCATCCGTGTCAGGGCATCGGCAATGTAGCGATCAAGCGCGCGCAAGAAGAGCGAGTGCTTGTCACCGAAAGCGGCGTAAAGGCTGCCACGCGAGAGCTTCGTCGCACGAAGAAGGTCCGGGAGCGCCGTGGCGTGATAGCCGCGCGACCAGAACACGCCCATCGCGCGTTCGACAGCGGCTTCCACGTCGAAACTTCGGGGGCGGCCACGGGGCAACTGCACTGGGGTTTGGCGGCTCATTGCTAATATATAGACCAATTGGTCTTTAAATCGCAAGTGACACCTTTGCGTCGCGAGCGTCGTTTTTTGCTCACACGCCGCTTGTCTGCTTTCCTCCGACGAACATCCCCTAATCGCCACTTGGGGCCGGGAGCAGGCTTCCCACCATCATGCGGGCTGGACTGGCGGCGGCGTCCGCGCACTGTCCACCACCGCAACCACGGCGGCAACGCAACCCTGGGCCGCGCCGATTCTCCACGCAAACCTCTTTCGCCACCCGGCGGGCCTAAGGTAATCTCAAAGCCAAAGCTGCATCGGGGATTTTGCCGAAGCCCAAACACGCAGCGCGCATGCCATCGGCGGGCAAACGGGAGGGTTCCATGACGGACGAGGCTCTGCCGCGCCGAAAATTCTTGTTGGGCGCAGGCCTTGCCGGCACAGCGATTGCGGCGGGGATCTCGGAGCAGGTCGAAGCGCAACCACAGCCGGCGGCACCTGCGCCATCCGCGACTTCGCCCGCAATCGACACTGAGCTGTTCGTCACGCTGACCGCCTCGGAAGCAGCCTTTATAGTGGCAGCCGTCGACACGCTGATCCCTGCCGATGAGCTCTCGCCGTCCGGCAGCGATTGCGGGGTTGCGATGTTCATCGATCGCCAGCTTGGCAGCGCCTGGGGCGGCGGTGCAAAAATGTATCGCTCGGGTCCGTTCCACAAGGGCAAGCCCGAGCAGGGCTATCAACTCGCGCTGACGCCGCGCGAATATTTCGCTGCCGGAATTGTCGCGGCCAATGCCTGGTCGCGGAAGACCTACGGCAAGGATTTTGATCGGCTCGCGGCCGCAGATCGCGTTGCCACGCTGAAGGCGATGGAAGAGGGCAAGGTGGAGTTCGAGAACTTCAACGCGCGCGCCTTCTTCAGCCAGCTGCACGCGCTCACCATGGCAGGCTTCTTTGCCGATCCGATTTACGGCGGCAATCGCGACAAGGTCGGCTGGAAGATGATCGGCTTCCCGGGACTGCCCGCCACCTATGCCGACAAGATCGATGCCTACCGCGACAGGCGTTATGTCGCCGAGCCGCAATCGATCGCGGACTTCTCGTAAAGGAGGGCGCGGCGATGGCGACAAAGCTGAAGGAAGTCGACGCGGTTGTGGTCGGCCTCGGGTTTTCCGGCGCGATTCTTTCTCGCGAGCTGACAAAAGCTGGTCTCAACGTGGTGGCGCTCGAGCGCGGTGCCGACCGCAATCCGGCGGAGGAGTTCACGCTGACACGGCTGCGCGACGAGCTGCGATACGTGATCCGGCTCGAGCTGATGCAGGATAATTCGACCGACACGATCAGCTTCCGCAATGCTCCGGATGAGCTCGCGTTGCCGATCCGCCGCTTTGGCGCCTTCCTGCCAGGCGAGGGCGTCGGCGGGACCGGCATCCATTGGGGTGCATTGCATTGGCGCTTCCTGCCGACAGACTTCCGCATCAGGAGCGTGCTCACAGAGAGGTACGGCGCCAAGGCCATACCCGACACGATGACCATCCAGGACTGGCCGGTCAGCTATGACGAGCTCGAGCCGCATTACGATCGCTTCGAAAAGCTGTGCGCTGTGTCGGGCCAGGCCGGCAATCTCGAAGGCAAGCCGATCGCGGGCGGCAATCCGTTCGAGGGGCCGCGCAGCCAGCACTACCCGAACAAGCCGATCAAGACCGCGGTTGCGCCCGCAATGTTCGGAGCCGCGGCTGCAAGCCTCGGCTATCACCCGTTCCCGGTGCCGACGGCGACATCGAGCGCACCCTATGTGAATCCGGAAGGCATTACGCTCGGGGCTTGCGAATATTGCGGTCATTGCAATCGCACCGCCTGCGAGGCCAACGCAAAGGCCTCGCCAAACGTCAACATCGTGCCGGTGCTACGTACCGAGCCGAAATTCGAGTTGCGCAGCGGCGCCTTTGTCACGCGACTCAACTACGACAAGGAGGCAAAGCGCGTCACCAGCGTGTCTTACACTGATATGAAGACCGGCGAGGAATACGAGCAGCCGGCTCAGCTCGTGATCCTATCGTCCTTTGTGTTCGGCAACACCCAGCAATTCCTGCTCGCCGGCATCGGTGAGGCCTACGATCCCAGGACCGGAGAGGGCGTGGTCGGCAAGAACTATTGCTACCAGTTCGAGGCTGGTGGCGAAGCCTTCTTCGAGGGGCGCGAGTTCAACCCATTCATGGGCGGGCCCGGCATGTCGATTGCGATCGACGATTTCAATGGCGAGAATTTCGACCATTCCGGTCTCGGCTTTTTCGGCGGTGGCTACATCGTCTGCGCCAATGGCGGCGCGCCTCCGATCTCGGGCCGTGTGCTGCCGAAGGGCGAGCCACGCTGGGGTGTGGGGTGGAAGCAGGCGGAAGCGAAATGGTACCGCTGCAACACCCGCTTTAACACGCAGGGCTCGGTCTATGCCCATCGCGACAATTTCATGGACCTCGATCCGACCTACAAGGATGCGCTCGGTCGCCCGCTGATCCGGCTGACCTACAATGCCACCGACAACGACCACAAGATGTCGCGCTATCTGGTGGAGAAGATGGAGGGCGTGATCAAGGCGATGAACCCGACGCACTACGAGGTACACAACCGGCCGAAGAATTTCACCGTCGTGCCCTATCAATCGACCCACTGCACCGGCGGCACAATCATGGGTGCGGACCCCAGGAGCGGTGTCGTGAACCGCTATTTGCAGGCCTGGGACGCGCACAATCTCTTTGTCCAGGGCGCTTCCGTGTTTCCGCAGCAGCCGGGCTACAATCCGACCGGCACGCTTGGCGCATTGGCCTATTGGTCGGCCAGGGCGATCACTGAAAAATACCTGAAAAACCCCGGTCCGCTCGTTCATGCGTGACCGGAAAAGAAACGCCAGGAATGTCCAAGGGCAGGTGATGAATATTTCGCCCCGGAGCATCGCTCGGGTTTTTGTTCTCGCGCTGATCGCTGCACCCGCGGCCGCGGCCGACGCGGACCACGGCAAGGTTTTGTTTGGGACGTGTGCGGCCTGTCACTCCGACCGCCCCGATGCGCTCGGCCCAAGCCTCAAGGGCGTGTTCGGGCGGCAAGCGGCTTCGCTGGACGGTTTCCGCTATTCCAACCCGATGAAGCGGGCCAAACTCGTCTGGGACGAGGCCAACCTGCGCGATTACATCAGCGATCCCCAGGCCAAGGTGAAAGGCAACCGCATGCCCTATGGCGGGATGAGCGCCCCGATGGATGTGGACGACTTGATCGCCTACCTGAAGACGCTGAAATAGGCGCTCTCGTTCCGTTCAGGCGACATTCGGCACACAGCCTAACGCAAGCGCTTCTCCAAGCGTGCTTCCGTACTGCTGATTTTCAGAACTGGGCCGGTTGAGCGGGTGGACTGTGCCAATCTGATCGCAGATTGTTCGGGTTATTTCGATCGAATAGGTCTTGCCTTAAAATATAGCCGCTCGTTCGAGCATCGATCGATGGTGGGATTTTCCGAACGTTATGGGCCAGTGGAACCGCGACGCCAGGCCGTACGACGCAACCGGCGGGATATTCAATGTATTGACAGTAAACTACGGCACCGGCCTTTTCAGTGCTTGCTGTTGCGAACCCAATTATCAGCGCCGCCGATAATGCGATTGACAGCTTCATTTCGGCCTCCTCTGTTTCGGAAATTCCAAAGGGGCGCATTCGGCGATCTGCAGGTTGATGCAGATCAATAGGGTGGTCGTTCACCGGGATGGAGCGCTCATCGCTGCGGTCTTTTTCGGACTTGCGCTTTGCGGACGGCCCCGCTCGACGTCGACGGTTGCTATGAGCCGTTCAATCCCGCCGTAATCGCAGATCAGAAGCAGACTCGCACCCGGCGGAACCGCCAGGCATGGCCGTCCCAGAAACGCTGAGTCACCCATTCGCAACTGCCAAAATCGTAAGGCCCGGGACCTGGATAGTAGCGCGGAGCCGAGACGCCTGTAGCGACGCCACGCTGCGCGCTTGCCGGCGTTGCGGCGAGCGAACCAGCGATCGTTGCGACCGCGACGAAGGCAGCAAATGTCTTCTTCATTCTAGGCCCTCCTGCAGATGACGCTTTCGGGCAGCGGCCAGTTGATCCACGGGAAGTTGCTCATCGCGCAGACTATGGCTGCCGCCATTAACTTCACATTCTGTCCCTCGACGAAACCCAGCACGTGAAGCTCGTCGAAAAAGCCAGGATAGGCGAAGCTGCGATTTTCAGCGAGGTGATCATTATGCCGAGGCGATAGATTCGGACGCCGGCGTTTCCGCTGAAGACGGCAGAAGGCCAGTCGGTCATCCTGGTCCTAGGCCGGTACAAGTGTATCGGGTGCAGTCCCGGTAAACACCTCGACACTCAAAGGATGGCAATTGGTTCAGATGACGACAGTCGCGATAGCGTGCACGACAGGTGTGTAAGCATTGATGTTTAGCCGTCTGGGCGGCTGCATTGGGTTTATTGCTTTGTTGTGCAGAAGCGGTCGGCGCCCCCATCAAAGCGAGTAGAGCCATCCCTGAAGCGAAGCGCTTTAAGACCGCGATTTTCATGGAGGTAAGTCCTAGGCCGTACTCGGTTGGAAACGTTGCCGCTGCGCTCGATTGCCTCAGGCAATGATGACGCCGCTGTGCTGGGGTCGATCGCAACGGCGTCTAACAAGCGGCAAGTCGGTCCATGTCCGCTATGCGTTTTCGGCAGAAACGTAACATAGTGTCTTATGTCCCGGCTGGGTCAGACCTGGTCATTCGGCGATGCGAGCCCGATGTCCGGTTTCCCCAAAAGCGGACGCGGGTGGGGCCATTTATGAGGACGTGCCTTAGCTGCTTGCAAAGGATGCGACGAGTGCGTCGACCTCTTTCTGATCCGGACCCTTGCATCGGGCGTTGACGCGCGGACCCGTGGCGTAGCCGATCCAGAGCACGATCTCGTTTGGTCGCGGCGCGTCATGGATCAGCACCGGGGTCGAATTGAAGGCGTCGAGATCCCAACCCTCGTCGAGTGGCCCGTAGATGAGATCCACACTCGTGCCGGGCGGACCCACCTTGGCGTGGCCCGGAATGATGACACGGCCGCGTTTGATCGCGCGGCGCATCGCCATGCCGAAGTCTCGGATGGATCATCGCCGCGCCATGCTCGAGGTCGCCGCCGGTGCCGACTAGCGCCGCCTTGGTGTAGGCGCGCAGTTGCGCCGGGCTCGCGCCCAACGTGGCCAGCGCCGTTTTGGTGAGCGAAGCCCCAAGCTCGAGCGAATAGTCGATCAGAGGATTGAGGTCGGCCCCGGCAGCCTTGCCGGCGAGTGGGTTCTCGAACACCGCGGCGATCGCGACGCGTCGCAGCGGAGGGCTGACACCCGCGCCGTACTCGCTGCTGATCTCCTCGACGAGAGTGACGGTCTTGCGGATCTTCATGATGTGTTCCCTTGCGACGTCAGGTGAGATTGTTCTCATTCGAATTCCGAGACTAGCACCTTATCGCCGTGCTGCGGGAGGTGCTGGACCTGTCATCCGCTTGGGGGCCCTCACTGAGCTGCTGGAGCGGGATGACGCGACGTGCCGTATGCGGCGTAGCTTCATCACAAGCGGTCGGGGTTTTTGCCGATACCCGTGCTCCCGACGCCCGATTGAATCTGCATTTTTCCTCGGACAAGGGAGGATGCAATGGATCGGAACGCAGTCGACCGACGGAGTGTTCTCAAAGCGAGCGCCGCTAGCGCCAGTCTGTTGGGAGGCGGCGCATCCGCTTCGATGATGGCAGCCGTGGAGCAGGCATCGGCGCAAACGGGTCCAATACTTACTGATAAGATTCTGAAGGCGGTTCAACGTTTTCGCGAAACCATTCCTGCGAACTTCGATCCGGAATACGTTGAGAAGGTCATCATACCGTTTTTCCTCACGAGTTTTTACGAAGGCGAGCGTCCAATGCTGCCGTTGATCGACGTCAACTTCAGCAAGGAAAACGCGTTGCCTTACGACCTTTGGGGGCTCATTACCCGCGAATGGCGGCCGACCCCTGAAGACGGGGTGACGGTGTTCTTGCAGGGTCTCGAGAAACGTGGGCCGAACAATCTTCGCAAGAGGATTTACTTTTCGGGGGTGACGCCGGACCTTTACAAGCCAATGTATAGCGCGAAGGTCGTCGCCTTCTTCGACAAACTCTTGGACCCGCAATTCGCGGGCAAGCCGTTCATGAGGCATTACCTCGACTATTACTTCGATCTTTATTGGGATCTGCACCTCGGAGTGACTGGAGACGCGGTTCCCTTCGAAGTACGGAAGATCGGTGAGGCTTTTAATACCGTCCTTGCATACAGAAATCCCATGCTGCCTATCACGTATGATAACTACATGATCGTTCGTGAAAACCTCGACTTCCTGAAATCGTGGATCGACGGCCGACTGGCGGACATTGAAGGCGGCCAAATCAAGAATCCCGAAAGGACGATGGCCTGGTACTGGCTGAAGAACGCCGGCGACGGCAGTCACTTTGCAAAAAAGGACGTCGTGTTCGAGTGTTTCCACAATTTCGTGGCGCTCAGCCAATGGGGAAATTCGATCTTCGGGATCATGTCACGCTTGTCGGAAGATGGTGGCGATCCGGTTGTGCGAGCATCGTTTCAGAAGACGATGAGCGGAGATTTTGAAAATGCCAACGGCGCCCCGTTCTCGCCGCTGGAGTTGTTCGTCATGGAACTATTCCGCGTCATATCGCCGAACGGCGGGAGCATCTCGGCTATCCGCGACGCCAGGACAAGCGCTTACGGCGCATCTCCGCAACAAAGGTTCGGCTTGCCCATGGAGCGACACAGCTACATCAGCACCCCCCACACAAGTACCAGCCTGGACCCAGTACACTGGAAAGATCCTCGAGCGTTTGATCCTTCCAGATATCTTGCCGTTCCCACCAGCGCTCAGATCACTGAAGATCGATGCCAGCAGATCGGCCTCGCGCGATGCCCATTTGAGATCACCAATTTCGAGGTCAAGGACGGACGCAAAGCAAACATCACGAACAGCGGTTTTGGAACGGTTTTCGGTGTTGTCAACGGAAAGAGCCTTCCGGTCTGTGACTATGCCGGCTTCGCACCCTTCGGCTTCGGATACCGACGGTGTCCAGGCGAGCAACTGACAATCCAGGTTTTCGAGGATTTTCTGCGCAAGCTCTGGCGTGACAAGATCGTCTTCCGCAAACTCGATCTGGCCAATGCAGGTCGAGTGCCGGTCGGGCCGAATGCCGTAATCGACGACGATCTTGGATTCACTCGGTCGGCCTAAATCGATCGCCGGTCGTTCGCCCGAGGCGGAGAACGCGTCCTGTCCCGACGGCATGGGGACATGCCGATTTGTGGTGCCAAAGTGCTTGCCCGTCCGCCGGCCCTTGGCCATATTCATGGTCAGGTCGTCCATTCCGGGCGGCCGATGTTCTCAGGGCGGGGTGAAAGTCCCCACCGGCGGTAAGGGTGAACAGCCCAAGCCCGCGAGCGCCTTCGTTCCCAACACGTCTGGGGATGAAGGGTCAGCAGATTCGGTGCGACTCCGAAGCCGACGGTTAAAGTCCGGATGAAAGAGAACGGTTGCGGCAGCCGCGCCTTTGCGCGTGGCTGTTTCGTTCCGTGTGCCCTGATTCTGGTCCTGAAAGAGGAAAGCCATGAATCAGATGTTGCAAGAACCCGAAGTCCAAAACTCTCAGGTTCAAGACGCTCCCGTCGAACACTCCCAAGCTCCCATCGCCAATGATCCTCCTCCGGCGCCGGCGCATCCGCGCTTCGCAAAGCCGCAGCGGGTTGCCTTCGTGCAGGCCTGCTGGCACCGCGAGGTGGTCGAGGAGGCCAAGGTCGCCTTTCTCGACGAGATCGAGGCGCGTCACATCGCGCGCGACCGGGTCGATATTTTCGAGGTGCCCGGCTCGTTCGAGATCCCGCTGCATGCGCAACTCCTCGCCAAGACCCGGCGCTATACCGCGATCGTTGCGGCCGGACTCGTGGTCGATGGCGGCATCTACCGCCATGAATTCGTCGCCGACACCGTGATCAAGGCGCTGATGGATGTGCAGTTGCGAACCGAGGTGCCGGTGTTCTCCGCCGTGCTGACGCCGCAGCAATTCCACGAAAGCCAGGCGCATTTCGATTTCTTCCGCAGGCATTTTGCAACCAAGGGCGTCGAGGTCGCGGAGGCCTGCGCCAATACGTTGCTTAGCCTGGAACGGCTGCGCGGCCAGGTCGCTGCCGGGATCGTGTAGAGCGCATACGCATGATCCGGAAAAGTGGACACCGATTTTCCGAAAAGATCATGCGCCAAAGATAAGACCAAGACGATGGACCGATTGTCATTTCCGCCGCCGTGCCTGTAAACTCGGCGGCGGGAGGAGGCTGGTCCCGTGGAGACGGGAAGCCGACAAGATCATGTTCGAAGGACACGATCCCTATCTCGTCGCGCTCTCGGTAGCGATCGCGATCCTGGGAGGATATACCGGCTTTGGCCTCGCGGCACGCATCCGCAACGCGCGGGGCGTCGGCGCGCGCACGCTGTTGGCGGGCGCCGCGGCCTTTCTTGCCGTCGGCATATGGACCATGCATTTCGTCGGCGTGCTGGCGGCGCCACTGCCGCCCGATGCGTTCTATCTCGTCCTGCCCACCATCATCTCGTTCTTGATCTGCGCGCTGGTCGTCGGCATCTCCCTGTTCTTTGTCAGCATCGGTGAGCCGTCGCTGCTCCGGGTGATGTCGTCGGCCGTGCTGCTCGGCGTCGGCATCGCCAGCATGCACTACGTTGGAATCCATGGCCTCGCCGGGCATTTCGCCATCGAGCACGATGATTCGATGGTTCTGCTATCGGTCCTGGTCGCGATCGCCGCGGCCTATTGGGGACTGCGTGCTTTCCTGGCGCGGCAGGACGGCATCCGCCTGATCCTGAGCTCGATCGCGTTCGGTGTCGCGGTCTCGGGCATGCATTACACCGCGATGTTCGGCATGCATTTCGTGCCGCTGTCGGCGGAGACGCATCATCATGCGGCGGACGGGCTCGCGGCCTCGCCGCAGATCCTGTCGATCATCGTGTCCGTGCTGTGCTTCGTGATCGCCGCGGGCTTCCTGCTGTCGCTGGTTCCGGACCCGCGACGGCAGGCTGCGCTGGCGATTGCGCCCACCGGGGAGCTCGTCGCGGCATCGCTCGCCGAAGCGCCGGCCACGGTGACGCAGGCTTTGCCGCGCCGTAGCCCGTCGCCGCTCGGCGGCCTGGGCCAGCCGCCACGGCCATCGCCCGCGCCGCGACTGCCGGTCGAGGGCGCCAATGGCACCCATTTCATCGATGCGGCCGATGTGCGGAGCGTCCGCGCCGATGCGCATTACACTCGGGTGCATGACGGGACCCGCGAGCGGATGTGCCCGTGGTCGATTTCGGAAGCCGAAGCCCAGCTCGACCCCGGCCTGTTCGTCCGCGTGCATCGCAGCCATATCGTCGCGATCCCGCATGTCAGCTTCGTCCGCAAGGAAGGCGACGGCGCGATCATCGAGCTCGACGGCCCGACGCCGCATCGGGTTCCGGTCAGCCGCGCCAAGATCGCCGAGGTCAAGGCGAGGCTCGGGCTGATCCGCCGGCACGCCTGAGGGCGGATTTTTGTAGTAGCTGTTGCAGCGCAACAGGTCCACCTCGCCCCGCTCGCGGGGAGAGGTCGGATTGCGAAGCAATCCGGGTGAGGGGGACGCTCCGCACATCGCGCTCGCGGAGGCAGCCCCTCATCCCGACCTTCTCCCCGCAAGCGGGGAGAAGGAGGAGTGCGGTGCACCCGGTGGGGTTACGACTCCGATGCTAACAAAAGGTCGCCCCGCCTGACGCAATTCGTGCGTCGCTATCCGCATTTCGTGCGAAATCCGCCATTCCGTGAGCCAGTCGTTACCGGCGCCTTGCGGAGAAAAAATTGCCAGTAGAGCCTCCGCTCAACGTCGATCGCCCCGTAAGGGCATCAGAAGACGGAAAGGGAGGAGATCCATGATACCTGGCCCATTCGATTACCATCGGCCCGCGTCCGTGGCCGATGCGGTGAAACTGCTCGCGGATCTCGGCGATGACGCCCGTCCGCTGGCCGGCGGCCACAGCCTGGTCCCGATGATGAAGCTCAGGCTTGCCACTCCCACCCATCTGATCGATCTGCACGGCATCGCCGGGCTGAAGGGCATCCGCCGCGAAGGCGACACGATCGTCATCGGGGCCATGACCACCCAGCACGATCTGCTCGCCTCCGAGGAGATCGCGAGAGCCCTGCCGATCCTGCACGAGACTGCGCTTTTGATCGCCGATCCGCAGGTGCGTTACCGCGGCACCATCGGCGGCAATGTCGCCAATGGCGATCCCGGTAACGACATGCCGGCGCTGATGATGACGCTCGGCGCGACCTTTGTCGTCGAGGGCGCGTCCGGCGCGCGCAAGATCGCGGCCTCCGACTTCTATCAGGGCGCTTATTTCACTGCGCTCGAGCCGGGCGAGATCCTCACCTTCATGTCGGTCCCCGTGCCGGCGGCGGGCCATGGCCATGCCTATGAGAAGCTCAAGCGCAAGGTCGGCGATTACGCCACCGCCGCGGCCGCCGTGGTCCTGACCATGGCCGGCGGCAAGGTCGCGACCTGCGCGATCGGCCTGACCAATCTGCACGAGACGCCGCTGCTCGCGATCGACGCCGCGAATGCGGTGATCGGCACCAGCCTCGATGCTGCATCGCTGAAGAAGGCCGCCGCCGCTGCCGAAGCGATCATGTCGCCGGCCGCCGACGCGCGCGGCCCGGTCGAATACCGCAAGCATGTCGGCGGCATCATGGTCACGCGCGCGCTGCAGCGCGCAGCCGGCCGGGCGAAGTAAGGCGACATGGCCGCGCTATCGACGCGCACTCGCTGCAACCTCGCCCCGCTTGCGGGGAGAGGTCGGATTGCATCGACAGATGCAATCCGGGTGAGGGGGTACAGGTCCAACGATTCGCACCGCCCGCGCGTCTGCCCCTCACCCCAACCCTCTCCCCGTAAGAACGGGGAGAGGGAGCATACCCATCACGCGGTCCGATTTGGACGCAATCTCATCATCCCCTGAGGGAGAAACGAATGGCGAAAACCCACGTTACAATGAAGGTGAACGGCGCCGAGGTCGAAGGCCTCGCCGAGCCGCGCACCTTGCTCGTGCATTTCATCCGCGAGAATCTGCAGATGACCGGCACGCATATCGGTTGCGAGACCACCCACTGCGGCGCCTGCACCGTCGATATCGACGGCATGTCGGTGAAGAGCTGCACGATGTTTGCAGTCCAGGCCAACGGCTCCGAGATCACCACGATCGAGGGCATGGCCAATGCCGACGGCACGCTGTCGGCGCTGCAGGAAGGCTTCCGCATGATGCATGGCCTGCAATGCGGCTTCTGCACGCCGGGCATGATCATGCGCGCGCATCGGCTGCTGCAGGAAAATCCCTCGCCGACCGAGCAGGAAATCCGCATGGGCATCTCCGGCAACTTCTGCCGCTGCACCGGCTATCAGAACATCGTCAAGGCGATCCAATACGCCGCCGCCAAGATCAATGGCGTTGAATTCAAGGAGGCCGCGGAATGAACGACATGACTCCCACGCGGGAACAACGAACGGCCGCACTCGAAGGCATGGGCTGCAAGCGCAAGCGCGTCGAGGACATCCGCTTCACGCAAGGCAGGGGCCAATATGTCGACGACGTGAAGCTGCCGGGCATGCTGCATGGCGACTTCGTGCGCTCGCCGCATGCGCATGCGCGCGTCAAATCGATCAACAGCGAAGAGGCACTGAAGGTGCCGGGCGTGCTCGCGGTCATCACCGCCGAGACGCTGAAGACCGTCAACCTCGCCTGGATGCCGACGCTCGCCGGAGACGTGCAGATGGTGCTCGCCGACGGCAAGGTGCTGTTCCAGAACCAGGAGGTCGCCTTCGTGGTCGCGACCGACCGTTATGCCGCCGATGACGGCATCAACAAGGTGCAGGTCGAATACGAGCCGCTGCCGCCGCTGATGGATCCGTTCAAGGCGATGGACAGTGACGCGCCGGTGCTGCGCGAGGATCTCGCCGGCAAGACGAGCGGCGCGCACGGCCCGCGCAAGCATCACAATCACATCTTCGAATGGACGGTCGGCGACAAGGACCTGACGGATGCGGCTTTCAAGAAAGCCGACGTCACGATCAAGGAGATGATCTCCTATCACCGCACCCATCCGTCGCCACTGGAAACCTGCCAGTGCGTCTGCTCCTTCGACAAGATCAAGGGCGAGCTGACGATCTATGGCACTTTCCAGGCGCCACATGTGATCCGCACCGTCGTGGCGCTGATCGCGAAACTGCCCGAGCAGAAGATCCACGTGATCGCGCCTGATATCGGCGGCGGCTTCGGCAACAAGGTCGGCGCCTATCCCGGCTACATCTGCGCTGCGGTCGCGTCCATCGTCACCGGCAAGCCGGTGAAATGGGTCGAGGACCGCATCGAGAACCTGACGTCGACCTCGTTCGCGCGCGACTACCACATGACCACCGAAATCGCCGCGACCAAGGACGGCAAGGTGACGGGCCTGCGCGTTCATGTGCTGGCCGACCACGGCGCGTTCGACGCCTGCGCCGACCCGTCGAAATGGCCGGCCGGCTTCTTCAACATCGTCACCGGCTCCTATGACTTCCCGGTCGCGCATCTCGCCGTCGACGGCATCTACACCAACAAAGCGCCGGGCGGTGTCGCCTATCGCTGCTCCTTCCGCGTCACCGAGGCGGCCTATTGCATCGAGCGCGCGATGGATATTCTCGCGCAGAAGCTCGGCATGGACCCGGCCGAACTGCGGTTGAAGAACTTCGTCAAGCCCGAGCAATTCCCGTATCACTCGGCGCTCGGCTGGGAATACGATTCCGGCGACTACCACACCGCCATGCGCAAGATGATGGAGGTGACCGACTACGCCGCACTCCGGAAAGAGCAGGCGGAGAGGCGCGCGGCGTTCAAGCGCGGCGAGACGCGCGAGATCATGGGGCTCGGCATCTCCTTCTTCACCGAGATCGTCGGCGCCGGCCCGTCGAAGAATTGCGACATCCTCGGCATTGCGATGTTCAACTCCTGCGAGATCCGTATGCATCCGACCGGTGCGGGCATCGCGCGGGTGGGCAGCAAGAGTCAGGGCCAGGGTCACGAGACCACCTGGGCCCAGATCATCGCCACCGAGATCGGCATTCCCGCCGACAACATCATGGTCGAGGAGGGCAACACCGATACCGCGCCTTATGGGCTCGGCACCTACGGCTCGCGCTCCACACCGGTCGCCGGCGCGGCCATCGCGATGGCTGCGCGAAAAATCAAGGCCAAGGCGCAGATGATCGCGGCCTACAAGCTCGAAGTCCACGAAGACGATCTCGAATGGGACATCGACGGCTTCCGCGTCAAGGGGTTGCCGGAGAAGGTCATGTCGATGAAGGACATCTGCTGGGCAGCGTATAATTCCGTGCCGCCGGGCATGGAGCCGGGGCTGGAGGCGGTGAGCTATTACGATCCGCCGAACATGACCTATCCCTTCGGCGCCTATCTCTGCGTGATGGACATCGACGTCGATACCGGCGTCTACAAGATCCGCCGCTTCTACGCGCTGGACGATTGCGGCACCCGCATCAATCCGATGATCATCGAGGGCCAGGTGCATGGCGGCCTCACCGAAGCCTTCGCCATCGCGATGGGCCAGGAGATCCGCTACGACGACACCGGCAATGTGGTGACCGGCTCGTTCATGGATTTCTTCATGCCGACCGCGGTCGAGACGCCGCATTGGGAGACCGATTTCACCGTCACCCCGTCGCCGCATCATCCGATCGGCGCCAAGGGCGTCGGCGAGAGCCCGAATGTCGGCGGCGTGCCGGCGTTCTCCAATGCCGTCAACGACGCCTTCTCGTTCATGGGGGCGACGCACATCCAGATGCCGCACGACTTCTGGCGCAACTGGAGGGCGGCGAAGGAACTGGGCGCGTTTGCGTAGAGGTAGCCAGAGCGTCATTCCGGGATGGTCCGACGGACCAGACCCGGAATGCTCGAGATTCGCGGGTTCGATGCTCCGCATCGCCCCGGAATGACGGAGGGCATTGAAAGCATGAAAGACCGTAACGAGATCGCACAGGCCTTGGCGGCGTCCGGCTATATCGCCGACGGCGAGCTTGCGACTGCGGTCTCGCTGATGCAGCGCCTGCGGCGTCCGCTGCTGCTCGAAGGCGAGGCGGGCGTCGGCAAGACCGAGGTCGCCAAGGCGCTCGCGAGCGTGCACGCGACCGAGCTGATCCGCCTGCAATGCTATGAGGGTCTGGACCAGTCCTCCGCGCTCTACGAGTGGAACTATCAGCGGCAATTGCTGGCGATCCAGGCGCGCCACGGCGGCGACGCGGACGCGATCGAGGACCGCATCTTCTCGGAGAAATATCTCCTCGAACGGCCGCTGCTGGCCGCGATCCGCCGCGCCAAACCGCCGGTGCTGCTGATCGACGAGATCGACCGCGCCGACGACGAGTTCGAGGCGTTCCTGCTCGAGCTGCTCTCGGACTTCCAGGTCTCGATCCCCGAACTCGGCACGATCAAGGCCACGTCACGATCCCGCATGTGGTGCTGACCTCGAACGGCACCCGCGAGCTCTCCGACGCGCTGCGCCGCCGCTGCCTCTATCACTATGTCGATTTTCCCGACGTCGATCGCGAGGCGCGCATCATCGTCGCCAGAATCGACGGCGCCAGCGCCTCGCTGTCGCTGCAGATCGCGCAGATGGTCCAGAGCATCCGCAAGGAGGAGCTACGCAAGGTGCCGGGCGTCGCCGAGACGCTCGATTGGGCCGCGGCGCTGGTCGGCCTTGATGTGCGCGACCTGCATGACGACCCGGAAACGGTGCAGGACACGCTGATGTGTCTGCTCAAGACGCAGGAGGACAAGGCGCGTCTGACACGCGAGGTCACCGCGCGCCTGCTGGGGAAAGTCGCATGAGCTGCTGCGGCACCGGCGTCGGCTATGAGGAGATCGACGAGGTCTCGCGTCTTGTCTCGCAGCAAGCTTGCCGCGTTCCTGCGCACGCTGCGCGACAATGGTTTTGCCGTCGGCCTCGCCGAAGGCCAGGACGCGGCCGAGCTGATGGCGTCGGGCTATGCCAGGAAGCCGGGATTACTGCGCTCGGCGTTCAAGCATCTGTTCTCAGCGCGCAAATCCGATTGGGAAAAATTCGACGGGCTGTTCGACGCGTTCTGGCTTGGCAAGCGCCTGCGCTCGCGTTCGCTGACGATGGGCTCGGCCAAGGCCGCCAACAATCCGTCCTTGAAGAGCCTGCAGGACACCGGCTCGACGCAAAGTGGAAATCAGTCCCCGACCGATCAGGTTCCGTCCGCCGATGACGCGCCGCAAGGCCGCGGCGGCGAGGGGCGCATGGAAGGCGCCTCGGTGCCGACAATCTCGCCGAAGTCGATTTCCGCAACATCGCCGAGCCCGGGCAGTTGGAGCAGGCGCATACGGCCGCCGCGCGCCTTGCGAAGGCGATGCGTACCCGCCTGACGCGGCGCGATCTCGCCCGACGCCGCGGCTATCGGCTCGATCTGCGGCGCACCATCCACAAGAACATCAGCCATGGCGGCGTGCCGATCGCGCTGGTCAAGCGACAGCGCAAGGACAAGCCGCTGCGGCTCGTGGTGCTGCTCGATGCATCCGGTTCGATGAGCCTCTACACCGGCGTGTTCCTGCGTTTCATCCATGGTGTGCTCGACGAATTCCGCGAGGCCGAGGCGTTTCTGTTTCACACCAGGCTCGCCTATGTCTCCGACGCGATGAAGGAGAAGGACGCCGGCCGCGCGCTCGACCGGCTGTCGCTGCTGGCGCAGGGCGCGGGCGGCGGCACGAAGATCGGCGAGAGCCTGAAGACCTTCAACCGCTGGCACGCGGCGCGCGTGATCCATTCGCGCACCTGCGTGATGATCGTCTCCGACGGCTACGAGACCGGCGATGCCGATCTGCTCGGCCGCGAGATGGCGCAGCTTGCGCGGCGCTGCCGCCGCATCGTCTGGCTCAATCCGATGATGGCGTGGGAAGGCTATGCGCCGGAAGCGCAAGGCATCAAGGCCGCGCTGCCGCATGTCGATCTCTACGCGCCGGCTAACACGCTTGCGAGCCTGGCCGCGCTCGAACCCTATCTCGCGAGGCTTTGACAGTGGGCGCGCATGTCGAAGTGATGGATCTGGTGGCGCAGATGAAGGCGGCGGAGCAGGCCTTCGTGCTCGCCACCGTCGTGCGCACGGTGTCGGTGACGGCGGCGAAAGCAGGTGCGAAGGCGATCATCCGCCCCGACGGCACCATCGTTGCGGGCTGGATCGGCGGCGGCTGCGCCAAGGGCGCGGTGCTGAAGGCGGCGCGCGAGGCGCTCGCCGATGGCGAGCCGCGCATGGTCTCGGTACAGCCGGACAATCTTCTCGCCGAGCTCGGCGTCAAGCCGGGCGAGACGCGCGGGGGCGTGCGCTTTGCCAGCAACATGTGCCCGAGCAAGGGAACGATGGATATTTTCGTCGAGCCGATGCTGCCGCATCCGTCGCTGGTCATTCTCGGCGCGAGCCCCGTCGCGTTGTCGCTCGCGGTGCAGGCGCGCACGTTGGGCTATCACGTCACGCTTGCAGCGCCCGCGGCGGATCTCGTTGCCGCGCCTGATGCGCATGTCATCGTCGACGGTTTCATGCCGCGCTATCTCAGCGAGGCCCGCCGCTTCGTCGTGGTGTCGACGCAGGGCAAGGGCGACGAGGCCGCGTTGAAATCGGCGGTCGCGATCGATGCGGCCTATCACGCCTTCGTCGGCAGCCGCCGCAAGATGGCGTCGCTGCGCGCAAAGCTGGTCGCGGATGGCGTGGATGCGGCCGCGATCGATCGCATCAAGGCGCCGGCCGGTCTCGATCTCGGCGCCATCACCCCGGAGGAGATCGCGATGTCGATCCTGGCCGAGATCACGCGCGAACGCCGGCGCGGCCAGCGCGATACCAATTCACAATCGAGGAGCTGAAGTAACAACATGCAGATGAGTGACAGCCAGCGCATTGCCGCGTCGAAGGAGAAGGTGTGGGCGGCGTTGAACGATCCCGCCGTGCTGAAGCAGTGCATTCCCGGCTGCCAGTCTCTCGAGATGTCATCGCCGACCGAGATGACCGCGACCGTCGTGATCAAGATCGGGCCGGTCAAGGCGACCTTCGGCGGCAAGGTCACCTTGTCCGATCTCGATCCACCGAACAGCTATCGCATCACGGGCGAAGGCGCGGGCGGCGTCGCCGGCTTCGCCAAGGGTGGCGCGACGGTCAAGCTCACCTCGGAAAGCCCCGACGTCACGGTGCTGCAATACGATGTCGATGCACAGATCGGCGGCAAGCTCGCCCAACTCGGCGGCCGGCTGATCGACTCCACCGCAAAGAAGCTCGCGGGCGAGTTCTTCTCGGCCTTTGGCAACGCGGTCGCCGCCGCACAGGCAGCCGAATAGCACCACAATCGTATGGATGAATGGGCCGGGTGGGTGAGCGCCAGCGAACCCATTTCCCGCGCGAGAACAATTGATGCGTTGGTCTCTTCGCCTTCCTCAGCCAGGACCGAGGGAGGTGAGGGAGGGGGTCGGAAGGATCGGCGAAAAGCTGACCCCCTCCCGCTTTTGAATTCTCCCATTGCACACGCACCGTCATTCCGGGACGATGCGAAAGCATCGAGCTTTGGTGCGCAATTGCGCACCATAGAATCTCGAGATACGGGGATCGCTTCGTGCGCCGTCAGTTGCAGGGCTGCCTGCGGCCGTTACGTCCAACGAATGTGCCGGATGCCGGATCGAAGGAGCGATAGCGCTCGCAGGCGGATGGATTCGCGCGGCCCATTGCCTCATAGGGGCTTCGCGTGCCGCCCAGCGCCGCCGCGGCTGCAGGCGTGAGCGCACCACCATTCAGCACGTCGCGATTGGGATTCGCGGCCGCGAAGGCAGCGGGCTCCGAGAACGACTGAGCAACGACAGGCGTGAGCGCAAGTCCCGACAACAGCACCGCCGCTGCCGCAGCTTTAAGTCCGATCATCACACGGCTCCTGTCTATCGACCTGGATATCGCAAGAAACTTTCGGCAACGCCGCCCCACGTGGATGGCGCAATGATTAGACTGGTGATGCAGGGAGGCCGGCGCAAAAGGCCGCACGGTCACAATGCCGAGAGGCGAACCGCCGCGCGGCGTGCGCTGGGCCTGAAGCGTCGGTGCGAAGATCAGCGCGACGAAACAAACTCCGTAGGATAGGTAAAGCGTAGCGTACCCAACCATTGAGTTATCGGTGCGGATCGAGTCGCGGGCACGGCGCGATGCGCCTTTGCCCGCCTACGCGCCTGTGACGCACAACTCTTTCCGTCATTCCGGGGCGATGCCACCGGGTCCGCGCGAAGCGCGGCCCGATGACAGGCTCCGCATCGAGCCCGGAATCTCGAGATTCCGGGTTCAGCCCTGTCGGGCTGCCCCGGAATGAGGATGGAGAGAACGACGCGCGCATACACGCCATGCGTAAACTGCCCGTCGTGCCAATGTGGAATTCAAGGGCGCGCCGGAGCTTTAGAGCATGCTGTTTTTATATGGAAACATACCCTGAGTTTTTGAGATAGTTGGAGCACTCCTGGTTTGAGAAAAGGTCGAGGAGTTCGCCGACCTTTCGCCATGTTGCCTCGACGTCGCGAGGCTGTGCCGCGCGGATCAGGTGTTTGATTTTAGCGAAGACCTGCTCGATCGGATTGAGGTCGGGGCTGTAGGGCGGCAAGAAGAGCAGATGCGCTCCCTTGGCGCGGATGGCGCTGCGGGCCGACTTGCCCTTGTGACTGCCGAGGTTGTCGAGAATGACGACCTCGCCCTTTGACAGAGTGGGCGCCAACTCCTTCTCGACATAAAGCGTGAAGAGCTCGCCATTGATGGGGCCATCGATGACCCAGGGCGCGCTGATCCGATCGTGGCGGAGCGCCGCGATGAACGTCATGGTCTTCCAATGACCAAAAGGAGCGGATGCGGCGAGACGCTGCCCGCTTGGTCCCCAGCCGCGCAGCGGTGCCATGTTGGTCTTGATCCACGTCTCGTCGATGAAGACCAAGCGGGATGCATCGATCCTGCTCTGGTAGGCCTTCCAGCGCACCCGCTTACGAGCGATGTCGGGGCGATCCTGTTCGGCTGGCAGGATGGTTTTTTTTGAAGCTCAACCCCTCGGCGTGAACGAAGGTCCATACCGCCCGCACATCCGTCTTAATGCCGCGTTCAGCCAGTTCCAACGTCAGCTTGCGCAAGGTGAATGGCCCAGAGCGAATGCGTCTGCGCAGCCAGTCGGAGTTGGCCCCCGACAGAACCGGCTTCTTGTGGCCACCGATCTTGCCGGGCGAAACGCCTCCAGTCTCTCGCCTCAGAGTCTTCCACTTCGTGACGCAGGAGGGACTGATCTGAAGCCCTGCTGCAATCGAACGAACCGTCTCGCCGGCATCAGCACGCGCCAGGGCGCGCTCGCGAATATCTTCCGAATAGGGTCGTGTCATCCATGCTGGCCCCCACCGCTCCCCAGCACGCAGTTTGAATCAGAAATTCCCCCTCTTGGGAATCCCGATTCTAGGAAAAAACAACGTGCTCAGCGAAGGCGGCAAGCCGGGCGATGACCACGGAGTGGGACGCGGGAATCTCTCCTCCGTCGTCTCTGCGAACTTCGCGAGGACGACAGGAAAGCCGCGCGATGAAGCTGTCAGTCGAACAGGCTCGACACCGACTCTTCGGCCGCAGTGCGGGCGATCGCTTCGGAGATCAGGCCGGCGATCGAGAGGGTGCGGATGTTGGGCGCGTTGCGGATCGCTTCGGTCGGCATGATCGAGTTGGTGATGACCAGCTCCTTCAGCCGCGAGGAGGCGATGCGGGTCACCGCGCCGCCGGAGAGAACGCCATGCGTGATGTAGGCATAGACGTCCTTGGCGCCGTTGGCGTGCAGCGCGTCGGCGGCGTTCACCAGCGTGCCGCCGGAATCGACGATGTCGTCGAGCAGGATGCAGGTGTAGCCATCGACATCGCCGATCACGTTCATCACCTCGGACTCACCGGCACGCTCGCGGCGCTTGTCGATGATCGCGAGCGGGGTGTTGATGCGCTTGCCAAGGGCGCGGGCGCGCACCACGCCGCCGACATCGGGCGACACCACCATCAGCTTGGCCGTATCGAAACGGTTGCGGATGTCGCGCACCATCACCGGCGAGGCGTAGAGATTGTCGGTCGGAATATCGAAGAAACCCTGGATCTGGGCGGCATGCAGGTCGAGCGTCATGACGCGGTCGACGCCGGCCTGGGTGATCAGGTTCGCGACCAGCTTGGCCGAGATCGGCGTGCGGGAGCCGGATTTGCGATCCTGCCGCGCATAGCCGAAATAGGGGATCACCGCCGTGATGCGGCGCGCCGAGGAGCGGCGCAGCGCATCGGTGATGATCAAGAGTTCCATCAGGTGGTCGTTGGCCGGAAACGAGGTCGACTGCAGCACGAAGGCGTCCGAGCCGCGGACGTTTTCCTGGATCTCGACGAAGATCTCCATGTCGGCGAAGCGCCGGACCACGGCCTTGGTCAGTGGCAGCCCGAGCCCGTTCGCAATGGCCTGCGAAAGGGCGGGATTGGAGTTGCCCGCGACGAGCTTGATGGAGCCGTTTTTGGCCGACATCGACGCTTCTCCCCGCGCCTTGCTGGCGACGACATTCAGCATATTGGGATACCCGTAGAACCGGCTCGTTTCACGAGCGAGCAAATATCAGGGAGAATGTATGGCTGGCAACCCGTTCTCCCCGTTTTCCCGGCCAAAAATGGCAGGCCGAACGGGGATTTGACTAATGATCGGTGTAGCTGAGCGCGGCGACGTCGGCGGGTTTGGCCGGCGCAGGATCAGCGGCATTCGCAACCGCGGGGCCGTGCTTGCCCGGCTTCGACGTGGGCTCCGCCGCAGGCGGCGCGTCCTGCTGCGGCGTGCCGTTGATCATGCCGGAGAGACCGCTGAAGCCGGCCTGCGCGATCTTGCGCAACACGAGATCATCCGCGGCAGCCCAGGGATCGTGTCCGGCTTTGCCCGCGGTTTCCTCGCCGGAGAGTCGCAGCGCGCGCTCATGATCGCGGTCGTAGACGTCCCACACCCAGGCGATCATGGTCTTGCCGCGCACCACCTGCGCCGAGAGATAGCTGCGCACGCGATAGGCCGACGCGCCCTCGCGCGAGACGATCGACAGGCTGCGCAGCTTGCTCTCGCTGTCGAGCACGCCGACCATGCGGTCGAACACCTGCGGCGGCGGCCCGTCGATGGATTCGAATGCGACCGTCGGACCGTCGCCCGCCGGTGCCATCGCGAATGCGCCGCTCGCGCCACCCGTCGCGCCGCCATTGGCACAACCGCCGAGCGCACACGTCACGACAAGCAGCAGCGCGGCGGCGCCGGCGCGCAACATCGTACGGCTCGACTGGAGCCAGGTGATCGACGCGTCCCTGATCATTGGTTCCGAGCGATAGCGTTAAATTCGATTAACGTCTAGGGCAGGGAGGACACATGAATTGAGCAAGCGTTAACGGCATCTCCGCCGATCGGGCGAGGATGTGTCAGGCCGAGACGCTTTATGCGCGTTTGTCGCCGTCAGCCTTCCAAAACTATGGCGTGAACGTGGCGACCATAATCCGGCTCCTTGCGGTGGACAGAGCGGCGGTAGCTGAAGCAGCGCTCGTCGGAATAGGTGTCGATGCCGAGATCGTCGATCATCAGCACGCCGGCATTTTCCAGGCGCATCCGGACGAAGCCTGCGAGATCGAACATCGCGTGACCGTCGCGGCTGGAAGGAATGAAGAACATCGTGTTGTCGGCATCGGCCTCGATGAAGCGTTCGACAAACTCGCCGCCGACTTCGTAGCTCGCCTGGCGGATCAGAGGGCCGATCGCCGCGACGATGCCGCCGCGCTCGGCGCCGAGATTTTCCATCGCCTCGATGGTGGATTCCACGATGCCGGTGAGCGCACCTTTCCATCCCGCATGCGCAGCGCCAATCACGCGCGCATTCGGATCGACAAAGAGTATTGGCCCGCAGTCGGCGGTGGTGACGCCGATCGCAAGGCCGTCAATGCGGGTGACGATCGCATCGGCCTTCGGTCGCACTTGGCCTTCCCACGGGCCGGTCACGACGATCGCGTCGGGAGAATGGATTTGATGCACGTTGAGAAATCGGTCGGTTGCAACGCCCACCGCGTCGGCCATCCGGCGGCGGTTCTCGCGGATATTGGCGGGATCGTCGTTCGAGCCAAGTCCGCCATTGAGGCTGGCATAGACGCCGTCGGAGACGCCGCCGTCGCGGGTGAAGAAGGCGTGGCGCAGGCCGGGAATGGCGGAGAGCAGGGGTGAGGAGAGCATCATGTGGCGGCCGCTCTTTCGTCGCTCAGTCCGGGCAACGCGGTAAGTTGAGGATGCGAGATACTAAGCACCTTGAACATCGCGCCCATGCCCTCGCGCCCGCTGCCGGTCAGCCGTTTCAGCGCGCTCGAAATGTCCTCGGACACTTCCGCGCTCGCCTTGGCCATCAACGTCAGCGCGCGCGTCTCGATGCCGAGCCTGATCAGGAAGTCGCCCTGCGTGACCGGACCATGCACACGCGCGCCCACGTCTTCGGCGGCGTGCGCCAATGCCTGGAAATCGACATGCGCGGTGACATCGGCCTGTCCCGGCGCCTTCAGCGGATCGGTGAAGCTGTGACGGGCGATTGCCTGGAAGGTGTCGCCAGCGTCGCTGCGCAGATGGCCGTAATCGACAATCAGTGCCGCGCCGCCCTGATCGCGGAGGCGCGCGGCGATCTTCATGATTTCGGTATCGGACCGCCATTCAAACACCGCGCCGACGGGCGCCGCGCGCAGCAATGCCGGCAGCAGCACCTCGAAGCGCGGCAGCGGGTCAGGCGCGATGGCGAATGCCAGCTTGTCCTGCTTGTCGATCTCGATCACACGCTCATGCCAGCCGGTTTCCTGCTTCACCGCCTGATGGATCGGCAGCACGTCGAAATATTCGTTGGCGAGGACAATGGCGGGCCCTTCGGGCACGTCGTCGAAGCTGTCGTGCCAGTGGATGTTGCGCACGCCCTGCAGGCCGGCTTTCTGCTTCTCGCGCAGCACCGGGTTGATCTCGACGAGATGCACGTTCAGCAGCTGATAGAGCGGCGGCAGCACGCGGAGCGCGCGCAGCGCATCGGCCATCATGGTGCCGCGGCCGGGGCCAAGCTCGACCAGCCGCAGCACGGATGGCGAGCCCATTGCCTTCCACACCGATGCGGTCCACAGCCCCAGCAGTTCACCGAACATCTGGCTGACTTCGGGGGCGGTGGTGAAATCTCCTTCGCGTCCCAGGGGGTCGCGGGCGATGTAATAGCCGTGCTGCGGATGCATCAGGCACAGCTCCATATAGCGCCAGACCGGCATCGGCCCCGACGACTTGATCAGCTTCCTGATCTCGGACTCCAGCGGCGAATGGTCCGTCACGGTCTGCCCTGGTGGCGAATTTGGCAACGCATGCGCTCGATTTTGTCCAACTTAAACGTCTGCGCTCAACCGGCTCGCCGGCTTGCGCAGCGACGACCCGATGAGGATGGCGCCTGCAATCACCATGGGCACCGACAGCAGCATTCCCATGGTCAGGCCTCCCCACAAAAATCCAAGCTGCGGATCGGGCTCGCGGAAATGCTCGCCGGCAATCCGTGCCAGGCCGTAGATCGCCATGAAGCTACCCAGAATCAAGCCGGGACGCTTCAATGCGCCGAGGCGGATCATCACCGCGAGGATCGCGAACAATACGATGCCTTCGAGTCCCGCTTCATAGAGCTGACTGGGATGCCGCGGCAGCGGGCCGCCATTCGGGAAGATCATCGCCCAGGGCAGGCTCGGATCGGCCGCGCGGCCCCAGAGCTCGCTGTTGATGAAATTGGCAAGCCGCCCGAGCAACAGCCCGACCGGCGCCACCGCGGTGGTGATGTCGCCGAGCGAGAGGATCGAGACCTTGTTGACGCGGGCAAAGGCGATCACCGCGATGACGCAGCCCACGAAGCCGCCGTGGAACGACATGCCGCCCTTCCACAATTCGAAGATCTCGGCCGGATGCGCGATGAAGAACGGCAGATTGTAGAACAGCACATAGCCGGTGCGGCCGCCGACGATGATGCCGATGGTGACCCAGAGGATGAAGTCGTCGAGCTGGACGAGGGTGATCGGGGCCGGTCCGTCCCACAGCTTCTCGGTCTTGAGCAGGGAACGCGCGTAGATCCAGCCCAACACGATGCCGAAGATGTAGGCCAGCGCGTACCAGCGGATCACGATTGGCCCGATCGCGATCGCGACCGGGTCAAACACGGGAAAGGCAATGAGCAGGAAGGGCATCGCGCCGTAGATAGCTCAGGACAGGTTGCGGCGATAGAGCGCGACGAGCCGCTCCCAATGCCGCTCGGCGGCGTCGCGGTGGTAGACCGGACGCTTGGGGAAGGCGAAGCCATGATGCGTGCCGGGATACACCTCGACCTCGGCCTTGGCGTCCTTCATCGCCTCCGCGACCTTGTCGATGATCTCCTGGGGCGCGTAGACGTCGGTCTCGGCGCAGGCGAAATAGAGCTCGGCCTTGGTCTTCGCCGCGGCGAGATGCGGGCTGTCGGGCTGGTCGGTCGCCAGATGCGTGCCGTAGACCGATGCGGCCGCCTTGACGCGGTCCGGGAAGTGCGTCGCCGCGTTGATCGCATAACGTCCGCTCATGCAGTAGCCGACGGTGCCGACGATGCGCGTGTTGGCGGCCTTTTGACCTTCGGCATAGGCGAGCAGCGCCTTGGTGTCTTCCATCACCATCGGGATGTCGATCGAGTTCATCAGTTGAAACATGCGCTTGCGCTCCGGCGATTCCGGGTCGGGGTTGATGGGGCCAAGCTCCATCACGCCGGCGCGATAGTAGAGATTCGGCAGCATCACATAGTAGCCCGAGGTCCCGAAACGGCGTGCCATGTCGCGCAGTTCCTCGCGGATCGCCGGCGCATCCATGTAGAAGATGATGACGGGAAACGGTCCGCCGCGTTCGGGGTGGGTGATGAAGGTCGTGGTGTGGCCATCCTTGGTCGCAATCTCAACTTGCTGATCGATCATGGCGATTGGTCTCGCTGTTATGGTTGTGGTGACGATTTCTCGAGGGCGCGCGCGCCCGATACGATTGCAAGGAAACCGCAGTATGACAAGGAGGCCGGCCACGGCCTTGCACGAGGCCGTTTGGATCGCCATTGTTTGAATTGACGTTGGATTTGACTTGCAATCGCTGACCCCTCGCGGAGCTATCGCCATGACCCAGACCACGAACCGGTTTTTCGACGAGATTGGCCGCCTGATGAACGATGCTGCGGGCGCTGCGCAGGGCGTGAAGCGCGAGTTCGACACGGTGTGGCGCAGCCAGGCCGAGAAGTTTCTGCGCGACATGGACCTCGTCAAGCGCGAGGACTTCGAGGTGGTGAGGGACATGGCGCGTTTGGCGCGCGAGGAGAACGAGGCGCTGAAGGCGCGGATCGCCGTGCTGGAGGACAAGCTTGGCGTCTCCCCGCCGGGACCGGATGCTGCCGCCGGCACGTGGACGAATGGGTAAGGTGCTGGAAGCCTCACACTCGGTCGTCATGCGCGGGCTTGACCCGCGCATCCATCCATGGATGGGTTCTTTCAAGGCGATGGATGGCCGGGTCAGGCCCGGCCATGACGGGTCGGGGGCAGCCCACAAAAATCCCTTCATTTCCTTGTCATTTCCGGCCTTTGGCGCTAAAAGCCGGCCACGTTCGCGGCCCCCGCACCCCTGGAGGCTTGCCGCGGCGAAGCATCGAGCGGGCCGCGTTGCGGCCTTTAGCTTTTTAAAACAAGGACTTATGACAATGGCGACCGTCAAGGAATTGAAGGCGACCGCGCGTCCGTCAGTCGGCAAGGGGGCCGCACGGGCAGAGCGTCGCGCCGGGAAAGTGCCCGGAGTGATCTATGGCAACAACCAGCCCCCGCAGCCGATCTCGGTGGAAGATCGCGAACTGCGCCAACGTATCCTGGCCGGTCGCTTCCTGACCACGATCTATGACATCGATCTCGAGGGCAAGAAGCACCGCGTGATCCCGCGCGACTTCCATCTCGATCCGGTGCGCGATGTGCCGATCCATGTCGATTTCATGCGGCTCGGCGAGGGCGCGACCATCCGCGTCAGCGTTCCCCTGCATGTGGTGAAGGCGGAAGGCTCGCCCGGCGTGAAGCGCGGCGGCACCGTCAACATCGTCACCCACACCATCGACCTCGAATGCTCGGTCGACAACATCCCGCAATATATCGAGGCGGATGTCGGCGAGCTCGAGATCAGCCACTCGCTGCATCTGTCCGACGTCAAGCTGCCGACCGGCGTGAAGTCGCTGGCGCGCGAGGACGTCACGCTGGTGACCATCGTGCCGCCGTCGGGCTACGCCGAAGAGCAGAAGGCGGCGGCTGCCGCTGCTGCACCCGGTGCGGCTCCGGCCGCTGCAGCGCCGGCGGCTGGCGCGGCTGCGCCCGCGGCAGCAGCTGCGGCGCCCGCGGGTGGCGCCAAGGCGCCCGCCGGTGGCGACAAGAAGAAGTAAGCCCACGCGCACGCGGGATGCCGCGTCATGCTGCTCTTTGTCGGCCTCGGCAATCCCGGTGCGAAATATTCGCGCAACCGGCATAACATCGGCTTTGTGGCCGTCGACGAGATCGCGCGGCGTCATGGTTTCGGACCGTGGCGCCGGCGTTTTCAAGGCGAGACATCGGAAGGCCTGCTGGAGCGGCAGCGCGTGATCCTGCTCAAGCCGGCGACCTATATGAACGAGTCGGGTCGCGCCGTGCAGGAAGCCGCGAACTTCTTCAAGCTCGGCGCAGGCGAGATCACCGTCTTTCAGGATGAGCTCGAGCTTCCGCCGGCGAAGGTCCGCGTCAAGGTCGGCGGCGGCATCGCCGGGCATAACGGATTGCGCTCGATCTCCTCGCATATCGGCAACGACTATCGCCGCGTGCGGCTCGGGATCGGTCACCCCGGCATCAAGGAATTGGTGCACAGCTATGTGCTTGCCGATTTCGCCAAGGACGACGGCCCCTGGGTGACAGCACTGTGCGAGGCGGTCGCCGATAATGCGGGGGTGCTTGCCACCGGACGTGACTCGACGTTCCAGAACAAGGTGCATCTGGCGATGCAGGCGAAAGGCTTTACGTCGAATGAGGATGGCGGAGACAAGCAGGGCTGACTGCTCCGCTCAAGGCCTGACACGACGCGATGAGATACTGAGGACGCGATGGGATTCAAATGCGGTATCGTCGGATTGCCCAATGTCGGCAAATCGACGCTGTTCAACGCGCTGACGGAGACGGCGGCGGCGCAGGCGGCGAACTATCCGTTCTGCACCATCGAGCCGAATGTCGGCGAGGTCGCGGTCCCCGATCCCCGGCTCGACAAGCTGTCGGCGATCGCCAAATCCGCCCAGATCATCCCGACGCGGCTGACCTTTGTCGACATCGCCGGTCTGGTGCGCGGCGCGTCCAAGGGCGAGGGGCTCGGCAACCAGTTTCTCGCCACCATCCGCGAGGTCGATGCGATCGCGCACGTGGTGCGCTGCTTCGAGGATTCCGACATCACCCATGTCGAGGGCAAGATCGCTCCGATCGCCGACATCGAGACCATCGAGACCGAGCTGATGCTTGCCGATCTCGACAGTCTGGAGAAGCGCGTCGACAACCTCGCCAAGAAGGCCAAGGGCAACGACAAGGACGCCAAGGAACAGCTCGACCTGGTCAACCGCGCGCTCGTCCTGCTGCGCGACGGCAAGCCGGCGCGGCTGCTCGAACGCAAGGTAGAGGAGGAGCGTGCCTTCGGCATGCTCGGCCTTTTGACGTCGAAGCCCGTGCTCTACGTCTGCAATGTCGAGGAGAGCGCGGCGAAGGACGGCAACAATTTCTCGCGGGACGTGTTCGAGCGCGCCAAGCAGGAAGGCGCGGTGGCGGTGGTGATCTCCGCCAAGATCGAGTCGGAGATCGCGACGCTGTCGCGCGAAGAGCGCACCGATTTCCTGGAGACGCTGGGACTTGAAGAGGCTGGTCTCGACCGGCTGATCCGCGCCGGCTATCAGCTCCTCGACCTCATCACCTATTTCACGGTCGGGCCGAAGGAGGCGCGCGCCTGGACCATCCACCGCGGCACCAGGGCGCCCGCCGCGGCTGGCGTGATCCATACCGATTTCGAAAAGGGCTTCATCCGGGCCGAGACCATCGCCTATTCCGATTATGCAGCACTCGGCGGCGAGGCCGGCGCGCGTGACGCCGGCAAGTTGCGGCTGGAAGGCAAGGACTACGTCGTCGCCGACGGCGACGTGATGCATTTCCGGTTTAATACGTAACGCGTTTTTACGTAGTGCCGTCCCGTCATTTCCGGATGGCGCGCCCAACACCACACCGGAAATCGCGGGACGAAAGCGGTTACCGCATCCCGCCCTGGTCGCGGATCGCGCCGAGATGCTCGTTGATGCGGAATACGATCAAGATGAACTCCGCCATGATGCGCGAGAACACAATGCCGACGACCACGCTCGCGATGCTGTAGAGCAGCACGAGAAAGCCGCCGAACGGGCTGACCGCCATGGCGGCGAGACCCGAGAAGATGCCTGAAAGGCCCATCAGGCAAATCAGCGCGATGACCAGCCAGTAGAACGTCTTGATGATGGTGGGCGTGATAAAGCGGTCCCACTGGAACAGGTCCTGAAAGTCAAACATCGTCTTCCCCCAGCGAATCAAGCTTGAGTTGTGTCCATTTGGATGCTGACACGATCCTTGCTCCGAATTTCATCTCGGGCAAAATGGAGCGCGGACCATGCGGGCGAGCGGGCTGTGATTGCCCCAAAGTGCGGCCAGAATTGGGCTTCATGCCGGCAATTGTCTAGTCCGATCTACGAACGTCTACAGCTTGTTTCACAACTTCCACACGACACGCCGGGCATCCGCGAGCAAACAACGGCTTGCTCCCTTTCAGCGCGAGCGGATCAACACGCTCCGCCGCGAAATTGATCCGCGGCGCGAAAGCTGTGAACGCCGCCTCGAGGTCGATACCGCGGACAACATGGTTACCAAATCGTCGCCTGGCCGCAGCAGTGTCGGCGATAACGCGGAACGAATTGTTCGCTAACGCATTTTGAACACATGCTGGCCATGGTGGGCCGCAGGGCACGGGATATCGGGTAGGGACGACCATGGCGGATCGCAGCGGCTTGAAACTGGTAGGCTTCCTCTTCGCAACGGTGACTGTTGCGGTGATGCTGACCACGACGATGGTCGTGAAGGGTTACGCAGATGGCGTCTACACGCTCGAAGTCAGCACCGATCGAAAGCCGTTAGCACGCTGCGCTCCGCCCAGTTGGCTGTTTCGCCATTCATACACGCATGGCGCGTGTATTCAGCGAATCCAGACCAATGCGAGTGCCGTTACCGAGAGAAACAGCAAGCCGATAAAGCGAAGCACAAGAGTGCCAATTCGGCGTTGCGAGGCGCGCAGCGGGATTGGATCGGCGTTGTTGGTCTGGATGGCTTCGATATCCATGAAAGCTTCCCCCGTGAGCGCCGTCGGATCTTGGCGTGTCATGCTGGTCGCTGGTTTTCACCGGACCGTTCGATCGACCGCGAAACTTCAAGTGACGCCCGATCAGCTTCGCTGCTGTCCCTTGGCAGAAAGATCAGCTTGAGCCGCGGCAACCTAACGCCGCGATCGAGTCCAATGTAGGTCTTTCTCTCACTGGGGAGAGAAAACAGCGGCAGTGACTCCGCATTGCCACACGTAGAAACACCGCTTTCCAAAACCGAAACCGCCGCACTCTCTTACCGAGAGGCGGCGGTAATCGATCTTGAGTTTCGACGTGATCAGCCGTTACGCAGACCGTCGGCAGTGCGTTTCCACTGTGCGACGTTGTCCGCAATCAGGCGGGTCGACTTCATCGCTGCCTGGCTGAGCTGCGCGTAACCGGCGATCTCGCGCTGGACACGCTGACCTTCGGCGTGCAGCACGTCACGAAGGCTTTCCAGTTCAGAGATCAGGTTCTCGATTTCCGACAGCGAAGTGCCGGCAACGCGCTGGATCAACGAATTGACATTGTTGACGGCGGAGTCGGCGTTGCCGTCGAGCGCCGGCGGCTGAGGCTGAGGCTGGTCAGGTGTCGTTCCCATCACAGGACGTCGCAGATAGGCAATGTCGTTGCGCACGAAGTCCCGAATGCCGGCCTCCACTTCGGAGGCTGCGCTGAAATTGCCATCTGCCTCGGCTTCCGCTCCTTCAATCTTTTCCGTACGAATAACATTCATCGGCTGGTCCTCTGTTCCGCGTTAAGCAACGCGTTAATGCGAGCTGTCCCCCGCGCGAGACGAGTTAAAAGTGCGGCTATGTGGCGGGCCGATTTTGACCACATCACGGCGAAGGTACGGCAATGCTAGATCATTCGGCGAATTCGCCGTGACCGGAATGGGGCCGGTGACTACCAGCTCTGCTTGAATCCTGCCGTAATGCTCTTTGAGGTTGTTCCCTGTGTCGTCTCCCCAATCGAGCCGGAGACGCTGACGCCGCCTGACAGTTTCTGCTCGGCGCCGAACTTATGCAACCACTTGTCGTCGTTCGAGGAGAGCGTCTGCCCTGCGGTAAAACTGGTTCCGGTCTCGTCGAGGTTCAACCTCGCCGACTGTTCGGTCTCATAGCTGCGGGTGGGGTGGGCGATGATACCGGGTACGGGAACGATGCCCTGTTGGACCATGCTGTAGCCATCCTGCAGGGTCAGCGAATATTGCTCGCCGATCGGTACGGACTTGCTGATCGAGGTGCCAAGTTTGCTCTGATCCTGGCCGGGATCGACGCGGGCTTCGACCGCGGTCTTGTCCCAGATCGAGCCGGCGCCCGGCGCCGTGACGGCCGCCCAGGCAGACCCCGAGGATTGCGGCACGGCGCCGCCATTGGTAGCCTTTTCCGCGACCAGTTCGGCCATCGTGGCTGGTTCGTGCGTGACCGTCATGTCGGCGCCGATGCGCGCGTCCCAGAACGGCGACACCGACTGCCTGACCGAAACGGCCGAACCACCGTCCGGCCGGCCGTTGCCCGACCAGGTCATTTCATTGGTATTTCCGTTCGCCCTGCGTGGGCCGCTGGGGATCTTGGCGCCCGACCCCGATAATAGTGTCGATGCGTCGACGTTGATCTGGCTCCAGTCCAGATTGTTGACGTCGATCCCGGTCATGTCGACCTCATCGACTTCGGCGGAACTGGCCTCCGTCGCGGTCGGCTGTTCCTCTTTATCGACAGGCCAGGGCGACTGGGCGCGCACCGGCCAGATCAGACCCGCCGTCAGCATGAATGCCAACGCGCCGCCGCTGATCGTTCTGGACATCATGACCGCACCCGCTTCCCGCACTGCAATATAAGTCTACCATGCGGTAATTCTGGCGCAAGATTGTGACGGGCAGAATTCACATCGTCGTCATTTGCCTGCGACCCTCACGGTCGCGCGAGATCACGCGAAAGATGTCAGCCGCGGCAGGTGGATCGGATGTCCGAGTGCCTGTTCGACCAGATCGAACGTATCGACGACGACGCGGATGCTGCGCAGCCGGCCGGCCCTGAACTGCGCGAAATGCGCGACCCGCACCGAGATCGGCTTGTTGGAGTTGAGCGCGGTCAACGAAAAGCGCAGCATCGATGCGGCCGTATCCGGACCAAGCATGATCTGCTCACGCTCGAAGCGGCGGACCGCGACGGTCTCCCCGATCTGCCTGATCACTTCGATCACCGCCGCCTTGCCGCGCCGCGAGCCGAGAAACGGAAACATGTCGATCGGTCCGTAGATCGCCCAATCGACGTCCTCGTCGATCAAGGCATCGATCTCGTCGAGCTTGCGTTCATTGATCGCGCGCTGCAACGCGCGCGAAAAGGCCCAGAGGCTGTGCTCTGTCATGATGGCGGTGTTCCCGGGCTGGATGTGAGCGCAGCGACCGGGCGATAATGGACGCCATTCGCGGCGTCGGGCACGGTTGCTACTGGTGTTATTTGAAGCTTCAAATAATACAATTTTATGAAAGTGCAATCCGCAATTTGGCATTGCGGCTCACTTCCCGTTGAACCGCCGGTCGCGCGGCCCCCCGCGACCTTGGTCCGCTGCGCGGTCCGCCGGACCAACAAAAGAACACTGCTATACCGCTACGGCTCTTCATATCCTTGTCTGATGCCGCGCAATTCGTATGCTCGCCGCCTCAAGAAGAATAACGATCAGACATCAGAGGGGGAGGATCATGAAAGGCCCAGTCTGTCTCGCTGCCGCCGCGTTGCTTTATGTATTGCCGGCGATAGCGCATACGCCGCAGCAACCGCCGCACCAGCTCTACAACGAAGGCGACCTCAAGCTCGAAAGCGGCGAGGCGATCAAGGATTTCTCGATCTCCTACGTGACCCATGGCACGCTGAACGCGACGAAATCCAACGCGATCCTGATGGTGACGGCGATCTCAGGCAATCATCACCGGCTCGACTTCATGATCGGGCCCGGCAAGGCGCTCGATACCGACAAATATTTCATTATCTGCACGGATGCGATCGCCAACGGGCTGACCACATCGCCCAGCAATTCGAAGCTGCAGCCGCGCATGCAGTTTCCGAAATTCGCGATCCGCGACATGGTGGAATCGCAATACCGCCTGCTGAAGGAGGGGCTCGGCATCGACCATGTGGTCGCCGTGGTCGGCCCGTCGATGGGCGGCATGCAGACGCTGCAATGGGGTGTCAGCCATCCCGATTTCATGGACGCGCTGGTGGCGATGGTGCCGCTGGCGAAGACGCCGGCCTGGACTGTTGCGGTCCTCGAAGCCTCGCGCAAGGCGATCATGGAAGACGCCGCGTGGAAGGACGGCAATTACGACGCGCCGCCGGAGAAGGGCGTGCGGCTATGGCGCGACATTCTCTCGCTGCTCGCGGCGCGCTCGCCGGACATGTATTCGGCGCAGTTCAAGAACGGCATGGACGTGCTGCCCTGGATGGAGCAGCAGGAGACGTCGATGCTGAAAGCGTTCGATGCCAATGACTGGATCTACCAGACCTGGGCCTATGAGAGGCACGACGTCGGCACCACGCCGGGCTTCGACGGCGACACCGCGAAAGCGCTGGCCTCGATCAAGGCCAAGACGTTGATCCTCACCGGCACCAAGGATCTGCTCAATCCGGAATTCGAGCCGACCGAGAGCGCCAAGAACATTCCGAACGTCACGATGAAAACGATCTCGCCGGGCAGCGTGACCGGCCATGCCTCGGCCGGCGGCCTGCTGCCGGCGGATGTCGACTTTCTCAACCGCGAGGTCGGCGGGTTTCTGACCAGCGTGACGGCCGTCAAGAAGGTGCATTGGGATGCCCGCGCGCCGCGGACGCGGCCCTTCTGACTTCTGACTGCTTGATTCCGAGCCGCTACGCCGCCCGTGCGGCGTAGCGCGCTTGTACCGCGCCGCCGCCTCGCAAGCTGTCCCCGAATTAATGAAACATCCTGTGTTTCCGCCGGTTCTCCTTGCACGGGCGACGATTTCTCATTTCTCACGGAGATACGACAATGAAGAAATCCGCCTCGCTGGCGCTTGCCGCCGTGCTGGCGCTGTCCGGCGTGACCGCCGTTTCCGCGCGGAGCCATATGTCCAGCAAGACCACCGACGCAAGTGACACGCTGACCCTATCGGACCAGCAGCAGCAGTCGATCTGGAAGGACGTCAGCAAACACGCGACCAACCAGAGCGCGCCTGCAGATTTCAACGCCGCGGTTGGAACGAAGTCCCCTCGGGCATGAACACCTATCCGCTCCGCGCCGCGCTGCGCGTGATGCTCCTGCCGTGAAACCGTACCGCTACGCGATGACGCAGGACAAGCTGTTGATCGTCGATCCATCCGATCACAAGATCGCAGACATCGTGGCGCCATCCAAGTAGGGAACCACGACGGGCGGCGGCGGTTAGAGATGTGAAATCCTCATAACCTCCGGGAAATCGCATCATGAAAACCCTGATCGCACTAACCGTCGCCGCACTGGCTCTCGCCTCCGTGTCCGCTCCCGCCAATGCCAAGGGCTGCATCAAGGGCGCCGTGGTCGGCGGCGTCGCCGGTCACTATGCCGGTCATCACGGCGTCCTCGGCGCCGCGGCCGGTTGCCTCTATGGCCGTCACCGCGCCAACGAGCAGGACAAGCAGCAGCAGAGCCAAGGTCAGGGCCAGAGCCAGCCGCCGGCCCAGGACAAGATGTAAGGCTCAGTCTTTCCTCAGCGGGACGTAACGCGGGTCTATCTGGATACGACGCTCGTCTCGGTCTTTGCGAGGAGCGTAAGCGGCGAAGCAATCCAGAAACCGTCTCAGCCGGCAGATTGCTTCGCTCGCGCTCGCAATGACAAGCTCGCCACTTGGCGAGTTTTCGGCGACCTTTGTGACCAGCGTCATCAGCTGCTGGTGGTGGGGGTGCGGCAATTCTCCGTCGCGCTGGGCATAGTTATTGCCTGTACGGCGCGTAATTCCAATCAATTTTCAAACAGCCAACTACTCCGCTGTCATCGTCCGGCTTGACCGGACGATCCAGTATTCCGGTGACGTCAGGTGCTTGAACCGAGACGCCGCGGCGTACTGGATGCCCCGCCTGCGCGGGGCATGACGAGTGGAGACGTATGAGTGCATTCCCGCGACGCATCACGCCCGAGTTTTGCCGCTCGCAACGTCCCTCGACAAACACGAGGGCGCAGGGAAGGCCGGGTGTCCGCCACACCCATGGCCCCCGTGCGAAAAAAATGCACGGGGCAGGAACCACAGGTGAAGCCGGAGCAGCCCGGCCTTCCCTGCGCAGTGGTTTACGGCTTATTTCGCGCTCTCCCCGGTGACCAGACGTTGTTGTCACCGTCGCCTGCGTGATGCAAAAGCATCATCGCCGATTTAGCGCCAGCCTTGGGGCGCCAGGACCACACGACTTCGCCGTCCGCGACAGATGCCGTTCGTCTCTCGGCATCGCCTGCGTCCACCGCATCCCGCGCTCAACGTCCGTGACGACGCGTACGCCCCTCTCGTGAGCACGGGACCCGCGAAGCATGCGGCTGATTTGGGCATTCGACCAAGCGGAATATTTTTCGCAGCCAGGACTGGACTGGCCAATTCCATTTGAAGCTGCTTACGAAATTCGATTTTTGGCGCAGCGGGATTTTCGCCCGTGAGCGCGTCGAACGAGCGCAACAGCCAATTCACTCGACGTGATTTGCCCGACAGGCGCCTGCCTCGCGCGTCCAAACGGACTGAAAGCTATTCGCGGCGGTTCGGAGCACGATCGTCGTCCCGGTAATGCTCGCCTGCCCAGACGATTCCGTACGCCAGCCGGTACATGGACAAGAAGCAATCGCGATCCCGGCTGATGTCGATCGTCCGGCCTGATTGTCCGAGCAAGGAGAGCAACTTCTCGATCGGCGTTTCCTTGCGTTCGACATGGATATGGAAATTGCCAAGTGCAACGTAAAAGCCGCGCTCAAACACGTTATAGAGCCGCTTGCCAGCCTCGATAATGTCGCCGTTTCGGTGAAAGCGATAGCCGCCGAAGGAAAACCGGTCTTCGGCCTCGAACTGCGCCCTATATGCTCCGAATCGGCGGTCGAATGTCTGCTCGAAGAGGAATTCCGCTGCAGCACAGATCGCTTCCACCCGGGACGTCGGCATTGCGGAGTGCCAATCTGTGAACAGCCACACGGTTTCTCCGCCACTCAGGTGCAGAGCCAATTTCGGTATCAAACTGCTGTGGCCGAACACCAACGTGGTGTCGACCCCATAGAAAGCTCGACTGAGCCGATTCCGAATGAGAGGAACCAGCTTGAAAGTGATCGCATCTATCGCTTCGTACCGGACGTCTGGGCGTCCTTCGCGGATGAGACCGACGTCGGTGAATTTGAGCTCGGGGAGAGGATCGCGTCGAGCCACCGTCAAGTCTTCCGCGCCCGCGCGGTCGTCATTTCCGTGACTTCGCGATGATCTGCTCAGCGCGCTCTTTCAGGGCGGTCGCTTCCTTGTCGCGGCCCTGGGCCTTAACTGCCGAAATCAGGTGGTCGAGCAGCTTCACGACGAGCTGCGATTCCGGTCCGCTCGCCTTCTCGGCGATGACGATACCGCGTTTCAGTTCGGACTCGGCTTCCGCATAACGGCCCTGGAGGAAGGTGGTCTGAGCAAGCCAATCCAGACTGATGGCGACGCCATAGTGATCAGGCCCGAGCAGCTTCTCGCTGGCCGCAAGGCCGCGCTTATAAAGCTGCTCCGCGGCATCGAACTTGCGCTCGGAAAGATACGTGCCTGCAAGATTGTTGATCACGGTGGCGGTCAAGGTGTGATTGTCGCCATAGCGCGCGACATAGATTGCGAGAGCACGGTTGAAGAGCTCCGCGGCGTCGGAGAAACGGCCCTGCGCCCGATAAAACTGAGCCACGTTGTTCAAGCTCCCGGCCAGAATTGGATCGCCGGGCAGGCTTTTCTCCATTGTCGCCAGGGATTGTTTGTAGAGAGCCTCGGCCTCGGCTGCGCGCCCTTGAGCCGCGAACTGCGAAGCTTGCTGTTCCTGTTGGAGAGCCATGGCCACATCGAGGCCGACGGGTTGGCTCATGGTCGTTTGGGCCTCGGCAGCATCAACACTCAGGATGTGCAGCGCCGGCAGTCGCATACTGAACGTCGCGGCCGTGGCCACGATCGCGACAAATGACTTCAGGCTCATGCGTGTCATGTTGTTCCCAGATGCTGTCCGTCCAGGCCGTGGCATCGCGTGCGCGCATTCCTATCAAGTCGCAGAGGATTTGCCATCCGACGCTCGGATGACGTTCGCATGATCGGGCTCCGAGAACGGCGCATGTCGTCGTGCCATCCGCATGACATATGCCGCCGGCCGAGTGGCAGCGTGCCGTCGTCGCCCGTATCATTCGAATGGACGATGGCGAGCTATGGCTGCTGTGCCAATCAGTCCGCGCCCTAAATCTCCGCGAACACCTCGAGCAGATTCCCGTCGGGATCGCGGAAGAACAGCGTGCGATGCCCGAACGCCTGGTCGGTGGGCGGCGAGAGCAGCTCGACGCCCTGCCGGGTCAATTCGTCGGCGCACTGATCGACCTCGGCCGCCGACACCTTGAACGCAAGCTGAAGCGAAGCGCTGCCGATCGGCGTGGGCGCATCCGCCGCGGTCCGGCTCGGTTTCGCCAGCGCCAGGGTGTTGTCGCCGATCCGATATTCGATCCAGCCCGGCGACAGCTCGCGCGTCAGCGCAAAGCCGAGGACGTCCTCATAGAACCGCCGCATCGCCGCCATGTCGCGCACGAAGATGACGGTGTAGTCGATCGCGCGAATGGACTGGAAAGCGGAGCGGGAAGGCGGCTTCGGTTCGTTCACGGCTGATCTCTCCTTCCGACAACATCATCGGGTGCGGAACCAGGGCGTGGCTGATTAGCACGCAACTAGATTCGAATCGGATGACCCATAGCGATCATCTCGATGGCGCAGGTCCGAGCTCGTCCAACGAGTCGCCGTTTGACTTAAATCAAGGCGGGGCCGCTATGAGGTGACATTGATGAAATTTGCGGTGATTGGAGGGTCGAACGATGAAAATCCTTCATAGCATGCTCGCTGCCGCAAGTGTTCTCGTTTTCGGTTGTTCGGCAGCATCCGCGCAGCAGATCACAGGTGCTCCCGGCTCACCCGGAGCCACCACCACGATAGACGGCAAACAACTTCCACCGCCCGACCCGAAATTCGGTGGAGTGATCAAGGAAAAGGCTTCCGAGTTGACGCCTTGGTGGGCGCCGCGCGTGGTGCCGCCGAAAGGCGCGCCAAATGTCCTGCTGATCATGACGGATGATCAGGGTTTTGGGGCACCCGGCACCTTCGGCGGCGTTGTGCCTACTCCAACTATGGATCGCATCGCGCAGGCCGGACTGCGCTACACGAATTTCCACTCAACGTCGCTATGCTCACCGACACGGGCGGCGATCATCACAGGACGCAACCATCACTCGGTAGGCTTCGGGGTGGTTGGCGAGATCGCAACGGGTTTCCCCGGTTACGACTTCATCATTCCGATCGAGAAAGGCACGATCGGCACCATTCTGAAGGCGAATGGCTACGCGACCTCGTGGTTCGGCAAGGACCACAACACGCCTTTCTACCAGGCGAGCCAGGCCGGACCGTTCGATCAATGGCCAAATGGAATGGGCTTCGATTATTTCTACGGCTTCGTCGGCGGCGACGCGAGCCAGTGGCAACCGAATCTGTTCCGCAACACGACGGCCATCTATCCCTTCCAGGGCAATCCCGGCTGGAATCTGGAGACGGCGATGGCTGACGAGGCCATCCAGCACGTGAAGCAACTCAAGGAAATCGCGCCAGGCAAACCATGGCTGGTCTATTACGTCCCGGGCGCCACGCATGCACCGCATCATCCGACACCCGAGTGGATCAAGAAGGTCAGCGACATGCACCTCTTCGACGAGGGCTGGAACAAGGTGCGCGAGAAAATCTTCGCCAATCAGAAGCGGCTGGGCATCATGCCCGAGAATGCCAAGCTGACCCCTTGGCCGAAAGACTTGCCGGAATGGGATTCTCTGAGCTTTGACGAGAAGAAGCTCTTCATCAAGCAGGCGGACATCTACGGGGCCTATCTCGCCTACGCCGACCACGAGATCGGGCGGGTCATCCAGGCCGTCGAAGACCTCGGCGAACTGGACAACACCTTGATCATCTACATCGGTGGCGACAACGGCGCCAGCGCCGAAGGCATGCTCAACGGCACGCCGAACGAGTTCACGACGTTCAACGGCGTTTCCGTGCCGGTGAAGGACCAGTTTCTCTGGTACCCGTTCTGGGGATCGGAACGGACGTTCCCGCATTTCGCCGCGGGATGGGCCTGGACGATGGACACGCCGTTCAAGTGGGTCAAGCAGGTGCCGTCGCATTTTGGTGGGACAGCCCAGGGCGTGGTCATGTCATGGCCCGGCCACATTACGGAGGCCGGCGGCATCCGTCGCCAATTCCATCACGTCATCGATGTCGTGCCGACCATTCTCGAAGCGGCCGGCATTTCGCAACCCGACACGATCAACGGGATCAAGCAAATTCCCATCGAGGGTGTCAGCATGGCGTACACGTGGGACAAAGCGAACGCCGACGCGCCCTCGCAGCACACAACCCAATATTTCGAGATGCTCGGCAATCGTGCCATCTATCATGACGGGTGGGTGGCGGCCACGACTCCGGTGACGCTGCCGTGGGAGCTGAGCACCAAGACGCCGCCGGACGTGATCACCGGGTACAATTGGGAGCTCTACAACGTCAAGGAAGATCCCACGCAGTCTGACGACCTTGCCGCCAATAACGCCCGACAAGCTCAAGCAGATGCAGGATCTCTTCTACGCCGAGGCCAAGAAGTACAATGTGCTGCCGCTCGACAATACGACGCTCGCACGCTGGAACACGCCACGTCCGAGTCTCACGGCAGGACGAACGGTGTTCACCTATTCGGGCGAACTGACCGGCACGCCGGCGAGCGCGGCGCCGGACATCAAGAACAAGTCCTACACGATCACTGCGGACGTCGAGATTCCCGATGGCGGTGCGGAGGGCATCATCGTCACGGAGGGCGGACGCTTCGGTGGCTACGGCCTTTTCCTCAGCAAGGGCGAGTTTGGGGTCGGCAGAGGCAAGGTCGTGTTCCTCTATAACCTGCTCGACCTCAAGCGCACGATATGGGAGGGATCTGAGCTGGAAGCCTGGCAAGCACACCATCGTGTTCGATTTCAAATCCGACGAGCCGGGTTTGGGCAAGGGCGGCACCGGCGTGCTGTCCGTCGACGGCAAGGAAGTGGCCAGGAATACGATGGACCACACCACCCCGATCACATTCCCGGAGGACGAAACCTTCGACGTCGGCCAGGACACGCGCACCGGCGTGGCGCTGCTGGAGCACCGCTACGACGTTCCGTTCAAGTTCACCGGCAAGATCAACAAGCTGACCTTTAAACTCCAACCGGAGCCACAAACCCAAGGCAAAAATTAACGGCTGGCCACAACAGCACGCCTAGTAATACGCGCGGCGTGGCCGCCGGTAGGGGCCGGCGAAATAGGGATTGACGATGCATTGGGCCGCGCGCCCGGATGCCGACGCCTGACATTGAGGGATCGAGGTGTACGAGCAGGCGGTGTAGTTGCCGCCTCTGCCATAGACCTGCAGACAAACCGGGAAGTTCGGGTCGTAGGTTTGAGCCTGGACCGGCGTCACAGCCGAGATCGTTCCGATCGCGCAGTATCGTCCAAAGCAGTTTGCGCATCGAGGATTCCTTTGTTGCAGTGTCAAGGTCTTAACGCGACGAGATCAGGTTGGATCACATCGCGTTCTGGTTTTTGATGAGGCCTGGATAGCAGCGTTGGACGACATCTTTTCGGGGATCGGCCCACCCCGCTATCCAAGTGCGCGGCAGGCTTTCGCTCGACAACGCTATCGCTTCTTCCACCCGCCTCGCTTGCCCGGCGCGCCGCCGGTCGATCGCGGCGCGGGGCCGAACTCGGGGCCGGATTCGCGCGAGTTGGTGGGCTGGAAGATCTTGCTGCCGCCGCCGAGCGCAGGCTTGTCCGGCAGCGCGCGGGTGGGGCGGAAGGGCAGGGATTCGGGACCGTGCATTTCGTCGAGATGGGGTTTGTGGACTTTGGAGGTGCTGGTGGCACTTCCCGTGTGTCGCCCCTCACCCCGACCCTCTCCCCGTGAAGAACGGGGAGAGGGGGAGGAGGCGCCGCGCTTCTTGAGTGTTGAGGTCGGCAAATTTGCGGCGTCGCCGTATTTCTTGGTGCCGGCATAGGCGCCGGCGCGTTGCTGGACGACGCGCTGTTTCGTGGTGGGATCGTCGACCACCGCGAGTTCGGTGGCGCGCAGGCGCTTGACCTCGTCGCGCAGGCGGGCGGCTTCCTCGAAGTTCAAATCGGCGGCGGCCTCGCGCATGCGGGTTTCGAGATCGGCCAGCACGGCCTCGAAATTGTGACCGATCGAGATCACGTCGTCGGTCGTGGTGCCGCCGCCGGTCTCGACCAGCACATGGTCGCGCTCGTAGACGGAGTTGAGGATGTCGCCGATCGACTTCTTCACGCTCTCCGGCGTGATGCCGTTGGCCGTGTTGTACTCCGTCTGCTTCTCGCGGCGGCGCGAGGTCTCGGCCATCGCGCGCTCCATCGAGCCCGTCACCGTGTCGGCATAGAGGATCACCTTGCCGTCGACATTGCGCGCGGCGCGGCCGATGGTCTGGATCAGCGAGGTCTCGCTGCGCAGGAAACCTTCCTTGTCGGCATCGAGGATCGCGACCAGCGCGCATTCGGGAATGTCGAGGCCCTCGCGCAGCAGATTGATGCCGACCAGCGCGTCGAACGCGCCAAGCCGCAGATCGCGGATGATCTCGATCCGCTCGATCGTGTCGATGTCGGAGTGCATGTACCGGACGCGGATGCCCTGCTCGTGCAGATATTCCGTGAGGTCTTCCGCCATGCGCTTGGTCAGGACCGTGACCAGCGAGCGATAGCCGGCCTGCGCGGTGGCGCGGACCTCGCCGACGAGATCGTCGACCTGGGTGCGCGCCGGGCGGATGTCGACCGGCGGATCGATCAGCCCGGTCGGGCGGATCACCTGCTCGACGAATACGCCGCCCGACTCGTTCAGCTCCCAGCCGCTCGGCGTCGCGGAGACCGCGACCGATTGCGGGCGCATCATGTCCCATTCCTCGAAGCGCAGCGGGCGGTTGTCCATGCAGGAGGGCAGGCGGAAGCCGTATTCGGCGAGCGTCGCCTTGCGGCGGAAGTCGCCGCGGAACATGCCGCCGATCTGCGGAACGGTGACGTGGCTTTCGTCGGCGAAGACGAGCGCGTTGTCGGGGACATATTCGAACAGCGTCGGCGGCGGCTCGCCGGGCCGGCGTCCCGTGAGATAGCGCGAATAGTTCTCGATGCCGGCGCAGCTCCCTGTCGCCTCCATCATCTCGAGATCGAAGGTGGTGCGCTGCTCCAGCCGCTGCGCCTCCAGCAGGCGCCCCTGGTCGTTGAGCTGGTCGAGCCGCAGCTTCAGCTCGCCCTTGATCGACTTGATCGCCTGCACCAGCGTCGGGCGCGGTGTCACATAGTGCGAGTTCGCGTAGATCTTGATGAATTCGAGCTCATCCTGTTTGTGACCGGTGAGCGGATCGAATTCCTCGATATTTTCAACGACATCGCCGAACAGATTCACGCGCCAGGCGCGGTCCTCATAGTGCGCCGGGAAGATGTCGATGACGTCGCCGCGGACACGGAAGGTGCCGCGGGAGAAATCGGCGGAGGTGCGCTTGTACTGCAGCGCGACGAGGTCGGCGATCAGCTGCCGCTGGTCGATGCGCTCGTTCTTCTTCAGCGCGAAGGTCATCGCGGTGTAGGTCTCGACCGAGCCGATACCGTAGATGCAGGAAACCGAGGCGACGATGATCACGTCGTCGCGTTCGAGCAGCGCGCGCGTCGCGGAGTGGCGCATGCGGTCGATCTGCTCGTTGATCGAGGAATCCTTCTCGATATAGGTGTCGGTGCGCGGGACGTAGGCCTCTGGCTGATAGTAATCGTAATAGGAAACGAAATACTCCACCGCGTTGTCCGGGAAGAAATTCTTGAACTCGCCATAGAGCTGGGCGGCGAGCGTCTTGTTCGGCGCCAGGATCAGGGCCGGGCGCTGCGTCGCCTCGATCACCTTGGCCATGGTGTAGGTCTTGCCGCTGCCGGTGACGCCGAGCAGCACCTGGGTGCGGTCGTTGCGGTTGATGCCCTCGACAAGCTCGGCGATCGCCTGCGGCTGGTCGCCCTTCGGCTCGTAGGACGACTTGATCTCGAAGCGCACGCCGCCTTCGGATTTTTCCGGCCGAGGCGGCCGGTGCGGCGTCCACACGCGCAGGGAGCCGTCGTCCTTGCGGAATTCCGGGCGGCCCTCGCGGATCAGCGCCTCCAGCGCGTCGGCGGTGGCCTTGACGCCGAGCGCTTCCATCTTGCTGCGCGGCGGACGCGCGAGCGCTTCGTCGTCGTCCTCGGCCGTCGGCAATCCGAGTTGCCGCGCCAGTTCCGGGTCGAGCGTCGGCACGGTGGCGGAAGTGCCGTAGTTGGCCTGCGGCGCTTCGCCGAAGCCGGAACTTGCGCCTGCGGGCGGGGCCGCCTCATCGTCGCCGGTCTCCGGCGTCCGTCGCGCGCCAATCGGCTGCGGGTTGGGACGCAGCGGCATCGGATAGGGATCGGCCGAACTCGGCGGAAAATTCTTCGGCGTCGAGGCGCGGGCGCGATGCGCGGCGGCCTCGCCGCCCGCGCGGCGGTCCCATGAATTGTCGGGCGGCGGCTGCAAGCCTGTGGACGAGCCGATGCCGCTGTCACCGCGGTTGATCGCGGGGTTCAGCAATTCCGCAAGCGCGGGCCCGATCGGCTGGACCTCAGGCCTCGACGCCCGCGAATTTGGAGCTTTGGATTTGGGGGCTTTGCCGGGCTGCTTGCCGGATGTCTTGGTCGCGTCGGGTTTCTTCGCCATGAGGCGAATATGGGACGAGTCCAGCCGACATGAAAGAGCGAAGGCAGACGCGCGTCATCGCCTGCGGAACGCGGGAACAGCCGGGCGTTCCGCCCCGATTCCTGTCAGCAGGATGGCAGCAAGCGCGCAATGCCCGCGAGCGAATCTAATGCGCGGTCGGATGCGGCGGGCTGTCGACGATATTCAGATGAATTCCGCCGCAACGAATGCAGCGCATCGTCCAGTACTCGGCCTGCCGCCCGCCGATGACGCGCATCACCGCCAGGCGGCCGCCGCATTCCGGGCAGTCGTTGCGCACCGTAGCTGCAGCCTTTGGGCGTTCCCTTGCTTCGTACCAAGGCATGACGAGACCCCCCGTTTTTGCGGTTACACTGACGCGCGATTGTCTTCCTGCCCGGTCCAGCGGTGCTTGAAGCGGTCGATGTGACTCTTGGCGTCGGCGATGGCCGCGTCCTCATCGGACCAGGCGAAGCCGACTTCGAGGGTGGGGAAAGACGTGCCGCTGATCACCAGCGGTTTCTGGTCGGCGCGCCTGATCCGCGCATGCCACAAGCCGCGTCCGGCCTCGAAGGATTCGATGTCGTAACCCTCGTAAAGACATGTCATGGGACGCTCTGCCACTGATTCCGTCAGCCGAACGGACCATGAATTTTTCGCCCGACGTGTGAAGCGGTTCACATGGTGGAAGTTTTTTTCGTGCGCTCGGCGATGTGGTCGGCGAGGCGGGCTGCGTCGTCGCCGACGCCGGACAGAAAAGATGAACTCATCTTCGAGAGCCATTGCAGGCCAAGGAAATAAAGTCCGGGCACGTCAGTCACGCCCCGGACATGGACCGCCTCGCCCTGCGCGACGACCGGTATGTCGATCCAGCCGAAATCGACACCGTAGCCCGTTGCCCAGATCACCGAACGGATGCGCTCTGCGCGCAAGTCGAGCCGGCGCAGCGGATCGACGACACCAGGCGGATCAGGCCACCGCATGCGGGCGCCGGGATCGTCCGGGCAATCCAATGCATGCTGGCGGGCATAGGCATCCACCGTCTCGAGGAACGTCGCGTAACCGAGATCGCCATTGGCGAGGCTTTCGGCGAGATCGGGCGCGATGTCGACGATATCAGCGCCGGCCGATGTCACGCGTCCCAGCAGCATGATGCCCTCGGCGGCGAAGCGGCGAAAATCGACGGTGCGGCCGCCATGGGCGCCCGATATCACCGGCAGCAATCGTCGGGGGCCGCGCTGCTCGACCGGGGTCTGGTCGATGCGCATTTCGGCAAGCCACCAGATCAGGTCGCGGCCGCGGTATCGGCGCGGCAGGCGGTTGTGCCGGCCGACCGAGAGAAAGACCTTGCGGCCGGCGCGATGAAGCTCTTCGGCGATCTGCGCCCCGGACGCGCCGGCGCCGATGACGAGCACGGCGCCGGGCGGAAGCTGGCCGGGATTTCGGTAGTGGCTGGCATGGACCTGGAAGAGGCCGGCGCTTTGGTCGAACAGGCGCGGGACAAGCGGACGTTGATAGGGTCCGGTGGCGACCACGACGTTGTGTGCCGCGATCGCGCCGGCAGGTGTCTGCGCGACGAAGCCGGACGCATCGTCGCTTCGCGCGAGCCGCGTGACCTCGATGCCGCAACGGATCGGCGGTGCGATGAAATCGGCGTAAGCGATGATGAAATCGAGGATCTGTTGCGACGTTGCAAAGCCGTCCGGATCGGCATTCGCAAACGGAAAATCCGGCAGCCGCACCGACCAGTTCGGAAACTGAAAGCGCAGGCCGTCCCAGCGTTCGCTGCGCCAGCGCTCGGCGATCCGGCCGCGCTCGAGCACGAGATGCGGAAGCCCGCGCTGCGTCAGGCAATGGCTCATCGCAAGTCCTGCCTGGCCGCCGCCGATCACGAGCGTTTCGACAGTTTCAGTCGGCATGATGCGTCACCTTGCCGGCCTTGCCGCGCGCGGACGGGCCGGCGGCCGCGCGCATGATCCAGCGCCGGAACGCGGCGAAGTCGCGCTGCTCGGTCTGGAAGCTGCGATAGACCAGGTACCAGCGCATGTCCTTGGGCACGCTGAGATCGAAGGGCGCGATCAGCCGGCCCGCGGCGAGATCGTCGTCGATATAGGGCCTGATCCCCATCGCGATCCCGAGCCCATCGATAGCCGCCTGCAGCGCCTGTCCGTAGAACTGAAATTCCGGTCCGCGTGCATGGGTGCGCGCGACGCCGGCGGCCCGCAGCCACGCCGGCCAGTCCTCCGCGGCATGCGCGACGCGCAACAGGCTCGGTCCCTTCAGGTCGGCCGGCCGCTTCAGCGATGCGGCGAGCTTTGGCGTGCAGACCGGCAGCAGGTCGGCGGCGAACAGCGGCTCGGCGACGAGGCCCGGCCACGCGCCATCGCCGAGCTTGATGCCGCAGCTCCAGTCGTCGCCGAACGGCGCCGCCGCGCCGCCGGTGGTGATACGCACATCGATGTCGGGTTGCTCTTTGCGAAACTCCGCGAGCCGCGGGATCAGCCATTTCATCGCGAAGGTCGGTCCGACGCCGATGGTCAGCACGCGCAGGCTGGCGGGCGTGGTCACCTGCGCGGTGAGGCTCGCCAGCGCATCGAAGATCGGCGTCAGCCCGCTCTGATAGATGCGGCCCGCCGCGGTCACGACCAGACGGTTGGCCTTGCGCTCGAACAGCGCGACGCCGAGCCGTTCTTCCAGGAGATGCACCATGCGGCTGACCGCAGCCGCGGAGACGTTGAGCTCGAGGCCCGCCGCGGCAAAGCTGCCGCTGCGCGCTGCCGCCTCGAATGCCTTGATGCCGTTCAGGAACAGAAGCCGTCTCACGCTCACCCTCAGGAAAACTGATGCAAGGGCAAGATAACTCCGTTTGCGCGAAAGGTACAGGCACGGCAGAAATATGCCTGGAGGTTTTGCGATGACGTCGCTGATGATCGCTGCGCTCGGACTGCTGATGGTCGCCACCGCGTTCCTGTCGGGCCTGTTCGGCATGGCCGGCGGGCTGATCCTGATCGGCGTGCTGCTCGCGCTGATGCCGCTGCCGACCGCGATGGTGCTGCATGCGATCACGCAGATGGCCTCGAACGGCTGGCGCGCCTTCCTGTGGCGCGCGCATATCCGCTGGCGGCCGGTCTCGGTCTATCTGATCGGCTGCGCGCTGGCGCTCGCGGCCTGGTCGATCACGCGCTATGTGCCGGACAAGCCGGTCGCGCTGTTGTTGCTGGGCGTGACGCCATTCATGGCGCGGCTGATGCCCTCTGGCATCAAACCCGATCCCGACAGCATCTGGCAGGGCACCGTCTACGGCTCGATCTGCATGGGGCTGATGCTGATGACCGGCGTGTCGGGGCCGCTGCTCGACACCTTCTTCCTCGGCGCCAGTTTCGACCGCCGCTCCATCATCGCGACCAAGGCCACCTGCCAGGTCGCGAGCCATTTCACCAAGCTGATCTATTTCGGCGGCATCATCGATTCTGCCGCAACCCTCGATCCCGTGCTCGCCGCTGTTGCGATTGCCGCCTCGATGCTGGGCACCACGCTGTCGCGCCGCGTGCTGGAGGCGATGAGCGACCAGCAATTCCGCCGCTGGGCCAACCGGCTGATCACGACGGTCGCGAGCTATTACATTCTCTACGGCGGCTGGCTGCTGCTGTTCGCGCGCAGCTCGGTCGCGTCCGATTGAGGGGAACTCCGATGAGCGAAACGGCGGACCCGCTGGTGCTGGATTTCGTCGAGTGGATCGCGCGCGAGCCGCGGGTCTATTCGGAGGTGGTCGCGACCTGGAAGACCTCGTGCCCGCGGCTGACGATCTGGGAAGACGCCGCCGATCGCGGCTATGTCGCGCGCGAGACCATCGCGGGCTTCGGCATGGTCGTGACCGTGACGGAGGACGGCGAGAGACTGCTGCGCGACAACGGCCGCGCGCTCTGTCGGACCTGACGCCGCGCCGCCGTCCGGCGATCACAATCGCGCGCCCATTCTTGACTTCGCGCGGGGCGTGGGCGCAACATTCATGCAATCGCATCTATCTCGCGATCCTGCTAGCCCGCAGCCCGCAGCCGAAGGCTGCCAAGAAGGAAGCGCCGCCATGATCGACCTCTATTACTGGACCACGCCGAACGGCCACAAGATCACGATGTTCCTCGAAGAGACCGGGCTCGCGTACAAGATCATCCCGGTCAATATCGGCAAGGGCGAGCAGTTCGCGCCGGAGTTTCTGGCGGTCGCGCCGAACAACCGCATTCCCGCGATGGTCGATCACGAGCCGAAGGGCGGCGGCAAGCCGATCTCGATCTTCGAGTCCGGCGCGATGCTGCTTTATCTCGCCGAGAAGACCGGCAAGTTCCTGCCCACCGACGTCCATGGCCGTTACGACGCGATCCAGTGGACGTTCTGGCAGATGGGCGGGCTCGGGCCGATGGCCGGCCAGAACCATCATTTCCGCAACTACGCAGTGGACAAGATTCCCTACGCGATCGACCGCTACGTCAACGAGACCAACCGGCTCTATGGCGTGCTGAACAAGCGGCTCGCCGATCGCCAATTCATCGCCGGCGACTATTCGATCGCCGACATGGTCGCCTATCCCTGGGTCGTTCCCTACAAGAACCAGGGCCAGGACATCGAGCAGTTTCCGCATCTCAAGCGCTGGCTCGAAACGATCGGCGCGCGGCCCGCGACCGAGCGCGCCTATGCCAAGGCGAAGGAGATCAATCCGAATTTCGGCCAGCCGGTGAACCGCACCGAAGAGGAGCGCAAGATTCTGTTTGGGCAGACGGCCGCGGTGGTGCGGTAATGAGTCTAATGGTCATCGTCCGCGAAGGCGGACGATCCAGTAAACGCTGGCCTTCATTATCGAGGCGAACGGCCCGGCGTACTGGATGCCCCGCCTTCGCGGGGCATGACGAGCGTGGTGTGGTGGGATCCTCACATGTCTTTCAAACTCTTCGAACTGGTCGGCACCGACGACACACGTCCGTTCAGCCCGTACTGCTGGCGCACGCGGATGGCGCTGGCGCATAAGGGGCTGGACGCGACCTCGATCCCCTGGCGCTTCACCGAGAAGGCCGCGATCGCGCCGCACGGATCGGAGAAGGTGCCGGTGCTGCTGCATGGCGAGCAGCCGGTCGTCGATTCCTGGGCCATCGCGAATTATCTGGAAGACAAATATCCGGATCAGCCCTCGCTGTTCGGTGGGCCGGGCGGCCGCGCGATGGCGCGCATGCTCAACTGGTGGGGCGATATCGCCATCGTCGGCGGCATCTTCACGATGATCGTGGCTGACATTCCCGATCATCTCGCGCCGGTCGACGCCGCCTATTTCCGGCAGTCGCGCGAGGCGCGGTTCGGCAAGCCGCTGGAAGAGATCGCCGCCAACCGCGACACCGCGGTGAATGGCTTTCGCAAGTCGCTCGACCCGATGCGGCTGACGCTGAAGACGCAACCCTATCTCGGCGGCGACGCGCCGAACTATGCCGACTATATCGTGTTCGGCGGCTTTCAATGGGCCCGCGTCGTCAGTCCCTTCAAATTGCTCGAAGAGGCTGACCCGGTCTACGCCTGGCGCGAGAAGCTGCTCGACGCCTTCGACGGCATGGCGCGCAAATCGCCGGGGTATCCGGCGTAGCGATCAGCCGGAGAAATGCGGCGGCCGCCGCTCTTTCCAGGCCGCCAGTCCTTCGTCGAGATCAGCGGTTCCGACGAGTCGCGCGAACTGCTCGCTCTCGATCTGCAGTCCCTCCGAGATCGCCACGTTCAGCCCGCGCGTCGCGGCAGTGATGATGCTGCCGATCGCATCGGACGAATGACGGATAATGCGCTGTGCCAGCTCGCGCGCGGCCGGCAGCAGCTCGTCGTGCGGCACGACCGCATTCACCAGCCCGATCTCCAGCGCGCGAGCCGCCGAGAACGGATCGCCGGTCAGGAGCAGTTCGAGCCCGCGCTTGCGTCCCACGAGCCGCGGCAGCCGCTGGGTGCCGCCGAAGGTCGGCGGCATGCCGAGCCGGATCTCCGGCTTGGCAAAGGACGCACGGTTGCTGGCGATGGCCAGATGCACGGCCTCCGTGATCTCGCAGCCGCCGCCGAAGGCTAGACCGTTGACGGCCGCAATCACCGGCTTCCTGAAGGCTTCCAGCCGCGCGGTCAAGCCCTGGCCGCGTCGCACGAAATCACGGATCGCCACGGCGCTGCCGTTACGGACGCTCTCCGAAAATTCATGGATATCTGCGCCGGCCGAAAAGGCGCGGTCGCCGGCCCCGGTCAGGATGACGGCACGCACTGCGGCGTCGGTCTCGATCCGGTCGAGCAGGTCCATCAACTCGTCGATCAACGCGTAGCTCAGCGCATTCAGCCGTTCCGGACGGTTCAGCGTGAGCAACGCGATGCCGTCGCGGATTTCGAACAGAACGGTTCCGGGCATGTCATGGTTTCCGAGAGGGCAGCCAGCTGCCTCAAGCTTAAGCGAACCGCGCCGTTGTGTATATTCACTGGTCGGTATACATCGGCATCATGAGACGATCTTCCGATCCGACCCGTGAGCGCATTATCGCCGCCGCCAGCTCGCTGTTCTACGGCGAGGGCATCAGGGCCGTGAGCGTCGATGCGGTGGCCGAGAAGGCCGGGCTGACCAAGCGGACGCTGTACTATCACTTCAAGAGCAAGGACGATCTGGTTGCGGCCTATCTCGCCGCGCGCGACCAGCCCAATCTGGCGCTGTTCAAACGGTGGTTCGACGAGACTGAAGGTCGACTGCCGGACAAGATCGCGGCGATCTTCCGCAACCTGGCGCGCGCGGCGCGGCATCCGAAATGGCGCGGCTGCGGCTTCCTGCGCACCACCGCCGAGCTTGCCAATCTGCCGGGCCACCCGGCGATCAGGATCGGGGCGGCGCACAAGAAGAAGTTCGAGACCTGGCTGCGCATCACCTTCGAAGAGCAGGGGATCGGCGACGCCGGTAAACTCGCGCGGCAGATGCTGCTGCTCCTGGATGGCTCTTTCGCCGTCGTTCTGCTGCATCGCGATCCCGGTTACATGGAGACAGCGGGCGAGGCCGCGCGATCGCTGGTTGCCGCTGCTCTAGCGGGACGTCGGCGCATCAGTCGTAGTCGGATCGAGTCAACGCGCGGTTCTCCCTGAGCATCGTCAGAACCGCGTCGAGATCCGGCAGCACCGCGTGGCAGCGCTGCCGCGAATTCGTCGCTCGGCTGCACGATGTCGGGCACCATGATGGTGATCGCGCCGGCGGCGTGTGCTGCGGCGACACCGGGATTGGAATCCTCGATTGCGAGACAGGCCTGCGGCGGAGCACCCATCCGTGCGGCAGCGAGCAGATAGAGATCCGGGCTCGGCTTGCCGCGGTCGACATCGTCGCGGGTCAGGATCGCATCGAAACGGTCGCGGATGCCGGCCAAGGATAGATGCCGGTCTGCGGTGGGGCGCGAGGAGGAGGTGACGATCGCCTTCGGCATCCGCGCCGCATCGAGCGCATCGAGCAGCGCGATCGCGCCGCGGCTTCAGCGGCAATCCGGCCTCAAAAATGTCGGCGCAGTGGGCCGCGAAGGCGCGGTTGACGTCGTCAAACGGGAAGCCGTCACCGAAATGATTGCGCAGCATGCGCTCGCAGTCGGGCCCGGGAATGCCGATCATGGCGTGGCACAGCTCGGTGACACCGTCGCTGTAGCCGCAGGCGGTCAAGGCCGTGATCGTGCTCCGCAGATAGACCTTCTCGGTGTCGAGCAGCGTTCCATCCATGTCGAGAAGGACGGCGGCGAGAGTCCAGCGTTCCGTCACGTTGCTGCGGCGCCTTGTTCTGCCATCTTCCGCAGGCAATCCCGGCAAAGGCAGTCCTGATTCCCGCCCTGATCTCCGTCGAGGCCTAAGACAGGCATCGGCAAACGCACGCTCTCGTCCATGCACCAGCACGTGTCGCCGAGGCTGCACGCAAATACCGTTCCGCAGACAGAACAGGCGAGGCGGCGCGCGTTCGGGCTTTCTTTCTGATTTGTCATCAAACCGCGAAAAGTTTCGCCGCGATTTTCATGTCGGGTTCATTCCCTGCGGCGTTATAAATCGATCCCGGCGGATTATACGCGCAGAAGACGTCCAAGGAAACCGGAAGCGAAACGGTAAGGGAAACCGCCGGCAAGGGAAGATCTCGAATGGCCCGCGATTCGCAAGCCGCACTGGTTGCGCTCAATCGCTTCGGATTTGGCGCACGCGGCGGCGCGTCGGGCGATTTCGTCAATGCGGCGTCCGACCCGCGCGGCTTCGTCAAGTCGGAGCTGAGCCGGCCGAGCGGCGTGCTGCTCGAAGTGCCCGGGCTGCAGTCGACGCCGGCGCTCGCGATGGCCGTGTTCGACTATCAGGACCAGGTCAAGCAGGCGCGCGAGGCCGCCGTGAAGGCGGGCGCGCCGGTCCGAAACACAGCCGCAGCAGGCGCCGGCGGACAACGCACCACGCCGCAACCTCTCGCTCAACACGGTCGCCGACGACATCGCGGCGAAATCGCCGGAGATGAAGCCGGCCGAGATGAACGGCGGCAATCCCGGCATGGCCACGGGCGAGGGCGCGCAGCCGAACGCGGCGATGCAGACGGCCAAGCCGCGCCGCAACCGCAACAGCCGCTCAACGTCATCCAGAAGACGTTTCGCGCCGAGGCGCTGGCGCGGCTGCAGCGCGCGGTGCTCGCCGATTGCGGCTTCACCGAGCGGCTGGTCGTGTTCTGGTCCAACCATTTCTGCATCTCCGCCAACAAGGGCGAGCTGGCGCGGATGTGGGCGGGCTCGTTCGAGCGCGAGGCGATCAGGCCGCATGTATTCGGCCGTTTCGCCGACATGCTGAAGGCGGTCGAGCAGCATCCGGCGATGCTGTTCTTCCTCGACAACCAGCAATCGCTCGGACCGGACTCGCGCGCCGGGCAGAACCGCAAGCGCGGCCTGAACGAAAACCTCGCGCGCGAGATCATGGAGCTGCATACGCTCGGCGTCGGCGGCGGCTATACGCAGGAGGACGTGACCTCGCTCGCGCGCATCATCACCGGATGGACGTTTGCGGGCCGGCAAGGCCAGCTCGGCGCGCCCGGCAGTTTCGCCTTCAACGCCAATGCGCATCAGCCGGGCCCGCAGCAATTGCTCGGCAAGACCTATGAGGACAATGGTGTCGGGCAGGGCGAGGCCGCGCTCGCCGACATCGCGCGCCATCCGTCGACCGCGACATTCATCGCCACCAAATTCGCGCGGCATTTCGTCGCCGACGATCCGCCGCCTGCTTTGGTCGGGCATCTGCAGGAGACCTTCACCAGGACCGACGGCAATCTGAAAGCGCTCGCATTGGCGCTGGTGGATTCGGATGATGCCTGGAAGGCGCCGCTCACCAAGATGCGCAGTCCTTACGAATTCATGATCGCGACCGGGCGGCTGCTCGCGCGCGTGCCGGAAGATCCCGGCCTCTATCTCAACGGTCTCAACGTGCTCGGCCAGCCGTTGTGGACGCCGGCCGGGCCGAACGGATTTCCCGACACCAATGCGGCCTGGGCCGCGCCCGAAGGCATGAAGCTGCGGCTCGACATGTCCTCCCAGGTTGCCTCCCGCATCGGCAACAACATCGATCCGCGCGATCTCCTGGAATTGGCCGTGGCGGATGCGGCCTCGGCCGAGACGCGGCGGACGATCGAGCGCGCGGAATCGCGGCAGCAGGCGCTGGCGCTGCTGTTGATGTCGCCTGAATTTCAGAGGAGATGACGCATGGAATGCTGTGAGAGCCGCGCATCGCTGCTGACGTCGCGACGCGGCCTGCTGCTCGGTGGCGCCTCGTTCGCAGCCTGGGCTTATTTGCCGAAATTCGCGCGTGCCGCGAACGGGCGCGATCCGAGGCTCGTCGTCGTGATCCTGCGCGGCGCGCTCGATGGGCTCGCGACCGTGGCACCCGTCGGCGATCCTGATTATGCCGGCCTGCACGGGTCGATCGCGCTCGCAGCCGATGGTCCGCATCCCGCGATCATGCTCGATTCCTTCTTTGCGCTGCATCCGGCGATGCCGGAATTCGCGCGGATGTATCGGGATAAGCACGCCGCCGTCGTTCACGCGGTGGCGACGCCCTATCGCGATCGGTCTCACTTCGATGGGCAGGACGTGCTGGAGAGCGGCTTCGCCGGGCCGGGCCGGGTGCAGTCCGGCTGGCTCAACCGCGCGCTCGAGGTGCTGCCGCGCGGCGAGCGTGTGACGAGCGCGCTCGCGGTCGGCCCGACAACGCCGCTGGTGCTGCGCGGCGCAGCTCCAACGGTCGGCTGGGCGCCGGTCGCGTTGCCGCAGGCCGATGACGACACCGCGATGCGGCTGGTCGAACTCTATCGCCATCGCGATGCGTCGCTTGCGTCCGCGCTGTCGCAGGGACTGCAACTCGACAAGGCTGCCCAAGGCGACGACATGAAGCCGAAGCCGGGCGCGAACGGTCCGGCGGCGATGCGGCAGGTCGCGCGCGGCGCGGCCAAGCTGATGTCGGCCGACGATGGTCCGCGCATCGCGGCGCTCGCCTTCGACGGCTGGGACACGCATGCCAATGAAGGCGGCCCGGTCGGGCGGCTCGCGCAACTGCTGTCCGGCCTCGACGGCGCATTGGCCGAATTCGAAAGCGGGCTCGGTGAGCGCTGGCGCGACACCGTCGTGGTGGTCGCGACCGAGTTCGGCCGCACCGCGCGCATCAACGGCACGCAGGGCACCGATCACGGCACCGGCACGATCGCGCTGCTCGCCGGTGGCGCAGTGAAGGGCGGCCGGGTGATTTCGGACTGGCCGGCGCTGAAGCCGGCGAGCCTTTATGAAGGACGTGATCTCGAAGCCGACCACCGATCTGCGCGCCGTGATCAAGGGCGTATTGTCTGATCATCTGGGGATCAGTGAGCGCGGGCTTGCGGAAACCGTGTTCCCCGATAGCGCCGCGACGCGGCCGCTCAAGGGATTGGTCACATAAAAGTTCGGTTCGGCTGCCGCAAATTCTGCTAGCAACGGTGTCAATCGCTGTGTGGAGCAGTGTCACGCGATCAGGAGAGATAGACCGATGTACATCGCCATGAACAGGTTCAAGGTCGCCAAGGGCTCGGAGGCGGACTTCGAACAGGTCTGGACCTCGCGCGACAGCCATCTCGACAAGGTGCCGGGCTTCATCGAGTTTCACTTGCTGAAAGGACCCGAGGCCGAGGATCACACGCTCTACGCATCGCATACGATCTGGGCGAACTACGCGGCCTTCGAAGCCTGGACCAAGTCGGACGCCTTCCGCGCAGCCCATCGCAGCGCCGGCGACAACAAGCCGCTCTATCTCGGCCATCCGCAGTTCGAGGGATTTGAAGTGCGGCAGACGGTGGGTGGCCGCAAGGGCTGATTGCGCGATTAGGGCAATGACGGTGCGCTCCCTCTCCCCGCTCTTCGCGGGGAGAGGGAGCGCACCTACGCGAAACGCGAGATGCGTGCATACAGTAGCGTTCTTCACGGGGTGAGGGGCTCTCTCCGCATAGCGGGCTCTGTATTGGACGAAGCCGTTACAATGCCGAGGTAACGGTCGTGCGCGGCCGAAATAGTAAAACTATCCAAATTGCGAGACGACTGCGCGCCAGTCAGACTGACGCGGAAACTGTCCTCTGGAATTGCATTCGTAACCGGCAGATCGACGGATGCAAATTCGTACGGCAACTGCCGATCGAGGGCTACATCTGCGACCTTGTGTGCCGCGAGAAGTCTCTCATCGTCGAAGTCGATGGCGGACGACACAGTGAATTCGCTGAGGATGCGGTCCGAGATCGCTGTCTTACCGAGGAAGGCTTCAGAGTGCTACGATTTTGGAATAACGATGTTCTCGGTAACATCGAGGGTGTCCTAATGACAATTCAAAGCGCGTTATGCGGATAGAGTCCCTGCACCCTGACCCTCTCCCCCTAAGAACGGGGAGAGGGAACGAGAGAGCGCCCTGCTCACCCCTGCGTGATCCTGTCGATCTCGGCCATGTCGTCCGCGCTCAGCGTCCAGGCGACGGCTTTCACGTTCTGCTCGATCTGTTCGGCGCGGGTGGCGCCGGCGATGACGCTTGAGACTTGCGGGCGGGCGGCGAGCCAGGAGAAGGCGAGCTCCAGCATGCGTGTGGCCGCGCTCTTTCGCGAAGGCCTCCAGCTTCTCGACGATGTTCTCGTTGCGCGGCGTGACGTAACGATCGCGGAGCATGGGCGTCGTGGCGAAACGTGTCTGGTCGGGCGGGGCGGAGCCGCGCTTGTATTTGCCGGTGAGCAGTCCGCTTGCGAGCGGGAAGAACGGCAGCAGGCCGAGCTTGTATTCCTGCGCGGCGGGCAGCAGGTCCTTCTCGATGTCGCGCACGACGAGGCTGTACTCGTCCTGGCAGGAGACGAAGCGGCTGACATTCATCGCGCGCGCGACATATTCCGCCTCCGCGATGCGCCAGGCCGGAAAATTGGAATTGCCGATATAGCGGACCTTGCCCTGGCGAACGAGATCGTCGAGCGCGCGCAGGGTTTCCTCGATCGGAGTCAGTGGATCGTAGTCGTGCTGCTGATAGAGATCGATGTAGTCGGTCTTCAGCCGCTTCAGGCTCGCTTCGACCGCCGCGCATGATGTAGCGGCGCGACGCGCCCTGCTTGGTGCCGTCGGTCGCCATCGGCTTGGAATATTTCGTTGCCAGCACGATGTCCTTGCGCCGGTCGCCGAGCACGGTCCCGAGCACCGTCTCCGAGCCGCCCATGCCGGCGTAGATGTCGGCGGTGTCGAACAGCGTGATGCCGAGGTCGATCGCCTTGTGAATGACCTTGCGCGAGGTTTCGAGATCGGTGCGCTGGCCGAAATTGTTGCAGCCGAGGCCGACGGCGGAGACGCGCAGGCCCGAGCCGCCAAGGTTCCGAATTTGCATGAGAAGACCCAAAGACGTGAAGAAAGGGACGGCAATTGTGACGCGCGGCCATGCTGGCCGCAAGGGACGGGCCAATCGCCACGGTCATCGCTGGTCTGAATTTGCGGGCGTGCTCCGATCGGCGAGCCGGAGCTTGGTAAGCATCCAAAAAGATGCGGCCCCGGTCAGACGCGGCGACTGACGGGGACCGCTGGCGCTTGATCTGTGACGGGGGGCCTGATCAGACGCGACTACAACCTAGCCTTGCTTTATTACGTGGCGGTGACAGCCGAACTTATCCACAGGCGCGGTTTGGCCCGGCTATTCCGCTGCGCGCAGGTGATGGACCAGGCCGTATTGCCGGTCGCGCAGAGCGTAAAAATCATCGGCGCTCGCCGGTTCATCGCCATCGCGGATCAGATCGGTGACGGGCGTGTAGCTCAGCATCCGCCCGCCATCGGGCAGCGCCGTGCACGAGAAGCGCAGCACCTTGCCGTCCGCGAGCTTGATGTTGATCGGCGTGGAATCGCCCGTGCGCACCATCTCCATCCGCCGGGCGACATAAGCGTTCAATTCATCTTCCGGCAGTTCATAGGCGCGGGTGTCGCGGCCATGATACATCAGCGCAACGAATGGCGGCTTGCGCTCGGCCTGCGCGTCGGTCAGCGAAAAATAGCCGCGGAAGGCGCGGTTGATGAATTCCGCGCGGGTGTCGGCATCGAGCAGCACGATGCCGATATCCATGTGATCGAGCGCGGTCGACAGGCGCTCGGCGGTGGCGTGATGCAAGCGCTCGCGCGAGAAGGCCTCGAGCCGTCTCTGCCGCAGCAGCCCGGTGATGGCAGCGGTGGTGCCGACCGCGATCGACAGCATCGCCAGTTGAACGAGGTCCGCACCGTCGTAGCCAGGCGGAGCGTGACGATTGAAGAAGAACAGCGCCGAGCAGCCGATCGCGATTCCGCCGCTGGTCGCGGCGGAGACGAGGCCCCCAAGAGACCCCGCAAGCGCCACGATGCAGATGAACAGCGGCGCGGGATATGGCGCGCCTTTGAGATAGCGGTCGACGACGATGGCGAACAGCGCCGTTGCCGCCGCAAGCGCAGGGCCGGACATCGAGCGCCAGTCGAACTGCATGCTATCCTCTCGTCGCACAACAGCCTTGGCACTCAGCTTAAGCAGCTATTTCGTCAGTGGCGGAATTTCCTGCGCTTTGTTTAAGAACAGATTGACCGGAGCCGGAGAGCTTTCAGATCTCTTTGATCAAATGAGAGCGAGCATCGAAGGCACGATGGGCGAGGCGGAAAATTCTCCACCGGCATTCCGGGATGCGCCGACCCGAACTCGGATTCACCCGAGTTCGGCCATATGTTAGTGTCCAAGTCGGCAACAAGCCGACTTGGGTGGCGCAGGCCCGGAATCAACAACCACAGCCGGTGGATATCGATTCCGGGTTCGCCGCTTGCGCGTCGCCCCGGAATGACGGCGGAAAGAGTGGTCGTCCCGGAGATGGCTGTATCCGTCAGCACCGACAGCGAAGCAGCGTCGTTGCGCGGCCTCGCGCCCGTCTGCAGCCGTGAGTGGAGGATGGATGGGTCGGTGGGTTCAGAACGGGATCGGCATCGCCTGTCCCGCTTTTACCGAAAGCGCCGTCAGGGTGACGACCAGGCAGAGTGAGAGCCCGGCGAGCACGAGGGAGGTTGCGATGGCATCGATCAGCCGTGACGGGGCAACAGTTGAGCTGCGGCCGCTGAATCCTGCGGCGTTTAGCGACCGTTTCATGGTCGGGAATCCTTGACGTGGCGCGCGGGCGAATCACCCGCCGAGGATGCAAATGTTGCAACCGTCACAGGCAACATTGCGGCGGCGGACCCCTCAGAAAGTGGCCAAATCACCTTAATCGTTAACGATTCGTTACCAAAGGTAAAACGATCAGACCTCGGCGGCCATGCTCGCGGGGTCGTCGATCTCGGTCGCATGCCAGTCCATGGTTACAAAGCGGGGGGTCTGCTCGATCCGCCTCAGCCAGGATTTGATGGCGGGAAATGCCGCGAGATCGAAGTCGCACCGATCGGCGACATGGGTATAGCCATACAGCGCGATGTCGGCGACCGTGAGCTGGTTCGCGGCGAAATACTGATGCTCCTTGAGGTGATTTTCCATCACCTGAAGCGCCGCATAGCCGCGCTCCATCCAGTCTTCCAGCGCATGCGTCTGCAGGTCGCGCCCGCCCTTGACCAGGGCCAGCCAGAAATAGGCCGCGCCGATATTCGGCTCCAGCGCGTGCTGTTCGAAGAACATCCACTGCAATGCTTCGGCGCGCTCGATTGGCGACTCCGGCGACAACGGCGTGCCGGCCGCGACGTACCAGAGGATGGCGTTGGACTCGGCGAGGAAGCGTCCGTCGGCGACTTCGAGCAGCGGCACCTGTCCGCTCGGATTCTTCGACAGGAATTCCGGCGTGCGGCTTTCTCCACGCAGAATATCGATCTCGATCGCACGATAGGGCGCGTTGAGCAGCGCGAGCGCAAGGCGAACCTTGTAGCTGTTTCCGGAGCGCTGCATGGAGTAGAGCTTGTACATTCGCCTGTCTTCGATGGTCGACACGTCGCGATGAGCGGTCGCCTATGGTTTAGCAACGCGGCTAAACAATGATGCTGTTGCCTATGAGCCGCAAGTCCTGCCGAATGGAAAAAGTCGAAAACCTCTACTGCACCGCACCCAGGCGAAAGAATTTTACAACACAGCGATACAAATCAGATCACGCTTGCGCGACCCTGCCGGCCGCAAGTGACGGCAGCGCGCGCTCGCGCCAGACATGGCGCATCGCGACACAGAACAGCATCGTCACCGCAATCAGGCCGAGGGGAACGCATGCCGCGCCCGCGACGGCGCGCGCGAACAATGGAACGGACCACGCAAAGGCGAGAACGGTGACATCATAGCCGCGAAATCCGTTCGGCCAGCGTGACGCGACGATGAAGGCGAGCGCCGGAGCGAGAATCGTCAGATCATAATCCAGCACATGCGGCGAACCGAGCAAGGTTGCAATGATTAATATTGCAGCCTTGAGGTTGTGGTCGTCGGACGAACGCCACGCCCATGCGACGCCGAGAATGGTGGCGAGCGATGCGGCGCCTTGCACGGCATAGGCCGAGGATATTCCGCCACCCAGCATTCGCACCGCGGCGAACACGCTCTGCAGTTTTTCGAAGCCGACATTGCCCTCCTCGAGCAGAAGCTTGCGCGAGGTTCCGGTCGACGCGGCAAACAACCACCAGATGTCGGTGCCGAAGGCAGCCGCCGACGCAATCGCGAGCGCCGTCACCGTGACGCCCGCGGCCAGGATGGCCCGCCATTGTCCGGCCGCCAGAAGTGCCGCGGGGATCAAGAGGCCGAATTGCGGCTTGTAGGCGAGCAGGCCGAACAACACGCCCGAGAGCAGGGGCCGTCGCGGCAGCGCGACCAGGGCTGCTCCCAGCAGTCCCGCGGTGAGAAAGCCGTTCTGGCCGTGGCCGAGATTGATGAAGGCGGCCGGGAAAGCGGCCGCCACCTGCAGCCAGAGCCCGGCGACCGTCGCATCGTCGCGCCGCAGCGGCCGCAGGATCGCGCCGATCACGGCCAGATAGAGCGCAAACGTCGCGCCTTGCCAGACCAGCAATGCGAGCGGGTACGGCAGCAAAGCGAGCGGGGTCACCACGAGCAGGAACAGCGGCGGGTACAGCCAACCGTAATAGGGCGTCGCCGCCCCGAAGATCTGCTGCTCGCGCGCATGATGGGCGGCCATGTCGTAGACGTCGCCGGCGCGTCCATCGAGCACGAGCGAGCCTGCGGCATAGAAGCTCGAGAAATCGGTTCCGAGCGGCTTGCCGTTGGGGTCGGTCAGGCCGCCCGACAGCGCGATCCAGCCGACGATGGCGATGGCGTAGAACGCCAGCAGGATCAGGGTATAGGTGCGCGCCCGCTCCACGGTCAGCCAGTGGCCGGACCGGAGCTGTTGCGAAACCCGTTGCCACGCCGATGCTTGCCGGAAATAAGTCATTTTGCTGCGGAACTTTAGGAATATTGCGCGAGCCTAAGGGGCCGGCTTTAACGTTCCCTAAAGTTTGCAGGTAAGCGTTGAAGCTTCTTGCGATGCAGCGTTGCTCGCTTTAGGGTGGCATTATTCCCTTTCATCGAAAAGTCGTGGAAGCCTCGGGCTCACCGCGCCTGCAAGGAGATGATGATGCCGTTCCTGTCCGCTGCGCTCGACCGTGTGAAGCCGTCCGCGACCATCGCGGTCACGGATAAAGCACGCGCGCTGAAAGCGGCGGGGCGCAATGTCATCGGCCTCGGCGCCGGCGAGCCGGATTTCGACACGCCCGCCAACATCAAGCTGGCGGCGATCCATGCCATCGAGGCCGGCAAGACCAAGTACACGGCGGTGGACGGCATTCCCGAGCTGAAGGAGGCGATCATCGCCAAGTTTCAGCGCGAGAACGGTCTCACCTACAAGCCGAACCAGGTCATCGTCGGCACCGGCGGCAAGCAGGTGCTGTACAATGCGCTGATGGCCACCCTCAATCCGGGCGACGAGGTCATCATCCCCGCGCCTTATTGGGTGAGCTATCCGGAAATGGTCGCGCTGGCCGGCGGCGAGCCGGTGCCGGTGGTCTGCACGGCCGAGCATGGCTTCAAGCTGCAGCCGGCCGATCTGGAAAAGGCGATCACGCCGAAGACCAAGTGGATCATCCTCTGCTCGCCGTCGAACCCGACCGGCGCCGCTTATTCGCGCGAGCGAGCTGAAGGCGATCACCGACGTGCTGGTCAAGCATCCGCAGGTCTGGGTCATGACCGACGACATGTATGAGCACCTGGTCTATGACGACTTCGTCTTCACGACGCCGGCGCAGATCGAGCCGAAACTCTACGACCGCACGCTGACGGTGAACGGCGTCTCGAAGGCCTATTGCATGACCGGCTGGCGCATCGGCTATGCCGGCGGCCCGGCGGACCTGATCAAGGCGATGGCGACCATCCAGTCGCAGTCGACCTCGAACCCGTCGTCGATCGCGCAATGGGCCGCGGTCGAGGCGCTCAACGGGCCGCAGGACTTCATCCCCGTCAACAACAAGGTGTTCAAGGAGCGCCGCGACCTCGTGGTCTCGATGCTGAACCAGGCAAAGGGCATCGAGTGCCCGCGGCCGGAAGGCGCCTTCTATGTCTATCCGTCCTGCGCCGGCACGATCGGCAAGACCGCGCCGTCGGGCAAGACCATCGCAACCGACGAGGATTTCGTCACCGAGCTGTTGGAAAGCGAAGGCGTGGCTGTGGTGCAGGGCTCTGCGTTCGGGCTCGGGCCGGCCTTCCGCATCTCCTACGCGACCAAGACCTCCGACCTCGAGGATGCCTGCAAGCGCATCCAGCGCTTCTGCGGTAACCTCAGATAGCCGTGCTTCGCGCCACGGAGCCCGTCGGCGAAAAGTATGACGTGTCGGGGAAATAAAAATATAAATATAACGTGTCGGAGAATTTCTTTCTGGGAAAGAGGCTCGCGCAAGCGGGCCTCTTTTGTTTTCGGCGATGAAATATTTGGCGCGGCGAAAAATCTTGTGGCATAGAAGCGACCTTGCCCGGGGGCGAAAAATCCCGCGCCCGCATTTGCTTATTTTTTCAGTTGGAGCTTTTCTCATGCGTCGTTCCCTGATGTCCGCTTGCATTGCCTCTGTCGCGCTGGTTGCATCCGTGATCGGCGCGAGGGCGCAGCAGCCGATACAGCGCGTGCAGGTCGGCGTGCTCGAATGCCGCGGCGGCGCGAGCGTCGGCTTCATCGTCGGCTCCGTCACCAATCTCGGCTGCGTGCTGCGCGTCGAGGGCCTGCCCGAGGATCGCTACGTCGCGACCATCCGCAAGGTTGGTCTCGATCTCGGCATCACCGAGGAAACCGCGCTGGCCTGGGGCGTGTATGCGCCGGTGGCGCGGCTCGGGCCGGGCGATCTCTCCGGCAATTACGCCGGTGCGCAGGGCAGCGCGTCGATCGGCGTCGGCGTCGGCGGCAATGTGCTGGTTGGCGGCTCCAACAATTCGATCGCGCTCCAGCCGCTCAGCGTGCAGGGCCAGGTCGGCCTCAATGTCGCGGCAGGACTGGAAAGCCTGGAGCTGCGGCCGGGACGGTAAATGGTCTCGTAAGTCCTGCTTACACTTTTCGTTTCACACTTTCGCCGCGCAATCAGCGTCTTCGCAGGGAATGCGGAGATCGTTTCGAGTTGTGAACGTTGCGATGCACCGCAGCGAAGTTTCCGGCTTGCCAAATCTTTTGGGCAGGCAGAGCATTCATGTCGCCGACCCAATCACGGGCCGAGCTCCAGACAAGGAGACGGCGAATGGGACAAGACGTCAGAAGTCCCCGAGGTCCACGGTGCATCGCGCTGGTGGGCCCTTTCCAAAGCGGTAAAACCACCCTTCTCGAAGCGATCATGGCGCGAACCGGCGCAATTCCGCGCGCCGGCAGCGTCGACGCCGGCACGTCGGTGGGCGACGCCAGCGCGGAAGCCCGCGATCACAAGATGGGCGTCGGGCTGACTGCGGTCACGACAAGCTTCATGGGCGACAGCTACACCTTCATCGATTGTCCGGGTTCGGTGGAGTTCGCAAACGACATGCGCGCGGCGCTTCCTGCGGTCGACGCAGCGGTCGTGGTCTGCGAGGCGGATGAGAAGAAGCTGCCGCAGCTTCAGATCATCCTGCGCGAGCTGGAAGAGCTGAAGATCCCGCGTTTCCTTTTTCTCAACAAGATCGACCGCGCCAACAAGCGCATCCGCGAGTCGCTCGCGATGCTGCAGCCGGCGTCACGCGTTCCGCTGGTGCTGCGGCAGATTCCGATCTGGAACGGCGATCTGATCGAGGGTTTCGTCGACCTCGCGCTCGAGCGCGCCTTTGTCTATCGCGAGCACAAGGCGTCCGAAGTCATGGAGCTCGAAGGCGGCAATCTCGACCGCGAGAAAGAAGCGCGCTTCTCGATGCTGGAGAAGCTCGCCGACCATGACGACGCGCTGATGGAGCAGTTGCTCGAGGACATCCAGCCGCCGCGCGATGCGGTGTTCGACGATCTCGCCCGCGAGCTGCGCGAAGGACTGATCTGCCCGGTGCTGCTGGGCTCGGCCGGGCGAGAGAACGGCGTGCTGCGCCTGATGAAGGCGCTGCGGCACGAATCGCCCGGTGTCGAGGCGACGGCCAAGCGCCTCGGTGCCAAGTCGAACAAGGACGCGGTCGGCTATGTGTTCAAGACCGTGCATTTGCAGCACGGCGGCAAGCTGTCGCTGACACGCATCCTGGCCGGCCATCTCGACGATGGTACGGTGCTGCAATCTTCGTCGGGCGAGAGCGGCAAGGTCTCGGGAATCCTGGCCGTGAGCGGCGCCACCGACTCCAAGCGTGCAGCGGCGGAGGCCGGCGACGCGGTCGCGCTCGGCAAGCTCGATTCGATCAAGACCGGAGATACGCTGGGAGGCGGCAAGACCGCGCCGGCAGCGCTGGTCAAGGTCGAACCGACACCGCCGGTGCTGGCGATGTCGATTGCGGCAACCGACCGCAAGGACGACGTCAAGCTCGGCCAGGCGCTGTTGCGGCTCAACGAGGAGGATCCCTCGCTGACCGTCGTGCAAAATCCCCGGACCCACGACACGGTGCTATGGGGACAGGGCGAGATGCATCTGCGCGTCACGCTGGAACGCCTGCGCAACCGGTTCGGCGTCAATGTGAAGTCGCATCCGCCGGCGATCGGCTATCTGGAGACCATCCGCAAGCCGATCACCCAGCGCGGCCGGCACAAGAAGCAGTCCGGCGGCCATGGCCAGTTCGGCGACGTGGTGCTGGAGATCAGGCCATTGCCCCGCGGCGAAGGTTTCAAGTTCCAGGAGAGTGTGGTCGGCGGCGCGGTGCCGCGCAATTATATCGGCGCGGTGGAGGAGGGCGTGGTCGATGGCCTCAATCGCGGACCGCTCGGGTTTCCGGTGATCGACGTGCAGGTGACGTTGACCGACGGCTCCTATCACAGCGTCGACTCGTCCGACCTCGCGTTCCGCACCGCGGCGCGGGTCGGCGTCTGCGAGGGTCTGCCGCACTGTCAGCCCGTGCTGCTGGAGCCGATCCACACCGTCGAGATCGTCTGTCCGAACGACGCCACCGCCAAGATCAACGCGATCCTGTCGGCGCGGCGCGGGCAGATCCTCGGCTTCGACACCCGCGAGGGCTGGTCAGGCTGGGACTGCGTCCGCGCGATGATGCCGGAGGCCGAGATCGGCGAACTGATCGTGGAATTGCGCTCGGCCACCGCCGGGGCCGGCAGCTTCACCCGGCAGTTCGATCACATGGCCGAGGTCACCGGACGCGCCGCCGACCAGATCATCGCCGCGCATCGGGATGCGGCGTGATGTGACTTGGCCCATCATTCCGGGGTGCGCGTGATTCCTCCGTCATTCCGGGGCGATGCGTCAGCATCGAGCCCGGAATTCGAATTCCGGGTTCGCCTTTGGCGCCCGGAATGACGTCGCTGGGCTGCGCCCCCAAACATGATCTGCATCAATATGGCCTGCCGCGTCCCGGCCCATGCTCGCCCTCGAATCGGGGAACAGGACAACAACCGGGCATGATGCGTCAGATCAAGGCGCCGACCTTCGCGGAACTTTATTCGCCAAAGCTGATCACGGTGCTGCGCGAGGGCTACGGCCTCGCCGATCTCCGTGCCGATGTGATGTCGGGGCTCACCGTCGCGATCGTGGCGCTGCCGCTGTCGATGGCGATTGCGATTGCGTCGGGCGTGTCGCCCGGCCGCGGTCTCTATACCGCCGTGGTCGGCGGCTTCATCGTGTCGCTGCTCGGCGGCAGCCGGTTCCAGATCGGCGGCCCGGCCGGCGCTTTCATCGTGCTGGTGGCGGTGACCGCAGACCGTCACGGCGTCGATGGCGTGATCCTCGCCACCATGATGGCCGGCGTGGTCCTGATCGCGGCCGGCTTCCTGCGCCTCGGCACCTACATCAAGTTCATTCCCTATCCTGTCACGGTCGGATTCACCGCCGGCATTGCGGTGATCATCTTCGCAAGCCAGTTGAAGGACCTGTTCGGCATCACGCTCGCAGGCAAGGAGCCCGGCGAGCTGATCCCGAAACTGATAGCGCTGCGGGTGCGGCGCAGACCGCAAACGCATCTGCGATCGCAATCGCGGCGGTCAGCATCGCCATCATCGTCGTGTTGCGGCGATGGCGGCCGGGCTGGCCGGGCCTTCTGATCGCGGTGGCGGTGGCGGCGCTTGCGACCTGGGCGCTGTCGCTATCCGTGGAAACCATCGGCACGCGCTTCGGCGGCATTCCCCGCGAATTGCCGCTGCCTGCCTTGCCCGCCTTTTCGTTCGCCAAGGCTGCAAGCGGTGCTGCCGGACGCCATTTCCTTCGCACTGCTCGGCGCGATCGAGTTGCTGCTGTCGGCGGTGGTCGCCGACGGCATGACCGGCCGGCGGCATCGATCCAATTGTGAGCTGGTGGCGCAGGGCTTTGCCAATATCGGATCGGCGCTGTTCGGCGGTATCTGCGTCACCGGCACGATCGCGCGCACCGCGACCAATGTCCGTTCCGGCGCGCGCGGGCCGGTCTCCGGCATGCTGCATGCGGTCTTCCTGCTGCTCTTCATGCTGATCGCCGCGCCGCTCGCGAGCTTCATTCCGCTCGTCGGCGCTCGCCGCCGTGCTGGTGACGGTGGCCTGGAACATGGCCGAGAAACATGATTTCGCGACCCTGATCCGCTCCTCGCGCAGCGATGCGCTGGTGCTGCTCGCGACCTTCCTGCTCACGGTGTTTCGCGATCTCACCGAGGGCATTCTGGTCGGCTTCGCGCTCGGCGCGGTCATCTTCATCAACCGGATGGCGGAGATGACCGGCATCGAGGACGATACGCCACTCGTGACGGCCGACCGTGCCGACAGCGACGGCGGCGATCGCGTACCCTACGACTCGACGCTCGCGTCCGATCCGGAAGTGCTGGTCTATCGCATCACCGGCGCGTTCTTCTTCGGCGCGGCCTCGGCGATCGGGGCCGTGCTCGACGGTATCGCCGACCGGCGCAAGGCCTTCGTGGTCGATTTCGCGGCGGTGCCGTTCCTGGATTCCACGGCGGCAAATGCGATGGGCCGTGTCGCCGCGCGGGCCAAACGCCACGGCGTGAAGCTGTTCATCACGGGCGCATCACCGACCGTGCGACGCGCGCTGTTGACCCACGGCGTGAGCCCGCCGCGCGCCCGCTATCGCGAAACCATCGCGCGCGCCGTTGCCGACATCAAGGGACATGCGGAAGAGGCTGCCGTCACCTCGGACGGGCTTGCCGCGAGCTAGCTAACCAAATGACGGTTCAGAACAACAAGTCCGTCGCCGGTTGCCGAGTGCACCGGAATACTGCGATCCTCAGCGGCGTTTTCGACCAAGTACACTATTGAAAAGGTCTAACTCTTCCCCTTCCAAGGGGCGGCGGCGCTTGCGGGTGAATGGATTTTCGACCTTGTAGCCCGGGGCAAGAACCGCCTCGACGGCGCGACTGAGACCGTTCCGCGCGGATTGGACTTTCGTCAGCGAAAATTTGATGGCGCGATAACCGGCTATGTCGAACGGAATCTTTTCCGATGCCAATTGCATATGGATAATCGGCCGTTGCGCCACGTGGCGTATCCCTATTTCGTAAAAAGCGTTCGGATTGGAACGGCTAAGGTCAGCTATCACCAGTTCGGCATCAAGCAGGTCATCAATCATATGGATATCGATGAGGCCTGGCCGAGCATCCTCATCGGCCCGCTTCACAGCAAACTCCGGGAATTTCGACATGACCGGCCGGATGATTTTCGCTAACAGGCGGTCGGCATGTATGCGCGCTTTGCTGCCAGCCTTACCAATCGGACCGACAACAAAGCAGAGTTTCGTTGACGCACCGTCCGAGCGCATATCGTCCTCATGTGCTGGAGACCGGCCAGATTCCCAGTTAATACGTCGCGCTTGAGACAAGGCGCGCGAACAGCCGACAAAGTAGCCGATCTTAAAGCGAGACCGTCAGTTGATCACGCCCCAACGCTCACAATTTTAGTGCTCTATTCCAAGGTTCAGAATTTCGTATGCAATCACGTCGTCCTGCACCGCGGTGGCGGGGATGATGCCGTTGAGCGGGACCTGCGCGGGGGCTCAGTTCGCATTGCAGCAAACTACGCATGCTTCTTGCACCTAAAGTTTTTGCTTTTCCCAGTCGTTGCAGTTCTTGGGAAGAAGGTTGAGACGCTCCTCGGGTTTGACCAGAGATTGAATGCATGCGAGAATGAGCAGAGCGTTGCGCTCAATCGTGGAAGGCCCATTTCTGTTTGCGTAGCGGAATCCTCACAGTGAAGGGCATCGCGCGATGGAATCCGACTCGCGCTTCGAGCTTCGTCGCCTTGCGGAGTGGCTATTTCGATCGGTCGACTCTATCCGGAAAACCGATTGGTTCTCCGGGAGGGACATTACGAATATTATGTTGAAGGGATTTGCCGACCCCAGTGTGATGTACGGCAGGCTCATGGCCACCAGCGTCGTCTTCTGGTTGAGGCCGGATGACGCTAGATCCGGCAAAGCTCAGCCTTCACCAAGTGCCGAGCACACCTTCAACTTATTGTGGATCGCATACGAACAATGGCTCACCAGAGGCCTGGTTCACTATTCAGAAGTGATGGCCCTCATGGAGCGATTCTACAGGCAGCTACGATGGATTCTAATCCACAACAGACATGATCGGAAGTTTCACGCTGAATTGGATGCTGAGCTGCTGGATTTCGCAAAGAAATATTTGGAGAATGTCCGAAATCTGGCGGACAAGAATTTTGATAGCTATGTGGTCGACATCGAAAACATACTGAAACAGCTCAAGCCGTTGACGCCACGCGATTCGCCAGTGAATGAAGAGCAGCGAAAAGGCGAACAACAAAACGAAGAAGAGCAAAAAAAGGATCGACAAGAAGAAAAACCAGAAGGACAACAAGAAGAAAAACAGCAACAAGAACGTGCAAAAGAGGAACAGGAAAAAAGCGAAACGAGTAAGAGAGGAAAGGGAAAGAAGAGGACCAGTAAAAAGGTAACAGAAAAGAGGGCGGCGAGACAACACGAGTAGGGCGACGAGCCCGGGCGGCAGATGCCCGTCGGCGGATGACGACACGCCCGCACGCTTGGATATAGAGTGCCTGGACATCTCGGTATCTGCCCGAACTTGCTCCGACGTGCTGCCGATTTGCGATCACAGGCGTTTGTGCCCAACTGAGGCACGTCATCCTCTCGACGGGCGCTTTTAATTTTCCGTACCTTCATTCACACTGGCTGTCGCATCTCGTGTGACGCGCCATGGATACGCTCGATCTATCGCGAAAGATGAAGCGGCTCACCGCCTGGCTGGATTCGCAGGTCCACCCCGATGGGCTTGCCGGTCGTCGATTCCACGGCGTGGCGTTCGGCGAGGCCTATGCGACGATCGATCCCGAGCACCAGACGCCCTATGCCTCCGCCAATCTCAACCGCGTGCATCTCTGCGGCGCAGAGGAGGACATGAGCACCGAGGGCGTCGGGCGACTGATCGCGTTCTTCGCAGGTCACGGCGTGCAGCGGTTTTTCGTCTGGCTCAGTCCGGGGCCGGACATGGACAAAGCGAGACGCCTGCTCGAGGAGATCGGGTTTTCGCGCAATCGCTGGACCGGCTATCCGACGATGTGCCGCGTCGGACCCGCGCCGTTCCATGTCAACACCGATCTCGACATCCGCAGGATTGGCCCCGATGAGGTCGCGGCGCACCGCGCGCAAATCGACGAGAGGCTGTGGCCCAATTATGCGAACTCGGCAGGCAAGGACCGCTTCTTCCACTACATGGCGTTCGATGGCGAACGCCCTGTCGCCATCGGCGCGCTGTGCCTGTTCGAGGACATCGGCTATCTCTTCACGGCCGCGACCGCCGAGGGCGACCGCAAGCGCGGCGCGCAGCAGGCGCTGATCGCAGCGCGCGTGGCGGAGGCCGAGGCGCGAGGCGCGTCGATCCTGGTTTCCGAGACGCTGCACATGCTCGAACATTCCTATCGCAATCTGCAGCGTGCCGGTTTCGTCGAGGCGTATGACAAGGAAATCTACGAGTGGCGCGGGCAGAGCTAGTGCGGCATGCTTGACTCACGCGCCAATATCGCGCTCGCCTGTGCGCTGAGTGCGCTCGCGGGATATGTCGACGGCATCGGCTTTCTGCATCTGGGCGGGCTGTTCGTCTCCTTCATGAGCGGCAACTCGACGCGGATGGGCGTGAGCCTGGCCGAAGGCCATTGGCAGACGGCGGCGCAAGCGGGCGGTCTGATCGCGCTGTTTGTCCTCGGCGCAGCCGCCGGTAGCCTGATCGTGCTCGGCCGCAGCGCCTATCGCCAGTGCCGGCTATTGCTCGTGGAAGCGGCGCTGCTGGCGGCCGCGGCGCTCTGCCACGCCTTTGGCTTCGCATCGGCGGCGATCAGCGCGATCGTGCTGGCGATGGGGCTGGAGAACGCGGTGTTCCAGATCGAGGGCGGCGCCGGCCTCGGCCTCACTTATGTGACCGGCGCGCTGGTCAAGGTCGGCCAACTCCTGGCCGCCGCGCTCACCGGTGGGCCGCGCTTCGGCTGGCTGCCGAACCTGTTGTTGTGGGCGGCGCTGGTCGCGGGCTCCGCCGTGCGGCGCGTTCGCCTATCTCTGGATCAACCTCGCGGCGATCTGGTTCGCCGCGGGCTGCGCGCTGACGCTCGGCGCACTCGTGGCCGCGACGGTTCAACGGAAGGATTGACAGCGAACCCGGCTTGGCCGATTTGACGACGATGACACGTCCGCCCAGACCCCGCGCCGCCTGCCTGATCGGATGGCCGGCTGCGCATTCGCGCTCGCCGCTGATCCATCATTACTGGCTGCGCAAGCTCGGCATCGAGGGCGGCTACAGCATCGAGGCCGTGCCGCCCGAACATTTCGCGGATTTCGTCGCGCGCCTGTCGGCCCATGGCTTCGTCGGCGCCAATGTCACGATCCCGCACAAGGAGCATGCGCTGGCGCTCGCCTTGCCGGATGCACGGGCGCGCGCCGTCGGCGCCGCCAACACGCTCTGGATCGAGGATGGCGAGCTGCGTGCGACCAATACCGACGTCGAAGGCTTCATCAGCAATCTGGACGCCTGCACGCCGGGTTGGGAGTCCGCCGCGGAGGTGGTGGTGCTGGGTGCCGGCGGCGCGGCCCGCGCGGTGGTGTTCGGCCTGATCGAACGCGGCATCGGATGCATTCACATCGTCAATCGCACCATGGAGCGCGCCCGCGCGCTGGCGGATCAGTTCGGCGATAACGTTCATGCCAGCGCCTGGAAGGGCCTCGGCGATCTGCTGCCGCGCGCGGCGCTCCTGATCAACACCACCTCGCTTGGCATGCATGGCCAGCCCGCGCTCGAGGTGGACGTCGGTCTGCTGCCGCCCGATGCCCTGGTGAACGATCTCGTCTACGTGCCGCTCGAGACGCCGTTGCTCACAGCCGCCAGGGCGCGCGGACTGAAGACCGCCGACGGGCTCGGCATGCTGCTGCATCAGGCCGTGCGTGGCTTCGAGCTGTGGTTCGGCCAACGGCCGCATGTGACGGCGGAACTGCGTGCATTGGTTGAAGCAGATCTCGCACGGGCATGATCCGGCCTGCGTTCTGCCGCGCGATTAAACCAGAAGTAGAAGTTCGATCCGGGGGTAAGTCACGAAGGTTTGACGAGGAATATAATACGATATTCGTTGTTCATCAGTAGACAGGTCGCGCCGATTGGAGACCACTGATGACCATTCACCGTTCTACCCTCAAACGCCCGCTGATTGCCGTTGCCATGGTAGCGGCCTCGACGCTTTATGCCATTGCCCAACAGTCGCCGACGCCGTCGCGGGTTCGCGGCACCATCGAGGCCGTCGACGGCGACATGCTGGCGGTGAAGTCGCGCGGTGGCGAGGACGTCAAGCTGCACATGACTTCCGACATGCGGGTGGTCGGCCTCGTCAAGATCGCGCTGGCCGATATCAAGGTCGGTTCGTTCGTCGGCACCACGACGGTGCCCGGACCGGACGGCATGCCGACCGCCGTCGAGGTTCACGTGTTTCCCGAGGACATGCGGGGCACCGGGGAGGGATCGCGCCCCTATGATCTGCGGCCGAACTCGTCCATGACGAATGCGACGGTCGCCGAAAGCGTTGCCGGAACCGACGGCCGCACGCTGTTGATCAAATACAAGGATGGCGAGAAGAAAGTGCTGGTGCCGCCGGAGACTCCCGTGGTCACTTATGTTCCCGGCGAGAAGTCGGATCTGAAGGCGGGCGCCAAGGTGATCGCTTTCATGAAGAAGCTGCCCGATGGCTCCTACGAGACCAATCGGGTCAGCGTCGGCCGCGACGGCTTGACCCCGCCGATGTGATGTCGCCGCGGGCGACCGCCGGTCGTGCCCACGACCCGGCGCGCAGGGCGAATTCGCCCTAAACACGACCGTGACGGAATAATCTCTCGTTTGCAGTGTCTACGGGAGCGCGCTCGTTTGTAACACTGGAGGACTTAATTCATGTCTAAGATGTCATCGCGGATGCCACGCATGTTCATGGCGTCGTTTGCGGCGCTTTCCGTTCTGACCTCGGTCGCGTGGGCGCAGCAGGCGCCGGCGCCGACACGGATACGGGGCACGATCGAAGTTGTCGATGGCCCCGTCCTGACCGTCAAGACCCGCGAAGGCCAGGACGTCAAAGTCAACATGACGGACAATGTCGCGGTGTTCGCCGTGGTCAAGACACAGCTGTCGGAGATCAAGGAAGGCTCCTATATCGGCGTCACCGGCATGCCGCAGCCCGACGGCACCCAGAAGGCGATCGCCGTGCATATCTTCCCGGAGAACCAGCGTGGGGCTGCGGAAGGTTTCCGCCCCTGGGACCGCCAGCCGAACTCGACCATGACCAACGCCACCGTCGCTCAGACGGTGAAGGGCACCGACGGTCAGAACATCACGGTCAAGTACAAGGACGGCGAGAAGAAGGTCGTGGTCCCGCCGGATACGCCGATCGTCACCTTCGTCGCCAGCGACAAGTCGGAAGTGAAGGCGGGCGCCAACATCATCATCTTCGGCGCGACGAAGAAGGAAGACGGCACGTTCGAAGCCAACCGCGTCAACGTCGGCCGCGACGGCATCACGCCGCCGATGTGACGCGAAGCGGTCATTCCGGGGCACGCGGAGCGTGAGCCCGGAATCTCGAGATTCCGGGTCTGGTCCTTTGGACCAGCCCGGAATGACAGCGGGAGTTGGTTTGCCAGCAACCCTCAACAACGTCGTCCCTGCGCACGCAGGGAACCATAACCACCGGCTTTCGATGTAGGCGCGCCGTCGCATCAGTCTGCCAACCAACGGCCGCCTGTGGTTATGGGTCCCGGGTCGCGCTACGCTTGCTCAGGACGACGAAGACCTTTTATGCGGCACCTAAACTTGCGCGGCCCGCCTCGCCTCACACCGCCAGCACGTTGTCGTCGATCTCGGCGATCGTGTTGATGCCGCACAGGCCCATGGTGGTGTTGAGCTCGTTCTTGATGATGTCGATCGCCTTGGCAACCCCGGCCTGTCCGCCGGCGCCGAGGCCGTAGGCATAGGCGCGGCCGATCATGCAGGACTTGGCGCCGAGCGCCAGCGCGCGCATCACGTCCTGGCCGGAGCGGATGCCGCCGTCGAACATGACCTCGATCTTGTCGCCGACCGCGTCGGCGATTTCAGGCAGCACCTCGATCGAGGACGGCGCGCCGTCGAGCTGCCGTCCGCCATGGTTGGAGACCACGAGCGCCTGCGCGCCGGTCTTGGCTGCGATCTCCGCGTCCTCGACATCGAGGATGCCCTTCAGGACCAGCTTTCCCGGCCAGATGCTGCGGATCCAGTCGAGGTCCTTCCAGTTCAGCGTGGTGTCGAACTGCGAGCCGATCCAGCTTGCGAGCGCGGTGATGTTGTCGGTGCCCTTCAGATGGCCCATCAGATTGCCGAACGTCTTTCGCTTGCCGCGTAGCACGCCCGAGACCCAGGCCGGCTTGCTGGCGAAATCGACCAGCTTCGACAGCGACCATTCCGGCGGCACCGTCATGCCGTTCTTGATGTCCTGATGGCGCTGGCCGTTCACCTGCAGGTCGACGGTCAGGACCAGCGCGCTGCATTTGGCAGCGATCGCGCGCTCGATCAGCGCCTTGATGAAGCCGCGGTCCTTCATCACGTAGAGCTGGAACCAGAACGGCTTGTCGACGGCGGCCGCGATGTCCTCGATCGAGCAGATCGACATCGTGCTCTGGGTGAACGGAATGCCGGCGGCCTGCGCGGCGCGGCAGGCATGGATCTCGCCGTCGCCATGCTGCATGCCGAGCAGCCCGACCGGCGCCAGGATCAGGGGCAGGGCCGAGGGCTCGCCGAGAATGCTGGTCGACAAATCGCGCTTGGAGACGTCGACCAGGATGCGCTGGCGGAACTTGATGTCCTGCAGATCGGCGCTATTGGCGCGCAGCGTCTGCTCGGAATAGGAGCCGCGGTCGGCATAGTCGAAGAACGCCTTCGGCACACGCCGCTTGTGGAGCAGGCGCAAATCCTCGATGCAGGTGATGTGCTTCATGAACGTTCCCGGCCCTTCTTGCGATCACGGTTTTCATGGTCATCTAGCACGGTTGAGGCTTTCGCCAAATCGCCGCGGAACCGATCCAGGAGGGCGTCCATGAGCAAACCGAGCAGCAAGCCCACAGACGTCGAGAGCGACGAAAAGCGCAAGCTCGATCAGGCCCTGGAGGAAGGTCTCGAGGAGACCTTTCCGGCCTCCGACCCGGTCAACGTGACCCAGCCGCCGCCCTCGAAGGGCGATCACCACGTCCGGCGGGCGGATTGAAAGCGGTTCCCGGCGGATCGGGATGTGTCTATATTCGAGTGATTACAGGATACTAGCTGGATACCGCTGGCGTATTCCGTGGTAATGATTAATCACATTTTTTGAAGTCGTCTTAGCGCTCAAGGTACTATAAACGCCGGACATTTCGGGGCGCCCTGAGTCTCAGCCGCAAGGGCCGCAGAGCAGGGCAACGCTGGGGGGCACATGAGCCGCAATTATTTCGGTACGGACGGGATCCGGGGCCGCGCCAATGCTCTGATCACGCCCGAGCTTGCGCTCAAGGTGGGGCAGGCGGCGGGACTGGTGTTCCAGCGCGGCGAACATCGCCATCGCGTCGTCATCGGCAAGGACACGCGGCTGTCCGGCTACATGATCGAATACGCGATGGTTGCGGGCTTCACCTCGGTCGGCATGGACGTGCTGCTGGTCGGCCCGATGCCGACGCCCGCCGTTGCGATGCTGACAAAGTCGATGCGCGCCGATCTCGGCGTGATGATTTCCGCCTCTCACAATCTGTTCGAGGACAACGGCATCAAGCTGTTCGGTCCGCAGGGCTTCAAGCTCTCCGACGACGTCGAGAAGCAGATCGAGCAATTGCTCGACGAGTCCCTGGACAAGAAGCTGGCGCAGAGCGCGAGCCTCGGCCGTGCCCGCCGCATCGACGGCGTTCATGACCGCTACATCGAATTCGCCAAGCGCACGCTGCCGCGCGATCTCTCGCTCGACGGCCTGCGCGTCGTGGTCGATTGCGCGCATGGTGCGGCGTACAGGGTGGTGCCGGAAGCGCTGTGGGAGCTTGGCGCCGACGTCATCGCGATCGGTGTCGAGCCGGATGGCTTCAACATCAACAAGGAATGCGGCTCGACCTCGCCGGAAGCCTTGTGCCGCAAGGTGCGCGAGATGCGCGCCGACATCGGCATCGCGCTCGACGGCGACGCCGATCGCGTGATCCTGGTCGACGAGCGCGGCCATCTGGTCGACGGCGACCAGTTGCTCGCGGTGATCGCGCAGAGCTGGAAGGAAGACGGCCGGCTATCGCGGCCCGGCATCGTCGCGACGGTGATGTCCAATCTCGGGCTCGAACGTTTCCTGCAAGGGCAGGGGATGGAGCTCGTGCGCACGCCGGTCGGCGACCGCTACGTGCTCGAGCGCATGCTGAGCGGCGGCTACAATCTCGGCGGCGAACAGTCGGGCCACATCATTCTGTCCGACTACGCAACGACCGGCGACGGCTTCGTCGCGGCGCTGCAGGTGTTGGCCGTGGTGCAGAAGCTGCGCCGCCCGGTGTCGGAAGTCTGCCACCGCTTCGATCCGCTGCCGCAGATATTGAAGAACGTGCGCTATCGCAGCGGCAAGCCGCTCGATGACGCCGACGTCAAGTCCGCCATCATCGACGGCGAGAACCGGCTCAACGGACACGGCCGGCTGCTGGTGCGCTCGTCCGGCACCGAGCCCGTGATCCGCGTGATGGGCGAGGGCGACGACAAGATCCTGGTCGAGGAAGTGGTCGATCATATCGTCTCGGCGCTCGGCCAGGCGGCGGCCTGATTGCATCGCAGCCATCGCTTCGTGACGGTGGTCCGCATCGCCGGGCCGTCGTAGGACAATCGCATCGCGTGAATCCCATCAGGCCGAGTCGTTGAACAAGCCCGTCGCCATTCCCGATGAGAACTCGGCTGTGCCGGTCGCTGCCGCGGATGCGCGGCCGCATACGGCTGTGCGGGCGGCCGGCCCGGCCTATATCGTGCTTGCCGGCATCAGCTTCTCGCATTTCCTCAACGACATCATGCAGTCGTTGATCTCGTCGGTCTATCCGATCCTGAAGGACAATTACGCGCTGGACTTCGCGCAGCTCGGGCTGATCACGCTGGCTTTCCAGTTCACGGCGTCGCTGCTGCAGCCCGTGGTCGGGCATGTCACCGACAAGAAGGCGCAGCCGTTCTCGCTGTCGATCGGCATGGCGTCGACCTTCTTCGGCCTGCTGCTGCTCAGTGTCGCGCACAGCTACCATGTGATCCTGATCGCGGCGTCGATGATCGGCCTGGGGTCGGCGGTGTTTCATCCGGAGTCGGCGCGGATCGCGCGGCTGGCGTCCGGCGGGCGGTACGGCTTCGCGCAATCGGTGTTTCAGCTCGGCGGCAGCTTCGGCCAGTCGATGGGGCCGGTGCTGGCGGCGCTGATCGTGGTGCCGTTCGGCCAGCCTTCGCTTGCCTGGCTGTCGTCGATCGCGTTCCTTGCGATCGTCATCCTGTGGCGGATCGGCCAGTGGTACAAGCCGCAGATCTCGGCGAAGACATTCAAGTCGGTCGAAAAGCATCCGGATGCGCCGAGCTCGCGGCACGTCGCCGTCGCGCTCACGGTTCTGGTGGCGCTGCTGTTCTCCAAGCAGCTCTACGTCTCGAGCCTGTCGAACTATTACATCTTTTATCTGATCGACAAGTTCGGCGTCTCGACGCAGGCGGCACAGCTTTATCTTTTCGTCTTCCTTGCCGCCAACGCCGCCGGCGCCTTCCTCGGCGGACCGATCGGCGACCGGTTCGGTCGCAAGTATGTGATCTGGTTTTCGATCCTCGGCGCGTTGCCGTTCACGCTGGCACTGCCCTATGCAGGGCTCGCCATGAGCGCCGTGCTGACAGTGTTCATCGGCCTGATCCTCTCGTCGGCGACGACATCGATCATCGTGTTCGCGCAGGAGCTGGTGCCGCATCGCTTCGGCATGATCTCCGGCATGTTCTTCGGTGTTGCATTCGGCATCGGCGGCCTTGGTGCCGCCGCGCTCGGCAAGCTCGCGGATCACACCTCGATCGCCTATGTCTATCAGGTGTGCGCGTTCCTGCCGGCGATCGGATTGCTCGCGGTATTTCTGCCGCGCATGCCCAGGCACGCGCGCTGACGCGTCTGCGGCGCGGTCACTTTCATCAACGACTCGTTAGGAATTGGAAGGGGACGCATCGCCGTTCACGGCTCTGTTTTCGCGTGGTCACGAAATATCAACCTTAAGAAACAGGGTTAAGCCGTACTTAAAGATTTAATGAGATGGTTCGTCCGTGAGTTTCGATGTGAGGCGTGGCGTTCGCTGCTGCCTCACGGGGCAGAGGGCGAAGCAATGCGTAGCGTGAAATTTCTTATGGCCGCCGGGGCGGCTGCATTTTGTTCGACGGCAGTATTTGCCGCCGACATGCCGATCATGACACCACCAACCTACGCGCCGGTTGCCGATTTCGGCGGGTGGTATCTGCGTGGCGACATCGGGTTCAGCAACCAGAATGTCAACAAGGTCGTCGATACCAATAGTGCCGCCTACAACAATGTCGCCGTCACTCAGACCAAAAGCTTCGGCAGCGCCGGAATCTATGGCGGCGGTATCGGCTATCAATTCAACAACTGGTTCAGAGCGGACGTCACCGGCCAGTATCGCGGCAAGTCCAATTTCTCGGGCATCGATGTCGTGACCGGAACGGGCCCGTTCACCGGCTTTGTCGGCACCGACGTCTACACGGCCACGAAATCGGAAGTTCTGTTTCTCGCCAACGGCTATATCGATCTCGGCACCTGGTGGTACCTGACGCCCTTCGTCGGCGCGGGCGTCGGCACGGCGCGCGTGTCGATCGCGAACTTCACCGACACCGGTGATTTCATCAATGGCGGCCAGACGCACAGCCTCAACTATGCGAGCCAGGGCTCCAAATGGAATTTTGCCTGGGCCGCGCATGCGGGTATTGCCTATCATGTCAGCCCGGGCCTGACGCTCGAACTCGCCTACAGCTATGTCGATATGGGCAACGGCGTGACCGGTCCGAGCTACTCGTTCGACCAGGTGACCAACACGACGCACGCGCCGTTCTCGTTCCGGAGCGTGACCTCCAACGACGTCAAGCTTGGCCTGCGCTGGAATTTCGAGGAGTTCGCGCCGCCGCCGCCTCCGCCGCCGATCGTCCGCAAGGGCTGATCGACGTCTTTTAACAGCCATTAACGGCGCGGGATCATCCCGCGCCGTTTTGCTTTGCGCGGGCTTTTTCCGCGAAGTCTCTTGGAAGTTTCTTGCTTTTTTCGGCCGTGAAATTCACGGTCACGTGCGCGCGGGAACGAATGATTAAGGTTAACGCGCGATGATCATCGTGAGTTTGGGGTCTGATTTGGAGCGTTGCAATGCGCGGGGTTGTGGTGGCGGCGGCGATGATGCTGGGGGCGGTGACGGTCGCGCAGGCGGCCGACATGCCGGACCTTCCGATCCTGCGCGGGAGTTTCACCGACGGACTTACCACCTCGCGGGTCAACTGGGAGGGCTACTACCTCGGCGGCCAGGGCGGTTACGGATCGTCGGACGAGAATTTTTCCGGCTCTTCGACGAACCTGCTGGCCACTCTGCTCGCCAACAATGTCGTCCAGGAAATGGGCGTCTCGCAATGGAATCTCGGTTTCAGCAAGCAGTCGTCGCGGACGTCGGCCTTCGGCGCCTTCACCGGCTACAATTGGCAGTGGGATGACGCCGTGCTTGGCCTCGAAGCGAGCTACATGCACGGCAATTTCGGCGGCTCGTCGATCGCCAGCAAGGAGCTCGTGAGCGGCGCGCCGCTTTCGGACACGTTCTACCATGACGTGGCGGTCACCTCGACGGCGGTGATCAATATCACGGACATGGCCACATTCCGTGGCCGCGCGGCCTATGCGTTCGACTGTTTCCTGCCCTATGCGTTCGGCGGCTTCGCGCTGGGCAACGCCAGTGTCGTCGGGCACACGGCCACCGTCCACGATGCGGTGAGCGCCGCGCCGCTCGGGCCCTTCACGCCGCTGGCGACGCTCAGCGCCTCCGACGTCGTGCACAATCACCTGATCTACGGCTACACGGCCGGTCTCGGTGTCGATATCAACCTGATCGGCGGCCTGTTCGCGCGCGCGGAGTATGAATATGTCCGCTTCACCACCAGCGTCGACACCAGCATCAACACCGTCCGCGCCGGCCTGGGCTACAAGTTCTAAGCCTTGAACAGTCCGGCTTGACAGGCAGGGAGGCGGCTGATCGGATGCCGCTTTCCCCCGCAAGGCGGCGCGATGCTGAAAATTCACGGCGACAGCAATTCGGGCAATTGCCTGAAGGTGAAATGGGTCTGCGACGCACTTGCGCTGCCTTACGCGTGGGTCGAGATCGACACCATGAAGGGCGGCAGCCGCACCGCCGCGTTTCTCGCGCTCAATCCGTGGGGGCAGGTGCCGACAGTCGAATTCGACGACGGCCGCACGCTCGCGCAATCCAACGCCATCATCCGCCATCTCGCGCGTGGCAGCGACCTCATTCCGGCCGATCCGTTCGCGGCGGCGCAGATGGATGCGTGGATGTTCTGGGAGCAGAACAGTCACGAGCCTTATGTCGCCGTCTGCCGCTTTCACACCGTCTATCTCGGCAAGCCTGTCAGCGCGCTCGATCCGAACCTCGTGACGCGCGGCTATGCGCGCGCTCGATTCCATGGAGCGCCGGCTTCAGACCGCACGATTTCTGGTGGGCGACGATTTCTCGCTCGCCGACATTGCGCTCCTTGCCTATACGCGTGTCGCTCACGAAGGCGGCTTCGATCTCAGCCGTTACGAGGCGCTGCGCCGCTGGATCGGCGAATGCGAGCAGCGGCTTGGTCTCTCACCTGCACGATGACGAACATGGACATGCAAGCGAACAATCCGATCACCATCCGCCGCGCAGGCCGCGACGATGTCGCCGACATCATCGCGATGCTCGCCGACGACCATCTCGGCCGCGCGCGCGAACGGCTGGAGGAGCCGCTGCCGGCGATCTACTTCGAGGCATTCGAGGTCATCGCGCGCGATCCCAATATCGAGCTCGATGGTCGCGGAGGAGGCCGGGCGCGTCGTCGGCTGCCTGCAGCTTTGCATTCTGCCGGGGCTGAGCTCGCAAGGCGCCTCGCGCGGCCTGATCGAGGATGTCCGCGTCGCCTCCGATCGCCGCAGCCGCGGCATCGGCGAACAACTCGTGCGCTGGGCCGTCGAACGGTCGCGCGCGCGAGGCTGCAAGGTCGTCGAATTGCTCACCCATCACACCCGCGTCGATGCGCAGCGGTTCTATGAGCGGCTCGGATTCTCTCGCAGTCATGTCGGCATGACGATCCGGTTCTGACGTCGCGACGACGCAAACAGGCTCAGGGAGGCTTGCGATGTCGAGCATCAATCCGCTGACGGCGCTGGCCGTCGTGCTGGCGACGGCTGCGACCGACGCCGTTTACGTGATGTTTACCTCGGCCGTCGTGGCGCGGAAGCGCGTGCCGGCCGCGACCTGGAGCAGCATCTGGTACATGCTCTCGTCCTTTGCGGTGATCAGCTATACCGAGAACTGGATCTATGTCGGCTTCGCCGCGATCGGGTCATGGATCGGCGCTTACGCGTCGATGACGTTCCTGCACCGGCCGCCGGCCGGCAACGCGCCGATCGGCGCGGCACCGGAGTAGAGCAGGGCCGCTCGTCCACCGCAGGCTTCAATCCGCCGTGAGGCCTGCGAACTTCCTTGACGAAGGGCGGCGATTCCCATATCTGCAGCGGCGGGACACCTCCCCCCAACGGGAGGCTTGCTATCTGGAAGGATAGATCATGACTGTCGCGAAGCCCGCTCAGCGGCCGGCTGTGCCGCATTTTTCGTCCGGCCCCTGTGCCAAGCGCCCCGGCTGGAACGCCCAAAATCTCAAAGACGCTGCTCTCGGCCGTTCGCATCGCGCGAAGGTCGGCAAGGCCAAGCTCAAGCAGGCCATCGAGCTGACGCGCGAGGTGCTTGAAGTTCCCGCCGATTACAAGATCGGCATCGTGCCCGCGTCCGACACCGGCGCGGTGGAGATGGCGCTGTGGTCGCTGCTCGGCGCGCGGCCCGTCACCACGATCGCCTGGGAATCCTTCGGCGAAGGCTGGGTCTCCGACATCATCAAGGAATTGAAGCTCAAGGATGTCGCCAAGCTGCATGCCGGCTATGGCGAGATTCCCGACTTGAGCAAGGCTGATCCCGCGAGCGATATCGTCTTCACCTGGAACGGCACCACATCCGGCGTGCGCGTGCCGAATGCCGACTGGATCAGCGCAAAGCGCGAAGGCCTCACGATTTGCGACGCCACCTCGGCCGCGTTCGCGCAGCCGCTCGACTGGCCGAAGCTCGATGTCGTGACCTTCTCCTGGCAGAAGGCGCTGGGCGGCGAGGCCGCGCATGGCATGCTGGTACTGTCGCCGCGCGCCGTGGAGCGGCTCGAGACCTACAAGCCTGCCTGGCCGCTGCCGAAGATCTTCCGCATGACCAAGGGCGGCAAGCTCAACGCCGGCATCTTCGAGGGCGAGACCATCAACACGCCGTCGATGCTGTGCGTGGAGGACTATCTCGACGCGCTGAACTGGGGCAAGTCGATCGGCGGCCTCAAGGCGCTGATGGCGCGCGCCGATGCCAACACCAAGGTGCTGGCCGACTGGAAGGCGAAGACGCCGTGGATCGATTTCCTGGCGAAGGACCCGGCGATCCGTTCCAACACCTCGGTCTGCCTGAAGGTGATCGATCCCGCGATTACCTCGCTCTCCGCCGACGCACAATCCGACTTCGCCAAGAAGCTCGTGGCGCTGGTCGAGAAGGAGAATGCCGGCTTCGACTTCGCGCATTACCGCGATGCACCGGCTGGCCTGCGCATCTGGTGCGGCGCGACGGTCGAGGCCAAGGATGTCGAACTGCTGACGCAATGGATCGACTGGGCATTCGCCGAGACCAAGGCCGCGCTGCCGAAGGCTGCGTAGTTCATTCCTCGATCGTCATGGCCGGGCTTGACCCGGCCATCCATCAAGAAGTGATGGACCCGCGGTCTCTGGCGTGAAGACGCGCTTCGCGCTTTTGCCCGCGGGTGACACCCCACAAATTAATCCGCGAACGGATGACACCCATGTCGAAACCCAAAGTTCTGATTTCCGATGCGCTCTCTCCGGCCGCCGTGCAGATCTTCAAGGATCGCGGCGTTGACGTCGACTTCCAGCCCAATCTCGGCAAGGACAAGGACAAGCTCGCCGAGATCATCGGCGACTATGACGGCCTTGCCATCCGCTCCGCCACCAAGGCGACCGCCAAGATCATCGAGCGGGCGAAAAAGCTGAAGGTGATCGGCCGCGCCGGTATCGGCGTCGACAATGTCGAGATTCCGGCCGCGACCGCCAAGGGCATCATCGTGATGAACACGCCGTTCGGCAATTCGATCACGACCGCCGAGCATGCGATCACGCTGATGCTGGCGCTCGCGCGCGAAATTCCGCAGGCCGACGCCTCGACCCAGGCCGGCAAGTGGGAGAAGAACCGCTTCATGGGCGTCGAGATCACCGGCAAGGTGCTCGGCGTGATCGGCTGCGGCAATATCGGCTCGATCGTCGCCGACCGCGCGCTCGGCCTGCGCATGCGCGTCATCGCCTACGATCCGTTCCTGTCGCCGGAGCGCGCCAAGGATATCGGCGTGGAGAAGGTCGAGCTCGACGAGATCTTCAGGCGTGCCGACTTCATCACGCTGCACACGCCGCTGACCGAGAAGACCAGGAACATCATCGACGCGGCCGCGCTCGCCAAGATGAAGCCGGGCGTGCGCATCATCAATTGTGCCCGCGGCGGCCTGGTCGACGAGCAGGCGCTGGTCGCGGCGCTCGACTCCAAGCATGTCGCTGGCGCCGCGTTCGACGTCTTTGTCGAGGAGCCGGCCACCAAGAACGTGCTGTTCGGCCATCCCAACGTGATCTGCACGCCGCATCTCGGCGCCGCCACCACCGAGGCGCAGGAGAACGTCGCGCTGCAGGTCGCCGAGCAGATGTCGGACTATCTGCTTTCGGGTGCGATCTCGAACGCGGTCAACTTTCCGTCGATCACCGCGGAAGAGGCGCCGAAACTTCGTCCCTTCATCGATCTCGCCGAAAAGCTCGGCTCATTCGCAGGGCAACTGACCGAGACCGGCATCGCGAAGGTGCAGATCACCTATGAGGGCCATGTCGCCGAGATGAAGATCAAGGCGCTGACCTCGGCGGTGCTGTCGGGCCTGCTGCGTCCGATGCTCGGCGACGTCAACGTCGTCTCCGCGCCGGTGGTTGCGAAAGAGCGGGGCATGGTGGTGGACGAGGTCGTGCGTGCTGCGCAGAGCGACTACGAAAGCCTGATCACCGTCACCGTTGCCACCGAGCGGCAGGAGCGCTCGGTATCGGGCACGGTCTATCACGACGGCAAGGCGCGCCTCGTTGACGTCAAGGGCATCCGGGTCGACGCCGAGTTCGGCAAGTCGATGATCTATGTCACCAACGAGGACAAGCCCGGCTTCATCGGCAAGTTCGCAAGCCTGCTCGGTGACGCCAAGATCAACATCGCGACCTTCCATCTCGGCCGCGTCAAGCAGGGCGGCGACGCCATCGCGCTGGTCGAGGTCGACGGCGTCGTGCCGGCGGACTCTGCTCGCCAAGATCCAGGCGTTGCCGCAGGTGAAGCAGGTGAAGGCGCTGGTGTTCTAATTCTGCTGCGTCGTAACTCCCTCATGCGTGAGGATTTCGCGTCTCGTCATCTCCGGACGCGCCTGCTTGCGCAGCGCCAGGAAACCATAAGCCCCGGTGTGCAATTCGGGCGAGATCGTCCTCACGACGCATCTCGGCGCATTAGCAGGATTAGTGGCTATAGAGTTCCGGGCTCGCGCTTACGCCTTCGCGCTCGAGCTACGGCGGAAAAGTCATGCGCCTTGGGCCGACGATCCGGAAGGTGCGATTGCAGCTCTACGTATGGGCTAAGGCAAACGCGGAAGCCGTTTGCGCAGAGATCATTCTCGATCAAGAACAGCAGCGCGATGACGGTTCAACCCGATCTCATCGCGCTCTAAGCGTCCGATCGTTTCACGAGCCGTCAAGGTTGCAATTGCGGTCGAATTGCCCCGGGCTGCACGCAAACAGCGAACGAGCGCTCGTCGGCTACCTCTAAGCCATGTCTAACGGTTGAGTGCCGCATTCTTCTCACGCTGAGATACGCGTCCGACATCAATTGATGCGCGATCCGCATTTACCGCTTTTCCGATTTTGAGCCTGTGGAGCATGAGCCGTAGGCAAGTACCCCTCCATCTGCACGATAGGGTGCTAGAAAAAGTCAATATTGAGTGTCGAAAAACAAGCAACAACGGCTCGCATAATTTTTTTCAATACGACGGCGCCAGTTGCGCAGAAGGTCGGAGACGCGATTGTCACGTGTCGAGGATCCCAAGAATAGCTCCGGGCTCGCCGCTGGCGCGATCCCGCCGTCTCCTTTCGACTCAGCAGCTTGAGACGAAAGCCAACAATAAAGCCGATGAAACGCCGCGACAGCCATTCGATGCGCAAGTCGAGGCCGAGCTCATGCGCGAACTCCAGCGGCCCGATGCACCGTTCGGCATGACCGCCCGCGTGGTTGTGACCATGGGAGTGCTGGCGATCGTCGCGCTGCTCTTTGTGATCATGATGCCCGGTTTCCGGCGGCCTGATACCGCGTCGTCCTTCTCTGCGGACGTGCAGCAATTCAAGGCGGCTCTGTCCCGGAACCCTCAGCAGCAGCCGCCGAGCGAAGATGCGGCGAGGCCCGCGATTGCGGAATTCCAGTCGCTGCTCGCGTCGTCGAACGATGCGGCCGCACGGGCCGATCACGACCAATCCGATGAACTACTGCGACAGTTCAAGCAGTGGCGCCAAAAGACGAATTCGGCGGCGAACGGCCAATAGTGAAAGACTAATAGTAAAAAAGAGTAACAGTAAAAGAGTGGAATAAGAAAATGTTGAGTTGGTGGTTCAATTCGAATCTGTTGCGAAGTTCCTGTCTGAACTCCTGCGGGGCTTCCGTCCTATCCGGTATCCTGCTCGCAAGCAGCATGGGCGGTGCGTCCGCTGACAATCTGAGCGTCGTACGTGATCTCGCAAGCCGCGTTGGACCCATCATCGGCTCGGCGCAGGCTTGCCAGAACGTGGCGCGGTCTCGCGTCCAGCTCATCGTCGACAAATTCCAGGCGGTGATCCGGGAAGCCTCGAATAACGAAACGGAGCGCGGCGACGTCTCGCGGCAGCTCGAGCGCTACGTCGCCGACGGTCGTGCAGCGGTCAGCTCCGGGAAGACCGATTGCAAGGTGGCTGAACGCCAGATTGCCGATCTCGAACAGTCCATCGGTGCGGCGTCGCCGCCGCCCGCGCCTTCGTCGCTCGCCGACGCCATCGCACCCTCCGCGGCCAGCGCCGCCACGACGCCGACCCAGGCGGTTCCTCCGAACAATCCGCGTGGCGTCACCGACCGCGAAATTCGTTTCGGCATCGTCATCCCCTACACCGGGAGCGCGAAGGAAAACGGCCAGAACTACAAGCAGGGGATCGACGTCGCCTTTGCCAAGATCAACGATGCCGGTGGCGTGAATGGCAGACTGCTCAAGTTGATTCCGGCCGATGACGGCTTCGACCCGCCGCGGACGGTGCCCATGATGAAGCAGCTTCTGGAAAAGGACCAGGTGTTCGGTTTCTTTGGCAACCTTGGCACGCCGACCGCGGAAGTCGCGATTCCCTACGCGCTCGAGCAGCGGGTGCTGTTCTACGCGCCGTTCACGGGCGGCACCGTGGTGCGGCATGATCCCCCGGATCGCTATGTTTTCAACTACCGGCCGAGCTTCGCGGAGGAGGCCGATGCAGCGGTGCGTTATCTCCTGAAGGTGCGAAAGCTGAAGCCAAATCAGATTATCGCGTTCGGCGAGAACGATGCGTTCGGCGACCAGGGCTTTGCCGGCATGGCGAAGGCCTATCGCGCACTGGGGATTAACGATGCCTCGATCCTGCGGCTGACCTATAATCGCAACACGATCGATGTGGATGAGGCGGTCAATCTCCTCAGGCAACAGAAGACACCGATCCGTGCGGTCGTCATGACGGCGACAACGCGGCCGGCAGCGAAGTTCATCGAGAAGACTCGCGACCTGTTCCCGGGGATGATCTATACGAACATGTCGGTCTCGGGTGCCACGGCTCTCGCCGAGGAATTGATGCTGCTGGGCCCGCGTTTCACCGAGAACATCATCGTGACCCAGACGGTCCCGGCCGTGTCGGGCTATTCGAGCGAGGTGCTCGAGTTCAAGAACGCGTTGGCGAAATACGCTCCAGGCGTCACGCCGGACTACCTTGCGCTCGAGGGTTTCATCGCGGCCAACATCCTGATCGACGCGCTGAAGCGATGCGGCCCGCAGGTCGATACCGAAAAGCTGGTGGACATCCTGGAGAGCACGCGCAATCTCGATCTCGGTCTCGGCTCGTCACTCAATTTCAGCCGCAGCGACCACCAGGCTTCGCACAAGCTCTGGGGAACGCAGATGGATAAAACCGGAAAGTTCCAGCCGATCGAGCTCGAGTGATCCTGCTCTGGCGGCAGCTCGCAATGGACCGTCACGCCTGAGCTTTATTGCGAGCACGAGCGCGCTCCTCGTTGTCATGGGTCCGGCGCGGTGTGACGGCTCGACTGTCGCATGGTCTGCGGCAGCAGGAACGGGATGCCGCGCCCGGTCCGTTCGACTGCGGCGTCGACGTCGAATATCTCGCGAATCCTCTCGGCCGTGATGGTCTCGGTGGGGCTGCCGTCGGCGGCCAGCCTGCCGTGATGCAGAAGCACGATCCGGTCGGCGAAACGCATGGCGAGATTGAGATCGTGCAGGATCGCGATCACGGCCGTTCCATCGCGGGCGCGGCCGCGGGCGGTTTCGACCAGATCGATCTGGTGACGCAGGTCGAGGCTGGACGTCGGCTCGTCCAGGAGCAGAACGCCGGGACCGTGACGGGCTTCGCCGCTGGCAAGCTGCACCAGCACGCGGGCGAAATGCGCGCGCTGCTGTTCGCCGCCGGACAGCGTCGGCATCTGCCGATGGCTGAAGCCCTCCAGACCGACTTCATGCAGCGCGGCGTCGACCAGTTGCCGCGCTGCGGCGCGCGGGCTGTCGATCGCTCCCATCTGGACGATCTCCTCGACGGTGAACGGGAAGGTGACGTTGACGTGCTGGGACAGCACCGCGCGACGGCGCGCCAGCTCTTGCGGCGCGTAGCTGTGAAGATCCCGCTGCTTGAGCTGGACGGTGCCGCGTGTGGCACGGAGGTCGCCCGACAGCAACCGCAGCAGGGTCGATTTGCCGGCGCCGTTGGGACCGGCGATCGCGATAGTCTCGCCGGCGCCGACGCGGAGGTCGATGGCGTCGACCAGCGCCGCGCCGCCCACGGTCATCGTGACCGATCGCGCTTCCAGGATCGCGGTCATAATCCGATCAATCCGCGCTGCCGCAGCAGCATGATCAGAAAGAACGGCGCGCCGATCGCAGCCGTCAGGATGCCGATCGGCATTTCGGCGGGCGCGACGATGGTGCGGGCCAGCGTATCCGCGCCCGTCAGCAGCACGGCCCCAAGCACGGCAGACGCAGGCAGCAGCAACCGGTGCGAGGGTCCAATCACCAGCCGCAACAGATGCGGAACCATGATGCCGACGAAAACGATGACGCCGCTGACCGAGACGGCGACGCCGGTCATGGCCGAAACCAGGATGATCGCGATCCGCTTCAGCCGTTCGACATTGATGCCGCTGTGAAAGGCTTCGGCTTCGCCGAGCGCCAGCAGGTCGAGACCGCGCGCAATCGGGAGGCACACGAGCAGTCCCAGCGCGAGCACGGGCGCCAGCACGGCGGCCTTGGACCAGGTCGCGCCGCCGAGCGAGCCGAGCAGCCAGAAGGTGATGTCCCGCAACTGGCGATCGTCGGCGATAAAGACGAGAAGGCCGATACCCGCGTTGGCGATGGCCGCGACCGCAAGCCCCGCCAGCAGGAAGACCGCGATCGACGTTCGCCCCGAGCGATTGGCGATGCCGTAAAGAGCGATCGTCGTCACCAGCGAGCCTGCGAATGCCGCCAGCGGAAGTATTTGATATTGCGCGACGCGAAGGGCCGCCCCGATTGCGCTGTCGGTGAAGACGATCGCGGCCGCGGCCGCAAATGCGCCGCCGCTGGACACGCCGACCAGCGCAGGGTCGGCGAGGGGATTGCGAAACAGCCCCTGCATGATCGCGCCAGACACCGCGAGCAGGCCGCCGATCGTCGCCGCGGCGGCGATCCGCGGCATGCGGATCGACCACAGCACGAGCTGGTCCTGCGATGCCAACGGGCTCGCAGCGCCGTCGCTCCACAAGCCAAGCGCGGCGGGAAGCCGGGCAATCGGAATTCCAGCCGCGCCGACGGTCAGGGCGATGATGGCGGTGCCGGCAAGGGCGAGCAGCAGAAGCAGGATGGTCAGCGAGGCGGATGGTCGCAATATCCGCGGGCCGCGCCGTTTCGCGTGCGTTGCGCCGTCTTCCGGCGTGGTCATCGCCGGCAATCCGCCGTCAGCACGGCAGGCGCGAATTTCTCCACCTGCGGCGCCAGCGCCGGATAGAGCTTGACGGACAGGTCGCGCGCGGCCTCGGCCGTGCGTGGCCCGAAGCCGAGCAGATACAGGCCTTCCATCGAGATGAAGGCCTTGTTCGCCGCGACCGGCGTCAGCGCGAATGCCGGATGGCGATAGACCGTCTCGGCATCCAGCGAATCCCTGCCGCGATCGATCGAGAGCACCACGTCGGGCTTTGCGGTGACGATCGCTTCATCGGTGATGGGCTTGTAGCCGTCATAGCCGTCGATCGCGTTGACGGCGCCGGCAAGCTGGATGATTTCGTTTGCCGCAGTCTTCTGGCCTGCGACCATGGCGCGGCCGTTCATGAGCGACATCACGAACATCACGCGGACCGGTTTTGTCACCTTGGCGCGCAGGTCGCGCAATTGCGTCAGATCGTGCTCGACCGCGGTCGTCAGGCACTCGGCCTTGACGTCGGCGTTCATGGCGTGGCCGACGAGCCTGATCTTGTCGATCAGTCCGTCTTCCGTGAAGGTTTCCGGAACCAGCACCAGCGGCACCTTTGCCGCCTCCAGGACGTCCATGGTCTCCTTGGGACCCGATCCCTGCATCGCGAGCACGAGCGAGGGGTTGAGGCCAAGCACGCCTTCGGCGGAAAGCTGCCGCATGTAGCCGACATTGGCTTTGTCGCGCAGCGCTGCGGCGGGATAGAGGCTGGTCGAGTCGACGCCGGTCAGTCGGTCTTCCAGGCCGAGCGCGTAGAAGATCTCGGTGATGGCGCCGCCGATCGCGACGATTCGTGCCGGGTTGTCGATCGTGACGTCGCGATTGCGCGCGTCATGCACTGTGATGCCGGCGGCGAGCGCGGTGCCGCCGACGATGAAGCCGCAGGCCATGATGGCCGGCGCGAGAGTGCGACAAATTGTCATCGCCGTCTCATTTGGTGAGGATCAGCTTGTTTTGCGAGGTCAGCCGAAGGCGATAAGTGTCCTCGCCGTGGGCAATGATGATCTCGCGTTCGCTCGAAAACAGTTCGCGGCTGTCGATCCGGTTTCCGCTGATCATGAGCGATCTCGCTGCGGGAGAAGGGTTTCCTGCATGTTTTTCTGCATGGTTTCCTGCGTCTCCGACATCGTCTCCTGAAGTGACCGACATTTCCGTGTAGTGCGCCCCGAAAGTTCAAACACGTACTGTTGTACAAGCGCCGGCTCATGCCTTCCAACCGGTGCGATTTACAATCGATGTAAAACGCGCCGTGCGATGATTGACCGCCTTGGCTGCGCCACGTAACCAAACATGACGTGACGCGGGTGGGGTATCCGCGTCACACGATTGGTAGCCAGCAAGTCGTTCGCCTCGGCGCGAACGCAAGCCAGCCAGACCCAAGAACAGATCATCAAGTTGGGGTTCTAATGGCTGACGGGGCTAGGTGTTCGCGCGCCCTCATTCTGGGCGCATCGGTGTTTTCTCTTGCATTGCCACTTTCGGATGCCGTCCTTGCGCAGACGGCCGACAAGGAGACGGCGAGCCGCCCGTCGGTGCGGCAGAAGCAGTCGCGGCGCAAGCCCGCGAAGCCGCAACAGGATCAGCAAGCAGCTGCGGCGGTTCGCGATGCGCGTGCGCAGAGCGGGACAGCTCAGGTGCAGTCGCTCGATACCATCACTGTCGCGGCGTCGAAGACCGAAGAGCGCGCGATCGATGCGCTGGCGCCCGTCAGCGTCGTGACGCTCGAGCAGATCCAGGGATGGCAGCCGAACCGGCTGTCCGACGTTCTCTATCGCATTCCCGGCGTGTCAGTTCAGGAACGGGGCGACGATCCGGCGACCGTGATCAACATCCGCGGCCTGCAGGATTTCGGCCGCGTCGCCGTCGTCGTCGACGGCGCGCGGCAGAACTATCAACGTACAGGCCACAACGCCAACGGCTCGTTCTTCCTCGATCCCGAACTGATCGGCGGCGTCGACGTCGTGCGTGGTCCGACCGCGAACATCTACGGCTCGGGCGCGATTGGCGGCGTGGTGTCGTTCCGCACCAAGGACATCGACGATGTGGTGCGGCCCGGCGAGCGCTGGGGTGTCGACATGACCGGCTCCTATGGCACGAACAGGGATCGTGGGCTCGGCTCGATCTTCGCCGGCGTGCATGCCGATCCAAAGTTCGACGTGTTCGGAGGCGTCGTCTACCGCACCCAGGGCAACTACAAGGACGGCGCCGGCACCGTGATCGGCAATACCGGCGATGACGTTGCTGCGGGCCTGATGAAGCTCACCGTACGGCCGGCCGAGGGACATGAGATCAAGCTTGGCGGCGTCTTCCAGGACTACCAGTACAGCATCGGACAGCAGAATCGCGGCCCGACCACGACGGCTGCGCCGCTGGCAGCGATCGCAGGAACGTCGGTCTATGCATCCAATGCAAAGAATTACACGGGCACGCTGACCTGGAAATACGCTCGTCCCGACGACAACTGGTTCGACTGGAATGCCTCGCTCTACGGCAACCGGACCGACAACGATCAGCTCAAGACCTACAACAACCGCATCACCACCGGCGGCGGCGTCTGCAGCCTCGGCAGTCCCGGCAACAACATATCAGGCTGCGTCGGCGATCGTCGCGGCTACCTGCTCGACACGGTCGGCGTCGATGTCAACAACACGAGCCGCTTCAACGTGGGTGGCATCCGCAACGCGCTGACCTATGGTTTCGATGCGTTTCAGGATGACGTGAACACGTTCGATAGCCGTGGCAACTCGAACATCACGACGCCGAGCGGCCAGCGGACAGTTTCCGGCGGCTTCGTGCAACTGAAGCAAAACTATTCGACCTGGCTGGAGGTCGTCAGCGCGATCCGCTACGACCGCTATGATCTCGACTCGAACAAGGTCTCGACCGGAGGCGATCGTTTCTCGCCGAAAATCACGCTCGGCGTGACGCCAGTGGCCGGCTTCACGCCTTATGTGAGCTATGCCGAAGGATATCGGGCGCCGTCGATCACCGAGACTCTGATTGCCGGCGGCCACGCCACCGGCGGCGGGCCTCCGCTGTTCGTTTGTCCGGACGGCACCGCCGGCCTGTTCTGCTTCCTGTCCAATCCGAACCTGCGCCCCGAGGTCGGCAAGAACAAGGAGGCCGGGCTCAACCTGAAATATGACGGCATCTTCACCGCGGCCGACAGCTTCCGCGGCAAGCTCAACATCTTCCGCAATGATGTCGACGGCTATATCGATCTCGTGCCGTCGGCGCCCATACCGGTGCCGCCGTTCGGCTCGTTCAGCCAGTTCTATCAGTACCAGAATATCGCGCATGCCCGGATCGAGGGCTTCGAGGCCGAGACGATGTATGACGCGGGCGGCTGGTTTGTCGGCGTGGCCGGCCATCTGATCCGCGGCAAGAACACCGCGACCAATGTCGGGCTCGCGACGATCACGCCGCGCAAGGTCACGACGACGGCCGGCGTGCGCCTGCTCGACCGCTCGCTGATCCTGTCGGCGCAATGGTCGTCGTTCGGCGCGAACACCGATCTGCCGGCGGGCTATCTGCCGTCTACGTCGTATGAGCTGGTCAACATCTATCTGACGTGGCAGGCGACCAAGGACGTCACATTCACGGCGTCGGTCGACAACCTGCTGAACCAGTATTATCGCCCCTATGCGATTCCCGGCAGTTCGAGCGACGGCACGACGCAGAACGACGTGCTGTTCTCGAGCCCCGGTCCCGGAACGGTCTATAAGGCCGGCGTGAAAGTTCACCTCGGCGGAGCATAGTTCGATACGTTGATGCATCTATTCCGGTTGTAGGCTGCGCTGATGCTCCAGTGCAGCCTTCACGCGTCCCGTTATCAGGCAGTCAATCGAGGAGACGTCGAATGTTTATCGCGATGAACAGGTTCCAGGTGAAGACCGGCGCCGAGCAGGCTTTCGAGACATTGTGGGCGACACGTGAATCCTATCTCGGAGGCATGGCCGGCTTCGTCGAGTTTCATCTTCTGAAGGGACCGGTCGCTGACGACCACACGCTTTATTCGTCGCACACGGTCTGGGTTGACAAGGCCTCGTTCGAGGCCTGGACTCGTTCGGAGGAGTTCCGCCGCGCGCATGCCCGCGCCGATAACCAGACCGGTGGAAGCCTCTATCTCGGACACCCGAAATTCGAGGGCTTCGAGGTCATCCAGACCGAGCGCAAACCAAGCGCCGCTGCGTGAAGGAGGGCCGAATGTCGAGCGGAGAGATTGCCGATCTCAGGGCCTATATGGCGGAAAACCCCGGCGCCGTGATCGAGGATGTCGCGCGGGAGCGGAGGGTCGCTCCGCGTCAGGTGATCGAAGCGCTGCCGCAGGCGATGGTGCGGATTGGCCCGGGCAACGCCTTTGCTGCCACGATGCAGGAAATTGCGGGCTGGGGCGAGGTGACACTGATCGTGCACACCGACGATGCGATCTTCGAGTTCACCGGCGCCGTTCCCACGGGCGAGATCGGCCGAGGCTATTTCAACCTGATGCAGCCGAAGGGATTGCACGGCCATCTTCGCCACGAGCGTTGCGCCGCGATCGCCTTCGTCGAGCGGCCGTTCATGGGGAAGTCGTCGGCGTTCGTCGCGTTCATCAATGTCGATGGCGGCATCATGTTCAAGGTGTTTGTCGGGCGCGACGACGCCCGCGCGTTGCGGCAGGACCAGCTCGCGCGTTTCAGGTCGCTGGCGGACAGGATTGCGGCGGCCTCCGCTACCTAGATTTCTCGTGTTGCCGGAGGCAGCCATGCAACGATTGTTTCCGGACAGAATGTTCCGCCTGCTTGCGGCATGGGTCGTTCTCGTGCCGACCGCGAGCTTCGCGGCGGCCGATACCGCGCTGCTGCCGCGCAATCTGTCGCCATGGAGCATGTTCCAAAATGCCGACATCGTGGTGAAAATCGTGATGGTCGGGCTCGCTTTCGCGTCCGCCACGACCTGGACGATATGGCTCGCGAAGACGGTCGAGCTTCGCCGCAAGACCGTGATCGCAAGGCGCCGTCTGAACCTGCTCGAGCGCGACACGACACTCGCCGATCTCGAGCGAGAGAGCAGTGATGGCCGTGACGCCGTCGCGCAGATCATTCAATCCGCCGCGCGCGAGGCGGGCCTCTCCGGCGGTGTCGTCGATGACGGATTGAAGGAGCGCGTGGTGCTGCGGCTGGATCGCGTCGAGGCCGCGATGGCGCGGCAGGTGGCGCGCGGCACTGGGTTGCTCGCGACCATCGGCGCCACTGCGCCGTTCGTCGGTCTGTTCGGCACGGTATGGGGCATCATGAATTCGTTCATCGGCATCTCCGAAGCGCACACGACAAATCTCGCGGTCGTGGCGCCGGGTATCGCGGAAGCATTGCTGGCTACTGCGTTGGGCCTGGTCGCGGCGATCCCGGCCGTCGTGATCTACAATCATCTGACGCGTGCGATCGGGGCTTATCGTGCACTGATCGGCGACGCCTCGGCGATGGTGCTGCTGCTGATCAGCCGCCATGGCGATCGCAGCGCGCTTCGGATCGCCCGTGCTGCGGAGTAAATCATGAGCGTGAGGTTGGGGACTCAAAGCGGAGTCCTCGGAAGGGCGCGGGACAGCGACGATCTCGTCGAAGCGCACGAGATCAATGTCACGCCGTTCATCGACGTGATCCTGGTGCTTCTGATCATCTTCATGGTCGCAGCGCCGCTCGCCACCGTCGATCTCGGTGTCGACCTGCCCGCCAGCGCGGTCGAGCCCCAGCCGCGGCCGGACAAGCCGGTGTTCGTCACGGTGAAGCCGGACCTGTCGGTCGCGATCGGCGAGGATGTCATCGCGCGCGATGCTCTCAGCACGACGCTGGACACGGTCGCCAAAAGCAAGGACGAGCGCATCTATCTTCGCGCCGACAAGGCTGTGAGCTATGGCGACCTGATGGAGGTGATGAACCTGCTGCGCAATGCCGGCTATCTGAAGATCGCGCTGGTTGGCCTCGACGGACGAAGCTGACGGTCATGAACGCCTTCGTTCTGCACGATATGTCGGAGCGAACCGCCGCACTGCGCTGGGGCAGTTCCGCCGCGACGATCGCGATACTGCATGCCGCGCTGATTGCGTTCGGCATCGCCTGGACCACGCAGCCGCCGGCACCGGGCGCTGCGCTGCCGGCGATCATGGTGGACTTGGCGCCTGTCTCGTCGACGCCTCAGCCGACGCCGCTCGATCTCACGCCAGGTCCGGTCATGGAGCAGGCGGATGCGTCGCCGCCCGAGCCCGCCGAGCAACAAGCGGCGCCGGAGGAACAGATCGCACCGACGCCTTCGCAGGAGAAGCCCGTCGTCGAAGCGCCGCCCGAGCAGAAGATACAGCCGACGCCGCCGAAGCCGGAGCCCGCGAGGGTCGTTCCTGACGCGAAACCGGCGCCGGTCAAACCGAAGCACACGCGCGCGGACGCGAAGAAGCCGAGCGAAACCGAGCCCGCGCCCCGCACCACGGCCTCGCCGCGTGCGGAGCGTCAGGCGCCCGCGGTTTCGGCGGTCAGCGCCGGCGCGGCCGCGGCGATCGCATCCTATAACCAGCTTGTCGCGGCGCATCTGCAGCGCTTCAAGCAATACCCGCCGCAAGCAAAAGCCGCCGGAGAGCGCGGTGTCGCACGCTTGAGCTTCAGCCTCGGCCGCAACGGCCAGGTGCTTGCGAGCCGGCTCGGCGGATCGTCGGGTCATGCCGCACTGGACGCCGAGACGTTGGCGATGGTGCGCCGCGCACAGCCGTTTCCGGCATTCCCGTCCGAGATCAGGCAGGCCTCGATGAGCTTCAGCGTTCCCGTGGATTTCTCGCTCAGATAGCGCCTCGGCCCGCTATCGTTTTACCGTGCGTGTGCCGAATATTCATTCGAACCAGTTCGTGCGCCGCCGCGTCTAACGCCGAATGGATGCAGCCTGTGGCGCATCCGCGGGGCGCGCGCGCAAATTGCGGAGAAAAGATGTCATGCGGTTGATTGCGAAATGTCTGGCCACGACCAGTCTCGTCTTGGGTCTCGGCGGCCGCCGCGCCAGCGGTATGGGCGGCGGATGTCGACGCAACTTCGGCGATCGACGCCGTCACCGTCTATCCCGACGGCGCGAGCGTCACGCGCATCATGACGGTGGACGTCGCCGCGGGCGACAGCACGCTTGTCGCAAAGGATTTCCCGATCGGGCTCGATGTGTCGTCGCTGCGTGTCGAAGGGGCGGCCGCGACCCGGCTCGTGATCGGCGCGATCGACGCCAAGCCGCCGCGCGCCGCGCCCCCGGTCAACCTGCCGGAGATCGACAAGCGCATCGAGGCGTTGAAGGACCAGCGGGTCAATCTCGATGACGCGATCGCCTCTGCCAATGCGCGCCGCAAATTTGCCGAGCGCTTTGCCGAAGCCTCACCGGCGGGCCTCGGCGAGAAAGGAGAAGCGCGACCGATCGCCGAATGGCGCACGGCTTTTGCCGCGATCGCCGAGGAGGTTGCTGTTGCCGATGCCGCCATCCGCGAGGCCGAGCGCAAGCAGCGCGAGATCGATCGCGAGATCGCGCGGCTCGAAGCAGATCGTGCGACCAAGCCGCCGAGCAAGCTCGAAGTCCGGATCGATCTCGCCGCCGACGCGCCGACACAGGCGACGCTCAAGGTCACCTATGCGGTGCGTCATGCGCGCTGGGTGCCGCTCTATGATGCCCGTCTCGACACCGGCGCGAAGGACCGCAAGCCCGCGCTCGAACTGGTCCGCCGCGCCGAGATCGTTCAGACCACCGGCGAAGACTGGTCGAACGTCACGCTTGCGGTCTCGACCGTCAGGACCGCGCGCGGCGGCAATGCGCCGGATCTCTCGTCGCTGATCGTGCAATATCCGCCGGCACTCCCGCCGCCCATGGGAGCCATGATGGACAGCGCGCGGCCGCGCGCATTGGCCGCGGCGCCCGCCGCGTCGGAGCCGATGGAAAAGCGCGCCGAGGAGCGGCAGGCCCAAGTCGAGGTCAGCCCGTTCCAGACCGCGTTCAGGATTCCGGGACGCGTCAGCGTCGGCACCAGCGAAGGCGCCAAGAGCCTGCGCATCTCCACCGCGACGATCGCACCCGATCTCGCCATCCGTTCCGCGCCGGTGCTGGACCCGACCGCGTTCCTCGAAGCAAGCTTCACCGAGAGCGAGGATGCGCCGCTGCTGCCGGGCAAGGTGTCGATCTATCGCGACGGCATGTTCGTCGGCGCCGCGCGGATGGCCGCTGCCGGCAAGGACGAAGTGGTGCGGCTCGGCTTTGGCGCCGATGACAAGGTGAAGATCGAGCGCGCGGTGCTCAAGCGCAATGAGGGCTCCGCCGGCCTGATCGTGACGACGGCGAAAACCGATGAGCGCGCATTCAAGACCAGCGTCCGCAATGGTCACGACTTCCCGGTCAAGGTCGTGATCATGGATCAGCTTCCGGTCAGCGAGAACGAGGACATCCAGGTCGAGATGCTGCCGGCGACCACGCCGCCGACCGCCACCAATGTCCGCGACAAGCGCGGCGTGCTGGAATGGAGCTTCGAGGCAAAGCCGGGCGAGGCGAGGGACATCAACTTCGCCTGGCGCGTGCGCTGGCCAAAGGACAAGGCCGTCGTCATGACGCCATCGGGCTGATCAACGCGACGGAGAATCTGCTCCAAGTCGTCAAACGCCTTCGTAGACCAGCCGGGTGAAAAAGCCGGGATCGATCACGAACTGGCCCCATTTGGCGTCGAAATCCGCGGTCGGCTTGGCCGCGACGGTCTCGTCGCGCGATTTGCCTTGCTTCTTCAGCCTGGCGACATTGTCCCGGATCGCGACCAGCATGTCGCGATAGTCCTTCAGCTCTGCCTTGTTGCTGACGGGCTTGCCATGGCCGGGAATGACGATGGTGTCGTCATTGATCGCCGCGAGACAGGCCTCCGTCGCCTTGATCTTGCCGTCAATGCTGCCGCCGGTGGAATAGTCGGTGAACGGATAGATTCCGTTCCAATAGATATCTCCGGTGTGAAAGACATTGGCCTCGGTGAAGTGGACGGTGATATCGCCATCGGTATGGGCGGGGCCGTGATATTGCAGCGAGATCGTCGCGCCGTTGAGCTTAAGCTTATGGTCCTTGGCGAACACGTCGGCGGGAAGCGCGCCGTGCGGGGCGGGCAGGAAGTTGTAATCCCAGTCCTCGACGCGCTGGATGCCGGAGAGATGCTTGCGCGTGTTCTCATGCGCGATGATTTTGGCGCCGGCCGCATGCAGCCATTCATTGCCGTCGGCGTGGTCGAAATGCCAATGCGTGTTGATGAGATGGGTGATCGGGTCCTTGCCGAGCGCATCCAGCGCCGTGGTGAGGCGGGGCCGCGACACGCTGATGCCGGCGTCGACCTGCACCTTGCCGTCGGAGCCGGTCAGGACTGCGATGTTGCCGCCTGATCCTTCCAGCACGCTGATATTGTTGCGCAGGCTGTGTGTCGTGACCTCGGATGCCGCCGCGCTGTCCTTGATCAGGGTGACGAGCCCGCGCGCCTCGGCGAAGGCTTCGCGCGGCGTCAGCCATCCGCCGGTGGCGGCATAAGAGGCGGCTCCGACGCAGCACAGGCAGAAATTGCGTCGCGACAACTGAGTTGCTTTTGATGATTTCATGACGGCCCCGATCCGATTGTTCATGAGAGATCGCGCCCTCCGGGGAGCGGCGCTTCCCATCATGGATTTATCAGCTGCTGTGTGACGACGGTAAGATTTTATACGACGATCAACCGAACGTTACGCGAAGAAAACTTACTCCTTCACCGCGCCTGTCAGCGAGGAGACGTAATAGTCGACGAACAGCGAGTAGAAGATCGCAACCGGCAATGAGCCGAGCAGCGAGCCCGCCATCAGCGCGCCCCACTGATAGACGTCGCCGGACACGAGCTCGGTCAGGATCGCGACCGGCACGGTCTTGTTGGCGCTGCTCTGGATGAACGCCAGCGCATAGATGAACTCGTTCCAGGACAGCGTGAAGGAGAAGATGCCGGCCGAGATCAACCCGGGCACGGCGAGCGGCAGCGTGATCCGCCGCAGGATCTGCAATCGCGTGGCGCCATCGACCAGCGCGCATTCTTCCAGCTCATAGGGGATCGACTTGAAATAGCCGATCAGGAGCCAGGTGCAGAACGGCACCAGGAAGGTCGGATAGACCAGGATCAGCGCCAGCGGGCTGTCGAACAGGCCGAAGCGCACCACGACGGTCGCCAGCGGAATGAACAGGATCGACGGCGGCACCAGATAGGCGAGGTAGATCGCCAAGGCCGACATAGGGGCTGCCCTTGAAGCGCAGGCGCTCGATCGCATAGGCCGCGAGCGTGCTCGACAACAGCGACAGGAAGGTCGCGCCGACCGCGACCGACATGGTGGTCAACAGCCAGCGCGGATAGGCCGTGTCGAACAACAGATGCTTGATATGCGCCAGCGTCGGCGAGGAGATCCAGAACGGATTGTGCTCCTTGAAGTTCAGGAGTTCCGCGTTCGGCTTGAACGAGGTGATGGCCATCCAGTAGAACGGAAACAGCAGGATCAGCACGAAGCAGGCAAGCGGGATGTAGATCATCACCGCGCGCCGCGCCCGCGAGTCCCATTGCATCATCTCCGGCGCGGCGCTCGCATTGTTGATCGGCTGTGCGACCACCTCAGTCATTGGACTCTCCCTGCTGCCATTTGCGGCGGGCAAGGCCGAAATAGGAAAACAGCGTCGCGAACACCAGGAACGGGATCATCGAGACCGCGATCGCAGCACCTTCGCCGAGCTCGCCGCCGGCGATGCCGCGCTGGAAGGCGAGGGTGGCGAGCAGGTGGGTCGAGTTGACGGGTCCGCCGCGGGTGATGGCGTAGACGAGCTGGAAGTCGGTGAAGGTGAAGATGATCGAGAACGTCATCACGATCGCCAGGATCGGCATCATCATCGGAAAGGTGATGTAGCGGAAGCGCTGCCAGGATGTGGCGCCGTCGAGCATCGCGGCCTCATAGAGCGACGGCGAGATGGTCTGCAGTCCCGCGAGCAGCGAGATCGCGACGAACGGAATGCCGCGCCAGATGTTGGCCGCGATCAGCGAGAACCGCGCCGGCCACGGGCTGCCGAGGAAGTCGATATTGGTCGAGCGGATATGCAGCACGTCGACCAGGAGATAGGAGATGATGGAGAACTGCGGATCGTAGATCCACCAGAACGCCAGCGCCGAGAGCACGGTCGGCACGATCCATGGCAGCAGCACGATCGCGCGCAGCAGGCTCTTGAACGGAAAGTGGTTGTTGAGCAGCAGCGCAAGCCAGAAGCCGAGCGCGAATTTCCCGAAGGTCGCGACCGCCGTGTAGAACACGCTGTAGAACACCGCGCCCCACCACAGCGGATCGCTGAAGAGATACTCGAAATTCTCCAGCCCGACGTAGATGCCGCGCCGGCCGATCGTCGTATCGGTGAAGGCAAGCCAGACGCCGAGCGCGAGCGGATAGGTCAGGAACACCATGCAGCAGGCCGATCGCGGGCGCAAGGCACACCACGATCAGGAACGGCTTGTAGTCGAACAGGCGCGCGAACCAGTTAGGCTGCCGCTGCGCCAGCGTTCGCGAAGGGATCGTCGTTACGGACATTGGATGTTGTCCATTGCTCCGTCATTCCGGGGCGATGCGAAGCATCGAACCCGGAATCTCGAGATTCCGGCTCGATGCGCAATTGCGCATCTGTGGTTCACGCTTCGCGTGCCCCGGAACGACATCATTACTCTGACCGGCGGAAATATCGCTTGGCGCGGCGTTCGGCTTCCGCGGCGGCGGCTTCGGGCGTCGCGGCGTCGGTCGCAACCGAAGCGCACATCTGCACCAGCACGTAGTCGGCATTGATCGCGCCGGTCGCTGTCGAGATCGGACCCTTGTAGCCATTGTAGTATTGGCTCGCCATCGTGTTCTTGAACAGGCTGACCTTGGGATCGCCGGACCACACCGCGGCGTCCGCATAGGCGGCAAGCGGCTGCGCCCAGTAGCCGCTGTTGGCGTTCAGCCACGGCTCGTACTGCTCCTTTTCCAGCATGAACTGCAGGAACGCCTTGGCGGCGTTGGGATAGGGGCTGTGCTTGAACACCATCGCGTTCATGGTGAGGCCCGACATCGGCGAGATGCTCGCAAGTCCCTTCGGCAACAACTGATGCTCGGTGTCGTCGGCGATCGCCTTGGTCGCGGGATCGTTCTTCAGCGAGAAGTACAGCGAGACGCCGTTCGCCGTCAGCGCGATCTCCTGCGAGGAATAGGCGCGGTTGTTGCTGACGTCGTTCCATGACGGCGTGCCGGCGATGAAGGTCGGATACAGCTCCTTCAGATATTTCAGCGCCGCGATGGTTTCCTTGCTGTTGATGATGACGTTGCCGCTCTTCGTCCAGCAGCGCCGCGTTGTGCGACCACAGAATCCATTGCGCGAACCCGTTGCCGTCGCCGACAGCGTTGCCGAGCGCGAAGCCCGCCGGCTTGCCGGCCGCTTTCAGCTTGCGGCAGAGATCGAGGATGCCGGCGTGATCTTCCGGCACCTTGTCGAAGCCGGCGGCTTGCACCACCGATTTGCGATAGACCAGCGGCCCGCCGGTGGCGCCGAACGGCAGCCCGATCCAGCTCGTGCTCTTGTTGCGCTTGCCGTAGCGTTGCGCAAGCGTCAGCCAGCCACCATATTTCTTGCCGAGATAGTCGGCGACGTCGGTCAGCTCGATCAGCTTGTCGACATAGATATGCGGCGCGTCCGCGAAGCCGATGATGATGTCGGGGCCGGCGCCGGAATTCGACGTCACCGCGGTCTGCTGGTTGATGTCTTCCCAGCCGACGAAGTCGACCTTGACCTCGACGCCGGTCTTTTCCGTGAAGCTCTTGGCGTTGGCGCGGAACACGTCCTCGTCGGCCTGGACGAAGCGCACCGGGCGCAGCATGCGCAAGCTCGCGCCTTTCTCGATCGGCAGCGCAGGCGGCGGCAACATCGGCGGCCTTGACGGCCGATGCCGGGGTTTGCGCTTTGGCGCCGGTAACGGCCAGAGCCGCGGCGGAAACGCCCAGTGTCAGCGCGCCGCGCCGCGTGATCTCGCTTGTCATACGGTCTCTCCCTTTATTTTTTGTCTTGTTCTTGTTTTTCGCATCCCGCCGTTGAATCGCCGGTGAAGCGTCGTTTCCTCGTTAGCTGTTCGGCCCGCGATCCATGCCGACAGGCTGCCAGCGCCGCAGTGCCGTGTTCTGCAAGACCGATGGGTTGACGCAGCTTACCGGCCACAAACCGGACAGCACCAGCGACAATTCGTAGCCGACGCGCCGCTTGCGCGCCTCGTCGAATCGTGCGGAGGCCGAGGCGACGTGCGCGGTCAGCGTGACGTTCTCCATGCGCAGCATCGGGTTGTTGTGGGACGGCGGCTCCTTCTCCAGCACGTCGAGCGCGGCATGCGCGATCCAGCCTTCCTGCAGCGCCTTGATGAGGGCTTCCTCGTTCACGGTCGGACCGCGGCCGGTATTGATGAAGATCGCGCTCTTCTTCATCTGCTTGAAGTGCGCCTCTCCGAGCATGTGATGCACCTCCGGCCGCGCCGGTGCGTGCATCGACACGAAGTCGGATTGCGACAGCACTTCCGACAGTGTCGCCGGCAGCACGCCGAGATCGGACATCAGCGTTTCCTGGATGAAGGGGTCATAGGCCATCATGCGCAGGCCGAACGGGGCGGCGCGCTTGGCGACCGCGCGCGCGACCCGGCCGAACGAAATGAAGCCGAGCGTCTGTCCCATCAGCCGCGGAAGCTTCAGAAGCGCGGGCCGGCCTTCGGCCCAGCGGCCCTCGCGGACCATCTTGTCCTGCTCGACCAGACGGCGGAAACCGGCGAGCAGCAGCATCATCGCATGGTCGGCGACCTCCTCGATGAAGGTGTCGGGGATGTTGGTGACGGGAATGCCGCGCGCGGTGGCGGCCTTGACGTCGACGCTGTCGACGCCGACGCTGCCGAGCGTGATGACCTTGCAGTTCTCCAGCGCGTCGATGATGGTCTTGGTGATCGGCATGCCCTTGGCGTAGATCGCGTCCGCGGTCTTCGCGGCGGCGATGAACTCCGCCTCATTGGCCGGCGCCTCGATGATCTCCGCACCGATCGGGTCGAGCGCTTCCTTTTCATAGCCGTAGCCGCCGCCCGCGACCGTGAAACTTGCACCCTTCGGCGTGACCACCCTGAATTTGGACATTCGCTGCTCCCGATATCGATCCGCATGCCGCGGTCTTGTTCTTGTGCCAGCCATCAAAGCACGCCGGGATACCGCTGCGCCACCGTTGCGGGCGCAGATCTGGCCGTCAAATCGGCGCAAGCCACGGCCGCCGCGTGCCGTTTCGGAAAGGCGACGCATCGCCTGCGCGGCCATCGTGCCCGAAATACTACGGAACCTGCTCGTAAACGCGACGATAGGGATTGCTCATTATGGTGAATCAGATCGCCCGCATTGACGCATCCCCTGATACCATCATCTCCCGGAGAGTGACTTGAAGCTGAACAATCTGACGATTGCGCCGAAGCTCGGCATCGTGGTGGGACTGGCGATGCTGGGTCTATGCGCCGCCGGCGTTCTTGCCGGGCATCTGATGCAGCGTGAGATGCTGAGCGCGCGCGTCGATCAGACCAAGGCGATCGTCGACATGGCGCGCAACATGGCCGCGGGACTGATGAAAGAGGTCGAGGCCGGCAAGCTGACGAAAGAGGCCGCATTGGCCGAGTTCGGCCGTCGCGCCACCTCGATGACCTACGACAACGGTTCGGGCTATCTGTTCGCCACCAACTATGACGGCATCACCGTGTTGTCGCCAGATCCCAAGCAGATCGGCACCAATCGCATGGACGTGGTGACCAATGGCCGCAAGCTGTCGCGTGAGCTGATGGACGGCGTCCGCAGCAAGGGCGAAATCCTGCTGCCCTATGAATATGTGAAGCCCGGTCAGGAAACGCCGGTCCGCAAGATCGGTTACGCCGTCGCCGTCCCTGGCTTCGACATGTTTCTCGGCACCGGCGCCTATATCGACGACATCGATGCCAAGATGCAGCCGATCCTGTGGACGCTGGGCCTGTCGATCCTCGGCATCGCCGTCATCGCGGGCGGCGCCGCCTGGGTGATCGGCCGCAGCATCAGCGGACCGCTCGGCGCGCTGGGCGGTCGGATGCGGGCACTCGCCGATGGCGCGCTGGACGGCGAGATTCCCGGTGTTGGTCGCGGCGACGAGGTCGGCGCGATGGCCGCGACGGTTCAGATCTTCAAGGACAATGCGCTGCGCATGCGCGAATTGGAGCAGGCGGAAGCCGCGACCCAGGCGCGGATCGCCGGCGAGCGGCGCACGGCGATGGAAAACCTCGCCGGCGACTTCGAGCGCAGCGTCAACGGTATCGTCCGCTCGGTGTCGAGCGCGGCCACCGGCATGCAGACGACGGCGCAATCGATGACCGCGACCGCAAGCGACGCCAGCGCGCGCGCTGCGACGGTCGGCGCGGCCTCGCAAAGCGCATCCAGCAATGTCAGCACGGTCGCAGCCGCGGCGGAAGAGCTGTCGAGCTCGGTCACCGAGATCCTGCGGCAGGTCACGCGCTCCAGCGAGATCGCGAGCAAGGCCGTCAACGACGCCGAACGCACCAATGCCACCGTGCAGGTGCTCTCGACCGGCGCCGAGAAGATCGGCGAGGTGGTCAAGCTGATCCACTCGATCGCGGCGCAGACCAACCTGCTGGCCCTGAACGCGACCATCGAGGCGGCGCGCGCCGGCGAGTCCGGCCGCGGCTTCGCGGTCGTTGCGTCCGAAGTGAAGGCGCTCGCCAACCAGACCGCCAAGGCGACGGAAGAGATCTCGGCCCAGGTCACGGCGATGCAGACCTCGACCAGCGACGCAGTCGCGGCGATCAGCGGCATCACCGAGACGATCGCGCAGATGAGCGAGATCACCGCCAACATCTCGACCGCGATCGAGCAGCAGGGCGACGCGACGCGGGAGATCGCGCGCAACATCCAGTCGGTCGCGGCCGGCTCGAACGAGATCAACGCCCATATCGGCGGTGTCACCACGGCGGCAGAGGCCACCGGCGCGGCGGCCTCCGACGTGCTGACCAACGCCCGCGAGCTCGACAACCAGTCCGGCATGCTGCGCAGCGCCGTCGATGGCTTCCTGGCGAAGGTGCGGGCCGCCTGAAGCCGGACGCTTCGGTTCGGGGATCGCCGCCGCGTTCAGGCTTTCGCAGCGGCCTGCCGCGAGGCGATCACGACGCCTGCCAGCACGAGCGCATAGCCGATCAGGTGAAACAGCCGGAGCTGCTCGCCGAGCAGCAGGATCGCCATCGCCGAGCCGAACACCGGCACCAGGTGAAAGAACGGGGCGGCGCGGTTCGGCCCGATCAGCGCAATGCCGCGGTTGAAGAACAGATAGGCCAGCGTCGACGGAAAGATCGCGACATAGACCAGCGCCATGAGCGTCATCAGGTCGTAGTGAAGCCTGGAGCCGGTCGAGAGCTCCCAGATCGAGAACGGGAACAGCAGGGCGGCGCCGCACAGCGTGGTGAACGAAATCAGCGATAGCTGATGCGTCACCGGCCGCCGCGTCATCAGCGCAGAGTAGAGCCCGAAAGCGAGCAGCGCGCCCGTCAGCATCAGGTCGCCCTTGTTGAAGTGGATGCCGGCCAGCGCCGTGAGGTCGCCGCGCAGGATGATGGTCAGCACGCCCGCGAGCGAAATCGCAATGCCGGCGAGTTGAGCCCAGGTCAGCCGGACTCCGAACAGAACGAGCGCCCACAATGCGACGAACAGCGGCCCGGACGATTGGATCAACAGCGCGTTCAGCGCCTCCGTGTATTGGAGCGCCCAATAGGACAAGGCGTTGTTGATCGCAAAGCCCGTCGCCGACAGCCCTATCATGAGCGGCAGCCGTGCGCGCATCGACCGGCCAATCGTGTCGCAGGTGCGCGCGCGCGAATGGCCACAGCATCAGGAACGCGCCGATCCAACGCAGGCAGGACAGCGTCATCGGCGGCACGTGGCCTGCGACATAGCGCGCGAGCACGATGTTGCCGGCCCAGAACAGCGAGGTCAGGCTGAGCAGGAGATAGGGCTGGTTGTTGAGCCAGCGCAGCGGAGAGCGTGACGGGGATTCGGTGGGCAATGCGCCAGGTTCAGACCTTCGAGTATGACCACAGCTTGTGACCAAGACGATGACGACAGGCAAGCCAGCAAAACGGATTGGTGCCATGCGGGACGACCGGCCAGCGCATGTGCCCGCGCGGGTCGGGCGGGTTACGTCGCCTGCTTGCGTGAGGCGGCGTAGACGCCGGCCAGCACCAGCGCGAAGCCGATGACGTGAAAAAGCTGCGGGCGTTCGCCGAGAAAGGCGATCGCCATCACTGAGCCGAACACCGGTACGACATGAAAGAAAGGAGCCGCGCGATTGGCGCCGATCAATTGCACGCCGCGATTGAAGCAGAGATAGGCGAGCGTGGACGGAAACACCGCGACATAGAACAGCGCCGCCAGGTTCCTTGCATCGAGCGTCATGACCGGGCGCGAGATCAATTCCCAGATCCACAGCGGAATCAGGCAGGCGGCGCCGCAGCCGAAGGTGAAGGCGACGAACGACAGGCCATGAATGGCGGGGCGCTTCAGCGTCAGCACCGAATAGAGCCCGAAGATCACCAGCGCGACGATGAAGATGAGATCGCCCTTGTTGAACTCGATGCTCGACAGCGTGGTCAGGTCGCCGTGCAGCAGGATCACCAGCACGCCGGTCATCGACAGCAGGACGCCGATCGCCTGCGCGATCGTGAGCCGCACGCCGAGCAGGACCAGCGACCATATCGCGACGATCAGCGGTCCGGCGGATTGCAGCAGCAGCGTGTTGAGCGCCTGGGTATATTCGAGCGCCCAGTATTGCAGCGTGTTGAAGCAACCGATGCCGGTGATCGACAGCAAGACCATCAGGCCGAGCTTGCCGCGGATCGCCGGCCAGTCCTGCACGAGGTGTTTCCAGGCGAAGGGAAGGATCAGCAGGAATGCAAGCGACCAGCGCAGAAACGATAGCGTCACCGGCGGAATGTGGCCCGCGGCGAGCCGGCCGACGATCGCGTTGCCGGCCCAGCACAGCGCGGTGATGCAGAGCAGCAGATAGGGCTGATGGCTCAGCCAGTGGCCGGGGGAGGCGGCGCGCGAGGTGTGGTCGGTAGCGGACATCGATCGGGGCTCGGGTCATGATCACCGCGGCCCCGGCCCGGCGCACCGGGCCGGCTTGATTCCCCGGCCGTTTCAAAGACACGGATTTCCGTTCGCCATCAATGGCGCAGATGCATCCCGTCCATGCATCGAATGAAATCGCGGGGTCCTCGCTCCACCCAAGTCGCCGATTGATGGCGGAGTGCTTGTCTTTGATTCTGTTGCCGGCGAACCGCCGGCAGAGTGCAAGCCTGATGCTATCCCGGAGGAAGAGGAAGAGAACAAACTCCGGGTCGATCGACGATCGAGCGGCGCGCGTGCCTGCAACTGCCTGAGAGTGAGCTCAGTTCGGGAACCTCCAACGATTGGAAAAAAATAGTTCTGCCTCATAACGATGATGTCTAAGACGCAAATGCTTCGAATAAGATGGCAATCCTGCTGCAAGACCACAACGCCCAATCCGTCCGGTTTGCGACGGCCGAGGACCGGTCATGTTGGACATCGCATCTGCTCGTTTGCGCACGCATACAAATAATATAGCACGCTATCGCCGCCTGCTCGAAACGAGCCTCACTGAGCTTGAGCGCGAGTATATCCAAAGACGATTGTCGGAAGAGCAGTCCAGCTTGGAAACCCTGAGATCGGTCGCATCGGCATTCGACCGGCCTGATATCGCGGCGGCCTATTGAGCAGCTATCAGGCAGCCTCAATTCTTCACACGACTTTGTCTGAGCGTGCCTGTCACTTTCAAACCCGGAAAGCGGCGCTACGGGGCGTTGCCGTCGTCGTCGGCCTGGCGTTTCACGATCTGCTCGGCGAGATGGATGAGCAGGCGTTTGGTGCGATGGTCGCGAAGCTGCGAGAAGGCGCGCAGCAGTCGAAGCTCGAACAGCGACAGCAAGGAGCGCGCAACATCGTCGGACAGGATTTTCGCGCCCGGCTGATCGGCCGCCGATTGCCCGTTACGAAGCAGATCGGCCGGTACATCCAGTGCCTTGCTGACCCGTATCAAGCGTTCGGCGCTGACGCGGTCCGGGTCATCGTCCTGCTTCGCTGACTGCTGAAGTACCGCGTTGAGGACTTCGGCAAGGTCGCGTGGCGACAGCCCGATCTCGAGCCAATGTGCTTTCACCAGCCTGTCGATCTGCTCGTCAGACGTACTGCCCGTCATCGGCTGGTCCTGCGTGCCCCGCTGACGTGCATCAAATGACTTTCGGCTGTGCCGCCCTCGAAGCCGGCGACACATCGACCGGCGGCTCCGAATGCGCATTCATGTTCCTGAGCGATCGCATAAATTTTACCCTGACCATTATCATTCTATCCAGAAATTGTAGTCCCGCGCAATCAAGGGACGATCGTTACCCAGGACCCAACCTGGATCTGCCCGTCGCAGCGCGGTGGGCGGATCGACGGGAAACATCGTGAAATGAGACGCTTGTGGAGCGCTGTGGGTGTCCGCTTGGTGGACATCGCCGGGTCCGCCGCGGTCGAACAGGACCTGCTCAGAGATCGATCAGCCCGAGCGCGATGCTCTTGGCCACGCCGTGCGTCTTGTTCGACGCGTCCAGCTTGCGCAGGGCCTGCTTGACGAAGCCCTCCACCGTTTCAGGCGAGATGCCCAGGATTTGGGCGGTATCCGCGACGGTCTTGCCGCGGGCGGCCCACGCCAATACCTCCTTCTCCCGGGCAGTCAGCTGCACGTTTGCCGCGCCGTTGGTCGGCCGCAGGATCGCCGGCCCGTTGCGCTGCTCGCGATTGACCACGTCCATCGCGCGCTGCACCCAATAGATCATGATCAGATGAAGCTCGTGGCGATGGTGCGAGAACAGCTTCTGGAACCACTGCGGTTCGTCTTCCCAGAAGAAGACGGTGGAGCTTGAATGGATCGCGCCGAGGCGGTCGCGATAGTGGAAGGGCACGACGAAGCCTTCCTTGAAGCCGTGCTCCCTTGCCGCGTCCATCATCTTCACTTCGGGCGGCCGCTTGCGTCCGACTTTTTCGGGTAGCTTCAGTTCGCCCCAGTGAAAGGGCGTATTGGTTCGCCGCACGCGTGCCAGCGCAGGATCGACATGCACGAAATCGTTCTGGATGTAGGCGCGCTCCCACGCGGGTGGATAGGTGCCGGTGTAGTAGGGGACGTCGAGCTCGGGCCGTCCCGCATCGATGAACGCGAAACCTGAAAATCCGTAGTTCTGGACGATACGGTGCAGGCAGGAACGAAGCTCATCCATCGTGCTCGCAGCTTCGATAGCCGAGATCGCCTCGTCCAAACTCATCGTCAAAAACCCCCGGATTCAGGGGGTATCATAGATTTCGGTTTCTGTTCCAGATGATGCGTCATTTGGAGACAGCAGGATGTCGTACCCATTCGACCGGTATCACGCGCTGATCACCACGGAAGAAGCTGATCCCGATCATGTGCAATCGATGTTCCGTCTTCGCAAGCGTCTGTTCGTCGACCAGTGCGGATGGTTGCTCAAGACAGTCGGCGATCTCGAACGCGATCAGTTCGATGTCTGGTACACCGAACACTGCCTGCTATTTCATGGATCCGACCTGATCGGTGGTTTTCGCGCGATCCGAACCGACCATCCCTATCTGACGCAGGCGGTTTTCCCGCAACTTGCGGTTCGCCGGTTCCCCAATCGCCGAACCGTCTGGGAAATCAGCAGATTTGGCGTGCTTCCCACCGCGGCGGCGCGGAGCGCGCGGCTCAACTATGCGTTGATGTTTCGCTTTGCGGAATTGCGGGGGGCAGAGGCGCTGGTCGCGATGGCCGATCTTACCTACGAGCGCTTCCTGCAGCGGATGAACATCCGCACGCGCCGCTTCGGTCCTCCGCAGGTCATCGGCGTCGGACGGAGCGGTGCGCCGCTGACGGCACTCGCCGGTGAAATTCCGCTCAACAAGTCAGACAACCCCGATCTCGGCAGCTTCCACGATCTTGGACGAAAACTGGAGATATCCGATGCCACATATGTTCTCGGACGTGCGCGCATTCCGGCGTGATCCGCTGAATTTCCTATTGGAGCGCGGAAACGGCTCGCCGCCCGGGCTGGAGCGGCTCCATCTCGGCCCGAGTCCGGTTTTCCTGGTGACCGATCCCGATCTGATCCGGCCGATCCTGAAGGCGCCGGAAACCGAGATCGGCAAGGGCAGGCTGATCAAGAAGCTGACGCCGGTGCTCGGCCGCAGTTCATTGATGCTCCACGGCGACGAGCACAAGCGGCGGCGCGCGGTGCTGCACAAGCATATGGCCAAGGGTAGCGTCGAGAAATTCCTACCGCAATTGTGTGCCGAGATCCGTGCGGTCGGCGCTCGGCTCGCGCGGCTGGGTTCGTTCGACCCGCACGGCTTCACCGCGCCGCTCGCGCTTCGCACCATCTGCATCGCCGTGTTCGGAACACAAGTCATCTCGGCCGGTGACGAAGCCGCGCTGGTGCAGGCCGTCGGCATGATCGAGGACGATCTCGCCGACGACATGTTCCGAGTGGCGCCGGTCGGGCCGGTCGGCTGGCTGCGGCGGAAGAAGCGCAGAAGCTTCGCCAAGCTCGCGATGTCGACCGTGGTCGACCGGCTCCGCGACAAGGCACGCACCTCCAGCGCGCTGAGGGATTTCGAGGTGCTCGGGTTATCGGACGACGATCTGCGCGATGAGATCCTGACGCTTCTCCTCGCCGGCCACCACACAACGGGAGCGGCGGCTGCCTGGGTGCTCTATCACATGGCGGCTGATCCTGCGCTGATGGACGCGATCGCCGAGGAAGCGGACGATTGCCTGGACGAGGGCGGCGAGCTGCGCGCCGATGCAGTCCGCCACGCCGAACTCTCCGCGACGCTGGTCCGCGAGGTCTGCCGGCTCTATCCCGGCGCCTGGTGGTTCTCCCGCGAGGTCGCGCAGCCGGTTACGATCTCGGGGCACGATCTCAAGCCCGGCACCTCGCTGCTGATCTGTCCATGGCAGCTGCAGCGCGATCCTCGGCACTGGGAGACGCCCAACCGGTTCATGATGAACCGCCGCTACACCACCGACGCCTATGTGCCGTTCGGGGCGGGGCCGCGCGCCTGCGCCGGCATGGGGGTTGCCATGCTCGAACTGCAACTGCTCGCGCTCGAGATGGCCGCAGCGTATCGCTTCACCGGCGTGACGCCGAATCCCGCGCCGTGGCCCAAGGCATCCGTGACGCTGCTCCCGCCAAGCATGAGCATCCAGATCGAATTGCGCCAGGACCGGCGCCGCGACGATGTCCACGACGATCGTGTCGGTTCGCCGTTCGCGCGGCAAATCGGAATGGCGGCCGCCAGCCGGATGGCGATGTCGAAACAATGTGCGCGGGGGTGATGTCATGAACCGTAACGGCGCTTTGTCCGCTCGGAGGATCGAGATGAATGGTTTCAACGCCCGAACGCTGCGCGACGCCATCGCGGCGCTGACCGAACAGCGGGATGCGGTCGTCGCGCAGGGCGCGTCCTTTGCCGGCCACCTGATCGATCTCGCGATCATGGAGCTGCGTCTCACCGTCCACGACATCACCGAAGAAGAACTGTCCGGACTGTGCGATCGCCTGGAGGCCCCGCCGAGCAGGCGAGATCCCGCCAATTGAGGCGCGTGGCGATCCCTTCCGGCAACACGAATTCGTGCCGGATTGCGTTTCAAGCCTTGTGTTTGAAGCCTTGGCGGGACTGTACCGCCAAGGCCTTCATGCGTCCTTCGGATTTGCTCAATCTCAGGTTCTAGATGATATCGATATTATCATTTTAGGTGTGAATGCCGTCAGTGGGGCCGGTCTGCTCGGCGCGCCGGGCTCCGCCGGGGCCGGGCAGGGTGTCCGCGGCACGGCTCTCCCGCACCGCCGCAAGGACATGAATTTTTAAGGGGATATCAAAGGCTTGGAGCCGTCTCCGGAGGGGTCTAAAGTACCCTTCTTGCTTGCCTAGATGAGCCGCTTCCTTTATCCGGTTAGCTGCCTCGCATGCGAGCGGTCGCGGCCGCGAATTGGGCTGGGCACATGATCCGGAATGGCACGCCTTCGGACGTTGCTCCGGGCGCGAAAGCACTTTTCGTGCAGATCATGCTCATATGACGCGATAGTTGCAGAGGGAATATTCGCGGATGGCCAATGTTGTCGTCGTCGGCGCCCAGTGGGGTGACGAAGGGAAGGGCAAGATCGTCGACTGGTTGTCGGAGCAGGCCGACATCGTCGTGCGGTTCCAGGGCGGCCATAACGCTGGACACACACTCGTGATCAACGGGGAGACCTACAAGCTGGCCCTGCTTCCGTCCGGCGTGCTGCGGCCGTCGAAACTGGCCGTGATCGGCAATGGCGTTGTGTTCGATCCGCAGGCTTTCCTCGACGAGGTCGAGCGGCTCAAGGGGCAGGGCGTCGAGGTCGGCCCGAAAAACCTGCGCGTGGCCGAGAACGTGACACTGATTCTACCGCTGCATCGCGAGCTGGATGCGCTCCGGGAATCCTCCAACGCCGTGACAGCGATCGGCACCACGCGGAGGGGCATTGGGCCGGCCTATGAGGACAAGGTTGGCCGCCGCGCGATCCGGCTGATGGATCTCGCCGATCTCGATTCGCTGCCGCACAAGATCGAGCGCCTGCTTGCGCATCACAACGCGCTGCGTCGCGGACTTCAGCTGGACGAGATCAAAGGCGACGCAATTCTGCAGGAATTGACGGAACTTGCGCCGAAACTCTTGCCTTATGCCGAAACGGTGTGGCGGCTTCTCGACGCCAGACGGCGCGAGGGCAAGCGCATCCTGTTCGAGGGCGCGCAGGGCGCGCTGCTCGATGTCGACCACGGCACCTATCCTTACGTCACCTCGTCCAACACGGTCGCGGCGCAGGCGGCGACCGGAACGGGGATCGGGCCGGGCGGGGTTGGCTATGTTTTAGGCATCTGCAAGGCCTATACGACCCGGGTCGGTCAGGGGCCGTTTCCGACCGAGCTTCACGACGAGATCGGCGAGGAGATCGGCCGCAGGGGCCGGGAGTTTGGCGTCAACACCGGGCGCAAGCGGCGCTGCGGCTGGTTCGATGCGGTGCTGGTTCGCCAGACCGTGCGGACCTGCGGGATCAACGGGCTGGCGCTGACCAAGCTCGATATCCTCGATGGCTTCGATACGGTCGAAGTCTGCACGGGGTATAAGCTTGATGGTAAGGAGATAGACCATCTGCCGGCCGGCGAGGGCGCCCAGTCCCGGGTGGTTCCAATCTATGAGACAATTGAGGGATGGAAGCAGCCGACCGCCAATGCGCGTTCCTGGGCCAACCTGCCGGCGCAGGCGATTAAATATGTTCGCAGGATCGAAGAATTGGTGGGCTGTCCTATTGCATTGCTTTCCACAAGCCCGGAACGCGAGGATACTATCCTGGTCCAGAATCCATTCGAGGCATAACGACATTACCGTGCAGCGCGCATCGTTGAGTTGAAATGGCCGACTACTACCCGTTGATTGCCCGTGCCATCGCCGGCCTGGACCCCAGCGCCCCCGGCGAGAGCCGTCGTGCGCTTTACGAGCGGGCGCGCGCCGCGCTGATCGCGCAACTGCGCAGCGTGCAGCCTCCGTTGAGCGAGTTGGAAATCACCCGCGAGCGGCTGGCGCTGGAAGAGGCGGTACGCAAGGTCGAATCCGAGGCCGCGCAACGCGCCCGCGAGTCGTCCCGCGCCAACAGCGGTGCAGCCCGCGCGGGCGACCAGATGCGTCGCGCCAATGCGCGCAGCAGCGAAGCCGCGGTCGCGCAGGCCGCGCCACAAGTCGCTCCGGCCCCACGCCCACGTTCGCCGTCCCCACCTCCGCCGCGTAATGATCGGCCGCCGCTCGGACCGGATGATCTGCAGGACATCCAGGAGAGGCCGGACCAGCAGCGTCCGCCGCGTAACCCGCGCGCCGATGCGCCGCCGCGCACGCAGCCGCCGCCCTTGTCGCAGCCGCCGGTGTCGATGCAGGATCCGCAGATGCCGCCGGTTCGCGAGCGTCCCGGCGGGCCGCGTCGCGGAGAGGGCAATGGCGGGCCGCAGCCACCCGGCGTGCGCGGCTTCCGCGATATCACGGCCGACGTCGACGATCTCGGCCGCGCCGCCGCGCAGGCCAACCGCGCCGCCCGGAAGACCTATGCGAATGTGCCGGCGCCGTCACCGGAGTTTGACCGGCTCGAGCCGAGCCTGGAGAACCGCGGCGGCGATCCGGATGCGGCTTACTCTTATGACGAATCGATTGAAGAGGCCGAGCGCTACGCGCCGCCGCCATCGTCGCGTTCGCGCGGTGAGCGCGAGCCGAAGCGCGCGCGCCGCGCGTCCGCCTTTCCGTTCAAGAGCGCCATTGCCGTCGGCATCGTCCTGATCCTGGTCGGCGCCGCGATCCTGTGGGGCAAGTCGGCGGTCAACGTCGTCAGCGGGATGTTCAAGCCGTCGGCCGTCGTGGAAGCGCCGAAGGACAATTCGACGCCGCTGTCCAAGCCCAAGATCACCGACCGCGTCGGTCAGTCATCGTCCTCGGATCAAGTCGCCCCGGTCGCGCAACGTGTCGTGCTCTATGACGAGGATCCCTCCGATCCCAAGGGCAAGCAGTATGTCGGCTCGGTGGTCTGGCGCACCGAACAGGTCAAGGCGTCCGGCAGCCAGCAGGCCGATATCGCGGTGCGCGCCGACATCGAGATTCCCGACCGCAAATTCAAGATGACGATGTCGTTCCGCCGCAACACCGATACATCGCTGCCGGCGAGTCACACCGCGGAACTGACCTTCATCCTGCCGCAGGATTTCGCCGGCGGTGGCGTCGGCAACGTGCCGGGCATCCTGATGAAGTCCAACGAGCAGGCGCGCGGCACGCCGCTCGCGGGTCTCGCGGTCAAGGTCACCGACGGCTTCTTCCTGGTCGGACTGTCGAATGTCGAGGCCGACCGCCAGCGCAACATTCAGCTTCTGAAGGAACGCTCGTGGTTCGACGTGCCGCTGGTCTATACCAACCAGCGCCGGGCCATCATCGCGATCGAAAAAGGCGCGCCGGGCGAGCGCGCCTTCAACGATGCCTTCGCGGTCTGGGGCGAATAGGCATCCTTGGTAGGTATCTTTGGCCCCGGAGGGGCTTACGAGAGTTAGCAATCTCATCCGTCGTCCCTGCGAACGCAGGGACCCATAACCACAGGCTTGAGTTTGTGGCACTACGGCGAGACAGCTTTCTTTCCAACAACAGATATCACGCAGTATGGGTCCCTGCGTTCGCAGGGACGACAGCGAGTTTGTGGTCCGAGAGGGAGCATCTCACTCCGCCGATGTCGGCCGCACCTGGGTTCCGTGCCGCACCGCGCCTTGGAGATGTCTGCATATCGCAGCCGGTCATTGAATCGGGAATTTTGGCCGAAAGGTGTGTTCCAGCTTCCTCCGCCGCTGCTATAAATGGCTGGCAAGCGCGAAGAGGTTGAGCATGAAACGCTACCTGATTTTCGCAGCGGTCGGGCCTTTGCTCGGCGGGTTCTGGCTGTTGCTGACCAGCACGATCACATCGAGCTATTGGAGCCATCCGCCCAGCGCGGCCGAGGTCGGCAAGCTCATCACCCTGTTCGTCACCACGCTGCAATACAGCTATCTGTTCGGCGTGCTGCCCGCGCTGATGATCGGCGCGGTCGATGACATCATCTTTCACATCAGGCGCATTGGGCCGGTGCTTCGCATGGTGCTGGTCGGCGCGATCGCCTTCGTTGCGACCGAGCTGCTGTACGGGTCTCGCGGACCGGACAGCGGCGTTTTTCAGTTCGTCATGTACGGCCTGGTCGGATTCATTCCGGGCGCCGTCTCCTCGTGGCTCGTCCATCAATTCGTTGAAGAGCCGCCGCCGGCGCAAGCGGCGGAGCAACCTGGCATGCACACATCCTGATTGCTTTGCTCGCCTCGCGCCGGCGAAGCTGTCAGCGTCCGTTGCCGCGGCAGCCGCCGTTCGGGCCGACGTGGAAGCCGCGAGGGCAGGCGTGCGCGGCCGGATTGGCGAAGTTGCGCAGGCAGCCGCCATAGGGACCGCGATGCCAGCCGGGACCGCAGCCGCCCGCGACCCGAATGACATTGCTGTCTTGAGCATCGATCGGCGCAAGCGGCATCGCTTGCGCGCCCTGGACGATGACGCCGAGTGCGAACATGGTCGCGATCAGTCTTTGCATGATGAACCTCCGTGAATGAGATGATGCGGGCATTTCAGTTTTGCTTGAGCATGTCTTTTTGGAAAATCGCTACGCGGTTCGCCGGATTGCTCTAGCCGCCGGCAGCAAAGGCGATGCCGGCGCGTACTTCGCCGATCGCCTGATCGATCAGCCCGAGCGCGCGCTCGCGGTGTCCGCCCTTGTTCGGCGTTGCAGCAGAGAGTTCGGCGCGCGCCGACTGCAGCAACGTGACCGTCTCGGTCATGTGCGGCTGCGCGCCGATCGCGTAGCCGACGCCCATGCTGGCGGCGATCGCCGTGCCGAGCAGCAGTTTGCGCAACGAGGACGACTTCATCGTATTCTCTCCTTTTACGGGTATTGCTGAAGCGTTGTGCCAATTGTCGGTTGCGGAAGCGGCGCGGTCCCTGGCTTCAAATCATGGCCAGCCGCTTCCGGCGCCTCGATAGGGCGCTGGAAGCGATTCTGTCTTGGACCGGCGGGCGTTGGGCTGCGAAGGAGGCGGACTGTCCGGCGCTGTTTCATTCTCAATCGAGTGTTGCTAGCATGCGCCTCGTACTTTCAGGCTACGTTCATGTCATGGCCGCTACATCCTCTGCGTTTCAGTATTTCTCGTTAAGTCGTTTCGCATGACCATCGTCAAGAAAACGCTGTCGACCGACATGCTGCCGAAAAGCCTCGATGAGCGGCGGCGCTTTCTCCGCTTCGCCGAGTTGCTTGAGTATTTTTCCAACACGGCCGAATTGCATCCGGCCTTCGGCGTACCCTTTGTTGCCGCGATGAATTCCGTCCAGATCGGTACGACCGTGGTCGGCCGCTGTGACGGCTCCTTCACCACGGTGCGGCGCGACCGGCGGCAGGTGCTGGCGACAAATGACGACCGCTATTGCCTGGCGTACAACACCGGCTCGCGCGAGGCGCTGATCGTGCATCGCGGTCGCGAGTTCACGATCCGGCCGGGCGCGATGGTGCTGCTCAAGCTCGACGAGCCGTTTCTCAGCGCCGACGGCGAGAGCCACAAGCGCTTCACCAGCATGAATTTGCCGGCGGCGTCGCTGCGGTCGATGGTGCCCCATGTCGATGAGATGGTTGCGCGCGAGCTCGAGCCCGGCGGCGCGTTGTCGCTTGCGCTGGACTACAGCAATCTTCTGCTCGACTATCCGAGCGCGGCCGACGAGGCGGGCCTGGTGATCGCCCAGCATCTGCTTGATCTGGCGGCGCTCGGCCTCGGCGCCCAAGGCGACGAGGCGCTCGCCGCGCAGCGCGGGGGCCTGCGCGCGGTGCGGCTGAAGGCGGTGTCGTCGATCCTGGAGCAGCGCTTTTCGGACCCGGATTTCTCGGCGCAGAAGCTTGCCGCCGCGGTCGGGCTTTCGGAACGCTATGTCAACGAATTACTTTATGAGGCCGGTGCGAGCTTCACGGTCCGGCTGAACGAGCTGCGGCTCGGCAAGGCGGCGCGGCTGCTGTCGATGACGACAACGCGCATCAGCGATATCGCCTTCGAATGCGGCTTCAACGACCTCTCTTATTTCAACCGGAGCTTTCGTCGCCGCTTCGGCTTCACGCCAACTGCGGCTCGCGGCAAATGAACGTGACTAGCACCGCGCCCGCGTTCAGGCCGCGGCCTTCGATGTCTTCCAAGTCTCGTCGCCTCTCCTCAAGTTGTCATCGATGACCGTCGTCAAGAAGTTGCTGTCGACCGACATGCTGCCGCAGGGTCTCGACGACCGGCAACGCTTTCTTCGCTTCTCCGAATTGTTCGAGCATTTCTCCAACACTGCCGAACTCGATGCCGCGTCCGATGTGCCGTTTCGCGCCGCGATGAACTCCATCCACATCGGCACCACGCTGCTCGGCCGATGCGATGGCAGCTTCAGTACGGTGCGGCGCGAGCATCGCCAGGTACTGGCGACCAATGACGATCGCTATTGCCTGGCGCGCAACACCGGCAACCGCGCAGCGCTGATCGTTCATCGTGGCCAGGAGTTCACCATGCGGCCTGGCGCAATGGTGCTGCTCAAGCTGGATGAGCCGTTCGTCAGCGCCGATGGCGCGAACCACAGGCGCTTCACCAATGTGCATCTGCCGGCGGTGGCGCTTCGGTCGATGGTGCCTCACATCGATGATATGGTCGCCTGCGAGCTCGAGCCCGGCGGCGTGCTGGCGCTGGCGCTGGATTACAGCAATCTCCTGCTCGACCATCCGACCGCGGCCGACGAGGCCGGCATGGCCATCGCTCAGCATCTGCTCGACCTGTCGGCGCTCGGGCTCGGTGCGCGAGGCGACCAGGCGCTTGCCGCGCAGCGCGGTGGCCTGCGCGCGGTGCGGCTGCAGGCGCTGCTGTTGATCTTGCGGCAGCACTTTTCGGAGCCGGATTTCTCGGCGCAGAAGCTTGCGGCTGCGGCGGGACTCTCGGAACGCTATGTCAACGAACTGCTTTACGAGGCCGGCGCGAGCTTCACGGTCCGGCTGAACGAGTTGCGGCTCGGCAAGGCGGCGCGGTTGCTGGCGATGACGACGAGGCGCATCAGCGACATCGCCTTCGAATGCGGCTTCAATGACCTGTCTTATTTCAACCGCAGCTTCCGCCGCCGCTTCGGGCTGACACCGACGGCTGCGCGCGGCAAATGAACGCAACTTGCGCCGCCCTCGCGCGTTACTAGCTGATGGGCATGCACGACAGCGACATCTCCCTGGGCCGGCGGCCGCGATCAGGCCGCACCTCCCGCGCCGAGTTCAGGGGCGCGGAGGCGCGTGGGCCGATCATCGACCAGGACGGGCGGGAGATCCCGCACGAACTCGGTGCGGGACGGATTTCGCGAGTTTCGTTTCGATTTCAACACCGCCAATCCGTTCGGCAATCTCAGCCGCGAGCAGCGGCTGGCGCGGCTGGAGGCGGTGGCCAAGCTGCTCGATGTCGCCTTCATCCTGCCTGGCACCAAGATCCGCTATGGCGTTGACGGCCTTATCGGGCTGATCCCGGTGGTTGGCGATCTCATCGCGACCGCGTTCTCGCTGTGGCTGGTCCGCGAGGCGAGGGCGCTTGGCGCGCCCTGGCACATCACGGCGCGGATGCTCGGAAACGTCGCGGTCCAGGGCGTGGTCGGCGCCGTGCCGGTCGCGGGCGACGCCTTCGACGTGCTGTTCCGCGCCAATATGCGTAACGCGCGGCTGCTGCGGCGCTGGCTGGACCGGCAACGCTAACCCCCAGCCCACATCGCATCGACGTCACATTGCGGCAACCCGCCAAAAGAAAACGCCCCCGGACTGGCCGAGGGCGTTGGTTATATGTGGAGATGGCGTGGGTGGCTTACGCGGCGTCCTTGTCGCTGACTGCGTCGGCCGGCGCCGCGCGCGGCCGGCGCGGCAGCGGGAAGGCTTCGCTCTCATACAGCGAGCGGATGCCGCTCTGGTCGAAGCGGGCTTCCTCGACCTGCAGATACGCGCCGTTCAGCGAATCCGCCGGCAGCTCTTCCATAGCAAAGCGAACGGCTTCAGCCGCGGTGCCGAACCGCCGATAGGCGAAGCCCGCGCGCTTCTTCTTGCGAATGGCAGCGGGAAAGAGTTCGGCGGCGGTGTTGAAGTTGAACGGACGCATGGGACGCATGGTCGAGGACCTCTTATCTTATTGGGCTTGGCGCTGACGCGAACAGATGGGGTTTCGAAGGTGGGGGCACCGCAATCGGCGGCGCGCCGTACAGACCCTGTGCGGCCCCTAATATAGGCCTATTTGACAAAATTGCGAATCCCCAAAACCTAAATAATGAATCGGGAACATCTTCGGCATGAGCCGGATAGTCGTTTTATTTCAATGGTTTATGGTGCCTAAAACTTGCCCAGTAACAACAGCACGATCAGCACAACCAAAACGACACCTCCCAGTCCCATTCCGGCATGGCCCATGCCGTAGCCATAGCCGCCGAACCGGCCGCTCAGGCCTACCATGAGGTATATGATTACTAGAATGAGCAGGATCATCCCGAGCGACATGGCATCCTCCTTCGCCAGGCGGCCGGCGGGCGCATGTTCTCGCCGGTCCACCGGCCGAGCAAAGCATATTCCACACCATGCCACCACGAATCGTGGCGGCGGGATCGCTCCGCCTGCCCTCTCGCGCCGCGAGAAGGCAGGCGGCCGCCGCTTACGTCGGCTCTTACTTGGGCTGCAGCTTCAGCGCCGCCGAGTTGATGCAATAACGCAGGCCGTTGGGGCCGGGGCCGTCATCGAAGACGTGCCCGAGATGGCCGCTGCATTTCGAGCACAGCACCTCGGTGCGGATCATGCCGTGGCTGACGTCCCGCTCTTCATCGACATGGCTCTCGGCCGACGGCTGGGTGAAGCTCGGCCAGCCACAGCCGGAATTGAACTTGGCGTCGGATTCGAACAGCGTCTGTCCGCAGCCGGCGCAGACATAGGTGCCCGGCCGGTGCTCATGCTCATATTCGCCGGTGAACGGGCGCTCGGTCGCCTTCTCGCGCAGCACGGCATATTGCATCGGCGTCAGCTCGGCCCGCCACTCGGCCTCGCTCTTGGTGACTTTGTCTGATGTCTTGGTATCGGACATGGATACTCCCTTTGATTCTCCCTTCAAAAGCTCTCCGCAGCCGGTTCGTGTCCTAGTTGGACACGCTCCGCACCAGCGTCGGCTTCTCGATGTAGTTTTCGGCAAACATCTTCTTCAGGTTCTGAACCTTCGGAATGTCGTTATAGGCAATATAGGGTTGGTTCGGGTGCAGCGTCAGGTAGTCCTGGTGATAGTCCTCGGCCGCGAAGAAGCCCTGCAGGGGGCCGACCTTGGTGACGATCGGCTTGGGATAGACCTTGGCCGCGTCGAGCTGGGCGATATAGGCGTCGGCCACCTTCTTCTGCTCGTCCGAGGTCGTGAAGATCGCCGAGCGATACTGCGTGCCGGAGTCCGGCCCCTGGCGGTTCAGTTGGGTCGGATCATGCACGACGGAAAAGAAGATCTGCAGGATCTTGCCATAGCTGATCTTCTTCGGATCGTACTTGATCTGCACGGACTCGGCGTGGCCGGTCGAGCCGGATGAGACCTGCTCATAGCTCGCGGTCGATTTGTTGCCGCCGGCATAGCCCGAGACCGCGCTGGCAATGCCCGCGGTATGCTGGAACACGCCCTGGACGCCCCAGAAGCAGCCGCCGGAGACGACGGCGGTCTGCAGGCCGTCTGAGGCCGGAACATCGGCGGCCGGCGGCGGGATGACCACCGCATCCTCCGCGGCGCGCGACGGCGCGACCGCGAAGGCTGCGATCGCCAGCGCGCCAATCGCGGCGGCGCAAAGCGAGAGACGGCTGAGTTGGCTTCGGCGCATGGCATGTCCTCTTTGGCGTTGGTCGGAGGGATTTGACGGTCATTCTAAGGCGTCGGGGAGGGTCTTAACAATCACGCACGGCGCCCCACGGCGTCCCCTTGGCCCAAGATACGCAGCAGGCGGGCGTCTGTTACAGGCAGGCGGACACGACTGCGTGAATTATTTGCCGGTGTCCTGGCGGGACGGCGCAAGCAGGCGCAGCAGCCCTCCACCTGCGGCTCACCGGACATGCAGCAAGGCAGCCCCGCCGCACACGCACGCTGTATTCGCGCAGTCGTGACGGTCGGTGATGAGCATCGGCCGGAGCGCTACCTACATACGCAGTACAACAATAATCCCCAGGGAAACGTCTCCGACCAGAGCAGCCGTCAGCGAACGCAAGTTCTCCGCACTAAAAGACGGAGAACGATGATGTCTATGTTCAAGATGTTCGCAGCGGCGGCGCTGCTTTCGATTGTGGGAGTGTCTTCTGCTTCGGCGCAATGGTCGTACATGCAGCAGGAGCCTGCGGCCTTCCAGGCGATGTATCCCAATCGCGACGTGCTGAACGGCGGCGCTCTGACGCCCGCGGGCCGTATCGGCCTCGAGCGCGCCGGTGGCGCAGCGCCGGGCCTATCCCGGTGCTTATAGCGCCTATCAGGCTTGGGATTATGCGACGCCCCATCACCGGCACGTTCGTCGCCACTGATGGCCGCGGGCGACGGCTGTTTCCACTCGTCATTCCGGGGCGCCGCGTGAGCGGCGAGCCCGGAATCCGTACTCGACGGTTGTGGTTAGAGATTCCGGGCTCGCGCTTCCGCCTTCGCTCTTCGAGCTACGGCGGACAAGTCGCGCGCCCCGGAAATGACGGTGGAGAGAGTTACACCACCACGCTCAGTCGTTTCGCTGCCCGCGTGATCCCCGTGTACAGCCACCTTGCGCGGCTGTCCTGGAACGCGAAGCTTTCGTCGAACAGCACGACGTCGTCCCATTGCGAGCCCTGGGATTTGTGCACGGTCAGCACATAGCCGTAGTCGAATTCGTCGTAGGGCTTGCGCTGCTCCCAGGGGATCTGCTCGATGCCGCCTTCGAAGCAGTCGCAGCGCACCGAGACCTTCGTCACCTTGTGAGCGAACTCCTCGTCCGGCGACAGCCGCATGCTGATGATGCGCGACGTTTTTGAGCGCGACGCGGTGCGCGATTTCACCCGCCACAGGCCGCCATTGAACAGGCCCTTCTTGCGGTTGTTGCGCAGGCAGACCAGCTTGTCGCCGGCGACCGGCAGCGGCTCCTCGATGTCCTGGCGCTGGCGCATCCGCATGTTGTAGGCGCGGCGGGTGTTGTTGCGGCCGACCAGCACCTGATCGGCGCTCATCACCCGGTCCGGATCGAGCTCCGCGCGCGGCACGACCTCGCTCTCGCCATAGCGGCCGATGTCCAGCGTGCGGCCCTCGCGCACATCCATCGACATCCGCACGATCGGATCGTCCTGCGCCTGGCGGTGCACTTCGGTCAGCATCGCGTCAGGTTCGCAATCGGTGAAGAAGCCGCCGCCCTGGATCGGCGGCAGTTGCGCGGGGTCGCCGAGCACGAGCAGGGGACAGTCGAACGACATCAGGTCGCGGCCCATCTCGGTGTCCACCATCGAGCATTCGTCGATCACGATCAGCTTGGCCTTGGAGGCGGGCGCGTCGTCCCATAGCTCGAAGCTCGGCTGCTCGACGCCGCTTTCGCGGGCGCGGTAAATCAGCGAATGGATGGTGGAGGCGTTGTCGCAACCCTTGTTGCGCATCACCAGCGCCGCCTTGCCGGTGAAGGCCGCGAATTTCACCTCGCCATCGACGCTCTCCGCGATATGGCGCGCCAGCGTCGTCTTGCCGGTGCCGGCGAAGCCGAACAGGCGGAACACGGGCGGCGTGCCGTTGCGGCCGGGCTTGGCCTTCATCCAGTCGGCCACGGCCTTCAGCGCGGAATCCTGGTGCGGTGTGAATGTGGTCATCGGTCTTGAGGGAACGCCGCCAAGTGGCGACTCGGGGAACCGTAGAACCTAAGGGCTGATTCAAATAGATCAAGCTCGTTGGGAGCTCTCGGCATGGTGTAGGGTGGGCAAAGCGAAGCGTGCCCACCATCGATCCAGAGATGTTGGAAGATGGTGGGCACGTTTCGCTTTGCCCACCCTACAAATCTGCGCTACTGCCAGCCGGGAATGCCACGCATGTCGGGGAGGTGATGTGCGATGCCCTTGTGGCAGTCGATGCAGGTCTTTTCGCCCGTAAACAGGAATCGCTGGTGTGCATCGGAGGCACGCGGCGACTGCTTGGTGATGTCCATCGACTGCGAACTGTGGCAGTTGCGGCACTCGAGCGAATTGTTGGCCTTGAAGCGCGCCCACTCATGCAGCGCGAGTTCCAGCCGCTTGTCGACGAATTTGTCGCGGGTATCGATATAGCCGAACAGATGGCCCCAGACCTCCTTGGAGGCCTGCATCTTGCGCGCGATCTTGTCGGTCCAGTTGTGCGGGACGTGGCAGTCCGGGCAGCTCGCGCGGACGCCGGAGCGGTTCGTGAAATGGATGGTCGATTTCAATTCCGAGAATACGTTGTCGCGCATCTCGTGGCAGGAGGTGCAGAATTTCTCGGTGTTGGTCAATTCCAGCGCGGTATTGAAGCCGCCCCAGAAGATCACGCCGGCCGTGAAGCCCGCGAGCACCAGCACGCCAAGCCCGAACACCGAGCTTGGGCGGATCAGCACGAACCACAATTCGACGATGAAATTCCAGGCCCGCCTGATCACGCCCGCCTTCGGTGCCGGCCGATCGAGTGTGCTCATCGGCGTCCACCGGGCGCAGCGCGGGAGAGCATGGTGTCGATATCGACGAAGTCGTTGCTCACCGGCGGAGTGGTGACGTTCTGCGGCACGTGGCACTCGGTGCAGAAGAAGCGGCGCGGCGAGACCGAGGCGAGGAACTGCCCGTCACGGTCCATGAAATGGGTGATCGAGACCATCGGCGCTTGCGATTCCGCCGTGCGAGCGCGTGCATGGCAGGACAGGCATTTGTTGCTGTTCAGGTCAATCTGGTAGCCGTCGATCGCATGCGGGATCACCGGCGGCTGTTCGGGATAGTTGCGTACTTCCCGTTCCGCCGTGTTGCGCATCGGCGTCATCGGCGGCGCCGGTCCTTCTTCATTAAGCGGGGTCGATCCGCGCAAGCCCGAGGCGAGCGGATCTGCGAGCAGCGAACCCGTAGCGGCCGCGATCACCAAGGCGAGCAAAGCGATTGCGAGCTGTCTCATCATGGTCACACCCGCTCGATGCGCACGGCGCATTTCTTGAAGTCGGCCTGCAGCGAGATCGGATCGGTCGCGTCCAGTGTCACCTTGTTGATCAGCTTGGACTCGTCGAACCAGGGCACGAAGACGAGGCCGCGCGGCGGCCGGTCGCGTCCGCGGGTCTCCAAGCGGACACGGATGAAGCCGCGGCGCGAGACGACCTTCACCTCGTCGCCGCGGCGCAGCTTGGCGTCCTGCGCATCATCCGGATGCATGAAGCAGACGGCCTCCGGGAACGCCCGGTACAATTCAGGCACGCGGCGCGTCATGGTGCCGGAATGCCAGTGCTCCAGCACGCGGCCGGTGGAGAGCCAGAGCGGATAGTCCTTGTCGGGCGATTTCGCCGGCGGTTCGTAAGGCAACGCGAAGATGCGCGCCTTGCCGTCCGGATAGCCGTAGAACTGCACGCCCGCGCCCGGCTTCACATAGGGGTCGAGACCTTCGCGGAAACGCCAGCGTGTTTCCTTGCCGTCGACGACTGGCCAGCGCAGGCCGCGTTCGTGGTGATAGGCCTCGAACGGCGCGAGGTCGTGACCGTGGCCGCGGCCGAACGAGGCATATTCCTCGAACAGGCCCTTCTGCACGTAAAAGCCGAACGCCTTCGACTTGTCGTTGGCGTAACCCTCCTCGATCTGCTCGATCGGGAATTTGTCGACCTGGCCGTTCCTATAGAGCACGTCGAACAACGTCTTGCCGCGAACGTCCGGCTTGTTGGCGATCAGTTCCTCCGGCCAGACGTCCTCGATCTTGAAGCGCTTCGAGAATTCCATCAGCTGCCAGAGGTCGGAGCGAGCCTCGCCTGATGCCGCCACCAGTTGATGCCAGAAATGCGTGCGGCGCTCGGCGTTGCCGTAAGCGCCTTCCTTCTCCACCCACATCGCAGTCGGAAGAATGAGATCGGCGGCGAGCGCGGTGACGGTCGGATAGGCGTCGCTGACCACGATGAAATTGTCGGCGTTGCGGAAGCCCGGGTAGGTCTCCTCATTGGCGTTGGGGCCTGCCTGCAGATTGTTGTTCACCTGCACCCAATAGGCATTCAGCAGCCCGTCCTTCAGCATCCGGCTCTGCTGCACGGCGTGGTAGCCCGGCTTGTCGGGAATGGTGCCTTCCGGCAGTAGCCAGATGCGTTCGGCCTTGTCGCGGTGCTCCTTGTTGGTCACCACCATGTCGGCGGGCAGGCGGTGCGAGAAGGTGCCGACCTCGCGCGCGGTTCCGCAAGCCGAGGGCTGGCCGGTGAGCGAGAACGGGCTGTTGCCGGGCTCGCAGATTTTTCCCGTCAATAGATGGATGTTGTAGACGAGGTTGTTGCACCAGACGCCGCGGGTGTGCTGATTGAAACCCATGGTCCAGAAACTGACGACCTTGGTCTTCGGATCGGCGTAGAGCTCGGCCAGTGCCTCCAGGCGATTGAGCGGCACGCCGGACATGTCGGCGGCCTTCTCCAGCGTGTAATCCGAGACGAACTTCGCATACTGCTCGAAGCTCATGTCGGTGGAATCATTTGGATTGGCCGCGCCCTTCGCCTTTGTCTGCAGCGGATTGTCCGGCCGCAGGCCATAGCCGATATCGGTCTGGCCGCGCTTGAACACGGCGTGCGCGGTGACGAACTCCTTGTTCACGCGCCCGGTCTTGATGATGTGATTGGCGATCGCATTGAGGAGGTAGAGGTCGGTCTGCGGCTTGAACACCATGCCGATGTCGGCGAGGTCGAACGAGCGGTGCTCGAAGGTCGAGAGCACGGCAACACGAACATGGGGAGCAGAAAGCCGGCGGTCGGTCACCCGCGTCCACAGGATCGGGTGCATCTCCGCCATGTTGGAGCCCCACAGAACGAAGGCGTCGGTGGCTTCGATGTCGTCATAGCAACCGGCGGGCTCGTCGATGCCGAAGGTGCGCATCATGCCCGCAACCGCCGAGGCCATGCAGTGCCGCGCGTTCGGATCGATATTGTTGGAGCGGAAGCCGGCCTTGAACAGTTTCGAGGCGGCGTAGCCCTCCCAGATCGTCCACTGGCCCGAGCCGAACATGCCGATGCCGGACGGCCCACGCTTCTTCAGCGCAGCCTTGAATTTTTCGGCCATGATGTCGAAGGCTTCATCCCACGATACGGCCTCGAACTCACCGTTCTTGTCGTATTTGCCGCCCGTCTTGCGCAGCATCGGCCGGGTCAGGCGGTCGTGGCCGTACATGATCTTGGAGAGGAAGTAGCCCTTCACGCAGTTCAGGCCGCGATTGACCTCGGATTTGATATCGCCATGGGTTGCCACCACGCGATTGTCCTTGGTCGCGACCATCACGCTGCAACCGGTGCCGCAGAAGCGGCACGGAGCCTTGTCCCATTTCAGTTCGCTGGCATCGCGCTCGGTGACGAGATTGGCCGCGCGGGCTGCCACGGGCATGCCGGCCGCGGCCGCCGCGACCGCAGCAGCTTCCAGCTTCAGCATCTGGCGGCGATCGAGCTTCGGAGTGGTCATGATCGTTCTCCCGGCGACAGACAGTCAGCCGACGTCGATGGCGTGAAAAACGAGGGATGCGGCGTGCACATGAGCGAGTTGCGACATCGCGGTGAGCATCGCGCCGAGCGCGCCTGCGTCGGGCGCGTCGATCACGACGACGAGCTTGCCGCGCGGATCGCGCCCATGGATCTCGCAGCCGGACAGCGCCAGGATGGCGGCCTCGACGTCGTCGAGATGCTCGGGACGGGCCTGCACGAGGACGCTCGCGATCTCGCCGCCGGGCGGCGTCATCACGCGATCCCTGGTCAGCACGTGCCCCGTGATGAGGGCACGACGGTTGATTGTTTCAGTCTGGGTCAATGCAGTCCTTCCTGATGCAGTCGGATCAATGCGCCGCAGGCGGCCCCGGTGGTCCCGCAATCATCTGATAGACCCACACGGCGAGCCCGTAGCCGCCGACCGTCGCAACCGCGAGGGCCGGCATCACCACTGCTGTCAGGAACAGGAACGCGAAGATTTCCATGCGCTTGCGGCGCGGACGTCCACGCGTGTCGTCACCCAGGGCCGACATGTTCGGTCTCTCGAAATTTGGGAGAATTGGACGGCATCCGGGCCGTCACCTGCTTGGACAATAGGCAGCCACGCGCCCACGACGCGTTGATTTGGATCAAACGGTGGACCGCCAGGGAGGGGAGGCGCATCTCCCGCCCGGCGGAATTGGCAGGCGGTAGACTTCGCGAGTCCCGCCATTAAGATGTCCTTAAGAACAAGAACCGTGGGAGAGGCGTTCATGAAATTCG
>CAWAXO010000040.1:0-45777 GCA_963786015.1 uncultured Alphaproteobacteria bacterium | reverse complement strand
GCGCCTTCAGCACGGCCGGCGTGTTCTCCGTCCACGGACCATCGTCGAAGGTCAGCACCACCTCGTGGTCGCGCAGGAAATCCAGCTCCTTGAAGTGCTCGAAGCCAAATCCGGGTCCGCCCGTGGTGTCGATCTCGACGCTGCGTCCGACGCCGAGCGCATTGGGATTGTTGCAGGGCGCCCGCGCGGGCTGGACTTGAGCCGGCGCCGCCGCAGCAGTTGGGGCCGGCACGGCCTGCGGGGCGGCCGCAGCCTTGGGCAGCGCGGTCTGCGACCACGCGACACCCGGCACGCACAGCGAAATCGCAACGATCAGTCCTGTCGCAACACGCATCTTGTTCCCCTCGAATCTGTTTGCCGCTCGCGGCTCTGTCGCCGTCGCCCGATCCATTCCCACCTGCCGGACAACCTAGCCGGGCTTGCGAGGCCAAGGCAACGACCGGCGGGCAACACCATTGAATTCTCGGTTAATTCCGGCTCCTCAGCTATCGGCCAGCGCCCGCGCAATCGCGGTCTTGAGGCGGGTGTCGGTCGGCTCGACGGCGGAGGCAAAGACCTCGGCGATCGTGCCGTCCCGCCCGATCAGATATTTGTGGAAGTTCCAGCGGGGGACGTCCTTCGGACGTGCCTGCGCGGCCCATCTGTAGAAGGGATGGGCGTTGGGCCCGGTCACGGCCGTCTTGGCCGCCATCGGAAAGGTAACCGCATATTGATGCTGCGCGGTCTCCGCGATTTCGCTCGCGCCTCCCGGTTCCTGGCCGCCGAAATCATTGGACGGCACGCCGATGATCGCGAAGCCGCGCTCGTGGAACTCGGTCCATAGCGCCTGCAGGCCCGCATATTGCGGTGTGTAGCCGCACAGCGAGGCCGTGTTGACCACGAGCAGCGGATGACCGCTGTATTGCGCCAGCCTGATGTCGTCGCCTTCGAGCGCTGGAAACGAGAAGGCGTAAGCGGTGATCTGGCTCATGCCAGCCTGCGCCAGCGCGCCCGCCATAGGGGCTGCGAGCATGGCGAGCGGACTGAAGAGAATTGCCCTGCGGCCGATCATGGCGGCTCTCCCTCACGTCTGATCGCTGCGGTTGAATAACATAGCCCAGCGGGAACATCGCCGCCGTTCAACAGCGCGTTATGGCCGGGACGGGCACCAGGGCAGCGGGAGCAGGGGCATGTAATAGGAGTTCCACTCGCAGACCGGCTCCGGTCCCGAACGCTTGAAGGCGTATTTGATCGGCTCGGCCTGGCTGATCGCGACATGCAGGCCGAACAGCGTCACGGCAATCCCGTAGGCCCATTTGTGCAGGCGCAAATCGGGCATCGCCTCGATCAGGAACGCTCCGGCGAGCACGATCAGGGGATCGGTGAAGATGAAATATTCGATCTTCAGGCCGCGGCGGACGCCGAGCGTATCGATTCCGAGCGAAGCCAACATCAGCGCCAGCGCCTGCAGGGCGGCCAGTTTCTCGCCGCGCCGCCAGGCCAGAATGAGTCCCGGGACGATCAGCCAGGTGAGGAAAACGGTCGGGCGAGCCGAGGAGTACAGCACGAAGCTGTAGCGCGCCAGCACGGAACCGAGCCCCTGAAGAAGCAAAAGCAGGACGGCAGCAGGGCTTGATCCGTTTGCGGCGCTCGCCGTGTTCGCGTCGGCGAACATCAGCATCTTTTCCAGCGGATTGATCACGGCGATGACATCGCTCGTGTTGTAGCCGACGTCGAGCAACAACAATGCGAGGGATGCGCCGGTGACGAGCATCGCCATCGCGGCAATCGTCTCCGCCGCGCTGACCCGCCAGATCGCCGCATAGGCGATCATGCAGCCGCCGATCAGCACGAGCAGGGCAGCCTGATAGACGCCGAACCGGTTGAGCAGCAGCGGGTGAAACTGCGCGGCATCGAGCAGGCTCCGGTCGAGGCCGGTCGCAATCAGCGGCCACGCCGCGACGATCGTGGCGGCTGCGATTGCGAGCGCGAGCAACGCTGGCAAGCCAGCTTGCGCGCGGATCACGCCAGAACGCAACGCTTGCGCCCGCCGCGCTTCCAAACGGCAGGATGACGAGAGGCAGCGTCCCGATCAGAAGGATGGCCTGCACCTTGTTTTCCAGGCCAATGACGCACAGCGCCGCGGCGATCGCGAGGCCAAGGGGACGCGCAAGGCTGGCGCTGCGGCCGACGACGATCAGAATCATCAGGGCGAAGATGACCGGAACGGCTGCAACAAGCTCGCTGCGCAGCATGCGCGAATGCACCGCGATGCCGCCGGACAGCGCGAAGGCAAGCGTTGCGATCAACGCGACGCGCCAGTCGCGAAAGATCCGGCGGGCGAGACCCGCGAAAATCAGAACGCAGCCCGTTGCGATCAGCAGCGCCAGAACGCGGCCGGCGCGGACCGCGTGAGTCATCGCGGCATCAAAGGCGGACGCGTCGCTCGCCGGCGGAATGGCCGATAGCGTGGAGGCATCCAGCAGGCCCACGCCGTGCAGGAGTTGAAACCAGGACTTGACCGACAGGATGGTCAGATAAGCCGTGTGATCGAGGAATTGCTGCGGCTTGCCGTCGTTCATGGCGAGCGCGCTGTAGATCACCATGAAATCCATGTCGGCATTGCGCCAGTAGACCAGCGCGTAGCCGAACAGCAGAAACGAAACCACGAGCCCCGCCACGATCGCCAAGAGGCTCCGCGACCAGCCGAGACACGTCAGCCGCTCGAAGGCGTCGCGGGTGGGATCGATCTGCGGCTGCGTCGCTTCGACGGTCGGGGAATGCTTGTGCATGACGGCGGTGTTCTAACCGCCGCCGAGGGATCGCGCACAAGGGATCGCGCTAGCGCAGCGAGACGATGAAATCGGTGCCTTCGCCGGTCTCGCCCTGGTTGATGCCCTGGTCGGAGACGATGATCGAGGCGCCTGTCGTCAACGCTTCCGAGATCCGCGCCATGACATCGGCCGGCACGGTGATGCGGTCGAGTGCTTCCGCCGGGCTGTCAGCCATTGGCAGCGGCTTCGCCTCGGCGGCGAGCGTGGTCTTGTGCCGCCGCGCGCCCTCGTCGCCGTGCGTGACGCTGCGGGCCGGAACGGGCAGCGAGACCGCCGACCAATGCAGAACGTTGGCGTCGGCCCTGTCGACATCGGCGGTGAAGATATGCGTGCCGAGCGGCCGGTCGCTCGCCGCGATCGTCACCGGCGCTTCGAACAGCGGCGCGAAGTTTTGCCGCACATAGATCTTCGAGTCCTTGCGGCTGATGAACACCGCAATCTGTCCGGTGCGCTTTGGCGCATCCGGCTTGATCATTCGCGACTGGTCTTTCCTGGCATCTGCGTCCGGGGCGGCGGCGGCCGCGTCGCCTGCCGGCTTGGCTGCGTCCTTGGCCGCGTCCTTTTGAGCAGGTGCGGCTTGGGCGCCCTTGGTATCTGCATCCTTGGTATCTTCACCCTTGGCATCAGCACCCTTGGCGTCCGCCGGCTTGTCGTCGGCCTTTACGCTGGCGGACTTGTCGGCCGTCGCCGGTTGATCGTCCGCGGCGACCGGCTTCGCATCGTCGGGCTTGGCGGTTTCGACGGCTTCGGTCTTCACGACGTTGACGATCGTGGTCGATGCCGCATTGTCCGAACCGGCTGCCTTGCGATCCTCGCGCGAGGACGCCGGATTGACGGGCGGCACGTCGGACATCGTGACCGCACCCTTTGCGTCGGCAGCGTTGGCCGTATGGGTCTGCTCGCGCAACGTCACCGGCGTCACGGCATTGCTGTGGCCGACCGAGGATCGCAGTTCGATATCTTCCGCGGCCGGTGCGCCCTTGTCGGCCTTCGTGGCGACAGGTGCGTCCGGCATCGGCTGTTCGGCGACGACCGATTGCGGCGGCGCGACCTTGAGCGAAGGCAGGAAGGGATGCGAGAAACTTGCGGGCGACAGTTCGCCGGGCGTGACGATGACGCGTGCGCCCATCCTGGTCCAGTTCCACATCTTGATGGCAAAGCCGGTCGGCATGCGAATGCAGCCATGCGAGGCCGGATAACCCGGCAGGACACCGGCGTGCAGCGCCACGCCTGACCAGGTGATGCGCTGCATGTAGGGCATCGGCGCGTTGCTGTAGATGTTGGAGTGATGCAGCTTGTGCTTCTGGATCACGCTGAACACGCCCATGGGCGTCGAATGGCCCGCCATTCCGCTCGAGACCGGCGATTGCGCGTAGAACCCGTTGGCGTCGTAGATCTTCAGTTGCTGCTTGTTGATCGACACGGCGATGATCAGCGGGCCCTGCGGCTTGCCGGCGGCTTCCTTTTCCAACGTATCCTTCTTGACCGAATGCTGCCGTGGCTTCTGGCGATGGGGCTGGGCGAAGGGGACCGGCCGATAAGACCCGGAGTCGGGATCCTGCATGTAGTAGAGGGTCGCATCGGCCCGGGACGTCGCGCCGAGTGCGCCTGCTGCGGTCAGGACGGCCACACACCAAAACCGTCCGCTCACCACGGAGGTACTCCCGCTTACGCGCACCATAGTCGATATTCCTCAGTCTCTTCGAGTTTTACTGTCGCAAACGCGATTCGCGTTAACCAGCGTAGGCGTCCAATCTCTGCGCTTTCCAGGCAACCGTAACAGAAAAGCCTCACATTGCGGTAAACGAGGCGACTTCGATCGCGCCGCCCGGGTGGCCTTTCTGTGATGATTTTGTGCTCCTACATACGGGGAAGGCCGGTGCCGGAACTCTTGCCTTGGCGATCCCTGGCGATGCCGCGCGGCATCGTCCTGCATGGTAAGAGCCGCGGATAAATCCATGGTTCCGGAGCGGCTTTTCCCGGTCGACGTCGCCGCGCGCGGGAATCTCGGATCGGCGGCAATTGGGAGAGTTTGATGCCATCGCGACTAAAGGGCCTTAGCGGGTCCGTGACACGGCTGACGTTGACGTTGCTGACGGGAGCTGTCTTGACGGGAGTTCTTGGCGGCTTCGCAGGCGCAAGCCGCCGATGAACCGGATTTGATCTTCCGCCGCTCGACCGTGTTCAAATGGCTCAGCCCGAACGACAAGCTCGCGACCTATGGCGTTGATGATCCTGAGGTTGAAGGCGTGGCCTGTCATTTCACGGTGCCTGAGAAGGGCGGCTTCAAGGGCTGGCTCGGACTTGCGGAAGAGGTCTCGGACATTTCGCTGGCGTGCCGCCAGATCGGCCCGATCCGTTTCAAGGATAAAATGGAGCAGGGCGACGATATGTTCCGCAAGCGCCGGTCGCTTTTCTTCAAGAAGATGCAGATCGTGCGTGGCTGCGACAGCAAGCGGAACGTGCTGGTCTACATGGTCTATTCCGACAAGCTGATTGAAGGCTCGCCGAAGAACTCGACATCGACCGTGCCGGTCATGCCTTGGGGCGCCTCAGACACGGAGGTTCAGAAATGCAGCGACTTCATTCAGTAACGAAGTGAGCCGTCTCTATCGCTTGAGCTGCGGCCTGGCTTTCCGAGGTTCGGCTTTGGGAGGCCCCGCTTTGGGCTTCCCGGCCTTCTGATTGCTGCCCTCGGAACTTCTTGGCCTTGGGATCCCGGCAGCCGACGAGCTGGACCAGCTTCTGCGGCGTCGATTGAGAGCCGCTATCGTCGCGCTGCTGCGACATGGCCCCGCAAACCGGATGAGGGTCACGCGAGATCGGCCTTTTGCCGATCGCCTTGATGTTCGAATGCGAGAGATTCTGCGGCCGGAGTTGAGGATTTTCGGGTCGAGGGTTTGCCCACTGCGATGTCGTTACCGCTCATGACTGCCACCCCTTTGTGGAAGTGAAGTCCAACGCGCAGCCAGCCCAGAAGTTGCGCGATTCTCATGGGTCGGCCGGCCGACGGTTTCGGTTCAGCGGCCGCAGGCAGGGAAAAGACGCCGCTTCGTCCCCGCGCACGATCCGCAGCCGGGTCAATGAGGTGAAACTTTCAACTCATTGAAATCGTTATGTTTTGACTTGGATTGTTTCGTTGGGCGGGTTCCGACGAAACAATTTTACCGCGCGACGAAACCATTTTTCGCTTGCCACGCAGAACTGCGGAAACCGCGCAGGGTTATCAGCCACAGCGGTAGTTTTGAAGGCTGGGCTTGGAGAGATTCGAATGCACGCGGTCGGTTTCATCCTCGCCTTTGCCTTCGTGCTTGTTGCTCCCTCGATGGCCGGCTCAGTGCAGAGCGATTTGCCGGGGATAGGGACGTTTGCTTACGGCGGCGCGCCGATCGCGACGCCGACGATGACGGTTGCTGCCCGCTAAGATCCACTCGAACAAGATCAAAAAATCGGTCGTCAGGTCATCATGGTACTTCGCATCTCGGCAGGCGTATTGACCGCCCTTCTGCTCCTCAATCAATCCGCAGGTCGCCCAGAGCCAGGTGATGCGCTCGGCGCTGAGGCTGTCCGATCCACGCAGCGAATTCGTGCGCCAGTGCGCGCCGCGCATGCTCGGGCGGTGGGCGCATCCGGAAGAAGTGTGCGGTTGCCTGCATGATCATGCTGCCGCCGTCGTCGAGGACAGCGACCTGCGCCAGGCGCTGTTGCGCGGCATCAGCGAAACCGGCGTGCCGACCATCGAGACGCAGTGGGTGCCGGCTGCGAAGCAATCGGAGATTGGCCCGACCTTCACCAAGATCGCGCGGCCGACGCTGCAATGCATGTTCGAGCCCGCGAACTGATCCGGGCAATCCAGATCAACGCAAACCTGTAAGCGCGCCGGTTGTGGCGCTATTTCTTTGGGCCGCTGCGCGCGATGCATTTCCGCGCCCGCGCAACTCCCTGCGGCGTCATCTTCGCACCGGAGACTTCCTTGATCTGGCCCGCCGGGCAGGTGCCGTCATCGACCAGCATCCGCTGCCCCAACCGGAGATCCGTGATCTCCTCCTCGCGTCCGACGTGCTGTGCAAGCGCATGCGCGGCCGTTGCCGCGAACAGCGTGGCGAGCAGGGAGAGGCAGCAAAGGGATGTGCGTGAGGCAGTCATGTCCGGTTCGCTCACTTGTTCTGGATCTTGAGTCCGTTCGGGCCGACATTGATCTGCAGGCCTTCCGGCTCCTTCTTGGCCTGATAGAGGTTGTAGCCGAGCACGCCGACCGCCACCACCAGCACGCCGATGATGAGATAAAGCAGGCTGCGGTTGTTCATCCCATGCTCCGGCTGTGCAGAAAACCATGCAAGAAAGCGGCACCAATGCGCTTTTCGCAGTGTAGGTGCGCGCTCGCAATTCTGAAAGGCGGCGCAAATGACCTGCGGGCGCGATGAAACTGTGGTTTCATGCGGGCCCCGACAGGAAGCCATCGAGCACATGACCGTCAGCGAGACCCAACAACGAATCCTCGACGCCGTTGACGCCGGTTTCGATGCGCAGCTTGCGACCACGCGCGATTTCGTCGCAATTCCCTCGACCCGCGGCGCCGAGGGGCCCTGCCAGGACATGATCGGTGACCTGCTGCGAAGCCGCGGTTACGAGGTCGACGATTGGCATATCGATCTCGACGAGCTGAAGGATCTGCGCGGCTATGGGCCGATCGAGCACGATTTCTCGAAAGCGCGCAGCGTGGTCGGCACCTATCGACCGATAAACAATGCGGGAAAATCCCTGATCCTGCAGGGGCACTGCGATGTCGTGCCGGCCGGCCCGCTCGACATGTGGGAGACGCCGCCATTCTCGCCTGTCGTCAGGGACGGCAGGATGTACGGCCGCGGCGCCTGCGACATGAAATCCGGCACGATCGGTGCGCTCTATGCGCTGGATGCGATCGAGGCGGCCGGCTTCAGGCCGACCGCGCGCATCCATTTTCAGTCCGTGATCGAGGAGGAGAGCACCGGCGTCGGCGCGCTTTCGACCTTGCAGCGCGGCTATCGCGCGGATGCCTGCTTCATTCCCGAGCCGACCGGCGGCAAGATGGTCCGCTCGCAGGTCGGCGTGATCTGGTTTCGCCTCAAGGTGCGCGGTTTCCCGGTGCATGTGTTCGAGGCCGGCGCGGGCTCGAACGCGATCACGGCGGCCTATCATCTGATCCAGGCTGTCGAGAAGCTCGAAGTGGAGTGGAACGAGCGCGCCAGGCGCGATCGCCATTTCAAGGATCTGGTTCATCCGATCAATTTCAATCCCGGCATCATCAAGGGAGGCGACTGGGCCTCCAGCGTGCCGGCCTGGTGCGATGTCGATTGCCGGATCGCGATCCTGCCGGGCTGGTCGGTCGCGGACGCGCAGGCTGAAATCCTTGCCTGCGTCGCCGGTGCCGCGCGCGACCACCGTTTCCTCTCCAACAACCCACCACAGGTGGAATGGTCGGGCTTCCTGTCGGAGGGCTACGAGCTGACGGATTCGGCCGCGCCGGAAACGGCGTTCGGTAAGGCGTTCAACGCCGTCTATGGCGGTGCCGTCGAAGACCTCGTCTTTACTGCCCTGACGGACACGCGCTTCTACGGCCTGAACTACAACATCCCGAGCCTCTGCTTCGGCGCGAGCGGTGCGGCGATGCACGGATTCAACGAATATGTCGATCTCGAATCCTTACGCAAATCGACCAAGGCCACGGCGCTGTTCATCGCCGAATGGTGCGGGATCGAGAGGGCCTGAAGCCCGTCGCGCTGGTTCGCTTCGCGGCCTCGCTCTCGCGATGACGAGATCAGGCAGGGTTCGGCCACAGCGCGGCGACGATCGCGTCGAGCCCGTCGGTCAGCGCGGCGGGCCCGGGCTGCAGGATCAGCGGCGACTTGATTTCCACGATACGATCATCGCGGACGGCCGGAATCTGGTGCCAGCCCGGCCGCTTTCGGATCTTGTCCGGCACGACTTTCTTGCCGCACCATGACGCCAGGATCACGTCCGGCGCGGCGGCGCGGATCGTGTCCGGCGACACGATGCGCGCCTTGGCTGCCTTCTGGCCGCGCAAATCCGGCAGGATGTCTTCGCCGCCCGCGATCTCGATCAATTCGGAGACCCAGCCGATGCCTGCGATCAGCGGCTCGTCCCATTCCTCGAAATAGACTTTCGGCTTCGGCGAAGGGCGCGGCGTCGATGCGATGGCTGCAAGGCGCTGCTCGAGGTTTGTTGCGAGTTGCCCGGCGGGCTCATTCGCATCGATCAGCGCACCCAGCGTCCGGATCATCGCCAGGATGCCGGCAATGTCGCGCTGATTGAAGGCGTGGACGGCAATACCCGCACGGACCAGCTCGGCAACGATATCGGCCTGCAAGTCCGAGAAGGTCAGGACCAATTCCGGTTCGAGCGCCAGAATTTTAGGAATGTCTGCCGAGACGAACGCCGACACCCGCGGCTTTTCGCGCCTGACCTGCGGCGGGCGCACCGCATAGCCGGAGACGCCGACAATGCGGTCCTGCTCGCCGAGCAGATAGAGCGTCTCCACCGTCTCCTCGGTGAGGCACACGATCCGGCGGGGCGGGAAGTGGGGCATGGCCGTGGATATGCAAAATCGCGCGGCGCTTGTCACGCCGGCTATGACCTCCGACGTCATTGCCAGGCTTACCGGAGCGCTCCATGCTCCCGGCGGATCGCGCGCGAGAACGGGATGAGCCATGACGCCGGATAAAATGACGCCGCTGGAGAAAATCCAGTCGATGAAAATGCCCTTTGCGGAGCTGAAGGGCGTGACGTTCACCGCGGCCGACAAGGAGCGCGTGGTGGCGCGGATGCAGGTGAGGGCCGATCTCTGCACCCTCAACCACACCATTCACGGCGGTGCGATCATGGCATTCGCCGACTCGGTCGGCGCTGCGGCCACCGTCATCAACCTGCCCGAGGACGCCAAGGGCACGACGACGCTCGAAAGCAAGACGAATTTCATCGGGGGCGCAAAGGAGGGGACGACGGTGATCGCGACCGCAACGCCCGTGCATCGCGGCCGGCGCACCCAGGTCTGGCAGACGAGGATCGAAACCGAAGACGGAAAGCTGGTCGCGCTCGTCACCCAGACGCAGATGGTGCTCGTATGACTACGGGTTGGCGAATTCGTTAACTATCTCATTGCGATACCCATCGATATTCAACCTGGAAGCGCCTTGAATTCCATGTTGCGATGCACAATATTCTGTATGTTCTAGGGATTCGACGCCTCCTCGAGGGATTCCAAGAGGAGTTTTGACCATGCCACACGAAGATACGTTCCGCCCGCGGCCGGGCTTCGGCTATGTCCGGACGCTGAGTCAGCATGAGGAATTGCCGCTTCTGCGCGATCATCTGCTGCGGCTCAATTCGGAAAGCCGCCGCGATCGCTTCAACGGCTTCCTGGACGACGGCTTCATCGAACGCTACGCCGAAAAATGCGCGAACGATGGCACCGTCATCGTTGCCTATATGGAAAACGGCGTGGTGCGCGGCGCGGCCGAGCTGCATCCACCCGGGCAGTCGGAAGACGACTTGCCGGAAGTCGCTTTCAGCGTCGAACCCTGCGTGCGGCGAAGAGGGGTTGGCAGCGTTCTGTTCAAGCGCTTGATCTCTGAGGCGCGCTGGAGGGGCTACCCGAGAATCCGTGTGACCACCGGCGGCCAGAATCAGGCGATGCGCGCACTCGCCAGCAAGTTCGGCGCGCATTTGGTGTTCCGCCATGGCGAGTCGACGGGAACCATAGAGATCAAGCCGCAGTCACAGTCAGAGATCGCGAAGCTGGCGGTCGATGCACCGCTCGCCGCGGCGCGCGCAGCGCTCAATCTGCAGCGTGCCTGCTGGAAGCTGGTTTCCAAGATGTATGGAATGGGGGGCGCGGCCTGACGCATCGCTGTCGCCAGGATACCGGCGACGAAGTGCCGTCAGGTACCGGTGCGCTTATCGGTCGCGAATCTCCGCACGACGCGTCGTTCGACCACGACCGCGCGCTGCGCGCCTTGTTCGCCGGTAATCACGCGCGTCGTCGAGCGTGCGCTGACGCGGGCATGCTTCTTGACCTCGGCGAGAACGGCGTCGAGCGGCATTCCCATCAGCGCCGAAGCGATTTCCGCCTGGCCCTGCTGATCGTCGGTGATACCTGCCGCGGCAAAAATCGCTTCATCCAGCGTCGGCGGATCACGCCGCACGCGCCGCGAACCATATTTGGTATCCCATTCTTCGCTCATCGGAGCCCCTTATTTGGTCCGCGTTACGTAGGCGGCCCGTTGTTGCGTTGCAATACGTATCTGGTGCGACAATCCAGCCATGCGTTCACCATTCCGTAGGTGGTGTGCCGATCCCGTCACAGTGGTTTGACGGGGATGCAAGTTCAGTCCGGCGGTCAAAGAGCACCAACGACAGACGCGGCTGCTACCGGCTGCTGCGGCCAACGTTTCAGTGCGGCGCGGCCGGTGTCGGTCAGTTCGTAGATGCCGCGCTCGGTGCGGTCGAACCAGCCATAGACGTTGTGCAGAAGAATTTTGCCGGCGTCCGGAATCCCCTCGCGCAGGTCGCGAACGCGCCGCGGCCCTTCCGACAGCGCAGCGGCGCAAGCCAGCGCCTGCTGGCGATAGGCCGTCATGATCGGTGCGCGCGTGCTGCCGCCCAGCGCGGGATCGCCGATGCGCCGCTGATGCTCGGCAACGAGACGGGACCGCTTCTTGGGATCGCGACGTGGGCTCGTCGTCGGCGGCTTGACCAGCACCTCGACGTCGCCGCGGCCGGTCACGCCCAGCATGCCGAAGCCGAGCCGCCGGCACAGGTTGCGGTAGCGCGCGTCGCTCTCGCGTCCCTTGCCATTGGCGGACATTCGGGCGGCGAGCCAGACCTCGTCGCAGGCCCCGGCGCGATCGACGGCCTGCAGCACCAATTCCAGATTGAACGAGAGTTTCAGCTCTCCGACGACAACGACGGGCGGATCATCGCCGCTGAGCGCCACGAGGTCGCAGCCGCCGATCTCGCCCTTGACCGCGAAGCCGAGCTTTTCAAGGAAGCGTTTGACGGGCAGATAAAGCGCGGTTTCCACGCGGGCTCCAGGGGTCTGCAACTCAGTGCCCGCAAGTCTAGCGGATCGCGTGCGCCGTCGCGATTGCAGGCAGGGTACTGCTCAGTTCACGCGGTCGGGATGAGGAAACCCGCCGAGTTGTGAGGCTGCACACACTCTTGGGTCGCGCTGCTGTGCAATATGGCGCGACGGGACGGCTGGTTGCTGACGACAGGCGCGAAGTTGGAAAGCCATGTTGAGGGGACTTTTCAGGGTCGATATGTCCACCGCGGACGGGACGCGCCGCGGCGTCGTCTATTGCTATGACGACAAGGTCCTTGGCGGAAACTCGGTCTACGGCTTCATCGGCACCCAGCGGCCGTCGGACGACGGCGGCATCGCGGTTGAGATTATCACCAGGCGACACAATTCCGATCCGTATTTTCGCCCGCTGCTGAAGGCGGATGAAGTCAGCGTGTCGCTGAAAGGCCGGGCGAACGGCGAGGGCGGCCAATACCGCTTCCAGGGCACCGTCGCCCAGTTGCCCGGCGTCCCCTTTCACGTGGTGATCGAACCGATCAGCGAAGCTGCCGCGCCTCCGGTCCCGCCGTATGTTGCGGGCGGCATCAGCAACGGACTCTATTCGGTCGATATCCAGATGTTGGACGGTGTCGACGGCGGCAGCAGCGGCACCATGGTCCTGCACGACGGAAAGATCCGCGGCGGCGATGCGTTCTTCTCCTATGTCGGCTGCTACAAGAGCGGAAACGGCCGGTGGCGAGGCGAGATCATCAACGACGAACATACGCCGTGCCAGGGCCAGCGTGCGCTGTTCGGAGGCTATGAGGTCGGCATCGGCTTTTCCGGGACCTATACCGACGATGGCGCGGTCGCGGAGGCGGTCGCGCTCGCCGGCAAGCGCAGCATGCGCTTCAGGGCAGTCCTGAGGCGGATGGCGGACGGCTAAACCCGTCCCGCGACGGGGATCAGCGCGCCGGTGACCGCGCTGGCAGCGTCGCTCGCCAGAAACAGGATCACCTCGGCGAGTTCCTGCGGCTGCACCCATTTCGAAAAATCCGCTTTCGGCATGCTGTTGCGATTGGCTTCGGTGTCGATGATCGAAGGCAGCACCGCGTTCACGGTGACCTTGCCCTTCCATTCGGCGGCGAGCGCTTCGGTGAGGCGATGAACGCCCGCTTTCGAGGCGGCATAGGCGCCCATGCCGGCGCCCGCCTGCAACGCGCCCATCGCGCCGATATTGACGATCCGGCCGGCGTTCGAACTCGCCAGATGTGTCAGTGCCGCCCGCGAGGTGTTGAGCGCGGTCAGCACGTTCAGGGCATGCATCCTTTGCCAGGTCTTGTCATCGCCGTCCGCGACCGTCTCGAATGCGAAGCCGCCGGCGATGTTGATGAGGGCATCGAGCCGGCCGAAATGTCGAGCCACGGCATCGATCGCCTTCTTGGCCTGCGCCGGATCGGACAGGTCGACGCCGCCGAGTTCGAGACGCTCGGGCGTTGCGGCAAGCTGCGACGGTGCGTGGTCGATGCCCGCGACCTTCGCCCCACGCGCCATCGCGGTTTCGGCGACGACCCGGCCAAGTGCACCGAGCGCGCCGGTGATGACGACGATCTTTCCATTCATTACGCACTCTCCCTGTGCACCAAGACAGCGGCACCCTATCGCCGGTTGGAAATCGCTTGCAATGGCATCCATGGCGGCTGCCGCCGCGGCGCCGCCGTCAGCATAAAGCGCGATTTTCGCTAAAATTGTCCGGAGTTCTGTAAGCGGGTGGCAGAACGGTTCCGCTATTCTGGTGTCCCTCCGATCAACGGGGATGGAGTTCACCGCCATGAGACCCCTGCCTGACCATGGTTTGCCGCTCGTTCAGCTCAAGGAACAGCGGCGCGACCTGGTCGTCGCCCTGCAAAATCGCAACGGCCCGATCAGCGGATGGGAGCTGATGCAGATCGCAGCCGTTCAGCAGGCGATTTCCGCATTCGAGGAGGTGATCGCCGATCTCGACGCGGAAGCCGAGATGGAAGCCGCGGCCTGACGGCGCGGACATCGATCTGCGCGGCCCGCTTGGGCCGCGTGCGCGGCCGGATCAGGATTGCAGATAGCGCTCCCTGAGCGCCGCGCGTTCGCGGACGCCGAGGCCCAGGCCATCGCGGAAATAGTCTTCGAGGCCGCCATAGTCGTCGCGGACGGCCTCGAAGCCGGCGGCGAGAAAGGATGCCTCGACCGATCCGATCGCCTGCCGGACATCGTCGGGCAGGTCGGTGCTGGCGGAGGGATCGCGCCGGTAGAAGCGGTTGGTCAGCAGATAATCCTCCGCGATCACGTCGTCCGGCACGCCGAGCGCATGCAATAGCAGCGCGCAGGCAAAACCGGTGCGGTCCTTGCCGGCCGTGCAATGGATCACGAGCGGCGCGCGGTCTTCCACGAGATGCGAAAACAGCGTGCGGAAACTATGCGTGTTCTGCCGCACATAGCCCCGATACGACTCCCGCATGATCTCCATCGCGTCTTCCGCCGACAGCGAGCCGGCCGCGAGGCGCGCGCGCAATGCCGCGACCACGGTGGGCTCAATCGGCAGCGAGTGCACGGTGATGTCCTCGACGCCGCAGACGGCCACGGCGCGTTCCTCGACGCCTCGAAAATCGAAGGCGCTGCGCACGCCGAGACGCCGCACGATATCGATATCGGCGGCCGTGAGATGGCCGAGATGATTGGAGCGGAAGATCTGCCGCCAGCGGATGCTGCGGCCATCGCTCGTCGGATAGCCGCCGAGATCGCGGAAGTTGCTGGCGCCTTCGAGACTGAGGTTGCGGGCTGGGGAATCTGACATGCCGCGTCAGCTTAAGCCAATGTCTGCGGCGGAGAAATGACATTGATCGGCTCAACGCGGCGCGGAGCCGGATCGTGAACGCGCAACAAAAAAGGGCCGAAACGATTTTCGTTTCGACCCTTTTTCGGTCCGCAGGACCTTGAGACTTTGACGCGCCCTTCGCTTTGGTTCGAGCATCAGCGCTCCCAGGCCGGCTTGGCTTCGTCGATCGCCTCCTGATGATACCAGCTGCCGCTGCAGATGGTCTCATACACGGGCTGAGACGTGCGCTCGGTCGTGGGCGTGGTCTCGCCGGAGCGTCGACCGCCGAGAGCCGCGCGGCCCCCGGCCGGGAATTGATAGATCTTGGCAGACCCGTGATTCAAGCTTGTGTTCATCGCAACTCTCCTTGAGTCGGAACGGTTGAGGCTCATGGTGCGCCCAACTCGTTCTCTAGTGGTTACCAAGTTCGATATCGTCCGGTGCCCTCGCCAATGCAATGTGATGAAAAGAAAATCATCTTCTGTCTAATTCGTGTGCATTATTGGGTTTGCTTCCTGTGAGGCATTGCGCGGCTGATTAACGCTTGAGCCGATCCGAAGGTTGCTAGTCCAAGGCGAGGTGGTCTTCGAAAGTTGCCGGCGGGTGGCGCTGCTTTCATCGCGAAGCCGGGGACATTCCGAGGCTGCTGTAGAATCGGGCGGATTCTCAGCCTGCGCGCGAGGCTTCGCCCGCGAAACGGTAGCCGGAGCCGCGCGCCTATGTCGCACCCCGGAGAACTACTGGCGGCACGATCCTGGACGGGCAGGCGGGTTGCCGCGGTGCAGCGACTGGCATGCTAAATGCTTTATGACAGGCGGCCGATCATGGCCGGGTAAGGTGTGGGCAAACCGATATTTCCGGTTTCCCACTTTTCGAAAATAAAATTGAGAGGCTCAATGACGAAATACAAGCTCGAGTATATCTGGCTCGACGGTTACACGCCGGTACCGAACCTGCGCGGCAAAACGCAGATCAAGGAATTTGCCTCCTTCCCGACGCTGGAACAGCTTCCGCTCTGGGGTTTCGATGGCTCCTCCACCATGCAGGCCGAAGGCCACAGCTCCGATTGCGTGCTGAAGCCCGTTGCCGTCTATCCGGACGGCGGCCGCACCAACGGCGTGCTGGTGATGTGCGAAGTCATGATGCCCGATGGCAAGACGCCTCACGTGTCGAACAAGCGCGCGACCATTCTCGACGACGCCGACGCATGGTTCGGCTTTGAGCAGGAATACTTCTTCTACAAGGACGGCCGTCCGCTCGGCTTCCCGTCCGCCGGCTATCCCGCGCCGCAGGGTCCGTACTACACGGGCGTCGGCTACAAGAACGTCGGCGATATCGCCCGCAAGATCGTGGAAGAGCATCTCGACCTCTGCCTCCATGCCGGCATCAACCATGAAGGCATCAACGCGGAAGTCGCGAAGGGCCAGTGGGAATTCCAGATCTTCGGCAAGGGCTCCAAGACCGCCGCTGACCAGATGTGGATGGCCCGCTACCTGATGCTGCGCCTGACCGAGAAGTATGGCGTCGACATCGAGTTCCACTGCAAGCCGCTCGGCGATACCGACTGGAACGGCTCCGGCATGCATGCCAACTTCTCGACCAAGTACATGCGCGAAGTCGGCGGCAAGGAATATTTCGAGAGCCTCATGGAGGCCTTCAAGTCCGCTCGTGCCGACCACATCGCGGTCTACGGCCCGGACAACCACATGCGCCTGACCGGCAAGCACGAGACGGCGTCGATCGACACCTTCTCGTATGGTATTGCCGATCGCGGCGCCTCGATCCGCGTGCCGCACTCCTTCGCCAACAACGGCTACAAGGGCTATCTGGAAGATCGCCGTCCGAACTCGCAGGGCGACCCATACCAGATCGCTTCGCAGATCCTGAAGACCATCTCGACGGTTCCGACCGGCGCGAAAGCCGCCGCCTGATCTCCAAAACTCTGCTCTAAGACCCGGGGCGTCCCCGGGGGCTGCCATGATCCGCCAGAGCCTTGCCGTTCTGGCGGATCATTTCATTTCGGCATGCAGATGTGACCGTTTTCCCTCACTGCGAAGCGGGCTAGATAACGCGCTCGCCACCAGCCGGGGGACAGGCTTTGTTCGGGGGCTTTTATACTGTCAGGTTCCAGCTCAACGAGGCGGTGGGGCGCAGCGTGATGTACGCGCGCGCCGGAAGGATGCTCGGCGGCAATTCCGGCTTTGCGCATATCGGCACCTACGAGGACATCGGCAACGGCGAGGTCGCGGCCGAGGTCAGGACCGTGCGCCACAATTTCGATCCCGGCCTACGCGCCATTGGCCGGCACCGACGACGCGACCCTGCACGCCGCCGGCAAGCCCGACGGAGATGTCTACCGCTTCGAGGGTGGGCTGAAGGAAGTGCCGGGCGCGATCTTCAGAGCGGTCATGACCCCGGTCGACGAGCGGTTGATCCCGATCGCCGGCGCGGTCGGCGATGGCGGCATCGTCAACGGCCTCTATTCGATCCACATCCGCATGCTCGACGGCGTGGAGGGTGGGCTGACCGGGGTGATGTTGCTGTACGACGGCCGCATCCTCGGCGGCGATGCGTTTTTCTATTATCTTGGGACCTACAGCTCCGAGCACGGCCGCTGGAAAGGGCAGATCCTCAATCAGGAACACACGCCGGCCCATGCCGAAAATCCTCTGTTCGGCGGCCGTGAGGTCGGCATCGGCTTTTCCGGCACCTGCGACGGCGAGGGCGCGCGACTGGAGGCGACTGCGCTTGCGGGCAAGCGCAGCCTGCGCATGACGGCCGAACTCAAGTTGATGCGACGGGCATAGCGGGGACGGGTGCGGCGATGGAGAACGTGGTTCGTGTGCTCTCGACGCTTGCGCTCAAGGGCGCGATGTCCCGGCTTGCCGGCCAGTTTCAGTCGGCCACCGCAACGCGGATCGATGCCGACTTCGCCCCGACTGTCGGGCTGTTGGAACGGCTGCGCAAGGCTGAGGCGGCGGACGTCGTCATCCTGACGCGCGAGGGGCTCGACGAGCTCATCGTCGAAGGCACCGTGTCGGCGGACAGCAAGGTCGATCTCGCGCGCTCCTATGTCGGCATCGCCGTGAAGGCTGGCGCTCCCTGTCCCGACATCGCGACCAGGGCCGCGCTCTGCAAAGCTCTGCTTGCCGCGCGATCGGTCGCCTATTCGCGGATCGGCGCCAGCGGCATCTACTTCGCGAGACTGATCGAGCAGCTTGGCATCGCCTCCGACGTCAACGCCAGGGCCGTGATCACCGCAGGCTTCACGGCCGAGCGACTGCTCACCGATGAGGCCGACCTTGCCGTGCAGCAGATCAGCGAACTGAAGCAGGTGCCGGGCGTCGAGATCGTCGGACCCATTCCCCACGAACTGCAAACGCCTGCGGTGTTTTCGGCCGGGCGTATGGCGGCGTCGCGGCAAGCTGCTGCGGCCGATGCGCTGCTGACGTTTCTGTCCTCGCCCGAGGCCGCGCCGGCGCTGCGCGAGTCCGGGCTCGAGCCTTGAATTTGTCCGCGTGCCGACGCAACCTTGGCTCATGACCATCTCGCTGCGCCGGCTGACACTGGTTGCATTCGTTGTTGCAGTCGCACCGGCGCTGGCTCACGCGCAATCGGCCGATCTCGTGCTGTGCGACCGGCTGGCCGCCGATCCCGCCGATCCCGATAAGCCCGTCGACGTCAAAGGCGTCGCCGACGTGGCGCCATCGGACGTCGCGACCGCGATCAAGTTCTGCAGGCAGGCCGCGAACGGGTCGCGCCGCGCGATGTATCAGCTCGGCCGCGCCTATGCCGCAAATCATCAGATGCCGGATGCGATGGCCGCCTGGCGCAAGGCTGCCGACAAGGGTTCGACATCGGCGATGGTCGAGCTCGGCGTGCTTTATGGCACCGGCACCGGCGTCGCCAAGGACGAAGGGCAGGCGCGCAAATTGTTCGAGCGCGCGGCGCAGGCCGGCAATCCTCGCGGCATCAGCAATCTCGCCGCGCTTGGTGGCGGTGGTGCGGCGGCTGATCCCGCGAGATCGCGCGAGCTGCTCGCAAAGGCCGCCGAGACCAACGCCGAAGCGCAATACCAGCTCGGCATGATGCTGGCCGAAGGGACCGGCGGCGAGAAGGACGATGTTCGGGCACGCGCGCTGTTCGAAAAGGCTGCGGCGCAAAATCACCCAGGCGCCCTGGAGCGGATGGGCGCCTTCGCGCTTGAGGGGCGCGGCGGCGCAAAGGACAAGGATGCCGCCAAGGGCTACTATCAGCGTGCGGCGGCGCTCGGGGACGAGAACGCCAAGGCCGCGCTGAAGAAGATGGATTGTCCGTTCACGATCAAGGACAAGCGCGGCAATTTTGTCAGCAATCTCTGCTTTTAAAGCGCGATGAGAATAGCCCCCTTAAAGCGCGATGAGTTCAGATTAGATCGTCATCGCGCTATAGGTTGTTGATTGAACATGATCTTTTCGGAAAACCGATACATACTTTTCCGGATCATGCTCCAGGCTGTTGATTGAGCACGATCTTGTCGGAAAAACCCCTACGAGCTTTTCCGCATCATATGTCTCGGCGCGCTCCCGCTACCTCTCTGCTGTGATCGCTATTGCATCCAAAATTCACAATTCTGTCACCGCCGGATTATTCCTTTTTGCGCGATGGAACATGGACCTCGCTCAGTCATTTCGGTAGCTGAGTTCGAATCCGGAGGGATGGATGTCCTTTGCATTGTTTGAGGGTGATGAGCGCCTGACGCGCAGCTTTGCGACCGAAGACGAGGTCTGGGCGGCCGCCGAACGCGCCGGCCTGGTCGACGTCGACGCTGACGGCAAGAGAACGCTGGAGGACCATCTCGAGGTCCGGCCCTGCGAAGCAAGTCCCGATGAGCGGACCGATCCCGAATCCGACCTCGTCTTCTCCCGACGGACCTCAGCCACCGGCTGACGTCACCCGCCACACGGTGTTGCCGACGTCGTCGGCAACCAGCAGCGCGCCCGCTTTATCGAGCGCAAGTCCGACCGGACGGCCGCGGGCCTGGTTGTCGCTGTTCAAGAACCCCGTCACGACATCCTCCGGCTTGCCATTGGGCTTGCCGTCGCTGAACGGGACAAAGATCACCTTGTAACCATTGAGCTTGTCCCTGTTCCAACTGCCATGCTCGCCGACGAAAGCACCGCCACTGTAGGCCTGCGGCAGATTGCTGCCGGTGTTGAAGACGAGTCCAAGCGGCGCGACATGCGAGCTCAGCGCGTAATCCGGCGGGATCGCCTTGGCGACGAGATCGGGCCGCTGCGGCTCGACCCGCGGGTCGACATGCTGGCCGTAATAGCTGTAGGGCCAGCCATAGAACGCGCCGTCCTTCACCGAGGTCATGTAATCGGGCACGAGGTCGGGTCCGAGCTCGTCGCGCTCGTTGACGACAGTCCAGAGCGCGCCGCTTTGCGGCTCGAATGTCAGGCCATTCGGGTTGCGCAAGCCGCTGGCGAAAATCCGCCACCGGCCTGTCGCACGCTCGACTTCCAGGATGTCGGCACGGTTCTTCTCGGCCTCCATCCCGTTCTCGGTGATGTTGCTGTTGGAGCCGACGCCGACATAGAGCAGCGATCCGTCCTTGCTGGCGACGAGACTCTTGGTCCAGTGGTGATCGATCGGGCCGCCGGGCAGTGCGGTGAGCACCGTGCCCGGGTCGGTGATCTTGGTGTCTCCCTCCTTATAGGGATATCTGACGATCGCATCGGTGTTGGCGACATAGAGATCGTTGCCGACCAGCGCGACACCGAACGGTGAATTGAGATGGTCGAGAAACACGCTCTTCGTTTCCGGCACACCGTCGCCATTCGCATCGCGCAACAGCGTGATCCGGTTGCTCGGTCCGGTGTCGCCGCCCGAGGTGGCCCACGATTCCACCCAGCGCGTGATGATGGTCTTCGGCCGCGTGGTCGGCTCGGTGCCCGGCGACTTGGACTCGATCACCAGCACGTCACCATTGGGCAGCGTGTAGATGGACCGCGGATGTTGCAATCCGGTGGCCATGGCCTGGATCTTCAAGCCTTGCGCGACCGTCGGCGTTTCATCGCCCTTCCAGCCGACCACCCGAGCGATGTGCATCGGCGGCAGCAGATATTGTTGCGCCGCGGGCAGGGTCGGATTCGGTCCGATTCCGGCTGCGGGGTCGCCGCTGCCATCGTTGCATCCGGCAAGCGTGAGCACTGCGCCCAATGCAATAAAAACTCCGGTCGCGCGTACAAGATGGGATGATCGCATTCTCATTTCACCACTCCTACGCCCTGACGATAGACCAGTCCCCGGCCGAGCCATCCTGTGATGCAAAGGATCACGACAGTGATTGCGGAGAGGATCAGTCCGGTGGGGACAACGGAGGTCCAGGCATCGCGCGTGTGTACCAGCGCGTTGAAGAACGCGATCACGAGCACCGCGAGATTGCCGATCATGTGCGGCCATGCTTGCGCCTGGCCACGGATCAGCCTGCCGCTCAGAAAGTCGATCAGGCCGGCGATGGCCGCGAGCACGCCTGTGATGACGCCGATCGTGAGCAGCCATGCCGAGAAGTTCGCCCACATGATCTGCGCGGTCACGGCGTAGGCGATGTCCGTCAGCAGCGCGCCGACGAAGCATACGAAGGGAATCGGCACCAGCATCGGATGGATGGGGTGCCTGACGATCTGCGTGGTCGCGCGCAGGTTCTCTTGAGCTGTCAAAGGAAAAAATCTCCGGTTGTGGGCAATGATCGTTTTGCCTCGCTGGGATAGTCCGGGATGGGCCATGCAACTTGTCGGCATAGGAACCTCCGCTGTCGGCCAGAGTTCCAAACCATCGAGAGCCTTCAATCCGCGCCTCGATTTTCCAGGATATAACGCGGACGACCGGCAGATCGGCGACGACGCGGATAGTCAAAACGGCGTCAATGATCCTGTGAACGGAGTCGACGAATGGGAACGCGACGACGAACTTGCGGTTGTCGGCACAGAGGAGGCCGTTGTCATGATCCGTAAACTGCAATCCGGCGAATACCGGCTCTATTCCCGCAAAGTCGATCCCAAGACAGGCAAGCGCCGCAATCTCGGAACGTTCAAAACGCGCCCTGCGGCAGAAAAGCACGAGCGCGCCGTGCAATATTTCAAGCGGCACTAGATGGCGGCTTCAGGCCGGCCTTACGATTTGGTGGGCAGTGTTGTCGCGCGGTATTGATGTCGGGCGAGGTAGATATTCTGCCCAACGAGCGCTTCCACACGCGCTCCGGATGGACTAAGAGCGGGCCGCATCTCTCCATCTCACCAGCTCCCAACAGATGATCCGTCTCGATAACGTCAGCAAGCAAGTCGGCCACCAGATCCTCTTCATCGAAGCTTCCGCAGCCCTGCAAAGGGGCGAAAAGATCGGCCTCGTCGGTCCGAACGGGGCCGGGAAGACCACGTTGTTCCGCATGATTTCAGGGCAGGAGCAGCCCGATGAGGGCCAGGTCGCGGTCGATCGCGGCATATCCATCGGCTATTTCAGCCAGGATGTCGGCGAGATGTCGGGACGCAGCGCGGTTGCCGAGGTGATGGACGGCGCCGGCCCTGTCAGCCTCGTCGCCTCCGAGCTCAAGGAGCTCGAGATGGCGATGGCCGATCCGGCGCGCGCCGACGACATGGACGACATCATCGCCCGCTATGGCGAGGTTCAGGCGCGATTCGAGGAGCTGGACGGCTACGCGCTGGACGGCCGCGCGCGCGAGGCCTTGTCCGGGCTCGGATTCAGCCAGGAGATGATGGACGGCGATGTCGGCGCGCTATCGGGCGGCTGGAAGATGCGCGTGGCGCTCGCGCGCATCCTGCTGATGCGGCCCGATGTGATGCTGCTGGACGAGCCGAGCAACCATCTCGATCTCGAAAGCCTGATCTGGCTCGAGCAGTTCCTGAAAGGCTATGAGGGCGCGCTGCTGATGACCTCGCACGATCGCGAGTTCATCAACCGCATCATCAACAAGGTGGTGGAGATCGACGGCGGTGCGCTCACGACCTATTCCGGCGACTACGAGTTCTACGAGCAGCAGCGCGCATTGAGCAACAAGCAGCAGCAGGCGCAGTTCGAGCGCCAGCAGGCGATGCTCGCCAAGGAGATCAAGTTCATCGAGCGCTTCAAGGCGCGCGCCTCGCATGCCGCGCAAGTGCAGAGCCGGGTCAAGAAGCTCGACAAGATCGAGCGTGTCGAGCCGCCGCGCCGCCGCCAGACCGTTGCCTTCGAATTTCAGCCGGCGCCGCGCTCCGGCGAGGATGTCGTCAGCCTGAAGAACGTGCACAAAGGCTATGGTACGAGGGCGATCTACGAGGGGCTGGATTTCATGATCCGCCGCAGGGAGCGCTGGTGCGTGATGGGCGTCAACGGCGCCGGCAAGTCGACGCTGCTGAAGCTCGTGGCGGGCTCGGCCGAGCCGGATGACGGCACGGTGTCGATCGGCGGCAGCGTCAAGATGGGCTATTTCGCGCAGCACGCGATGGATCTGCTCGACGGTGAGCGCACGGTGTTCCAGTCGCTGGAGGACGCATTTCCTCAGGCCGGGCAAGGCTCGCTGCGCGCGCTCGCCGGCTGTTTCGGCTTTTCCGGCGACGATGTCGAGAAAAAGTGCCGCGTGCTGTCGGGCGGCGAGAAGGCGCGGCTCGTGATGGCGAAGATGCTGTTCGATCCGCCGAATTTCCTGGTGCTGGACGAGCCGACCAACCATCTCGACCTCGCGACCAAGGAGATGCTGATCACCGCACTCTCGGAGTTCGAGGGCACGATGCTGTTCGTCTCCCACGACCGGCATTTTCTCGCCGCATTGTCGAACCGCGTGCTGGAGCTGACGCCGGAAGGCATTCACCAGTTTGGCGGCGGCTACACAGAATATGTCGCGCGCACCGGGCAGGAAGCTCCCGGCCTGCGGAGCTGAGGCTTGCGAAAATTTGTGGATCTGTACCAAACATGAGGAAGCTGTCATTCCGGGGCGACGCGTAAGCGTCGAGCCCGGAATCCATAACCACGATCGGGAGTATCGATTCCGGGCCCGCGCGAAGTGGCGCGTCCCGGAATGACAACGGAGAGAGCGCGTTAATGCAAGCGGAAGCTCGCTGACCTTCGCTCATGGAGGAGATCTCGCCGCAAGGTCAAGGCCGCGAGCAATGCAGGTGCGCATGGCGTGGCGTGCGCCGCTCGGCTTGAAGCGCCCGAAGCTGCCCGTTACGCTCCTTCAAAAAGGGGAGCGAGACTAACATGAAGCAGCTCAGGATCGGCGATATCACGATCGACGCGGTGATCGAACGCGAGGGGCCGTGGCGCCGGCCGCAGGATTTCTTTCCGGCCTATGACGAGGCCGTATTCAAGCATCATCTAAAGACCATGGAGCCCGAGGTGTTCGATGCCGCGCTCGGCATGATGGTCATCACCTATCAGACCTTCGTGGTGCGGACGCCGCGCTACACGATCCTGGTCGACACCTGCACCGGCGAAGACAAGGGCCATCCGCCGCCGTTTGATTTTCCCGGCAAGGAGCGCTGGCGTAACGAGCTGTTTGCGCTCGGCCTCAGCTACGAGCAGATCGATTACGTTTTCTGCACCCATCTGCATATCGACCATACCGGCTGGAACACGACGCTGCGCGACGGACGCTGGGTGCCGACCTTCCCGAATGCGAAATATATCTTCCACAAGGAGGAATATGCCGTCTGGGAGGCCGAGCACAAAAAGGGCGCCAACCCGCCGGGCACCGTGTTCCGTGACAATTGCCTGCCGATCGTGGAAGCCGGCCAAGCGCTTGCTCGTCGATGACGACTACGCGCTCGACGACACCATCACGCTGACGCCGACGCCCGGGCATTCGCCCTGTCATTGCTGCGTCAATATCTTCTCGAAAGGCCAGCGCGCCGTGGTGGCCGGCGATCTCATGCATCACGCGATCCAGTGCCGCGAGACGGACTGGTCGGCGAAGCCCGACTGGGACCCCAAGCAGTCTGCGGTGTCGCGTCGCAAGTTCTTCGCGTCCGTCGCCGACACCGACACGCTGATCCTGCCGATCCATTTCCCGACGCCGACGGTCGGCCTGATCAAGGCGGATGGCGATCGCTTCGATTATCGCTTCAAGAGGGAGTGACTACGGCTCGACGCACAGCGAGACGCGGTCGCCCGCGAAGCGGGTAATGGTGTATTCGACCGGGCGTCCGTCGGGATCGACGTTGACGCTCTCGGCGACCAGGACCGGCATGTCCATGGGCTGCTGCAGCCGCTCGGCTTCCTCGGACGTCGGAAGCCGGGTCGTAATGTTGGTCTTGCGACGCGTGTAGTCGCCAAGACCCGCGCGCTGCAACGCGGCCGTGATCGACTTCGTCTCGGCAAGCGCGTCGACGAGATCCGGAAATCGCGCGTGCGGAAGCCAGTGCTCGCTGGTCAGGATCGGCACGCCGTCAGCCCGGCCGATGCAGTCGGCGAGGGTGACAGGCGCGTGGTCGGCAAGCTCGAGATGACGCGCGACATCCCTGCTCGCCGCGACCTGCGAGCAGGACAGCATCTCGCGCGAAGGTTCATAGCCTGAGGCCAAAAGATTCGCGCTGAAGCGTGTCCGTTTGCTGAGTTGATAGGAGATGGTCGGCAGCACGAAAGTCCCGCGGCCTTGCTGGATCGAGATGATGCCCTGTCGCTCCAGATCGGCCATCGCCCGGCGGATTGTCTGACGCGCCACCGTGAATCGCTTGGCGAGCTCGCGCTCGGTCGGAAGCGGCTGGCCGGCCGGGACCCTGCCGGCGCGGATATCGTTTTCGATCGCGCTCCCAATCTGCCGCCAAAGCGTCAAACCCGCGTGACGGTACAGCAGATCGCTCATCTCGAAGTCTCCTAACCTAACCGAAATGCCAGCGTCACATCGGTGTCGTGAAAGGTTCGCTCATGTGTACCAATGGTCCAATTCGTTTGGTCCGGGTCGATGAGTTGCCGGTTCGCGCCGGTGCCGTCAAGAAAAAGGGGCTTTGGGACATGTCGACAGACGTGAGTTCGCGCATCAAGACATTTTCGGCCGCAGTCATGTTTGCGTCACCATACTTTGCGCCGCAGGCCCAGTGAATGTTCAAGTCTTCGGCAATGTTGTCAGAATTGGCGTTCTGGGCGACCAATCCGGCGTTGTCGCCGACATCGTCAAGCCGAGGTCGGTGATCGGCGCGGCGACAGAGAACTTGAGGCAAGGAACTTGAGGAAGAACATGCCATGCGCCGCGTTGTGATCGTTGTGCTCGATGGTCTGCGTCGGGATCTGCTCGGCGAACAGCATACGCCGAACCTCATCAGGCTTGCGTCGCACGCAGCGCGTTTCAACGCTCACAGAAGCGTTTTTCCGTCGGCGACGCGCGTGGCCTCGTCGAGCCTTGCGACAGGGTGCCTGCCGATGCGTCACGAGCTTCAGGGCAATTCCTGTGCGCTGATCGAGAACGGGCGCCTCGTGCTTCACGACGCAGGTCGCCCCGATTTCCTCAGCCACAAGCGGCAGGTCACCGGACGCGCGCTTGCCGTGCCGACGCTTGCAGAAAGGACGAAGGAGATCGGCGGGGCGATCGTGTTCGCAAACGTGTCGCCCGGTGCGAGCTATACACATGACCCCGACGGCCATGGCTACGTCTATCACCGCGCCGGGTCCTTCGGGCCCGGCCGCGTTCCCGTGGCCGATGACCGGCAGCTCAAGGCGACGCCGGACGTCGCCGGAGACCGCATGATGACGGAGCGCTTCATCAGCGAGGCGCTGGTCGAGCAGCGGCCGGCTGTGGCGGTTCTCTGGATGGGCGAGCCGGACGCGACACAGCATCTCAACCCCCTGGGCTCACCGCAGCATATCGCCGGTCTCAGGGCCGCCGATCATCACGCCGGAATGGTCATCGCGGCGGTCGAGCGGCTACGCGAGGCTGGAGAAGATGTGCTGCTGATCGCGACATCCGATCACGGTCATCAGACGGTATCCGGCGTGATCGACATTGAAGCCGAGCTCGTCGCTGCCGGGCTGAAGCAGCATGCCGAGTCGGCGGACGTCATCTCCGCCTCGAACGGAACGTCCGCGCTGATCTATGTCGATCCTGAGCTTGCTCCATCGCGCACGTCTTCGATCCACGACTTTCTCCATGGCCGCGAATGGGCCGGGCAGGTGATCGCGGCTGACGCGTTGTCCTCGGTCGGCCAAGCGCCCGCCAACGGTCTGGCATTCGCGGTCTCGATGCGCGCGACCGATGATGTGAACGAGTTTGGCGTGGCCGGCACCAGCCTTGTTGCAAAGCCGCATTTCGGCAAACCTGACAGGTTCGGCTGCGGCCAGCATGGCGGGCTCGGCGCGCAGGAGCAGGCGCCGTTCCTGATGTGCGTCGGCCAGGGTTTTGCGCCCGGCATCGACGAACGGCCGACGTCGGTTGTTGATGTCGCGCCGACCGTGCTGCGGCATCTGGGACTTGAATGTGACGGGCTCGACGGCCGGGCATTGCAGGAGGGCGTCGGCGCGACGGCCGCGCCACCATCGCTGCCGCGCTGATTTTCCAGCCTTCGGTAAAGCTGCTATGGTCGCTGCAAACGCAAAAACCGGAGGAGCGCCATGGACGCCATCACAGCGAAAGGCCACGACACCGCCGCTACGCATTCCCATCTGGTCCGGCCCCAGGACATGGAGTGGCAGACGACACGCTTTCCCGGCTGCCAGGCGAAGACGCTGTTGTTCGATCGCACGACGGGGCTGATGACCGCCCTGATGCGGTTCGAGCCGGGCGCCGTGCTGCCCGACCATGAGCATGTCAACATCGAGCAGAGCTATGTGCTCGAAGGTAGCCTGGTCGACAAGGAAGGCCCGGCCGAGGGCATGACCTGCGGCAGCGGCGAGTTCGTCTGGCGCGAGGCGGGCAGCCGCCACGTCGCATGGTGCCCCGACGGCGCGCTGGTGCTGGCGATCTTCCAGGTGCCCAACAAGTTCTTCGAGGCCGATGGCCGCGTCGTCGATGCGGCGGGGCAGGATTGGGACGAAGCCTGGGGGCACACGGGCAGGGCTAACGTTGACAATGCGCAAAAGGCGGCCGAGATGGTCGCCTTTGTGGTCTTAGTCGGGCGGGTGCGCGCTTACATGGCGCTTTCGCACTTCTTCATGAAGCTGGTCTTGGCGGCGCCGGCCAGCTTTTTGCCGTCCGAGCCGACGGCCTTGGTCTCGCAAGAACTCCGCCATGCACTTCTTCATGAACGATGTTTTCGCGGCGCCCGCGAGCGGCTTGCCGTCCTTGCTGACGGCCTTGGTCTCGCAGGAATCCTGCGCGAAGGCCGAACCGACGGCAAAGGTGGCGACGAGGGCAGCCAGGAATATCCGCTTCATCTGAGGTTTCTCCCTAAACCAATCGAGATTCGCAGTGGAACTTGGAATCTCGACGAGATCAAGTTCCAGCGTGCAATTTGGTTCCGCGGCTACCGATTTACCGGATTGCTGTCTACACGCCAGGTTCGAGCAGAGCCTTGAAGTCGGCCCGCGCGCGCTGCGCCTCGGCGCGCGCTGCGTCCGATGCTTCGGTCAGGCCGAAATAGCCGTGGATCAGGCCTTCGCCCACATGGTGCTTTACCGGCACGCCGGCGGCATCGAGCGCCGCCGCATAGGCTGCGCCCTCGTCGCGCAGGGGATCGAACCAGGCCGTGCAGACGATGGCGGGGGCAAGGCCCGTATGGTCCTTTGCCCGCAAGCGGCGAGACGCGCCAATCTGCCCCGTCGGTCTTGTCCGCGAGATAGTGGCCGCAGAACCATTCCATCACGCTGCGCGAGAGGAAATAGCCTTCGGCGTTCTCACGGCGGGAGGGAAAGCGGGCATTCTCGCTGGCGTCGGCATAGTTTCCGACGACGTCCGTCACTGGATAGACCAGGAGCTGGCCCGCGAGCGCGATACCGGCGTCGCGGCAGGCGATCGCAACCGCCGCGGCCAGGTTGCCGCCCGCGCTGTCGCCGGTAATCCCTAAGCGCTTTGCGTCACCACCGAACGAACGGATGCGACTCGCGATATCCCGCACCGCGGCGAACGCATCCGCGAAGGCGCCGGGAAAGCGCACCTCTGGTGGACGGCGGTAGTCCACCGAAATAACGACCGCGCCGAGGTCCAGCGCGAGCCAGCGCGCCTGCCGGTCATGAGTTTCGAGATCGCCGGCGACCCAGCCGCCACCATGAAAAAAGACGACCGTCGGCGATATCTCCGAATTGATCCGATAGACCCGCGCTGCAAGCGACCCGTCGCCGCCCTTGACCTCGATGTCTTCCACGCTTGCGACCGCCGGTGGCGGAGCCGCCGCCCGACGGGCTTCTGCGAGCGTGCGGATCGCGTCGCGCGCACTCTGCGGCGTCATGTTCTCGGGATCACGCAAGGGGAGCAAGGGAATGATCCCGGCAATCACGGGATCGAGCGGTTTTGCCATTTTGTCATTTTCTCACGGGTTCGACAGCGCAGCATAGGTTTCGCCTGCCGCGCGGGCAACCCGGTGGTTTCTTAGTTGAACCGACCAACCATTCCTGCAAACTATCGCGTGATGCCAATGGAGAGTGGGTTCTCAGAGGAGCAACAGGCGGCCACGCGAAGTCGAAAAGACTATCGGTTCAATGCAACCTCGCGAAACGAGGCGACGAGCGGCTTTTCAAGCTTGCCCTGCATGCCGCAAAGCACGTCGTATGCGCCTTCACGGCTCATCGGCGGCTTGTAGCGGCGATCCTCGATCAGGGCTGAGAAAATATCGGAAATGGTCAGGATGCGGACGATATCGGATATGCTCTTGTCGCACAGCGCATCCGGATATCCGCTGCCATCGAGATATTCGTGATGGTGCCGGACCGCATCGAGGACTTCGGCCGAGATATCGTTTTCGTCCTTGAGGGCCTCGTAGCCGGCGACCGGATGCGTTTCGATGATGACGCGTTCCTGCGCGTCGAGACGCCCGGGCTTGTCGAGGACGGCAAGCGGGATCATCGCCTTGCCGATGTCGTGAAACATCGCGGCTGACGACAGCCGCTGCAGGTCGGCGCGCCCCAGCCCGAGGCTCAGGCCGAAGTCTATCGTGACGCCGGTGACCAGAAGGCAATGCTGATAGGTGCCTTCATGATGACGGCGGACGGTTGCCAGCCAGTCCGACAATCCATTCTCGGCGACATGGTCCAAGATCTTTTCACCCGCTTGAAGCGTTCCCCAGACATCGATGGGTTTTCCCGCGGTCACGGCTGCAAAGATCGAGGCGATAGCGGTGGCGCCCATCTGGGCCGCGGCGGGTTCGTCGTCGCCCGTCCCGGATCGCGAAGCGCCGTCGTCGAGGACTGACAGCAACCTTTTCTGACTGGTCGTGCCGGTCAGGACGAGTGTGGCGCCCAGCGCGTAGGCCTGCGAGATGTTGAGGCGGGTAGGGTGATCCAGAAGAAAGATCCGCTTCGGCACGTTGGCCATGCCGTTGAGCGTCGTCCTGAGGGAGACGATCGTTTCCGGATCTCGAAGATCGACCTTGACGATCAGCGCATGATACTCGCCCTGCCGCTGATTGACGGAGCCGAGCAGTTCGGATGTCACGTCGTGTGCGGATGCAAGCAAGGCCTCGACGGCCGATCGCCGCGCGGGTGTATCGGCCAAAACATGGACAAACATAAAGTTCGATTCCGGTCGGCTACCGTGTTTCGTGATGGTCAGGTCTAGCCCGCGGTTTGCGCACTGGTTGCGGGTGTCTTCTTCTTCGAGCCCTTTTCCGCGATGAAGCGAACGCCGACATGAGAGCCGTCGATCCAGATCAGTTCGCAGCGTCGAAATGCCAGACCGGTAGACGACAGAAGCAAAAAGAACTCACGCGCGCGCAACACTTCGGTCGAGCCTTCGATCTCGAGCCTGGCTCCTGTCTCGGACACGTCGAGGAGCGAGGCGCTTCGTCGCCATGTCCCATCGGCTCCCATCAGGTTCACCGGGCGCTTGTGCTCAAATTTGACCCGGTTGGATTTTCGACTTTCCCAATTCATGAATAAAACCCTTACTCACTGAACAAACCCTTACCGGGTGAAGATTTCGCGTCCTATTGCGATCGCGCGGATGAACGGAACGAGGTTCCCGAGCGGATCATCCATTGCGCGTTGGAGAGGTAGAGCTTTTCAAACTGCTCCTTGGCCCGCTCGAGTTCCTTCGTGGATGGGGACGGAACGTTCCGGCTGGAAATGATGGCCAAGGTCGTCGGCCAGAGCAGACGCGATGCGCGGCAGGCGACGACCAGGTCCTCCCAGCCATCCTCTTCAATGAGCCCCTCGATGGTCTCGATTGCAGCGCCGGATAACAGTGACAGGGCCGCGACGAGATTGGTGTATTCGCGCCGAACCGCGAAACGATTGACCGTCGAATCGTTCAACCTGCCGGCCTTGCTCAGTGTCGCGACGCTGGCCCGCGCTTCGGCGTAGACCGCCGATTCCGGCATCTTGGCGCCGATCTGTGCGCCGGCATCATCAAGCGCAGCGCGGATTCGTCGCCGCAGTTTCGGAGGTGCAGTGGCGAGCAGGCGAAGCCGGAGCGGATCGTCCGCATTGAGGAGCAGCTTGCCAAGCAATGCCGGAGATATGTCGGATCTCAGCGCCAAGAGCTCGACGAGATCACGGTCCTGCTCTGCGAGGCAGGCCAATCGGCAGAAGCTTTGTTCGGAAAAGCGTGCGCCCGGGTTCCTCGCAAGCGCGCGACAGATCTCGATATCGCGGCGGCGAACGAGCGCGTCGGTCAGGTTCTCTTTCGGCGCTCTCCGGGAGCACATCGCAAGAGCGTGCTGCTTGCTGCAATCGAGGGCGATTGCAGCGAGTTCGTCATCGGAGAGCGTCTCGCAACGGAGAAGAACGGGAAGGGCGACTGCCGGCTCGGCATGACGGGCAAGCCGACGCGCAGTCTGCCTTGGCGCGCTGGCCAGATCGGAGATCGCGTCGGCAAGCCGGGCAAGCGCGTCGATGTCAACGCCGCTCATGAAGCGCAGCAGAATGTCGTCGAACATGTCGAGCTGTCCGCTGCCAAGCCGATGACTGTTGGCGGTCAGCAGATGCGTGACCTGGCGCAGGATGCGGGCTCGGCTTTCGGCGGAGCCACCTGTTACCGCTGCCTCGATTTCGGCGGCGATCAAATCGGCTGAAGCGATTGCCGTCATGAGCAGGCGTCCGTCCCCGCAAAACTACCTCTCGAGATGATTTCACGCGGGAAAGATTAATTGATCTTGTAGGCGCGGCGGCGTTCGGGTGCTATCCTACCCTGACGCTAAAATAAATCGTACCGTGCGCAGTTTGGCGAGACGTCGTCAGAGACGATCGCAAGAGCGCGTTGAACCAATTTCGCGTTGAACGGCGTCAGCTCCGACCTCCACCTACCGGCGGTCGCGGGCGCCATATCGGGCTTGCTGTGCAACAGGCTGCGGCATCTCGGCATACGCCGTGACTAGCGCCGGCGAAAGGCCCAGCGCGATCAGCAGCGGAAAGGTCGAATAGAGGACTTCGGCGATCAGCGCCGGCATGCCCGAAAGCATCGTGCAGCGCAGCGCCAGCAAAATCAGATTTCCAATCCAGAGCGGTACGATCCATCGTTCGGTCTGCGGTGAGCCTTTCGGCAGCGGGATGCCCAAGGCGGAGCGCGCAAAGAAGATCGCGGCGACGGCGGAGAGACTGCCGGCGAACAGCCCGATCGGACCAAGCCAGTAGATCGCGGTCATGCCGCCAGACGCGTAGAACTGCGTGAGGATCGCGGTTGCCGGAAAGCCAACTCCTGCCGTGATCAGGCCCGCCCAAGCCAGAAGGATCAGGGCAGTGTGTACGCTTTGCGCCAGGCTTCGTTCGGGCATGATTGCCTCCGCTTGGGACAATTGGTCCCGGCTGCTTCAGGGCCGGTTCGATGGTACGTCCGATCCTGTTCGAAGTTTCATCTTCGGTCTATGACCTCGATGATTCCTTTCACGATGTCTTCATCCCGCCGGACTATTCGCCGCTTACGTGTAGACACCAGCGACGCGACCTCTGGCAATCCGGGCGGACCCGGATTTGTTCCCGTTGTAGGAGACCGTGATGCGCGGTCTCATTGCGCTTCGGTGACGTCGATCACAATCTTGCCCTTCGCCGATCCATCTTTTTGCGCAACATGGGCGTCGTCAATGTTGCTTAGCGAGAATTTCCTGGGATCGAGGCGCACGGAGAGCTTGCCGGCGTCGATGAGCTTTGCTGCCTCGCGCATGATGTCGCCATGATGCGCGCGGCCTTCACCGGTCAGAAGCGGCAGAAGCGTGAAGATGCCGGAATAGGTCGCCCCGCGGAACGACAACGGAGCGAGCGCATGGCTGCCCCAGCCGAGCGCGCTGACGACATGACCATAGCGGCGAACCGCGCCAAACGAGGCGTCGAGCGTTGCGCCGCCGACCGTGTCGAACACGATGTCGAACCCGCGTCCCTGCGTATGGCGTGCGATATAGTCCATCACGGTCTCGCTCTCGTAGTCGATCGGCGTCGCGCCGAAATGCCCGATCACGGCGAGACTCTTCGCCGAACCTGTCGCAAAAACCTCCGCGCCGAACGCCCGTGCGATCTGGATCGCGACGTGGCCGACGCCGCCCGCGCCGCCATGGACCAGGACCTTCTGGCCGGCGGCAACATGGGCGCGGTCGACCAGGCCCTCCCAGGCCGTGATGAAGATCAAGGGCAGGGCGGCGGCCTCCCGCATCGACAGCCTGGCGGGCTGCCTGGCGAGCAGATCGGCATCGACCGCGGCATATTCGGCGAGCGATCCTTGCAGGCCGCCGACGCCGCCGGTCATGCCGAACACGGCGTCGCCGCGTGAGAAGCCGGTGACGCCGGGGCCGATCTGTTCGACGATGCCGGCAAGATCGATCCCGACCACGGCGGGCAATGGTTGCCGCGCGTGCGCCGCCTGTCCGGCTCGAATTTTCAGATCGAGCGGATTGACGCCGCTCGCCTTGATACGAACCAGCACCTCGCCCGGACCAGGCACGGGCTTCGCGACCTTCGTCAGTCGGAATGGCGCTTCGGGTACGTCGAGTAACGCGGCGAGCATCTGATCAGCGGCTGGCATGGTGGTCTCCTTTGATGTCGCCGCTTTAGCTATGCGATCATTATTGTTTGGAAATCGACGATTTTGTAAGAGTTCCATTCATAAATGAATGGGATGGCCGCTGTGGAATGGAGCGATTTGCGGGTGTTTCTGGCGGTCGCTCGTGAGGGCACGCTCGGCGGCGCGGCGCGCCGGCTCGGCCAGAGCCAGCCGACCATGGGACGTCGCCTGCGTGAGCTCGAACAGTCACTCGGCCAAAAGCTGTTCCAGCGCAACAATGACGGGTTCGTCCTGACTGATGAGGGTGCTTCGGTCCTTGCCCATGCCGAACGGGTCGAGGAGGAAGTGAGCGCGCTGCAACGGACGCTTGCCGGGCAGGACCAGAAACTCGACGGGCTGTTGCGCATCTCCTCGTCCGATTGGTTCGGCGCGCATCTGCTGGCTCCGGTGCTGGCCGAATTCGCAAAGCTGCAGCCGCGTGTCGCGGTTGAGCTCCTGACCGATGCGCGGCCCTACAGCCTGCCGCGCCGCGAGGCCGACATCGCCTTCCGAATCCTTCCGTTCGACGAACCAGAGGTGGTCTCGCGCCGGCTGATGCATATCGCATATGGCCTCTACGCGCGCAGCGACAGCGGCCATGAACCGAAGCCGCGCGATGGCGCCGGAACGCCGCTCATCACCATGGACATCGCCTTTAGCGGAATGCCCGATGCCGTCTGGCTGAGGGAGATCCTGCCGAAGGCGCATGTCGTGTCGCGCAGCAACAATCGCGATGTTCAAGCACGGATGTGCGCACATGGCGTCGGCGTCGCCGTGCTGCCGCGTCCGCTCGGCGATTCAATGTCCGATCTGCGCCTGATCGATCTCGGCGAGCCGCCGCCCGGCCGCGACACGTATGTCGGTTATCACCGCGACCTCAAGCGGCTCGCCCGCTTGCGCGCGCTGCTCGACCTCGTGATCGAACGTCTGGCGAACTGAGCCGTCATCCCAATGAGGCGCTGAGCGAGGCGATGTCGGCAGCGAGTTCGTCGACATGCGCAATGTCGGCATCCCAGGGAAACATGAAGCGTGCGCCGCCGCCGATGAACGTATAGTACCGCCATCCGTTTTCGCGCAGGCGAGACTGAAGCTGCTCCGGCATTTTCAGGAACACGGCGTTGGCCTCGACCGGAAACATGATCTCGACACGCGGCAGCGCTTCGACGCGTGAGGCCAGCCGGCGCGCGCAGAGATTGCCATGCGCGGCATTCTTCAGCCATGCGCCGCTTTCGAACATGGCGATCCAGGGCGCGGCCAGGAAGCGCATTTTGGAGGCGAGCTGTCCGGCCTGCTTGCAGCGATAGGCAAAGTCTTCGGCCTGTGCTGGATCGAAGAACACGATCGCTTCTCCGACCGCCATCCCGTTCTTGGTGCCGCCGAAGCACAGGACGTCCACGCCCGCTTGCCACGTCAGTTCCGCCGGCCGGCACTGCAGGCTTGCGCAGGCATTTGCAAAGCGTGCGCCGTCCATGTGCAGGCTGAGGCCGAGCTCGCGACACACGGTGGAGAGCGCCTGCAACTCGTCGAGGGAATAGATCTGCCCGGTTTCCGTGGGCTGGGTGATCGTCACGACGCGGGGCTTGGGAAAATGGATATCGCTGCGGTTCGTCGCAATCGCGCGCACCGCCGCGGGCGTCAGCTTGCCGCCTTGCGACGGCGCTACCAGCAGCTTCGAGCCGTTCGAGAAGAACTCCGGCGCGCCGCACTCGTCGGTCTCTATGTGGGAGAAGTCGGTACAGATCACGCTGTGATAGGATTGGCACAGCGAAGCCAGCGCCAGCGAATTCGCCGCCGTGCCGTTGAAGACAAAGAACACCTCGCAAGGCGTCTCGAACAGCGCGCGGAAGGCGTCCGCGGCCCGCGCCGTCCACTCGTCCTCGCCATAGGCGGGTGCGCAGCCGCGATTGGCCGCGGACATGGCCTCCAAGGCTTCCGGACAGATGCCTGAATAGTTGTCGCTTGCGAATTGCTGTCGCGCGCTCATGTCGGCTTGCCACCCCCTTGAAAGGCGTGGCTGCCATTAGCCGAGGATGAGCCGATCCGTGCAAGCCTCGGTTGTCCACTTCCTACGCGGCGCGGACCTCGGCGAGGAAGCTCGTCACCTGACCGGCAAGATCCCGCGATTGCGCCGAGAGCTGCTCGGCGGCGCCGAGCACCTGATTGGCCGCAGCGCCGGTGTCGTCGGCGGCGCGCTGTACGCCGGAGATGTTCGAATTGACCTCCTGGGTGCCGCGGGCGGCATCCTGGACGTTGCGGGAAATCTCCTTGGTGGCCGCGCCCTGCTGCTCGATCGCCGATGCGATCGCCGTGCCGATCTGGTCGATCTCGGTGATGACGTCGACGACGTTCCGGATCGCGCTGACAGTCTCGTCGCTGGCCGACTGGATGGCTGCGATCTGCTCGGAGATCTCGGTTGTCGCCTTGGCGGTCTGGCCGGCCAGCGACTTGACCTCGGAGGCGACCACGGCAAATCCGCGTCCGGCCTCACCGGCGCGTGCGGCCTCGATGGTGGCGTTGAGCGCGAGCAGGTTGGTCTGCGCCGCGATGCTCTGGATCAGCGTCACGACGTCGCCGATCTTCTGCGCGCCGTCTGCGAGCGAACGCGCGGTGTCGCCGGTGCGGCGGGCATTCTCGACCGCGCGGGCGGCGATCTCGGTGGACTGAGCGACCTGGCGGCCGATCTCGGCGATCGAGGAGGTCAGCTCCTCGGTCGCGGTCGCGACGGTCTGCACATTGGCCGAGGTCTGTTCGGAGGCGGCGGCGACCACAGCGGCCTGGCGGTTGGTCGCGGTCGCCGTCGAGGTCATCGACTGTGCCGTGTTCTCCATCGCGCCCGATGCCGACGACAATCCTGCGACCAGCTCGCTCACCTTGGTTTCGAACGCGCGGGCGAGATCGTCGAGCATTCGGGCGCGCCGCATCTTGCCGTCGCTCTCGGCCTCTTTCTCGGCGGCCAGGCGGTCGGCCTTGATCATGTTGTCCTTGAACACGCGGACGGCGGCGGCCATCGCGCCGATCTCGTCGTCGCGCGCGATGCCCGAAATCTCGCCCGTGACGTCGCCGCCGGCAAGCCGCGACATCGTCGTGGTAAGATCGACGATCGGCTGACAGACGCGGCGACGCACCATGACGACGAGGCCGGCGCTCGCGGCCACGACCGCGATGAGACCCGCAAGCGCGATCAGGAAGCTGAGCCGCGCGGACGAATAGCCGGAGTCCAGGATCTGCGCTGCGGTGTCATAGAAGGCGTCACGCACGCCGATGGCGGCAGTCAATCCGCGCTGCGAGACCTCGTAGAACGTATCGACATCATGCTCGAATTTGCCGCTGCTCGCGCCGTCCTTGGCGTATTTCAGCTCCTGGCCCAGGTTCTTGACGAACTCCTGATCGAGCAGATTGAGCGCGGTCATCACATTGGGCGGCGTTGCGGGACTGTTCTTCAATTCCTGCAATTGCAGCAGCAATTGATCGGCCCGGCCCTGCGCCCTGAAGAGATCCGTCTTCTCGGTCTCGGTCGCCACACGGTTGGCGCCGATGACGCTCTTGTGCAGGCTTGCGTTGTAGCCGCCGACATCGCGCAACGACCAGGCGACGGTGGCATTGGCCGTCTGGCGATAGGCGTCACCGTCGAGCCGGGCCATGCGGCGGACCTGTCCGTCCAACAGCACGGTGACGGCCCGGTTCAGCACCGCATTTTCGGCGATGATCTTCTTGATGGCGTCCTTGCGGCCCTCGGCAGGTCCGTCGAGCGCCTTGTCCATGGCCTCGCGAAGCGCCGTGAATTTGGCATTGACGTCGTCGATGCCGGTGCCGATGTCGGCTCCGTCGGGGAGCGAGCCGGGCAGTTCGGCCCTGATCTGGTTCACCTTGGCGCGGGCGCCGTCGGTGTTCTTGCGATATTTGTCATTGAGTTCGCTGCGCTGCTTCGGTTCGATCGCGCCGGATCCGAACAGGAGGTTCGTGGCGAAGCCGCGCTCCGAGTTGAGATAGCGCGGGATATCGCCGAGGGTGCGGACGATCTGAAGCCGCGCTTGCGCTTCGGATACTTTGCTCATCGTCTCGTACTTCGTGACGGCGATATAGACGGCAAGCCCGCCGCCCACGGCGGCCAAGGAGACGATCGCAGCGGTCAGCAAAGTTCCGATTTTCATGATCTTGCGGCCATTCACAATGGAGAGGGCGTAAACGCCGCACACCGTAGAATGCCGGTATTAATCTCAGGTTTATGCTTTGGCCGCCGCGGCGGCGATGTCGCGATGATTTCGTGGCGCAACGGCAAGTGGTTGCGCGGCACTGCATCTCCGCGTACGTCCGACGAATGGATTTCGCGTTTTGCGTGCAACACGTGGCTCGCCTTCGCCACCCGCGCCATCTTCGTCTGTATGATCGTCGGTTGTTGGCGAGCGCATGGCGCTACGCAAGTCGTGCGTGGCTCTTCTTCTCAGCACTTCGCGGCAGGCACAGCGGGTGATTTTCCGCGGGTCGATTGTGGTAACTTTTGGGCAGTCATCTGCACGGTAACGTGCGTCCGAAGGCTGGAGTCCTTAGTATAGACCGCAAAAAATAGCGGAACTTATCGATCTGTTATCAACGCAAGCTCTGGCCTTTGTCTCGATTATGCCTCAGTCTTGGTCCCCACTTAGGGTCGGCGCGCCGAATCTCACCGGGGGGTGAGTGGCCGTCGAGGGCTGGTACCGGGGACTTCAGGGAATTGATGGCTTCCGACGCAGCAAGGGTTGATGCGCTGGTGGTACGCGGTCGCTTCAGGCGGACCGAGGCCATAGTGCTTGGCTTTGGCGCAGTCGCCATCGCGTTGGGCGCGGCGGCCTGGATCGCCGACACGACGGGCCAGGGGTCGTTCGCGGCCGCGGCCTTGCCGGGAAATCCGCAACTCAGTTCTTTTGACGATCGCTTTTCGCCGCTGGCGCAAGCCGAGGCGTCCCCTGGCGACGCCGATGTGCCTGCGCAGGATCGATTCGCGTCGGCAACGCTGGAACTTCAATTGCTCGATGCCCGAAGTCAGCTCGGTCGGGGCCTGACCGGTGGCCAATGGCGCACCTCGCTGCTTCAGGGAACGCCGTCGGCGGGCGAGGCTCTGCGATCTATCGAAGCCGCGCAAACCGTTGAGATCGCGCCACCGGCGCAGCCAGGCGTGCCCATGCCACGCCCGCGGCCGACCACGGTCGACACGCAAACCTCGGTTGCGCAGGCCGACAATTTACCTCAGCCGGAAGATCGCTCGTTCTTCCAAAAGCTGTCCGACCTCCTGCCCAGTGGGAAGATTCGGTTGGCGTCGTTGACGCCGGACAGTGGGCTGTTCAGCCGGGGTCCGGACCTGGCGGCGCTCGGTTACGACAAGCAGACCGCCGTTTACGACATCTCGGCACGTAAGGTTTACCTGCCAAGCGGATTGGTCATGGAAGCGCATTCGGGCATGGGCAGCCTGAAGGACGATCCCGAGCACGTTCAGCAACGCATGGTCGGCGCCACGCCGCCCGCGACCTACGAGCTCAAGCCGCGTGAAAAGCTGTTCCACGGCGTGCCGGCGCTGCGCATGACCCCGGTCGATGGCAGCACCTTCGGGCGGACCGGCCTGCTGGCGCACAGCTACATGCTGGGACCGAACGGCGATTCCAACGGCTGCATCTCGTTCCGGGACTATGACCGCTTCCTGAAGGCCTACACCGACGGCGAGATCAATCGCATCGTCGTGGTGCCGTCGCTCTCTGGCGCGACGACGCAGCAGGCCCGCGCCGCCTCGGACTCCTGACGCGCCGGCCGTCTCGCTTCCGGCCAAGCAGCGACGCTCTCCTGTGATCATGATCAAGGCTGATGCCCATGAGCGACGTCGCCAATTCCGAAACGCCGTTGCGGACCACGTTCAAAATCAGGCTGAACGGCAAGGCGGTCGCGATCGGCACCGTCGGCCAGGCCTACCAGTTCCTCACCAGCCTCAACTCGGTCGAGTGGATGGAATTCCGTTCGATGCATGACGGCGCCGTAGAAGCGCTGGAGGGCGCTGCCGACAATGCGATGCTCACCGTGCAGGCGACGGATGCGTTGCGTGCGCTGTTCGTCAGCGCGAAGCTGCTGTGACAGCAGAGCTGCCAGTTTCTCGAGAATAACATCAATTTCTGCAAGTGCGAGGGGAACGAGGCCGCAGCGCGGCGGTTTTGCTAATGGCCGCAGCGCACGGGCGGCAGACCTGCGGCAACGGGGGGTGACGAACATCGGGAGAGCAGCATGATTTCCGAGATGCAGATTCACACGATCGCGCGGCAGATGATCGAGCGGCACGGCTTCGGCGCCATTGCTCAGGCCGCCCAGCAGCGCGCAGGCCTGCGAGAAAGAGGGCGACAACGAGCAGGCCAGCGAGTGGCGGCACATCGAAGGCGCCATGAAGATCATGCGTGGGCCAAACCAGACCTGAATGACGGCCGCGACGTAGTTTAGCCGCGTCGTCCCGGGCGACGCGGCGGCGGATGTCCGGATCGCGACCCGCGTGATATGCTGGCTCGCGATGTCAACAGAGATCCGGCCACGATGAGTCTCCTAAGTCCAGCCTTCGATCCGGCACGCGAGGCCGCTCTGGTGACCGGTGCTGGAAACGGGATCGGCCGCGCCATCGCGCAGGCGCTGGTCGGCGAGGGCGTGCGGACCGTGTTCGCCGATATCAATCCGGAAACCGTCGCGGCCGCCGTGCAAGCTTCGGCACGGCCCGATCTGGCCGTGCCATGGATCGGCGACCTCGCCAGCCGCTCGGCATGCGATACGCTGCTGGCCGATGCGCAGGCGGCTCTCGGACAGGTGACGCATTTCGTCCATAGTGCGTCGCCGCCGCGCCGCGAGGCCGACCACGCCTTTGCCGTAAGCGAGGCGACCTGGACGCAGATGCACGCCGTCAATCTGGATGCCGGCTTTCATCTGGCGCGGGGGCTCGCGCGCAAGCTGATCAAGGCCCGTGAGCCCGGCTCGTTCCTGATGTTGACCTCGCTTCATGCCGCAACGCCGCGCAACCTGCCGCACTACAGCTCCGCCAAGGCGGCGCTGGCGATGCTGGTGAGGGAACTGGCCAAGACGCTCGGGCGCTACCAAATCCGGGTCAACGCGCTGGTGCCCGGAGCCATCGCCGCCGGCGGCTTCGTCGCCGATCCCGCGCTCGCCAAGCATATCCCGCTCGGCCGGCTTGGCCAAAGCGACGACCTCGCCCCGATGGCCCTTGCGGTGCTCTCGAATCGCATCTCGGCCTATGTCACCGGCGCCGCGATCGTGGTCGACGGCGGCCTGTCGCTGACGAACTGGTTCGAGCCGCCCACGCTCGAGGACCTCTGAGAGACGGCCGCCGCAGACCGTTATATTCGCGCCGGGGAGAATTGCGCTAAACTCTCGTCGCGGGCCTAGCCGCCACGTTATTCAAGTTTCCGACTCATTTCTGGACACTAATTGTACCGATTGATTCGGCGGAGGACCGCGATTTCAAAGGATAATCGCCATGGCATTTTTTAAGCGCAAGCTTGGCCCGGTCGAGCTGTTCGAGCGCGCGCTGAAGGAGAAACAGACGGCGCGGCAGAAGCTGTTCGAGCGGACGAGGGCTGCCGAGGAAGTGCTTGAAGAACGGCGTGCCGCGGCCGAACGGCTGGCGGTGGCGGGTGCCAGCAATGCGCAACTCGACCGGGCGGAAGCCGGCATGCGAGCGGTCGAAGAGAGAGCCAGAAAGCTTGCGCGCCGAACTGGCAGAGCTGGACGAGCAGATTCTCTCGACGGATCGCGCGCTGGCCGACGCCAGGGTGCAGCGGGACCGCGACAAGGCCGCCGACGATATCGAGGCGCTGGCCGCGGCGATCGAGCAGGCCATCCCGCGCTTTGAACTTGGCGCTACGGGCCTGGTGGATGCCGTCGGCAAAGGCCCGGCCTCCGTTCCGGAAGCGGCGAGGTTTGCGCTCAGCGTCGACGAGATGCGTCGCGAGGTCCTCTCGGCCGCCGACCTGATCTGCTGGGAGCTGCGGTCGACAGCCGTGCGCACGCGCGCGGGCAACGCCAACGTCGCCTTGCTCGCACCGCCCGAGCCGAAGCAATTGCCGGCGCCCGAGATCGAGCGGCACATGATCTACACGCTCAATCCGCTGCGCTGGATGGAAGGCAGCGAGGTGCGCAGGGTGCCCGCCTTCACCATGGTGGGTCTGCCCAAGGCGCTGCTGCCGGTCGCGCTGCGGCATCAGCATGTCGACTATCTCAATGCGCGACGCGTGCAGACCCTGATGCACGTCCATGGCAGCGGGCGGCTCCTCAATGGCGATCTTCCCGAGGACGATCCGCAACTCGTCGATCTCGATGCGCTCCTCGTCGAGCAGGAGAAGCCGAGTGCCGAGGCCAATGTCGCCTGAGCAGTGACGCGCTTGGATCGGCGGCTCACCGAAGCGTGACCGCCGATCTTCGGCGGGTGGAAGAAAGCAACCGGCCGGACGCCTTGAGCCGGCGACAGGATTTTTCCTCTTCCGACCCATGCGACGACAGCAACGTTGCTATTTTGCCGGCCCGCTTGCCGATGATGTCAGCCTTGCAGACATTAATCTCTGACAGTGCATCGTCGGGAGAATTGGCAAAATGGGCCTGCAGGAAACAAAAATCGAATCGCTTCCTTTCGTGATCGGCGAACTGAACTATCTCGCGCCGACCGAAGGCAAACCGCGCACCTATGCTTTCGATCCGCCCCCGGGCGAACCGAAGACGACGAATTTACCCGAACCGCATCAGGTCCCGATCTTCGACGCACGGCTGATCGCAGGCGATCTGTCGCTGGATCGCCAGGGCTTCGCGCTGGTCCGGCATCCGACAACGGTCAAGGATTTCTATGACGATGCCGAGGTCCGGCGCGTCTATTATCCGGCGGCTGAAGCCTTCATCCGCGCAACCCTCAAGGCCGATCGCGTCGTCATCTTCGACCACACCGTGCGCAAGCGTGTCGCCGGCGCGGACGACATCCGCGGCGCCGGCCCGCGCCAGCCGGCCACGCGGGTCCATGTCGACCAGACCCTGACGTCGGGTCCGAACCGTGTTCGCGAGCATCTTCCCGACGAGGCGGAAGAGCTCTTGAAGGGCCGCGTGCAGGTCATCAATCTCTGGCGTCCGATCCGCGGACCGTTGCGCGATGCGCCGCTTGCGATGTGCGACGCCACCACGGTCGCACCCGGCGATCTCGTCGCGTCGGATTTGATCTATCCCAACCGCCGTGGCGAGACCTATTCGGTGAAGTTCAATCCGAACCACCGCTGGTTTTATGTCCCGGGGATGCAGTCGGACGAAGCGCTGCTGTTGAAGTGCTATGACTCGCAGGACGACGGCCGCACGCGGTTCGGGCCGCATACCGCCTTTGTCGATCCGACCACACCGCCCGACGCGCCGCTGCGCGAGAGCATCGAACTGCGGACGCTGGTGTTCCATAAAGCTTGACGTCGCGCTTCGCGCAAGGAGGAGGGCGTGATAGCTTCGGGCCGAAGCTACCGCCCTCATCCATGTTGGCGTCATGAGCAATCGCATTCTCGTGTTCTATGGGTCTTACCGCTCCGACAGGATGGGCATTCGGCTGGCGCAATTCGTCGTCGACGGCTTCCATGCGCGCGGCGACGACGTCGAATTGATCGACGCCAAGCAGGTCGGCTTGCCGATGCTGGACCGGATGTACAAGGAATATCCGAAAGACCAGGCGCCGGCCGCGCTCGAAACACTTGCCGGCCAGATCCGCGAGGCGGACGGCTTCGTATTCGTCACCGGCGAATATAACTGGGGCGTTCAGCCCGGGCTGAAGAACCTCACCGATCACTTTCTCGAAGAGTGGTTCTGGCGTCCTGCCGCGATCGCAAGCTATTCAGCGGGCCGCTTCGCAGGCGCGCGTGCCGCGACCGCCTGGCACGGCACGCTCTCGGAGATGGGCATGGTCGTGGTGTCGAGCACGATCGCGGCCGGCCCGATCGGGCAAAGCCTGTCGGCGGACGGCAAGCCGGCAGGCGAAGGCGGCAAGGCGCTGGCTCATGCCTTTCCGCGCTTCGCGGACGACCTCATCTGGTGGGTGGAGGCAGCGAAGGCGCAGCGCGCGAAGCGGAAGCCGCCTTATTGAGGGGTCGCACTATCGTTGGTGCGAATGAAGCCGGTAAGCCGCGACTTTTGTTCCTTGCACCAGGTTTCCATGCCGACCCGCCGCTGGTCGAGATCCGTCGTCTGCGTCGCGATGGCGACTTCCGACATCAATGCGTCATCCTGCTTTTCGCCCATTTTGCCGCCGGTATGCATGTAGGCGATCGCCTTGCGTACCTGCTCGGTGGTGCCGTCAGGCATCTGCATCTCCTGGGCCTTCTGCACCAGATCCTTGTAGACGAGGTCAGTGCCCGGACACTCGACCTTGGCGGCGAACGCCTGCAGCACCATCGTCACATAGGTCACACGAGGCTCGGCCCTTGCCGGTGAGGCGGCGGCGATCAATCCCGCGATCAGCAGACCGCAACGCATTCCACGACGCATTCCTTGGCACTCCCTGTTTTTTGACGAGGCTAACGCCACAAGGCGCGCGGCGCAACCGCCGCGGCGGTGCGACCAGGTGCGAACGCAGGTACCGCGTTAGTTTCACTTTCGCGCGAGACTGGTCTCTGTCCGTCGAGCCGGGGATGCGCTAAGCTAGCTATTCCTTCAGAATGCAATGGGACGTCGGACGTTAGCGCAACCAGGTCTGCGGGGCGGCATCCATGATGACTTTACCGGAACTCGCGGTTGATGCGCTGGAGAATTTTTTTCGCAATTACATGAACCGCCTGTTCGGTACGATGGGAAGAGGCTTTAACGATTTTGTGCCGCTTGGGGTGCGCTTTGCTTTAGAGCACATCGGCAATAGCGACGCGCTCTATCATAACATCGAGCACACCATGCTGGTCACCTTGGCCGGCCACGAAATCTTCCGTGGCCGTGCGATGCAGATGCACTTGACCGTCGAAGACTATGCGCATGTCATAATCGCCTGTCTGCACCACGACATCGGCTATGTGCGCGGCATCATCGCGGAAGATGATGAAGACGGCTTCGTCATCGATGACACTGGCGACAAAGGTGACGCTGCCGCGCGGCGCCTCGGACGCCAGTCTGATGCCCTATCATGTCGATCGCTCGAAAGTCTATGTTTTGAAGCGTCTCGAAGGCTTTCGAGTCCTTCGATAAGCGAACGCATCGCGAGCGCAATCGAAGGAACGAGATTTCCTGCACGCGAAGGTCAGGAGTACGATGCCGAGGCGTCGCTGCTGCGCGCGGCGGACTTCATAGGCCAGCTCGGCGATCCCAATTACATCAGGAAGGCCAACGCGCTCTACTACGAGTTCGAAGAGGTCGGCGTCAACCGGCAGCTCGGCTACGACTCACCCGCCGACATCGTCAACCGCTATCCGCAATTCTATTGGAACAGCGTGGCGCCGCATATCCAGACCGAGATCGGCTATCTCAACAAGACCTCAAACGGGCGTCAGTGGATCGCAAACCTCTACGCCAATGTGTTCCGCGCCGAGCGGGAGATCAAGCTATCGGGGCCGCAGCATTAGTGCGGCGGTTATTGTTCCGTCCATTTTTGATCGAGATCTTCTCATCTCCAAACGAACAGCGCCGGGACGGTAAGGGGCCATGCCTCACTGATGCGGCCCGCTAAACCGTGTCCCGGCGTTCCGTTCGTGTGCTTTGCCGCTATCCGATGGTCCGAACGTGTACTATCGAACTATGCGGCTCGTTTGTACGGAGGTGGCGTCATTGAACCTCCCTTACTTTGGTTCTCAAAGCGAGTCGCTCAATGCGACGTCAAACGATGCTCCTCCTGTTGTGACAGGGTGTCAAGAAGGAACAGGTAGCGACGCATGATAGCGTGACGAGATGGTGCGATCGGGTGTGTGCGAGCGTTGTCCAAGTGGTCAGTGATCCTGACATTTCGCTGCGACCGTCTCGC
>CAWAXO010000039.1:0-8127 GCA_963786015.1 uncultured Alphaproteobacteria bacterium | reverse complement strand
TCGCCCCTGCGAACGCGGAGACCCATAACCACAGGCCGCAATTGTTGCGCAAGGCTGCGGCCCCAGGCTGCCAAACACCAAGGCCTGTGGTTATGGGTCCCGGCTCTACGCTTACGCTTCGGCCGGGACGACGGGGATGGACTGTCGCAAGATGACCACTGTCGCAAATCGAGGGAAATTCGCCATTCGCGTTGCCTGCCCGATTTGCGATGATCCCGTTGCAGCGAACCGCGAGACGACCATGGCGCTTCAGCTTCGGCCGAACTGCGAATATTGCGACAAGGACCTGCCGCCGGACGCGCCGGACGCGCGAATCTGCTCCTACGAATGCACCTTCTGCGCCGACTGCGTCGAGACCCAGATCTTCAATGTTTGCCCGAACTGCGGCGGCGGCTTCGCCCCGCGCCCGATCCGCCCCACGCACGAATGGCGGCCGGGTGTATGCGTCACCAAACACTTGCCGTCGGACAAGCGTGTGCACTTGAAATATGCGGCGGAAGATGTCGCAGCGCACGTGGCGCGGATCAGGGGAGTCCCGCCGGAAGAGCGGTAGGTTATTTTCCGGTCATTCCGGGGCGATGCGAAGCATCGAGCCCGGAATCTCGGAGATTCCGGGCCTGGTGCTAACGCACCATCCCGGAATGACGGCACCTATTCGGCTGGCAAAATCGTCCCCTCGACTTCGCCAAACCCGACGCGGTAGCCGTCGCCCTGGCACCAGCCGCACATCGTGAGCGAGTCGCCGTCTTCCAGGAACGAGCGCTTGACGCCGCCTTGCAGCTCAACCGGCTCTGTTCCGTTCCAGCTGATTTCCAGCAGGCTGCCGCGCTGGTGCTTCTCCGGGCCCGAGATGGTGCCGCTGCCGAGCAGATCGCCGACATTCATCGCGCAGCCGCTCGAGGCATGATGAACGAGCTGCTGCACGCTCGACCAGTACATGTATTTGAAATTGGTGCGGCAGATGCTTTGCGGCGCATTCATCTCCGCCGCGCGCAACGAAACATCCAGTTCGAGATCGTAATTATTCGCCCTCGCTTGACGCAGATATTGCAAGGGCGCCGGATTCTGCTCCGGCCCCTGGACGCGAAACGGCTCCAATGCCTCGCGCGTCACCACCCAAGGGCTGATCGAGGTGCCGAACGCCTTGGCCTGAAACGGTCCGAGCGGCACATATTCCCATTGCTGGATGTCGCGAGCGCTCCAGTCGTTGAGCAGCACGAAGCCGAAAATCATCTCGTCCGCCTGCGCCTCGTTCAGCATCTCACCCATCGGCGACGGCTGTCCGATCACGACGCCCATCTCCAGCTCGAAATCGAGCCGCTTGCACGGACCAAAGTGTGGGGCCTCGACATTGGGCGGCTTCAACTGCCCGTGCGGCCGGCGCACTTTCGTGCCCGATACCACGACGGTAGAGGCGCGGCCGTTATAGCCGATCGGCATGTGCAGCCAGTTCGGCTGCAGCGCGTTGTCCTTGCCGCGGAACATGACGCCGACATTGGTGGCGTGCTCCTTCGACGAATAGAAATCGGTATAGCCCGCGACCGCGAACGGCATGTGCAGCGTCGCGCTGGCCATCGGCACCAGGGTCTGCTGGCGCAGCTCGTCATTGTCACGCAGCTCTGGGTGATCGTAGCGCAGAAGCTCGCTGATCCGCGCGCGGGTCTTCGACCACACCTTTGGCCCCAGCGCCATGAAGGCATTCAGCGAAGGCTGCGCGAACACGCCGGGCTCGACCACATCGATCCGGCATTCCTGCGCCAGCGCCCAGAGATCGAGCACGTAGGCGCCGATCGCAACGCCGACGCGCGGGGCGAGCCCATTCGCCGAGAACACGCCGTAAGGCAGGTTCTGGATCGGGAAGTCCGACGTGGGCTCGACGGGGATGAAGGAATAAAGTTTTGGATCGTTTGGGTTGGGCAAGGTGCTTCTCCGAAGAACACTCGTCATGGCCGGGCTTGACCCGGCCATCCATCATCGAGACCGATGGATGGCCGGGTCAAGCCCGGCGATGACAGCACAAAGACTATCGCCTATTCGGATCGAACCGTTTCTCCAATCCCTTCCAGCAATCGGCGTAATCGTCCTGCAGCGCCGCCGATGTCGCGGCATGCGCGGTGACCCGCTGCGGAAAGCGTGTCTCGAACATGAAGGCCATGGTGCCGGTGAGCTTCACCGGCTTCAGCTCGACATTGCTGGCATGATCGAACGCCTCCCGGTCCGGGCCGTGCGGCAGCATGCAATTGTGCAGGCTGATGCCGCCGGGGACGAAACCCTGCGGCTTGGCGTCATAGACGCCGTAGATCAGGCCCATGAACTCCGACATGATGTTCATGTGATACCAGGGCGGCCGGAAGGTGTTGTCCGCGACCAACCAGCGCTCCGGGAAGATCACGAAATCAATGTTCGCGGTGCCCGCAGTTTCCGACGGCGACGTCAGCACCGTGAAGATCGACGGATCGGGATGATCGAAGCCGATCGCTCCGACCGGCGAGAAGTGGCGCAGATCGTATTTGTAGGGCGCGTAATTCCCGTGCCAGGCGACGACATCGATCGGCGAATGCGGCAATTCGGTCCTGAACAGCGAGCCGCCCCATTTCACGTAGAGTTCGCTCGGCGTGTCCTTGTCCTCGTAAGCTGCCACCGGCGTCAAGAAGTCACGCGCATTGGCGAGGCAATTGGCGCCGATCGGGCCGCGTTCCGGCAACGTGAAGGCGCCGCCATAGTTCTCGCAGAGATAGCCGCGCGCGGGACCGGACGGGATTTCGATACGGAACTTCACGCCGCGCGGGATCACCACGATCTCGCCGGGCTCGGCGTCGATGCGGCCGAACTCGGTGACGAAGCGCAGATTGCCCTGCTGCAGCACGAACATCATTTCGCCGTCGGCATTATAGAAATGCTGATCGACCATCGACTTGGTGATGAGAAAGACATGCGCCGCCATGCCGGCCTGTGTATTGACGTCGCCTGCGGTCGTCATGGTCTGCACGCCCTGCAGGAACGTCATCTCCTGCGTCGGGATCGGCGTCGGATTCCAGCGCAGCTGCGCGATCGGCAGGTCGTATTCATGGCACGGCGCGCTGCGCCACAGCCCGGCATCGACCTTGGTGAAGCGCCCCGAATGCTTCACCGAGGGACGGATGCGATAGAGCCAGGAGCGCTCGTTGGCGCCGCGCGGTGCCGTGAAGGGCGAGCCGGACAACTGCTCGGCATACAGCCCGTAGGCGCAGCGCTGCGGCGAATTGCGCCCGATCGGCAGCGCGCCGGGCAGCGACTCCGTCTCGAAGCTGTTGCCGAAGCCGGACATGTAGCCCGGCGTCACCTGGGCGGAGCTTCGTGCGATCTGATCAGGCGAGGTGTTGATGTTCATCGCTATCCTCCTTGCAGGGTAGCCCACATCTCGCGGTCGCGCTCGGCGGTCCAGATGATCGGATCATCGATGCCGGATGCTTCATCGAAAGCGCGCGAAACATTGAAGGGGAGACAATGTTCGTAGATCGCAAAGCTTGAGAATTTCGGGTCCATCACCTCGCGCGCCGCGGCCATCGTGTCCTTGAGGTTACGGCCCTTTGCGACGGCGGATTCGGCGGCGCCATAGAGCGTGGTGACGAAGTCGCGCGTCATCGCGATCGCGTCGCATCCGGTGGCGAGGCCATTCAGCGCGTCGCCGCGCCCCGGCGCGATGGCCTTGGGATTGAAGTTGCGGATCTCGTTCAGCGTCGTCGGCCATTCGCGCAAATGAGCATCGCCGCAATAGCAGGCCGAGTGATATTCGATCAGGTCACCCGAAAACATCACTTCGGCGTCGGGCACCCAGGCGACGATATCGCCTGAGGTGTGGCCCGCGCCGAGCTGTATCAGGCGCACCTCGCGCTTGCCGAGATAGATCGACATTTCGCCTTCGAAGGTCAGCGTCGGCCAGGTCAGGCCGGGAATGCTCTGCGCGTCCTGAAACAGCCTCGGGAAACGGCCATATTCGGAATCCCAGTCCTGTTGCCCGCGTTCGGCGACGAGCCGATACGTCTCCTGCGAGGCGATCACGGCCTGCGCCTTATAGGCGGATGCGCCGAGCACACGCACCGCGTGATAGTGCGACAGCACGACATATTTGATCGGCTTGTCGGTGACGGCGCGCACCCGCTCGATCACCTTGCTCGCCATCGCCGGCGTCGCCTGTGCGTCGAACACGAGGCAACCGTCCTCGCCGACAATCACAGCGGAATTAGGATCGCCCTCGGCGGTGAACGCATAGAGATCGGTGCCGATCTCGGAGAACGTGACCTTCTTCTCGGAGAGGTCGGTGGTGGACGCGAAACCCTTCGACATCAGTTCATTCCTTCTTATTGTTGTTGTTGCTGCTGTTGCTGCTGGCCGCCATCGTTCATGCGGCGCTTCGCGAGCGTGATCGCCTCGCGCAACACATCGAGATCGCCGATGTGGTTGGCGAGGATCAGCACCAGTGCCGCATCGAAATCCGCGCTCTGCTCGTCGCTGAGGCCGCGATGCGCCTCCACGATGGCGCGGAACGCGTCGTCAGGCTTTGCAAAGTTCGAACTGGTCGAGAGCGTCATGACAAAACCTCAGCCAACCCCGGCCGCACGCGCGAGCGCCGTTTCGATTGCCGATCGCGTCGGATGCCGGAAACGCGCGGCGACATAGCCGTCCGGCCGCAACAGATAGGCCGTTCCCGTCTCCGCATCATAACGCTTGGCGACGAAGCCCTGCTGATCGGCAAGACTGTTCTCGCCGCCGATGCGAATGACGCTAATATCCTTTGGCGCGTCGATGCCGGCGCCATCACCGAAAGTGAGCAGCGTGAAGCGCCGCCCCGCCTTGATGAAAGCGTCGGTCAAAAATGCGTTCGCGTCCGAACCATTTGCCAGCGGCGCATCCGGCATCGACGCGCCCGGCCGCGGTCCGCGGCACCAGGGCTCGCTGTCTGCCGTCGACAGCGGCGTATCGTAGACGCACGGCACCGAGAGCCGGCCGCCATTGACCATGCGCTTGCCGAATTCGGTCTCCCTGGCGAGCGACAGCACAGCCTTCCGCAGGCGAGCTTCCTGGTGGGAGTTCGGCGCCATGAAATCGGTCGAGCGTGTGGACTCGCGGATGTTCTCATCCGCCGCAGTGCTACGCTCGATATGATAGGTTTCGAGCAGCGTCTCCGGCGAGGTCTTGCGCAGCGCGCGATCGAGTTTCCAGGCGAGGTTCTCGGCGTCCTCAAGCCCCGAATTGGCGCCCCGCGCGCCGAACGGCGAGACCTGATGCGCCGAGTTCGCCGGCGAAGATCACCCGACCATGGATGAAACGGTCCATCCGGCGGCACTGGAACTTGTAGAGCGATATCCACTCGAACTCGAACTTGTCATGGCCGAGCATCCGCGCGATGCGCGGCCGCACATTCTCCGGCTGCTTTTCGACCGAGGGATCGGCATAGCGGTTGAGCTGCAGGTCGATGCGCCAGACGTTATCGGGCTGCTTGTGCAGCAGCGCCGAGCGGCCGGCGTGGAACGGCGGATCGAACCAGAACCAGCGCTCGGTCGGAAACGCCGCCGCCATCTTGACATCGGCGATCAGAAACTGGTCCTCGAATGTCTGGCCGGAAAATTCCGCCCCAACCATTCTTCGCAATGACGAGTGCGCACCGTCGCAAGCGATCACGAACTGCGCGTGCAGTTGGTAAGGACCGTCAGGGGTCTCGATGGTCAGCGCCACGGCGTCATTGCGCTGGTCGAGTGCGGCCACCTTGTTGCGCCAGCGCAGGTCGACGTCAGGCAATTCACCGACCCGGTCGACGAGATAAGCTTCGGCATAGAACTGCTGCAGATTGATGAAGGCGGGCCGCTTATGGCCCTCTTCCGGCAGCAAGTTGAACTGATAGAGCTGCAAGTCGCCGTGAAAGATCTTGCCGACGCTCCACACCACGCCCTTGGCCACCATGCGATCGCCGACGCCGAGCCGATCCCAATATTCAAGCGAGCGCTTCGAGAAGCAGATCGCGCGCGAGCCCTCGCCGATCCGGTCGGCATCATCGAGCAGGACCACGCGATGGCCGCGCTGCGCCAGATCGATCGCAAGCGATAATCCAACCGGACCCGCGCCGACCACCACGACGGGGTGCTCGGAGACATCACCGTCGGCCCGATCTTGGTCGGGATGACGGCGATAGCCGAACTGGGTCTTTGCCTGATCGTTGGCCGGCGCCATGCGCAACCTGTTCTGGCCGATGGTTTTGGCTTCGAAAAGCCGGGCTTGCCAAATAGTCGCAATTGCAACTATCTTAGTCCGGTGCGGTCCCACGTCAACAGGGGTGGATCACGAATTTGGCGACGGCAGTCACAGGCGCGGCAAGCGCCACCCGGCGGGCGAAGCGGACAGCGGCAAACGACATCGCGGCGGCTAACGCACGTCTCGACCTGCTTCGCTTCATACCGTTCCGGTTGAACCGGCTGTCTGCCGAGGTCAGTTCGGCATTGTCGGCGGAATATCAACTCCGTTACGGACTTGATATTCCGGAATGGCGCGTAATGGCCACGCTCGGCTTCCGCCGCGATGCGTGCAGCGCACAATACATTTCCGATTGCACCCGAACGCATAAATCGACCATCAGCCGCGCGGTCACGGCGCTGATGCAACGACGGCTGGTCGAACGCGTCGAGAATGCCGACGATCGGCGCGAATTCCGCCTGCGCATGACGCGCAAGGGACGCGCGTTGTACGAAGAACTGTTCCCGCGCCTGCTGCGCAAGGAACAGGAGATGCTGTCGTGCCTGTCGACGCAGGAACGAAAGGATTTCGCGCGCCTGCTCGGCAAGATCGAGCAGAGCCTCGATCTCGTGCAGACCAGCGCGGAAGCCGACGCGAAGGAGGCGTATTGATGGCTCTCTCCGCTCGTCATTCCGGGGCGCGCGAAAGCGCGAGCCCGGCGACTGTCTTAGCTGTCAAGTGATTGTGGGGTATAGCGGGTGTTGTTTTTGACCAGGGCGTTGGCGGTAACGAGCAGCTTTCGGGCAATAGCGACGAGAGCGAGCTTGGCAGGCTTGCCCTGGTTTCGCAGGGCCTGATAGGCAAGTTTCATCTGAGGATTGTGCCGGCTGGCGACGAGTGCGGCCATGTAGAGCGCGGTGCGCACGCAAGGGCGGCCGCCTGCAATGGCAGCGCGTGGCGGCGCATTGCCGGATTGGCTGATGTGCGGAGCAAGGCCGGCCAGGCTGGCGATAGCCCTGCGGTCGGTGCGGCCGATTTCAGGCAGCTCCGTGATCAGCGCAGTGGCGACGCGCTCGCCAATACCTGGGATCGAGGTGAGGATTTCGAAGTTGCAGGCAAGCTGCGGATCGGCGGCGATGCGGCGGGCAAGTTCGGCCTCGATATGCCGGCATTGAACTGTCAGCGCTGCAATGGTGGCACGGTGGCTGGCCAACAGGAGTGGCTCGGCAGTTTGTTTCAGCCGGGTCTTCTCCATGGCGATCATTTCCGTGAGCTGGCGACGGCGGGTGGACAGCGCCTTGAGCGCGAGCTGTTCGGCGGTCGGTAACGGGCGAATGGCATCGGTCATGGCGAGAGCGAAGCGCGCAATCAGCCGCGCGTCCAGCCTGTCGGTCTTGGCGCGGCGTCCTTCAAACTCGCGAAAGGCCTTGATGCGGCGCGGATTGATGAGGCCGACCTCAAATCCGGCTACGGCGAGAGCGCTGACGAGCTGCCGGGCATACGGCCCGATCGCCTCCAGCACAACACGGCCGATGCCGGCTTGGGTCAACCGCTCGACAAGGGCGGCGATGCCTTCGGCAGCGTTGGGAACGCGGAAAGTCTTGCCCGAGGGGGCAAGACCGACGTCAAGAAAGCGTTGACCGACATCGATGCCGGCCGCGAGCGCAAGAAGCTGAGATGTCATGGGGATCAGACCTGTATGCGGGCTGCCGGAAATCGGCACCCTTGCGACTGTTCGATCAGACAAAGCAAGCGGAGACGCCCATGCCGGGCTACGGTCAACAAACGACCGGGAATCCAACGAGCTATCTCCACCCGCCGCCACTATGACAGTGACGCCCAGTCAGATACAGGAATCCATTTCACCGCTGACCCTGCGGCCAGATGGATTCCGGGCTCGCCGCTGCGCGGCGCCCGGAA
>CAWAXO010000038.1:0-236860 GCA_963786015.1 uncultured Alphaproteobacteria bacterium | reverse complement strand
GGACGACAGCAACGTCACTCCACCAGCGTGAACTGCAATAGCAGCGTGCGCTGGAGCAAAAAAAAATTGTCGTCCGAGATCATCGTCAGCACCGTGTCGCCTTCCGGCGTGACATGCGCGTCGATGCCTTCCATGTTGTCGACCTCCTGGCCGAGATCGGCTTGGAAGATTGCGGGCCCATCGACCAGTGCGCCGGGCGCGACCGACTTGAGCGGCAGGCGGCGGATACTGGATTCCGAGGCCACCGAGCCAGGAGAATTTCCGCTCCAGAATCAGCAGATCGTTCGCCAGCAGAACGGCGTCGCTGACGTCGAAATCCTCGGTGCGATGGATGCTGAATTGCCCCGGCGACGGCCCGCCGACCAGAAACGCGATCAGATTGCCGTTCGCGTCGAGCCCACGCTCGGACATCGCGATCAACGTGCCCGCGAGCGGCTGTCCCTTCGGCACGACGACCAGCGCTTCCAGCCCCTTGTTGTTGGGCAGCCGTTTCGCTGCCGGCGGCAGCGGCACCACCTCGCCGCGCGAGCGCGTCAAACCCTTGCTGAAATCGAAGCGCAGCACCCGGTTGACGCGCTCGAGCCCGACATAGACGAGCGAGCCATCGCGCGCGATCAATTCCGTATCGTACCAGCCGCGCGCGGTGATCGGCCGGCCGTCAGCGCCCGAGGATCGGCGCGGCCTCGACATCGGCGAGTCCGGTCATCATCGCGGCCGGAATAGACGATGCGTCCGGTGAACCAGCCGCCCTTGTCGCTCAGCGAGAGAAAGCGCTCGCCCTTTGGATCGAGCCGGATGGCCGACAGTCCGCCAAAGCCGGGATAGCTCGAGGTGAGCGAAAGCCCGCTGCGATATTCCAGCGCGCCGAAACGCACGACGCGTGCGGTCGCGCCGATCGAACAGCGGGATCGGCCGTGCATTGACCTCGATCGAGACCGGCTCGGTGACGGAGTGCTCGTCGACTGCGCCGCGCTTCGGCTGCGCTGGCCGACTGCGCTGGGCGCGATCGGCCAGCCCGAACATTGCAGAGCCTACGAGGCGAACGTCAGCAATCGGCGGCGGGAGACGTCGCGCGGCATCGTGGTGATTTCCGAGCCATGAGGCCCCGGGCGGGAATGAGACAATGGTCGACGTTCCAGGATGCGCCACCGAGCGCGAGCGCCAACTCCATACGCCCAATTTGTTAAGCGATCCCGGGCGCACGTCCGACGCCCCCGGAATCGCACGTCTATGAATGCAGCCGCCGCCGAGGAACGGCATTGGCAGGCTGTGCGCCATGGGTCTCGCTGAACAGCTCGGCAAGCTTTTCGGTGATCGCCCCGCCAAGCTCCTCGGCATCGACGATGGTGACCGCGCGGCGATAATAGCGCGTGACGTCGTGACCGATGCCGATCGCGATCAGTTCGACCGGCGAGCGCGTCTCGATCTCCTCGATGATATGGCGCAGGTGCCGCTCGAGATAATTGCCGGGATTGACCGACAGCGTGGAGTCGTCGACCGGCGCGCCGTCCGAGATCATCATCAGGATCTTGCGCTGCTTCGGGGCGACCGAGCAGGCGCTTGTGCGCCCAGTCCAGCGCCTCGCCGTCGATGTTCTCCTTCAGCAATCCCTCGCGCATCATCAGCCCGAGGTTTTTCCGCGCACGCCGCCATGGAGCGTCCGCCGCCTTGTAGATGATGTGACGGAGATCGTTGAGACGGCCGGGATTGGCCGGCTTGCCCGCGGCCAGCCAGGCTTCGCGGGATTGCCCGCCCTTCCAGGCGCGCGTGGTGAAGCCGAGGATCTCGACCTTGACGCCGCAACGCTCCAGGGTGCGCGCCAGTATATCCGCGCAAGTCGCCGCCACCGTGATCGGCCGCCCGCGCATCGAGCCGGAATTGTCGAGCAGCAGCGTCACCACGGTGTCGCGGAAGGTCGCCTCCTTCTCATGCATGAAGGACAGCGGATGATAGGGATCGGTGACGACGCGCGACAGCCGTGCGGGATCGAGGATACCCTCTTCCAGATCGAACTCCCAGGCGCGGTTCTGCTGCGCCATCAGGCGGCGCTGCAGCCGGTTGGCAAGCCGCGCGACGATGCCCTGCAGATGCGCGAGCTGCTTGTCGAGATAGGAGCGAAGGCGCTCCAGCTCGTCATGGTCGCAGAGGTCTTCCGCGGCGATCACCTCATCGAATTTCGGCGCGAAGGCGTGATATTCCGGCCCGCGCGGCTCGTTCTGGCCGCGCGAATTCGGACGCGTCGCCTCGCCCGGCGCCTCGTCCTCGCCAAGCTCGCCGTCGTCGAAGGTATCGCTGGTCGAGGCCTGCGCGCTTTCCATCGCGCTGTCGGACATCTCCTCGGTGGTCGCCTCGGCCTGATCGGCGCTCATCTCCTGCGCGGCGTCGCTGTCGGGCGATCCTTCCGAGCCCGACTGATCGCTCTCGCCGTCGGGGTTGTCCTCGTCATTGTCGTCGTCGGAGTCGGTGTTGCGCTCATCGCCGAGATCGAGCGCGGACAACAGATCGTGGACCAAGTCGCCGAACCTGGCCTGGTCCTCTGTGACGCGGCTCAGCCGATCGAGCCGCGCGCCGATCTTGTCTTCCAGGATCGGCCGCCACAGGTCGACCATCTTCTTTGCGCGCGGTGGGCGGCGCCATCCCGGTCAACCGCTCCCGCACCATCATGGCAAGCGCGTCAGACAGCGGCGCATCGGCGCGGTCGGTGATCTCGTCGAATTTGCCGCGATGGAAATGATCGTCGAGCATCGCGGTGAGGTTTTTCGCCACGCCAGCCATGCGCCGTGCGCCGATCGCTTCCACCCGCGCCTGTTCGATCGCCTCGAACACGCCGCGCGCCTGCGGATTGCCCGGCATCAGCTTGCGGTGCACCTTCGGATCGTGACAGGCGAGTTTCAGCGCGATCGAGTTGGCGTGGCCGCGCACGACCGCCGCATCGCGCTTGGTCATCTTGCGCGCCGGCTCCGGCAGCCGCGCCTTGCCCGGCGCAAGGCCGGGCCGCTCGGCTGCGAAGGAGACTTCCAGCTCCGGCGTTTTCGCGATCGCCCGCAGGCACGACGTCACCGCGCGCTTGAACGGCTCGGTCGGCGCTTCCTTCGATCCGGTGCGGAATTTGATGTTGGATGTGGTCATCTCATCCTATCCGTCGTCTCCGCGAAAGCGAAGACCCATAACCACCGGCCGTCTTGGCGTGAGGAAACTGGTGGCGTCGTCCGATTGAGAAATTCCGCAGGTCGCCTCCCCGCTCCAGTGCGCATTTGCGCACAAAGCGGGACGACATCTTATGACAGCGCGACGTTGACGGAGATTCCGCGAGCTCGACGTTGAAGCAGCGCTGATAGAACTCGGCGACCAGCGGCCGCTCCAGCTCGTCGCACTTGTTGAGGAAGGTGACGCGGAACGCGAATCCGATGTCGCCGAAGATGTCGGCGTTTTCCGCCCAGGTGATCACCGTGCGCGGGCTCATCACCGTCGACAGGTCGCCATTGGCGAACGCGTTGCGCGTTAAATCCGCGAGCCGCACCATCTTGTTGACGATGTCGCGGCCTTCCTGCGTGCGATAGTGATGCGCCTTCGCCAATACGATCTCGACCTCCTCGTCATGGGCGAGATAGTTCAGCGTGGTGACGATCGACCAGCGGTCCATCTGGCCCTGGTTGATCTGTTGGGTGCCGTGATAGAGGCCGGATGTGTCGCCGAGCCCGACCGTGTTCGCGGTCGAGAACAGGCGGAACGCCGGATGCGGCTTGATCACCTTGTTCTGGTCGAGCAGCGTCAGGCGGCCGGAGACTTCCAGCACACGCTGGATCACAAACATCACGTCGGGGCGGCCGGCATCATACTCGTCAAACACCAGCGCGATGTTGTGTTGCAGCGCCCAGGGCAGGATGCCATCCTTGAACTCGGTGACCTGCTTGCCGTCCTTGACGACGATGGCGTCCTTGCCGACCAGATCGATACGGCTGATATGGCTATCGAGGTTGACGCGCACGCAGGGCCAGTTCAACCGCGCCGCCACCTGTTCGATATGCGTCGACTTGCCGGTGCCGTGGTAGCCCGTGACCATGACACGGCGGTTGTGGGCAAAGCCGGCGAGAATGGCGAGCGTAGTGGCGCGATCGAAACGGTAATCCGTATCGACTTCAGGTACATGCGGGTCGACTTCGGAATAAGCCGGCACTTCGAGGTCGCTGTCGATGCCAAACACCTGCCGCACCGAAACCTTCATGTCGGGCGTTCCAGCGGATTCCTCAGTTCGTGTCATGGCGGCGGTCGTCATCAATCCTCCGGGGTCCCGGTGTCTCCCGAAACCAGATTAAGGCGTGGCTTGCGGATGTGGGCTTGGTATCAGCCTAGCAGAGAGCAACGGCCGGCAGAAGCCCGGCCCTCAATCAAAGTTCCGTTGCCTTTTCATCTAGATAGGGCTGGGACGCAGTTTTTGGAAGGCTGCCCTGCGGAAAGCGCCGCGTTTCCGTCCGTGACGGCCGTCATCGAGAGAGCCGGCTGCGCCGTGGCACTTTCCCGACTCCTTTCTAGTTATGGTAGGTCGCCGCCCGCACCGGGCGGCCCATCAGGCATGGGGACAGAGTGGCTTCCTATATCGATCAGTTGATCAAATTCGTCTCCGACAATCCCGGGCTTGCCTATTTCACCATCTTCCTCGCGGCCCTCCTGGAAGCCGTTCCGGTGGTCGGCTCTGTCATTCCGGGCTCGACCATCATCCTGGCGCTCAGCGCGCTGGTGCCGGGCGGCGAGTTGAAGCTGCAATGGGTGCTGCTGGCCGCAGCCGCCGGCGCCGTGCTCGGCGACGGATCGGCGTTCTGGACCGGCCATCGCACCCAGCGCGAGATCCTCGATACTTGGCCGCTGACCCGCTATCCGCGTGTGGTCAAGCAGAGCGAGGCCTTCTTTCAGCGCTGGGGCACCTGGGCCGTGTTCTTCGCCCGTTTCGTGCCGCCGATACGCGCCTTCGTGCCTATCACCGCGGGCGCTCTCGACATGCCGCCCGCGCGCTTTTATGCGGTGAATATCCCGGCCATCCTGCTGTGGGCGCCGGCGCATGTGCTGCCTGGTGTGCTGGCCGTCGATGCCTTGCACGAATATGGCGGGATTCCGCATCACGGCGGGATGGCCCGACATTACTGGATGCTGGCTGTTGTCATCGGCGCGTTGCTGGCCTGGCTCGCGGTCTGGGCGAAGCGCCGCTGGCGCGGCAATGGCACGGTCGAGCCCGCGAAGCCGGCCGAATAAAGACCAGCGACTTACAAGCCGTTGGCGACCGCGCCGCGGCCCGGCGACGGCCCGACATAGCGGGCGCGCGGACGGATCAGCTTGCCGTGCTGCAGTTGCTCGCTGGCATGCGCGATCCATCCGACCATGCGCGCCATCGCGAACAGCGCCAGTTCGCTGCCGGCGGGCAGCCGCAGACTGTGCGCCAGCACCGCCAGCGCGTAATCGATGTTGACGAATTCTCCGGTCGCTTCCGCGATCCGTTCCGGCACCTCGCGGGTGAATTTGCGCGGCGCGCCCGCGCGCGTCAGCGCCTCCAGCAGCGAGATCGCGCGGGGATCGCCGTGCCTGTAGACACCGTGACCAAAGCCCGCGAAGCGCTCACCCAGAGCCACGCGCTCGCGGATCACCGGCGCTACATCGTTATCGATCAGCGTCTTCACCAGCCGCGAGGCCAGCACGCCCGCGCCGCCATGCTTGGGGCCCTTCAGCGCCGCGAGGCCGGCGATGACGGCATCATAAAGATTCAACCCGGTCGACGCGGCGCAGCGCACCGTGAAGGTCGAGGCGTTCAGCTCGTGGTCGGCGAGCAGCACCAGCGCGCGGCGGATCAGGTCGGGAGCATGCTTATGGTCGCCCGCCCAGGCCCTGGCGATCTGCAGATGCAGCGGTTCGGCCGACGGAACGGCGTTGAGCATGGTCGCCACCACGAGCCGCAGGATACGCGCGCCCGCAAGCGCGCGGCCGTCCGCCGCACGGGTGAACGCTCCGGGATCGGCGCTGGCGGCAAGCGCGAGCACGGCAATCGCCCGGTCGATCGGCGCGGCGCGGCGCGCCGCGTCGGCAATGGTGCGCATCTCGTCAGAGACATGTGGGCAATTGTCCGCGGCGAACGGATCGATCGCGGTCACATCCCATAACAGGGTCGCCGTGTGCTCCAGCGTGTCCTTTTCGGCGAGATCGACGCAATTGACGCCGCGATAGATCGGCCCGTCCTCGGTGATGGTCGCGATCGCCGAATCCATCACCGGCAGGTCTGCATCGAAACTGCGCAGGCCCTTCGGCTCCGGCGATGGGACCCGCCGCTCCTTCAAGGCCCGGACGTCCTCGGCCCGATAGCGATGGCTGCGGGTGTCCGGCGACGGCTCGGAGCGGATCAGCCCGCGGCTGACATAGGCGTAGAGCGTCGCCGGCGAGATCGCGAGTTCCGCGGACGCCTCGCGTGCGGAGAGATAGAGGCCCGAGAATTTTTTCATATTGATTAACATAATCAAGATTGATCAACGTGTCGAGAGGGTCGACCTTCGGTGCTGTGTTCCATCGCAGAGGAGATCCCGGTCATGAACGTCCATCTCACCAAGAGCCAGATCGGGCTGGACGGCGTCCCCGCCGCCGAGACCGTGCTGAGCCATGTCGACGGCGCCCGCGGCGAACTGATCATTGCCGGCGAGCATGTCGCCGACCTCGCCGCCAAATCGAGTTTCGAGGGCGTCACGGCACGGCTCTGGAGCGGCGCGACCGGGCGGACGATTGGCGAAGCCGATGTCCGCAAGAGCCTCGGCGCGGCGCGCGAGCGCGCCTTCGCAAGGCTCCCCGATCTGCTGCCGGCAACGCGGGGCATGTCGATCGTCGATGGCTTCCGCGCCGCAATCGCTGGCTTGCGTGCCGAAAGCGGGCTCGATCATGAAGCAACCATCGTCGGTGCAGGCCCCGTGATCGCGGGCGCGCTGGTCCAACGCGCCAAAGGCAGGGAGCCGATCGCGCCCGATTCGAACCTGAGCCACGCCGCCGATACGCTTGCGATGCTGCGCGGCGCCAGACCCGCGCCGTCCGAGGTCGCAGCACTGGACGCCTATTTCGTGACCGTGTGCGACCACGGCATGAACGCCTCGACCTTCACGACGCGCGTGGTGGCCTCGACACAGGCCGATCTGTTCGCGGCCGTGACCGCAGGTTATTGCGCGCTGACCGGTCCGCTGCACGGCGGCGCGCCGGAGCCTGTGCTTGAGATGCTGGACGCGATCGGCACGCGCGAACGCATCAAGCCGTGGGTCGACGACGCGCTTTCCCGCGGTGAACGGCTGATGGGCTTCGGTCATCGCGTCTACCGGGTGCGCGATCCCCGCGCCGACGTGCTCAAGGCCGCGATCGAGCGGCTCGCCACGGAGGGCGCCGACCTTCCGTTCGCCAGCGACGTCGAGGCCTATATCCGCCAGGCGTTGAAGCGGAAAAATCCGGAACGTCCGCTGGAAACCAATGTCGAGTTCTTCACCGCGATCCTGCTCGATGCGCTGGACATTCCGCGGCAGGCGTTCACGCCGATTTTCGCGGTGGCCCGTGCGGCGGGCTGGACGGCGCACGCAAGGGAACAGCAGCGGACCGGCCGGCTGATCCGGCCAAGCTCGTCCTATGTCGGATCGATGCCTGGCGCGTCACGCGGTTAGATATCGATAACCATGTGAAGACAAACGACAGCGGTTCAGACCTTTTCGCTGTCGTTTGATCCTGCGCCAACGCGAGCGGTCAGGCGCGCACGACCGTCTTGAGATAATTATAGGCCTTGATGATCTCGATCAGGCGATCCTCGGTGGAGCGGTCGCCGCCATTGGCGTCGGGATGGTGCTGCTTCACCAGCGCCTTGTACTTCACCTTGACGTCTTCGAGTGTCGCGTCCGGACCGAGCCCCATCACCTGCAGCGCCTTGCGCTCGGCATTGAACACCTTGCGGGTCTCGGGTTTCGATTCCGACTCGGCGCCGGGACCCGGACGCCAGCGGGCGCGGCCATTGATCTCGGAAAACATCGCGAACGGATCGGATGCACCGTCCAGATCGGCATTGCCGTTGCCGCCCTTGCCGCTGCCATTGGCGCCCATCTTCCAGGTCGGCCGATGGCCGGTCAGCGCATCCTTCTGGTAACGCGCGACGGCGTCCGCATTCATTCCGGAGAAGAAATTGTACGACTGGTTATATTCACGGACGTGATCGAGGCAGAAGTGCCAATACTCGCGCGCATTCTCCCGGCCCTTCGGCGCGCGATGCGGGCCCTTGTTCGGGCAGTCGGGCCATTCACACCTGATGGCAGCCTCGCGCGCCTGCGCCTGCTGCTTCGCACTTTGCTTGTTAGGCTTGATGCGAATGGAGTCGAAGAATTTTGACGGGTCGATCGGCATAGCGGACTTTGACTACGCAACGCCAAAAGCTTCAAGTCTTGACATTGCAAATACCTTTAATTCGCACTGCGCCATTGACGAAAAAATATCACCGACGTAATGCCGCAACGATGACGAACCGAGATATTATCACAAACAAGTTGCACGAAGCTTTCTCACCGGAAAGCCTCGAGGTTCAGGACGAATTACATCTGCATGAAGGCCATGCCGGCCACCGGCCGGGCGGCGAGAGCCATTTTCGTATTCATATCGTGTCGCAGGCCTTCAAAGGGAAGAGCCGGATCGACCGCCATCGCATGATTAATGCTGCATTGGCGACCGAACTCGCAGGCTCCGTCCACGCGCTGGCCATTCACGCGCAGGCGCCCGGCGAAGGCGGCAGGTAGTTTGTTCCTCATCCTGAGAAGCTTGCGTAAGCGAGCGTCTCGAAGGATGAGGCCCGCGCCGCGGTCGCATGGTTCTCCCGGCGATGCGAAGCATCGTCCGGAGACGGCGCTTGCGCGCCTCCTCACCATGAGGGTCGCTAGACGTTGCGTCGGATGGTGGGCACCCTTCGCTTTGCCTACCCTACACGACAATCAACTAAAACGCTGTTCCCGCGCGACGCGGTTTCGTGTCTTCCATTTCGGCATCGCGCGGAACTGCGACAATTCGTAGCGCAGTGATGCGGTTGCGCTCGCGGCGGAGCACGCGAAAGCGGAAACCGTGAAAGGTAAAACTCTGGCCGCGTTCCGGGATGGAGCGGGCTTCATGAATGACGAGCCCCGCGACCGTGGTCGCCTCCTCGTCCGGCAGACGCCAATCCATCGCGCGGTTGAGATCGCGGATCGGGACCGAACCGTCGACCACGACCGAACCGTCAGGCTGCGCGCGGACGCCGGCCACCACCACATCCTGCTCGTCGGAAATGTCGCCGACGATCTCCTCCAGAATATCTTCCAGCGTCACCATGCCTTCGACTTCGCCATACTCGTCGACGACCAGCGCGAAATGCGTCTTGCGGCGGCGGAATGCCTTGAGCTGCTCGGAGACCGAGCGCATTTCCGGCACGAACCACGGCGGCAGCGCGATCGAGGAGACGTCGATCCGCGACATGTCACCATCCGAGGAGCGGATCGCGCGCAGCAGATCCTTGGCGTGCAGCACGCCGATGATGTTTTCCGGCTTCTCGCGCCACAGCGGAATGCGGGTGTATTCGGACGCAAGCACCTCGCGCACCAGATCCTCCGGCGGCAGATCGGCATTCACCATCACCATTTCGGTGCGGTGAACCATGACGTCGGACACCTGCAGCTCACGCAGATCGAGCAAGCCGCCGAACATATCGCGGTCCTGCTTTTCGACCTTGCCTTCGTGATGCAGCAGGTCGACCGCACCGCGCAGACGCTCGGTCGGCGACAGAATCGGCTGGTGGGCGCCGATCTTGACGCCGACCGCCCTCATCAATACGCGCACCACCGCTTCGATCACGGTGAGCAGCGGACCCAGGACATAAAGCATCACCCGCATCGGCCGCGCCACCGCCAATGACACCCGGTCGGGCGCGTTGATGGCGATGGTCTTCGGAAGTACCTCGGCGAAGATCACCACCAGCACCGTCATCACGCCGGTGGCGTAGAGCACGCCGACATCGCCGAACCACGCGGTGAAAATGCCTGTGGCGAGTGCGGACGCGCCGATATTGGCGATGTTGTTGCCGAGCAGCAGCGCGCCGATCAGCCGATCGCGCCGACCGACTAGCTCGGACACCACGTCGGCATCGCGATTGCCCTGCTTCGAAAGCCGCAGCATGCTCGCGCGCGACGCGCCGGTCAGCGCGGTCTCGCTCGCCGCAAAGAACGCCGAGACACCGAGCAGCGCGACCATGATCGAGAATGTCAGCCAGTTCATGACGTGCGCGTCAGTTCAATCTGTGAGCCCGATGGAAAAGCCGGTGTTTCGGATCACGCCTTGCCGGCGAGCTTCGCCTGCAGAAAATCGCGAACCAGAGCGGGCTCGACATCTCTGGCAATTACCGCACGCCCGACCGCTTCCAGCAGAATGAAGGTCAGCCGGCCGCGCCGCACTTTCTTGTCCTGCGCCATCAGGGCCATCAGGCGGTCGGCATCGCCGAGCCCTTCCTGGGCAAAGCCCGCGATGTCCTGCAGATGGGTCGGCAGGCCGACCTCGGCAAGGTGACGCGCGACGCGCTCGGCGTCCGCTTGGGAGATCATGCCCAATGAGGCAGAAAATTCCGCCGCCAGCACCATGCCGACCGCGACGCCTTCGCCGTGAAACAAGCGATCGGAAAAGCCCGTCGCAGCCTCGAGCGCATGGCCGAACGTATGGCCGAGATTGAGCAGCGCACGATCGCCGGTCTCGCGCTCGTCGCGCGCCACGATCGCGGCCTTGGCGCGACAGGACGTCGCGATGGCATGCTCGCGCGCAGCACCGCCCTTGAAGATGTCGGCGTGATTGGCATCGAGCCAGGCGAAGAAGGCTTCATCGCCAAGCACGCCATATTTGGCGACCTCCGCGTAGCCGGCACGGAACTGGCGCGGCGACAGCGTGTCGAGCACCGAAGTGTCCGCGATCACCAGTACAGGCTGATGGAATGCGCCGAGCAGGTTCTTGCCCTGCGGCGAATTGATTCCGGTCTTGCCGCCGACGGAGGAATCGACTTGCGCCAGCAGCGAGGTCGGCACCTGCACGAAATCGACGCCGCGGCGCAGGATCGCGGCCGCAAAGCCCGCGAGATCGCCGACCACGCCGCCGCCGAGCGCGATGACGAGATCGTTGCGCTCGATCCTGGCCGCGATCAGCGCTTCCGAAACCTCTTCCAGGCCGCGATAGCTTTTCGAGCCCTCGCCTTCATCGACGACGATGCGCGAGGTCGCGATGCCGGCTTGCGCGAGCGAACCCTCGGTCTTGTCCAGCCAATGCTTTGCGACGGTGCGATCGGTGACAACAGCAGTCCGCGCGCCCGGCCGCAGGGCGGCCACCCGCGCACCGAGCGTGCCCAGAACATCGCGGCCGATCACGATGTCATAAGCGCGATCGCCGAGCGCGACGTCGACCGTGATCGCATCGGAATGCTTCAACGGCGCAGTCATCGCACGATCCCCATGATGCCGGTCGATTGCGCCTGCGGGACGCCTTCACCGCAGAGCCGCGCATGCAGGGCCTCGATACATTCGTCGACGATCTTCTCATGCGGCACATCGCGCGAGGCGATGGTGAGATCGGCGAAGCCATAGACCGGCTCGCGTTCGCTGATCAGCCGCCCGACAGTCGCGGCGGGATCGGCGGTCCGCAGCAGCGGCCGGTCGGCGCGACGCCGGACTCGCCGCATGATGATGTCGGCATCCGCCTTGAGCCAGATCGAGACCGCCTTGTCGCCGATGCGGCGGCGGGTTTCCTCGCGCATGAACGAGCCGCCGCCGGTCGCCAGCACGCCCGGGCCGCTCTCCAACAGCCGTGCGATCACGCGCGCCTCGCCGTCTCTGAAATGCGGCTCGCCGTGAACCTCGAAAATCTCCGGTATGGTCATGCCGGCCGCCGCCTCGATCTCGTTGTCGGCGTCGACGAACGGCAGGAGCAACCGGGCCGCGAGCCGCCGTCCGATCGTCGACTTGCCGGCCCCCATCATGCCGACGAGCACGACCAGGCGAGTTCCCAGGGCCGAGCGAATCTCGGCGTCCTGGGGCTGGCTGGCTCCGGCTGAGGCGGTGAGTTCGGGCATATCCTTGGCCTCGGCCTTTCTGCGGCGCAGGCCGCATCTCCGGCCACCTATACTACCCCCGCCTTCAGCCATGCTAGCGCCTCTTGCAACGGGGAGACGAACATGTTGGATGATTTGTAAGGTTAATTCGCGCCTTAGGCTTTCGAGATGCCCAGCCTGTTCCGTTTCCTGACGGTCGTCGCAGTGATCGCAGGGGTCATCTATGGCGTGATGTTCTCGCTGGCGAATTTCGTTCATCCGAAGCCCCGGGAAATGACGCTAACCATTCCCCCTGACAAATTTCTCAAGAAATAACGGCTAGGGTTCAGGGTTGAGAGACCCAAAAGCCACACTCGATTTGGAAGTATTCGCGTGTCCCAGCGAAGCCGGAGGAACGCCGCGATATCGGCGAACTTGGAAACCAGGAGCTTTGGAATGCGATCCAAGGCCTCGGACGACAAGCTCATCAACCTGTTCCTCGACATGCTCGCGGCGGAACAGGGCGCCGGCGACAACACGCTGGATGCCTATCGCCGTGACCTGACCGATCTCTCCGTCTTCCTGTCCCGCGCGAAGACTGGATTCGCCGCTGCCGGCACCGACAAGCTGCGCGATTATCTCTCCGATCTCGACACCCGCGGCTTCAAATCCTCCAGCGTCGCGCGCACGGCTGTCGGCGATGCGGCATCTGTTCCGCTTCCTCGTGAGCGAGCGCGTCCGTGGTGACGATCCGGCGGCGATCCTCTCGGGACCGAAACGCGGCCGTGGCCTGCCGAAGGTGCTGTCGATCGCCGATGTCGACCGCATGCTGACGCGCGCCAAGGAGCTGACGGACGTCGCCTACAGCTCGCCATTGCAGCGGCTGCGCGCGATGCGGCTCTATTGCCTGCTGGAAGTGCTGTACGCCACCGGCCTGCGCGTCTCGGAGCTGGTGTCGCTGCCGCTTTCGGCGGCCCGGCAGAATGCGCGCATGATCGTGGTGCGCGGCAAGGGCAACAAGGAGCGGCTGGTGCCGCTGAACGAGGCCTCGCGGCAGGCGATGGCCGACTACCTCGCGGCGATGGAGACGCTGAAACCGGAGCAGAAGCGAAGCCTCGCCGCATCGAAATGGCTGTTTCCCTCCTTCGGCGAGAGCGGCCACCTGACGCGGCAGCATTTCGCCCGCGACCTGAAGGAGCTCGCGGCCGCCGCAGGCCTCGCGCCGCGGCTGGTCTCGCCGCATGTCGTGCGCCACGCATTTGCGAGCCATCTGCTGCACAATGGCGCGGACTTGCGCATCGTGCAGACGCTGCTTGGCCACACCGACATTTCGACCACGCAGATCTACACCCATGTCGTGGAAGAACGGCTGAAAAGCCTGGTGCGCGACCTGCATCCGCTGGCGGAAAAATAGCACCGCGCTCGGCGCCCTTCCCTGCGCGGCGGACATGCGCAGCCGCTGGTCATACGATATACAAGGCGACAACAAGCTCGCCCGCCTTGACTTCCGCGTCTTCTCACGGAAAAAGCGCCCGTTCCGCCCGCTACCCCCGCGCGTGCCCCGCCGCCATCTCGAAATGCACGTTAAGCCATTGAACATGAACACTTTACGCAAGCAAATCGGAAGCGTTTCGCGGCAAAACCCGTTGTTGCCTATATTGCCCTGATGTCGGACCAGATGCGCAGCTATCTCGATTTCGAAAAGCCGGTCGCCGAACTCGACTCCAAGGTCGACGAGCTGCGCACACTGGCATCCGGCGGCACCGACATCGGCGAGGAAGTGTCTCGGATCGAGGAAAAGGCCGCGCTGGCGCTGGCCGACCTCTACGCCAATTTGACGCCCTGGCAGAAGACGCTGGTCGCACGCCATCCCCAGCGGCCGCATTTCACCGACTTCATCAACGGCCTGATCACCGAATTCACCCCGCTCGCCGGCGACCGCAAGTTCGGCGAGGACCAGGCCCTGCTCGGCGGCTTCGGCCGCTTCCGGGGCGAGCCGATCTGCGTGATCGGCCAGGAAAAGGGCGATTCGACCGAATCGCGGATCCGGCACAATTTCGGCATGGCGCGGCCGGAAGGTTACCGCAAGGCAGTCCGCCTGATGGAATTGGCCGACCGTTTCGGCATCCCCGTGCTGTCGATCGTCGATTCCGCCGGCGCCTATCCCGGCATCGGTGCGGAGGAACGGGGACAGGCGGAGGCGATCGCGCGCTCGACCGATGCCTGCCTCGCGCTTGGCGTCCCTAATGTCGCAATCGTCACCGGTGAAGGCATGTCGGGCGGCGCGATCGCGATCACGACCGCCAATCGCGTGCTGATGTTCGAACACGCCATCTATAGCGTGATCTCGCCCGAGGCCGCTTCCTCGATCCTGTGGCGCGACGGGACCAAGGCGCAGGAAGCCGCCAACAGCATGAAGATCACCGCGCAGGACATGCTGCGATTCGGCGTCATCGACACGATTCTCAAAGAGCCCGTCGGCGGTGCCCATCGCGATTCCGCAGCCATGATCGCTGCGACCGGCGAGGCTATCGGCCAGGCCTTCGACGAGCTGCGCGGCCTCGACCCCGACGCGATTCGCAAACAGCGGCGGCAGAAATTCCTCGAGATCGGCCGGAAACTGGCCTGAGCCTCGGTTTTTGGCCGGGACGGCCTTGCAAAAGCCTCCGGCCGTGGCACGGTTTTTTCCGGCCGCAGTGCCTGATTCGGCCGCATTTCGGCCCAGAGATCGGGCTTTAAACCTCGTGTTCATCATGCCGGTTATGTGACCCGGCCATCCCGCCCCTCTCGGGTTGCGGGGTCCGGGACCAAAGAGTAGAATTTTATTCAATGGCTTCAGGGCATATTGCTGGAGCGCGACGCGGAAAAATGGGTGTTGGTTTTCCGCAACCAGTCGTGTTCCAGCCGCAGACGGGGTTGCGATAAGCCCGGGTGGGTGTGGAGCTTCGCATTGATTGATCGCTCGCTGATCCGTGCGCTCGTGACTTCGGCCGTGTTGGCCGCCGGCGGTGCGCTCCTCGCAGGCTGCAATGCGGACGAGGCTTCCCTTGCCGCCAATGCCAAGGCCAACCAGCCCGTTCCGCCCAAGCTCGTTTCTGCGATCAACGAGAAGGACATGGATCTGCAGTCGCCGATCCTGGTCCGCCTGTTCAAGCAGGAAGCCGAGCTGGAAGTCTGGAAGCAGGACCGCTCCGGCAAGTTCGCGCTGCTGAAGACCTATCCGATCTGCCGCTGGTCGGGCGACCTCGGACCCAAGGTCCGCGAAGGCGACCGCCAGGCGCCGGAAGGTTTCTACGCGATCACGCCAGCGCAGATGAACCCGCAATCGGCCTATTATCTCTCCTTCAACACCGGCTATCCCAACGCGTTCGACAAGGCGCTCGGCCGCAGCGGCTCGCAACTGATGGTGCACGGTGACTGCTCCTCGCGCGGCTGCTACGCGATGACCGACGAGCAGATCGCGGAGATCTATTCGCTCGGGCGCGAGTCCTTCTTCGGCGGCCAGAGGTCGTTCCAGTTCCAGGCCTATCCGTTCCGGATGACGCCGGTGAACATGGCCAAGCACCGCAACAATCCGAACATGGCCTTCTGGAAGATGATCAAGGAAGGCTATGATCACTTCGAGGTCACGCGTCAGGAGCCGAAGGTCGACTTCTGCGAAAAGAAATACGTGTTCGACGCGGTCAGGGCGCCCGGCGCGACCGCCGACCCCGTGTTCAACGCCTCGGCCAAGTGCCCGGCCTATGTGGTCCCCGACGAGATCGCCGAAGCCGTGAAAAAGAAAGAGAATGCGGACCAGGCCGAAACGGCGAAACTGATCGCCAAGGGCACGCCGGTCGCGAAGCTCAACACCGGTATCGACGGCGGCATGAACCAGATCTTCGCCGCTCAAGTGCCCGGCGCCAGCACCGGCCTGTCGGAAGGTGGCGAAGGTCAGGGACTGTCGCTTTCCGCCTATTCGCGTGCGCCCGGCACCATCCCCGGGACCGTCAATCCGCCGCGCGCCCCCGACGACACCGCCGTAGCGGCTTCCGCGCCTGCGCCGGTTCAAGCGGCTGCGGCTCCGGCTGCTGCAGCCCCGGCTCAACCCGCGGCCTCGACGCGTGTTGCGTCTGCCGCGCCGAACACCGAGTCTGGCGGCTTCTTCTCCAACCTCGCCCGCAAGATCGGAATGGGTGGTTCGTCTGACGCGACGTCGAGCACGCAGGCCGCACGCCTGCGCCGGCCAAGCCCAAGACGGCCGACGCCAAGACCAGAGGCTGGCAGCGCGGCGAAGGCAGCCGCGGCAAAGCCAAAGGCGCTCGCCGCGAAACCCGCCGAGACCAAGCAGGCCGTCGTCAACCGCCCGCCGTTCAAGCCCGGCGCGGCGCCTGAAACGCAACCGGCTGACGCGGCAGCGGCGCCGAAACAGGCGGCGAGCGTGCTGGCCGGCGCGCAACCGATCGTGCAACCCAACTCCTTCGACAACCGCTTCTCCGCGATGAAGTAGGACGACGGCCGGGACAGGTCGTGCGGTCTGATTTTCTGATTTCCAGCAAAATGCTCCGGCAACGTGCGCGGGCCTCGTGGTTCGAGACGGCGCTCGCGCGCCTCCTCACCATGAGGATTTAAGATCGCACCACACGTACCGCCTCATCCTGAGGAGCGCGCATCGCGCGCGTCTCGAAGGATGGGCCGCGACGGGATTGCTGCCACACCTTCACGTTCCCGCGGCGCATGGCGTCCGAGTTTTTCCAATTCAATGTCCCTCTCCGTAACAGAGGGCGCAGGGAAGACCGGGCGCCGGCTGGCACCCATGGTCCGCGTGCAGACAAAAAAGCACGCGGCAGAACCACAGGTTCAGCCGAAAACGTCCGGCCTTCCCTGCGCAATGGTGTTACGGCTTATACGTGCTCTCCCCGGTGACCAGGCTTTGTTGTCACCGTTGCCTCGCGTCATCTCGCGAAACGTAACGCCAGCCTTGGGGCGTCAGGACCACACGATTTCGCCGTCCGCGATTGTCTCATTCGTCTCGTGAGACATCGCGTCCACCGCATCCCGCTCCCAACGTCCGTGACGATCGCGAAGCGCCCCTCTTATCGGAGGCGGGATGCGCAAGAGGATCGTTGTGATTTGCCCGACAACGCAAGGGAAAATGTGCACGACGGGCAGTTTGCGCATGGCGGGGATGCATTCACGCTGCTCTTTTCACCGTCATTGCGAGCGAAGCGAAGCTATCCAGAATGCGCATCGCGGAAACAAGCTGGATTCGCTTCGTCGCTGTCGCTCCTCGCAATGACGACGGATAGAATTCGTAGGGTGAGCAAAGCCGAAGCGTGCCCACCGTCCAGCCCCGATGTCGATAGATGGTGGGCACGTCGCTGCGCTCCTTTGCCCACCCTACGGAATCACGCGACACCGAGCTCTTGTCAGCGAACGTTGCTTGCGCCGGCTTGAACCGCGCTCGGCGACCACGTCACGGCTGTGGCTTCGGTGCGGTAGCGCGGGAGGTGATTGTCGAGCGAGGAGAAAAGGCACAGCGCCAGGCTCGCCCAGACCGCCGCGCTGAAATAGAGCGACATCCAGGCGATCTCTTCCTTCCAGTGCGCAATGTCGTGCGTCACGATCCAGCGCGTGGTCACGTCACGGAGACCCTCGAGCGGCCGCAACAGCCGCCCGCCATTGGAGCGTTCGGCTCGCCATCGGTTGAGATACATCGGGACGTCGATCACGATGAGGAAAGCCAGATAGCCGGCGATCCCAAGGATCGCGACGGCGAGGATCAGGCGAACCGGGCCGTTGAACTCCGGCAACAGCCGGCACAGCCCGATCCCGACCACGAAGAAGGCGACGGCCCAGATCGAATTCTCGATGGCGTTGCCGAGATAATTGGTGGTCAGGACCGCGTACCACGAGCAGATCTCCGCAATGACGATCAGCGGCACGATCACCCGCGCGGCGTTCAGGGCGGTCTCCGCGCCCGTCATCCCGCCGAGCTGATGCAGGATGATCGCCCACTGCGCCACGAAACAGAGCTCGGCCACGGTTGCCACCGACCTGCCGACCAGAATGCTCGACAGCCAGCTATCGACCAGGCAGATCCGCTGCACGTCCGCGCGTGGCAGAACCGACCGGAACGCGCAGCCGAACACATAGGCCGCGCAGAGCAGGAGCATGGATCCCGGTGCTCGACGCGCTGCCCAGCATGCCGGCCGGCTGGTCGTGAAACTGGCGGTACAGCACGAACCACACCGCGACATTCGCGCCGCTGATCAGAGTCAGCGACCCCCACCACCAGGCCACGGGATTTGACAACGCCTGCGCACGCAGATTCATCGGCCGCTCCGCATGTAACCGAACTGACATTCAAGCTTAGCAATTCTGTCATAAAGCGCCGATCAGTCACGACAAAATCCGGCTCTTCACGACAAAAGGACGTGTGCTTGTCGTCTTGCACGATCCCGCGGGAGATGTGCGCGACCGTGCCGGATGAACGGCGACGGACCACATGCGCGGCCGTCGGCTCAATCGATGGGATGACGTATTTCTACGGGCTAATGTGGCTTACGAGCTACAGAGGTTGTGTCCGCACGATGGTAATATTTGGCACTTCATAATGATTAAGAAACGGGCAGTGCCTTTAATGTGTAAAATTCTCTCGCATAACCTCCTCTCCGGCACCGCAATCCTGGTGCTTGCAGCCACCGGCCAGGCATTCGCCGCCGACCTGCCGATGAAGGCCCCGGCTGCCGCTCCCATCCCGTTCACCTGGACCGGTTGTCATGTCGGCGGCCATCTCGGTGGCGTGGTCAGCGATGACCGGACGGTCAGCGCACTCGGAGCCTCCGTCGGCTTCAGCTCGACCGGCTTCACCGGCGGCGGACAGATCGGCTGCGACTATCAGTTCGCATCCAACTGGGTCGTGGGCTTCGAAGGTCAGGCTGCCTGGACCAGCCTTAAGAACACCCACGGCGCGTCTGTCAGAAACCTGATCACGGGGGCGACAGCTCCGTCGCAATTCACCCTCAGCAACGACTTCCTGGCGTCAGCCACTGCGCGGCTCGGCTACAGCTTCGTCGACCACTGGCTGTTCTATGCAAGGGGTGGCGCCGCCTGGACCCATGAAAAGGTAGACGATGCCTTCATCGCGCCTGCTTTGCTGATTGCCGTCGATCCCGGCACGACCGCAAACCGGACCGGCTGGACGGTCGGCGCCGGCACGGAGTGGGCCTTCGCGCCGCATTGGTCGGCGAACGTCGAATACAATTACTACGATTTCGGCAACGGCGGCATGACGCTGACCGAGCCGAACAGGGCGACCGTAACCGTCAATAGCCTGAAGGACACGATCCACACGGTGACCGCCGGCGTGAACTATCACTTCTGATGGACAAGCGCCGCTGCCCGAGCGGCGGCTCGCGCTCAATCGCACATCCTGACGGGCGGCCCTGCGGCCGTCCGTTTCATTTCGGCGAGGATGGCGTCGGGCGCAGCACGCCCGGCTGGATGATGCCTTTGTCTACGGCGGCCTTGCGCAGAAGATCCGGCCGATCCGAAATGATGCCGTCGACGCCGATGTCGATCATGTGAGCCATGTCATCGGGCTTGTTGACGGTCCAGACCACCACGCGCAGCTTGAGGTCGTGGGCTTCCGCGACGAGCGCGGGCGTGACGTCGCCGAAATAAGGCGACCAGATCGCGCCGCCCGCATCATGGATCGTGCGCGGCAGCGAGCCGTCACGATCTGCGGGATTGAAGCCCGCCGTCCAACCGGTGGCTTTGTCCAGCGAGACCGTCGGCGCCGGGCCTCGCTGCAGAGTGAGGTAGACGGTCGGAATTTGCGGTGCCCGTTTCTGCACGATCTGCAAGGTCCGCCAGTCGAACGACTGGATCATGACGCGATCGGTGAACGTCTCCGCGTCGAGCACGCCGAGAAGCAGCGCGACGAACCTCTCTGGATCGGGCGATTCGTCGGGATGATCGGGATCGATCTTGGTCTCGATGTTGAGGCGCACCTGCGTGTTGCCGGAGCGGCGAACGAGATCGATGACCTCCTTCAGAGTTGGGATCGGCGTGCCGGGAACGGCGCGCTGCTCGGGAAACTGCCTCGCATAGGTGCTGCCGGGTCGGATCTGGCCGACATCGTAAGCTCTTCACCTCTGCGTCAGCGTCAGCTCGACGAACGGCGTGCCGGGCGGAGTTACATAGACGCCATTGGCATCGCGCGCGAGATCGGGATTGAGCCGCCGCTCATGCGAGACGACGAGTTCGCCGTCACGCGTCGCGCCGACATCGAGCTCCAGCGTGTCGACGCCCATCGTCAGCGCGCCGGCAAAGGATTGCAGGGTGTTTTCCGGAAACAGCCCGCGGCCACCGCGATGCGCCTCGATGTCGAACGCCATAGCAGGGCTCGTGAGCAAACACAGAGTGGAAACGAAAACCAGAGGCAGCGAGCGGATCATCGCTCATTGTCCGCCCAGGCGGCGCGCAGTGCAACAGGTCGCAACCGTTAGGCACCGTCATTCCGGGGCATCGCGAAGCATGGCCCGGAATTCTACCCGCGCCAAAAGGCGCGTCTCGGAATGACGACCGAGAGGGAAAAGCACGATGCAGAGCTGGGCGACGCGCGCAATGCGACGGTCTTTGAATTAACATGGTGGCAACGCTCTACGCCTCCTCGGCAAACTCACGCGTATTTGCCGTGGCAGTGCTTGTATTTCTTGCCGGAGCCGCAGGGGCAGTCCTCGTTGCGGCCGACCTTGCCCCAGGTCTGGGGATTGTTGGGGTCGCGGGCGGCGGCGGCCGCGGCGTTGGCCTGCGGCACCAACGAGGCATTGGCGAAAGCCATCTCGTCCTCGCCGGTGTCGGGATTGAGCTTGTGCGCCTCCATCGCCGGCAACACCGGCGCCTGCTCTTCCGGCGGGATGATCTCGACACGCATCAGCTGTGCCGTCACCGCCTCGCGCAGATGCGCGATCATCGCCTCGAACAGGCTGAAGGCTTCCGACTTGTATTCCTGCAACGGATCGCGCTGGCCGTAGCCGCGCAGGCCGATCACCTGGCGCAGGTGATCGAGCATGATCAGGTGCTCGCGCCAGAGATGATCCAGCGTCTGCAGCAGGATCGTCTTCTCGACATAGCGCATCACGTCCGGGCCCCATTGCGCGACCTTCGCCGCCATGTGCTCGTCGACCTTCTTCTCGATGCGCGACAACAATTCCTCGTCGGCGATGCCCTCTTCCTTGGCCCATTCGTCGACCGGCAGCTCGATTCCGAGCACGCGGTTCAACTCTTCCTTCAGGCCCGCGATGTCCCACTGCTCGGCATAGACATGCTCGGGCACGTGCTTGACGACGACGTCGTCGACATAGCCGTGGCGCATGTCGGCGACCGTCTCGGCAACGCTCTCGTCCTTCATCAGGTCGACGCGCTGGTCGAAGATCACCTTGCGCTGGTCGTTCTGGACGTTGTCGAACTTCAGGAGATTCTTGCGGATGTCGAAGTTGCGCGCCTCGACCTTCTGCTGCGCCTTCTCCAGGGCCTTGTTGATCCAGGGATGGATGATGGCCTCGCCTTCCTTCAAGCCAAGCCGGGTCAGCATCGTATCGAGACGATCCGAGCCGAAGATGCGCATCAGATCGTCTTCCAGCGACAGGAAGAACTTCGAGCGCCCGGGGTCGCCCTGGCGGCCGGAGCGGCCGCGCAACTGGTTGTCGATGCGCCGCGACTCGTGGCGCTCGGAGCCGATGATGTAGAGGCCGCCCGGCTTCTGCACGGTCCTCGCGGGCTTTGGAGCCCTTGGCGGGCTCGAGCTCGAAGGTCTCTTCGGCCTTCAGCACGATGTCGCGGAAGCGCTCGACGTCGGCCTTGATCTGCTCGATCTTCTTCGCCTTCTCGGCCTCGTCGGCAATACTCAGCCGTCTCCTGCGCGATCCGCATATCCAGCGAGCCGCCGAGCTTGATGTCGGTGCCGCGGCCGGCCATGTTGGTCGCGATCGTGATCGCGCCGGGCACACCGGCTTCCGCGACGATGTAGGCTTCCTGCTCGTGGAAGCGCGCGTTCAGCACGGCGAACAGCTTGGCCTGCTTGCCCGCGCGCGCGGCGGCGTAGAGCTTGTCCAGCGCGCCGGGATTGCCGAAATCGATCTGCTTGTAGCCATGCTGCTTGAGATATTCGGCCAGCACCTCGGATTTCTCGATCGAGGCGGTGCCGACCAGCACCGGTTGCAGCCGCGCATTGGCCCGCTCGATCTCGGCGAGGATCGCGGCGTATTTCTCTTTCTGGGTCCGATAAACCTCGTCGTCCTCGTCGAGACGCGCGACGGGCAGATTGGTCGGGATCTCCAGAACCTCGAGCTTGTAGATGTCGAACAGTTCGTCCGCTTCGGTCGCCGCCGTGCCGGTCATGCCGGCGAGCTTCGCATACATGCGGAAATAGTTCTGGAAGGTGATCGAGGCGAGCGTCTGGTTCTCCGGCTGCACCTGCTGGTGCTCCTTGGCTTCCAGCGCCTGGTGCAGGCCTTCCGAATAGCGCCGGCCCGGCATCATGCGGCCGGTGAACTCGTCGATGATCACGACCTCGCCGTCGCGGACGATGTAGTCCTTGTCGCGGGTGAACAGCGTGTGCGCGCGCAGCGCCTGGTTGATGTGGTGCACGACGGAGACGTTCTCGACGTCGTAGAGCGACTCGCCCTTGAGCTGGCCGGCATCGCGCAGCAGCGTCTCGATCTTCTCCATGCCGGCTTCGGTCAGCGTCACCGTGCGCTGCTTCTCGTCGACCTCGTAGTCGGTCTTGTCGAGCCTGGGCACGAAGGTGTCGATGGTGTTGTAGAAATCGGAGCGGTCGTCCAGCGGACCGGAGATGATCAGCGGCGTGCGCGCCTCGTCGATCAGGATCGAGTCGACCTCGTCGACGATCGCGAAGAAATGCCCGCGCTGGACCATGTCCTCCAGGCGGTACTTCATGTTGTCGCGCAGATAGTCGAAGCCGTATTCGTTGTTGGTGCCGTAGGTGATGTCGTTGGCATAGGCCTGCTTGCGCTCGGCATCGTCGAGGCCGTGCACGATCACGCCGGTCGTAAGCCCGAGGAAGCCGTAGATCTGGCCCATCCAGGCGGAGTCGCGGCGGGCGAGGTAGTCGTTGACGGTGACGACGTGGACGCCCTTGCCGGCAAGCGCGTTGAGATAGACGGCAAGCGTCGCGACCAGCGTCTTGCCTTCGCCGGTCTTCATCTCGGCGATGTCGCCCTCGTGCAGGACCATGCCGCCGATCAGCTGCACGTCGAAATGGCGCTGGCCGAGCGTGCGCTTGGCGGCCTCGCGCACGGTCGCGAAGGCCGGCACGAGGATGTCGTCGAGTGTCTTGCCCGTGGCGAGTCTGCGTCCTGAACTCGGCGGTGCGCGCCTTCAGCGCCTCGTCCGAGAGCGCGGCGATTTCGGGCTCGAGCGCATTGATCGCATCGACGCGGGACTGGTATCCCTTGACCCGGCGGTCATTGGCGGAACCGAAGAACTTGCGGGCGAGCGCGCCGATCATGCCGAATTCCTCTCCTCGCAGTTCTTAATGCAGACGTCATTTGGGCCTGCCAAACCGCCCTTTCAACTCACCGTGACGCGCCGCGGCGCCCAAAACTGGACCCGGCAGCATCCGCTCAGTGAGTGGGAGTTCGGCTATTCTCGGTTCAACGACCAAAAGCGCAGCAAAATGAATGCTATCGCCATGGCCGCGATCCGCCACAGATATGGGCGGCGTCAGGCCTTGTCAACGGCGTGGCACGCGAGGCGGGGACTGCTATTTTCGCCGCGTGAAACGCGCATGACGCCGGGCGTGCAGAAGGCGGATGGGCGGCGGCGAAAAGTTAGAAAACTGTCATTTGCTACCGCTTGCTTATTTCCGTAACTGGCTGAGCGTGCGCGGGCTGCGACTGATCGCAAAACATCAAAAATGACGCGCCAAGCGGCCGAGGAACCATGATTTTGACAGAGTTTCGCGTTGCCAAGGCCCCCTGATTGGGCGAGTGTCCGGCCGCCCCGAATTGCCGTTCCCCCTGAAGATGAAGGATTTTGCATGACCACGTCGTTCCCGGTAACGAAAACCGCCCCGCGCCTCGGCGTCGCGCTGGCGGCGGGCTGTCTCGCCTTGGTGTCGGTGATGGCTCTGGTCGCAAGCCCGGCGCGTGCCGAAGACAAGGTGCTCGCGAAGGTTAACGGCCAAGAAATCCGCCAGAGCGATGTTGCGCTCGCCGAGGAAGAGCTCGGCCCGAGCCTCGCGCAGATGGATCCGTCCACCAAGGACGACAACGTCTTGTCGTTCCTGATCGACATGAAGATCGTCTCGAAGGCCGCCGAGGACAAGAAGATCCAGGACGGCGAGGAATTCAAGAAGCGCCTCGCCTTCACCCGCAACCGTCTGCTGATGGACAGCCTGCTCGCCAGCGAAGGCAAGGCGGCGACCAACGATGAGGCGATGAAGAAGGTCTATGAGGAGGCCTCCAAGCAGATCACCGGCGAGGAAGAGGTGCACGCCCGCCATATCCTGGTCGAGACCGAGGACGACGCAAAGGCCGTCAAGGCAGAGCTCGACAAGGGCGCCGATTTCGCCGAACTCGCCAAGAAGAAGTCCAAGGATCCCGGCGCCTCCGACGGCGGCGATCTCGGCTTCTTCACCAAGGACCAGATGGTGCCGGAATTCTCGCAGGCCGCCTTCTCGCTCGAGCCGGGCAAGATCTCCGATCCGATCAAGTCGCAGTTCGGCTGGCACATCATCAAGGTCGAGGAAAAGCGCAAGCGCAAGGCGCCGGACTTCGAGCAGGTGAAGAGCCAGATCGAGACCTATGTGACCCGCAAGGCGCAGGCGGATTATGTCGGCAAGCTGCGCGACGCCGCCAAGGTCGAGCGCATGGACAAGCCGGCCGAGGCCGCCAAGGCGGATACAAAGCCGATGCGCCGAAGACCGATGCGGCCAAGCCTGCCGACGCGAAGAAGTAAGGCGCGCGGCCGTTAGGTGTAACGGCGTCGCCTCACCTCCCTGTCGTCCCCGCGCACGCAGGGACCCATAACCACAGGGAGCAGTTTGGGGCGCGATATTGAACCGGAAGATCGCGCCATCAGCGCGATCTTTTGCTTTTCGGCGGATGCTCGGAATGCCTACCGCGTTCAATCCCATTGGCCGGTGTTTATGGGTCCCTGCGTTCGCAGGGACGACGGCGAGATGTGTGGCCGCCTCCCTCTCCCACGATCGCGGCGAAGGTGATACAGAGCGCTTCCTTTTGTCCGATTGCCGGAAGCCCTCATGTCCTCAGCCGTTTCTCCGCTCGCCCCGACCGATATTCCCGACATGCCCGCGATTGCGGGCGTCAGGCTCGCCACGGCGGAAGCCGGCATCCGCTATAAGGACCGCACCGACGTGCTGCTCGTGCTGCTCGACAAGGGCACAACCGTCGCCGGCGTCTTCACCAAGTCGAAATGCCCCTCCGCGCCGGTGGAATGGTGCCGCGCCAAGCTCAAGGGCGGCAAGGCGCGCGCGCTGGTGGTCAATTCCGGCAACGCCAATGCCTTCACCGGCAAGACCGGGCGGCAGTCGACCGCGCTGACGGCATCGATCGCGGCGAAAGCGGTCGGCTGCAGCGTCAATGAAATCTTTCTGGCTTCGACCGGCGTCATCGGCGAGCCGCTTGATGCCAGCAAGTTCGACGGCGTGCTGGACCGGCTGACCGAGGATGCGGAGCCGGCGAACTGGATGGCGGCGGCGCGCGCGATCATGACCACCGACACCTTTCCGAAGGTCGCCACTGCGACCGTCAAGCTCGGCAAGGCCAAGGTAAAGATCTGCGGCATGGCCAAGGGCGCCGGCATGATCGCGCCCGACATGGCGACGATGCTGTCGTTCATCTTCACCGACGCGCCGATCTCAGCGCCCGCGCTGCAGGCGCTGCTCAAGGCCGGTGTCGAAGATACCTTCAACGCCGTGACCATCGACGGCGACACCTCGACCTCCGACACGCTGCTGGCCTTTGCGACCGGTGCCGCCACCGACAATGGCGCGCCGAAGATCAGCCGCGCCAGCGACCCGCGCCTGAAGGCCTTCACCAAGGCGCTGAACGCGGTGCTCGCCGATCTCTCCGAGCAGGTCGCGCGCGACGGCGAAGGCGCGCGCAAGCTGGTCGAGATCATCGTCGAGGGCGCCAAGACCAAGCAGTCGGCGCGCAGAATCGCGATGTCGATCGCCAATTCGCCGCTGGTGAAGACCGCGATCGCCGGCGAGGACGCCAATTGGGGCCGCGTGGTGATGGCGGTCGGCAAGGCGGGCGAACCCGCCGACCGCGACAAGCTGTCGATCGCCTTCAACGGCATCCAGGTCGCCAAGCGCGGCGCGCGCGATCCGTCCTACGACGAGGCCGAGGTCTCGGCCGCGATGAAGCAGCCGAAGATCCAGATCAAGGTCTCGCTGGCCATGGGCAAGGGCCGCGACCGCGTGCTGACCTGCGACCTCACCAAGGAATATGTCGCGATCAACGGCGACTACCGGTCGTGAGATGACCGTCGTTACGAGCGAACCGACGAAGGTGCGTAGGGTGGGCAAAGCGAAGCGTGCCCACCATCCGTCCGCGTTCTCGGAAGCAATGGTGGGCACGGCGCTGTGCGCCTTTGCCCACCCTACGGACCGAACCGCATGGCTGACCTGAAACTCACTCTCGTGGTCGCCTGCGCGCTGATCGATGCCGACAAGCGCGTGCTGATCGCGCAGCGGCCGCCGGGCAAGTCGATGGCGGGCCTGTGGGAATTTCCCGGCGGCAAGGTCGAGCCCGGCGAGCGGCCGGAGGCAACGCTGATCCGCGAATTGTTAGAGGAGATCGGCATCACCGTGAGCGAGCCGTGTCTCGCGCCGCTCACCTTCGCAAGCCACGCCTATGACGACTTTCACCTGTTGATGCCGCTCTATGTCTGCCGGCGCTGGGAGGGCAGCGTGGTCGCGCGCGAGGGACAGACGCTCGCCTGGGTGCGCGCCAACAAATTGCGCGACTATCCGATGCCGCCCGCCGACATTCCGCTGATCCCGCATTTGATTGATTTGTTGATGTGAGGTCCACAAGCTCGCCTCCGCTCGTCATGGCCGGGCTTGACCCGCCTGCGGGGCCGAAGCCCCTTCGGCGCGGCGTAGGCCCGGCCATCCATCAACCTTCAACAAATCTCCTCCGAAGAGGATGGATCGCCGGGTCGAGCCCGGCGATGACAACCAGTGGCGTCACTCGTCCTTCGGCACCCGCTTCACCGCATCCTCCAGCCTCGCCTTCGCCGAACCCGGCCGGAGCGGCTTCGGTTGGCTTTCATGCGGGGCCCAGGCGGAAAGCCAGATCACGTCGAAGGTCGCGCGGATGCGGCCGTCGGCATCGGCGAAGCGTTCGGCATAGATTTGCGCCATCCGCAGCATGGTGGCGCGGCGGGTCGGCGTGCGCCGACGCTCCACCAGATGATTGGTCGCGCCCATGCGCCGCAGATCCTGCATCAGCGCGAACGCATTGTCGTAGCGCACCACGACACGATCGACATCGGTGACCGGCAGCGCGAGCCCTGCCCGCTGCAACAGGCCGCCGACATCGCGCAGATCGGCAAAAGGCGACACCCGCGGCGACACCCCGCCTTCGCACTCGGATTCCGCCGCGGCAAAACTCTGCCTGAGCTCGGTCAGCGTGTCGCCGCCGATCATCGCGGCGAGCAACAGGCCATCCGGCTTCAACGCGCGGCGGATCTGCGCAAGCACGCCGGGCAGATCGTTGACGGACTGAAAGGCGAGTGCAGAGAGCACGAGATCGAACGATTGCGGCGCGAGCGCCAGTTCTTCTCCTTCGGCCTCCGGCGCCGAGACATGCGCAAAAGTCTTGAAACGATCGCCGAACGGCGCCCGCAACCCCTCGCCCGGCGTCCAGATATCGACGGCGTCGGAAAAAACGCGCTTCACCGCGGCAAGCCGCTCCATCATGTCCTCGACGACGCGATCCAGCAGGAAGGTCGCGGGGTCGCGCAGCGCGCGGTGCTGCCGCACATTCAGCAGCGCGCGATCGAACAGCACGGGTGCATGGGTCGGGCTTGAGGCCATGCCGGTTGGTTACGCCGATCACGTCGCATCTGGCAATCCGCGACTTGAGTGGTTTTCCACGTCACGCTAGCCTTCCGCCATGGATGTCGAGACCGTTCCGTCCCGTTCGCCGGCTATCCGGTGGCCGATCCGTTGGCGCAGCGCGCTCCATGCGTGCCGGCGCGCATGGACGCGCGCGACCAAGCTCGCGCTCGACATCGCGCTGCCGACGCTGTGCATCGCCTGCCGCGAGCCGGTCGATGGCGAAGGCGTGTGTGCCGCGTGCTGGGGCCAATTGTCGTTCATCGAACCGCCCTACTGCCCGCGGCTCGGCATTCCCTTTGTCTATGATCCCGGTCCCGAGCTGTTGTCGATGGAGGCGATCGCCAACCCGCCGGCCTATCAACGTGCGCGGGCCGCGGTGCGTTATGACGAGGTCGCGCGCACGCTGGTGCACGCGCTGAAATACCAGGACCGCACCGACCTCGCCCCGATCATGGGCCACTGGATGGCGCGCGCAGGGCGCGAACTGCTCGACAGCGCCGATCTTCTGGTCCCTGTGCCGCTGCATTGGCGGCGGGCGTGGCACCGACGCTACAATCAGTCCGGCGCACTGGCGCGAATCATCGCACGCCAGAGCGGCGTACCGCTCGACGGCAACCTGCTGCAGCGCGTGCGGGCGACCGAACAGCAGGTCGGCCTGTCGCGCCCACAACGAGCCAGCAATGTGCAGGGCGCATTCCAGGTATCGAAGGAGCGGCAATCCGAGGTCAATGGGCGACGGATCATCCTGGTCGATGACGTTTTGACCTCCGGCGCCACGGTGGACGCCTGCGCGCGGGCGCTTTTGCGCGCCAAGGCCGCGCAGGTCGACGTGCTGGTCTTCGCCCGGGTTGTGGATACCCCCAAGGCGACCATATAATCAGCGATCTTTGAGGACAGAGACCGACATGAGCGCCGCCATTGAAATCTATACCCGACCGGGCTGCGGTTATTGCAGCGCCGCCAAATCGCTGCTTACTCGCAAAAAGGCCGCGTTCACCGAGTACGATGTCGCCAAGAACGCGAACTACCGTCAAGAGATGTATGACCGGGCCGGCGTCGGCACCACCTTTCCGCAGATCTTCATCGGCGACATGCATGTCGGCGGCTGCGACGAGCTTTATGCACTCGACCGCGCCGGCAAGCTCGATGCGCTGCTCGCAGGAGAAAAGGCCGCTTCATGAGCGCTGACCGCACTTTCACCGCCGCCATGGTGCAGATGCGCACCGGTCTGCTGCCCGAGGCGAGCCTCGACCAGGGCACCAAGCTGATTCGCCAGGCGGCGGCCGAGGGCGCGCAATACGTGCAAACACCCGAAGTCAGCAACATGATGCAGCTGAACCGCAAGGCGCTGTTCGAGCATCTGGCGACGGAAGAGGACGACATCTCGCTGAAAGCCTATCGCGCGCTGGCGAAGGAATTGCAGATCCATCTGCATATCGGATCGCTGGCGCTGCGCTTCTCGCCCGAGAAGGCCGTCAACCGCTCGTTCCTGATCGGGCCCGAGGGCAACGTCCTCGCGAGCTACGACAAGATCCATATGTTCGATATCGAATTGCCGGATGGCGAGATCTATCGCGAGTCCGCCAATTACCAGCCGGGCGAATCCGCCGTGATCTCCGACCTGCCCTGGGGCCGGATCGGGCTCACGATCTGCTATGACCTGCGCTTTCCCGCGCTCTATCGCGCGCTCGCGGAAGCCGGCGCTTTCTTCCTCACCGTGCCGTCCGCCTTCACCCGGAAGACCGGCGAAGCGCATTGGCACACGCTGCTTCGCGCGCGCGCGATCGAGAACGGCTGCTTCGTGTTCGCGGCGGCGCAAGCCGGCCTGCACGAGAACAAGCGCGAGACCTTCGGCCATTCGCTGATCATCGCGCCCTGGGGCGAGATCATCGCCGAGGGCGGCGTCGAGCCCGGCGTGTTCATGGCCAAGATCGATCCCTCCAGGGTCGAGACCGCGCGCAAATCCATCCCGTCGCTGCAGCACGGACGGCGCTTCGGCATCGCCGATCCCAATTCGGGGCCGGAGCATCTGCACCTGGTGCGGGGCTCGGCATGATCCGCTATGCGCTGCGTTGCGAACGTGGCCACACGTTCGAAAGCTGGTTCCAGGATTCGGCGGCCTTCGACGCGCAGGTGAAGCGCAAGCTGGTGAGCTGCCCGGCCTGCGAATCCGTCAAGGTGGAAAAGGCCATCATGGCCCCGCGGGTGGTCGCCAAGAAAGGTCGAGACAAGGGCCGCGAGCGCGCCGAGCCGGCTACGGCGGTGCCCGAAGCACCCACGCCTGCGCCCACGCCCGCGGAAATCCCGGCCGCGACGCCGACGCCGCTATTGATGGCGCAGGAGCGCGAGCTCCGCGCCAAGCTGAAGGAATTGCGCGACCACATCGTCAAGAATGCCGACAATGTCGGCGAGCGCTTCCCCAACGAAGCGCGCAAGATGCATTATGGCGACATCGAGCATCGTCCGATCTATGGCGAGGCCTCGCCGGAAGAAGCACGCGAGTTGGTCGACGAAGGCATCGACGTCTCGCCGCTGCCGGTCTTGCCGGACGATAGGAACTGACGCGCATCCAGCGCGTCATTCCGGGGCGATGCGACAGCATCGAACCCGGAATCTCGCCACGAATCCCGCTGCGACAATTCGCGCATCCGGGTTCGATGCTATCGTACGCCCCGGAATGACGGAAGAAGGATGTCATGCCGCCGATCTCCTTCTCCTCCTGGCAAGCCTGGGCCGTGCTCTCCGCCATATTCGCGGCACTCACCGCGATCTTCGCCAAGATCGGCGTCGAAGGCATCAATTCCGATCTCGCGACGCTGATCCGCACCGTCGTCGTCCTGATCAGCCTGTCGCTGATCCTGTTTGCGACCGGGCAATTCAGCCAGCCCGGGCCGATCTCCGCCAGGAGCTGGCTGTTTCTGCTGCTGTCCGGGCTCGGCACCGGCGCGTCGTGGCTGTGCTATTTCCGCGCGCTGAAGCTCGGCCCCGCGACGCTGGTGGCGCCGATCGATAAATTGAGCGTGGTGCTGGTCGCACTGTTCGGCGTGGTGTTCCTCGGCGAGCGTCCCTCGCTCCAGGGCTGGATCGGCATCGCGCTGATCTCGGCCGGCGCGGTCCTGATCGCAATCAAGGGCTAATCAAAACGCAACCAATAGCGCCACCCCGATCACGATCAGCGCGATTCCGGTGACCTCACGCGCGGAAACCGGCTGCTTGAACGAGAAATGCGCCACCGCCTGAGCGAACAATACCTCGACCAGTGCCAGCGTGCGCACATTGGCGGCCGCCGTCAGCGCGAACGCCAGAAACCAGAATTGCGAGGCGAAGGCGCCCATGAAGCCCGCAAGCATTGACGGCTTCCACAGGCCGATGATCCCTCGCAGGATCTTCGGCGCGCGCCACAACAGATAAATCGTCAGGATCAGCGTCTGCAAAAACAGCCCCCACACCAGCGTGTAGGAAGCCGCAGTGACGAAGGAAACGCCGGGGACGGTGATGATCGCGCCGCGGAAACCCACTGCGGACAGCGCGAAGGCCGCGGCAGCGACCAATCCGATGATGGTCGGCTTGAGTTCGGCGAAGCCTTTTTCTCCGCCTGGACGCAGCGCGGTGATGACCACGCCAACCGTGGCGACCAGGATTGCGATCACCTTCAATGCGGTGAGGTGATCGCCGAGAAACACGAAACCGAAGATCGCTGTCTGGATGGCCTCGGTCTTCAAATAGGCCGTGGTGACGACAAAGGAGCGGTCATTCATCGCAACCAGCATCATGCCGGTGCCGATGATCTGGCTGAGCGCGCCCAATAGCAGCCACGGCCAGAACGACGTGGTAGGCCAAGGCGCATGATCGCCGGAGACCACCAGCACGGCGGCAAAGAACAGCACCGAGAACGGAAAGCCGAACAGGAAGCGGATATTGGTCGCGCCCCAGGTGCCGAGCGGCCCGGTCAAATTCCGCTGCATCGCATTGCGCGCGACCTGACCGGCGGCTGCGATCAGCGTGAAGGGAATCCAGAGCGTTGCGACGGAAAACATGAAAATGCGGGTGCCCAGCCAAAAGGGCCGCCACCGTGCCGTGCAAGACGCGTGCGGTCAACCCAAGCCACGCATGACAGGATTGCTAAAGTCACCGAAGTCGCTGTGGTCTTTGCGACGTCAGGTATCCATAACCCGTTCTTGGGGCACCGAACGTCGAACCGCGTCTCACCACTTGCTCGGAACGCCTGCTTTTTCCAATCGCGTTGGCCGGTGGTTATGGGTCCCTGCGTGCGCAGGGACGACGGTGAGTTTGTCGCTTGAGCAAACCTATTACGCACGATGTTGGTCATCCGCGATCTACGACCGTCGCGCCACCCGCCCGCGGCACACTGTCGTCCCTGCGAACGCAGGGACCCATAACCACAGGGAGCCGTTTGGGGCACAACACTTAAACTATGAGATCGCTGAGATCGCGCCACTCCATGTTGTCGCGTTCAATCAACTCGATCTTCCAGTCGCGTTTCCAGCGCTTCAATTGTTTCTCGCGGGCGATGGCTTCTTCGGCTCGCTCGTAGCTTTCGACATAGACAAGCCTGAATACGCCGTACTGCTTGACGAAAGAAGAACCTTTGCCCGACCGGTGTTCTTCGAGGCGTTTCTGTAGAGAGTTGGTTATGCCAATGTACAGCGTGCCGTTGCGGCGGCTGGCGAGGATGTAGACGTGGTACACGGTTGGGACGCTTACTGTGCCTGCTACGGCGGCCGGTGGTTATGGGTCCCTGCGTTCGCAGGGACGACGATAAGCAAGTGGCAGGACCAGCTGAAAAGCACCGTTAGACCATCTCCTCGGCGATCACCATGTAGTTGACGTCCATGTCGGAGGAGAGGCTCCATTTGTCGGCGAAGGGGCTGTAGACGACGCCGCTCTGCTCGGTGATGGCGAGGCGGTTGTCGAGCAGGTACTTGGCTAGCTCGTCGGGGGTGACGAATTTTTCCCATTGGTGCGTGCCGCGCGGCAGCCAGCGCAGGATGTATTCGGCGCCGACGATGGCCAGCGCGAAGCTCTTCCAGTTGCGGTTCAGCGTCGAGACCACCATCAGCCCGCCGGGCTTGAGCATGGCGGCACAGCGGCCGAGGAAGGCGCCGATATCGGTGACGTGCTCGACCACTTCCATCGCCAGCACGATGTCGAAGCGTTCGCGCACGTCCATCTCCTCGATGGTGGTACAGCGATAATCGATCGACAGATGCCCCTTGTCGGCATGCAGCTTGGCGGCCGCGATGTTGCTCGCGGACGGATCGACGCCGATCACCTGCGCGCCGAGACGTGACAGCGGCTCGCACAACAGGCCTGCGCCGCAGCCAATGTCGAGGATGCGCAGCCCCGCGAGGCAGTTGAGGCTTTTGATGTTGCGTTCGAATTTGCGGCAGGCGGAATCGCGGATGTAGCCGAGCCGCAGCGGATTGATCCGGTGCAGCGGTTTCATCTTGCCGTTCGGATCCCACCACTCCGCGGACAGTTTCGAAAATTTGGCGATCTCGGCGGGATCGACGCTGCTGCCGGCCCCACCGGATGGATTTGACGGCATGGTCATGGCTGGCACCCTGCCCTCACCGCGTCGTGATGTGATTGCGGAATTCGAGCGGCGAGGCAATCGTCGTGATGTCCTCTCGGCCCTCACCGACGCCCTTGATCGTTACATTCCCATAGTCGAGCAGCCGTCCCATGATGCTCTGGTAGACGTCGACACTCTCGACCTTGTCGAGCGCCATCTCGAAGGTGCGCCGCTTGATGAACCCGGTCTTGTGAACGACGCGCATGTTGGTGACGTCGGTCTCGGTGGTCCAGCGGTGGAACCAGGCCCTCACCGTCCAGTACAACGCCACCAGGGCCACCACGGCGGCGGACACCAGCGACAGCAGCACCAGGGCGTCGGTCGACGCCGTCCGCGACACGACGAACAGGACGATCGCCACGATCCAGGCTCCGATCGCCGGTAGATAGAACACCCAATGCGCGTTGGTTGAATAGAGTACCTTTTCTCCCGGCTGCAGGATGTCGTCGATATAGCGCCCCATGAACTCGTCTCACCTCAACCAACAGTCACCCACGGCTCCAAGGACGGATGGAACCCGCTTGCCCCCGGCCGCGTCGCTATGTATACGCGCGTTCGAGGCTCCGCGCCTCCGGTTTCGCGCGGGTCACCTAACTTATCCTTTTCGGGGAACACGCGAAATCGTCATGAGCCGCCTCGTGATGAAATTCGGCGGCACATCCGTCGCCAATATCGACCGCATCCGCAACGTCGCGCAGCATGTCAAGCGCGAGGTCGATGCCGGCCATGATGTCGCCGTCGTCGTGTCGGCAATGTCCGGCAAGACCAATGAGCTCGTGGCATGGTGCAGCGAAGCCTCGCCGATGCATGACGCGCGCGAATATGACGCCGTCGTCGCATCCGGCGAACAGGTGACGTCCGGCCTGCTCGCGATCGTATTGCAGGGTCTCGGCATCCAGGCGCGCTCCTGGCAGGGCTGGCAGATTCCGATCAAGACCAGTGACGCGCATGCCTCCGCGCGCATCCTCGACATCGACGGCTCCGAGTTGATCCATCGTTTCAAGGATCGCAAGGAGGTCGCCGTCATCTCGGGCTTCCAGGGCATCAATCCACAAACCGGCCGCATCACCACGCTCGGGCGCGGCGGCTCGGACACATCGGCGGTCGCTATCGCGGCCGCGATCAAGGCCGATCGCTGCGACATCTATACGGATGTCGACGGCGTCTACACGACAGACCCGCGGGTGGTGCCGAAGGCCAAGCGGCTCGACAAGATCGCCTTCGAAGACATGCTGGAGCTGGCGTCGCAGGGCGCCAAGGTGCTGCAGGTCCGTTCGGTGGAGCTCGGCATGGTGCACAACATGCCGATCTTCGTCCGCTCCAGCTTCGACAAGCCCGAAGACATCGACCCGCATGCCAACCAGCCGCCGGGCACGCTGATCTGCAGCGAGGAGGAAATCATGGAAAGCCACGTCGTCACCGGCATCGCCTTCTCCAAGGACGAGGCGCAGATTTCCGTACGTCAGATCGAGGACAAGCCCGGCATCGCCGCCGCGATCTTCGGTCCGCTGGCCGATGCCAATATCAACGTCGACATGATCGTGCAGAACGTCTCGGAAGACGGCAAGACCACCGATCTCACCTTCACGGTGCCGGCCTCCGACTACGCCCGCGCCCGCGACACCATCACCACTGCCAAATCCAAGATCGGCTATGCGCGAATCGACACCGCAACCGACGTCGCCAAGGTCTCGGTGATCGGCTCGGGCATGCGCAGCCATGCCGGCGTGGCGGCGAAGGCGTTCGCGGCGCTCGCCGCGCGCAACATCAACATCCGCGCCATCACCACCTCCGAGATCAAGTTCTCGGTCCTGATCGATGCCGCCTATACGGAACTTGCGGTGCGCACGCTGCACACGCTCTACGGGCTCGACCAAGTCTAGAAAATTTTTCTTCGGGGGTTCAGCGCCCCGTTCCGGCCCCAAACCGCTTATTGTTTAACGGATCGTTCGCTTCGCTCGCGCAGCATTGATCGTTCGGTGCATCACGCCCGCTGGCAGGCGTTTTGCTTGGCAAAACAAGTCCCAATTCGCTATAGGGCCTGCAGGATGGGCGGCCGCGAACTGTGCCACAGTTTGGCTCACCTGATTCGGCCTGCAAAAGAGGCTCATGACGGCGCCGACTGAGTAAAATTGTTGTTTTTCTTGAGTTTACCGTCAGACTTCGGCGACCTGCCGGGCTGGCTCTGCGGAGGGGGACCATACAGCATGCGAAGCGCGTCGGGCGGCCCCCGCGTCCTGTTGAGACGGCTTCGCGAAACCATGGCGGAGCAGGTCAGCGCACAGGAACGATTGGACAAGATCGTGGTGCTGATCGCGGCCAACATGGTGGCCGAGGTGTGCTCCGTCTATGTGCTGCGCGTCGACAACACGCTTGAGCTGTATGCCACCGAGGGCTTGAATCGCGACGCCGTGCACCGGACCGTGCTGAGCGCGCATGAAGGCCTGGTCGGCCTCGTCGCCAGCGAGGCCAGCCCGCTCAACCTCAGCGACGCGCAAAGCCATCCGGCGTTCTCCTACCGCCCGGAGACCGGCGAAGAGATTTACCACTCCTTCCTCGGCGTGCCGGTCCTGCGCGCCGGCAACACGCTCGGCGTGCTGGTCGTGCAGAACCGCGCCAAGCGCACCTATGTCGAGGAAGAGGTCGAGGCGTTGCAGACCACCGCCATGGTGCTGGCGGAAATGATCGCCTCGGGTGAGCTCGCGTCACTCGCGCAACCCGGCGCCGAGCCGGCTGCGCGCCACTCGCTGCACAAGACGGGCGCAATCCTGTCCGACGGTATCGCGCTCGGCCATGTCGTGCTGCACGAGCCGCGCGTCGTCATCACCAATTACATCGCCGAGGATCTGCCGAAGGAGGTCAGGCGGCTCGACGCGGCGCTGGCGAAACTGCGCTCCGATCTCGACCGCATGCTGGAGCGCGGCGACGTCGCCGAGGGCGGCGAGCATCGCGACGTGCTGGAAGCCTATCGGATGTTCGCCAACGACCAGGGCTGGTCGCACAAGCTGCACGAAGCGGTGGCGACGGGTCTCACCGCGGAAGCCGCCGTCGAACGCGTGCAATCCGACACCCGCGCACGCATGCTGCGGTCCACCGATCCTTATTTGCGCGACCGGCTGCATGACCTGGAAGATCTGGGCTTTCGCCTGCTCCGGCAACTGGTCGGACAGGATCACGCGCCGTCCCGCGAGCATCTGCCCGACAACGCCATCCTGATTGCGCGTGCGATGGGGCCGGCGGCCCTGCTCGATTACGACCGCAAGCGGCTCAGGGGCCTCGTGCTGGAGGAAGGCACCACCAACTCACACGTCTCGATCGTGGCGCGCGCGCTCGGTATCCCCGCAGTCGGCGAGGTGCCGAACGCGCCCGGTATCGCCGATCCGGGAGACGCAATCATTGTCGACGGTATTTCAGGTGAAATATATGTCCGCCCGTCGGCCGAAATCGAATCCGCCTATGCCGAGCGCGTGCGTTTCCGCGCCCGCCGCCAGGCGCAATACGTCGCGCTGCGCGACCGGCCCTGCGTCACCAAGGACGGCCAGCGCATCGAGCTGATGATCAATGCGGGGCTCACCATCGACCTGCCGCACATCGAGGACACCGGCAGCGCCGGCATCGGCCTGTTCCGCACCGAGCTGCAGTTCATGGTCTCACCGAGCCTGCCGCGCTCCACCGACCAGCTCGCGCTCTATCGCACGGTGCTGGATGCGGCCGGCCCCAAGCCCGTCACCTTCCGCACGCTCGATATCGGCGGCGACAAGGCGCTGCCCTATATGGAGACCGTGGTCGAGGAAAATCCCGCGCTGGGCTGGCGCGCGATCCGGCTCGGCCTCGACCGGCCGGGCCTGCTGCGCGGACAGATCAGGGCGCTGCTGCGCGCCGGCGGCGGCCGCGCGCTGCGCATCATGTTTCCGATGATTTCGGAGGTCGCGGAGTTCGATGCCGCCAAGGCGATCGTCGAGCGCGAGCTGACTTATCTGCGCCAGCATGGCCACACGCTGCCGGAGCGCATCGATGTCGGAACGATGGTGGAAGTGCCCGCTTTGCTCTATCAGCTCGACGAATTGCTGAAGAAGGTCGACTTCCTCTCGGTCGGCTCCAACGACCTGTTCCAGTTCCTGTTCGCGGTCGATCGCGGCAATGCGAAGGTCTCCGAACGGTTCGACACCCTGTCCGCGCCGATCCTGCGCGTGCTGCGCGAGATCATCCGCAAGGCGCAGGCGGCGAAGAAATCCGCCTCGCTGTGCGGCGAGATGGCCTCGAAACCGATCGGCGCGCTGGCGCTGATTGGACTGGGCTACCGTTCGCTGTCGCTCTCGGCGACCGGCCATGGCCCGGTGAAGGCGATGATCCTCGATCTCGATGCCCGGAAGGCCGAAGCGATGATGACGCCGCTTCTGGACGCGCCGACCGGCAGCGTGTCGATCCGGCAGAAACTGATCGAATTCGCGGAAGCCGAGGGGCTGGCGTTGTAGCGAGGCCGTTGCGCCGCTCCGCTTCCCTTCGCTATTCGTTGTCCCGAGACCTGACCGATGTCGATGCTCCCCGAAGCCAAACTGGATGTTCTGCTAGCGCACCACGCCTCGCTGGAGGCGCAGCTTCTCGGCCAGGTCAATTCCGAGCAATATGTGCAGATCACCCGCGAGCTCGCCGAGCTCAATCCGCTGATCGACGCCGTAAAGATTTACCGCGCGGCGGTGAAGGAGCTTGCCGACACCGAGGCGCTGATCGCCGATCCGTCGACCGATGCCGAGATGCGCGGCATGGCGGAAGCCGAACGCGACACGTTGAGCGAGCGCCGCGCCGAGCTCGCGCAGAAGATCCGCGTCGCCCTGCTGCCCAAGGACGCCATGGACGACCGCAACGTGGTGCTGGAAATCCGCGCCGGCACCGGCGGTGACGAGGCCTCGCTGTTCGCCGGCGACCTGTTCCGGATGTATGAGCGCTTCGCGAACTTGCAGGGCTGGAAGGTCGAGGTGATCTCGGCAAGCGAGGGCACAGTCGGCGGCTACAAGGAAATCATCGCCGAGGTGCAGGGCCGTGGCGCCTTCGCGAAACTGAAATTCGAATCCGGCGCCCATCGCGTGCAGCGCGTGCCGGACACCGAGACGCAGGGACGCATTCACACGTCCGCGGCGACGGTCGCCGTGCTGCCGGAGGTCGAGGATGTCGATGTGGACATCAAGAACGACGATCTGCGGATCGAGACCATGCGCGCGCAGGGCGCGGGCGGCCAGCACGTCAACAAGACGGAATTGGCAATCCGCATCACCCACATCCCGACCGGCATCGTCGTCATGATGCAGGACAGCCGCTCGCAGCACAAAAACCGCGCATCCGCCATGAACATCCTGCGCTCGCGCATCTATGACGCCGAGCGGCAGAAGATGGACGCGGCGCGCTCCGCCGACCGCCGCGAGAAGGTCGGCTCGGGCGACCGCAGCGAGCGCATCCGTACCTATAATTTCCCGCAAGGACGCGTCACCGACCACCGCATCAATTTGACGCTCTACAAGCTGCCGCAGGTGATCTCGGGCGAAGCGCTCGGCGAGCTGATCGACGCGCTGACCACCGAGCACCAGGCAGCCCAACTCGCAGCCCAGGGCGCCGCAGCGTGAGCGCATCCGCGCGGCGCGTGGGTTACGGCGACACCGCTGCAACAAGCACGCTGTCGTCCCTGCGAACGCAGGGACCCATAACCACAGGCCGGAGTTTTGCAAAGAGCGCCGAGCCGAGTGCCCGATCGATAAATCACGCGGTATGGGTCGCTGCGTTCGCAGGGACGACGGGGGGATGGAGTTGGGCCGGTGACCGAGATCGTCGCTGGGCAAACGATCGAAACCGCGCGGCGGGCGCTTGCAAGAAAATTCGTCGCGGCGGGCATCGAGTCGGCGGAGCTTGATGCGCGCATGTTGCTCGGCGGGGTACTCAAGCTCGACCTCACCGGGTTGATCACCGCGGCTTCACAATGCATCACCACGTCGGAAACCGCGCAGCTCGAGACATTGGCGCGCCGCCGCATCGCAGGCGAACCGGTCGCGCGCATTCTATCCCGAAAGGAGTTCTGGGGACTGTCGCTGCACCTGTCTCCGGCGACATTGGTGCCGCGGCCGGACACCGAAACAGTGGTCGAGCTGGCATTGGAGATCGCGCGCGAGCGTGCCCCTGAGCGCGCCTCTTCGCATCGTCGATATCGGCACCGGCACGGGCGCAATCCTGCTGGCGCTGCTGCATGAATTGCCGGATGCCTTCGGCGTCGGCACCGACATCAGCCTGGAGGCATTGCAGACCGCGCGCCGCAACGCCACCGAGCTCGAGCTTGCGTCGCGCGCGGCGTTCGTCGCCTGCGATTATGCCGCCGCGCTGTCGGGCGCATTCGATCTCATCGTGTCCAATCCGCCCTATATCCGCTCGTCCGATATCGCGGGCCTTGCAACCGAAGTGCGAGACCACGATCCGCATCGCGCGCTCGACGGTGGCGCGGACGGTTTAGCCGCCTACCGCGCGCTGATCCCGCAGGCCGAGCGTCTGCTCAGGCGCGGCGGGGTGCTCGTCGTCGAGGCCGGACAGGGCCAGAGCGGAGACATTGAAGCTTTGATGACGGCAGCGGGGCTAACCGTCGAACGCCCCCCGAAAACCGATCTGGCGGGCATCGTCAGGGCCGTTTCGGGCCGAAAAGTACCGCGATAAAAGCTCCGATTGTCACCTAAAAACCACTTGGAATATTGGCCGGGAGCGACTACGTTCCGGGCACGACATCGGCGCAGGCCCCCGTAGTAGTACGGACGAAGGCCAGCTCTCGAAACGAGAGCGGCGCCGGGTGAAGGGTTCCAGAACGCAGAATCGGTTGAGCGCGATGGCTGACAGAAAGCTGCGCCGCTTCCGAGGATCGCAACAGCGAACGAAAGCCTGATATTGCGCTTGAGCACCAACGCAACAAAGCAGGGCTTGTATTGGCAAGCTGAATGAACATTCGCCGGCAACCGGGTCGGCGGTGGAACGCGTGTTCGTTGAACGCGTCTTCGTTGAACGGGATGGTTGCCAGCATTGTCATGATTTGGAACTGCATTGCATGGCGCTGCGCTTGAACGCGTACGCCCGATCAATCGCAACCGTCGGTCGCAAATGAAAACCAACGCTTCAACTCAGGGCTGGAATAAAAGGCAGGACATGAGAAACGGTCAGAATAATAAGCGGATGCGGAACCGGAATAATAATAACAACAATAATAACAACAACAACCGGCGCGGCCAGAATCCGATGACCCGGATATTCGAGTCCAATGGCCCCGATATCAAGATTCGCGGCACTGCATCGCACGTCGCAGAGAAGTACGTCCAGCTTGCGCGGGATGCGCGCTCGTCCGGCGATCCCGTCGCTGCGGAGAATTATTATCAGCATGCTGAGCATTACTTCCGCCTGATCGCAGCCGCACAGGAGCAGCTTCGTCAGAACCAGCCGCAGCAGCCGCGTCCCGACGAGGTGACGACCGATGACAGCGAGGACGACAGCGACGGCTATTCGAGCTTCGGCCAGGAGCCCGGCTTCGTCCCGCAGCAGCAGCAACCCTATGTTCGCGACAATCAGCCACCCTACCAGCGCGACCAGCAGCAGCCGCGCGAACATCGCCCGCAACCGCAATATCAGCCACAACCGCAGCCGCAACCACAGCCTGTGATCGCCGACAATGGCGGCGTCGATCGCCTGCCGTCGTTCATCACGGGACCGCAGCCGCAGATCAATGGCAGCTCGGGCGGATATGAGGGCAATAGCGGCGGCGAGCGCTTCCCGCGCCGCCGGCGTCGCCCGCACGGCCCGCGGCCCGACAACATGGCGCAGCAGCAGCCGGCTCCCGCGCCGAGCGAGGATTTCAATCCGGGCGAATAATCGGTCGTTCGAGATTTCGTGGGGTGGGCAAAGCGCAGCGTGCCGACCGTTCACGTAACGGACCAGATGGTGGGCACGGCGCTTTGCGCCTTTGCCCACCCTCATATGGGGACTTGCGAGTCAAGGCAGTCCGATAGGCAGCGTTAGTTAGGCTGGCGAGAAGAGAGGGCGGCGCGCGAAGCCACGCGCCGCGTAGCGCGTCGCCCGGGCTGCGATCGAGGACAAGCTTCCTGAGTTTGCTGCAGCTCACTGCATCACCTCATATCCGGTCGGACTGATGGTCCGTAACCCACATTCCGCATGCTTGCGGTGAGGAAGCTAAAGAGGATGAGACCCATCTACGAAACGGTTCGGCTTGACCCAAGGGTGGCCCGGTCATCATCCATCCCCGTGCCCGGCGCCGCGGCGACGGTTGCGCGGTTGGATCGGTTATGTCTTGGTCTTCATCACAGCCTCCTCGGGAACGAGCCCGGTGGTGAGATAGCGCCACAAGGCCACAATCAACTTGCGCGCCAGAGCAACGATGGCGACGCGCCTGGTGCGCTTGCCGGCATTGGCCGTGCGGGTCCGGAACCATTGGCTCAGCGCGCTGTCCGGCTGATGGCGGAGCCAGAGCCAGGCCAGTTCGATCGCCTTCTGGCGTGCCCGCCGATTGCCTGCCTTGCTGATGCCCTGCTCCCGCGCGATGCCACCGCTCCGCCAGGGACTAGGGGTGAGGCCGCAATAGCTGGCGACCTCACGGCGATTGCGGAAGTTCTTGTAGAACAGCTCGTCGACCAGCGTCGCCGCGAAGGCCGGACCCAACGCCTTGAGCCGCTGCAACTGGTCGCGCCGCTCAGTCATCGCTGCGGGGACGGCCGCGGCCTCGGCAGGCTGGCTCTGCTCCAGCGCCCCAAGCTGTTCACGCACCAGCATCAGCCGGGCATGCTCGCGCGTGACCTCCGCCCGAAGATGCGCCGGCACCGGCTGCCCCTGCCAATCGCGCTGCCGCGCCAGCCAGCCGAGCCAGTCCCGTCGCCGGGGGTTGCCGACCGCAACCCCCAAAAGACGCAGCAGCGCCTTGATGCGGTTGGTATGCGCCGTCTGCTCCATGATCAGCCGGTCGCGTTCGCGGCTGGCGCGCCGGGCGTCCTCCTCCTCCACGCTCGGCACCCGAACGATCCGAACCACCCGCGGCTCTCCCCGCAAATGAGCCATCAGGGTCCGCAACAACAGCTCGCCGTCGATCCGGTCCGTCTTCGCCCGGCGCGTCCGCTGCTCCACCGCAATGCTGGCCGCATCGAACACCAGGTTCTCAATCCCTGCCGCCAGCAGCCGTCGGTGCAGCCAGAACCCGTCATAGCCGGCTTCATGGCAACTCACCACGCGCGGCGATGAGCCGAGCTTCTCCGCCGTCCGCGCCCGGGCCTTCTCAATCAAAGCCAGCAGACCCGCACCATCGCCGCCCTCGAGCTTGTGGCGCGAAAAGCGACCCCGGTCCGGACTGTGCACCGTGATCAGCCAGCTCTTCTGGCTCAGTTCAATCGCAACGTAAATCGTGCCACAATCCACAGCGGTGGGCGTGCTCATGCTCGATGCTTGCATCCGAGCCTCCAGTGGTTCGAGTGTGGAAACCCAAACCTACCGGACTGGGCACGCTCACCGCCCCATGGAATCTACGGATCAGTCCTATTCATCCCCGCGTGGCCGTCGACGAAGGAACAAGCACGGGTTGCAGCGCCGGGATGAGGCGAGTGCGCTCACGCTTGGCGGGGATCGCGCGATAGACCTGCTTGGTGGCTTCCACGATGTGAACGCCCGCAACCGGCAGCGAGAGCGCCGCGCCCACGCGCTCCCAGGCCATCGCCGAACGCAAAAACCAGCTGCTGGTAAATGGCGGCATGAACAGCGCCTCGCCCCACGCAGCCGGCGTAAACCAGGTCTGCCGCAACAATTGCGTGATCTGCGAGCGTGAATAAGGCCGGCCGTGCCCGAACGGCGTATTGTCGGTGCGGGTCCACACGCCACGCCGGTTCGGAATCACCGCAATCACTCGCCCGGACGGCGCCAGCACGCGCCAGACCTCGCGCAACAGCCCTTCCGGATCGTCAGACATTTCCAGCGCGTGAACCAGCAGCACACGATCGACCGCGGCGTCCGGCAGCGGCGTCGAGAACTCATCGACCAATGCCGCAAGCGTCGGCCGCGCCGTCGGCCATTTCAGCACGCCCTGGGCCGCCGGCATGAAGGCGATGCAACGCTCGGCGTCCTCGCGGAACAGGCCGAGATAGGGGGTGGGATACCCGATTCCGAGGACGCGCAGACCTTCTGCGCTGGACCAACGCGACCGGATGCCGCGATTGATCAATTGCCGTGCGACGATCCCGAGGCGCTTGGAATAGAAGTCGCGCAGGTCGATAACATCAATGCTCATATCAGCTATGTAACATGTCGTGACCTCGCGGCGCGCGGAATATTGCGTTGCCCCCCCAGCGTTAACGCCATATCTCTTGTCGCGCAGCTGGCGCCTTGCCACACTTGCTTTCGGATGGAGACAACATGGCCGCGGAAATTCGCACCTTCACCTGCCTGTCCGACAATTTCGGCTATCTCATTCACGATCCCGAAACCAAGGCGACCGCCTCGATCGACGCGCCGGAGGCCGGACCCGTGATCGCGGCGCTGGAACGCGAAGGCTGGACGCTCAGCGATATCCTGGTCACGCATCACCATCACGATCATGTCGGCGGCGTCGCCGAACTGAAACGGAAATATCAATGCCGCGTCGTCGCGCCGCATGACAAGAGCGCGAAGATCGCCGATGTCGATCTTCGTGTCGCTCATGGCGACGTCATCAAGATCGGCAACCTGCTCACGCGCGTGCTCGAGACGCCCGGCCATACGCTCGATCACATCTCCTACGTCTTCGACGGCGAGAAGGCGCTGTTCGCCGCCGACACGCTGTTCTCGATCGGCTGCGGCCGCGTGTTCGAGGGCACCTATCCGATGATGTGGGATTCGCTTCTGAAGCTGCGCGCCCTGCCCGACGACTTCAAGCTGTATTGCGGTCACGAATATACCGCTTCCAACGTCAAGTTTGCGCTGACGGTCGAGCCCGACAATGCCGCGCTCAGGGCGCGCGCCGAGGAGGTGACGCGGCTTCGCGCCGAGAACAAGCCGACCATCCCGGTCGCGCTCGGCGAGGAGAAGAAAGCCAATGTCTTCCTGCGCGCCGATGAAGCGGCGGTCGCGCAGAAGCTGCATATGAAGGGCGCGGACGCGGTCGAGGTCTTCCGCGAGCTGCGCGAACGCAAGAACAAGTCCTGATATGTCCACCAACAACTGGTACTCACATGACCGCGACTGACATGACTGCGGCAGAGATTATCGCGCGCCTGGAGTTGCGGCCGCATCCCGAAGGCGGACACTATCGCGAGACGTTCCGCGACACGCGCGCCGACGCAAACGGACGCTCCTGCTCCACCGCAATCTATTTCCTGCTCGCCCGCGGCGAGCGCTCGCACTGGCATCGCATCGATGTGCCGGAGGTCTGGCATTATTACGCAGGCAGCGCGCTGAATTTGCGGATCGCCAATGACGGCTGCCCCGGACACACGGTCCGGCTCGGCCCGGACATCGTTGCCGGCGAACGGCCGCAGGCGATCGTGCCCGCAAGCGCCTGGCAGGCCGCGGAGACCACCGGTGACTGGACGCTGCTCGGCTGCACGGTTGCGCCGGGATTTGAATTTGCGCAGTTCGAACTGGCGGCCGAAGATTGGACACCTGCCCTGCGTTGAGCAGAGCCGTCAGCTTTTTTTCCAGACCATGTCCTTTGCCGCGATCAGGCCGCCGCTGGCGATCAGGATCGCGGCAATCGCGATATTCGCGCTCGCCTTGGCAAATCCGGCCAGGATCAGGAAGGCGGTCGAGAGCAGCGGCGTCGCATAGGATGCTGCGCCCAGCACGCGGATGTCGCCGCGCTTCATGCCGATGTCCCAGGCGTAGAACGCGGCGCCGACCGGCCCAACGCCGAGCGCGATGACCGCGAGCCACTGCATCGGCGTTTCCGGCCATACCGTCTGCTCGACGAGGAGATGCACGGCGGCGGCAAGCAGCGCGGTCACGGCACAGAATCCGGCGACCGCGTCGGTCGGCACCGATTTCAGCCGGCGTGACATCACCGAATAGCTCGCCCACACAAACGCGGCGACGAACGCCGCGACAAGTCCGGGTAGCTGGCCCGGTGCAAAGCCACCGCTGCGGTTGCCGGCGAACAGCAGCACGGTGCCGACGAGGCCAAGCACCGCGCCGATGACGTGATGCGCCGCCAGCCGCTCGCCCGGCAAGAGCGAGGAGAACAGCACGATCAAGAGCGGCCAGAGATAGTTCAGCAGGCCGGCTTCGGCAGGCGGCGCGAAGCGCAGTGCCAGGAAATACAGCGCGTGATAGCCAAACAATCCGCCGACACCGACCACCCAGGCGAGTGGCGATTGACGCAGGGCGAGAACCGCGTGCGCGCGGCCGATCCAGGTCAGCGCGCCCACCAGCGCGCCGATCGCAAAGGTCATCGCCGCCAATTGAAACGCCGGGATCCTGCCGGTCGCGACCGTCATCACGGCGAGCAGCGACCACATCAGGATCGCAGTCAATCCGATCAATGTCGCTGTGCGGGAGGACATCAGGTCTCGTCATTCCGGGCGCGAGGGAACCGAGCAAACCCGGAATGACGCCGCCAAGTCAAATCAGCAAGTCAAATGACCAAGTCAAACCACCATGTCAAATCACGCGTGATACTGTCCGCCATTCACGGTGAGTGTCGAGCCGGTGATGAAACCGGCATCGTCTGCCGCGAGAAACACCACCGCGCGCGCGATCTCTTCGGGCTCGCCGAGGCGATTGACGGGGATTTGCGGAATCACGTTCTTTTCCAGAACGTCTTTCGGCACGGCCTGCACCATTTCGGTATTGATATAGCCGGGGCATATCACGTTCACGGTGATGCCGCCCTTGGCGTTCTCGAGCGCCAAGGCTTTGGTGAAGCCGATGTCGCCGGCCTTCGCGGCCGAGTAGTTGACCTGGCCGAACTGTCCCTTCTGGCCATTGATCGACGAGATGCTGATGATGCGGCCGAACTTGCGCGCACGCATCCCCTCGATCACCGGGCGCGTCATGTTGAAGAGCGAGCCGAGATTGGTGTTGATGACGGCGGTCCACTGCTCGAGCGTCATCTTGTGGAATGCAGTGTCCTTGGTGATGCCGGCGTTGTTCACGAGCACCTCGACCGGCCCGATGTCGGACTCGACTTGTTTGATTCCGGCGGCGCAAGCATCAAAGGAGCTCACGTCCCATTTGTAGACGGGAATGCCGGTCTCCGACTTGAATTTCTCCGCCGCGGCGTCGTTGCCCGCGTAGCTCGCGGCAACCTTGTAGCCTGCGGCCTTCAGCGCCTTGCTGATCGCCGCGCCGATGCCTCGCGTACCGCCTGTCACCAATGCAACACGTGCCATGTCGAAATCCTTCCTTGGCAGCCTTCCTTGAGGGGTAGCCGAACTCTTCTTCTTTTTGTTTTTCGATTATGCGACCGGTTTGACCAACATCAACAAGAAAACGCCCGGAACAGGGTCCGGGCGTTCTCGTTTAATTGAGCGATGTGCGGTTGCGAAGAGCTAATCTTGTCGCAACACGCCGATCTTTTAATCGCGTGCAATGCACATCGCGATGCCCATGCCGCCGCCGATGCACAGTGTGGCGAGGCCCTTCTTGGAGTCGCGCTTCTGCATCTCATGCAGCAGGGTCACCAGCACGCGCGCGCCGGATGCGCCGACCGGGTGCCCGATCGCGATCGCGCCGCCATTGACGTTGACCTTGGAGGTATCCCAGCCGAGGTCCTTGTTGACGGCGCAGGCCTGCGCCGCAAACGCCTCGTTGGCCTCGATCAGGTCGAGGTCGGCGATATTCCAGCCGGCCTTCTTCAGCGCGGCGCGCGACGACGGAATCGGCCCGGTGCCCATGATCTTGGGATCGACGCCGGCATGCGCCCAGGACACGATGCGGGCGATCGGCTTCTTGCCTTCCTTGGCGGCCTGCTTGGCGGTCATCAGGACCACCGCGGCCGCGCCGTCATTGATGCCCGACGCATTGCCGGCCGTCACGGTGCCTTCCTTCTCGAAGGCCGGGCGGAGCTTGCCCATGGCATCCAGCGTCGCGCCATGGCGCGGATATTCGTCGCTGTCGACCACGACGTCGCCCTTGCGCGTCTTGATGGTGACCGGAACGATCTCGTCCTTGAACCTGCCGGCCTTCTGCGCGGCCTCGGCCTTGTTCTGCGAGGACACCGCGAACTCGTCCTGCTGCGCGCGGGTGATCTGGTACTGCTTGGCGACGTTCTCTGCGGTGTTGCCCATGTGGTAGCCGTTGAAGGCATCCCAGAGGCCGTCCTTGATCATGGTGTCGACGAACTCGAGGTTGCCCATCTTGACGCCGCCGCGCAGATACTGGGCGTGCGGCGCCATGCTCATCGATTCCTGGCCGCCGGCGACGACGATGTCGGAATCGCCATTGAGGAGCGCCTGGTAGCCCAGCGCCACAGTGCGCAGGCCGGAGCCGCAGAGCTGGTTGACACCCCAAGCCGGGCTCTCCACCGGAATGCCGGCGGCGATCGAGGCCTGACGCGCCGGGTTCTGGCCCTGGGCCGCGGTCAGGATCTGGCCCATGATCACCTCGGACACGCGCGCCGGCTCAATGCCCGCACGCTCCAGCGCGGCCTTGATGGCGACGGCCCCGAGATCGTGGGCCGGCATGGTGGCAAACGCACCATTAAAACTTCCGACGGGGGTGCGGGCGGCACTGACGATGACGACATCGTCTGACATGGCATCTCTCCTGGTTCTTGAGGGCCTGGGTTCGCGGGATTGGGCAGGCGGCTGAACGATAAGCCAGCCAGTCTCGTCACCCATCCTGTTAACCTCGTTGAGCCATGTCAATGAGCCCGACGCTCGATTTGCGCCGCGCCGCATTCAAAATGGCGTTCTTGGGCGATTCCTGAGCAGCGCCTGTGCTTTGGGATTAACCGTGCCGCACAAAACGGTAGCCGAAGTCATTTGAACATGCTTATTTTGTTGCGTTGCGTAGCCTCGTCCGCCCGCCGGTGCTGCCGTCGGGTTCCCAGTCCTCTCGGTTTGCATGTGTGGGCCCATGGCGAAATCAGAACAACCTACCACGATCAAGAAGTACGCAAACCGGCGGCTATATAATACAGGCACCAGTACCTACGTGACGCTGGAAGATCTCGCGGCGATGGTGAAGGTGGGCGAAGATTTCCTCGTCTACGACGCCAAGACCGGCGACGACATCACCCGCTCGGTGCTCGCGCAGATCATCTTCGAGCAGGAAAACAAGGCCGGGCAGAACCTGCTGCCGACCACGTTCCTGCGGCAGCTGATCCGCTTCTACGGCGACAGCATGCAGATGGTGGTGCCGAAATATCTCGAGCAGTCGATCGACACTCTGACGCGCGAGCAGGAAAAATTCCGCAAGCAGCTCACGGACACGTTCAGCGGCACGCCGTTCGCGCCGCTCGAAGAGCACGTCCGCCGCAACATGGAATTGTTCCAGCAGACCTTCTCGATGTTCAAGCCGTTCGCGGCGCCGCGCGCCGGATCGGCCGAAGGCGAGAAATCATCGGACCCGTCAGCGTCCGGCGAAGACAACATCGACGAGCTGCGCCGCCAGATGAAAGAGATGCAGGAACGGCTCGAACGCATGTCGAAAGAGCCGAAGAAGGAAGAGTAGTTTCTCCCCTGTCGTCCCTGCGAACGCGGGCTCCCGTCCAACCCACAAACTCGCTGTCGTCCCTGCGCACGCACCAAGCATGCACGCATCTCCGGGACGACCGCATCCTCTCCGCCGTCATTCCGGGATGCGCCGAAAGGCGTGGGCGGAGATGTCGTCAGCGCTGCTTATTCTCGCCCCTGCGCGAGCCGAGCGCCCCGGAGATTGCGCGTGCCTTAGTGCGCGCGGGACGACGGAATTTGCAGCCTGAACGGAGCCTCTACCCGCAGCGGTGACGGCTTCCTCGCTCAATTTCTCCCACGGACGCGTCGCGGACGCGAGACCGATCAGGCGGCCCTGGATGTAGTCGCAGCCCCAATCGCGCAGCAGGCGCGCCGCTTCCTCGTCCTGCACCCACTCGGCAACCGTCTTGATCTTCAGCCGTCGCGCCAGATCGATCAGCGTCTGCACGAAGGCGCGATCGTCCGCCGAGTGCACGATGTTCTGCACGAAGGCGCCATCGATCTTGACGATGTCCACGCCGAGCTTGCGCAGGTTGCGGAACGAGGTGTAGCCGGCGCCGAAATCATCGATCGCAATGCGGCTGCCGAAATTCTTCAGCCGCGTGACGAAGCCGCGCAGCTCATCGAGATCCTGGATCGCCACGGTCTCGGTGATCTCGACGATCAGCCGCCCGGCGACGCCGGGATGCGCGCGCATCAAGGATTCGATCGAGGCCCACCAGTCCGGATCCATCGTGGTGTCCGGCGAGATATTGAGACTGAGCTCGACGCCCGGCGCCTGCGCGAGTTCGGCGACGACGAGCTCGAGCACGCGATGGTCGACCAGCCGGATCAGGCCGAGCCGTTCGGCGACCGGCACGATGTCGGGCGCGAGCAGCATTCGTCCGTTGTCGCGCTCCATCCGGATCAGGCACTCATGGAACGCGACATCGCGCGTGGCCGTATCGACCACCGGTTCGAACGCCATCGCGATCCGCCGCTCGTTGAGCGCGGTGACGATCTCATCGGTGACGCGGATGTTGACGCGGCGCTGGGCGTCGCGCTCGACATTCGGCCGCCACGTGGCGGACGAGCCGGCGCGGCGGCGCTTGGCGCCGTCGAGCGCCTCCTGGGCCCGGTTGATCGCCTCATCGGCCGAGCGCGCGTGGCGCGGCACGCCGATGGCGCCGATCGAGGCGGTGACCGAGACAGGGCCGGAGCTGGTCGGCACCACATCGTCGCGAATGCCGGCCAGCAGGCGCTCGGCCGCGACATTCATGTCGTCGATGGTGCAGTTCTTCAGGATCAGGCCGAACTTGTTGCCGGAGAAACGGCCGAGGACGTCGCGGATACGCAGGCGCGCGCGGATGCGGCCGGCGATATCCGAGATCACCGCGTCCGCGACATCGAAGCCGAAGGCGTCGTTGATGCGCGACAGGTGATCGATGCCGATCAGCATGAAGGCGCAGCCGGTGCGGAAGCGCTGCGCTTCCTCGATGGCCTCGGCCAGCGCCGCGATCAGATGGGTGCGGTTGAGCTCTCCGGTCAGGGGATCGATGCGCGACAGTTTCAGAAGCTGCTCGTCGCGCGCATGGCGCTCGTTGTTGATGCGGACGATGCCTTGCGCCCGCGCCGGCTTGCCGTCGGGACCGGCAAAACAGCGGCCGGTCTCCTCGACCCAGAGCAGGGGATCGGAGGTGTTCGCGCGCACGCCGTATTCGATGCGGTAGGGCGCGCCGCCGGCGCCATGGCCCGCCGAAAAACCGAGCGTCTGCTCGCGGATCGCGCGGTTCGGCTCGATCAGGCGGGCGAACTCGGCTCCGCTCGACAGTGCCGCCATTGGAAGGTCGGGGAAAACCGCGCCGGCATGACCGCTCCAGCGGATCGTATCCGTTGCGAGGTCCCAGTCGAAGGCCGCCTGGCCGAGAGATGCCAGGATCGCCGAATTATCCGGAGGGGCGGATGTCAAGATTGCCTCGATTTGGCACAGTGGCTGGGTGATTCTCGACGGACAGAATAGAGGCCGTTTGCGACCGGACCCTCAACAGGTTTGATTAATATTCCGCAAACCATGTTCGGACCGGTATCAGGAACCCGCGGCACGCGCAGCGGCATGGCTCTTGCGAGGAGAGGCTCAGGGGACGCGCGGCGTCCCAGAATGCGACGGTTCAACGGACTGCGGTTTGAGATGTCAGCGAACGACCAGCCAGAACGAACGGCGGATGACGGCGCTAGCGACGCCAAGATAGCAACTCGCCCTGCTTGCGTGGCGCTGGTGCCGGTCTCCGAACCAGTGCGGTACGCAAGGCCGCTCGGGCGGCTGTCGCTGCCCGATCCGATATTCCTCACCCACCTGATTGCAACCGTCGAGCAGGTCCCGCAGACCCGTCAGCTTCGACGGGCGGCGCAGGCGGACGCGTTGTCCGCCTATCGGGCTCACCGGTCGCGCGTGCCGGAGACGGGTTTCCGGACACGGCAGGTCGTCTGAACGATAAGGGCTTTAATGCTTCGGCGTCTCGGGCGACGCCGGCGGGCTGCCGCCCGGATGCAATTCTTGGACGAGCCCTGCGGTGACGGTTCGGCGGCGGCCGGCGCCGCTTGGGCCTCGATCTTTTGGGCTTCGATCTCTTGAGCTTCGGTCTCTCGGGCTTCGATCTCTTTTATCTCTTCGGCTTCGATATGTTCGGCTTTGACCGCGGGCGCCGGCTGGCTTTCCGGAGCTGGCGGCGCGACTTCCACAGCGGGGTCGGCGGGTTTCGGTTCGGGCGCGAGAACGACAGGCTTTATCGCCTCGGGCCGCACTGGCTTTGGCTCTGGACGGTCCATCAGCACGGATTCGGCAACCGACGCTGCCGCCGGCACTGCCGACGTGGTGGCCGGGGCCTGCGATGCGGGAGCAGACGCCGCGGGCTCCGCGGCCGGTGCGGGATCGGGCTCGACATGCGGCTCGACCGGCATCGTCTTTTCGTCTTGCTTTACGTCTTCCCTCTTGGCGTCTTCCCTGACTTTGCCCGGCTCACGGCGGGCGACGACGGTGCGTGACGCCGGCTGCGCGACAGCGCGGCGGCCACGCAACGCGACACCGGCGAAGAAATCCACCATCGCCATCAGCACGAGCAGGAAAAAGGTCGAGGTCCCGAACTTCTGCCACATCACGAATTCGGCGGCGGTGGCGCCCAACACCAGAAACGACAGCAGATGGTCGGTGATATACTTGCCGCCCGGGCGCGCGGATTTCATCACCTCGAGCAGCAGGAGCAGGATGCCGAGCGTGAGCAGGACATCGCTGAGCGTGATCGGCCACTCCGCGCCCGAGACGAGCGTCAGCTTCGCCAGCGTCACGTCGAAGGAGACGCTGGGCATCAGGAAGGCGATGATGTTGTAGATCGCGAACGGTATCAGGAGCAGCGGAAAACCGACCATCGACATCGGTGAGGCCTTCTTCGCAAACTAAATTTCAGCAGCCATTCCGCAAAGCGCTGACGAAGCGTCATGCTCCGTCAGCGAAAACAATTGTCCCGTCCGTTGACTGAATCCCGGTGACCGATCCAGGCAAGCGCGACAACCGCACCCGCCCGACGCCGTCAGGATTCCTTCTTCTTCAGGACCTGCCGGCCCTTGTACATGCCGGTCTTGAGATCGAGGTGATGCGGGCGGCGCAGCTCGCCGGAATCCTTGTCCTCGACATAAGTGGGCTTCTTCAGTGCATCCGCCGAGCGGCGCATGCCACGCCGCGAGGGCGAAGTTTTTCGTCTGGGAACGGCCATATCGGTGTCCTCTAGGGGTGTTCTGCAGGCATCATCCGGTTGCGGAGGCTCTAGCACTGGCGGCTGGCGAGCCGGATGCCGGTCAAGGCCGCGCTTATAGAGGAAGGACCCGCGCAATGCTAGGGTATCGGGCTGCAAAAAAGCGCCCGAAATGCGCTCCAGAAGCTACCGATTCTCACCCCAGCAGCGCTGCAGGGCGGGGGCCTGGGCGCGGACCATATAGGTTCCAGCCAACCGGCGCACGCCGGGCCCCGGACTGCGCGCGCTGCGCTTGACGGGGTTGGGCAGGATCGAGGCCATCAAGGCCGCTTCGCGGGGCGACAGGCCTGCCGCGGAACGGCCGAAGGCGTAAACCGAGCCGGCCTCGGCGCCGAACTGGCCGGACGGGCCGAGCTCGGCGATATTGAGATAGATCTCGAGAATCCGCCGTTTCGGCAGCACGCGGTCGATCCATAGCGCCAGCGGCAGTTCCAGGCCCTTGCGAATGAAGCTGCGGCCCGGCCACAGGAACAGGTTCTTGGCCACCTGCTGGGTGATGGTCGAGCCGCCGCGCGTGACTTCGCCTTCCCCGGCGTCATCGACCACGTCGCGCAGCGCGTCCCAGTCGACACCGTGATGGCTGCAGAATCTCGCGTCCTCGGAGGCGACCACCGAGAGCGGCAGATAAGGCGACATCTCGCCCAGATCGATCCATTGCCGGCTCACCGGCGCGCCCTTCAGCCAGCGCCAGACCATCAGCGTCGAGACCGGATGGCCGATCCGGTAGAACGGCGCGAGCAGATAAGGCACGAGCAGAGCGGCCAGCAAAACCAGGGTTAATATTCGAACGGCGCGCAAGGCGATGTTTTTCTGCTTCAGGCCGGCAGGAATAGGGCAACACCCAAGAGATGACAGAATACCCCCGGATACTTCACATCTCCCTGACAGTTCACGCTTTTTTCAAGTACTTTTCGCCCTATGCGTGCTCCGTCTCACAATTGACGAAGCCGTTGTCATCAACGATTGTCCGGCCAAATTCGACCTGGAGCCATTCTTAAATGACCGGCACTGCCCTACCCGACTTCGCGGCGCGACTGGACAAGACCGCGGAGGACACCGAAGCTTTGCTTGCCAAATTGCTGTCGGACGCGACCTTGCCTGACGAGATCGTGCGGCCGAAGCGGCTGATGGACGCCATCCGCTATTCGAGCCTGAACGGCGGCAAGCGGCTGCGTCCCTTTCTGGTGGTCGAGAGCGCGGCCGTATTCGGCGTGCCGCGCGACGCCGCGCTGCTCGCGGGCGCGGCGCTGGAATGCATCCACTGCTACTCGCTGGTCCATGACGACCTTCCGGCAATGGACAATAGCGACCTGCGCCGCGGCCGGCCGACCGTGCATAAGGTCTATGACGACGCCACCGCGATCCTGGCCGGCGACGGACTTTTGACACTTGCCTTCGACATCATCACCCGCGACGAGATCCACAGGGATGCCGGCGTTCGGCTGGCGCTGACCCGCGCGCTGGCGCGCGGCGCCGGTATCGGCGGCATGGTCGGCGGCCAGATCCTCGACCTCGCCGGCGAAGGCCGCTTCGGCGACCGCGAGCCGGTCGACGTGGCGCGGCTGCAGCAGATGAAGACCGGGGCGCTGTTGCGCTTCGGCTGCATCGCGGGCGCCCTGCTCGGCCAGGCCTCGGCGAAAGAATACCAGGCGCTGGACGATTTCGGCCGTGCGCTCGGCGAGGCCTTCCAGATCGCCGACGACCTGCTCGACGTGGAAAGCGACGCCGCGACGCTCGGCAAGCCGGCCGGCGCTGACGCCGAGCTCGGCAAGACCACCTTCGTCACCCAGCTCGGCATCGAGGGCGCCAAGCAGCGCGTGCGCGATCTGCTCACGCGCGCCGATGCCGCGCTGTCGATCTTCGGCGACAAGGGCGATGTGCTGCGCGCAGCGGCCCGTTTCGTCGCCGAGCGCAAGAGCTGACGCGGTCATCGATGGCGGCGGACAAGGAAACCGAAGATCCCGTCCTCGTCCGCTTTCGACAGATGTCGCGGCCGGTGCGCGTGGTCTACGCCCGGCCGCGCACTTTTTTTGCGATCGGCCTCGGGATCGCAGCCTTTTTCGCAAGTTCCGCCTGTCAGTCCCGGGCGCTGCGTCTCGTCACGCGACAGCTCCTCGGCTGGGACGTTTTCGTCGCGACCTACCTGCTGATGGTCTATGCGATGATGCTTGCGCAACGAGCATCATCGCCATATCAAGCGCAATGCAGCGCTGCAGGACGACGGGCGCTTTCTCATCCTGATGCTGACCGCGCTCGGCGCCTTCGCCAGCGTCGCGGCCATCGTGTTCGAGCTCGGCGCCTCGCATCGCGGACCGGCCGAGCTGACGCTTGCAACGACGACGATCGCGCTGTCATGGGCGGCCGTGCACACCGCCTTCGCGCTGCATTACGCTCATGCCTATTATCGCGGCGCCAAGCCCGGCGGGCTGCAATTCCCGAGCGGCGAGCAGAAAGACCACGCCGATTACTGGGACTTCGTCTATTTCTCATTCGTCATCGGCATGACCGCCCAGGTCTCCGACGTCGGCATCACCGACAAGGGCATCCGCCGCACCGCCACGGCGCACGGCATCGTCTCCTTTGTCTACAACACCGCGCTGGTGGCCCTGATGGTCAACATCGCCGCCAGCGCGATTTCGGGTTAGCGCATTTGCGGTTCTGATCGAATCAGAATCAAAGCTCCAGATTCCCGTCTTGACATTTTCTTCACGCGAGCCGGCGGCCTCGCTTCGGGAGGTGTTCATGACGAGTGTATTGCATTTGTGTGGCATACAGATCGTCCAAACTGTATGGCTCTGTGCCTGTCGTGGCTTGCCTCTGCAGGCTACCGTGATCTCTCACGAAAGCGAGGGACCATGGAACGAACGACTGCAGGCTGGGGAAGCGGACTTCTCGGCGTCATCATCTTTAGCGGCTCGCTGCCCGCCACGCGTGTCGCCGTTGCCGACTTCTCCCCAATGTTTCTTACGTCTGCACGAGCGGTCATCGCGGCCATGCTTGGCGCGACCCTTCTCCTCAGCTTGCGGCAGACCCGTCCACTGCGCGACGATCTCTTGTCGCTCGCAATCGTGGCCGCCGGCGTCGTCGTGGGGTTTCCACTCCTCACCGCCTTCGCGCTCCAGCATCTCAGCGCCGCGCACTCCATCGTCTTCATCGGCCTTCTGCCGCTTGTGACGGCAACCTTCGGCGTGATCAGGGGCGGCGAACGGCCGAAGCCGGCGTTTTGGCTGTTTTCTTGTGTTGGTGCGACGACGGTCGCTGCTTTTGCGCTCTACAAGAGCGACGGAGGATCGCTGGTAGGCGATCTTCTCATGATGGCTGCCATTCTCCTCTGCGGCTTGGGCTATGCCGAGGGCGCGACACTTTCGCGGCGGCTTGGCGGCTGGCAGGTCATTTCCTGGGCGTTGCTTCTGGCTCTGCCAATAATGGCCGCGATCGCCACGCTCACCTTGCCGCATAGCTGGGGCGGCATCGCAACTCCCGCCTGGATCGGCCTTGCCTACGTCTCAGTCTTCAGCATGCTGGTCGGCTTCGTCTTCTGGTATCGAGGACTGGCTCTGGGCGGCATAGCCGGCGTTGGCCAATTGCAGCTCCTGCAGCCGTTTTTCGGGTTGGTCCTCGCCGCCGTATTCCTCAATGAGCCAATTGCCTGGACAATGATCGTTTCCACCGCCGTCGTGGTGCTGTGCGTTGCCGGTGCGAGACGCTTCGCGTGATCGCATCGCGCTCTGGCTCTTTGTTTGAGCATGATCTCCGCGCAAACGCGTTCCGCGTTTGTTAGCTAAGGGAAAACCGGTTTCCACTTTTCCGGATCATGCTGCAGGCGATCTGCAACAATCCTCATCCGTGAGATTCCACAACACGACGCATCACCTGCCAGATGCGCGGATGTCTGGACTGCGCGACATTGAAGCGAAGGAAATTCCGAAGCGGTCTCCGAAACACTGAAGACATCGCCGGGTGCGAGCAAGATGTCCTCCTCAAGCGCCGCGCGCGCGACCTCTGCCGCCTTCAGACCGTTTGGCAAGCGGCACCAGAGGTAGAACCCGCCTCGCGGCATGAGCGAGAGTTCGAGCCCGGCATCCGCCAGCTTTCCCGCAACCTCCCGGCGCGCACGCACAAGCCTCAGCCGGACATCCTCCATGTGCTTGCGATAGCGACCGCCCGTCAGAACATGAGCGACCAATTCCGCCGCGACGACGCTCGGGCCGCCGAAATTTATGGCGACCTGGAGGTCTATGAGCTCATCGATCCAGTCGCGACGTGCGGCGATGTAGCCGCAACGCGCGGACGCGGACAACGTCTTGGAAAAGCTTCCGATCCGGATCACCCGATTGAGGCCATCCAGAGTAGAAAGCCGCGGCGATGGCTCAGGCTCGAAATCAGCGAAGATGTCGTCTTCGACAATTATGAGATCGTGCGCGGCCGCCGCGTTGAGCACCTGGTGAGCGGTCTGTGGCGACAAGGTCGCGCCGGTTGGGTTATGGAGAGCCGAGTTCGTAACATAGAGCCGTGGCTTCTCGGCGACGAGCGCAGCCTCGAAACAGGCAATGTCAGGCCCCGTGCTCGTATAAGGCACGCCAACCACCTTGGCCTTGTGAGCACGCAGCAGCGCCCGAAAGTTGAAATAACAGGGATCATCCACGAGCACGATGTCGCCGGGACGAAGAAAGAACCGGCAAATGAGGTCGATTGCATGCGTGCCCGAACCTGTCAGCAGGACCTGATCCGGTGGCAGGCTGACGCCATCCTCCGCGAAGCGCGTCGACAAGAGTCGGCGCAGGCCAAGTGAACCCCTCGTGCCACCATATTCGGTCAGCAAGCTGTCGTTCGAGCGAGCGAGCGAGCGTAACGCGCGGCGAAGAGCGTCGCCAGGCATCCAATCGGCGGGAAGCCATCCGCAGCCCGGCTTGAGAACACTGGAACTCGCATCCAGCGATTGACGCGATACCCAGAAAGGGTCGACGGTCAGATCGCGCCTTGGATCATCGTCCGCAAGAGCAAGCGGCGGCAACGCGGAACTCGCAACGTAGAAGCCGGAGCCGCGACGAGCCCGCACCAACCCTTCGGCTGCCAATCGATCGTAAGCTTCCACGACTGTCGATGGCGAAACCTGCATCGTCGCCGCCATCGCTCGGATCGACGGAAGACGATCACCTGCCGCGAATGCGCGGCTGGCCACCCTCGCGCGGATGGCATGCATCACGTCGTTTGTCTTTAGTCCCATGCGCTTCGCCATTCGAGCAACCTATAAGTACGGACAGTCCGTCAATACAGTTCGACCAAATTGTATCCGACTGTCACTTCTATCACTGGATGCATTTTCATACGGTCGCTCCCAACAAATGATGTCTGGGAGGACTCCAATATGCAAAATGGCACCCAGAGCTGTTTGCGGCTAACAAGTCAGCATTCAATCCGCGAATCCGGAAGAGCGTGGCATCGCGACGTTCTTCACAATATCAACTCCAGGCTGAGCGGGGACACCAACTTCCCGTGTCTGTTTGCAAGGAATGCTTTCGGTAGAGGGCTTCTTCGCTTCGTCTTTGCGGAAGGAATTTCCGACACCGACCTTCAGCACCTCGCTGGCAGCCTGATCGACTATGTCGAGTTGTCCCGAGACTGGAATGGCAGCCTGAACACGGCTTATCCGCTGGTTGTCGCGTTCTCCGTGAACGCGATCCACTCGCGATCCGCCGCCGAATACGACGCTTTTGGTTGGAGCATCCTGCAGCGACTGCATGAGCTCGACCCCCGGCCTTGGCCGATTGGCGTCTGCACGGACCCCAACACTGCGACTTGGTCGATGTGCTTCAACGGAATGCCGTTGTTTTGCAACATGAGCCATCCCGCTCATTGGCTGCGTCGAAGCCGGAATCTCGGCGAACATTTCGTGATGGTCATCAACCCGCGGGAGCGGTTCGATGTCGTTGCTGGAGACACGCCCGCAGGCCGTAACGTTCGGACGACCATCCGCGCCCGCATCGGACGCTACGATGTCATGCCCCATTCCCCTCAACTCGCCTCGTATGGCACCGGCGGCATCGAATGGTGGCAGTACAGTCTCTCCGATGAAAACATCGATCGGACCGACCGGTGTCCGTTCAAGTTCGCGCAATCGGGATCGAAGCAATAAGCCCGGCTCAGCCGGATCCTACCGTCATTGACTATCACGGCGCGGCTGTAAACCACCCCAACCGATCCGGAGTTTTCATGCCCCTATTCGAAAGCATTCTCGACACCATTGGCCGGACACCGATCGTTCGACTTCATCGCCTTCCACCGGGGCACGTCAAACTTTACGTCAAAGTCGAGTCATTCAATCCAGGAGGCTCGGTCAAAGACCGCTTGGCCTTGGGGGTGATCCTGGACGCCGAAGCGAAGGGCTGCTTGAAGCCAGGTGATACGATCGTCGAATGCACATCTGGAAATGTCGGCATCGCGTTTGCGATGGTCGCCGCAGCGCGGGGCTACAAGTTCGTCGCAGTGATGGGCGACAGCTACTCGGTTGAACGGCGGAAGCTCATCAGGGCCTATGGCGGCAAGGTAGTGCTCTTTCCTGGCAGCGAAGGAAGTAGCGGCGGGAACAAACGAGCCGACGCGCTGGCGCAGAAGCATGGCTGGTTCCGTCCACGACAGTTCGACAACCCCGCCAATCCTGCCTACCACCGCCAGACGACGGCGGCGGAGATCATCAGCGATTTTGCGGGGCGCCCGCTGGATTACTTTGTCACGGGCTTCGGCACGAGCGGAACCCTGACGGGCGTGGGCCAGATGCTGAGATGCGCTCGACCCGAAGTACAGATCGTTGTCGCTGAGCCCGCGAATGCCGCGGTGCTCGCGGGCAAGGAATGGCACGTCCACAAGATCCAGGGCCTTGCGCCGAACTTTGTACCCCGCATCCTCGATCGAAGCGTGATTGACGAACTGCTGATCGTCGATGAAGTGCTTGCTCGCGACACCGCGCGGCGCTTGTCCGCCGAGGAAGGCATCTTCGTCGGCATCTCGGCAGGCGCCGCCGTCGCGACGGCGCTGCGTGTCGCGGAAGCGGCACCCGAGGGCGCGGTGTTGCTCGCGATGCTGCCCGACACGGGTGAGCGCTATCTCTCGACCTTCTTGTTCGAGGGGCTGAACGAAGGGTCCGACGAGGAGCCATCCGAATCGGCCGTAGTCGACAGCGCCGACGCGACGGCTTGAATGCAGCAAATTGGACGCTCGGCAAACCCATGAGCGAGTACATCACATCAGCGACTCAATTCATCAACCTGCCGGAGCCCTTCAATATGAAGCGCGGCGGTTGTCTGCATGCTGCTCGGATCGCCTACGAACAATGGGGCCGCCCCAATGCCGCCGGCGACAACGTGATTCTGATCCTCCCGGGCCTCTCGCCCAACGCGCACGCGGCCGCGCACGCACAAGATCCGACGCCCGGATGGTGGGATGCGATGCTGGGCCCGGGCAAGCCGATCGACACCAATCGCTGGCACATCATCTGCGTCAATTCACTTGGAAGTTGCCATGGGTCGACGGGGCCAGGCTCGCGAAATCCGGCAACCGGAAAGCCATATGGACCCGACTTCCCGGATCTTTCCATAGAGGACATCGCTGATGCCGCGGCTCATCTGGTCGGCGCGCTAGGCTTTGGGAGCCTGGCCTGTGTCATCGGAAACTCCATGGGCGGAATGAGCGCTCTGGCTTTGCTTGCCCGCCATCCTGGCCTGGCACGCAATCATATCAATATCTCGGGCGCGGTGCATGCGCTGCCTTTCGCTATCGCGATCAGGTCGATGCAGCGCGAAGCGATCCGACTTGACCCGAACTGGAACGGCGGCTGGTACGACGACGCACACTATCCCGAACTCGGTATGGCCGCAGCGCGCAAGCTCGGCACCATCACCTACCGATCCCCTCTCGAATGGGATGACCGCTTCGGCCGCATTCGCTTGCATCCGGACCGGCGCGCCGGCCAGAGTCCGTTCGGACCCGAGTTCGAGATCGAAGGCTATCTGGACAACCATGCCCGGCGCTTCGTCCGGAGCTACGATCCCAACTGCTATCTCTACCTCAGCCGCAGCATTGATTGGTTCGACCTTGGTGAATGCTGCGGCTTCGCCGCGGACGAAGCCCTATCCCGGCTGAGCATCGACAAAGCGTTGGTGATCGGAGTTCACAGCGACATCTTGTTCCCCTTGCGCCAGCAGTTGCAGATCGCCGAAGGGCTGCGCGCCGGCGGCGTCTGTACGCATTGCCTCGCCTTAGAGTCACCACAGGGGCACGACGCTTTTCTGGTCGATATCGCGCGGTTCGGTCCGGCAGTACGTGCCTTCCTCGCCGTGCTGGATCGTGACCTTCCATTCGAGCGGCATTCATCGACGGCAACGGCGTCCCACCCGTGGCGCCAGCCGACCGCCGCACCCGCCTGCGCGACGGAGATGGACTCCCGGCTGGCGCCCGTCGCGCTCGCCACCTCATCCTCTGGCCCGTAGGACACCGGCATGTCGATCGATCACAGGCGAATAGCCCTCGTTACCGGCGCAACAAGGGGCATCGGATTCGAAACCGCACGTCAGCTCGCCGACCAAGGTGCGCGGGTTCTGCTGACAGGCCGGCATCCCGAGAGGTCCGCGAAGGCGGCGCACGGCTTGCGTGAGGCAGGCCTCGACGTTGAAGCGCTGACACTCGACGTGACCCGAGAGCAGACCATCATGGCTGCGGCTGCGGAGGTGGAGCGTAGATACGGCCGACTGGACATTCTCGTCAACAACGCCGGCATCCGAATCGAGGAGTACGGCAGGGCACCGTCGGAACAGCCGTTGCATGATTGGCGTGAGACCTTCGCAACCAATCTCTTCGGCACGGTCGCGGTTACTCAGGCCTTACTGCCCCTGCTTCGCAAATCCGCAGCCGGCCGCATCGTGAACGTCTCGAGCTTGCTGGGCTCACTCAATTCGCACTGCGATCGGTCATCCTACGCTTACAGCCCGAGATTCAAATCGCTCCCGGCCTATAGCGCCTCCAAGAGCGCGTTGAACTCCTGGACCATCCACCTTGCCTATGAGCTGCGCAACACGCCCATCAAGGTCAACGCAGTGCATCCGGGCTACACCAAGACCGACATGAATTCCGGCGAAGGCGATCTGGACGTGGCAACCGGTGCAAAGACGAGCGCCAGGATGGCCCTGCTCGATAGCGACGGACCGACCGGCACTTACGTCCACATGGACAGCACCGTGCCATGGTGATCGCCCGAAAATGTCCTGCCCTGCCGTTCACCAAGATGCACGGCGCCGGAAACGACTTCGTCGTGCTTGACTTGCGACGCCGGCTCGCGCCTTCGCCAAACCTGTGTCGTGTGCTGGCGGACCGACACAAGGGCGTCGGCTGCGATCTCATTCTCGGAGTCGAACCTCCGCGTAGCGCAATCGCAGTCGCGTCCTTCCGCATCTGGACCGCCGATGGGTCATCATCTCAGCAGTGCGGCAACGGCATTCGCTGCATCGCCGCGTGGGTCCGCCGTGCGGGCATGGCGAGCGGGTCGAACTTCGCGCTGGACAGCCCCTGCAATACACACCTCGTGGAGGCGCTGCCCGGCAACACATTCCGCGTCAGAATGGGTATCCCGGAGTTCGAACACGGCAAGATGGCGTTGACGGGCTTCCAGAACGAACGGGATCCGTTCGACATCGACCTCGGCGGCGGCTTGCGGTTTTCCGTGTCAGTCGTATCCATCGGGAACCCGCATGCCGTTATCGAAGTGAACGACGTTCGGACTGCTCCCGTCGTGGATGGCGGCCGAGCAATCCAGAATTCGCCACTCTTTCCTTCGTCAGTGAATGTCGGCTTTGCCGAAGTGATCTCGCGGGAGCACATCAGGCTCCGGGTTTACGAGTACGGTGCCGGAGAAACATCCGCCTGCGGCAGCGGCGCGTGTGCCGCCGCTGTTATCCTGATGAAGCGGGGACGGATTGATCGCAGTGTCCTGGTGACGCTGCGCGGCGGCGATCTACGGATCGACTGGCTTGATCCAGTCGCGCAGGTCACGATGACCGGCCCGGCCGCCTTCGTGTTCGAAGGAGTCCTGCTCGGGGGGCCAAATCAGCCCGACTTTCCACAAAATTCGGCAAATGCCGAATAGAACTTCTTCCAACTTCTGAAAGAATGCCGGATCCGCTGCATGAAGACCATCGCCCTTGTCACCGCAGATTCCAGTCTGCAAAACGACTTCGATATGGTGCCCCTGCTTGCAGCCTGCCGCGGGCTCGGGCTCAGGATCGATATCCGTGCCTGGCACGATCCGGCCGTTGACTGGTCATGCTATTGTGCGGTCGTGTTGCGATCGACCTGGGATTATGCGGACAGGCTGCCCCAATTCCTAACCTGGTGCGAGCAGGTTTCCGCTGTCACCGAGCTTTTCAATCCGCTCGCGGCGATACGCTGGAGCCTCGACAAGCATTATTTGTCCGATCTCGCCGCCAATGGCGTGCCGGTGGTGCCGACGCATTTTGTCGAAGCCGGCATGTCACCGCTGACGGCGGTGCAAGATCTACTTGCTGCTTTTCGCGAGGCCAATGACTTCGTGGTGAAGCCAGCGATCGGTTGTTACTCGAAAGACGTTCAGCGCTTTGGCCGGTCTCAAGCGGCGGAGGCGGCGGCTTACATCGCGCGCCTCGTCGACAATGGGGCCAGCGCAGTATTGCAACCCTATCTGCCAGCGATCGACGAGGTGGGCGAGACCAACCTGATCTTCTTCGACGGCGTTTACAGCCACTCGATTTGCAAAGGGGCGCTGCTTGCGCCGGACGGATCGGTGAATGTGCCGAGCTTCGATTTTCGATCCCCGCGCGACGCCTGCGAGGACGAACGCGCTGTAGCCCTGGCCGCGCTTGAAACGGCGGCAGCCCTCTTGCAACTGGACCGCCCCTTACTCTACGCACGTGTCGACCTCATACGCGGCTGGAACAACGATCCGCGCGTACTGGAACTCGAAATCGCGGAGCCTTCCCTGTCTTTGCCTCTTGCAGAACACGGCGCGGAGCGGTTCGCGGAAGTGCTGAGCACACTTGCGAAGATCGAGCAGGACGCGTGAGCAACATGCTGGATCTCATCGTATGCCAGGGTCGTGTCGGCGACAGGTCGACGAACACAATCGAGGGCGCAGCGCGCACGGCCGAAGCGTTGGAACGCTGCTATGGCGCGAAGGCGCGCTCGGTCGGCACGCCGACCGCGCCCGCTCGGGACAGTTGGCGCAACAGTCTTCCTCAGGCTCGAGAGACGCTCGTCGCATTGAGCGAGGCCGTCGCGGCGAGTATCGGCAACGGCAAACTTCCAGTGATGGTAGCCAACACCTGTTCGGCCAGCCTAGCATCGCTTCCAGTGGTCGCCAGAACGTTTCCCGATGCCGTAGTGCTTTGGATCGATGCGCATGGCGACTTCAATACGCCTCATACAACCGACACCGGCTATCTCGGAGGCATGGTTCTCGCTGCGGCGTGCGGGCTTTGGGATAGCGGTCACGGCGCCGGCCTAAAGCCCGAGCAGACAATTCTGGTCGGTGCGCGGGACATCGATGTGGCTGAGGGTCATCTTCTGCGGCAATCCGGCGTCCGCATCATTTCGCCGGCAGACGCGACTCCGGAGATGCTACTCGCCACGATCGACGGCGCGGATGTCTGGATTCACATCGATTGGGACGTTCTGCAACCGGGGTTTGTCCCGGCGGACTATGACGTCCCAGGCGGGTTGCTCCCTGCTCAGCTTCGACAGCTCCTTGCTGCGATCCCATCAACCCGTGTTCTCGGCGTGGAGGTGGCGGAGTTTCATTCGTCGCGCGACGAAGCCAGCAATGCAGCTCCGATCGCCACAATTCTTGAAACTCTTTCTCCACTTCTTGCAGCACGCCGATGATGCAAGACTCCCGGCTCAACGCAAAAGGGCGCGCAACGCGCGTCCCTTCCACCTCAGCCTCGAATGCCGTGGTCAATTGCAGACCTGCACGTTGCCGCCGCCGCCTTCCTTTGGGCCACCCTGTGCCGTCGTCCGGTAGTCCAAGTGGCAGCCGGCGGCGACGGGACGGCAGCCGAGGCTGTCGCACACGATCTGCCGAGATCCACCGCCGCGGGAGGCCGAAGCGCGCGGCCTTGCGGGTGGCGGGGCATAGCCGCCAACCCCGATATCATAACCGGTCGATCCGCGAGGCATGCGTTCGGGCCGATCGAACTGATCCGTGCGATCGGCGCGGTCGCGGCGACCGCGACGGTCCTGCTCGTCGCGCTTCACGACCGCATTCTTCCCGCGGCGCTTCTGGCATTCATTGTCCTCGTTGAGGAACGAGCCCTCGGCGCAGACGATCCGGGTGCAATGATCGCCATCGGCCTGGTAGCCGTGCTCGCAGGCGAGCGGGCAGACGCGCGACTGCTTCTGCTTGATGGTATCGAGCGCATCGCTGCTGGCGACCTTGGTGTCGAGATCGGTCTTGGCGTAGCGGTTGAATTGCGTCAGCGACCGCTTTGAAGTTGCATTCCAGTCGCCATCGGCATCAGCCTTGAGACAGCCGACACGGCGCAGCTCGCCCTGCACCGACTTGGTGAGATCAGGCTGCGACGGGCCGGTGCTGAGCGCGGCCAGGTTGGTTGCCTTGTCGACCGGCGCGGCCGGCTCCGCGGGCGCCGACGTATCGGTCGCAGCGTTCGGCGCCGCGACGGGATTGCTGGTGATCTTTTCTCCGCGCTGGCGCTCGGCCTCGGCCGCCTGTGCCTGCGCGGCCTGCTTGGTTCTCTCGGCTGCGAGCCGCGCCGCTTCGGCGGCCTTTGCGTCGGCATCGGCCTTGGCTTGCGTATCCTTCCTCGCGCCCTCGGCGGCGAGACGCGCCCGCTCCTGCTCGGCAGCGCGCGCCTTTTCAGTGGCCGCGGCATGCGCCTCCTCGGCCGAGATCTTGTCGAGCTGCAGTTTCGCGAGGCTGGCGTAGAAGCCGTCCGGATGCTGCGCGAGGAAAGCGCTCATCGCGGCCTTGTTGCCGACCTGCAGCGCGAGCTCATAGTCGCGGCGGATATCGGCCTGCGGATTGGCGACCTGCGGACTGGCCGCAGGCGGCGCCGGGACGGCGGCTGGAACCGCGCGCGCCGGCACCAGCGCGACATCGTTGCCGCCGAGCGAGCCATAGACAAACGGCTCCTGGCGATTGCCGGTGCTCTTCAAGACGTCGTCACGGACGAAGCCGAACGCCTTGCGGACGTCGAGTCCCGGCGTCGTCAGATGCTGCGACAGCGCGGTGGTGAACGGGCTGTTCCTGCCGTCGCCATCCTGCGCGGTCGAGCCGGCCTTCGCCGAATAGGCAATCAGCGTGTTCGTGCTGGTCGGCTCGACCCTGGCGAGACCGCGGCCGATCGACCGAGACGCCAACGAATGCTTCATGTTCTTGGCGAACGGATTGTCGCGGCAGGCGTCGAGGATCACCAGCCGGAGCTGCTTGGCAGGCTCGACGGCGACCAGGATGCGGTCGAGCGAAAACGCTTCGTCATAGACGTCGGTGTCGCGCTCGAGCCGCGCGTCAACCGGGATCAGATAGTTGGTGCCGTCGACCTCCATGCCGTGGCCGGCATAGTAGACCACGGCGATGTCGGCATCGCGCGCCCGGTCGGCGAAGTCGCGCAGCACCCGCCGCGTCTCCAGCGCGGTCAGGTCATAGCGGGTGTCCACGATGTCGAAGCCGGCCTGCTTGAAGGTGGCCGCCATCAGGCCGCCATCGTTGGTCGGGTTCGAGAGCGGTGGCACGTTCTGATAGCTGGAATTGCCGAGCACCAGGGCCACGCGCTTGTCGGCGAAGGCGGGCTGGCACAGCAACATCAGCGCCGCGGCCAGAAAAAACTTGCGTGAAAACCCGCTTGAAAATCCGCGCAATCCGAGCAATACGGCCCTCATCATCGCGACACTCCAGAAACCTCTTATCATCCGACTTATCTATCAGATTCTGATAGCGCGTCTCGTGAGCCAGATCACTCAGCCAAAACGCGCCGAGCGGATGGTAAACACCTCTCGACTATATATTTAGTCGCCGCGCAGGGCTCCCGGTTCGCTCTTGCCATCGGCAATTATCCGTTCAAAACTCGCTTATTCCCCAACCAGAGGAAGCAGGATCATGAGCCCGGACCGTTCCAGCGTCGAAGCCGTGGTGCAGACCTATTTTGACGGCCTTTACGAGGGCAACGCCGACAAGCTGGCGGCGGCCTTCCATCCTTCGGCTGACCTGCGCTGGGTGGAAAAAGGGGAGCTCAAGATCCTGACCGTGCCGGACTGGCTGGCCTGGGTGCGCAAACGGCCGTCGGCGAAGGGTGAAGGCAAGCCGCGCGAGGATTTCATCGTCACCATCGACCGTTCGGATGACCAGACGGCCTTCATCAAGGTGCGCTGCCAGTTGCCGCCGCGCTTCTTTACCGACTATCTGGTCGCGATGAAATTGAGCGACGGCTGGCAGATCGTCTCGAAGTCCTATCGGTACGATTTGCGGGACTGACAGTTTCGTACGGCCGCGCGCCGGGCGAACCTTTCTCCGCGCCGTTCCGTCCGCGAAAGCCCAGATTGCCGCAAATCACCCGGCCGATGGTCGCCGGCTGCAGCAGATCGAGCGGCAGCGCCTGCAGGTTCCTGACCTGGAGCAGCGCGTCGGTCAACGCCGCATCATGCCGGCCGGCCTTGGAGAGCTTGCCGATGTACCAGGCGAGGAACTTCATGGTCACCGAGCACGCGCCCACGACCTGCGGATGCCTCAGATCGTTGCTCACGGCCATCGCCCAGGGCGGATCGATCAGGGCTGCGGCGCCGCCGAAGAAGCGCCTGGCGAGATCGGCCGTGCCCTCGCGAAGGCATTGGCGCAGCAGGGCCGCTTGCTGTGCCGCGACCGCAATGCCCTGGTGATAGAGCGGATTGAAGCTGCAAAGCGCATCGCCGATCACCAGATAGTTTCCCGGGAACCGCGCCAGCTGCTCATAGCCGACCCGCACATTTGCAGGATACCGGCAGGCGGCAAAACCGCTCAACGGCTCCGCCCGCGTCACCACGTCATGGATGTCCGGCACCGGCAACGACCGCGCAAAGGCAGCGAATTGCTGCTGGTTCGCCGGCGCGTAGTCGCCGAGATAGCCCCCGATCGAGGCGATCCAGCAATCCTCCGTGTGATACAGCAACGTACCGTTGCGCCAGTTCGGCGCGCTCGCTGAAACCAGCACGCCAAGCTTGCCGCCGAGATCGGTGGGATGCCGGCGATAGAGCCGCGTGGTGTACCCGACGCCGACCTCGATCCGCTCGGTCGGTGGACGCCCGTAGCCCAGGTTCCTCAGCCATGCCGGGCTGAGCGAGTCGCGTCCGGACGCGTCCACGATCATATCCGCCGGAACGCGCTTTTCGTGGCCGGTATTGCCGATGACAATCCGCACGGCCTTGACCACGGCGTTGTCATCGCCCGCCACCACGCCGAGCACCGTGCAGTCCTCGAAAGCTCGGACATTCGGCAACGCGAACAGCCGACGCCTGAGCTGGCCTTCCAGCACCGGCCGCGACGCGAGGACCCCCATCAAGCCGCTCGGCGCGGATTTCAAGGTCCCGCCAAAACCGGTCCAGGCGACATCATCGGCGTAATCGGCGCTGATGCCGCCTGCTGCCACGATTTCGTCGCTCCAGTCGGGAAAGAGCTGCTCGATCACATCCCTGCCCTGCGTGAGCAGGCCGTGCGGATGGTGGCCCTGCGGCACCCCCCTGCGCGGAACGTCGGCTTTCGGAAACCTGTCGCGCTCCAGCACGGTCACGGTTTGGTAGAATTCGGACAGTGCCCGCGCCGCCAGCAGACCGCTGATGCTCGCGCCGATCACGACCGCATGGCGGCCGACAGATGTCATGATGCGCTCCAATCCAGTCTGCGCGTGCCACACAGGAGGCGGCATACCGATCAGAGATTGGGGTTTTTGCCGGGCGCGCGTAGCCGCTTCACCGACAAGTCAGACGTGGCCTCGATCGGATCACGCGGCTGCGCTTGCGCGCATTGACCTCGCCGCCTATCCGCGCGAAACCGGTCCCGACATGGAAGCGAAGTTTCAGATTTTCCTGATCCTGCTGGCGGTGCTCGCGGGCACCGCGCTGCTGGCACGCCGGATCAGCGTCGCACCTGCGATCCTGCTGCTGCTCGCCGGCATCGTGCTCGCCTTTGTGCCGGGCATGCCGACGCTGGAACTGCCGCCGGACCTCGTGCTGCTGCTGGTGCTGCCGCCCCTGATCTATTCGGCGAGCGTCGCGATGAGCTGGCGCGAATTCAAGCACAATCTGCGCCCCATCATCCTGCTCGCGGTCGGCTGCGTGATCTTCACCGCCTTCGCGGTCGCCGCCGCGACGCACTATCTGATCGGGCTGCCCTGGAGCATCGGCTTCCTGCTGGGCGCCATCGTCGCGCCGCCCGACGCGGTCGCCCCGCTTGCGGTCGCGCGCAGGCTCGGCATTCCTCGCCGGATTTTGGTCGTGCTGGAAGGCGAAGGACTCGCCAATGATGCGACCGCGCTGATCCTCTATCGCTTCGCGCTGGCCGCGATCCTGAGCGGAACCTTCTCGCTGTCGAAGGCGACGGGCACGTTCGGCGCGATCGTCGCCGGCGAGCTCGCGTTCGGCGCGGCGGTCGGCTGGCTGAGCCTGCGCGTACGGCACTGGGCGCGCGATCCGCAGGTCGAGATCACGCTGTCCCTGATCACGCCTTACATCGCCTATTGGCTGCCGGAACATTTCGGCGGCTCCGGTGTGATCGCGACGGTCGCTTGCGGGCTCTATATGAGCTGGAACGGACCGCTGCTGATTTCGTCGGCGACCCGCCTGCAGGGCATCTTCTTCTGGGATCTAATCGTCTATCTGATCGAGGGGCTGCTGTTCCTGCTGACGGGTTTCCAGATGCGGCTGCTGTACGAGAAGTCGAAGGCATTTCCGCTCGACGACATCCTGATCGCGACCGCATTGGTCTCGGCCATCGTCATCGTTGCGCGCTTCGCCTGGGTCTATCCCGCGGTCTATCTGCCCCGGGTGCTGAGCAAGAGCCTGCGCAAGCGCGATCCCTCGCCGCCCTGGCAATGGGCGTTCATCCTGTCATTCGCCGGACTGCGCGGCGCGGTGTCGCTGGCGGCCGCGCTGGCGCTGCCGTTCACGCTTGCGAATGGCGACGCGTTTCCCGACCGCGACCTGATCCTGTTCGTCTCCTTTGGCGTCATCTTCGTCACGCTGGTCGGACTCGGCCTCAGCCTGCCCGCCGTCGTACGCGCGCTCGGCTTGCAGCAGGCCGGCCGCGCGGAGCATATCGCCGAGCACGAATCCGAGATCGCGGCGCGGCGCGAGGCGCTGGGCGTGGCGCTGCAGTCGCTCGATGCGCTGACACAGGATCGCGAATTGTCCGACGAAGTCGTGCGGCTTTTGCGCGCACGACACGAGACGCGCGCGAGCCAGCTGCCGGACTCGCTCGACCCCGATCGTCACGACGTCTCGGCGGCCGGCACGGAGCTGACGCGCGAGTTGATCGCCGCGGAACGAAAATTCATCCACGTACTGCTGCGCGACGGCAAGATCACCGACGAAATCAGGCGGCGCATCGAGCGCGACCTCGACCTCGAAGAAGCCAGCCTCGCCAACCGCGAATATCGCGGCGTGCCGCTGTGAGGCAGCGTCAATTTCCGCGCTTTGCTCCTCGCGATGACGACGACCACGTGCTCGGGAGTGAAGGCCCGCTCTCCCGGGCGCCCCCTACTGCCCGTCCACCGAGAACGCGAGCAACACATTGCCGGGCGCGGTGCCGTAGTTGGTGTATCCGGAATTGACGTAGAGCATGCCGCCGGCGACGACCGGGCCGGGGCCGTCCAGCGAGCCGCCATGCGCGGGCGCGCCGTTCACGGTGGTGTAGTCATGCGCGGTGTCGACGTCCCAGACGATCTCGCCGGTCTTGGACGCGTAGGCCCGCAGATGGCCATCGAGCCCGCCGGAGAACACCACGCCGGGAATCGCTGTCACCGCTGCCGACTGCGCGGGACTGCAGCCCGGCTTGTCCTGGCAGCCCGGATGCGGTGTGTGCCAGATGATCTCGCCGCTCGCCTGGCTCAGCGCATAGAGGCCGCCGCCCTGGCTCGGATCGAGCTTGAGGGGCGTCCCGAGCACGGATTTCTGAGCGCCGGCCGTCTCGCGCGAGACCCGCGTGATTCCGACATCCGACACGGCGACATAGACATTGGCCTCGTCGACCGCCATGCCCCATTGCACGCCGCCGAGCTTGCCGCCGCGACCGACCCGGCGCTGCCACAGAATGGCGCCGTCGCGATCGGGATCGAGCGCATGCACCATGCCGGATTTCTGGCCAGCAATCAGGGCGCGCTTACCCTCGGGAAGATCGATGAGGATCGGCGACGAGCCGAAATCGAGATCGGGGCCGTTGGCCGACGGGCAGTTGCTGCGAGAGCGGACCATTGCAGGCCACATTGTAGGCGTCGCCCTCGGTCATCTGCCGCGACCACAATAGCTGGCCGCTCGCCAAGTCGAACGCGACGAAAGCGTCCGACGTTTTCGACGGCGGATCGGAATAGCTGTCGCCGGTGGTTGCATAAATCCTGTTGTGCGCGAGATCGATCGTCGGCGACGACCAGATCGCGCCGCCGGATGGCCCGAACAGCTGCACACCATACGAGTTCGTGCCGGCCGGTTGCGCGGGCGGGCTGACATAACCGCGCCAGCGCACCTCGCCGGTGTGCGCGTCGAGCGCGGCAATCAGCCCTCGAAAGGTGCAGCAGGAATAACGCGGATCGATCGCCATCACCTCTTCGAGCGAAGAGACCGGCACATAGAGCACGCCATCGACGAGCGTCGGCGCACCGGTGATGACGGCGCCGGCATGCGCCTCGACCCGCTGCTTCCATAACAGCTTGCCGCTCTCGGCGTCGAGCGCATAGGCCTCGCCGCGCTGATCGCCGAAATAGGCGGTCGCGCCGCGCTCATCCTCACCGATCGTGATGGCGGTGCGCACGCCGAAGCCGGCGTCGAACATCCAGCGCTGGCAACCCGTCTTCGCATCGAGCGCATAGACCTTGCCGCCGGCACTGCCGACGAACACCCGTCCGCCCCAGACCGTCGGCTGCGCCTGCGCGCGCGTATCGCCCGGAAAGCCGAACGCCCAGCGCAACTTCAGGCGCGGCACGTCATCGGGCGCGAGCTGCGCCATCGCGGCCGGCTGGAAGCGGTGCTGCCGGATATCGACGCCCCAGCCGTTCCAGCGCGGCAGTGCGGCGTCACGCTGCAGGGGAGCCGGCTCGCGGCAGGAGGAGTCCGGCAGCGGTGGTGACGACGCCGTTGACGTTCCGGCGAGATAACGGGCGATATCGCCGATCTCGCTCTGGCTGAGGTCGCGGCCTTGCTGGTTCATCAGCCCGAAGGCCAGCGCGAACCTGATGCGCTCCGGCGGAAGCTGTCGGAGCGCGGCCGTTTCCGGCGCACGCGCCACGGCGCCGCCCTCATGGCAGGATGCGCAGTGCTTCTGAAAGAGCGCTTCACCAGCCGGCGCGCTTGGCTCTTCGGCGCTTGCGTGCGATGCGGCTGCAAACAGCAGCATTGCAAGCGGAAGCCCGACCCAAATTTTGACGCCGGCACGCGGTCTGGACAGGATTGCCATGAACGTCACTCCTCCGCGTGGCTGCGTCACACATCAATGTTACGGTTTGTAGCAGATAAAATCGCTACCGTCTCGTGAAATCAACCAATGAGTTTTCATTTTCGAATAACAATCTCTACTGCGCACGGATGCCGCCCCTTCTCTCTCCACCGTCGTTCCGGGGCGATGCGAAGCATCGAACTATGGTACGCAATTGCACACCTGAGAACCTTGAGATTCCGGGTTCGGCTCTTCGAGCCGCCCCGGAATGACGGCGGAAAGAATCTTCATCACAAGGCGAATCAGGCTACTCCGCTGCCGCGATGCGGGGCTGACCGACGAAGCCCGCCGGATCGCCGAAGCGCTCGACCATCACCTCGGGCAGGTCCTTGGCCTTGTGCGTGACGCAGGCGCCGGAGCGCACGGCGTAGCGGTCCTGATGCGCAAGATGCGGCGGGGCTGCGCCCTGCTGCAACGCCCGGGCCGCATCCATCACCAATTTGCGGAAACGCATGATGCCGAGATCGGTCGGGCCGAGATGCTCCCGCGTGCGATCCGCGATCGGGCCCTGGCTGTCCTGCACGGCCGCGTCCTGTTCGGAGACGCCCTTGATGCCCGTGTAACTCTTCGTCTTCTGCAGCTTGCGATCGATCAGATAGTCGTTTCCCTTGTGGCGCAGCGGCACGTAATTATCGTCGACCTCGGAGATGACGCCGTTGCCGCGATCATAGGCGTCGCGTTCGGCTTGCATGATCGGCCGCTCCGGATTCCAGGCATAGGTGTAAATCCAGCAATTGGTGTCGGTGACCGGCACGAAACTCTGGCCGAAAATGTTCTCCCCGGGCATCGCGCTTGGCGCGTAGGCATGCACCGGCATCAGGAACTGCGCGATGCGCCAGTAGATGTTGTCGCCGCCGGTGAGTCGGCCGCCCGCGACCGTCAGCCCCGCCTCGTGCGGCAGCACCTTGATCACGGGGCGCGGATCCTCGGCAATCCAGCGCATGTGATCGGTCGACACGCGCATCAGCGGATTGACGAAATGCTTCTTGATATCGAGGATCTCGTTTTCTTCCTTCTCGAACGCCAGATGCGCGAAGGTGAAATGCGCGGTGTCGATCGAGCCTTCCAGCGCCTGCACCCAGTTGCAGTCCTGCCATTTCTTCGAGACGTAGCGATGCGAGGCCGGCAGCAGCGCCATCTCCAGCGCGGGCAATTCAGGAACCGAAGCGGCGGGCCCCATATAGGCCCAGATCATGTCGCCCCATTCGCGCACCGGATAGGCCTTGATGCGGATCAGGTCCTTGGCGTTGAGGTCGGGATAAGACGTGGGCATGTCGACGCATCGGCCATCGGTGTCGAACTTCCAGCCATGATAGACGCAGCGGATGCCGCACTCCTCGTTGCGGCCGAGCCAGAGATTGGCGCCGCGATGCGGACAATATTGATCGATGACGCCGACTACGCCGCGGCTGTCGCGAAAGGCGAGCAACTCCTCGCCCAGCACCACGATCTTCTTCGGCTCGCCGTCAGGCTCGGGCAGCTCTTCCGACAACAAGACGGGCAGCCAGAACCGGCGCAACAACTCGCCCATCCCCGTTCCCGCACCGCTTTCGGTGAGGAACTTGTTGTCCTCTGCGCGCAACATGGCGGACCTCCCGATTCTTCGCTTTTGCGATAGCTTCGCGCAGGTAACGGAATGCGTCAATGCCTGCGCTCTCAACGCAGGCGTGGGCCCGAGATCACTTCGGTGCAGCGGCCGTCTTGAGCATCTCCAGCACACGTGCGGCAAGCGCTTCGACCACGAACGGCTTGGTCAGGATCTCCATGCCCGGCGCGAGCTGGCCGTTGCCGATGATGGCGTTCTCGGCGTAGCCGGTGATGAAGAGCACCTTGAGGTCGGTGCGTGTCGTGCGCGCGGCGTCAGCGAGCTGACGCCCGTTCATGCCACCGGGCAGACCGACATCGGTGATCAGGAGATCGATGCGCGCATCCGCTTGCAGCGCCTTCAGCCCGGACGGCCCGTCGGCCGCCTCGATGACCGTAAAGCCCAGCTCTTCCAGCACATCCGTGACCAGCATGCGCACGCTGGGCTCATCGTCGACGACCAGAACGGTCTGGCCGTTGGTTACGCGCGCCGCGCTTTTCGTATCCGGCGCGGCGGGCTGCTCCGCGCCCTTGCCGTAATAGCGCGGCAGATAAAGACACATGGTGGTGCCGTGACCGAGCTCGGAATAGATCCGCACCTGCCCGCCGGACTGGCGCACGAAGCCGTAGACCATCGACAGCCCGAGCCCGGTGCCCTGGCCGAGCGGCTTGGTCGTAAAGAAGGGCTCGAAGGCGCGCTGGATCACATCCGCCGCCATGCCGGTGCCGGTGTCAGTGACGCAGAGCGAGATGTACTGCCCCGGCGGCAGGTCGCGCTCCCCGGCCGCGTGATGATCGAGCCATTTGTTCGCGGTCTCTATCGTCAGCCGCCCGCCTTCCGGCATCGCGTCGCGCGCATTGATGCAGAGATTGAGAAGCGCGCTCTCGAGCTGCGAGGAATCGATCAGCGTCGGCCACAGGCCGCCGGCCGTCACCACCTCCAGCGCAATCTGCGGCCCGACCGTGCGTCGGATCAACTCTTCCATTCCCATCACCAGACGGTTCAGATCCGTCGGCTTGGGATCGAGCGTCTGCCGGCGCGAGAAGGCAAGCAGACGATGCGTCAGCGCCGCCGCGCGCCTGGCCGCGCCCTGCGCAGTGGCGACATAGCGGTCGATCTCGCCCAGGCGGCCCTGACTCAAGCGCGACTGCAACAGCTCCAGCGAACCCATGATGCCCGTCAGCAGATTATTGAAATCGTGGGCGATGCCGCCGGTCAACTGACCGACCGCCTCCATCTTGTGCGACTGGCGCAGCGCCTCCTCGGCGTCGCGCAGACGTTTCTGCTGCTCCAGCCGCTCGGTGACGTCGTAGACAAACTGGTAGGCGCCGATCTGCTCGCCGCGCGCATTGCGCAGCGTGCTGAAGCGCATCTCGTAACAGCGTCGATCGCGCACGGGATCGCCGAATTCAGCGACATCCACGAACTCCTCGCCGCTCAGCGCGCGTGACCAGATGCCGATCACCTGCTGCCGCTGCTCGGGCAAGTCCCTGAGCAGTTCGCGCATGTCGTCGCCGACCTTGGGCATCATGCCAAAGATGCGATGAAACTCATCGGCCGCCGCGCCGTTGATGGCGAGCCAGCGAAACTGCGGGTCGACCACCTGAACGAACGCATTGGTGCCTTCGACGATATCGGCGAGCACCTTGCGCTCGGCAAGCGCCGCGACGACGCGCGCTTCCAGCGTCTCGTTGAGACGCTGCAACTCCTCCTCCGCGCGCTTGCGCGCGGTGATGTCCTGGAACAGCACGGCGACCTGGCGGCGGCTTGCGGGCCCGACACGGAAGGCCGCGAGCTCCAGGTAACGGCCGGTCGCAACCAGCTCGCGCTCGAAGCGGATCGGCTCGCCGGTCCGCAACACGCCGCCATAGAGCTCGAGCCATCCGTCGGCTTCGAGCGGAACCATCTCGCGCAGCTTCTGGCCGACCACATTCGGAATGCCGGCGTGTTGCGTATAGGCCGGGTTGGCCTCGACATGCACATAGTCGCTGAGCGGTCCATGCGGTCCGTCGAAGAACTCGATGATACAGAATCCTTCATCGATCGAGTTCGAACAGCGTGCGGTAACGCTCCTCGCTCTCGGCGAGCGCGGTTTCAGCGCGCTTGCGTTTCGTCAGGTCGGCGTCAACAAGCGCCTTGAGGCGCGCGTTGTCCTCGTCGAGCGTCTTGATCTGGCGATACAGGTCCTCGATGTCGATAGAATCCACGCAAGCTCGCAAACCGCAGGAGATGAAGCCGTAATTTCACGCGTTTAGCATGGCACGCGCAATATTTGAACCTGTGCAGCCACGCCACGGGCGCGGCGGGAACCGCCCGCGCCCTATACCGGCCGTTCACCTTTCACCGTGACGCGAGTACCGGAGCGGGTGTGCGGCCAGTAGTCCCACATCGCGCGATGCTGCGCGCAGCGATTGTCCCAAAACGCGATCGCATTCTCGCTCCAGCGGAAGCGGCACTGGAACAGCGGGTTCTCCGCGTGCTGGTAGAGATAGGCGAGGATGGCGTCGCTCTCGTCGCGGGGGATGCCGACCAGATGACGCGTGAAGCCGCGGTTGACATAGAGCGCCTTCTTCCCCGTCACCGGATGCGTGCGCAGCACGGGATGCTCTGCCTGCGGATAGCTCGGACGATCGGCGACGCCATAGTTCGCGTAAAGCCCGCGATAGACGCTCTCGCCGTCATGCAGCGCGGTGAGCCCGTCGAGATAAGTCTTCATGCGATCGGACAGCGCCTCATAGGCCGCATACATGTTGGCGAACAGCGTGTCGCCGCCATGCGGCGGGCACTGCTTGATGTAGAGGATCGAGCCCATCGGCGGCTCGAGGTCGCAGGAGACGTCCGAGTGCCAGCCCTCGCCGTTGGCGCGTGGCGAATCCTTGTCGGCGTAAATCTTCATCAGTGCCGGATCGCTGCCGTCGCTGGGAGCGGCCGGATGGATGTGCAGATCGCCGAAGCGGCGGCCGAAGGCGAGATGCTGATCGGGCGTGATGTGCTGGTCGCGAAAGAAGATCACCAGATTTTCGGCGAGCGCGCGATGGATCTCGTCCATCTGCCGGTTTGGGCGCTCGTTGTCCGAGACGAGCCTGCCGATATCGACGCCGGAAATCTCCGCGCCGATGATCGGCGTGAGCTTTTCAACCGCGATGGTTTCGTAGGGTTCGCTCTCGCCTGCGAGATGCTTGTAACGTGGTCCCGCCTTGCCTGACAGCGAACTCATTGGCGATGCTCCCGGTTATTGTTGATTTCGGAGCATCGTAGCGCTCTCAGCACGAAGCGCAACGCATGCGCTTGTTGTCGTCCCTGCGAACGGAGGGACGACCAAGTGGAGAGAGCGAGCCGCTTACTCAGCCGCAGTTGCGGCCGCGGTCACCTTCGCGCCCTTGCCATAGCGCTGATCGATATAGTCGATCACCAGCGACTTGAAGTCGGCGGCGATGGTCGGGCCGCGCAGGGTGCGGAACTTCTTGCCGTCGACGAACACCGGCGCGGCCGGCGCTTCGCCGGTGCCGGGCAGCGAGATGCCGATATTGGCGTGCTTGGATTCGCCGGGCCCGTTGACGATGCAGCCCATGACCGCGACGTTGAGTTCTTCCACGCCGGGATACTTTGTCTTCCAGGCCGGCATCTCGTCGCGGATGAAATCCTGGATCGAGCGCGCCAATTCCTGGAACGTCGTCGACGTGGTGCGGCCGCAGCCCGGGCAGGCCGCCACCAGCGGCACGAAGGTGCGGAAGCCCATGGTCTGCAGCAACTCCTGGCCGACCTGCACCTCGCGGGTGCGGTCGCCGCCGGGCTCGGGCGTCAGCGAAATGCGGATGGTGTCGCCGATGCCCTGCTGCAAGAGGATGCTGAGCGCGGCCGAGGAGGCCACGATGCCCTTCGAGCCCATGCCGGCCTCGGTGAGACCGAGATGGATGGCGTAGTCTGCGCGCTCCGCGAGAACCTGGTAGACCGCGATCAGGTCCTGCACGGCGGAGACCTTCGCCGACAGGATGATGCGGTCCTTCGACATGCCGAGTTCCTGGGCGCGAGCCGCCGACAGCAGCGCCGACTGCACCATCGCCTCGCGCATGACCGCGCGCGCATCGCGCGGATTGGCCGAGGCGGCGTTCTCGTCCATCAGCTTGCTCAGCAGTTCCTGGTCGAGCGAGCCCCAATTGGCGCCGATGCGGACCGGCTTGTCGTTCTTGTTGGCGATCTCGATGATGTCGGCGAACTGCGTGTCGCGCTTGTCCTTGAAGCCGACATTGCCCGGATTGATGCGGTACTTGTCGAGCGCCTCGGCGCAGGCCGGATATTGGGCAAGCAGCTTGTGGCCGATATAGTGGAAGTCGCCGATCAGGGGGGTGTCGATGCCGCGCTTGCGCAGGCCGTCGCGGATGTGCGGCACGGCGGCGGCGGCTTCCTCGCGGTCGACCGTAATGCGCACCATCTCGGAGCCGGCGCGCGACAGCGCTGCGACCTGCTCCACGGTGCCGGCGATATCGGCCGTGTCGGTATTGGTCATGGACTGCACGACGATCGGCGCGCCGCCGCCAACGGCGACATTGCCGACCTTCACCTGCGTGGTGTGGTGCCGGGCGCTCGGGCCGGCGATGTCATTGGCTGTCATTGTTTCGGGCTTGTTCATGGCGTCTCGACTAGCAGGTTTTTTATCGACTTACAGCAACGGATCGGTGACCGGGACCACACAACCGGCATGCAGGGACGCAGCCGCCTTGCACGGGACGTTCGAGCCATGGCCGCATCAAACTCTTGATCTTACTGCGCTTTCGGTTTCAGCCGTGACCGGCTGCACCGCGACCGGCGAGAGTGGGACATCATCGGCAACGGGCCCCGGTCTGTTAACCAGATAAAGCCCTGCCATCACCAGCAGGGCTGCTGCGCCGAACACCGGGTTCAGCACATCGTGCATGATGAAATAACTAGCCACGACGCCGAACAAAGGGGTGATGAAGGTGAAAGCCGACAATTTGCTGGCGGAATACGTCTTTACCAGCGCGAACCAAAGCGTGAACGTCGTCCCGACCACCCAGATCGCCTGATAGGCCATCAGCGACAGCGCCAGCGGACCGGGAACCCGCGCCAGCGTCTCGCCGGACAGCCATGCCGAGAGTCCCAGGATCGGGATCGAGACCGCCACTTGATAACCAAGAGCCTTCTCCGGGGGCGCGAAACGGAGCCGTGTGCTCTTGGCGACGAGCGTGGTCGCGGCCCAAAGCGCTCCGCCACCGACAATCATCAGGTCGCCGAGCAGAACGCTGGCATCGACATCCGCCTGCGGCATGCCGATCGCGAGCGCGACGCCGGCGAAACTCAAGGCAAGTCCCAACCATTGCGAGAGGCTGAGCCGCTCGCCCAGCACCTGGTAGGAGCCGAGCGCGACGAAGAACGGCGCGGTGTAGAGGAACACGACGGCGCGTGACGCCGAGGTCAAAAGCAGCCCGCGGAAGATCAGGACGAACTCGAAACCGAACAGCAGGCCGGCAAACAGGCCGGCGGCAAGCGTGCCGTCGCGTTCGAAGAACTTCACCCCGCGAAACCATCCGATCAGCAACAAGACCGGCAGCGCGCCGGCGGAACGGATCGTCGCCTGCAGGATCGGCGGAATGTCGGGCAGCGCCAGCTTCACCGCGATCTGGTTGAAGCCCCAGGACAGGCACAACATCAGCATGAGGGCGATCGCGCCGGCGCTCAACGGCCGCGCGGTGAAGGATTCGGTATTTCTGGAAGCCATGTTTCCTCGAATGACCGGCTTGATCGCCGGGTTTTGTTCTTGAATTACGCAGCTTTCTGGCAATGCGCGCAGACACCTGTAATTTCGACGACAGACAATTTCGGCGCAAAGCCGGTGGCGCGCGCCGCGACGCTGAGGCTCTGCGCGACGGGCGCTGCCGGAATTTCCCCGACCGAGCCGCAACGGTCGCAGATCAGGAAGGCGACCAGCGCCGCCTCGTCATGGCCATGGGCGCAGGCCAGATAGGCGTTGCGGCTTTCGATGCGGTGAACCAGGCCGTTCGTCATCAGGAAATCGAGCGCGCGATAGACCGTGATCGGCGCCGGACGCGGCATGGACCGCGCCAGCGCATCGATGATCTCATAGGCGCCGAGCGGACGGTGGCTGGCGAGCAGCGCCTGCAGCACGTGGCGGCGGATCGGCGTGAATTTCTGCGCGCGGACCTCGCAAAGCCGCTCGGCATGTCGGATGCCGTCAGCCGCGCAGCGGCCGTGATCGTGATCCGGCGCGGGAAAGGCTGGTTTGTCGGGAGCCATCAAGGGGATGATGTAGCATTTCGGGCGGGAATCCCAAAGCCCGGCAGCCCGCAAACCCGCTGTTAGCCATCCGGCCGGCCCGCGCGCCCTTGCTATTCGCGGGCGCAAGACCAGCCATGTGCATTCGGCAGATCAGCATTTCCGCAGCACATCGGTAACTTGTGTAATTCATAAGCTTGCTTATTATATCCCAAGCTCATTGGAGACCAAGCTTATGACCCGCGGTTCCGTGGATCTGAACTTCCTGTTCACGCTCGGCGAAGTGCAGCGCATGATGCGCGCCTATGCCGACAGGGAAGCCGCGCGTTACGGCATCACCCGCGCACAATGGGCGGTGCTGGCGAAGGTGGAACGCAACGAAGGCATGAAGCAGTCCGAACTCGCCGAACAGATGGAGATGCAGCCGATCACGCTGACGCGGCTGATCGACAAGCTCTGCGACAATGGCTGGATCGAGCGCCGCGGCGACGACACCGATCGCCGCGTCAACCGGCTCTACCTGCGCAAGGCGGCGCGGCCCCTGCTCGCCAAGCTGGCCGGGCTGCGCTCCGAACTCACCGCGACCGCGCTCGACGGCATCAGCCCGGCGGATGCGCATCGCATGCTCTCGCAACTGGAAATGATCAAGGAAAACGTGCGTAACGCGATTCAGACCGCCGAATCGGACACGGCGCGCAGCAAGGAGCAGCGCTATGGCTGATCCGGTTCTCAAATTCCCGCCCGAACAGAAGGCCAATCCGGCCGGCCCCAAGGGCGCCGCGGCCGCCCAGCCGCGAGGTCTCGCCGGCGGGATGCGCCGCTATCGGAGATTTTTCCTGCTGGTCGTGCTGCCAGCGCTCGCCGTGATCGGCGGCGTCATGTTCTATCTCAGCGGCGGCCGCTATGTCGGCACCGATGACGCCTATGTCGGCGCGCAGAAGGTTCTGATCACGCCCGACATCTCCGGCAAGATCGACAAGGTCGTCGTCAAGGAAGGCCAGCACGTCAACGAAGGCGACGTGCTGTTCGAGATCGATCCGGTCCCGTTCCGCTTCGCCGTCGGACCAGGCCAAGGCGCAGCTCGAGCAGGCGCGCACGACCTATGACAACCTCGTCGCCAACATCAAGATCTACGGCCAGATGCTCGACCTCGCGCAGCAGGGCGTCGACCTGAAGCAGCGCGACGTCGATCGCAAGACCTCGCTGGTGAAGAGCAATGTCGGCTCGCAGCTCGACCTCGACAATGCGGCGAACGCGCTGGTGACGGCGGGCGCGCAGGCGCAGTTCATCAAGCAGCAGCTTTCGAACGCCAGGACGCAACTGCTCGGCAAGCCCGACCTGCCGCTCGAGCAGTTCCCGCCCTATGCGCAGGCCAAGGCCAATCTCGATCAGGCCGAGCGCAACCTCGACCACACCGTCATGCGCGCGCCGATGGCCGGCATCGCGACGCAAGTCGAGCAGATCCAGCTCGGCCGCTTCGTACCCGCCGGCACACCGGTGTTCTCGGTCATCGACATCGAAAATCCGTGGGTCGACGCCAATCCGAAGGAAAGCGACTTCACCTATGTCGCGGTCGGCCAGCCGGTGACGCTCGAGGTCGACGCGTTCCCGAACCACGAATTCAAGGGCTATGTCGGCTCGCTCTCGCCCGGCACCGGCGCGCAATTCGCGATCCTGCCGCCGCAGAATGCGACCGGCAATTTCGTCAAGGTCGTGCAGCGTGTGCCCGTGCGGATCTATTTCGACAAGAACGACAAGTTCGTTTCGAAGCTGAAGGCCGGCATGAGCGTCTATGCCACCATCGACACCGGCCACAAGCGCACGCTGGCAGGCCTGCTCGGCCTGTCGTCGTCGGCTGCGGCCAAGGAGGACTGACGTCGATGTCGCCGACCGAGCTGCCTCCTCCCAGCGCGGTTCCCGGCCTGCGCCGGAACATGGTGACGATCTGCGCCATGACGGCGACCATCATGCAGGCGCTCGACACCACGATCGCCAACGTCGCGCTGCCCTACATGCAGGGCACGCTGTCGGCCTCTCAGGACCAGATCAACTGGGTGCTGACGTCCTACATCGTCGCGGCGGCGATCATGACCGCGCCTGTGGGATGGCTCGCCAACCGCTACGGGCGCAAGCGCACCTTCATCGTCTGCTCGGCCGGCTTCACCATCGCCTCGGTGATGTGCGGGCTGGCGCAGGACATCACGCAGATGGTGCTGTTCCGCCTTTTGCAGGGCGTGTTCGGAGCGGCGCTCGTGCCGCTGTCGCAGGCCGTCATGCTCGACTCCTACGCGCTGCATGAACGCGCCAAGGCGATGTCGATCTGGGGCATGGGCGTGATGATGGGCCCGATCATGGGACCGTCGCTCGGCGCCTGGCTGACCGAGACCTATTCCTGGCACTGGGTGTTCTTCGTCAACCTGCCGTTCGGCATCGTTACCGTGCTCGGCCTCGTCATCTTCATGGACGAGACCAGGCAGAACCTCAATCTGCGCTTCGACTGGTTCGGCTTCGCCGCGCTTGCGGTCGGCATCGGGAGCTTGCAGGTCGCGCTCGATCGCGGCGAGCAGCTCGGCTGGCTCGAATCCAACGAGATCATCGCCGAGTTCATCATCGCGGCGGTCGGCTTCTACTATTTCTTCGCGCACTCGTTCACGACGCCGCGCCCATTCATCCAGTTCGCGCTGTTCAAGGACAAGAACTTCCTCGGCGGCTGCGTGTTCATGACCGTGATGGGGCTCGTGCTGTATTCCACCATGGCGCTGTCCTCGCCTTACCTGCAGAACGTGATCGGCTATCCCATCATCACCGCCGGCGTGCTGCTCGCGAGCCGCGGCTGCGGCACCTTCGTCGCGATGATGCTGGTCGGACGCATGATGCGCTTCATCGAGGCCCGCACGCTGATCATCACCGGCCTCGGGCTGACCGCGGCATCGCTCTACTCCATGACAGGCTGGACCGACCAGACCGGCGCGCAAGAGATCGTCATGATCAGCATCATCCAGGGCTTCGGCTTTGGTCTCGTCTTCGTGCCGCTATCGACCGTGGCGTTCCTGACACTGCCCAATCATCTGCGCACCGACGGCACCTCGATGCTGACGCTGCTGCGCAACGTTGCCAGCTCGATCGGCATTTCCATCGTGATTGCGCAGCTCACCGAGGGCACGCGGCGCACCTACGCGATCCTGTCGCAGCATGTCAGCCCGTTCAATCACGCCATGCAGATGCCCGATGTCTCCAGCATGATCAACATGAGCACCGACGCCGGCCGCGCCATGGCGGATGTCATGGTGGCCGCGCAAGCGCAGATCATCGCCTTCTCGCATGATTACCAATTGGTCATGATCTTCATTCTCTGCTCGATCCCGCTCGCCTTGATGATCGGCTCGACCAAGGCCGCGCTGCGCAAGCAGGCGGCCGGTCCAGAGCATGCGGTGATGGAGTGAGCGTGATGTCGGAATCGTCGCGCTCTCGGTGAATTGAGCACGATCTTTTCGGAAAACCGCTACAGAGTTATCAGGATCAAGATCGTAGAGAAACTTCCGCCGTCATGGCCGGGCTATCCGGCCTTCCACGTGACCTCCAAGGCGTGGATGCCCGGGCTTCAAGCGACCCAAAGGTCAGGCGTGACGGCGGAAGTGCTTTTCTGGGCTGAGCAGATGTCAGCCTCCTGCCCTCCCTGCGATCGCCGCGATCAGACGTCGAAAAACACGGTCTCATCGTCGCCCTGCAGCCGCAGGTCGAGACGATAGACCGCGCTTGCGCCATCGCGCGTGGCGATCAGCGTGGCGCGGCGGTCGGCGGGCACCTGCGCCAGCACGGGATCGCTGTCATTCGCGGCCTCGCCGCCGAAATAGATCCGCGTATAGAGATGACGCAGCATGCCGCGTCCGAACACCGCCAGCAGAAGATGCGGGGCCTGCGGCTTGCCGTCGGGATCGGGGACCGAACCCGGCTTGATGGTGTCGAAGGCAGAAAGCACCGTTGGCGTCGGTGCCGCAGCGGCCGAAGCCGCGGAATTTTGCATTCGGCAGCGCGCGCTTGTCCTGCGGATCGGCGAAGCGGCCCTGGGCGTCGGCCTGCCAGACTTCCAGCATGCAATCCGGCACCGGCTGCCCGTCGCCGTCGAACACCCGACCCTCGACCCGGATGCGATCGCCGGAGGCGTCCGGCGTGACGAGATTATTGGTGAAGGCGTCATTCCATTCGTATTGGCCGTTCGGCGTCAGGCCATATTTGAAAAAAGGTCCGACGGTCTGCGATGGCGTAATCTCGCTCACTTCCTGGTCTCCATGGGCGTGGCGTTGCTGCCGCGCAGCACGATGTTGAAGCGGTAGCACAGCGCCCATTCCGGCTGGGTGTTTTCCAGGTCGAAGGACGAGACCATCAGCGCCCGCGCCTTCTCGTCCGGCACCGAATTGAAGATCGGATCGAACGCAAACAGCGGATCGCCCGGGAAATACATCTGCGTCGACCAGTCGCGAGATGAAGGCATGGCCGAACACCGAGAAATGGATGTGCGCCGGACGCCAGGCATTGTGATGATTGCCCCAGGGATAGGCGCCGGGCTTGATGGTGATGAACTTGTAGTAGCCGGACGCATCGGTCTGCGCGCGGCCGGCGCCGGTGAAGTTCGGATCGAGCGGCGCCGGATGCTGGTCGCGGACATGGATGTAGCGGCCGCAGGCATTGGCCTGCCAGATCTCGACCAGCGTATTCGGCACGCCGCGGCCGTCTTCATCCAGCACATGGCCGTGCACGATGATGCGCTCGCCGAGCGGCTCGCCCTTGTGCTGGGTGGTGAGATCACCGTCGCCCGCGCGCACCGTCTCGTGGCCATAGACCGGCCCGGTCAATTCCGAGAGCGTGTGACGCATCGGAATCAGCGGCTTGTTCGGCGCGCGCTTGATCGAGCTCTTGTACTCCGGCGACAGCGGCAACGGATGCGCGCGATTGCTTTCGACGGGATAGACGAGTGTCATGTCCGAGGCCTCCTCATGTCAGTCCCTCATGGTGAGGAGGCGCGTTAGCCCGTCTCGAACCATGAGGCCTCATCCTTCGAGACGCGCTTCGCGCTCCTCAGGATGAGGAGCGACGACGTCAGTTCAACTTCTCGATCGCGACCGCGACGCCCTGGCCGACGCCGACGCACATGGTGGCGAGCGCGCGCTTGCCGCCGCGCTTCTCCATGCCGTGGACGGCGGTCATCGCGAGCCGCGCGCCGCTCATGCCGAGCGGATGGCCGAGCGCGATCGCCCCGCCATGCGGATTGACGAAGTCGGCGTCATCCTTGACCCCAAGCTGCCGCAGGCAGGCTATACCCTGCGAGGCAAAGGCCTCATTGAGCTCGATCAAATCGAAATCGCTGATCTTGAGGCCGAGCCGCTCCATCAGCTTGCGCGTCGCAGGCACCGGGCCGATGCCCATGATGCGCGGCGGCACCGCGGCAGACGCGAGGCCCAGGATCCGCGCGCGCGGGGTCAGGCCGTGCTTCTTCACGGCGGCCTCGGAAGCGAGGATCATCGCGGCCGCGCCGTCATTGACGCCTGACGCGTTGCCGGCGGTCACGGTGCCCGGATTGCGCACGATCGGCTTCAGCTTGGCGAGGCCTTCGAGCGTGGTCTCGGGACGCGGATGCTCGTCCTTGTCGACGGTGATCGGACCGGCCTTGCCGCCGGGCACCGAGACCGGCGTGATCTCCTCGGCGAAATAGCCGGCGGCGATTGCCGCACCCGCGCGCTGCTGCGAGCGGATCGCGAACGCATCCTGATCGGCACGCGAGACCTGGAATTCCTCGGCGACGTTCTCGCCGGTCTCGGGCATCGCATCGACGCCATATTGCTGCTTCATCAAGGGATTGATGAAACGCCAGCCGATCGTGGTGTCGAAGACCTCGGCCGAGCGCGAGAACGCCTCCGCAGCCTTGCCCATCACGAAGGGCGCGCGCGTCATCAACTCGACGCCGCCGGCAATCGCGAAATCGATTTCGCCGGCGCGGATCGCCCGTCCCGCGGCCCCGACCGCATCGAGGCCGGAGGCGCAGAGCCGGTTGATGGTCTGGGCCGGAACCGAATCGGGCAGACCGGCGAGCAGAACCGCCATGCGCGCGACATTACGATTGTCCTCGCCCGCCTGGTTGGCGCAACCGAAATAGACCTCGTCGACGGACGACCAGTCGAGACCCGGATGTTTCGCAACCAGCGCCTTGATGGGAGCCGCCGCCAGATCGTCGGCCCGCACCTTGGCGAGCGATCCGCCGAAGCGGCCGATCGGGGTCCGGACGGCATCGCAAATATAGACATCACGCATGGTTTTCTCCCTCAATGCCGCTTTTTGGCGCCTAGCCGCTGGAACTGATTGCGAGTTTTAGGAGCGGGTTTAAAGGAGGTCAATTGACGGTTTCATGCCGGGAAGCGCATTCGCGCGAGGACCGGCATGCGTTCGCGTCCGAGACGCGGACGACACATCGTGGAGAGGGTGGAAAACCTCAACTCGGCGGGCAAAGCGATAGGACCGGACAACGAAATTGGCTAGTTTGCGCCTCCCATGACGGTCCAGCAGCAAATTCCAGTTCCCGCGTCTCCGCCGGCCGACACCACGCCGAGCGCGGAGGCTTCCGCCCGCGTCACGCCGATGATGGAGCAATACCTCGAGATCAAGGCCGGCCATCCGGGCCTGCTGCTGTTCTACCGGATGGGCGACTTCTACGAATTGTTCTTCGAAGACGCCGAGCACGCCTCGAAGGCGCTCGGCATCATGCTGACCAAGCGCGGCAAGCATCAGGGCATCGACATCCCGATGTGCGGCGTGCCGGTGGAGCGCGCCGACGACTACCTGCACCGGCTGATCGAGAAGGGTTTCCGCGTCGCGGTCTGCGAGCAGATGGAAGACCCGGCGAAAGCGCGCGCCCGCGGCAACAAGAGCGTGGTGCGGCGTGATGTCGTGCGGCTGGTCACGCCGGGCACGCTGACCGAAGACACGCTGCTCGATGCCCGCACCAACAATTATCTGCTTGCGATCGCGCGTGCTCGGGGCTCCTCCGGCGGCGATCGCATCGGGCTCGCCTGGATCGACATCTCGACGTCTGAATTCATGGTGATGGAATGCTCCTTCGCCGAGATGCCGGCGACGCTCGCGCGCATCAATCCGAACGAGGCGATCGTCACCGACGCGCTTTATGGCGACAGCGAGTTCGGCCCCCTGCTCCGCGAACTGCCGGCGGTGACGCCGCTGACACGCGACGTGTTCGACGGGTCCACCGCCGAGCGGCGGCTGTGCGACTATTTCGCGGTTGCGACCACGGATGGGCTCGCCGCGATGTCGCGGCTGGAGGCGACCGCCGCGGCCGCCGCCGTCACCTATATCGACCGTACGCAAGTCGGCAAACGCCCGCCGCTGTCGCCGCCCGCGCGCGAGGCGGTCGGCACCACGATGGCGATCGATCCGGCGACGCGTGCCAACCTCGAACTCACCCGCACATTGGCCGGCGAGCGGCGCGGCTCGCTGCTCGACGCGATCGACTGCACGGTGACGCCGGCGGGTTCGCGATTGCTCGCGCAGCGGCTCGCGGCGCCCTTGACCGACAGCGCGCAGATCGCGCAACGGCTCGATGCGGTCTCCGCGTTCGTTGCCGACAGCGCGACGCGCGAGGATGTCCGCTCGATCCTGCGCGGCGCGCCTGACATGTCGCGCGCGCTGGCGCGGCTCTCGGTCGGGCGTGGCGGTCCGCGCGATCTCGCCGCCTTGCGCGACGGCATCGTCGCCGCCGACCAGGCGCTGGCGCGGCTCGCGGAGCTCGACCAGCCACCGCAGGAGATCGCCGCCGTGACGGCCGCGCTGCGCCGGCCTTCTCGCGATCTCGCGCGTGAATTCGAGCGCGCGCTCTCCGAGCAACTGCCATTGATCAAGCGGGATGGCGGCTTCGTCCGCGAGGGCTACGAGCCGGCGCTGGACGAGACGCGCAGCCTGCGCGACGCCTCACGCCTCGTGGTCGCCGCGATGCAGGCGCGCTACGCCGACGAGACCGGCGTCAAGGGCCTGAAGATCCGCCACAACAATGTGCTCGGCTATTTCGTCGAGGTCACCGCGCAGCATGGCGACAAGCTGATGTCGCCGCCCCTGAATGCGACCTTCATCCATCGCCAGACGCTCGCCGGGCAAGTGCGCTTCACCACGGCCGAGCTCGGCGAAACGGAAGCGAAGATCGCAAATGCCGGGGAACGCGCACTCAATCTCGAACTCGAGATCTTCGACCGTCTGAGCGCGATGGCGCTTGCCGCGAGCGACGATCTTCGCAACGCCGCGCACGCCTTCGCGCTACTCGATGTGTCCACCGCACTCGCCAGGCTCGCCGTCGACGACAATTATGTGCGGCCCGAGGTGGACGCTTCGCTCGGCTTTGCGATCGAGGCAGGACGGCATCCGGTGGTCGAACAGGCCCTGAAGCGCGACGGCCATCCCTTCATCGCCAACACCTGCGATCTTTCGCCAGCGCCGGCACAGGCATCCGGCCAGCTCTGGCTGATCACCGGTCCCAACATGGCCGGCAAATCGACCTTCCTGCGTCAGAACGCGCTGATCACGCTCTTGGCGCAGATCGGCTCGTTCGTGCCGGCGGCACGGGCGCGGATCGGCATTGTCGACCGGCTGTTCTCGCGCGTCGGCGCCGCCGACGATCTCGCGCGCGGCCGCTCCACCTTCATGGTGGAGATGGTCGAGACCGCGGCGATCCTCAACCAGGCCGGCGAACGCTCGCTGGTGATCTTGGACGAGATCGGCCGCGGCACCGCGACCTTCGACGGGCTGTCGATCGCCTGGGCCGCGATCGAGCATCTGCATGAGAGCAATCGCTGCCGCACGCTGTTCGCAACGCATTATCACGAGCTGACCGCGCTCTCGGCGAAGCTGCCGCGCATGTTCAACGCGACCGTCCGCGTCAAGGAATGGCAGGGCGACGTCGTGTTCCTGCACGAGGTGCTGCCGGGCTCGGCCGACCGCTCCTACGGCATCCAGGTCGCAAAGCTCGCAGGCCTGCCGCCGCCGGTCATTGCGCGGGCGAAATCGGTGCTGGCGAAACTGGAGGCTCAGGACCGCGGCCAGACCGCGCGCGCCTTGGTCGACGACCTGCCGCTGTTCGCGGTTCCGTCTCGCGCCGCCGCCGAAGCCGCGCCGCCGAGCGAGGCGGAGCAGCTTGTGGACGCGGTGAAAGCGCTGCATCCCGACGACATGTCGCCGCGTGACGCGCTGGAAGCGCTCTATGCGCTGAAGGCGAAGCTGCCGAAGAGTTGAGCTTCCGTCATTCCGGGATGGTGCGTAAGCACCAGACCCGGAATCTCGAGATTCCGGGCTCGATGCTCGCATCGCCCCGGAATGACGGGCTTCGGCAACTGCTTGCCGCATCGTCATTGCGAGCGCAGCGAAGCAATCCAGAATCTCCCCGCGGAAAGAACGACTGGAGGGGCGCGGTTCTACTTCACGACCACCGACTTCCGCCGCCGCCCATTCCACCACAGCGCCAGATTCCAGGCGATGCATGTCGATAGCGCGAGCGACAGGCCGATCGCGGAACCGAAACGCAGCACCGCGAGATGCAGCACGGCGATCGCGAGGCCGAATCCCATCAGTCCCCAGGCGCCGTTGGCGATGACGGCGGCGGTCGGCCGGCCGCCGATGCGGGGATGCAGGATCAGCATCATGCTGGAGAACACGGCCGGAAACAGCGCGAGCACGCCGGAGATCGCCGGCCCGACCCAGCCCGACAGCGTGACCACGATGGCGACGAGCGTCGCGACGATCGAGGCGCGCAAGGGAATGTCATACCATCGCGGCGTGATCAGCGGCATTTTTGCGACATGGCGATAGCGCTGCAGCAACGGCACACAGACCGCAAACGTCACGATGTTCACGGCGAGCCCGCCGAGTAGCGACCAGTGCACCGCATGGATGGCGAGCGCGATCACGAGCCACACCGCGATCGCCGCCGTAAAACTCACCAGCATGCTCCGGCGCTGCGCCAGCAGCACGTAGGTGAGACTGAGATAAATCGTCGCCGCATTGATCGGCAGGCTCGCAAGCGCGCCTTCGGCAATGAATGCCGCGTCGTGATCGATCGCCAGGAACACATAGGACGGTCCGGCCGAGATCGGCAATGTTGCGACCAGCGCGCCTATGACGGGCCCTGAGCGTTCGGCGATGAATGACGCGGACACCACGAAGCCGGCGGTGACCGCCATGCGCAGGACGAGCACGAGGAGAAAATAGACGTCAGGAGAGATTTGCATCGATCGTCGTCATGGCCGGGCTTGTCCCGCCTTTGCTAAAGCTTCGGCGGGCGAGTCTTGCTAGCTCGGCGAAGCCTTGGCGTAGCCGGGTCCCGGCCATCCACGTCTTTCTTGCTTTCTGAAAACTGAAGAACGTGGATGCCCGGGCCTTCGCCGCGCCAAAGGGCTCCGGCCCCGCAGGCGGGACAAGCCCGGGCATGAAAAAAACTATATCCGCTTCATCGACACCGAGACCTTCGGGCCGTTCTTGATGGTCTGATAGACCACGCAATAGCGCTCGGTGAGTTTCAGCAACAGATCGAGCTTGTCCTGACCGGCGCTGGTGGCAACCTCGAAACGCAGGCGGATCTCGGCGAAGCCGACCGGCGCCTCCTTGTCCACCCCGAGCGTCCCGCGAAAGTCGAGGTCGCCCTCGGCGATGACATTGCCTTTCGCGAGCGGCACTTCGATCGCGGTCGCGACCGACTTCATCGTGACGCCGGCGCAAGCGACCAGCGCTTCCAGCAGCATGTCGCCCGAGCAGAGTTCGAGCCCCGAGCCGCCGGTCGCCGGATGCAGGCCCGCGACCGCCAGCGCACGGCCGGTCTCGACCTTGCAGGTGAGGCCCTCGCTCTCGATCGAGCCCTTGGCTTTCAGCGTGATGACTGCGGCGGAAGGGTCGGCCTTGTAGCGTTCCTTGATCGGAGCCTGCATGGCGCGGAGTTCGGCGGCATCCATTTGTTGTTCTCTCTCCCGGATGTTCAATTCTTCCCGGATTTACCGGGTTGAAGCTGCGATGTCACCACCACATTGAGCCGCCGCCAACAGCCTTGGCGTCCCGATCCGGGACGCTACGGTCGAGCGATCGGTCGAGTGCCGTCAGGACATGTTGCTTGAAGCTGCCGAATAATGGCGAATTCCGGTCGCGCGGCCGGGTCAGATTGACCTTGATCTCCTCGAACAGCCGGCCGGGGCGCGGCCGCATCACCAGCACGCGATCGGCCAGCACCACGGCCTCGTCGACATCGTGGGTCACCAGCACGAGCGTCGGCCGCGTGTCGGCCCAGAGGTCGAGCAGGTGATCCTGCAGATCGCGCCGGGTAAAGGCGTCGAGCGCGGAGAACGGCTCGTCCAGCAGCAGCACTTCCGGCTGCGGGACCAGGGCACGCGCGATCGCCACCCGCTGCGCCTGGCCGCCAGAGAGCTCGCGCGGCCACGCATTGGCCTTGTCCGCAAGTCCCACCCGGGCGAGCACCTGCGCGATTTTGTCGCGCCTCGTATCGGCCGGCAGGCCGGACAGGCCGAAGCCGATATTGTCGGCGACGCTGAGCCAGGGCAGCAGGCGCGGCTCCTGGAAGATGATGCCGATCTTCGGATGCGGTGCCGTGACCGGCATCTCGTCGAGCGTGACCGTGCCGGCGCTGGCGCGGTCGAGACCTGCGATCGCCCGCAGCAGCGTCGATTTCCCGCAGCCTGAACCGCCGATGATGGCGACGATCTCGCCAGGCCCGATCTCTGTCGAGAAGCGTTCCAGCGCGTGGACGCCGTTGGGATAGACCTTGCCGACCTTGTCGAGCACCAGCATCAATTGGCTCCGCTTCGGCCGAAAGCATCCTGCCAGCGCAACCACGGCGCGGTGGCGATTTCCAAGAGCCAGTCGGTCGTTTTGCCAAGGATGGCAAAGATGACGATGGCGGCGACGATCTGTGCCGGCTTGCCGAGTTGCTGACCGTCGATCAAGAGATAGCCCAATCCTTCGGACGCGCCCATGAACTCGGCGGCGACCACGAACATCCACCCTAAACCGAGGCCGACGCGCAGCGCGACGACATAGGCCGGCAGCACCGCCGGCAGCAGGATGCGGCGGATCATCGCCGGCCCCGAGAGGCGGAAGATGCGGCCGACTTCGACGATCTTGCGGTCGACCGAAAGGATCGCACCCATCACGCCCAGATAGACCGGGAAAAATACCCCGACCGCGATCAACGCGACCTTCGAGGTTTCGAAAATGCCGAGCCAGAGGATGAACAGCGGCACCCAGGCGATCGACGGGATCGCGCGCAGCGCCTGCACGGTCGGATCGACCAGCCGCCGCGCCAGGCTCCAATAGCCGCACACGGCTCCAAACAACGTGCCCGCGACGACGCCGAGCCCAAACCCGGCCGCCACCCGCATCAGGGTCGCCGCGATGTGACGGGTCAGTTCGCCGCTGCGCGCAAGCTCTGCGATGGTCGCAAACACCTTCGTCGGCGGTGGCACCAGCCGGCCGCTGGAAAAACCGAACGCGACGACGAGTTCCCAGAAAAGCGCGAGTCCAAGCGGCAACAACAGCCCGAGCATCGGCCGCACATAGCGGGCGCGGCGCGCCGGCGCACGCGGCGCGATCGCAGCAGCCTGTTGGAGTGCCGGCACGTCAATCGTCATGGCCATAGCTGAAACGCTTCCCGGTGAGATTGCAAGGCGGAGACTGAATCTTCGGGAAGGCTGCGGCGCCGGCCATTTGTTTTGCGCCGTCATTCCGGGATGGTCCGCAAGGACCAGACCCGGAATCTCGAGATTCCGGGCTCGATGCTTCGCATCGCCCCGGAATGACGACCCAACCGAGAAAGTCGAGGTGACGTCTTAATTCGTCGGCAGCGGGACCTGATCGTCGATCAGCGAATCCAGCGCCGCTTTGACGTCCACCTTTGCGTCGATGACGCCTGCCTGCTGCAGCGCAAGACCTGCAGCGAGGATCGACTCGCGCTGCGGCGTGCCGATCCGGCTGTGGGTGAGCTCCGTGCGCTCCTTGAGCTGCTTGTCGACCACGGCCTCCGGCAACTTGGTCGCGGCGATGAAGGTCTTCTTCAGCTCGTCATAGTTCGCAAGCGATTCCTTGCGCGCCTCCTCATAGGTGGCGAGCACTCGGCGCACGATATCGGGATAGTCCTTCAGGAACTGCTCCCGGACGTTGAGGATGCCCCAGGTGTTGGCGTCGGCCTTGCGATAGAACAGCCTGGCGCCGTCCTCGATCTCGGCCTGCGCCATCATCGGATCGAGCCCGGCCCAGGCGTCGACGTCGCCGCGGATCAGTGCGGTCTTGCCGTCGGCGTGCTGCAGCAGAACCGGAGTGATGTCCTTTTCCGAAAGTCCGGCGCCGAGCAGCGCCCGCACCAGGAAGATATGCGGATCGGTGCCGCGCGTCACCGCGACGCGCTTGCCCTTGAGATCGGCAACATTCGCGATCTTGGAGTCCTTGGTGGTGACCAGCGCCGTCCATTCCGGGCGCGAATAGACATAGATCGACTTGATCGGGTTGCCGCCGATCTTGGCGACGAGCGCCGCCGAGCCTGCCGTGGAGCCGAAGTCGATCGAGCCCGCATTGAGGAATTCCAGCGCCTTGTTCGATCCGGCCGACTGTACCCAGACGATACCGATACCGTCCTTGGCGAATTCCTTCTCCAGAAGGCCCTTCTGCTTCAGCACCAGCGACACCGGATTGTAGGTCGCCCAATCGATGCGGATTTCCTTCAGTGCCTCGGCGGCCATCGCCCCACGCGGCATCAGCATCGCGATTGCTGCGATCGCAGCAAAAATACGGGTTGATATTCCCGGCATCCTCACGCCCTCCCTGCTTTATGAAACAGGACGTTATTTCAATTAGTTAGCCGGAAGGTCAACGAGAAAATACGCATCTTTCCGGGTGCTTGCCGAGAACGGCGTTACCCGTCACACATGAATGACAGCATGGATCCGCTGTCCCCGCAGAATGGCCCGTGACAGCGCGGCCGCGCGCTTCTATATCCGATTGCAGATGGACAGCATTGCCGTACAGCCGAAATTCGCGACCGACACCGGTTTCGACAGCGCGCGGGTCACCGCAGCGGTCGATGCGCTTGCCGAAAAGCATGCCGGCCACGAGGATGTCTTCCGCATCAGCGTCGCGCAGTTTCTCAAGGCGGAGTTGATGGCGGCGCGCGCTGCGGCGCAGGCGCTGCTCTTGAAGGACCGGCACGGACGGCGCTGCGCCGAGCGGCTGTGCTTCGTGCAGGACGAGATCATCCGCATCCTGTATTCGGCCGCGACCCGACATCTCTATCGCTCGCCGATTCCCTCCGGTGCCGAGCGCATGGCTGTCGTCGCGACCGGCGGCTATGGCCGCGGACTGATGGCGCCCGAATCCGACATCGACCTCCTGTTCATCCTGCCCTACAAGCAGACCGCCTGGGGCGAGCAGGTCGCCGAGGCGATCCTTTATTGCCTGTGGGACATGGGGCTGAAGGTTGGCCACGCCACGCGATCGGTCGATGAATCGATCCGCCAGGCGCGCGGCGACATGACGATCCGCACCGCGATCCTGGAGACGCGGTTCCTGGCGGGCGACCAGCCGCTCTATGACGAACTGGTCGATCGCTTCGACAAGGAAGTGGTCCAGGGCACGGCAGCCGAGTTCGTCACCGCCAAGCTCGCCGAGCGTGAGGAGCGGCACCGTCGCGCCGGGCAATCGCGCTATCTGGTCGAGCCGAATGTCAAGGACGGCAAAGGCGGCCTGCGCGACCTGCACACGCTGTTCTGGATCGCGAAATATGTTTACCGCGTGCGCGAAACCGACGAACTCCTGGAGCGCGGCGTGTTCGACGCCCAGGAATATCGCATCTTCCGCCGCTGCGCCGATTTCCTGTGGTCGGTCCGTTGCAACCTGCACTTCTTCGCAGGGCGGGCGGAGGAGCGGCTGTCGTTCGATCTGCAACGCGAGATCGCGCTCCGGCTGGGATACACATCCCATCCCGGCATGCAGGATGTCGAACGCTTCATGAAGCACTACTTCCTGGTCGCCAAGGACGTCGGCGATCTCACCGCGATCCTTTGCGCAAAGCTGGAAGACCAGCAGGCGAAGCCGGTGCCGGTCTTGAGCCGCATGATGGCGCGTCTTCGCCCGACCGCGGTGCGGCGGCGGGTGCCGGACAGCGACGATTTCATCGTCGACAACAACCGCATCAACCTCGCCGCGCCTGACGTCCTCAAGCACGATCCGGTCAACATGATCCGGATCTTCCAGCTCGCGCAGAAGAACAACCTGGCCTTCCATCCCGACGCGATGCGCACCGTGACACGCTCGCTGAAGCTCGTTGATACAAACCTGCGCGAGAACCCGGAAGCCAATCGCCTGTTCATGGAAATCCTGACGTCGAACGACGCGGAGGTCGTGCTCAGGCGGATGAACGAGACCGGCGTGCTCGGCCATTTCATCCGCGCCTTCGGCCGCATCGTGTCGATGATGCAGTTCAACATGTATCATCACTACACGGTGGACGAGCACCTGATCCGCTGTGTCGGCTTCCTGCAGGAGATCGAGCGCGGCGGCCACGAGGAGTTCACGGTCGCAAGCGACCTGATGCGCAAGATCAGGCCCGAGCATCGTCCGGTGATCTACATCACCGTGCTGCTGCACGACATCGCCAAGGGGCGGCCCGAGGATCATTCGATCGCGGGCGCCAAGGTGGCGCGGCGGCTGTGCCCGCGGCTCGGCTTCAGCCCGGCCGACACCGAGCTGGTCGCCTGGCTGATCGAGGAGCATCTGACCATGTCGACGGTCGCGCAATCGCGCGACCTGACCGACCGCAAGACCATCGAGAATTTCGCCGCGGTCGTGCAGTCGGTCGAGCAGATGAAGCTCTTGACCATCCTGACCACCGCCGACATCCGCGGCGTCGGGCCGGGCGTCTGGAACGGCTGGAAGGCCCAGCTCATCCGCACACTTTATTATGAGACCGAGCCGGTGCTGACCGGCGGCTTCTCCGAGGTCAACCGTGCCAAGCGGCTGGCGGCGGCGCAGGCCGAATTCCGCATCGGCTTTACCGAGTGGCCGGATGCCGAACTCGACGCCTATGTCAGCCGCCACTATCCGGCCTATTGGCTCAAGGTCGAGCTGCCGCGCAAGATCCGCCACGCCCGTTTCGTCCGCGCCAGCGAACAGGCCGGCCACAAGCTTGCGATCAATGTCGGCTTCGACGAGGCGCGCGGCGTCACCGAACTGACGATCCTTGCGATGGACCATCCCTGGCTGCTGTCCATCATCGCCGGCGCCTGCGCTTCGGCCGGCGCCAATATCGTCGACGCGCAGATCTACACCACGACCGACGGCCGCGCGCTCGACACGATCGCGATCTCGCGCGAATACGACCGCGACGAGGACGAGGCGCGGCGCGCCACGCGGATCGGCGAAATGATCGAGGACGTGCTGGAAGGCAAGCTGCGCCTGCCGGAAGCGGTGGAGCGGCGCGCCGCGGGCCGCGCCGGGAAGGTGCGCGCCTTCGTGGTCGAGCCGGAAGTGACTATCAACAACCAGTGGTCGGAGCTTTACACCGTGATCGAGGTCTCCGGCCTCGACCGGCCCGGCCTGCTCTATCAGCTCACCACGACGCTTTCGAAGCTCAATCTCAACATCGCCTCCGCCCATGTCGCGACCTTCGGCGAACGCGCGCGCGACGTGTTCTATGTCACCGACCTGCTCGGCGCGCAGATCAACGCGCCGACAAGGCAGGCCGCGATCCGCAGCGCGCTGTTGCACCTGCTCGCCAGCGACGAAAAGGCGGCGCAGCCGGCGGCGTAGTTGCGGGCCTCAGATCTCTCCATCCGTCATTCCGGGATGGTCCGAAGGACCAGACCCGGAATCTCGAGATTCCGGGTTCGATGCTGACGCATCGCCCCGGAATGACAACGGAGAGATTAAACCGCCACGCCCTCATGCCGGAGCAGCCACCGCTTGCGCTCCAGGCCGCCGCCATATTTGACCAGCTTGCCGTCGGCGCCGATCAGGCGGTGGCAGGGCACGACGACGCTGATCGGGTTGGAGCCGTTGGCGTGGCCGACCGCGCGCATCGCGTTCGGGGCGTTCAATTGCGCCGCCAGCGCACCGTAGCTCATGGTCTGGCCTGCGGGAATTTTCGGCAGCGCGGACCAGACTTTCTGCTGGAATGGCGTACCCGCAACGCGCCACGCGACATCCGCCAGCCGATCGAGATCGCCCTTGAAGTAGCCCGCCAGGGCCGCACGCATCGCCACCGGCGCCCGCGCCTCCTTCAACGTCACCGCGCCATGATGCAGCCGGAGCAGTTCCTTCATGCGAGGCGCATAATCTTCCCAATCCAGCGCGCGCAGCACGCCGTCATCGTCCGTGACCAGCAAGGCAACGCCGATTGGCGTCTCCAGGCGGTCGAGTCCGAAGGACAGGCACGGTATTCACGCGGCTCGATGCGGCGGCTAGGCATCTCATGTCATCCGAGACCAACGACAGGCCGCACTTTTCACGACGCGCGCGCCCGCGTCCACCCGAAACCCGCAAAGCCGTTGGGAAGCGAGCCTTGCGCCGACCTTGCCCTGGCCGGCGCAGAGATCGCACCCTCGGGGTCAACACTGCCTTGCGCCACCAAAAGCGTTCCTCCACAATCCCGCCAACGATGACATCCGCAACGTCGGACCGGACCAGCGGACAAGATCATCGGCAACAGATGGGAGGAGCGTCATGAAAAGCGGAGTGTTCCAGCTTGCCGCGTGGACGGCGGCTGCGATCGCGCTGTCGGCATCATCAGCCACTGCACAGAAGAAGTACGATATCGGCGCGACCGATACCGAGATCAAGATCGGCCAGACCGTGCCGTTCTCAGGCCCGGCCTCCGCCTATGCCGGCATCGGCAAGACGCAGGCGGCATACCTCAAGATGATCAACGACCAGGGCGGCATCAATGGCCGCAAGCTCAATCTGATTCAATATGACGACGGCTATTCACCGCCGAAGGCCGTCGAGCAGGTGCGCAAGCTGGTCGAAGGCGACGAGGTGCTGTTCACGTTCCAGATCATCGGCACGCCGTCGAATGCCGCCGTGCAGAAATACCTCAACGCCAAGAAGGTGCCGCAGCTCCTCGCGTCCACCGGCGCATCGCGCTTCTCGGATCCGCAGAACGCGCCATGGACCATTGCATATAATCCCAACTACCAGTCGGAAGGCCGCATCTACGCAAAGTACATCCTGACGAACCATCCCAACGCCAAGATCGGCATCTTCTACCAGAACGACGACCTCGGCCGCGACTACATCGCGGGCCTGAAGAGCGGACTCGGCGACAAGGCCGCGACGATGATCGTTGCCGAAGCATCCTACGAACTGACGGACCCAACCGTGGATTCGCAGATCCTCAAGCTGAAATCGGCGGGCGTCGATCTGCTCTATAATGCGTCGACGCCGAAATTCGCGGCACAGGCGATCAGGAAAATTGCCGACCTCAATTGGAAGCCGGTCCATATCCTCGACATCAATGCGAGCCCGGTGTCGGCGACGCTCAAGCCGGCAGGCCTCGACATCTCCAAGGACATCATCAGCACCAATTACGGCAAGGACCCCGCCGATCCGCAATGGAAGGACGATGCCGGCCTGAAGGCCTATTTCGCCTTCATGGACAAATATTATCCCGAGGGTGACAAGCTCAACACCGTCAACACCTACGGCTATGGGACCGCGGAATTGCTCGTGCAGATCCTGCGTCAATGCGGCGACGATCTCACCCGCGAAAACCTGATGCGGCAGGCAACCAGCCTGAAGAAGTTCGTCCCCAGCCTGGCATTGCCGGGCATGTCGATCACGACCGGGCCGAACGACTACCGCATCAACAAGCAGATGCAGATGATGAAGTTCAACGGCGAGCGCTGGGAACTGTTCGGCCCGATCATCGAAGACACCGGTGCGGCCGGTTAGGTCGCGGCTTCAATCCGAAAAACCGCCGACGTCATGTCTGGATGGCGCCGGCGGCCATTTACCATCAGTAACCGAACCCGCTCAGCAAGAGTCTGCCGATTACAAGCCGGCGTTAACCCCTCCATTGGTCGAACCCGGATCGCTCACCTTTTCGGCAGGCCTCACCTTGCATTGCAATAACCCTTCATCCACAATCGCATCAGCGACGGCGGCTGCTTCCTTTTTCAATGGGCGCAGCGATCGAGACCGTCGGTAAAATTCCAATAAGCAATCCAAAATAACGAGGAACGCATCGACATGAGGAATGGGCTTTTTCATCTGGCCACGGGCGCGGCGCTGACGCTCGCGCTGTCCATGACATCGGCTTTCGCGCAGAAGAAATACGACACCGGCGCGACCGACACCGAGATCAAGATCGGCCAGACCGTGCCGTTCTCCGGTCCCGCTTCCGCCTATGCCTCGATCGGCAAGACCCAGGCCGCCTATTTCAAGATGATCAACGATCAGGGCGGCGTCAACGGCCGCAAGATCAACCTGATCCAGTATGACGACGCCTACTCGCCGCCGAAAGCGGTCGAGCAGGTGCGCAAGCTCGTCGAGGACGACGAGGTGCTGCTCACCTTCCAGATCATCGGCACGCCCTCCAATGCCGCCGTGCAGAAATATCTGAATGCCAAGAAGGTGCCGCAGCTGTTCGCCGCCACCGGCGCGTCGAAATTCACCGATCCCAAGAACTTCCCCTGGACGATGGGCTACAATCCGAACTACTTCGTCGAGGGCGCATCTACGGCCAGTACATTCTGAAGGAGCATCCGAACGCGAAGGTCGCGGTGCTCTACCAGAACGACGATCTCGGCAAGGACTATCTAAACGGCATCAAGGCCGGTCTCGGCGACAAGGCGGCGACCATGATCGTCTCGGAAGCCTCCTACGAGGTGGCCGATCCGACCATCGACTCGCAGATCCTTAAACTGAAAGCCTCCGGTGCCGACCTGCTGTTCTCTGCGGCAACACCGAAGCAGGCCGCTCAAGCGATCAAGAAGATCTACGAGCTCGGCTGGAAGCCGGTGCACATCCTCGACATCAACGCCACGTCGGTCAGCGCGGTCATGCAGCCGGCAGGGTTAGAGGCCTCCAAGGGGGTGATCAGCGTCAACTATGGCAAGGACCCGCTCGATCCGACGTGGAAGGACGATGCCGGCCTAAAGCGCTATTTTGACTTCATGGCCAAGTATTATCCGGAAGGCGACAAGAACTCGCTCTTCAACACCTACGGCTATTCGACCGCGCAACTCCTGGTGACCGTGCTGCAGATGTGCGGCGACAACCTGACGCGCGAGAACGTCATGAAGCAGGCGACCTCGCTGAAGGACGTCACCGGCGACTTCTCGCTGCCGGGAATGAAGATCAACACCTCGCCGACCGACTATCGCGTCAACAAGCAGCTGCAGATGGAGCGTTTCAACGGCGAACGCTGGGAGCTGTTCGGCCCGATCCTCGAGGACGCCGGCGCGGCGGGGTGAGAAACAGCCTCGACAACACAGCATCGTCATGGCCGGGCTTGACCCGGCCATCCACGCCTTAGCTTTGACCCACGTTGCTCACGAGTAGACGTGGATGCCCGGGACAAGCCCGGGCATGACGTCTGGGCGAATAGTTGCGTTCCGCCCCTCATCTCGAGATTCCGGGCTCGATGCTTTCGCATCGTCCCGGAATGACGAACTACATAACGGGCTGAAACGAATCCGGCCGCGCCATGGCCCAGGCGTCGCGGAAGCGGCGATCTTGCGTACCCTCCAGCAATTCGCCCGGGCGAAGCGACTGATAGAGCTGCGCGAACGAGCAGACTTCGGTGGTCGAGCTTCGCTGCGAGAAATGGATCGGACGCAACTGCTGCGGATGTTCAAGCCCCGCTGCCGCGAGCAGTTCGGCGAGCGCATGCAGCGTGGCGTGGTGATAGTTGAACACGCGCTCGGTCTTGTGCGGCACCACCAGCGCGCGGTTGCGGATCGGGTCCTGCGTGGTGACGCCGGTCGGGCAGCGGTCGGTATGACAGCTCAGCGACTGGATGCAGCCGAGCGCGAACATGAAGCCGCGCGCCGAATTGCACCAGTCGGCGCCGATCGCCATCGCGCGCGCCATGTCGAAAGCGGTTGCGATCTTGCCCGAGGCACCGATCTTGATGCGGTCGCGCACGTTGATGCCGACGAGCGCGTTGTGAGCGAAACTGACGCCCTCGCGCATCGGCATGCCGAGATGATCCATGAATTCGAGCGGCGCGGCGCCGGTGCCACCCTCGTTGCCGTCGATCACGATGAAATCGGGGTAGATGCCGGTTTCCAGCATCGCCTTGCAGATCGCCAGGAATTCCCAGGGATGGCCGATGCACATCTTGAAGCCGGCCGGCTTGCCGCCGGAGAGTTTTCGCATGTTGCCGACAAAGGCCATCATCTCGATCGGCGTCGAGAATGCCCGATGCGACGCCGGCGAAATGCAGTCCTCGCCAACCGCAACGCCCCTGATCTTGGATATTTCCTCGGAGACCTTGGCTGCCGGCAACACGCCGCCATGCCCCGGCTTGGCGCCCTGGCTGATCTTGAGCTCGACCATCTTGATCTGATCGTTGGCGGCAACGCGCGCAAACTCGTCGGGATTGAAGGTGCCGTCGCGATGGCGGCAGCCGAAATAGCCCGAGCCGATCTCCCAGATGATGTCGCCACCATTCTCCTCATGATAAGGGCTGAAGCCGCCCTCGCCGGTGTCGTGTGCGAAGTCGCCCCGCTTGGCGCCCGCGTTCAGCGCACGTACGGCATTGGGGCTCAGCGCGCCGAAACTCATCGCCGAGATGTTGAAGACCGAGGCCGAATATGGCCTGGCGCAATCGGGACCGCCGATGGTGATGCGGAATTTCTCGCCTGCGGAGACCTTCGGCGCCACCGAGTGGTGCATCCATTCATAGCCTTCCCGATAGACGTCCTCCTGCGTGCCGAACGGGCGCTTGTCGAGCACCATCTTGGCGCGCTGATAGACGACGGCGCGGATGTCCCGGGAGAACGGCATGCCGTCCTTCTCGCTTTCGAAGAAATACTGCCGCATCTCCGGGCGGATTTCCTCGAGCAGGAAGCGCATATGCGCCGCGATCGGATAATTGCGCAGAACCGCGTGGCTCTTCTGCATGAGATCGCGGATGCCGAGCAAAGTCAGGCCACCGAAGATCAGCAGTGGGATCAGCACGATGTCGAAGACCTTGCGATCGAAGACTCCGAACACGAGCAGGAGCGCGGTAACCACGGCGCAAATCGTCAGCACGATGAAACGTGGCGAGAACGGCAGCAGCAGCGTTTCCATGGCACCCTCGGATAATTTGTATTTAAAGGCCGCAGCGTGATCCGGCGACCGGAACGATCCGGCGACGCTATCCGGCGCAGCGGTCAGGGATATGACATTGCTTCAACTCAGCATAATCCCGCATACGGGACTCAATCCAGCCCGCAGCAGCGTCGTTTTGCAGTGCAACGAGCAGCACCCGGTCACAAGCAGGTCAATGGCCATGCGGGAGCAATTCGCCCGGAATCCTGCTCTGCGTCGCCGCGCCGAGGCCGTTTTGCGACATCCACGCGTCCGTCCTCTCCGCGGCACGATCGATGTGATCGTCGGTTCGCGAGAAATCATACGGTGAGCCCACCAGCGGGCACAGCGGCGGAACCACGTGATATTCCACTTCCGGACCCAGACTCTCAAGATCGTTGACCAGTTGCCGCGCGATCAACAATGTCAGCGCGTGCAGGGCGCTCGCGACCGCACCAACGGGCGGCGCCTGATTGGCGCAGGCATGGCCGGTCGGCAGGATGATCAGACGGGTCGCACCTTTCCGGACAGCAATCTTGACCGGTGTGTTCGAGGAGATCGCCCCATCGGCAAGATAGAGATTCCCGTAGTGGATCGGCGAGAACGCACCGGGAATGGCGGTGGAGGCGACGATCGCGTCGGCCGCCGAGCCTTCCGACAGCACGATGCTGTCTCCGGTGAGGATGTCGGTCGTGACGATGTGGACGGGGAGCCGGGCCTCCTGCAGATTGCGGTAAGGCAAATGATCGTCGATCAGCTTTCTGATCCCGTCGTGAGATACCAGGAAATCGCGCCGCCAGAGGAAGCTGAGCAATGTGCGCCAGGTGACGGGAAAGACATCACGGCGTTGCAGGCCGCGCCAGATCGTTGCGAGCCGCAGCAGGCCTCTCAACGAGGGATCGCCGGCGTAATAGGCGCCATTGAGCGCACCGACGCTGGAGCCGACCACCATGTCGGCGACCACGCCATGCTTGGCGAGCGACTGCATCATCCCGACCTGGACCGCGCCAAAACTGCCCCCGCCGGCCAGCACGAAAGCGGTTCGTGCGGGTTTGGATGGTTCGAACTCCGACAAGACGCCACACTCCGTTTTTTGATCGGCGCGTCGCCAGCTATGCGGACCCGGACGCCGGGGCGGCGTGGCGCCCTCGCCGGCGCGAGCCGCGGAAAGACCGATGACCTTCGCGGAAGCGAAGATACCAGTCGTGCCTGCATCCGCTCGCGCAAGCAAGGGGCCCACGACACCCGCCGTCACAAGGACCGTCGCGACGAAAATCCTAGTTGCAAAGTCCCAAGCCCCTGTCTCTAATTGGAATAATTAGAGATCATTGGGAGGCAACAAACGTGTCCACAGTCAAATTGACAGTGAACGGCAAAGCAGCGTCGGTCGAGGTCGAAGACCGCACGCTCTTGGTCCATCTGCTGCGGGATCATCTGAACCTGACAGGAACCCATGTCGGCTGCGACACCAGCCAATGCGGCGCCTGCGTCGTGCATATCGATGGCCGGGCGGTGAAATCCTGCACGGTGCTGGCCGGACAGGCCGCCGGTTCCAACATCACCACCATCGAAGGCATCTCGAAAGGCGATGAGCTGCACCCGATGCAGGCCGCCTTCCGCGACAATCACGGGCTTCAGTGCGGCTATTGCACGCCGGGCATGATCATGTCGGCGATCGATATCGTGCACCGTCATGGCGGCGAGCTCGATGAACCGACCGTCCGCCAGGAGCTCGAAGGCAATATCTGCCGCTGCACCGGTTACCACAACATCGTCAAGGCGGTGCTGGACGCCGCCGGCCGTATGAAGGTCGCGCAGGCCGCCGAATAGCGCGCCTCGCGAACAGAGCTGACCGCTCAATTCAAGACCGCCGCGTTTCGATGGAAATGGCGGGGACACGAACTCCGGTAGGGAGACCAGGACATGGGTATCGAAGGCATTGGCGCGAGCGTCGTGCGCAAGGAAGACAGACGCTTCATTACCGGCAAGGGCCGTTACGTCGACGACATCAAGCTTGTGGGCATGACCCACGCCCATTTCATCCGCAGCCCCCACGCCCACGCCAAGGTCAAGAGCATTGACTCATCCGAGGCGATGAAGATGCCGGGCGTGCTCGCGGTCCTCACCGGCCAGCAGATCGTCGACGACAAGGTCGGCAACCTCATCTGCGGCTGGGCCATCACCTCGAAAGACGGTTCTCCGATGAAAATGGGCGCGTGGCCGGCGATGGCGCCGGAAACCGTGCGCTTCGTCGGCCAGGCGGTCGCGGTCGTGATCGCCGAGAGCAAGAATCTCGCACGCGACGCGGCGGAAGCCGTCGTCGTCGAATATGAAGAACTGCAGGCCGTGCCTGACGTCCGTGCGGCGATCAAGCCGGGTGCGCCGCAGCTTCATCCCGAAGCGCCGGGCAACATCGTCTATGACTGGGAGCTGGGCGACCAGGCCGCGGTCGACGCCGCCTTCGCCAAGGCCGCCAATGTCGTGACGCTGGATCTCACCAACAATCGCCTGGTTCCGAACGCGATGGAGCCGCGCGCGGCGGTCGCCGATTACGACGAGGCGGAAGAGCACTACACGCTCTACACGACCTCGCAGAACCCGCATGTCGCGCGCCTCGTGCTGTCGGCGTTCTACAACATCGCACCCGAGCACAAGCTGCGCGTGGTGGCGCCCGACGTCGGCGGCGGCTTCGGCTCGAAGATCTACATCTATCCGGAAGAGATGGTGGCGCTGTGGGCCTCCAAGAAGGTCGGACGTCCGGTCAAGTGGACCTGCGACCGCTCGGAAGCCTTCCTCACCGACGCGCATGGCCGCGACCATGTGTCCAAGGCCGAGATGGCGTTCGACAAGGACCACAAGATTCTCGGGCTGCGGGTAAAGACCTACGCCAATTTCGGCGCCTACATGTCGCTGTTCTCGTCGGCGGTGCCGACCTATCTCTACGCGACGCTGCTCTCCGGGCAGTATGTTGTCCCGGCGATCTATGCCGAGGTGATGGGCGTCTACACCAACACGACGCCGGTCGATGCATATCGCGGCGCGGGCCGGCCCGAGGCGAGCTACCTGCTCGAACGGATGATGGAAACTGCAGCGCGTCAGCTGAAGGTCGATCCAGCCGAGCTGCGCAAGAGAAACTTCATCACGCAATTCCCGTATCAGACGCCTGTGATCATGGCCTATGATGTCGGTGACTTCAACGCGTCGCTGGATGCCGCGATGAAGGCGATCGATTACGCCGGCTTCCCCGCCCGCAAGGCCAAAGCGAAGTCCGAAGGCAAGCTGCGCGGCATCGGCGTCTCCTGCTACATCGAGGCCTGCGGCATCGCGCCCTCGAAAGCGGTCGGCAGTCTAGGCGCCGGCGTCGGCTTGTGGGAATCGGCTGAGGTGCGTGTCAATCCGGTCGGCACCATCGAAATCCTCACGGGTTCGCACAGCCACGGCCAGGGCCACGAGACAACCTTCGCGCAACTGATCGCCGAACGGCTCGGCGTTCCGATCAGCCAGGTGCAGATCGTTCATGGCGACACCGACAAGGTGCAGTTCGGCATGGGCACTTACGGCTCACGCTCGATCGCGGTCGGCGGCACCGCCATCATCAAGGCGATGGAGAAGGTCGAAGCCAAGGCGAAGAAGATCGCAGCTCACGCGCTGGAAGCATCCGAGGGCGACATCGTCATCGAGAATGGCGAATTCAAGGTCACCGGCACCGACAAGTCCATCGCACTGCCGATGGTCGCGCTTGCGGCCTACACCGCGCATAATCTGCCCGACGGCATGGAGCCCGGCCTGAAGGAGACGGCATTCTACGACCCGACCAACTTCACCTTTCCGGCAGGCGCCTATATCTGCGAACTTGAGGTCGATGCCGGCACCGGCAAGACCACCTTCGTCAACTTCGTTGCCGCCGATGATTTCGGCCGGCTGATCAACCCGATGATCGTCGAAGGCCAGGTTCACGGCGGCCTTGCGCAAGGCATCGGCCAAGCGCTGCTGGAAGGCGCGGTCTATGACGACAACGGCCAGCCCATTACGGCGTCGTTCATGGACTACAGCATGCCGCGGGCAGACGATCTGCCCTCGTTCAAGCTATCGCACACGCCGACGCTGTGTCCGGGCAATCCGCTCGGCGTCAAGGGCTGCGGCGAGGCCGGCGCGATCGGCTCATCGGCCGCCGTCATCAACGCGATCACGGATGCTATCGGCCACAACAAGCTTGAGATGCCGGCGACGCCCGATCGCGTCTGGCACGCGATTCACGGCTGAGGGGAGCAAACCATGTACCAGACCACCTATCATCGCCCCTCTTCCGTCGCCGAAGCGGCTGCACTGTTCGCCAAGGGTTCGGAGCCAAAATATCTCGCCGGCGGTCATACGCTGATCCCGGTGATGAAGCAGCGGCTCGCCGGCCCCACCGATGTCATCGACCTCGGCAAGATCAAGGAGCTGATCGGCATCGAGGCCTCCGGCGATACGCTGACCATCAAGGCCGCGACGCCCTATTACGACATCATGACGAGTGCCGAGGTGAAGAAGGCGATTCCGGCAATCGCGGAACTCACGGCGATGCTCGGCGATCCGGCCGTGCGCCATCGCGGCACGATCGGCGGCTCGATCGCCAACAACGATCCGGCCGCGGACTATCCCGCGGCGTTGGTCGCGCTCGGCGCGACGGTGAAGACCGACAAGCGCGCGATCCCGGCGGATGATTTCTTCAAAGGCCTGTTCTCGACCGCGCTCGAGGACGCCGAGATCATCACCGCGGTCTCGTTCCCGATTCCGGCCAAGGCGGGTTACGCCAAGATGCGTCACCCTGCCTCACGCTTCGCGCTGACCGGCGTATTCGTCACCAAGACCAAGGCCGGCGACGTCCGCGTGGCCGCGACCGGCGCCTCGCAGAGCGGAGTGATGCGCGTGGCGGCGATCGAGGCCGCGCTGAAGGCGAACTGGTCGGCGAGCGCGATCGATGGCGTGTCGATTCCCGCCAACGGTCTGTTGGCCGATATCCACGGTTCGGCAGCCTACCGCGCCAATCTCATCAAGGTGATGGCGCAGCGCGCGGTTGACGCGGCCGGTTGAGCAGCGCCTCAACGCAAGTTCCTTTGGCGGCGCGCTGCAAGGCGCGCCGCTTTGCATTTTTGGCCCTGTTCTTCCGACAACGTCCTTGCTAGGTCGCTCCCAAGGCGAGACAATTCCGACCAAGGAAACGTCCCGAGGATTCCCACTGTGCTCGATAAACCTGCTTTGCAATCTCACGCCAAGGCCACAGGGCCCCTCGCCGGCACTCGCATCGTGGAATTCGCCGGCATTGGTCCTGGTCCCTTCGCCTGCATGATGCTTGCCGACATGGGCGCGGAAGTCGTCACGCTCGATCGTGTCGGTGCGCGGAAGAATTTGAAATCGGTGGCGGGGCGGGGCCGGAAAGTGGTCGAGATCGACCTGAAGGACAAGGCCGCGGTGGCGCAGGTGCTCGATCTGCTTAGCAATGCCGACGCGCTGATCGAGGGCTTTCGTCCCGGTGTGATGGAGCGGCTTGGGCTCGGCCCCGATGTCGTGCTCGCGAAAAATCCACGGCTGGTCTATGGCCGCATGACTGGCTGGGGCCAGGAAGGCCCGCTGGCGCAAGCCGCGGGTCACGACATCAACTACATTTCGGTCACCGGCGCGCTGGCCGCGATCGGCACCGGTGAAAAGCCGGTGCCGCCTCTCAACCTCGTCGGCGATTTCGGCGGCGGCGCGCTCTATCTCGTCGTCGGCGTGCTCGCCGCGCTTCTCGAGGCCTCGAAATCCGGCAAGGGCCAGGTGGTCGATGCCGCGATGTGCGACGGCGCAGCCTCGCTGATGTCGATGTTCTTCGATCTCGCGGCGGCGGGCCGCTGGGTCGAGGGGCGCGAGCAGAATTTCCTCGACGGCGGCGCGCATTTCTACGGCATCTATAAATGCTCCTGCGGCCATTTCGTCTCGATCGGCTCGATCGAACCGCAATTCTACGCGCTGCTGCGCGAGCACGCCGGCCTCACCGATGCCGATTTCGACGCGCAGATGGATCGCAAGGCGTGGCCGGGCTTGCGAGACAAGCTGACCAAGACCTTCAAGACCAAGACGCGCGAGGACTGGTGCAAGATCATGGAAGGCACCGACATCTGCTTCGCGCCGATCCTGACCATGGCGGAGGCGCCGAAACATCCGCACATGGCTGCGCGAAACGTCTTCGTCGAACGCCACGGCGTCACCCAGCCCGCCCCCGCCCCGCGCTTCACCCGGACGCCATCGAACATTCGCGAGCCGGAAGTTGCGGATATCGGCGGTCTCGTGAACGCGTGGAAGTCGGCAAAATAACCTCCGCTTTCGCTTCGGCCGCAAGGACGGGGATGGGCTGTCGCAAATCGAGGGAAATTCGCCCTTCGAGTTGCCCGACCGATTTGCGATGATCGTGTACACAACCGCGAGACCACGATGGCGCTGCAGCTTCGGCCGAACTGCGAATATTGCGACAAGGACCTGCCGCCGAGCGCGACGGACGCGCGCATCTGCTCCTACGAATGCACCTTCTGCGCCGACTGCGTCGAGACCAAGATCTTCAACGTCTGCCCGAACTGCGGCGGCGGCTTCGCCCCGCGCCCAATCCGCCCCGCGCGCGAATGGCGGCCGGGTGTGTGTGTCGCCAAACACCTTCCGTCCGACAAGCGTGTGCATTTGAAATATGCGGCGGACGACGTCGCGGCGCATGTGGCGCGGGTCAGGGGAGTTCCGCCGGAAGGGCGGTAGATTATTTCACCGTCATTCCGGGCGATGCCACCGGGTCCGCGCAAAGCGCGGCCCGATGACAGGCTCCGCATCGAGCCCGGAATCTCGTCATTCCGGGTCTGGTGCTAGAGCACGTTGTTTTTGATCGGAATTTGGATTCCCTTCGGGCGAAGTTTCTGATTTAAGCTTCGTGCTGGGGACGGAGGCCAGCATGGATGACACGGCCCTTTTCGGAAGATATCCGCGAACGCGCCCTGGCGCGTGCTGATGCGGGCGAGACGGTTCGATCGATCGCGCAGGCGCTGCAGATCAGCCCATCCTGCGTCAGCAAGTGGAAGAGCCTAAGACGGCAAACCGGCGGCGTCACTCCGGGTAAGATCGGCGGTCACAAGCAGAAGACATTGTCGGGCGCTCACGCTGAATGGCTGCGCAAACGCATTCGCTCCGGTCCCTTCACCTTGCGCAAGTTGACAGCTGAGTTGGCTGAGCGCGGTGTAAAGACCGATGTTCGGGCCGTGTGGACCTTCGTTCATGCCGAAGATCTGAGCTTCAAAAAAAACGATGCGGGCGGCCGAGCAAGATCGGCCCGACGTAGCTCGTAAGCGAGCGCGCTGGAAAGCTTATCAAGGCAGGATCAATGCCTCCCGCCTGGTCTTTATTGATGAAACCTGGATCAAGACCAACATGTCCCCGCTACGTGGCTGGGGGCCATGCGGGCATCGGCTCACGGCATCCGCCCCCTTTGGTCATTGGAAAACGATGACATTCATCGCGGCGCTTCGCTACGATCACATCTCGGCACCCTGGGTCATTGACGGACCTATCAATGGCAAACTCTTTACGCTCTACGTCGAGAAAGAGCTGGCTCCGACCTTGGCCAAGGGAGACATCGTGATCCTCGACAATCTCGGAAGTCACAAAGGCAAGAAAGCCCGTGACGCTATCCGCGCCAGGAAAGCGCACTTGCTCTTCCTGCCTCCCTACAGTCCTGACCTCAATCCAATCGAACAGGTATTCGCTAAGCTCAAGCATCTGATGCGAGCCGCAGAACCCCGCACCATTGAAGCAACCTGGCGCAGGGTCGGAGATCTCCTCGACCTCTTCTCGGAGGAGGAGTGTGCGAACTATCTCAGAAACTCAGGCTATGTTTCCGTATAAAAACATCATGCTCTAACGCACCATCCCAGAATGACGACACTCATTCAGCTGGCAAAATCGTCCCCTCGACCTCGCCAAACCCGACGCGATAGCCGTCGCCCTGGCACCAGCCGCGCATCGTGAGCGAGTCGCCGTCTTCCAGGAACGAGCGCTTGACTCCGCCTTGCAGCTCAACCGGCTCCGTTCCGTTCCAGCTGATTTCCAGCAGGCTGCCGCGCTGGTGCTTCTCCGGCCCCGAGATGGTGCCGCTGCCGAGGAGATCGCCGATGTTCATCGCGCAGCCGGATGAAGCATGATGCACGAGTTGCTGCACGCTCGACCAGTACATGTATTTGAAATTGGTGCGGCAGATGCTTTGCGCATTCATCCCCGCCGCGCGCAACGAAACATCCAGTTCGAGATCGTAATTGTTCGCTCTTGCTTGACGCAGATACTGCAACGGAGCCGGATTCTGTTCCGGCCCCTGCACGCGAAACGGCTCCAGTGCCTCACGCGTCACCACCCAAGGGCTGATCGAGGTGCCGAAGGCCTTGGCCTGAAACGGTCCGAGCGGCACATATTCCCATTGCTGGATGTCGCGGGCGCTCCAGTCGTTGAGCAGCACGAAGCCGAAGATCATCTCGTCCGCCTGCGCCTCGTTCAGCATCTCACCCATCAGCGATGGCCGTCCGATCACGACGCCCATCTCCAGCTCGAAATCGAGCCGCTTGCACGGACCAAAGTGTGGAGCCTCGACATTGGGCGGCTTCAACTGCCCGCGCGGCCGTCGCACTTTCGTGCCGGACACCACGACGGTGGAGGCGCGGCCGTTATAGCCGATCGGCATGTGCAGCCAGTTCGGCTGCAGCGCGTTGTCCTTGCCGCGAAACATGACGCCGACATTGGTGGCGTGCTCCTTCGACGAATAGAAATCGGTATAGCCCGCGACCGCGAACGGCATATGCAGCGTCGCGTCCGCCATCGGTACCAGGGCCTGCTGGCGCAGCTCTTCATTGTCGCGCAGCTCCGGATGATCGTGGCGCAAAAGCTCGCTGATCCGCGCGCGGGTCTTCGACCAGACCTTCGGCCCGAGCGCCATGAAGGCGTTCAGCGAGGGTTGCGCGAACACGCCGGGCTCGACCACATCGATCCGGCACTCCTGCGCCAGCGCCCAGAGATCGAGCACGTAGGCGCCGATCGGAACACCGATACGCGGCGCGAGTCCGTTCGCTGAGAACACGCCGTAAGGCAGGTTCTGGATCGGGAAGCTCGACGTGGGCTCGACCGGGATGAAAGAATAGAGTTTTGGATCGTTGGGGTTGGGCAAGATTCTGTTCCTACTTAGCTCGACAACTCTCACCACCGTCATTCCGGGATGGTCCGAAGGACCAGACCCGGAATCCTCGAGATTCCAGGCTCGATGCTTCGCATCGCCCCGGAATGACGGTGAACGCTACCGCCTATTCGGATCGAACCGCTTCTCCAATCCCTTCCAGCATTCGGCGTAATCATCCTGCAGTGTCGCCGATGTCGCCGCATGCTTCGTGACCCGCTGCGGAAAGCGTGTCTCGAACATGAAGGCCATGGTGCCGGTGAGCTTCACCGGCTTCAGCTCGACATTGCTGGCATGATCGAACGCCTCCCGATCCGGGCCGTGCGGCAGCATGCAATTGTGCAGGCTGATGCCGCCGGGGACGAAGCCCTGCGGCTTGGCGTCATAGACGCCGTAGATCAGGCCCATGAACTCCGACATGATGTTCATGTGATACCAGGGCGGCCGGAAGGTGTTGTCCGCCACCAACCAGCGCTCCGGGAAGATCACGAAATCGATGTTCGCAGTGCCGGCGGTTTCCGATGGCGAGGTCAGCACCGTGAAGATCGACGGATCGGGATGATCGAAGCCGATCGCTCCGACCGGCGAGAAGTGGCGCAGGTCGTATTTGTAGGGCGCGTAATTCCCGTGCCAGGCGACGACGTCGATCGGCGAATGCGGCAATTCGGTCTTGAACAGCGAACCGCCCCATTTCACGTAGAGTTCGCTCGGCGTGTCCTTGTCCTCATAAGCTGCCACTGGCGTCAGGAAGTCACGCGCATTGGCGAGGCAATTGGCGCCGATCGGGCCGCGCTCCGGCAACGTGAGGGCGCCGCCATAATTCTCGCAGAGATAGCCGCGCGCCGGGCCGGATGGGATTTCGATGCGGAACTTCACGCCGCGCGGGATCACCACGATCTCGCCGGGCTCGGCATCGATGCGGCCGAACTCCGTAACGAGGCGCAGGTTGCCCTGCTGCAGCACGAACATCATTTCGCCGTCGGCATTATAGAAATGCTGATCGACCATCGACTTGGTGATGAGATAGACATGCGCGGCCATACCGGCCTGTGTATTGACGTCGCCTGCGGTCGTCATGGTCTGCACGCCCTGCAGGAACGTCATCTCCTGCGTCGGGATCGGCGTCGGATTCCAGCGCAGCTGCGCGATCGGGAGATCGTATTCATGGCAAGGCGCGCTGCGCCACAGCCCGGCATCGACCTTGGTGAAGCGCCCGGAATGCTTCACTGAGGGACGGATGCGATAGAGCCATGAGCGCTCATTGGCGCCGCGCGGTGCGGTGAAGGGCGAGCCGGACAACTGCTCGGCATAGAGCCCATAGGCGCAGCGTTGCGGCGAGTTGCGCCCGATCGGCAGCGCGCCGGGCAGCAACTCCGTCTCGAAGCTGTTGCCGAAGCCGGACATATAGCCCGGCGTCACCTGGGCGGAGCTTCTTGCGATCTGATCAGGCGAGGTGTTGATGTTCATCGCTATCCTCCTTGCAGAGCAGCCCACATCTCCCGATCACGCTCGGCGGTCCAGATGATGGGATCATCGATGCCGGATGCTTCATCGAAAGCGCGCGAGACGTTGAAGGGGAGACAATGTTCGTAGATCGCAAAGCTCGAGAATTTCGGGTCCATCACCTCGCGCGCCGCGGCCATCGTGTCCTTGAGGTTACGGCCCTTGGCGACGGCGGATTCAGCCGCGCCATAGAGCGTGGTGACGAAGTCGCGCGTCATCGCGATTGCGTCACGCCCGGTGGCGAGGCCCTTCAGCGCGTCGCCGCGCCCCGGCGCGATGGCCTTCGGATTGAAGTTGCGGATCTCGTTCAGCGTCGCCGGCCATTCGCGCAAATGGGCGTCGCCGCAATAGCAGGCCGAGTGATATTCGATCAGGTCACCCGAAAACATCACTTCGGCATCGGGCACCCAGGCGACGATATCGCCTGAGGTGTGGCCCGCGCCGAGCTGCATCAGGCGCACCTCGCGCTTGCCGAGATAGATCGACATTTCGCCTTCGAAGGTCAGTGTCGGCCAGGTCAGGCCTGGAATGCTCTGCGCGTCCTGGAACAGCCGAGGGAAGCGGCCGTATTCGGAATCCCAGTCCTGCTGTCCGCGCTCCGCGACCAGCCGATGAGTTTCCTGCGAGGCGATCACGGCCTGAGCCTTGTAGGCGGAAGCGCCGAGCACGCGCACGGCGTGATAATGCGATAGCACGACGTATTTGATCGGCTTGTCGGTGACGGCGCGCACCCGCTCGATCACCTTGTTCGCCATCGCCGGCGTCGCCTGCGCGTCGAACACAAGGCAGCCGTCCTCGCCGACGATCACAGCGGAATTAGGATCGCCCTCGGCGGTGAATGCATAGAGATCTGTGCCGATCTCGGAGAACGTGACCTTCTTCTCGGAGAGGTCGGTGGTGGACGCGAAACCCTTCGCCATCAATTCATTCCTTCGCTTATTGTTGTTGCTGCTGTTGCTGCTGTCCGCCATCGATCATGCGGCGCTTCGCGAGCGTGATCGCCTCGTGCAACACATCGAGATCACCGATGTGATTGGCGAGGATCAGCACCAGCGCCGCATCGAAATCCGCGCTCTGCTCGTCGCTGAGGCCGCGATGCGCCTCCACGATGGCGCGGAATGCGTCGTCAGGCTTCGCAAAGTTCGAACTCGTCGAGAGCGTCATGACAAAACCTCAGCCAGCGCCAGCCGCGCGCGCGAGCGCCGTGTCGATTGCCGATCGCGTCGGATGCCGGAAACGCGCGGCGACATAGCCGTCCGGCCGCAGCAGATAGGCCGTTCCTGTCTCCGCATCATAACGCTTTCCGGCGAAGCCCTGCTGATCGGCAAGACCGCGCTCGCCGCCGATGCGAATGAGGGCGATATCCTTTGGCGCATCGATGTCCGCGCCATTGCCGAAGGCGAGCAGCGTAAAACGCCGCCCCGCCTTGATGAAAGCGTCGGTCAAAAATGCGTTCGAGTCCGAACCGTTTGCCAGCGGCGCATCCGGCATCGACGCGCCCGGCCGCGGTCCGCCGCGCCAGGGCTCGCTGTCTGCTGTCGACAGCGGCGTATCGTAGACGCACGGCACCGAAAGCCTGCCGCCATTGACCATGCGCTTGCCGAATTCGGTCTCCCTGGCGAGCGACAATACAGCCTTCCGCAGGCGGCCTTCCTGGTGGGAGTTCGGCGCCATGAAATCGGTCGAGCGCGTCGACTCGCGGATGTTCTCATCCGCCGCAGCGCTACGCTCGGTATGATAGGTCTCCAGCAGCGTCTCCGGCGAGGTCTTGCGCAGCGCGCGGTCGAGCTTCCAGGCGAGGTTCTCGGCGTCCTCAAGCCCCGAATTGGCGCCCCGCGCGCCGAACGGCGAGACCTGATGCGCCGAGTCGCCGGCGAAGATCACCCGGCCATGGATGAAACGATCCATCCGGCGGCACTGGAACTTGTAGAGCGAGATCCACTCGAACTCGAACTTGTCATGGCCGAGCATGCGCGCGATGCGCGGCCGCACGTTCTCCGGCTGTTTTTCGACCGCGGGATCGGCATAGCGGTTGAGCTGCAGATCGATGCGCCAGACGTCGTCGGGCTGCTTGTGCAGCAGCGCCGAGCGACCGGCGTGGAACGGCGGATCGAACCAGAACCAGCGCTCGGTCGGAAACGCCGCCGTCATCTTGACGTCGGCGATCAGGAACTGGTCCTCGAACGTCTGGCCGGAAAATTCCGCCCCAACCATTCTTCGCAGGGACGAGTGCGCACCGTCGCAAGCGACCACGAACTGCGCGTGCAGTTGGTAAGGACCGTCAGGGGTTTCAATGGTCAGCGCCACGGCGTCATTGCGCTGCTCGAGGGCGGCCACCTTGTTGCGCCAGCGCAAGTCGATATCCGGCAATTCGCCCACCCGGTCGACGAGATAGGCCTCGGCATAGAACTGCTGCAGATTGATGAAGGCGGGCCGCTTGTGGCCCTCTTCCGGCAGCAGGTTGAACTGATAGAGCTGCGAGTCGCCATGAAAGATCTTGCCGACGCTCCACACCACACCCTTGGCCACCATTCGATCGCCGACGCCGAGCCGATCCCAATATTCAAGCGAGCGCTTCGAGAAGCAGATCGCGCGCGAGCCCTCGCCAATCCGGTCAGCATCATCGAGCAGGACCACGCGATGACCGCGCTGCGCCAGATCGATCGCAAGCGATAGTCCAACCGGACCTGCGCCGACCACCACGACGGGGTGCTCGGAAACATCACCGTCGACCCGATCCTGGTCGGGATGACGGCGATAGCCGAACTGGGTCTTTGCCTGATCGTTGGCCGGCGCCATGCGCAACCTGTTCTGGCCGATGGTTTTGGCTTCGAAAAGCCGGGCTTGCCAAATAGTCGCAATTGCAACTATCTTAGTCCGGCGCGGTCCCACGTCAACAGGGCAGGATCACGAATTTGGCGACGGCAGTCACAGGCGCGGCAAGTGCCTCTCAGCGGGCAAAGCAGATAGCGGCAGACGACATTGCCGCGCCGAAAGCACGTCTCGACCTGCTTCGCTTCATACCGTTCCGGTTGAACCGGCTGGCCGCCGAGGTCAGTTCGGCATTGTCGGCAGAATATCAACTTCGTTATGGACTTGATATTCCGGAATGGCGCGTGATGGCGACGCTCGGCTTCCGCCGCGATGCGTGCAGCGCACAATACATTTCCGATTGCACCCGAACGCATAAATCGACCATCAGCCGCGCAGTCACGGCGCTGATGCAACGTCGACTGGTCGAACGCGTCGAGAATGCCGACGATCGGCGCGAATTCCGTCTGCGCATGACGCGCAAGGGCCGCGCGCTGTACGAGGAGCTGTTCCCACGCCTGCTGCGCAAGGAACAGGAAATGTTGTCGTGCCTGTCGGCGCAGGAACGCAAGGATTTCGCGCGCCTGCTCGGCAAGATCGAGCAGAGCCTCGATCTCGTGCAGACCAGCGCGGAAGCCGACGCGAAAGAGGCGTATTAGCCAACTCGTCATTGCGAGGAGCGCAGCGACGAAGCAATCCAGACTGCCGTCACGGAGACGACCTGGATTGCTTCGCTACGCTCGCAATGACGGCGGAGAGAGCCGCTACGACTTCCCAATCAGCTTCGCGATCACGGGAAAATAATTCTCCCCGGTCCCCGCATCGATCGCTTCCTGCAGGATCGTGCCGATCAGCTCGGCGCCGCGCAGCCTGATGCCGGCCTCGCCCGCAAGCTCGAGCGCATAGGACAAATCCTTCAGCGCATATTCGCTCGAGAAGGCGCGCTCCGGAAAGACGCCGGGCACGATCGCCTTGAGGCCGTGATTACGCAGTGCAAAACTGTCCGCCGACCCCTTCGACAGCGTCTCCAGCAGCAGCTTCGGATCGACGCCGCTCGCGCGCGCCACCGCGACCGCCTCACTGAGCGCGTTGACGGTCTCGAACAGCACCATGTTGTTGAGGATTTTCGTGACCTGCCCCGCGCCGACATCGCCGCAATGGGTGACGTCGGTGGCAAAGCAGCGGATCAATGGCTCGATGCGGTCATAGAGCTCACGCGGCCCGCCGACCATGACGCTGAGCGTGCCGTCCTGCGCGGCCTGGCGGGTGCGCGCGATCGGTGCGTCGAGCCAGGCTGCGCCCTTTGCCTGCAACAGCCTGGCGAAATCGCGGGTCTGGCTGACCGAGGAGGTACCGAGATCGACGACGATCTGGCCCCGCCGGATCAATTTTTCGATTCCATCTTCGAACACGGCGCGCACATGCTTCGCGCTGGGCAGGCAGAGGAAGACGATGTCGCTCGCACCGACGACATCGCCGACGGAAGCCGCGACCTCGGCTCCCTCCTCCCGCAGCCGCTGCAACGGCTCGGCCGCGAGGTCGAACGCGACAACGCGCGCGCCGCTTTTCTTCGCGAGATTGCGGCAGATCGGCTCGCCCATCACGCCGAGGCCGATGAAGCCGATCGTCTTGAACTCCGACATCACTCAGAGCCTATTTCGCAAAGGAGCGTGACGGCGCCTGGTGCAGCGCAAAGGCCTCGACCTTGTCGCTGACGCGCGGATAGATCTCGGTGACGATCGGATCATGCCCCGGAATGAAACGATCGGGATGGCCGGCGAGACGCTCGACGATCTCCCAGCCCTGCGCCATGTCGCCGATATTGTAGACGATCGGAAACGGGCTCCGGCGATGCAGATTGGCATAGTAATGCGCGGCGTCCGAGGCCAGCACGACGGGTCCGCGCGCGGTCTCGACGCGCACCACCTGCAGGCCGTCGGAATGGCCGCCGACGCGATGCACGGTCACGCCGGGCGCAACCTCGCCCTCGCCGGCATGGAAGGTGACGCGCTCGCCATAGACATGCCGCACCATCTGCGTGACGTGCTCGACCGTGAACGGATGGCGCAGCAGGCCGTTGCACATGCAGCGCCCCGTGGCATAGGCCATCTCGCGATCCTGCAGATGGAACCGCGCATTCGGGAAGCGGTCGAGATTGCCCGCATGGTCGTAATGAAGATGGGTGACGATGATGTCCCGGATAGAATCCGCCTTGACGCCGAATCCGGCGAGCGCATCGACCGGATTGAGCATGAGCTTGCGCCCGCGCACGCTCGCTTCTTCCGCGTTGAAGCCGGTGTCGACCAGAATGTCACGGCCGTTGCCCCGGATCAGCCAGACGAAATAGTCGAGATCCTGCGCCGCGCTGTCATGCGGATCGGGCTGCAGGAAATTCATCTGGGGCGTGCGCGCCATGGTCGCGTAGCGGAGCGCATAGATTTCGTAGGCGTTTCCCATCGGGTTCCTCTTCTTCGTTGTTCTCTTCGTTTTTCTCTTCCGCGTTGACGCGGTTCAAGTGAAGCGCCACCAAGCCATCCTCACCCCAAAAGGTCAAACCGGCTCACCTGTCGCTGCGAACTGTATTTCGCCCGTCATGGCGGTGCCGCAAAGAACGCTTAGTGTGAGGGCAGTCACATTGCCTGCACCCGATTTTACCGTGCACGCGCTATCGGAAAAACATGCGGCGGCTGCGCATCAGCCGCGCGGAAAATTTCGGCGCGCCTCAACTCGTTCGATCGGGGAGAGCCAGTTGCGGTCAATCGTCGCGATTACGTTGGCGTGGCAAGCAGTTGACGCTCAATCACGGCGGTTTGATAATGCGCTATGCGTGGAGTAATGTCGCCGCGGCGCAAGCTGGAGTCGGCGCCTTTTTTGCTGGACTGCGGTAGCATGAAAACTCGCCTTGCCCTGCTTCTGTCGCTGATTTTCTCGGCAGTCTCGATCGCCCCATCGTTCGCCGCAGGCGACCGCTATGCGCTCGTGATCGGCAACGCCAAATACCCCGATGCAGATGCGCCGCTGAAGGAGCCGATCAACGACGCCCGCGAGGTCGCCGATGAACTCAAGCGCGACGGCTTCAATGTCGACCTCCAGGAAAATCTCAACGGCGACGGCATGCGCCGCGCCTTCGACCGGCTATACGGCAAGATCAAGCCCGGCTCGGCCGCGCTGATCTTCTTCTCCGGTTTCGGCGTCCAATCCAACCGGCAGAGCTACATGATCCCCACCGACGCACAGATCTGGACCGAACCCGACGTGCGCCGTGACGGCCTCAGCCTCGAGACGGTGCTGGGCGAGATCAACAGCCGTGGCGCCGGCGTCAAGATCGCGCTGATCGACGCGTCCAGGCGCAATCCGTTCGAGCGCCGGTTCCGCAGCTTCTCTGCAGGCCTTGCGCCGGTGATCGCGCCGAACGGTACATTGGTGATGTATTCGGCTGCGCTCTCTTCGGTGATTTCGGACAATGGCGGTGATCACAGCCTGTTCGTGCAGGAGTTGCTGAAGGAAATTCGCGTGCCGGACCTGATGGCGGAGGAGACGCTCAACCGCACCCGCGTCGGCGTCACGCGCGCCTCCCGCCAAGAGCAGGTGCCGTGGATTTCCTCATCGCTTGCGGAGGACTTCTCCTTCATTCCGGGCGCGAGTGGTAATCGCCCATCGACGCCGGGACCGTCGGCCGCATTGCCGGCGCCCAGTTCACCGCCGCCGCCGCTCCCTCCCAGCAATCCGTCTCCGCCGCCGGTGGCCGATGCATCGCCGCCGCCGCGCAATCCTCCGGCTGCCTCGCCGGCTCCCTCTCCGGCTCCCTTGGAGACACCACCCGCGCCGCAGCAAGCTGAGAAATCGGCGGACAAGACGACTGACAAGAGCAGCAGCAATGCGACGCAGCTCGCTTTGGCCGACGATCCGACCATCAAGAGCCTGACCGCCAAGCTCGCCGCCAATCCCGACGACGCCAATGCGCTGTATCGGCGCGGTCAGGTCTATGCCAGCAAGGGCGCCTATGACCTCGCCATCAAGGATTTTGACGATACGCTGAGGCTGAACGCGAAGGATGTCGAAGCGCTCAACAACCGCTGCTGGGCGCGCGCGGTGGTCGGCGAACTGCCTGCAGCCTTGAAGGATTGCAACGAGGCGCTGCGGCTGCGTCCGAACTTCGTCGATGCACTCGATAGCCGCGGCCTGGTCAATCTGAAGAGCGGCGCGACGAAGAACGCGATCACCGATTTCGATGCAGCCTTGAAGATCAATCCGAGGCTGACCTCCTCGCTCTATGGCCGTGGCCTTGCCAAGCAGCGCAACGGCGCGGTTTCCGAAGGCAATCTGGATGTCGCCAACGCCAAGGCGATGGACCCGAATATCATCCAGGAATTCGAGAGTTACGGGGTACGCTAGCAATTATTTCCGGTCGACGGCGCGCGCTCTCGAACCCCCGGGTCCGCGCCGGAGACTAACAGCCAGATTGGGTGACCGCTGGCGATTCTGGGCGCGCTCGATGGATTTTTTGAACCGCGCTGACGGCGCAAAAGGGGACTGGAAATGTCGAACTTGTCGACAAAGCGAAACTTCACCGCAATGCTTTCCGTCGCGGCCATCGGTGCGGCACTGTGCTTCGGGATCGGTGCGGCGCTTGCCGGCGACGATGTCAGCGAGGACCAGATCGTGCGCGCGCTTGCGCCGGCGAAGAAGGCGCCGCTGACCCGCGGCCTGTCGGTCGGCTGCGCCGGCCGAACCGGCGGCCAACCCCGAGGAAGCCAAGTTCGTGCAGAGCATTCGTGGCCGGGCCACCCGTTCGCTGTCCAACACCGAGCGCGAAGAGATCGCCACCCTGGCGAAGGACAAGCCGAACATCGATCTGGAAATCACCTTCGACTACAACTCGGCCAATATCAGCGCGAAGTCGCTTGCCTCGGTGCAGGCTCTCGGCCGTGCGCTGACGAACCCGGACCTGAAAGGCTCGACCTTCATCGTCGCCGGTCATACCGACGCCGCCGGCAGCGACAGCTACAATCAGGATCTGTCGGAACGCCGCGCCAATTCGATCAAGCGCTATCTGGTCGACAAATTCGGCATCGCCGGCGCCGATCTCGTCACCGTCGGATACGGCAAGAGCAAGCTGAAGGACGCGAGCCAGCCGTTGGCCGAAGTGAACCGCCGGGTGCAGGTGGTGAACATGGAAAACAAGACCACCGCGTCCAAGTAGGTCGACCGGGTCTTGTTCGACAAGAGTCTCGTTCAACGGATTTGCAAGTCAGCTCTCGTGTCACTCTGTGAAGTTCGACAGCAAGGAAGCGTCCCGCCCCGTCGCGGGACGCTTGTTTCGTCGAGATCAGCGTTATCTTCTTCCGTACGCGGCCGAGCTACGGCCGCCGCGTCTTGCGCTTAACTGGATCGAGCCGGCGATGTCGCTTTCCGAAAACCTCAAGCGCGCGCTGGGCGCCGCGTTCTTTGTCGCTCTGGCGGCGGGATATTACTGGTGGGAACACCGGCCCGAGCGGGAAGCAAAGGAAAAGCCGGGCGTGGCCCTGGTCGTCGTCACCAAATCCACCAATGCCTGCTTCTCCGATCTCGTGCGCGTCACCGGCTTTGTCGTGCCGCGCCGCGAAGCCGTGGTCGGCGCCGACCAGGAGGGTTCCAAGGTCACTGATCTGTTTGCCCGCGAAGGCGATCTCGTCACCGATAACCAGGAACTGGCCCGCCTGAGCGCGCCGCCCTTGCAACCCGGCGTGCCCGCGAATGCGCCGCGACCGGCCTCCGTTTCGCTGCGCGCCCCAGCGGCCGGCCTCATCACCGAGATCAGAACCGTGGTCGGCGCGCCGGCATCGCCCCAAGCGGGTCCGATGTTCCGCATCGCCGTCAATAACGAGGTCGAGCTCGACGCCGAGGTGCCGAGCGTGCATCTGCCGAAGCTCAATCCCGGCGCGACTGCGCGCATCAGCCGCGACGACGCACCGGACATGATCGGTCGTGTCAGGCTGGTGTCGCCGCAGATCGACCGCACCACCCAGCTTGGCCATGTCCGCATCTCGCTGACCAACAATCCGTCGCTGAAGGTCGGCATGTTCGCCCGCGCCAGCATCGACGCCCGGCGCTCCTGCGGCGTCGCGGTTCCGCGCACCGCCATTGACCACCTGACCGTTCAGGTGATCAAAGGAAACACGGTGGAAACGCGAAAGGTTCGGGTCGGACTCGTGTCCGACACCTCGACCGAAATCCTGGAAGGCCTCGACGTCGGCGAAATCGTCGTGGCCGACGCCGGCAGCTCGCTGCATGACGGCGACCAGGTCAAGACAATGTTCGCGGACGAACTCGATCGACGGACACGCTGATGGCACTCAATATCTCGGCTTGGTCGATAAGAAATCCGCTTCCATCCATCGTCTTCTCCATCATCCTGCTGATCCTCGGCTGGGTGAGCTTTACCAAGCTCGCCGTGACCCGCCTGCCCGCAGCGGATATCCCGGTGATCTCGGTCGCCGTATCGCAGTTCGGCGCTGCGCCCGCCGAGCTGGAAAGCCAGGTCACCAAGACCATCGAGGACGGCGTCTCGGGCGTCGAAGGTGTCCGGCATATCTCCTCCTCGATCACGGACGGCTTGTCGCTGACCACGATCCAGTTCGCGCTGGAAACCAACACCGACCGCGCGCTCAACGACGTCAAGGACGCCGTGACCCGCGTGCGCGCCAATCTGCCGCAAAACGTCAACGAGCCCTTGATCCAGCGGGTCGACGTGATCGGCCTGCCGATCGTGACCTACGCCGCGATCTCGCCCGGCAAGACGCCCGAGCAGCTGTCCTATTTCGTCGACGACGTTGTCAAACGCGCGCTGCAGGGTGTGCGCGGCGTCTCCCAGGTCGAGCGCATCGGCGGTGTCGAGCGCGAGATTCTGGTGTCGCTCGATCCGGACCGGCTGCAGGCCGCGGGCCTCACCGCCGTCAATGTCAGCCAGAGCCTGCGCGGCACCAATGTCGACCTCGCCGGTGGCCGAGCCGAAATCGGCAAGAACGACCAGGCGATCCGGACTCTCGCCGGAGCCAAGACGCTGAACGATCTCGCGGGCACCATGATCCCGCTGTTCGGCGGCGGCGAGGTGCGCCTCGACGATCTCGGCACCGTCACCGACACGATCGCCGATCGCCGCACCTTCGCCCGGTACAATGGCGAGCCGGTGGTCGCGCTCGGCATCAAGCGTTCGAAGGGCGCCAGCGACGTGGTCGTCGCGGCCGCCGTGGAGAAGCGCATCGAGGCGCTCAAGGCCGCCTATCCCGACGTCGACCTCAAGCTGATCGATACCTCGGTGAAATTCACCAGGGGCAATTACGAGGCCGCGATCTCGACCTTGTTCGAAGGCGCGATCCTGGCCGTCATCATCGTGCTGCTGTTCCTGCGCGACATCCGCGCCACCATCATCGCCGCGATCTCGCTGCCGCTGTCGATCTTCCCCGCCTTCTGGGCGATGGACCTTCTCGGCTTCTCGCTCAACCTCGTCTCGTTCCTCGCGATCACGCTGTCGACCGGTATCCTGGTCGACGACGCCATCGTCGAGATCGAGAACATCGTCCGCCACATGCGGATGGGCAAGACGCCCTATCGCGCAGCCCTCGAAGCCGCCGACGAAATCGGGCTCGCGGTGATCGCGATCAGCCTCACCATCATCGCGATCTTCGCACCGGCGAGCTTCATGTCGGGCATCGCCGGACAGTTCTTCAAGCAGTTCGGCATCACCGTGTCGGTGCAGGTGTTCTTTTCGCTGCTCGCCGCGCGTTTCGTCACGCCGATGCTCGCGGCCTATTTCCTCAAGCATCACGCCCATGACGAACCGCCGCCCGGCCGCCTGTTGCGGACCTATCACAGCATCGTCGGATGGTCGGTGAGACACCATTTCATCACCGTCCTGATCGGCATCGCGATCTTCGCGGCGTCCATCTGGAGTATCAAGCTGCTGCCGCAGGGTTTCCTGCCGGCGCAGGACACCGCGCGCTCGCTGCTCGCGATCGAACTGCCGCCCGGGACACAGTTGGCCTATACCGAGCAGATAACCGAGGACATCGTCGCGCGCCTGCGCAAGCGCCCGGAGGTCAAGAGCGTCTTCGTGGATGGCGGGCGCGTACCGCCGGGAATCCAGGAGGTCCGCCGCGCTGCGCTGATCATCAATTACACGTCGAAGAGCCAGCGCGACGTTTCGCAGCGTGAGCTCGAATTGTCGATCAGCAACGAGCTCGATCAGATTCCCGACATGCGCTACTGGTTCCTCGACGAGAACGGCCTGCGCGCGATTTCGCTCGTGGTGACCGGCCCCGACAGCAACATCGTCAACAACGTCGCCAACGAGTTGGCGTCGCAGATGCGGCGGATATCGATCATCCGCAACGTCACGGCGGAAACCTCGCTCGAACGGCCCGAGCTGCGCATCGAGCCGCGCGCGGATATCGCCGCCCGCCTCGGCGTCTCGACCGAAAGCCTGTCGCAGACCGTTCGCGTCGCCACCATCGGCGATGTCGGGCCAGCGCTTGCGAAATTCGACGCAGGCGACCGGCTGGTGCCGATCCGCGTCCAGCTCGAAGATAGTGCGCGCGGCAACCTGAGGACACTCGAGCAGTTGCGGGTGCCGCTCGGCCAGCACGGCGAAAAGGGCGGCGTGCCGCTCTCGGTCGTCGCCGACATCAAGCTCGATCAGGGCCCGACCAGCATCAACCGCTATGATCGCGAACGACAGGCCACCGTCGCCGCCGACCTCGTCGGATCGGCCGCGCTCGGCGAGGCCACGAGACTGATCGACGAACTGCCGGTCAGCAAGAACCGTCCCAAGAGCGTCAAGATAAGCCCTTCGGGTGACGCGGAAAGCCTCAACGAACTGTCCGACGGGTTCGCCACCGCGATCACGGCCGGCCTCTTGATGGTCTATGCCGTGCTGGTGCTGTTGTTCGGCACATTCCTGCAGCCGATCACCATCCTGTTCTCGCTGCCGCTATCGATCGGCGGCGCGATCCTCGCGTTGCTGCTCACAGGTAAGCAGCTCACCACGCCGGTCTGGATCGGCATCCTGATGCTGATGGGCATCGTGACCAAGAACGCGATCATGCTGGTCGAGTTCGCCGTCGAAGCGATCCGCGCCGGCAAGCCCCGCGACGAGGCGATCATCGATGCCGGCATGAAGCGCGCGCGCCCGATCGTGATGACGACGATCGCGATGATCGCCGGCATGATGCCGAGCGCGCTCGCGGTCGGCGATGGCGGCGAGTTCCGCTCGCCGATGGCGCTCGCCGTGATCGGCGGCTTGCTGTTCTCGACCATCCTGTCGCTGGTGTTCGTGCCGGCCATGTTCATGCTGATGGACGACATCGGCGCGTTGATCTGGCGCTTCGGCAGGAAGCTCGTGGTCTCTTCGGCCGACCACGACGACCATCACGAGGAGCCCCCGGCCGCGAGGCCGCCATCGAACCCTTCCGCCATCGCGCCAGCGGCGGAGTAAGAAGGCAACGCGACTCGCCTTCTCCGGTTCACACTTGAGCCTGCGTCTCTCCGAACACGGGATGAGCGGACCAATCCTGCTGTTCGATCAGCGCGTAATCCGCGGGCTTCGGATCGCTTTCGCCGATCTGGCCCAGATGCTGTCTGAAATAGCCGAGGAACGCATCGTCCAGGTCCGACGAGATCGAATGTCTTTTGGTTTCGATCGCGACGCGACTGGTGACACCGCTTCCGGCGAAGAAATCCAGCACGGTTGATCCCGGATAGGACAACGAGCGCACGATCCGCTCGATCAGCTCTCTCGGCTTCTGCGTCGGATGTCCGACGCGCTCCTTTGAATTGCCGTTGAGCCGTGGGATCCTCCAGACATTCGTCGGATTGATGCCCTTGTCGAGGCTCTCGGGATTGAGCCGCTTGTCGCGCTTGTAGATTTCGAGCGTCTTCGCATCGAGCCTGGTGCGCACCGCATCAAGATCGAAATAGTATTTCGGCGTCTTGGCGAACCAGGCGATCTCTTCATGACGATTGGCGAAGAAACGCTGCGCGCCCATGCCGTTCGGATAATTCCAGATGATGAGGTTGGCAAGCAGCATGCGGCTGTGCTGCCGCATCCAGCCCATCAGGCTGAGCAGGTCGCCGCCGCCGGCCTCGCCCTGGTATTGCAGGCCGCCGAACAGCACCAAATTTCCCGATGGCGCCAGCACACGCTCGACCTCCGTAAGCCAGCGGCCTGCCCAGTCGACATAGTCGGCGACATCATCCCAGGCGGCGACACTGATGTTGTAGGGCGGATCGCAGATCACGAGTTGGATCGATTGCGAGGGAATTTTCCGCAACGTGTTGAGGCAATCATCGACCGCGATGATATGCGACGTCTGAGATGCGGTCGGAGCGAAGGCCGCGCGCGCGGACGAATGGAGCGTCCCGTTCTTCCGCAACAGGTTCATCCCGATATGACCGGCGTTGCGATGGGACCTGTTTGACATTTTTTTCCGGGCGACGCGCAAACGCACTTTATTCGCTGTGCGAACGCGGTCAACCGGCGGCGGCGTGCCGCAGCTAATCCCAGTGCGGCCGCTTGCGGCGGACGGCGCTGAAATCCTCCGCCATGTCAGGGTTCGGCGCCGGCGGCACCGCCTTGTCCGGGACCGGCGGCACGACGAGGGCGGTAAAGCGCTGGATGGCGCCGGGCTGTCCCAACAGCGTCGATTGCAGCACGAAATCGGACCTGACGACATGCGGGGAGCGGGCCGCGATCCGCTCCGTCGACTGGATGCAGGCGATGTCCTCGGCGTAACACAGCCCAGCCCAGCCGTTCTCCAAGGTAACGTCGGCTGGCAAATGATCGTTGAAGGGGTAGACGACCCGGTCGTCGTAGACGGGATGATCGGCGCTGTAGAAGGCGACCGCGAACGCCAGGCCATCATCGCCACCGATCGATGCAAGCGGCGTATCCGATTGCTCGCGCCAGAGCCGCGCCAGTTCGTCGGACGCCTGCCGATAGAAATTGCGTCCCTCGTGCAGCGGATGATCGTTGCGATACACTGCGTGCATTGGCGCGACGATGAAAGCCGCGAACAGCGCGATACCAATCACGGTGCCCGCGAGATTGACGGAATGGGCCCGCGACATCGGCGCGGGCAGGCTGCAAACCATCACGATGACGAACAGAAACAGACCCTGCACGCCCCACACCGGCGGCATGTCGGTTCCGCATCCCGCAGCGACGATCGCGGGCAAAGCGATTGTCCCGGCGCCGATGCAAAGCAAAAGCCACAAGCCGCCGTCCATCGCCTGAAGGTCCCTGCGAATTGTCTTGAGGCGATCCCGCGCGATGAAGGCGCAAATCGCCGCCGGCACAGCGAGCAGCACGGCCAGACCCAGAATGAACAGCCCGGCTTCGATCAAGGACGGCCCGAAAGCCTTGCCGGTGTGCCGCTCGAGCGCATAGGCGAACGGCTTTGCTCCGGTCGTCGCCAGCCAATGGATATGCGGCGCGAGCGCCGTGAGGCCGGCCAGAACCGAAATCCAGGGCGCGCGCGAGGTGAAATAGGCCCGCCGTCGCGGATGCGCGACTGCGGCGAGCGCGAAGCTGACGAGCAGGAAGACTGAATAATATTTGCCCAGCATCGCCAGCGCGCCCGCCAGGCCGGCGGCGACGGCCCAATCGGCCCGCCGCGTCTCGAACGAACGCAGGAAGCAATAGGTCGCGAGCGGCCACGTCGGCAGCAGCACCGCGTTCGCATTGAAGCGCTGCGCGTGAAGCTGGTAGACCGGCAGCAGCATCAGGAGCAGCATGACGAACAGCCGCTTGTCGCCCGATGCGAAGCGGCGCGTGATGAGATCGATCATCCAGAGCCCAAGCGCCGCGTTGACGAGCGCAAGCAACTGGAACGACCAGTTCGCGAGCGGGAAGACCGACGTCCATGCCCGTGCGGCCCAGCCCATCAGCGGCGGATGTTTCGAATAGCCCCAGTCGATGCTGCGTCCGAGCGTCCATGTCTCCAATACGTCGGAATGCAAATCACCCCCGGCATAGGCGATCATCAGGTAGATGAACCAGATCCCGACAAAGCCCCCCAGCAGCGCCGGGATCGTCCAGCCTTCCTCGACACGATCAATGAAACGCGAGAGCCAATCACCCCAGCGGGCAGGAGAAAGCTCTGCCCGCAGCTCAGCGACCGAAGCACACATTGCACACAAACTCATCGCTTGTGACAGGCAGCACGATGCCGTTCCCCGTTCGCATATCGAGCGAGGCGGTGAGCCGTTAGGACCTGCCGGACAACTTGTCTGTGTTCATTAAAAAACGTTCATGTCTCAAATGCTGACGAACGATGTCTCAATTGGGATCATGTTTTGACTCGCGAAGCCTCAAGCGTGTTCGCGGAACAGTCGTGTGCATCGCGCGGAAACTCGGAATAGCAATGACGACCGTCATCATTCGCGCATTGACCCCGCCGATGACGAACCGCTATTCGTTGCGCGCGATCGCCTCCAGCTTCTGCATGTTCTGCAGCATGATGCGGCCGCGCTGCAGGTCCAGGATACCGTCCTTGCGCCACGACTGCAGCTGGCGGTTGACGCTCTCGCGCGCCGCGCCGACGAAGACGCCGAGTTGCTCCTGCGAAATGTGAACTTCGGAACCGTAATCGGCGGCAAGCGCGAAGAGCCGTCGCGCAAGGCGCACCGGCAGCGGCTGCAGCATCGATTCCTCCATCCGCTCGCTCTGGTAACGGATGCGCTGGCACAACAGCTGGATGATCTTGATCGCGACCTTCGGCTCGCGCTCGAGATGGCCCAGAAAATCCTCCCGCCGCAGCACGAACAGTTCCGAGACTTCGCCGGCGGTCGCGTCCGCCGTGCGCGGCTCGCCGTCGAGCACCGCCACCTCACCGAACAGATCGCCCGGCCCCATGAAGTTCAGCGTCAGCCGGCTGCCGTCGGAGACACCCGTCTCGATGCGAACCTGACCGCGGCGCACGCCGAACAGCGCGTTGCCAGGATCGCCCTTCTGAAACAGCACCTCGCCCGACGCGAGATGCTGAGTGTGGCAAAGGTTCGAAATCCGCTGCAATTCGTCCGGACCCAAGTCCGCGAACATCGGGTTCATTTTCAAAATGACCGCAAATTCGGCCTGTTTGCTCATTCCAATTCCTTCAAATCACCCGGCGAGAGGATCAGGGCGGCTACGCAAGTATAACTGTGTCATACGTCACATAATTGCGCGCCTCCACTGATTATTTTTCAGGGCCGTTTTGAGCGGCATCCCGTTTCCGGGATAAGCTCGATGGGATCGGCCACGATGAGAATAGCGCGCGGCCAGACATTTGCCGTTGCCCGGGAACGTCGACATGAGAGCATTGAAAATCACAGGCGCCGCTGTCGTCGCCATTATCATGATACTCGCGCTCGCCTTGATCGTCGGTATCCCGTCCGGCTTCCTGACCTCGCGCATCGAGGACCAGGTCGAGCGCGCGACGGGCTACCAGGTCAGCATCGCGGGCACCACCAAGATCAGCCTGTGGCCGTCGCTCAACATCACCTTGAGCAACATCACGCTGGTGGATCCGAAGAACCGCGACGGCGCCCGGCGCGTCACGCTTGGAAGCGTTCAGGCCGACATGACGCTGTCGAGCATCTGGTCGGGACATCCGCACGTCACCGAACTCATCCTGACCAATCCGGTCCTGCACGTCCCGCTGTTGCGCGAGCGCACGCGGCTGGCTTCGCCTGCGCCTGCGTCCACGACGGCGGTCAATGACACCGACGCGGTGACGATCGACCGCGTGAAGATCGCGGGCGGTGCGTTCGTGGCCGCCAACGCGCGCGATGGCGTCGAGCGTCGCATCGACAACATCGACGCCGACGCGGTCATCGACGCCGACCGCAAGGTCACAATGACCGGCACCGCGCGCGCCGGCGACGCACCGGCCAAATTCACCATCAAGGCGAATGCGCCGACGCCGAAGGCCGAGCGGCAGACCATTCCGGTCGAACTCACCATCGACGCGCCCGGCCTTCTGAGCGCCCCCCTGTCGGCCAAGACCGATGTGAGGCTGAACGGCACCGTCGTGATGTTCAACGGCGTCACCGGCACCATCAGCGACGGCGCGTTCAACGGCTGGGCCTCGGTCGATATCACGAGCAAGCCGCTGGTGAAGGTCGATCTCGATTTCCAGCGGCTTGACGTCGCCGCACCGGCGAAAGCACCACCGCAGGCAGGCGCGCAGCCAGGTTCGCAGCCTGGTTCGCAGCCCTGGAGCGACACGCCGATCAACCTGAGCGGATTGAACTATGTCGACGCTCAGCTCCGCGTCTCCGCCGCGCAGCTCAATATCGGCGATGCGCGCTTCGCGCAGGCCGGGATCGACGCGACGCTCGCGGGCGGCGTGATCAAGGCCGCAGTCGCCAATCTCGCGACCTATGGCGGGCAGGCCAGCGGCGAGGCGATCGTCGATGTCTCCAGCGGCAATCCGTCCTATGCGATGCACTGCGACATCGTCGGCGTGCGTGCGCTGCAGTTGCTGCAAGGCCTGATGGATTTCGACAAGATCGACGGCAAGATGCAGGCGAAGCTTGCCGTTGCGCTCGGCCGGCGCAAGCCAGCAGGCGATCATGAGCAATCTCAGCGGCACTGCTTTCCTCACTGTCCAGGATGGTGCGATCCGCGGGCTCAACGTCGCGCAGATGATCCGTTCGCTGACGGCGAACACGCTGAGCGGCTGGCAGGACGCCAATGAGCAGTCGACCGACCTCAGCCAGTTGTCGGCATCGTTCCGGGTCGATCGCGGCCAGGCCACCACCACCGATCTCAATTTGATCGGACCGCTGGTGAAGATGACCGGTGCGGGCACCGTTGATCTCGGCACCAAGATGCTGACGTTCCGGGTCGAGCCCAAGCTCGTGATGACGACGGAAGGCCAGGGCCGCACCTCCGATCCGGTCGGGCTCGGGATTCCCGTCGTGCTCGAAGGGCCCTGGGCGCAGCCGCGGATCTATCCCGAAATGTCCGGCATCCTCGACAATCCCGACGCCGCCTACGCCAAGCTCAAGGAGATGGGCAAGGGCCTGTTCGGCGCCAATGGCGGCGGCCTGGGCGGACTGCTGGGCAACCTCGGCGGCAACCTTGGCGGCTTGACCGGCAACAACCCGCCGGGGCCCGGAACATCCAATGGAAACGATGCCGATGCCAATGGACAAGGCAGCCTTCTGGGCGGCCGGCTCGGCGAGACCCTGGGTAACATGATTCAACAGGGATTGGGCGGCAGCGGCCGCAGCCGCAGCCGCAGCATTCCACCGATTGGCGGGACGCCTGACGCGCAAGCCGCGCAGCCGCAGCCTGCAGCGCCCCCGCCGACGGAAGCGCAGGGCGACAACAGGTCTCAGCCCCCCAGTCAGGACAGTCAGCCCATGAATGACGTGCTGCGGCAATTGTTCAACCGGTCGCAGAATTAAGCCTCTTGCCACGCATTCATGTACCTCCCGCCCCCGCCGGCACTGTAGGCGGCAGGCCGGCTGCCTGCGTCCTCCGATCGGAGGACAAGGAATTGGCGCCGATGTGTTTATTCCCGTCGATTTCGCAGGCCATACCGGCGCTAACCAAACCTCGCGCCTCCCGGCCAGGGCGGCTGAACTGTGCTAGAGTTAATGAAAGCGGAAACGGCCGCCCCGACGCGGCCCGCCATTTGCACGCCTGCTTCCGCGACGATGAAGCGTGCTCCGAATAGAGCTTGCCTCGCATCACAAAGCGGGGCGGACGATGGTCGAACATGAAACTGGATGGAGCGTGACGGCGGTTCGTCCCGGCATCACCTCCCGCCAAGACTGACTGCAAGACAGACGGTGCGCTCCCGGTCAGGACGCGCGCACGAGGGTTTGGATGACCGGCGTAAAGGACAAGGTCTGGTTTCTGCGCGGAGGGCTGTTCGCCAAATACGTCGTCTCGCTGGTCGGGCTCGTGGTGTTCGTGCTCGCCGTCAGCGGTGCGGTCGAAACCTGGATCGGCTACCGCGCCACCAAGTCCGCGCTGACGGATGCGATGTCGGAAAAGGCGGAGGCCGCCGCCAAGCGGATCGACCAGTCGATCTACGAGCTCGAACGGCAGATCAGCTGGGTGACCGGAGCAAGCCAGACCAAGCTGGAGCAGCACAGCGCCGACTATACCCAGCTGCTCAACCAGGTCCCAGCGATCAGCCAGATCTACCTGCTCAGCAGCCAGGGCCGCGAGGTCCTGCGCATGACGCGCCTGACCCGCGTGATAAACAGGAATACGGATTTCTCGAACGACCCGCGCTTCATCGAGACGGTCGCGCGCCGCGTCACCTTCTCGCCGATCTATTTCAACGGCACGCAGCCCTTCATGTCGATCGCGATGGCGCATTCCGGCTTCAATGCCGAAGTCACCGTCGCCGAGGTCGACCTGCACTTCCTGTCGGATTTCCTCGGCGACGCCCAGATCGGCAAGGCGACCTTCGCCTATGTGGTCGATCAGCGCGGCCAGGTCATCGCCAGCTCCGCCAAGGGACCTGACGTCGCGAGCGACCTGTCGAAGCTGCCGCAGGTCGCGGCGCAGACCGCGCCGATCAGCCGGGCGCTGGAGCAGGGCACCGGCACCGACGGCAACGCGGTGCTGTCCGCCTCCAGCACGGTGCCGAAGCTCGGCTGGATCGTGTTCGTCGAACAGCCGGAGGCGCAGGCGCTGGCGCCGATCCGCGACCAGCTCGTCCGCGTCGCGCTCTTGATCGGCGTCGGCCTGCTGGTCGCGCTGCTCGCCAGCACGATCCTGGCGCGGCGGATGCTGATCCCGATCACGGCGCTCTCGACCGGCGCGCGGCGGCTTGGCGGCGGCGATTTCGGCCATCGCATCGACGTCCACACCCGCGACGAGCTGCAGGAGCTTGCCGGCCAGTTCAACAGCATGGCGGGCCGGCTCAAGGAAACCTATGACGGGCTGGAGTCCAAGGTCGAGGAGCGCACGCGCGACCTCGCGCAGTCGATCAATGAGTTGAAGGTTCTCGAAGAGGTCGGCCGCGCCGTCGCCTCCTCGCTCGATCTCAACGCCGTGCTGCCGACGGTGGCGTCGCGCGCGGTCGAAATCACGCGCGCCGACGCCGTGCTGATCTATGGCTACGATGCCGGCAACCATCGCTTCAATCTCGTCGAAGCCCAGGGCATCGACAGATCCGCCGACGGCGAGCATCTCACCATCGACGAGGGCAAGAGCATCCTGGGCGAGGCCGCAAGAGACGGCGAGCCGATCGCGATCCCGGATCTGGCGAGCGCCGCCAACGTTCCCTTGCGCGATGTCGCGATCGCTGCCGGCTTCCACGCGGTTCTGGTGGTGCCGCTGGTCGATCAGCAGGGCGTGCTCGGCGCGCTCGTCGTGCTGCGCAGGGCCGCCGGCGAATTCGCGAGCAACCTGATCGGGCTGACGCGGACGTTTGCGAACCAGGCCGTACTCGCGATGCGCAATGCGCGGCTGTTCAGCGAGGTCGACCAGAAGGGCCGCGAACTGGCCTCGGCCCGCGACACCGTGCAGCAGCAGGCCGACCAGCTTCAGGCGCAGACCGAGCAGTTGCGCAACTGGAACAGGTCGCTGGAGGAACGGGTCGAGAAGCAGCTCGGCGAGATCGAGCGCATCCGCAGGCTCGAACGCTTCCTGGCGCCGCAGGTCGCGCAACTGATCGCGTCCTCCGACGGCCATGATGCACTGCTCGACAGCCACCGCCGCGAGGTCACCGTCGTGTTCTGCGACCTGCGCGGCTTCACCGCCTTCACCGAGACCACCGAGCCGGAAGAGGCGATGAACGTGCTGCGCGAATATCATGCCGCGCTCGGCGAACTGATCTTCCGCTATGAAGGCACGCTCGATCGCTATGCCGGCGACGGCGTGATGATCCTGTTCAATGCGCCGATCCAGTTCGAGGACCACACCAAGCGCGCGGTGAAGATGGCGGTCGAGATGCGCGACCAGATCGGGCTGTTGACGCAGAAATGGCGCAACCGGGGGCACAGCCTGGGATTTGGCGTCGGCATTGCGCTCGGCTATGCCACGCTCGGCCAGGTCGGCTTCGAGCACCGGCTGGAATATGCCGCGATCGGCAGCGTCACCAACCTCGCCTCGCGCCTGTGCGACAAGGCCAAGGCCGACCAGATCGTGGCGAGCCGCCGCGTCTACGGCATGGTCGAGCAATGGGTCGACGCCGCGCCGATCGACGATCTCGTGCTGAAAGGCTTCAATCATCCCGTGCTCGCGGTCGAGATTTTGCAATGGCGCGAGGAAGTCGACAACGTCGTCGACGCGGGGCCGCCGCGCGGCGGCGCAAGGGGACGTAGGTGGAGTTGTCGTTGCGCATCAGCGAACGCAAAGCGCTCTCCATCGATCGTCCCTGCGACGACGCAGGGACCCATTCAACCGCGTGATATTCCTCGTTGCATGAGAGTCGTACGCCGTTGGCCACAACCTCAGCCTGTGGTTATGCGCGCCCGCCGCGTTCGCAGGACGACCGCGAGAGGATTGGTGACACACCTTTCGTTCTCGCGGCGCATGGCGTCCGAGTTTTTCCAATCAACTCACCCTCATCGGAAACAGAGGGCGCAGGGAATGCCGGGTGCGGGCTGCACCCATGGTCCGCGTGCAACAAAAAAGCACGCGGCAGAACCACAGGTTCAGCCGGAGCACCCGGCATTCCCTGCGCAATGGTTTTACGGCTTATACGTGCTCTCCCCGGTGACCAGGCTTTGTTGCCACCGTCGCTCAGCGATCATCTCGCCGACGTAGCGCCAGCCTTGGGGCGCCAGGACCACACGACTTCGCCGTCCGCATCGCGTCACTCGTCTCGTGACGCGCCGCGTCCATCGCATCCCGCTTCCAACGTCCGTGACGATCGCGAAGCGCCCCTCTTGTGGCAGCGAGACGCGCGAATGATCGTTGTGATTTGCCCGACAGCGCAAGAGGAAATGTGCACGACGGGCAGTTTGCGCATAACGGGAATGCGTTGCTCTATCCGCGTCATTCCGGGGCGATGCGACAGCATCGAGCTATGGTGCGCAATTGCGCACCTGAGAATCTCGAGATTCCGGGCTCAACCCCGTCGGGCTGCCCCGGAATGACGGTGCAGATGTCCGCGAGCGCTCTGTGACGTCAGCCGCAGCCGCTCCCGCCGGGACTTGTTGCCGCTTGGCGGGCCGGCCGGGCATCTGGTATCGATGGCCCCTCACCTGCCGACAGGATTTTCGATGAGCCATTTTTCCTCGCGCCTCCGTTGCCACAGCTCGCTCGCCGCCGCGAGCCTCTTCTGCCTCGCCGTGCAGCCGGCGCTTGCCGCGGACGAGGCCGATGCGCCGAAGGGACAGAGCGTGTCGGTGCTGAAGGCGGCAAAGTTCTGCTTCAACAACATTGTCGAGGTGTCCGGCATCATCCTGCCGCGCGAGGAGACCGCGGTTCGGCCGGAGCGTCCGGGACTGAAGGTCGCGGAGGTGCTGGTCGATGCCGGCGAGACCGTTACCGCCGGCCAGACGCTGGCCCGCCTGACGCCGCCCGAGGGCGGCAACATCAATGTGCAGGCGCCGGTCGCGGGCGTGGTCTCCGCCTCCACCGCCACGATCGGCGCGCTTGCCTCGGGCCGGGGCGAAGCGCTGTTCAGCATCATCGCGCGCAGCGAATATGATCTCGTCGGCCTGGTGCCGACCGAGGACATCGGCAAGGTCGCCGCCAACCAGCCCGCCACGATCAAGATCATCGGCGCGGGCAGTCTCGACGGCAAGGTGCGCCGCGTCGCGCCGACCGTCGAGCCCAACAGCCAGCTGGGCCAGGCCTTCATCAGCATCACGACGAACCGCCGGCTCGCGGTCAACGCAGCCGGCCGCGCCGAGATCAAGACCGGCCAGAGTTGCGGCGTGGCGGTGCCGCTCACCGCGGTCTTGTACGGCACCGCCGGCACCGTGGTTCAGGTGGTGAAACGCGCGCGCATCGAAACCCGACGCGTCGAGATCGGGCTGATGTCCGGCGGCCAGATCGAAATCCGCGAAGGCATCAACGAAGGCGACGACGTGGTGGCCCGCGCCGGCGCACTGCTCCGCGAAGGCGACCCGGTGCGCCCGGTGGCGGTCACCGCAAGCGGGAAGTGACCTGCTGACGCTGGATGCGCACTGATCGAAAGCAATCCGTCGTCCCTGCGAACGCAGGGCCCATACCACGTGTATTTGTCGCTGAGCGGAACGGCTCGTATGCCACAAACTCACGGTCGGGTCCCTGCGAACGCAGGGACGACACCGAATTTATGCGTGAGCGATGCTGTCACGCCGAGCTTAAGAGCGATCGTTGAATCAGCTGCCGGCGTTCTCGGTGAGCGCGCCGAAGCGGACGTCCTCGAGCAGCGAGGACGACACCGACGGCACCTGCTCGCCATCGGAGTCGCGGGAGATCGCGACGCGCGTCTTGTTGAAAGCCGCTTCCGCGCCGACCGGCTTCTCGCTCAGATGATTGAGCAACTCGCCGATCAGCATGCTGTTCTGGCCGCTGGAATCATCCGCGACCTTGCCGGGCGTTGCCGACGACATCACCAGCGCATTGTCGGGCGCGCTGATCGGCGCGAGCCCGTGCGAGAAGGACCGGAAACGCCGCTCATACGGATTGCGGCGCGAGGCGTCGATCACGACGAGCTTGGCGCGGGCGCCCTGCGCCTTGATCACGTCCAGCACGGATTCGACGCTGACGCCTTCGCGGCGCACGTCGGACTCTTTCCAGATCGTCGCGTCCACCGGGATCATGTAGCTCTCGCGGCCGGCCTGCACGCCGTAGCCGCCGAAGAACAGCATCACGACGGAATCGGAACGGATCTTCGATTTCAGCCGGTCCAGCGCACGGGTCATGTCGTCCTTGCTGGCGTCCTCGACCACATCGACATCGAAACCGTCCTGGCGCAGCGCATGGGTCAGCGCGCGTGCATCGTTGATCGGCTGGGCGAGCGGCTCGGAGGCATCGGGATAATGGCCGTTGCCGATGACCAGCGCCAGCCGCGACCCCTTATGGACGGAGGCGGTCGCCTGCTCGCTCGCGACCGCCTTGGCGGCATCGAGCGCCCGCAGGCTCAACGCGGCATGGGCGCCGATCGCCAGCGACACCGTGCCGGCCAGGGCGGCGAGGATGCCGATCGATCGACGGGAGACGCGAGGCTGCCATAAAGTCATCACGGTCTATCCTTTGGTCGCTACATTCCACGAGCGTGCGGCGAGGCACGCCGGAGCATTTTCACTTTTAGGGATTGGCCGATCAGGTGTCGGCGAATTGCGCGCAAATTGCGGCGCCGCAACAAGCAATCCATTAACCCGCTTGAATACAGCCGGCAATAGAAAACCGGGTTAAAGAGCCAAGGCATTGATAAAACTGGATTAAAATTGACTTATTGGGCTCGTTGTCCCCACATCCGGCCACCGGTCGAGATGGCATTACGGTGACCGAATCCTTAATCGTCCATGTGACATATGTCACATTTGAAATTCCCGGCCGATCGTATAGCGTCCCGAACTCTTGCCGGTTCGGGGGCGTGCCGTGCCGGCGCGGCCCGCTTGCATCGGAGACGATGCGGCGGCGTCACGCGGGGCGAGTTTCGATGAATTTCCAGGACACGGCGGGAGCCGTTTGCCGCGCGCTGACGGGCCGGAAGGACGGGCCGTCGCTCTACGACATCTGCGATCCGCTGCTTCTGAAGCACCGTGGCGGCGACGCGCATCTCTCCAAATTCTACCGCACCGCGCTCGGCAATCCGCCCCTGCGGGCGCTGCTGCGCCGGGCCGGGTTGCCCGATTTGCGCGACGAGGCTCGCCTGCAGGCGTTGCGAGGCGCCCTCACCCACGCCCGCGACGACGCCGAGCCGGACTGGGGCGCGATCGGCGCACCGGTCGCAGAACTGGTCGACACCATCGACCTCGCCCATCCCCGGCCGCCGACAGCGCGGACCTCGGGCACAGCCCCGTCGCCCGGCAAGATCGACGGCGTGATCCGGACCTGCGGCACGCATCTGCTGCGGGCCTTCGGCAGGAACGGCTTCATCCCGACCTATGCCGCCTTCAACCTGATCGGCGATCCCGATCTGCGCGGCCGCGACATGATCATGGCGCTGACCGGATTGAACGCGCGCGGCTACAAGAACTCGACGCTGCTGTTCAACCTGGCGCGCGTCTTCATCGCGCGCTCGCCGGCAGCCCCGCTGATCAACCCGCCCTGGAAGGGCATCGCCGAGCCGTTATGGGAGCCGGTGCAGATCCGCCACCGCTCGGCCTATTACGATGCCTTCTTCACCGAGGCGCTGCTCGGCTTCATCGACACCGGGCTCGCCTCGCCCGAGCAGACCGCGGCATCGCGCCGCGCGATCGCCGACATGGTCGACTTCTGCCTCAATATCAGCCGCGAGGAGGTGCGCGCGCAGGACGGCACCAGCTTCAACGTGGTGACGGCGCTGGCGCCGCTGCCGCATCCGCGCTTCTCCCGTTTCTTCGCCCAGATCAAGCAGGACCTCGGCTTCGGCATCTATGTGCCGGATTGCGACACCACGGCCTGCGCGTTCTCGGCCGCGAGGCAGGCGGGTTCAAACGATCCGATGCTGGACCAGCCGCTGCTCGACTTCTATGCCGGCCTCCAGGTGCGGAGCGGCGCCAACGAGCCGCGTGTGACGGTGCCGCTCAATGACAATGTCGACTACGAGGGCGGCGTCGCCACCTGGATCGACAGCCTCGCCGGCGAGCGGCCCTACGGCAACGATCTCGACCCGACGCTCAATCTCGACATTCTCGAAGTCAGCTTCCGCAACCTGACCCGCTGGAAGATCCTGGAGACGCCGCAGCGGCTGGAGACGGTTCGCCGCATCATCGGCTTCCAGAGGCGGCTGGTCGAAAGCGGCGCCTTCGCCAATCCGCGCTCGCACATCTACTATCTGCCGGAGCTTTATTGCGCCTATTTCGGCCGCTGCTATGCCGCCTTCATCGCGCTGCCGGCCGCGGCACGCGCGCTGATCGATCCCACCGGCGCGTTCGATGTCATCCGCACCCGTGTGCTGGCCTATGTGCAGGACGAGTTGATCGCCTTCGAGATGAACCCGTTCGACGCGGCGCTGGCGCTGATCGCGCTCGCCCATCTCGGCGCCGACATCGCGACCTTCACGCCGGCGCTCACTTGCATCGTCACGCATGTCGGGGAAGGCGGCCGGCACGGCCCGTTCCGCGGCTATGAATGGAACAAGATGAAGACGCCGACGCGGATTCTGGTGGGTGGCCCGGAAGTGACCTCGGCCTTCGTGCTGATGGGCCTCGCGCTGGCGCGCAAGGCGATGATGGGCGGTAGACGGTAAAAGGTAGGGTGGGCAAAGGAGCGTAAGCGACGTGCCCACCATGGACCCGCGCACGTGCTGAGAGATGGTGGGCACGCTCGCGCGTTGCCCACCCTACAGTCCACCCCATCAAGTTGACGTGTATGGACGGACTTTAATGCTGGTGCGGCGGCCAAAACCGCATCAAAATCGCTACAATTGTCGATCCAGTTCAACCTCTCCTGGATATGGCTTGGCATGTCGAAGAGATTTCTGTTCGCGGTTCTTGTTGTTTCATTGCCATCGCTCGCACAGGCGGCCGACGTCAGCGGCGTTCCGAAGATCCGCGATGCCGACCTGATCCAGATCGGCACCAGCCGCATCCGGCTCGAGGGCGTCGACGCGCCGTCGGTCGACCAGCTCTGCCTCAACACCAAGGGCGAGCGCTGGACCTGCGGCGCCGCCGCGCGCGACGAACTGATCAAGCACGTCGAGAACAAGAGCTGGACTTGCCATTCGAGCCGCACCGACCGCCGCGGCCGCCTGATCGCGCGCTGCGAGGTCGATGGCGAGGACATCCAGAAATGGCTGGTGGCGAACGGCTGGGCGCTCGCCTATGCGCGGCAGTCACACGACTACGAGACCGACCAGGCAGCCGCGCGTGAGGCCAAGGCCGGCATGTGGCAGGGCGCGTTCATCGCACCATGGGACTGGCGGATACGCAACAAGAAGACGACCGTGCTCGGCGCGGTCAAGCCGCCCGAGAACGCCAATGCCATCCTTCTGGCATCGGCCTCCGGCGCCGTGGCGCCCTCGCCCGACTGCACCATCAAGGGCAACGTCAACCGCTCCGGCGAATGCATCTATCACCAGCCGACAAGCCGGTGGTATGCGCAGATCAAGATGCAGATCAACAAGGGAACGCGTTGGTTCTGCTCGGTGGAAGAGGCCGAAGCCGCCGGCTGCCGTGAGACGCGGCGCTAGAACAATTCGACGAAAGTGCCTTAGAGTTCCTGCGGAGTTCGTGCAAGTTCCTGAGCAGGCGTCGCCGTGACCGATCAACCGCTTGATGCGAACAGCCAGGCGAAACACCGCCGGCTCCAGCGCGTCCTTTTGTGGCTGTTGTTCGCGGTTCTCGCTTACACCGCGCTCGCCTATGTCGTGCTGCCGGCCTTCTGGACACACTACGAACACCAGAAGGGGCTCGCGAACATGTCGATGGTGACGCGGACCGCGCAGGGCATTCCCGGCGATCCCATCAATGTCGGCCTGATCGGCAATGAGAAGGAAGTGCTGTGCGCGATGAACGCGGCCGGCTGGTTTCCCGCCGATCCCGTGACCTTCCGCTCGTCGATCGAGATCGCCGGCAGCGTGCTGCTCGACCGCGCCTATCACGACGCGCCGGTCTCGCCCCTGTTCTATCTCGACCGTCGCGAGGATCTCGCCTTCGAGAAGCCGGCGGGAACGAGCGCCGATCATCGCCATCACGTGCGCTTCTGGAAGGTGCTCGACAAGGGCGAGGAACAGCGGCCGGTCTGGCTCGGCGCGGTTACATTCGACCGCAGCGTCGGCTTCAGTCATTTCACGGGCGCGATCACGCATCATATCGGGCCCGACATCGATGCCGAGCGGCAACTGCTCGTCACCGATATCGAAGCCGCCGGGATGGCGACCGCCAAATATCAGGTCACGGGCATCGGCCCCACGGTGACGGGATTGAACGGCGGCGGCGATCGCTATTACACGGACGGCGAGGTATGGATCGTGCGCCTGGTGGAGGACTGTCACAAGCAGACAGGCACGGTTGCCGTCATTCCGAGCCCGCCCGCAACCGAGCTGAAAGATCAGATCTGGCATGCAATCGCCGATACGCTGACGAAATGAGCCCCCGCCACCTTGAAATTCCGCGCTCAAGGCTGCATGCATCCCTATGACCCCTCACTTCTAAGGAAAGCCGACAATGACCGTTCGTGCGGGCCGGGAATTTCTGGCCATCCCGGGACCCACCAACATGCCCGACGAGGTGCTGCGCGCGATGCATCGCCCGGCGCTCGACATCTATTCCGAGCAGATGATCAATCTGACCGACAGCCTGATCGGCGATCTCGGCAAATTGTTCGCGACCAAGGGCAAGACCTACATCTACATCGCCAACGGTCACGGCGCATGGGAGGCGGTGCTCTCCAACGTGCTGTCGCGCGGCGACAAGGTGCTGGTGCTGGAAAGCGGCCGCTTCGCGATCGGCTGGGGCGATGCCGCGCGCGCGATGGGCGCCGAGGTCGAGGTGCTGAAGGGCGACTGGCGCCGCGCGATCCGGCCCGAGGAGGTCGAGGCGCGGCTGCGCGCCGACAAGGACCACACGATCAAGGCGATCCTCGCGGTGCAGGTCGACACCGCGTCCGGCGCCTATAACGACATCGAGGCGATCGGCAAGGTGGTCAAGGCCTCCGGCCATCCCGCGCTGTTCATGGTCGACACCGTGGCGTCGCTCGGCTGCATGCCCTTCGAGATGGACAAATGGGGCATCGATGTCGCGATGTCCGGCTCGCAGAAGGGCCTGATGACGCCGCCCGGACTGGGCTTCGTTGCCGCCAATGACCGCGCACAGGCGATACACAAGAAGGCGGACCTGCGCACGCCCTATTGGGACTGGACCGAGCGCGAAGGCGTCGAGCACTATCGCCGCTACGCCGGCACCGCGCCGGTGCATCTGTTGTTCGCGCTGCGCCAGGCGATCGACATGCTGTTCGAGGAAGGCCTCGACAACGTGTTCGAGCGTCATCGCCTGCTCGGCGAGGCCGTGCGCCGCGCCGTCTCGGTCTGGGCCGAAGGCCAGGTGCTCGGCTTGAACATCGAGGAGCCGGGCGAGCGCTCCAACACGGTGACCACCGTTCTGATGTCCGGCGACCACGATCCCGCCGGGCTGCATCGCTACTGCAAGGAGAAATGCGGCGTGGTGCTCGGCGTCGGGATCGGCGACCTGCAGGGCCAGGCGTTCCGCATCGCCCATATGGGACACATCAACGCGCCGATGATCCTCGGCACGCTCGGCGTGATCGAGGTCGGCCTCAATGCGCTCGGCATTCCCCATGGCAAGGGCGGAACCGAGGCCGCGATCGAATGGCTCGGCGAAAGTGTAACGGCCTGAGCCCTTTTCCGGGCGTCATTTTTGGTGCTTACTGCCGGTCAAGCACCAACGCGTAGCTGCGCGAAGAATGACCCCGGGGGAGTTGATTGGCGTCCGTTGAACTGCGCGGCCTGACCAGGCGATTTGGATCGCTCACGGTCGTCGATAATGTCTCGCTCACCATCGACCATGGACAACTCGTCTGCCTGCTCGGCCCGTCCGGCTGCGGCAAGACGACGACGCTGCGGCTGATCGCGGGGTTTCTGGAGCCGTCCGACGGCGAGATTCATGTCGGCGAACGCGTCGTGTCCTCGAAGGCGAAGACCTTGCCGCCCGAGGACCGCAAGATGTCGATGATCTTCCAGAGCTACGCGCTCTGGCCGCACATGACGGTCGCCGACAACATCACCTACGGCCTGCGCCTGCGCAAGCTCGACCGCGCGACCATCGGCAAGAAGCTCGATACGATCCTGGCGACCACCAAGCTCGCAGCCCTGGCGCAGCGCTATCCGGGCGAGCTCTCCGGCGGCCAGCAGCAGCGCGTGGCGCTGGCGCGCGCGCTGATCGTCGAGCCGCAGACGCTGCTGCTCGACGAGCCGCTCTCCAATCTCGACGCCAACCTGCGCGAGGAGATGCGCTTCGAGATCCGCAGGCTGCATGACGAATACCGCTACACCACGGTCTACGTCACGCACGACCAGTCGGAGGCCATGACGACCGCCGACCTGATCGCGGTGATGAATGCCGGCAGGATCGACCAGCTCGGCACGCCCGAGGACATCTACGACCGGCCGCAATCGGAATTCGTCGCGCGCTTCATCGGCGCCAGCAACGTGATCCGCGGCACCGCGCGCGACGCCAGCCATATCGAGTTCGGCGGCGCCATGCTGCAGGTGGTCGGCGCGAAGCTCACGCCGGGACAGGACGCGGCGGTCGCGATCCGCCAGCACGACATCCATCTCGCGGTGCATGCGCCGCAGAGCCCGCAGAACGCGCTGCAGGCCCGCGTCAAGCGACAGGTGTTTCTCGGCGCGACCCGCGACTATCTGGTCGAGACCTCCGACGGCACGCAATTGCGCGTCGCCGCGACGCCCGACATCCAGGTCGCGCCGGGCACGCTGATCTGGCTCTATCTGCCGCCGCAGCGCTGCCGCGCGCTCGAACGGTAAGGTGCGCGATGCGACAGCCAAGGCCTTCGCGGCGCGAGATGATCAAGGGCTCGGCCGCGCTCGCGCTCGGCACGGTATTCGCCGCGCCCGCGCGCGCCGCCGCACCCCCGCCGGAAGCGATCACGCCGGCGCTGATCGAGGCGGCGAAGAAGGAAGGCAAGGTCGTGCTCTATTCGGCGATGGACCTGCCGGTCGGCGAGAAGCTCGGCAAGGCCTTCGAGGCGGCCTATCCCGGCATCGAGATCCAGATCGAGCGCTCCGGCTCGGAGCGGCTGTTCCAGCGCATTGCGCAGGAATTTTCCAGCAACATCCACGCCTGCGATGTGATCAACAGCTCGGACGCCGCGCATTTCATTCCCTGGAAAAACAGCGGCTGGCTGCTGCCGTTCGTCTCCGAAGACATCGCGCAGTATTTTCCGGAAAGCTATCGCGATCCCGACGGGATGTTTGCAACCTCGCGCGTCTGGCTGTCGTCGATCGCCTACAACACCAATCTGGTAAAGCCGGAGGACGCGCCGACAAGCTTCGCCGACCTGCTCGATCCCAAATGGGCCGGCAAGCTGGTGAAGGGCCATCCCGCCTATAGCGGCACCATCATGACCGCGACCTATCAGCTCGTGCGCGAGCTCGGCTGGGATTACCTTGAAAAGCTGTCGAAGCAGCGCGTGATGCAGGTGCAATCGTCGACCGATCCGCCGAAGAAGCTGTCGCTCGGCGAACGCGCCGTGATGGCCGACGGCAATGAATACGGCATCGTGCTGCTGAAGGAGGCCGGCCAGCCGGTCGAGCCGGTCTACCCGACTCGAGGGCACGCCGACCGTCTCGGGACCGACCGGGATTTTCGCCAGCGCGCCGCATCCCAACGCCGCGAAGCTGTTTCAGGCGTGGCTGCACACGCGCCAGACGCAGCAATTCTTCGTCGACTTCACCGCGCAATATTCGGTGCATGCACAGGTGCAGTCGAAGCCGGGGCGAAGAAAACTTTCCGACATCAAGCTGATGAAGGAGGATCCGGCCGGCGTGGAAGCGATGAGCGAAGAGATCAAGACGCGCTATGCGAAGCTGTTTCGGGTGTGAAGGATGATCGCCTTCAACCACCGCCGTCATTCCGGGATGCGCCGCAAGGCGCAGGCCCGGAATCCATAACCACGAGCGGGGGTTATGGATTCCGGGCTCGCCGCTTCGCGTCGCCCCGGAATGACGAACGGAGAGTTCGCGGATGACCATCACCACCGACATCGCCACGCCGAAACGCAGCATCGACCTCACCAAGCCGGTGCTGTGGCTATTTTCGATCGTGCTGGTGGCGCTGATCGCACTGCCGCTGACGTGGCTTGCGATCTACAGCTTCACCGACAAGGCGCGGCATGTCACGCTGCAGAACTTCGTCACGCTGTTCACCGATCCTGATTTCCTCGATCCGCTGTTCACGACCGCGATCATCGCGACGACATCGGCCGTGCTCTGCTGCCTCGTGGCCGCGCCGATCGGCTGGCTGGTGTCGCGCACGGACATGCCGGGGCGGCAGACCATCCGCGCGCTGGTGACGGCGTCCTTCGTGACGCCGCCGTTTCTCGGCGCAGTCGCCTGGGAATTGCTCGCCGCGCCCAACAGCGGTCTCCTGAACCAGCTATTTCGCTTCGTCACCGGCGCCGAATCCGACGAGCATCTCTTCAACATCTATTCGCTGCCGGGACTCATCTTCGTGATCTCCTGCTACACTTTCCCGTTCGTGTTCGTGCTGGTGGCGAATGCACTCGACACCATGCCGGGCGAGCTGGAAGACGCCTCGGCGATCCTCGGCGGCAAGGCCTGGACCACGGCACGGCGCATCACCATCCCGCTGGCGCTGCCGGCGCTGGTGGCCGGTAGCCTGATCGCGTTCCTGCAGGCGATGACGCTGTTCGGCTCGCCGGCCATTCTTGCTTTGCCCGCGGGCTTCCACACCATGACGACCAAGATCTGGAGCCTGTTCCAGTATCCGCCGAAGCTCGAACTCGCGGCCGCGGCCGCGGTGCCGCTGCTCATTCTCACGATCCTGCTGCTGCAGGCGCAAAAATTCATCCTCGGCCGCCGCGGCTATTCCGTCGTCGGCGGCAAATATGGCGCGCCGCGCCGCGTCGAGTTGAAGAGCTGGCGCTGGGCTGCGCTCGGCTTCTGCCTGCTGGTACTGCTGAACCCGGTGTTCCTGCCCTATTTCGCGCTGCTCAACGCCGCGTTCTCGCCGAACGCGACCACGCTCGCGACGCCGTCGACGTTGACGCTGCACAACATCGTCTTCGTGTTCACGGAGCTATCCTCGACCGGACTGGTGCTGAAGAACACCGTGATCCTGGGGACTGCGACCGCGACCATCGGCACGATCCTCGCGCTCGTCATCGCCTATGTCACGACGCGGCGCTTGATCGCGGGCTCGCGCGTGCTCGGCTTCCTCGCCACCGCGCCGGTCGCAGTGCCCGGCATCGTGCTCGGCGTCGGGCTGTTCCTGAGCTACACGCGGCCGCCTTTCGTGCTCTACGGCACGCTGTGGATTCTGCTGATCGCCTTCCTCACCATCAACCTGCCCTCGGCCTATCAGCAATTGCAGGCGGCGTTCGCGACCATCCATCCCGAGCTCGAGGAGGCGAGCCGCATCCTCGGCGCCACGCGGCTGCAATCCCTCATCAAGATCACCGCGCCGCTGCTGCGCACCGGCGTGATCGCGACCTGGTGCTTCATCTTCATCGGCGTGATGCGCGAATTGTCGGCGGCGATCGTGCTGTTCACCTCGCAGACCAAGGTGCTGTCGGTGCTGATCTACGACCTCAACGAAAGCGGCGATCTCGCCGCGATCTCGGTGCTCGGCATCGCGATGCTGGTGATCACGTTTGCGGTCGTGCTCGCGGTGAACCGCATTCCGATGCTCGGCGCGAACTCCGCCGCAAGGCTGCGCAACGCTTAGTCACCGTCATTCCAGGCGAATGCGCATCTGGCAATCCCAGCGCGCCTCCCGATATAAGGCGGACGTCCAGACGAACGAGGATCACGTGACCGAATCAAAGACGCAAGCTGCCGTTCCCGTTGCGCCGCGCCGGCCGCATTCCTTCACCACCCACGACATCGCGGTGACCGACGACTATGCCTGGCTGAAGGACGAGAACTGGCAGGAGGTGCTGCGCGATCCCGCGATTCTGGACAAGGACATCCGCCGCTATCTCGAAGCCGAGAATACCTACACCGAGAGCCTGCTCGGCCACACCGCGGCCTTGCAGAAGAAACTGGTCGCGGAGATGCGCGGCCGGATCAAGGAAGACGATTCCAGCGTGCCGTCGCCGGATGGTCCTTTCGCCTATTTCCGCCGGTATCGCGAGGGCGGCCAGCACGAGATGTATGGCCGCATGCCGCGCGAGGGCGGCGAAAGCCAGATCGTGCTCGACGGCGACGAGCTGGCAAAAACTCACGACTATTTCCACTTCGGCGGCAGCCGGCATTCGCATGATCACAAGCTGCAGGCCTGGAGCGCGGACACCAAGGGCTCGGAATATTTCTCGATCCGCGTGCGCGACTGGGCGACCAGAGAAGACCTCGACGATCTCGTCGAGGAGACCGATGGCACGGTGGTGTGGAGCGCGGACTGCAAAAGCTTCTTCTATGTCAAGCTCGACGACAACCATCGCCCGATGCAGGTGTGGCGGCATCGCCTCGGCACGACGCAGGCCGACGATATCCTCGTCTACGAGGAGCAGGACTCGGCTGGTTCACCCACCTGCACGAGTTGACCTCCGGCCGTTTCTGCGTGATCGCGGGCGGCGACCACGAGACGTCAGAGCAGCGGATGATCGATCTCGCCGATCCGGAGAGCCCGCCGCGGCTGGTCGCGCCGCGCGAGGAAGGCGTGCAATATTCGATCGCCGATCGCGGCGATGAACTCTTCATCCTCACCAACGCCGACGAGGCCATCGACTTCAAGATCGTCACCGCGCCGCTGGCTTCCCCCGAGCGCACCAACTGGCGCGACCTGATCCCGCATCGCGCCGGCGTCTATGTGCTCGACCACGATCTCTATTCCGGCCATCTGGTGCGGCTGGAGCGCGCCAACGCGCTGCCCGCGATCGTGATCCGCGATCTCAAGAGCGGCGAGGAGCACGCCATCGCCTTCGACGAGGCCGCCTACTCGCTCGACACCATGGGCTCCTATGAATTCGACACGACGAATTTGCGTTTCTCCTACTCGTCGATGACGACGCCGTCGGAAGTCTATGATTACGACATGACGACGCGCACGCGCACCTTGCGCAAGCGGCAGGAAATTCCGTCCGGCCACAATCCGGCCGACTATGTCACCACGCGCATCATGGCGAAGGCGCAGGACGGCGCCGAGGTGCCGGTCTCGCTGCTGCACCGGCGCGACGTCAAGCGCGACGGCAAGGCGCCGCTTTTGCTTTATGGCTACGGCTCTTACGGCGTATCGATCCCGGCGTCGTTCAATGCCAACCGGCTGTCGCTGGTCGATCGCGGCTTCGTCTATGCCATCGCGCATATACGCGGCGGCACCGACAAGGGCTGGGGCTGGTATCTCGACGGCAAGCGCGAGAAGAAGACCAACAGCTTTGACGATTTCGCAGCCTGCGCCCGCGCGCTGATCGATCAGAAATACACGAGCGCCAAGCGCATCGTCGGCCATGGCGGCAGCGCCGGCGGCATGCTGATGGGCGCGGTCGCGAACCGCGCCGGCGAATTGTTCGGCGGCATCGTCGCCGAGGTGCCGTTCGTCGACGTGCTCAACACGATGCTCGACGACACGCTGCCGCTGACGCCGCCGGAATGGCCGGAATGGGGCAACCCGATCGAGAGCGCAAAGGATTTTCGCACCATCCTGTCCTATTCGCCCTACGACAATGTCGCGGCAAAGGACTATCCGGCGATCCTTGCGATGGGCGGCCTCACCGATCCGCGTGTCACCTATTGGGAGCCGGCGAAATGGATCGCGCGGCTGCGCGCGACCATGACCGGCGGCGGCCCGGTGCTGCTCCGCACCAACATGGGCGCCGGCCACGGCGGCGCCTCCGGCCGCTTCGACCGTCTCGACGAAGTCGCGATCGTCTATGCGTTCGCGCTATGGGCGGTCGGGATGGCGGAGAAGGCGGAGGTGTGAGTCTTCGCTCTGAGGGTGAAAGCGTGACGGCCACCTGCGTGGACTATGCTTGTGGACGCGCCTTCCCGCATTTCACTCCGTCGTTCCGGGGCGTCGCGATAGCGACGAGCCCGGAACCTCGAGATTTGGGGCACTGTTCTTCGCAACAATCTCGGGATTCCGGGTTCGATGCTGCGCATCGCCCCGGAATGACGGGGAGGAAACAGATTATCGCCCCCTCGCCTTCCGCCACGCCGCGAAATCCTTCAGCGTCTGCTCGTCGGTTGCGGGATAGAGGCCGAAGATGCCGCGGCCCTTGCGCACCTCCTCGGTGACGAAATCCTCGAACGCGGTCATCTCGAAAGTCTCGTTGGCGATCTCGTCGGCAAGATGCGCGGGGATGACGATGACGCCGTCGCAATCGCCGAGGATGACGTCGCCGGGAAACACCGGCGCGTCGCCGCAGCCGATCGGCACGTTGATCTCGATCGCCTGATGCAGCGTCAGGTTGGTCGGTGCGCTGGGCCGATGGTGATAGGCGGGAAAGCCGAGCTTGCCGATCTCGGCTGAATCGCGGAAGCCGCCATCGGTGACGACGCCGGCGACGCCGCGCTGCATCAGCCGCGTCACCAGGATCGCGCCGGCCGAGGCCGCGCGCGCATCCTTGCGGCTGTCCATGACCAGCACCGCGCCGGGCGGACAATCCTCGATCGCCTTGCGCTGCGGATGCGAGCGGTCGCGGAATACGTCGATCGTGTTGAGGTCCTCGCGCGCCGGCATGTAGCGCAGCGTGAAGGCCTCGCCGACCAGCGTCGGCTGATCGGCGCTGAGCGGATGGACGTCCTGAATGCACTGGATGCGCAAGCCGCGCTTGAACAGCGCGGTCGCGACGGTGGCGGTGGAGACGGTCTTCAGCTTGTTGCGGGTGGCGTCGCTGAGTTTGGTCATTGGATATTCCTTGCTGTCATTCCGGGGCGCTCGCGTCAGCGAGCGAGCCCGGAATCTCGATGTTGTTTCTAAGAACGGTGCCCCAAATCTCGAGGTTCCGGGTTCGCCTCTTCGAGGCGCCCCGGAACGACGGTGTAGACGGTCAGTAAATCGACGGCTCGCCGACCGGCGCACCGAAGCCGGTTTCGAGGAAATCGAAATCGCAGCCTTCGTTGGCCTGCTTGATGTGGCGCGAGAACATCCAGCCATAGCCGCGCTCGAAGCGCCGCTCCGGCTGTTTCCACGCCGCGCGGCGCCTGGCAAGCTCGGCCTCCGGCACGTCGAGATTGATGGTGCGCGCGGCGACATCGAGCGTGATGTTGTCGCCGTTCTTCACCAGCGCGAGCGGTCCGCCGACATAGGATTCCGGCGCCACATGCAGGATGCAGGCGCCATAGCTCGTGCCGCTCATGCGCGCATCCGACAGCCGCACCATGTCGCGCACGCCCTGCTTCACCAGCCTGGTCGGGATCGGCAGCATGCCCCATTCCGGCATGCCCGGCCCGCCTTGCGGTCCCGCATTGCGCAGGATCAGCACGTGATCGGCGGTGACATCGAGATCGGGATCGTCGATCGCCTTCTTCATCGACGGATAGTCGTCGAACACCAGCGCCGGCCCGGTGTGCCTGAGGAAGCGCGGATCGCAGGCGGACGGCTTGATCACGCAGCCATCGGGCGCGAGGTTGCCCTTCAGCACCGCGAGCGCGCCCTCCTTGTAGATCGGATTTTCGACCGTGCGGATGACGTCGTCATTGTAAACCTCGGCGCGCGCGATGTTCTCGCCGAGCGTCCTGCCGGTCACCGTGATGCAGTCGAGATGCAGATGATCCCTGATGCGGCTCATCAGGCCCGGCAGGCCACCGGCATAGAAGAAATCCTCCATCAGATAGGTGTCGCCGGAGGGACGGACGTTGGCGATGACCGGCACCTTGCGGCTTGCCGTCTCGAAATCGTCGAGCCCGATGTCCTGGCCGGCGCGGCGCGCCTGCGCGATCAGGTGAATGATCGCATTGGTCGAGCAGCCCATCGCCATCGCGACCGTGATCGCGTTCTCGAACGCCTTGCGGCTCTGGATCTGCTTCGGCGTCAGATCTTCCCACACCATCTCGACGATGCGGCGGCCGCATTCGGACGCCATGCGGATGTGGTTGGCATCCGCCGCCGGAATCGAGGACGCGCCGGGCAGCGTCATGCCGATCGATTCCGCGATCGCCGTCATGGTGGACGCCGTGCCCATGGTCATGCAGGTGCCGTAGCTGCGCGCGATGCCGGCCTCGACATCGACCCAGTCCTTCTCGGAGATCTTGCCGGCGCGCCGCTCGTCCCAGTATTTCCAGGCGTCCGAGCCGGAGCCGAGCGTCTTGCCCTTCCAGTTGCCGCGCAGCATCGGTCCTGCCGGCAGATAGATCGCGGGAATGTTCATGCTGGTCGCGCCCAGCAGCAGCGCCGGCGTGGTCTTGTCGCAGCCGCCCATCAGCACCACGCCGTCGACGGGATGGCCGCGCAACAGCTCCTCGGCATCCATCGCCAGCAGATTGCGGTAGAGCATGGTGGTCGGCTTCAGCAGCGATTCCGACAGCGACAGCGCCGGCAGCTCGATCGGAAAGCCGCCGGCCATCAGCACGCCGCGCTTGACGTCATCGACCCGGCTCCTGAAGTGCATGTGGCAGGGCTGCGCGTCCGACCAGGTGTTGATGATCGCGATCACCGGCCGGTCCTTCCACTCCTCCGGCGCGTAGCCCATCTGCATGGCGCGCGAGCGATGGCCGAAGGCGCGCAGATCGTCAGGCGCGAACCAGCGCGCGCTGCGGAGCGTTTCCGGTGTTTTCTTGGTTTTTTCGGTCATGGGACACCTGTGAGAAGATTGGTGGTCTTCTCACAGGCGGTCACCGTCGAGCAAGCCCATCGCGCGGTACGAAGCGTGTTCCGCGGCTGCCACGTGGCCGGGCGCAAAGCCAACCCTTGGGTTGCCAAGCGAGATCAGATTGTCTCATTTGCCCACCCAAAATAGTGATAGTGCATTCATGCACGCTCAACGTTTCTTTTCGGCGGCAATCACGGGCCCTGGTGCCTGGAAGTGCTTGCGGTGACACTCGAATTCGTCACAAGCTCAATCGGTCTACCGGCGCGTCACCGATTCCGCGCCGGACCGGGAGCCGGGCCGTGATCCAAATCGCGGCTGTCGACGGCGAGGATGGCGGCGACGGTCTCGCGGTATTCAGGACTGGACATTTTGAACTGGTATGTCTCGATAGTTCGATGCCGGCCATGGACGAACTGAAGACCATGAGGACCCTCCGCAACTTGCAGGCGGCGATCCCGATGCTTGTGCAAATCCTTTCCGATCCGCCTCAATCCTCCAGGCCATTTAGCGATGTCGTTCCCCGCCGCTGAAACCAAGATGGTCTCCGGTGCAGTGCCGGCCGGCGCATCGCTGCGCGCGGGCGGCGCGCTCTCCAGGATGACGCTCGCGACCCGGCTTGCCATCGCGATGATCCTGCTGGTCGCGATCACCGTCATTGCCGTCGGCTGGCTGAACTACCGCAGCCTCGAACAGGCGCTGCTGCCACGCGTGCTGGACCGCATCGAAGCGCATGCGCGGCTGATGGCGACCGAGCTCGAATCCCACGCGGCCAGCGCACGCCGGGACGTCGCGAGCTATCGCTCCATTCCCGGATTCGCCGGCCTGATGCGGGCGCGCATGGCAGGGGGTGCCGATCCCACCGACAATGTCCCGGTCCAGGTTTGGCGCCAACGGATCGCGATGCACTTCACGGCGGAACTGGAGGCCAAGCCCGCCTATGCCATGATCCGATTGATCGGCGTCGACGACAATCAGCGTGAAATCGTCCGCGTCGACCGGTCCGGCCCGGACGGCGCGGTCCACGTCGCGACCGACGCCGAGCTGCGGAGCCGGGGCGACCGATACTATTACAAGGAAGCGGTCGGCCTTTCGGCCGGACAGATCTATGTCTCGCCGGTCAGCCTGGATCACACCGACGGCGATACGACGCCGCGCACGCCCATGCTGCGGCTCGCGACCCCGATTTTCGCACCCGACGGCAAGACGTTCGGAATCCTCATCCTCAATGTCGACATGAGCCACGTGTTCAAACACGTGCTGTCGACGGTGAGGCCCGGCGCCCAGCTCTATATCGTCGATGCCCGGGGCGACTATCTCGTCAATCCCGACCCAGCCCGCGAATTCGGCTCGGAGCTCGGCCGGCCGAGCAACTGGAAAGTGGACTTTCCTTCGCTTGCCGCCGACGCCGGCAGCACGCAAAGCTCCTCGCAGATCGTCACGGATGAGGCCGGGCGACGCGGCGGAATGGCGTTCGCGCCGACGCTTTTGGCCGGCAAGGAATGGGTTGCGGTCATCGAGACGCTGCCGAATGCGGTTTTCATGGCGCCCGCGCTCGCCATCAGGAACACCACTCTGCAGGTCGGCCTGATCGCGATGCTGTGTGCGGCCGTGCTGGCGATCATCCTTGCGAGATCGCTGACCCGGCCGATCAAGCAGTTGACCGCGGCCGTCGAAGGGATCGGCCACAGCGCGCCCGTCAAGATCCCGCTGGATGCCAATGGCGAGACCGGCGTGCTCGCGCGCGCGTTCGCGCGCGTGATCAGCGACGCAAAGGCAAAGACCGCCGAACTGGAACGCGAGATCCGGGAGCATCGCTTCACCGAGGCGGCGCGCGACCTCTATGCCGCGCGCGAGCGGCTCTACAGCGCCGCCGTGCAATCGTCGAACGACGCGATCATCACGCAGGCGCTCGACGGCACCATCACCGGATGGAATCCAGCGGCCGAACGCCTGTTCGGATATTCGGCGGAGGAAGCCGTCGGCAAATGCATCGACCTGATCGTCCCAGCCAACCGGGCGGCCGAGGTGCAGGATATCATGCGCCGGGTTCAGCGCGGCGAGCGGATCGAGCAATACGAGACGGTGCGGCTGCGCAAGGACGGCAGCCCGGTTCAGGTCTCGCTCAGCCTGTCGCCGATCAGGTCGCCGTCGGGCGAGATCATCGGCGCATCCCGGATCGCCCGTGACCTGACCGAAAGCCGGAAGACCGAGCAGGCGCTCCGCCAGCAGATCGAGGAACGCCGCCGCATCTTCGAGACCTCGCAGGACCTGATCCTGATCACCGATTCCAAGGGCATCATGGTGCAGGTCAGCCCCAGCGCCGAAATCATCCTGGGCTATCGTCCGGAAGAGATGATCGGCCGCAACGCGGTCGATTTCCTCCACCCCGACGATCTGGAATATGCGCGCGTGAAGATGCGTGACGCGCGAAAGGATCAACGGGTGCGGGACGTCAACTCGCGCTTCTTCCACAAGGACGGACGAATCGTCTGGCTCTCCTGGATGGGCGCCTGGTCCGAACCGGTGCAGCGGCATTTCTTCGTCGGCCGCGACATGACCGAGAGCAGGCTCGCCGAGCAGAGCTTGCGCGAGAGCGCGCAACTGGCGCGCAACATCGTCGAGACGGCGCTCGATGCGTTCGTGCAGACTGACGAAAACGGCGCGGTCCGAAGCTGGAACTCGCGGGCCGAAAAGCTGTTCGGATGGTCGCGCAAGGAGGCGCTGGGCCGGGATCTGATCGACCTGATCGTGGCCGGCGATGATCATGGCGAACTCAAGACCGCGCTCGGGCGCTTCCTCTCGTCGGGACAGGGCCTGATCCTCGGACGCCGCCGCGAGCTCATGGTCCGGCGGCGCGACGGCAGGGAGTTCAAGGCCGAGCTCAGCGTGACCGCGATGAAGACGCGCAACGGCTTCCTGTTCAACGGCTTCTTCCGCGACCTCACCGACAAGATCGTGGCCGAGGAGCGCATCAGGCAGTCCGAGAAGATGGAAGCGATCGGCCAGCTCACCGGCGGCATCGCGCATGATTTCAACAATATCCTCACGGTCATCACCGGGACCATCGAAATCCTGGCCGGCGCGGTGGCGAAGGAGCCGCAGCTCGCGGCCATCACCAAGATGATCGACGAGGCGGCCGCCCGCGGCGCCGACCTGACCCAGCACCTCCTCGCCTTCGCGCGCAGGCAGCCGCTGCAGCCGCGCGAGATCGACATCAACACGCTGATCATCGACACCGCCAAGCTGTTGCGGCCGACGCTCGGCGAGCACATCGAGATCGAATCGGTGTTCAAGGACGAAACCTGCTTCGCCACCGTCGATCCGAACCATCTCGCGACCGCGATCCTCAACCTGGCGCTCAATTCGCGCGACGCCATGCCGAACGGCGGCAAGCTCATCGTGGAGACCGGCTCCGCCTATCTCGACGAAGCCTATGCCGACATGCACGACGACGTGCAGCCCGGCCGCTACGCGCTGATCGCCGTCAGCGACACCGGCAACGGCATTCCCGCCACCATCCTCGACAAGGTGTTCAACCCGTTCTTCACCTCGAAGGGACCCGGCAAAGGCACCGGGCTCGGCCTGAGCATGGTCTACGGCTTCATCAAGCAGTCGGCCGGCCACATCAAGATCTACAGCGAAGAAGGCCACGGCACCACGATCAAGATGTATCTGCCGCCGGGCACCGGAGCATCGCTCGTCCCCGAAGCCGCTTCCGCGGCGGAGATCGAAGGCGGGCATGAGACGATCCTCGTGGTCGAGGACGACAGGCTGGTGCGCGAATATGTGCTGGCCCAACTGCACTCGCTGGGCTACGTGACGCTGGACGCCGGCAAATGCCGCCGAGGCGCTGGCGATCATCGACGGCCGGGCACAAGTTCGACCTGCTGTTCACCGACGTCATCATGCCGGGAGCGATGAACGGCCGCCAGCTCGCCGACGCCATCCAGCAGCAGCGGCCGGAGCTGAAGGTTCTCTACACCTCGGGCTACACTGAAAATGCCATCATCCATCACGGCCGGCTCGACTCCGGCGTTCTGCTGCTTGCGAAGCCGTATCGCAAATCCGATCTGGCCAGAATGATCCGACGGCGCTCGACGCTTGACGCGAGCGGCCCGCTGCGCGGTACCGGCCGCTCAAGTCGCCTGTCGTTCAAGTCAGCTGCGTTCAGGCCAGGGGATCAGGAGGCGCGCTGCTGCGCGGTCATCACGATGCGCACGAGATCGGCGGCATTCCGCGCTCCGAGCTTCTTCATGATGTTGGCGCGGTGATCTTCGATGGTGCGCGGGCTGATGCCGAGCGTACGCCCGGCTTCCTTGTTGGAGGCACCGGCGGTGAACTGTTCCAGCACCTCACGCTCCCGGCGGGTGAGCGGCTCGCGTCCCGGGAAATGCAGCGTGGCGATGTTCGACGCGCCGCCGTTCTTCGCCTGCCGGCGCGCATAGGCTCCGATCGCTTCGTCCAGCCGGGCGACGATCTCGGTGCCGCGGAACGGCTTCTCGATGAAATCCAATGCGCCGTTCTTGATGGCGCTGACTGCCATCGCGATATCGCCCTGCCCGGAGATCATGAAGATCGGTGCGGGATAATCCTCGCCGTGCAATTCCCTCAGAATATCGAGACCGGACTTGCCGGGAATATGAACGTCCAGCAGCATGCATGCGGGCGTGCGGTTTCTCGCTACCGCCAGAAGCGCGGCGCCGTCCGCAAAGCAAATCACCTCGTAGCCGGCCGCTTGCAGCACCATCGACAAGGTGTCGCGAACGGCGGGGTCGTCATCGACGACGAAAATCTCACCACGGGAAGCAGGTTTTTCGACCATGTGCCATCGTCCCAGAAAGCGAATCATGACGCGCACTTGCCGAACGGTATACTGTTCGGTGCAGAATCGACCCACCCGCATTTGTACGGGACAAGAGCTTAACCCACAAGTAGCGGCGTCCTATCTACCGTGCAGGAAAGGAGAATATTCAAATCCGAAACGCAGCGGAACGGAAGCGCTTCGCGCCGTACCAAGGCACCGTGCCGAAAGCCTGGATTCAATCGCTCCCGAGCTAACCACTCTGCTCGATCATGTCCAGACCGGCACGAATGCAATCGACACGGCCGCTACCTGCCACTGGCCGTTATCCAGCTCCGAATACCTCGACGATATTGCGGCGTTGCGCGATGTTGCGACCGGCTACGCGCCGCCGCGGGAAGCACGCGCGCCGGTGACTATGAGCGTCTCGAGGCCGCGCCGGCATGTCTGTGGAGGCAGAGCGGTCAGCAGTACTGACCGAATTCAGGTTCCATTTCGTCGCGTGGCCGCCGGCAACTCGTGATTTCCGTCCTCAAGACCTGTGTCGCGCCGCGACGCCCTCGGCAGCGATGCCGCCCCATGTGTGCACGACCGGCAGGCCCAACGCGGTCTTGCGAAGATTGGCAAGGCAGATCCGCAAGGCTGCAAAGTCGACGGGCTTGGGCAGGCTTTGCAAATCGATCCCGAGCGATCGACCATATGACCTCGCGGCGGCGCGGCGGGCCGCATCCGTGCCGCTGATCACGATGACGGAGCCGGCAAACTTCGCGTCGGCGATGACTTGCAGAACCTCGACGCCGTCGCCGTCACCCAGCATCAGATCGAGCGTGATGCAATCGAAACGGTGATCCCTTAATTCGCGAAGCGCCTCCGCACAGGATCGCGCCAGGGTGACGGCATGGCCGGCCTGCTTGGCGGCGATCGAAATCAGCCTGCGTTGCGTCGCATCGTCGTCGATGATGAGCAGTCGCAACGCGCGCCACTCGCTGTCGTCCGGCGCATCGCTCGACAAAGGCAGACTGACTGGCATCGTGGTCCTCGAAACACGGTCGCTTCCGGACGAAGCGTCACCGCGCATGGGCATCTTTCCGATCATGTCCGGTGGATCGGTTCACATCATGCGTACATCTGCTTCGCCTGCAGCCGGGTAAAACCATCCGTCGAAATCCCGGAGATTGCATTCAGCATTTGTGCAGGAGACTGCCGTGCCAGATCCGCACGCGTTATTGTCACTCGCCTGTCCATCAAGTGCGGACGACATCCGCGCCGCAGCGTGTCGCCCACATTCTGTTCGGGATCACGACCCGAACGAAACCGGCATCAGGACAGTTTGCCTCCGCCGCCCGCTGAAACGTCTGACGCGGACGAACCGCCCTGCCGCTTCTTCTTCTTGCCCTTGATGAACTGGATATCCATCTCGGAACCGTTCACCCGGACGAGCTCGCAGCGGCGATAGGCGAGGCCCGTCGAGGACAGGAGCAAGAAGAACTCCTTGAGATTGAGGCCCTGGATCGAGCCCTCCAGAGTCAGAACGGCATCGTTATCGGAAATCGCGTTGAGCTGGCAGTCTCGCCGCCAGGTGCCGTCGATCGCCATGATACAGACATCGTAGCCGCGGCTGAACGTGACGCGTTCCGAGCCCTGTTTGTCCTCTGGCATGGCTATGTCCCCGCGATGGCCGCTTTCCTGACGCCCGCACCGGCGCCGAGCATCCGTCCAGGCGCCGCTGCGGGCACGTTCGGACGATACAGGCCGCGCCGGTCCGGAAACGGTTTGAATGCGTCCGTCAGTCCGACCACCGTCTCCGCGGCGCCGAGCACCAGGAAGCCGTCGGGCTCGATCGCCCTGGCGAGGCGGTTGAAAATGCTGACCTTCGTATCCTGATCGAAATAGATCAGCACGTTGCGGCAGAAGATGATGTCGAAGACGCCGAGTTGCGTGAAATCGTGCAACAGATTGAGCTGCCGATGCTGCACCATCGCGCGAATATCGGGATTGATCTGCCAGAGCTCACCGGTCTGCTTGAAATATTTGACGAGCATCTGAATGGGCAGACCACGCTGCACCTCGAACTGACTGTAGATTCCCGCCTTCGACTTCTCGAGCACTTCCTGCGACAGATCGGTTGCGAGGATTTCGACCCGCCAGCCGGCGAGCGCGGCGCTCATCTCCTTGATGCACATGGCCAGCGAATACGGCTCCTGCCCGGTCGAACCGGCGGCGCACCAGATCCGGATGCTTTTGCGATTCGCACGCGCCTTGACGATCTCGGGCACGATCACTTCGCGGAAATGGTCGAACGGAATCTTGTCGCGAAAGAAGAAGGTTTCATTGGTGGTCATCGCCTCGACCACCTGAGTGACGAAGGGGGCAGGGCCGCCTTTCAGCTTCTGCACGAGATCACTGATGCCGTTCAAGCCCGACTTCCGCGCAAGCGGAAGCAATCGGCTCTCGATCAGGTAATGCTTGTCAGCAGACAGATCGAGACCGGAATGGTCTTTCAGAAATTTCCGCAAATACTCGTAGTCGGGAGGTGTCACGGACGGCCTCGTATGCAGACAAGGTGAAGATCAGACGGCTTCCGGCGATGCCACCTGAAGCAAACCGACCTCCGCGAATTTCGCCGAGATGATTTCCTTGTCGAAGGGCTTCATGATGTATTCGTTGGCGCCCGCTGCGAGCGCACGCGAGATATGATCGATGTCGTTCTCGGTGGTGCAGAACACCACCTTGGGCGCGTCGCCGCCGGGCATCCGGCGCAGATTGCCGAGGAACTCGTAGCCGTCCATGTTCGGCATGTTCCAATCGAGCAGGATCGCCTCGGGCAATTGCCGCTTGCAGACTTCAAGCGCCTTCTCGCCGTCCTCGGCTTCGATCACCTGGAATCCCAACTCTTCCAGAATCCGCCGCGCAATTTTTCGTACGACGGTGGAATCGTCGACGACCAGACACGTTCTCATTTCAAGCTTCTCCCTGCTGAGACGTTGCGTTCCTGAGGTGAACTAGGCGGCCAGCGCCGTCTTGGGCGCCATTTCGAGGACACGATCGACGTCGAGCACGACCATGAGCTGTCCGTCGAGGCGATGGACGCCGCCGGCGAACTTGGCCATGCGGGGATCGAGGTTGACGGGGTTCTCCTCGCGGCTGTCCTCGGACAGCCGCAGCACCTCGCCGATGGTATCGATCTGCAGCCCGTAGGATTCGCCGCGCAGGTCGACGCCGACCGCCATCGGCGGCTTGCCGTCGTCCGCCTTGGGCAATCCAAGCCGGGCGCGCATGTCGACCACGGTCACGATGCGGCCGCGCAGGTTCAACACGCCCGCGATCTCGCTGGACGACAGCGGCACCCGCGTCAGCCGCTCCGGCATGAACACGTCCTGCACCCGCGAGATCGGCAGGCCGAACAACTGCCCGCCGATCAGGGCGGTGACGTATTCGGCGACCATGCCTTCGCTGGACTCGGTCTTGCTCATCTTTGCTCCTTGCGCCGTCTCGTTATGCCGCTTTGGCGCGTTCTTCGGTCTGTTCCTTCAGCGCCGCGATCAGGCCCGGACGGTCGAACTTGGCGACATAGTCGTGGAAGCCGGCCTGCCGGCCGCGCTCGATCGCCGCCGGCGACATCAGCGACGACACCGCGATGATCGGCATCTCGCTCAGGTTCTGGTCGGCGCGGATGGTCTCGGCGAACTCGAAGCCGTTCATGTCCGGCATCTCGATGTCGGTGACCACCACGTTGAAGTTCTGGCCCGAGCGCAGCGCGACGAGGCCCTCCTGCGCGTTGGTGGCGACCCGCACCTTGTAGCCGGCGGCCTTGAGCACCGGCGCCAGCATGTTGCGGAAGAACGCGCTGTCGTCGACCAGCAGCACCGACTGCGAGTATTGCGCCGGCGACATCTCCTTGCGGACGAACCAGTCGGAGAACGCCATCGGCAGGAAGTGGCCGACATCGATCACCTCGGTGGCCTGGCCCTTGATCACGGCCGAGCCGAGAATGCCCGACTGGGCGCCGGCGACCTCGATGTTGAGCCGCTCCTCGACGATGTCGATGATCTCGTCGACCACGAGCCCCATCGAGCGCTTGTCGTCGGCGAACACCAGGATCGGCTGCGCGCCCGAGGTCTGGATGCTGACGCCTTCCATCTGCACCAGCGGCATCAGCTGGTCGCGGTACTGCACCATGTAGCGGCCGTTGGAGACCTCGATCTTGTCGGCGGCGATCTCTTCCAGGCGGGTGACCAGCGCCAGCGGCACCGCCTTCGGCTGATCGGTGCCGGCGCGGAACACCAAGAGCGAGGTGGTCTGCTCGCCGGAGATCGCATGGTGGCCGGCATTCTCGTCGGCGACCGCGTGCGAGGCCGAGCCGGCGGCGCCGAGCGCCTTGGCGAAGCCGTTGGGATCGATGATCATGATCACCGCGCCGTCGCCCAGGATGGTGTTGCCCGAGAACATGTCGATGTGGCGCAGCTTGGTCGACATCGGCTTGACCACGATTTCCTCGGTGTGGAACACGCCGTCGACCACGATGCCGAAGGTCTGGTTGCCGACCTGGGTCACCACGATGAAGCCGTTCTCCGGATCGGAGGAGGAGCCGTCGTCGATCTTCAGGAGCTTCTTCAGGTGCATCAGCGGCAGCAGCTTGTTGCGCAACCGCAAGACCGCGGTGTCCTTGATGCGCTCGATGCGGTGTTCGGAATTGGCCCGGGCGCGGACCAGCTCGACCACCGACAATTGCGGGATCGCGAAGCGGTCGCCGCCGGCTTCCACGATCAGCGCCGACACGATGGCCAGGTCAGCGGGATCTTGATGGTGACCGAGGTGCCCTCGCCGGCCACCGACTTGATGTCGATGGTGCCGCCGATCTGGTCGATATTGGTGCGCACCACGTCCATGCCGACGCCGCGGCCGGACACCGAGGTGATCTGCGCCGCGGTCGAGAAGCCCGGCGCGAAGATGAACTTGTGGATCTGCGCTTCGGTCATCTTCTCGAGCTCGGCCTCGGTGACGAGGCCGTTGGTCAGGGCCTTGGCCTTGATCCGCTCGGTGTTGAGGCCGCGGCCGTTGTCGGCGATGCAGATGATGATGTGGCCGCCTTCATGATAGGCGGACAGGCGGATGGTGCCCTGCTCGGGCTTGCCGCCGGCGGCGCGCTCGGCCGGCGTCTCCAGGCCGTGATCGGCGGAGTTGCGCACCATGTGGGTGAGCGGGTCCTTGATCAGGTCGAGCACCTGGCGGTCGAGCTCGGTGTCGGCGCCGTGCATCTCCAGCTCGATCTGCTTGCTGAGTTCGCCCGAGAGGTCGCGCACGATGCGCGGCAGCTTCTGCCAGGCATTGCCGATCGGCTGCATGCGCGTCTTCATGACGCCTTCCTGCAGCTCGGCGGTGACGTTGGAGAGCCGCTGCAGCGGCACCTTGAACTCGGTGTCCTCGTTGCGGCGGGAAATCTCGAGCAGCTGGTTGCGGGTCAGCACCAGCTCCGAGACCATCGTCATCAGATGTTCCAGCGTGTCGACATTGACCCGGATCGACTGGTTCGCAACGCGGTCGCCTTCCGGCGCCTCGGTGTCGGCGGGTTTCGCGCCGGCTGATTTGCCCGCAGGCTTCGCCTTGGCGGCCGGCTTGTCCGCAGCTTTCGCTTCCACCGGTGCGGCAGCGGCGGGCGCGGGTGCGGCAGGCTTTTCATGCGCCGCCGCGACTTCGATCGCGGTCTCCTGGAAGGCGCGCTCGAGTTCGTCGAGCGACACCTCGCCCGGACGCAAGGGACGCTCCAGCGTCTGCGCGACCAGGGTGCCCTCGCTTACCGCAGGTGCGGCCGGGATAACCGCAATGATGTCATCCGTCGCCGCCGAATCCGACGAAGCAGCAGATCCTTGCATGTCCGCCATGCCGCGCTCAACCATCGCTTCCAACTCCCCGATCAGGTCTTGGTCATTTCCCTCCGGCTCGGCCTCGGTCGCTTCCAGCTGACTCAGGATGTCCTTGATGCGATCGATCGTGGTCAGGATCAGCGTCACCGCCGCGCCCGTCACCGGCATGCCGTCGCGGAATTTGCCCATCAAGGTCTCGGCCGCATGGGCCAGCGCTTCCAGCCGCGGCAATCCCAGAAAGCCGCAGGTCCCCTTGATGGTGTGAACCAGGCGGAAGATGTTGTCCAAGATCTTCGCGTTGTTCGGCTCCTGCTCGAACCGCACCAGTTGATTGTCGACGGTATCGAGGCTCTCGCTCGTCTCCGTCAAAAACTCCCGCAACAGATCGTCCATGAAGCTACCTTCCGAGAACTCGTTGCCGCCACCCAGTTTCAGCTCCCGCAAGCTGAGAACTGACCGCCGGGTGGCCGGACTTCTCCCGTTCCGGGCGGTGTGCACCGGTTGTGTAAGGAGCCGTTCAGGACAGCCAACAGAATTGAGTTCCCACATTTAGCCGCGCCGGTTTGTCTTTCCCGTTAATGAAGACGTCCGTGCTAATACGGAGAACATCTCCGGCACGGGGTGGCGGAGGCCACGGGCGTAGCTTTTCGAAAGGAAAGTTTAGAGAGACGCCCGGCGGCGCGCGACCGGCCGATGGCGGCAACAGGCGATCAAACCGCGATCAGCTCTTCCTCGCGCTTCATCAGCTTCCTGATTTCCTTGAGCGCCTTGTAGAGCGATCCGCTTGCGACACATTTCTCGATTGCTTCGATCGTATCGCCGGATCCGGGAATGACCTCCCGCAGTTCCTTGATGAGGCCGAGATAGCGCTCCCGCTGCCGGGTCGCATCGTTCTTCAGATACATCGTCTGCACACAGAGATAGAGCCGCTTGGCCGGCGTATTGGCGGTCTCCGCAGTCACGGTGTCCTTCTCACGCAGGATCGGCGTCGCTCCGTCGACCAGGAAGCACGTCCGGGTGCCGGAATTGATGATGACGCTGTCGCCGATGACGAGGCGCTCGAAAGGCTTCAACTCGACCCTTAACGGCATCGCCGTCTCCCTTCGGCGCATGGCGCGGGCACAGCCGGCCGCGACCAGGTCGCGCGATCGCGCGCAAAGCGCGGCGGCGAACCAGCATCCGATGATTTCTGGAATGGTCAGGAGGACGGCGGCGGGGTTTGTCCCCGCCGCCTGATCCTTGTTTGCCGCCTGGTTTAGCGCAGCAACTGCAGCACGCTCGACTGCGACTGGTTGGCGAGCGCGAGCGCGGAGACCGCGATCGACTGGCGGGTCGACAGCGCCTGGCTGTTGGCCGCTTCCTCGTTGGTGTCGGCCAGCGTCAGGTTCGACGAACCGGTCTGCAGAACGTTGATCAGGTTCTTGTTGAAGTCCTGACGGATCTGCACGATCGAGAGGTTCGAACCCAGGGTCGACGCTTCCGAACGCAGCGTGGTCGACGCGGTGTTGAGCGCGGTCAACGCCTTGTTGGCCGAGGAGTTGTCCAGGAAGTCGGTTCCGCTCACCAGCGTCGAGAGGCCGAGGCCCGCCGAGTTGAACGTCACGCCGGTGATGCTCAGGGTCGACTTGCCGGTCTCGTTGAAGGTGAGCTTCAGCGTGTCGCCGCTCAACAGGTTGATGCCGTTGAAGGAGGCATCCTGCGCCGTGGTGTTGATCTGCGCCAGCACGTTGTTGTACTGCGCGACCAGGCTCGTCCGCTGCGCCTGCGAGGTCGGATCCGCAACAGCCGCCGCAGGGGTCAGGCCGGTGAAGGCCTGGCCGCTTGCCGTGGACGTCCCGGCGACCGCGCCGATCGTCGACGAGGCAGCATCGTTCGAGGTCGTGATGCTGATCTTGCCGGTCGCGGCGTCGATCGTCGCCTGCAGGTTGTTTGCCGCCAGTGCCGCATTGAGGCCGTTCAGCGTCGAGATCTGGCCGGTGCTGGTACCGAAGGTGATGCTGGTCGCCGTGCCGCCGCCGGTCGCAGCGATGGTCAGCGTCTCGCCGCTCAGCGCGGACGGCCCGAGATTGGTCGTGGCAGCCGTGAGGCCGAGCTTGGCCAGCGCGGTGCCGGCCAGGACCAGGTTCTGCGTGGTACCGGTGGAGAGCACGATCTTGCCGCCCGAGATCGAGGAGGCGGTGCTGGCACCGGTCACGGTATCGATGGCCGAGAGCAGGTGGGTCAACGAGTTGCCGATGCCGATATTGGTGCCCGAGCTCGTGGTGCCGGCGACGAAGGTGAAGGTCGTGCCGTCGACGGTCAGCGTGTCACCGGTGGTGATGGCGCTGGCGAGGTCGTTCGAGGTGGAGCCGCCGGTGCCCGACAGCAGGGTCGAGCCGCTGATCGCAGCAGCCGTGGTGTTGTCGTTGCTGACGGAGCTGCCGGTCACGGTCGCGTTGGTGCCGCCCGTGCCGAGCAGGTTGTTGGCGGTCGCACCGGTGATGGCGGCCGAGGTGATCGTGGACTTGGTGGAGTAGCCGACCGGGCTCTGCAGCACCTGGTTGGCGATCGACTGGGCGCTCGAGACGAGGTTCTGCAGCGACGTGATGCCGGTGTTGGCAGCCTGCAGCACCTGCACGCCGTTGCCGATACCATCGAGCAGATTGGAGATGTCGCTCGCGCGGTTGTCGAGGCCCTGCGCGGTGAAGAAGTTGGTCGGATTATCGAGAGCCGAGTTGACCTTCTTGCCGGTGGCGAGGTCGTTCTGCGTGGTCGCGAGCAGCGAAGCGGTCGACTGAAGCGAAAGCAGATTTTGGCGGACTGACGCCGAGAGAACAATTCCTGACATGTTGATACCCTTCTGGATGAACACAATTGACGCATCGCCGGCTTTTTCTGCCGCGACCTGGCAAGCCTGTTCTCTATGCGCTACCTGTTCGTTAAAGCAGGGTCGGTACTAGTACAGAAGCTGCGGACCGAGCGTCGTTAATACTAACTGCGCGCTAATTTCGTGCACGCGATCGCGCCGTCCATCACGCGCTTAGCTGGTCGCTAACCATCACGGGCTGCTAACCATCACGAGTGCTGGCCATCGCTCGTTGCGACCATCGCATGAAAGCTGATCGCTCGATGCGATGACTTCGATGCGATGTCAGTCGACCGCGCCGCTCAGCCGAACTGCGCGGTGCCGGCGGAGCGTGAATGGACCTCGGCCAGGCATTCCTGGATCACGGTCAACAAGGCGGCCGGCGCAAACGGCTTGCGCAGGCAGCGCGACGCGCCGAGTTCGAGCGTCATTCTCAGGAAATCCGGCGCAGGCGAGTTGAGATTGGCGAACGCATAACCCGACATGGCGATCAGCGGCACCATCGGTGCACGCTCATGAAAGACCCTGATCGATTCGAATCCGCGCATATGCGGCATGAAAATGTCCACGATCATCAGATCGAATTTGCCGCCTTCGAGGGCGCGGAGCCCTGCCTCGCCGCCATCGGCGATCGTCACCCGAAAGTTGTGTCTCTCGAGATAGACCTCGATTGCCATGCACACCATCGGATCGTCGTCGACGACGAGAACATGCGGCATGCTATTCCGTTGCGGCTGGACGTTCTGCGGCATTCGCTCGGCAGCTTCTGATTCACGGCGCACGCGGATCCTCCTCTTGCTCGAACTCCATTTCTGCGGTGCAATTGCCGCAGCCAACGAACGTCTGGAAGATCGGAACGGTTCCAACCGCCGTCGTGATCTCGACGGACCGGCTGACGTGCGGACGATCATCGACGACAAGCGTACGGCGCATGGCAGTCCTGTTTGGCCGACCGGACGCTGTCAGATGTCCCGCATTGATAGCGCTTTGATATTTCCAGCAGCGAATCAACGTCCTTGCTTATTTCCGCTGCAAACATTGCGGGCTGTCTGCCCTTTAACGTGTATAGTGGCACAGGCTCTACTTTTCGAGATGACCGGGCGATGTTTTCGAGAGAGCGGCCACCGAACCAGTTGCTTCGGGCGTTACCGGAGGCGGACTTCGAGACGCTGTGCCCCAGCCTGAGGCCGTTCGAAATGGTCAGGAAGGCTGTCTTGGCCAGATCGACAGCACCGTCCACCCATGTCCACCTGCCCCATACGGGTGCGATCGCCGTCACGGTCGGGCGTTCCGAGGGAAAGGCGCTGGCGGTGGCGATGACCGGCCGCGACACAATCATCGGCGCCGCGGAGTCGCTTGTCGAAAGCGCGTCAACGATCGACGCGGTCGTGCTGTTTCCCGGCACCGCTTCGATCATAGAGATGACCGAGTTCAGGATGCTCGCCGCTCAAAGCGCGCCGCTTCGCACCCTGCTCGCGCGACATGAGCAGGCGCTCTGCGTGCAGGCACAGCAATCGGCCGCATGCAATGCATCACATTCGGTCGAAGCGCGGCTGGCACGCTGGCTGTTGCACGCATACGATCTGTGGGATGAAGCGGCGTTGCCGATGACGCAGGATTTGCTCGCGCGCCTGATCGGCGTTCAGCGCAACGCGATATCGATCGTAGCCCACGCGCTGCAGCAGGCGGGCATCATCAGATATAGCCGAGGACGCATCGAAATCACGGATAACGAGGCTTTGCAGGCCACTGCGTGCGAATGCTATCAGGCCGTCAAGATGAAGCACGAGCGTCTGCTCGGGTCCACGCCCTAACGTGCGGCGCTGATAATGACGCGTTGATAATGACCGCTGACAATGACGCCTGGCTTGCGATTGGCGTCATCATATCATATCTGCACGTTAGCGCGCATATGCCGACGCGCATCCCATGAGGATCCGCGCGTCTTCGGATAACGATTGATTTTTCTTGCCAACCAAATTTTCGAAGCTCATCCTGTGCGATGGATGGCGTGCATTGAATGCTGGGCGGCCAGAGACTCGTTTTGCCACTCGGCAGGAGACGGCTTTGGATTCTATTTCTCGTTCACCAAATGGCTTTTTGTCGGCCTTGAGCGCGGATGACTTCGAACTGGTCCGCCCCCACCTGCGGGCGGCCGATCTCGCGCAGGACACGGTCTTGGCCGCCACAGGCGAGACGCTCAAGCGCGCCTATTTTCCGCACCGCGGCGTCATCTCGCTGGTCGTCAACCTGGCAAAGGGAGAACATGTCCAGGTGGCGATGATCGGTCGCGACAGCCTTCTGGGCTCGCTGGCCTCACTCGGCGATTCGACCGCCCTCAACAGCGCGGTCGTGCTGGTGCCCGGCGTCGCCTCGACGATCGATCTCGAGCGCCTGCGCATGGTGGCGGACCAAAGCGCGACATTGCGCTCGGCCCTGGTCCGGCACGGACTGGCGGTCTACACGCAGATCCAGCAGACCGCGGGCTGCAACGCTTCCCATCCAGTCGAATCGCGGCTGGCGCGATGCCTGCTGCAGACTCACGACCTGGCCGTGCGGCTGCAAGCTCGTCCTGACGCAGGAATCGATGGCGCAGATGATCGGCGCCCGGCGCAACAGCGTGTCGCTGGTCGCAAGCACCCTGCAACAGGCCAATTTCATCCAGTACAGCCGCGGCCATATCGAGATCGTCAATCGGGAAGGCCTCACCAAAACGGCATGCGAATGTTACACATCCGTCAAGGCTCAGTATGAGCGCCTGCTCAGCCCCCGCTGTGTCGCCGAGGAAGCGCCGCGCGGACGCGCCGGGTTGTCGGCCAGGTGACTGAGGCCGGCCGTTCCGTACAACTACGGAACCTCGAACCGCGGAATTTATTCAATCCCGAATTAACGCGCTGTTCAACGACGGCTGATAATTGTGGCGGTGCTGACCAGCGCGAGTTCCCCCGAGCTTCGAATCCTTTTCGTGTGCCGTGAATTTGCGTCCGTGTTCGCTGTTTGTGACCTGCGCGGAGTGAATAGACATGGCTTTTGATTTGTCGATGCAGATCCTGGTGGTCGATGACTACAACACCATGATCCGGATCATCCGCAACCTGCTCAAGCAGCTCGGGTTCGAGAACGTCGACGACGCCAGCGACGGGTCGGCCGCGCTTGCCAAGATGCAGACCAAAAAATACGGCCTCGTGATCTCCGACTGGAACATGGAGCCGATGACCGGCTATGACCTGCTGCGCGAAGTCCGGGCCAGCCCGGAGCTGTCCAAGACCCCCTTCATCATGATCACCGCGGAATTGAAGACCGAGAACGTCATCGCCGCGAAGAAGGCCGGCGTCAGCAACTACATCGTCAAGCCGTTCAATGCGGCGACGCTGAAGACCAAGATGGAAGCGGTGTTCGGGCCGGCCGAATAGCCCGGCGCCCGCAAAAGCCCCCCGCGAGCGCCGCCGAGAGGCGGCGTCGTCATTTCTGAATGCGATGAGTTCGAGCGCGCGCCTTCCCGGCAGCCGGTCTCCGCACTTTCGGATCATGCTCCAGCCGCGCAGCCGCGAGCATCCCGCAAATTGCACCCGCGCGCAACCACACGCGTCCCGTATTTGTACGGAAATGAAAGTTTACGCGAGTGTAGAGCCTCGCTTCCTAAAACTACAAAGGCAGTTTGGGGGACATTTCAACGCGCCTGATCAAGGCGCGTCGAGCGATGTCTGCTGCGCGAGATCCGCAACGGGACAGACAAGATGCATCACGAACTCCTCGTCATCGACGATGCCGCACTCCATCTGGCGGTCCTTTGCAAGATCGCGGAGCAGGTCGGCTTCCGGGCCACGGGCGCCCACTCCGTCGCCGAAGCCAGCCAGTTGGTGCACGAACGGGCCTTCGACTGCATCACGCTCGACCTGTCGCTCGGCGAAGAGTCCGGCATCGAAGTTCTGCAGGAGCTTTCGAAGATCAAGTGCCCCACGCCGATCATCGTCATCAGCGCTTCGGGTCAGCAGGCCTGCGACGAGACGGTCAGGATCGGCAATGGCCTGAACCTCAATATCTGCTCGCCGATTCCCAAGCCGATCCAGCTCTCGGCGTTGCGCAAGGCCTTGACCAGGATCGCCGAAGAAAACCCCAGAGGCTCGCCACGGTCGGCGGCTAGACCATGAAGACCTCCGGACGTTCGCTCGCCTCACTTGTCGCGATCACGCTCGCGCTGATCGGCACGATCGCCGGCACCAACATCTTCGCCCTCAGCAATCTCAGAGAAAGCACGCTCAGGACGGCCGAAGCCAATCTCAACCGCTACAGCCTGACGCTGGCCGAGAACGCCAGCCGCTCGTTCAAGTCGCTTGACCTCATCCTGTCGAGCCTCGGCGACTATCTCATGCGCGAAGGCGCCGTCGACGCGGCTTCCTATCGTCGCGTGGCCGCCGACCAGAGGATCCACCTTCTCCTCAAGGAAAAGTTCGCCGGCCTTCTCGAGATCGACGCGGTGACCCTGATCGACGCCAACGGCAAGCTGCTCAACTTCTCGCGCTATTGGCCTATCCCGGATGTCAATGTCGCCGACCGCGATTACTTCAAGACGCTGAAAGCCAATCCCAATCTCGACAGCTTCATCAGTGAGCCGGTTCGCAATCGGGGCGATGGGACCTGGACGGTCTACCTCGCCCGGCGCCTGAATGGCCCCAAAGGCGAGTTCATGGGCCTCGTGCTCGGCGCAATGTCGCTGCAATATCTGCAGAACTTCTTCGGCACGACCTCGCTCGGACTGGACGCGACAATCTCGCTATCGCGCGACGATGGCCTGCTGCTCGCCCAGTTTCCGCCAACCGAGGAAATCGGAAACCAGACCTCGGGCAGCGGCCTGCGCGCGCTGGCCAATGGCGGAATCATCCGCGAAATGGACGACGACAATCGTGCGCATGTGAACGCGGCGACGATGTTGTCGAACTACCCTGCCCTGGTCACGGTCTCGATGGCCGAGAACAGCACCTTGCGCCGCTGGCAGGGCATGCGGACCCTGCTCACGACCATGGCGCTGATCAGCGCCATCGTCGTCATCGCCGCCGCCTTTGTCGTAACCCGCTGGTGGAGGCGACAGGAAGAGCTGATCCGCGCCGCGGAAACCGCCAATGCGGCGAAATCAACATTCGTTGCAATGATGAGCCATGAAATTCGCACGCCGATGAACGCCGTGCTGGGGCTCGCCACCACGCTGCTGGAGACCGACCTCGACGCCGATCAGCGGCATTCCGTCGTGGCGATCCACAATGCCGGCGACAACATGCTCGAAATCCTCAACGACATCCTCGACTTCTCCAAGCTCGAATTGGGCCAGTTGTCGCTTGAGACGATCGCCTTCTCCGCCGAAGCCCTCGTGCACAATACGCTCAGCATCATCGGACCGCGTGCGGCGGCGAAGAATTTGAATATCCGACACGCTCGACGATTTGACGCTGCCGCCGGCATTGCTCGGCGACGCCGGACGTATTCGCCAGGTGCTTCTCAACCTGGTTTCGAATGCGGTGAAGTTCACGCAATCGGGTGAAGTGGTGATAGCCACCCGCTGCATCTGCCGCGACAATCAGCAGGCAACCGTCGAATGGACGGTCAGCGATACCGGCATGGGCATTGCCGAAGACAAGCTCGGGCGCGCTGTTTGCGGATTTCGTGCAGGCGGACAACTCGATCAACCGCCGCTTCGGCGGCTCGGGGCTTGGACTTGCCATCTGCAAGCGCCTCGTCGAGCAGATGGGCGGCGACATCAGCGTCACATCGGCACTGGGGAAAGGTTCGGCCTTCAGCTTCAGATTGACGCTTCCGGTGGCGGACACCGTCGCGGCGCCGGAGCAGAACGGCGACATGCTCTACGCCTCGCTGCAGGCGCGGATGTCCGCGTTCGGCCGCCCGCTCCGGGTTCTCGTCGTCGACGACAATCCGACCAATCGTCTGGTGGCGGCCAAGATGCTCGAGGACTTCGACGTGCAGACCGACACGGCCTGCGACGGCACCGAGGCCGTCACCGCGGCGAACCGCTTCGACTACGACCTGATCCTGATGGATGTCCGGATGCCCGAGATGGACGGCTTCCAGGCGACCCATATCATCCGCGCCAAGGCCGAGCGGTCATCGGCCGTGCCGATCATCGCTTTCACCGCCAACGCATTCCCCGAGGATATCGAGGCGTGCCGCAAGGCAGGCATGAACGACTTCGTCGTCAAGCCGGCGCGCAAGAAGGCGCTCGTCGAAGCCATCCTGCGCGTGCTGCCGCAGCCCGAGCAGGCCGTCATGGTTCTGACGGAAGGCGCGACGCCGCCGCTGGCGGCCGTGATCGACATGTCCTCGGGCGAGGAGCCCGCATTCGATCCACAAGCTTTCCAGGAGCTGGCGTCCGAAATCGGCGAGCAGTCCGCCGACGAAGTTCGCATCATATTCTTCGGCGAGACCGACACCAGGCTCGCGTCATTCCGTCAGCTCTCGATCGAGGCCGATCGCAAGACGATCAGCCGCGAAGCGCATTCGCTCAAGAGCGCTGCCGGAACGTTCGGCTATCGCCGGCTCTCGAGGCTCGCCAAGCACGTCGAGAAGAATGCGGAGCGCCTGACTGCGAGCGAGTACCGCGAACTCATCGACAGGCTCGATGCCGCCTATGCCGAAGCGCGCGCGCAGGACGTGCGGGAAACGCAGCGCTGAATACCCACCGTACTTCTACGGTTTTGGATTTTCATATACGGCTAATCTTGATCGCCGATATTCGCGTGAGCACAGGAGAGCTGCATGTTCACGTATGAAACCGCGGACCAGAAGGAAGTCCGGCGTTTCCGTATTGCGCAATTCAACGGCAGAACGGCGACGATCAAATCCGGCGACACGACCATCACCGGACTCGTTCGATCCGTATTGGAGCAGGAATCGAGCGTTCCACCGCGTTGGATCATCACCATCGTTCCGACCCAGCCCAAGGCCAAGAGCGCCGCATTGCGGCCGAGCCCCCGGGTTCGCAGCTTCGCTGACGATTACTGCTGAGCAAAGGCAGCGCGACGCCCACGGCCTCGCGCGCTCATCCGCACAACCGCTTTTTTCAGACTTGCGCAATCGCCCCGCAGCTTCGGGGCGTCTATGCCTGTTCAATGGTGGCGATCCTTTCGAACCGAGAGCCATGCGCGGCAACCGCATCCTGCGGCGATGCGCTGCACGGCGCCATGCATCGGTCGCGGCTTGATGCTCGCACAAGCGCCCGGCACGCGGGCGAGCGGCGGCCGGCACGCGCGGCGACAGTTCTCGCGTTCTAATCGATGGGTCGCATCAAGGCGGCGCGGACCAGATCCGCGGTGTTGCGTGCGCCGAGCTTGCGCATCGCTTCGGCGCGATGGCTTTCGAACGTGCGCGGACTGATCTGCATCCGCAACGCGCCTTGCTTGTTGGAGTATCCCTGGCTGATGAGGTTCAGGACCTCACGCTCACGCTTGGTCAGGGGCTTCTGGCGAAATTCCGGCGCGGCCGTCATCCGCGGCGCGCGGCCGCTCTCGGCGGGATGCTTCGGAGACCTGTCCCATCCACCCTTCAATTCCGGCTCGGCCAAGACGCCCTCATACGTACGGCCGATCTGCTTGACCAGGGCGCAGACACGTTCCGTTTGCTGGACCGCGTTGTCGACCACCTTTTGCAGATAATCCCGTTCGCCGGCGGACCGCGCAAACTGATGGCTGTGTTGCTTGATCTCGCCCATGTAGAGCTGCAGGGCGGTCAGCGGGCCGTTCAGCTCCCGGGCGAGCGCAGCGCCGGCTTCGTCGATGGCCCGCGCGCGAGCGGGCGAAGGCCGGACGAGCTCAAGTTCGCCGGAGCCGTCACTTTGGCTCGCTTCTGGAAGATACGGAGCGATGACGCGGCTGTCGTGGTGAGACATGCCACGTATTTAACGGGAGCGAGGCTTTTTGGTGGTTAAATTCTGTCTCCGTAAGACTACGGTCACTTAAGCATGCGTCGGCAAGTCGATACCAAAACTCGCGCGAGAATTGCGCCCTTGAGTCGATAGGCACGCGATAGTTGTGGAGAGAGTTTACATCTTCGATTTTCCACAGGGAAAAATAAACAATACCTCGACACCGCTGGTCAGACTTTAATCTAGTGCCAACTGTTTCCATGGTTCCTTACGCCGATGACCGGCAGAACGCGGATTATCTTGATCAAGCTCGGAAGCGAGATCAGCGGAACAACCAGCCCCAATGTCGCAGATCGAACGGATATGGGAATTTCTGCAGCGATTGACGCCGCTCACGCGTAGCTGCCTGCTCAACGAGCTTGAGCGCCTCGATGTTTGCGGCGTCGAGATCCCCGGTTCTGCGGACATTCAGGCCAAGCTGCGCGCCGAGTTCCGCAAGGACGGCCCGAACCAAAACCGCATGAACTCGCCATCGCGCGTCTTCTTCATGCCGCTCGATCCGTTCCTGATCGACGGTTCGCCGGAGCACGACAATCCGGGACGGATTCCGCGCGGCTCGCTGGCGCCGATCTGGGAATGGATCGGCCGCGACCTGCTGCCGACCATGACGCGCGATTTCAACACGACGATGAAAGACCTGATCGCCGCCGACAAGCAGCGCGAAGCGAGACAGGTGGCCTCCGCGTTCCAGACCAAGGTGGTCAAATATCTTGAAAGCACGCTCAGCGCGCCGGACGCCGCCGTTCAGACCCGCATCAAGCTTGCATCCTACACGGCCTCACGCTCGGCCTATGGCGACCTCGTCAAGATGATGTGCGTGCTGCGCGCCCGCGACGCGCTGGCGAGGTTCGACGAGGCGCTGCCCAAGAGGCAGATCGCGAAATTCGACAACCCCCAGATCGCCAAGATGAGCGGCCTGCTGACTGCGTTCAGCAAGACGAATGCCGAAGCGCTGCCGTTCGCGATCACGCTGATCGCGAAGCGGCTGAAAACGCCGTGGCAGATACTTCGGCTTGCCACCAAGTCGGCGGCGTCCAAGAAGGCCTCCGACGTCGCGGCCATGCCGTTCGCGATCGCGATCCCGATGGTGATGGACCGCATCGACGACGATCGCGCGGCGCTGCGCATTGCCTTGCGCAACAACCGAGTGCTGGTCGCCAAGGAGTTGCTCGCGAACGCCTATAACATCGAATATGCACTACGGGTGCGCATCGACAAGCTCGACGAGTCCGACTGGGGTGTTCGCCTTCGCGGCCTGATGGATGGGATCGCCGATCTCGTCGAAGCCGAGGTGAAGCGTTTTCCTGACGAGGTCGGCCACGTTCTCGGCTCACGCCGCCTGCGCGGCTACCAATCGCTCACGGGTCGCCTGACCTATTTTGCCTGGAAGGGACGCGACGCGATCACCAACGGCGCGTCGTTCTGCATGAGATTGATCAGCGCCTGACCAGGCCGGTCATGAGCGCCCAGGCTCCTTGAACTGCTCCTTGGACGCTCCCTGGACCTTCAAAAAGGTTGCAAGAAACCGGCCCGACGCCACGAACCAGAACCACCAATACACTTTCCGCCGCGTCGACATCCGCCTGTCCTCGATTTTTCGAACAACGTTCCCGCGCAGGCATAAACCCGATGCGCCGCGGCAAATGTGTGATGGTTCACATTCGGCGGAGCGCGGCCGCATCGTGGCGATTTCCTTTTACTCGCCGCACGCCCCAATCGATGATCGCAGACGGCTGACCCAGAAAGGGCGGCGCATTCAGGATCGGAGATGGCGATGGGACGAGGAAAAGGCTTACTGACGGCACTGGTCGTGCTGGCGTCGGCCGCGATGTTCAATTCGGACAGCGGCGCGCAGACAAGTCCGACGGACGCTGCGACGCCGACGCCCGACAACGCGGTGATGATCACCGTGTTTCTGAAACACGACCAATCGCGGCCGCTCGGCGAGCTCAACGCCCAGCTCGAGAAGCAGGGTTACTATAAGGCATTTCCTCCGGCAGGCGTCGAAGTCGTGAGCTGGTACGTGATGATGGGGATCGGTCAGGTCGTAACGCTCAGGCTGCCGGCCTCGCGGCTGCGCGAGGTCAACCGGATTTTCGAGACCACGGCCTGGGGCGCCTATCGCACAGAATTCTATCCGACCTACGATTACAAGCCGATCGGCCTCGCCGCGCACGAAAAGGCGCTGTGACGCATGTCCGTGGCGCGATGACTTCAGGATGAACTCATCGCGCCATGGTTCATCTGCGCAATAGGCTTGAGCGCATGTACATCTTACGATCAGCGGCAGAGCGTTTCGTCGAGGATCACACGAGCGACTCGCACATATCGCAACCAGATCGAGCAACGCGGCGCCGCTTTATCGAAGCCGGGTCGCAACCTCCGCGGATCATGTTCGTTCCGAAGCTGGAACCGGCACACCAAGTTGACCGGACCAGGATACCGGAGCGTTATTAATCTAACTTACTTAAAATGTTAAATTTTCTGGCGTCGCGCGCAGAGTTGTTGCAAGATGCCGCTCCATAGGGACACGCGAATTACCGCGACGCGAACATAGATTTCAAAAAGAAAATTTCAGCTCTAGCTCTCTCGCAGAAAGGAGAAAGTGAGCCGCGGGAAATTCGTTGCAAATCATTTAGGAGTAGCAATGAGTTTTATAGCAAGAGTCATTGTCTTTCTGCTCGCCGCCGTCGTTCTCTCCGATGCAAGCATCGCTCAGACCCGTCGCACCGCGAACAGTTCCTCGTCGATCAGTTCGAGCGAGGCCGAAATCCGTGACCGGCTCAACTCCTGGACCGTCGGCCTGGCCGGTGGATTGCTTGAAGGCGCGCCGATTCATTTTGCGACCGAGATCGCGCGGGTCGTCAACGACGGCGGAACGATGCATATTCTCCCCGTCGTCACCCGTGGCCCAACCGAGAACGTCAACGACTTGCTCTATCTCAGGGGCATCGACGCCGCGATCATCAACAGCGATTCGCTCGACGAATACAAATCCCAGGTGCCGCAAATCCAGCAGCGCATCACGTCCCTGCTGAGCCTGTTTCCATCCGAGCTGCACATCTTCGTCCGGCCCGAGATCAAGTCGCTCGCGGACCTCGCCGGCAAGAAGGTCAACTTCAACACGCAAGGCACGGCGGCAGCCTATTCCGGCCCATTGATCTTCAGCCGGCTCGGCGTCGACGTCGATAAGATGTTCATCCCGCACCCCGTCGCGCTGGAGCAGATGAAGCGCGGCGAGATCGCCGCCGTCGTGTTCGTGACGTCGAAACCGGTCGATGCCTTCGTGAAGGGCAAATGGGAGGAAGGCTTCAAGTTCCTTCCGGTCGAGTTCGGCCCGAAATTCGAGGACTATTATCTCGCCACCTCGCTCGATTCCACCGACTATCCGAACCTGATCGCCAAAGGCCAGAAGGTGCCGACCATCGCGGTGCCGACCATCCTCGCGGCGTTCAACTGGCGGCCTGATACGCCGCGCTACAAGCGGGTCGCGCGCTTCGTCGACGAGTTGTTCAGCCGGATCGACAAGCTGAAAGCGCCCGGCTTCGATCCGAAATGGAAGGACGTCAACATCGCCACCCGCGTCCCTGGGCTGGAGCGTTTCCGGGCCGCGCAGGAATGGCTCGACCGTAGCGCGGCCGTCAAGCAGAGCGCACGTCCATGATCCCGGCGCGATCGATCGTCATCACGCTGGTGCTCGCGGCGAGTGCCGGCGGCGCACGCGCCGTCGACCAGACCGGCGCCGGACTGCAGGCGTGCATCGACAGCGCGCGTCAGGCGGACGCGACCTGTTCGAAACTGATCAACGACCCGGCGCAGCGGCTCGACTGCTTCCAGCGCGCACGCGACGACCAGCTTGCGTGTCTGCAACGCGCGCTGCCCGACGTCTCCACCAAGACGACGGATGGTGATCGCGGCCTGCAACCGCGCGAGCCAGCTCCAAAGGCCGCGACATCGGCTGCGCCATCGCAGCATTCGCCGCCGGAAAACGCTCAGGCGAAAGCCCAGGCAAATCCGCAAGGCGGCGCGCAGAAGAATGCTCCGGACACAAAGAGCAGTTCTGCACCGAAGACGGCAGAGCCGTCGAAGAGCCGCACGACCGCCGACGCGCCTGCGGATACGGCATCGATCACCAAGCCGGCACGCCCGCCAGCCACAACGCCGACTGTCGAAGGCCCGCCATCTGCCTATCACGCCGATGCAGTGAGCGCGCCGAAGGAGCCGACTACGGATCCCGCCAAGGACTTAGCCGTACCTCCAGCCAAGACGGAGATGCCTCCGGCCAAGGCGGACGCCCCGGCGCTGAAGCCGGACGCGCCCGTCGCCAAGACGGAGAACTTTGCGCCAAAGCCGGATGAACCTGTGGCCAAGACCGAGGCCCCCGCGCCAAAGCCAGATGCGCCTGTGGTCAAGACGGAAACTCCCGCGCCAAAGCCGGACGCGCCTGTGGCCAAGACTGAGGCCCCCGCGCCTAAGCCGGATGCGCCTGTGGTCAAGACGGAAACTCCCGCGCCTAAGCCGGACGCGCCTGTGGCCAAGACGGAAACTCCCGCGCCTAAGCCGGACGCGCCTGTGGCCAAGACCGAGGCCCCCGCGCCAAAGCCGGATGCGCCTGTGGTCAAGACGGAAACTCCCGCGCCTAAGCCGGACGCGCCCGTGGCCAAGACGAGGCCCCCGCGCCAAAGCCGGATGCGCCCGTGGTCAAGACGGAAACTCCCGCGCCTAAGCCGGACGCGCCCGTGGCCAAGACCGAAGCTCCCGCGCCAAAGCCGGATGTGCCTGTGGTCAAGACGGAAACTCCCGCGCCGAAGCCGGATGCGCCTGTGGTCAAGACGGAAACTCCCGCGCCGAAGCCGGATGCGCCTGTGGCCAAGACGGAAACTCCCGCGCCAAAGCCGGACGCGCCTGTGGCCAAGACCGAAACTCCCGCGCCAAAGCCGGATGCGCCTGTGGCCAAGACCGAAACTCCCGCGCCGAAGCCGGATGTGCCTGTGGCCAAGACCGAGGCCCCGGCGCCAAAGCCGAATGCGCCTGTGGCCAAGACCGAGGCCCCCGCGCCGAAGCCGGATGCGCCTGTGGCTAAGACCGAGGCCCCTGCGCCAAAGCCGAATGCGCCTGTGGCGAAAGCGGACGCTCCCGCGGCGAAGCAGCCGGCGCAAAGCTGGCTCGTCAGCGAGATGCCGTCACCAATCGACTACCGACCACTGCTGACGGCCGTCATCCACCCAACGTCAAGTTCGGAAGGTGGCCCGAGCGGTCTCACGATCCGTTGTCTCGGAGGACAGACGGGGATCTCGATCCAGACCGCAGGCGTTTGGCGCGCGGTCCGTAAGAACGCCCTTGCTGTCGATCATCAGATCAACGATCAATCCGTCGTGCGGCAGATGTGGACGTTGTCGACGGACGCGAAGACCGCGACCTACGCGGGCGATCCGGTCGCATTGCTGAGGTCGCTTCCCGAGGGAACGCGGCTGACGATCAATGTGTCCGATGGCGGCAACGCAAGGCACGATGCGACGTTTCTGCTTGCCGGGTGGGAAACCGTCAGGAATTGGATTGGAACGGCCTGCAAATGGCCCAAAGCGGATGCTCAGGCATTGTCGGGACATTGAAGCGCGAAGAGATCACGTTGAAACGTCATCGCGCTTCAGGTCTTGATTGAGCAGAATCTCCACGCAAACGCGTTCCGCGTTTGTCGGCTAGCCAAGGGAAAACCGGTTCCTGACGCCGGCTTGAGGAGCCTGAGACGTCATGCTCCGTCCGGGAATTACGGCCGGAGGTAGCTCCAGCCTTTTTCCTGCAGCTCCATCAGGCGGACCACGCCCGAGGGCACAAGGACGGCCTCCGACATCACTGGGATCGGATGGCCTTCCTTCTTCTCCATGCCTTCCTTGGTGTTGTTGCAGGCGGAGAACTGGATCTTGCTGGGGAACGCCATATCCTTCAGGTTCTTGATGCGGTCCGCCACCGGCGAGGTGTCGCTGCGCAGCATGTGCAGGCCGGGACCGTAGGTGACGAGGTCCAGATCGACGTCCTCACCCTTTGCGCGATAATATTCGATGACATTGGTGGCGTTGTTGAGCGCCAAATTCATCACTGCCGGATCGTTCTGGTCGACCTGAATCACGAGGCGATGCAGGGTTCTCGGCTGAGCCTTGTTTTCGGAAACAGGGTTGGCCTTTTTCTCCACCGCGAGGCTCACCGAAACGGGAGCGAGCATCAAACACGCGAGGACGGCCGTCAAAGTGCTCAAGTTACGCATGATGAAACTCCTTAAAAAATCGATATAGCGCAGAGGAAACCAGAAAAAGAGCCGCGAAGTCAATAAACCCGGGGTCGCACGGTTACCGGTCAAGGTGAAGCGCGCGGCCGGCCGGAGGTACGCAGATAGCGACACGCGCCCCTCGTTTCCGGCTGACACCGCTCGCCGACAGCCCGGAACTCGGAGCGGTCAAGCGAGCGTCAAGCTTTCGGGAGGCGATTGTTTGAATGATGTTCGTCATGTAATATCGCGCCGGTCCGATCCTGAAAGGAGCGTGCGATGTCGAAGCCCGAATGGCGGAAGTCCGCCTGCAATCTCTGCTATGTCAATTGCGGCGTCGAGCTTCTGGTCGATCAAGGCCGTATCACGAAGGTGCGCGGGGATCGTGAGAACCCGAAATCGCAGGGCTATCTGTGCAACAAGGCTGCACGCATTCCCTATTACGCGCATCACAGGGACCGGCTGACGTCGCCGTTGCGGCGGCGCGCCGACGGCGGCTTCGACGAGATCGATTGGGACACCGCGATTTCGGAAATCGCCGCAAGGCTGCGTGATGTCGTGGAGCGGCACGGCGGCAAGACCATCGCGCGCTACGGCGGCGGCGGCCAGGGCAATCATGCGGGCGGCCCTTATTCAGGCGCAGTCCTGCGCGCGCTGGGCTCGCTACATGGCTTCAACGCCTTGTCGCAGGAGAAGACCGGCGACTTCTGGGTCAACGGCCACATGTTCGGCAGCCAGACCTGTCACACCGCCGAGGACGTCCATCACTGCGATCTGCTGTTCGTGATCGGCGCCAATCCCTGGGTCGCCCACGGCTTCCCCAATGCCCGCGACCACCTGAACCAGATCAGGAAAGATCCGAACCGCAAGCTGATCGTGATCGATCCGCGTCGCACCGAGACCGCTGAGATGGCCGACCTGCATCTCGCGGTTCTTCCGGGTGCGGACGCCTTCCTGCTCGGTGCGATCCTGGCGACGCTGATACGCCGTGACGCGCTCGATCACGCCTTCCTGGAACAGCACACGGTCGGATTTGCCGATGTGAAGGAGGCTCTACTCCGCATTCCCGTCGCGCAATGGGCCGCGGCGGCGGACATTCCGCTCGACCAGATCGAACGCTGCGTCGACATGATCGTGGCTGCGAAAGCCATGACCGTCCGCGTCGAGCTCGGCATCCAGCAGGGCGTCAACTCGACGCTCAACTCCTATCTGGAAAAGCTGTTGATCATGCTGACCGGCAGCTTCGGCCGGAAGGGCACCAACCAGTTGCACTCGTGGCTGCAGCCGTTGTGGACTAATACGCCGAACCAGCGGTTCGCGCCGACCGATACCGAGGTCATCGGGGGGCTGTTGCCGGCGAACCTGCTGCCGCAGGCGATCCTGAACGATCATCCCGACCGACTGCGCTGCGTGTGGATCGACAGCTCCAATCCGGCCAACACGGTGGCGAACACGGCGGAAGTGGAGAAGGCGCTGTCCGCACTCGATCTCTGCGTCGTGGTCGACGTCGCGATGACCGAGACGGCACGGCTGGCGCATTACGTGCTGCCGGCCTCCTCGCAATATGAGAAGACCGAATTCACGCTGTTCAACTTCGAATTTCCGACCAATTATTTCCATGTGCGCGCGGCCGTCGTGCCGCCGCTCGAAGGCACCCTGCCCGGAGCCGGAAATCTACTCCCGGCTTGCCCGCGCGCTCGGGCTGCTGCCCGGCGACAACGTGCTTGCGCCGCTACGCGAGGCCGCATTTCAATCGCGCGCGGCCTTTGCCGTCGCGCTGCGCAGCTTCATGGGCGCGAACCCGCAGGCCGCTCCGGTCGGCGCGCTGGTCCTCTATCATACGCTTGGCGCGACATTGCCGGACGGCACGGCCGCCGCGGCGCCGCTCTGGCAGGCGGCACAGATGTGCGCGAAACGCGATCCCGCGGCCGTGCGGCGGGCGCTCGGCACGGACCGCGACATTCCCGACAACCAGCTCGGCGATGCGCTGTTCGATGCGGTGGCCGGCTCGCGCAGCGGCGCTGCCATCACCGAGCACAGCTATGACGAGGTGTGGTCGCTGGTCAGCCATCCCGACCAGAAGGTGCGGCTCGCAATTCCCTCGATGCTGGAATGGCTGGACAGGCTCGATCCCGCGGTCGCGGGTACGCCAAAGGACTATCCCTTCGTGCTCGCCGCCGGACAGCGGCGCATGTTCAACGCCAACCAGATCTTCCGCGATCCCGCCTGGCGCCGCGACGATCCGGACGGCGCGCTCCTGATCAATGCACAGGATCTCCAGGCGCTCGGCGCCAGCGACGGCGAATGGATCGCGGTCCGCTCACCGGCTGGACGGGTCGTCGTCCGGTGCAAGGCGGACGACAGCATGCGCCAAGGCCAACTCGCACTTCCGCACGGCTACGGGCAAGCCTATCCCGCCAATGACGGCGAACACCTGACCAACGGCCCGCGCATCAACGCCCTGACCGACAGCCTTCATTGCGACCCTGTCGCCGGCACGCCCTACCACAAGCATGTGGCGGTGCAGCTGGAGAAGCTGACCGCGGCGGAAGCCACCGCCTCCGAGGCGCGTTCGCGACGCATCCACGGCCGATAAGTCGATCAGATAACGGCCGTCAGCGGTTGTGAACGACGCTGGCGACCTGAACGTCGGGCGCCGCGGTGTGGATGACCGACACCGCAAAAACGGTCGCGACCGCGAGGATCATGCAGAGCTTCATGCGCACGGTCTTGCGGTCGGTGATCGGCAGGAAGATGAAAAACAACATTGCGACAATCAGCAGCGCGTCGACGATGATCATGGAATTCGTTCCTCCCGCCTGGAGAGAACGATGCCACGGCGGCCGCGGCGCGATATGTGGGAATGATCACAGTTGGGCAGCTCTCATTGTCGCGGCGACATAGCCGGGCACCGCGAGTCATCGCCGGCTGCTCGGCAAAGGCGTATGGTGCGCCCTCGTTTCCGAGGAGTTCCCAATGCGTCCATCCCGCGCTTTGATCGCCATCCTGCCCTGCAACGATCTCGATGCGTCCGAGGCCTTCTATAAGCGGCTCGGGTTTAGCCGGCCTGACAGTGACAAGCCGGCCAAGGGCGAGCCAGACAGTTATCGCATGCTGTCGGATGGCAAGGGCGGCCACCTGCACCTGACCGATGCGGTCGAGGGCTGGTTGATTCCGGGGCGTAACCCGTTCGGGCTTTATCTTTTTGCCGACGACGTCGACGCGCTGGCCGCGGCATTTAAAGGCGAGACGATCGAGAAGAACGGGCCCGAGCACAAGCCCTGGGGCATGTACGAGTTCTCGCTCTCCGATCCCGACGAGACGCTGGTCCGCATAGGGCGGCGGGCACAGGCCGATTAGCGGCCACGTCCCCTACTCCTTCGCCATGCGTTCGCGCACCGATTTGAATCCCGCGACGAAGCGCGCGAGCGTGTCCGAGGTCTCGCCGCGCGGCAGCATCACCTCGACCAGAGAGAACTGCCCGCGCCGCCCGACCGCGCGGTCGAGGGCTGCGGCAAGCTCGCGGCGGGTCGTGACCCGTTCGCCGACCCCGCCGATCGAGGCCGCGATGTCGGCAAAATGCCAATCATCGAGATTGTTGAAACGCGATTCCGGCTGGAACACCCGCAGCATTTCCCAGCTCTGGTTGTTGAACAGTACGACAATCGGATCGAGCCCGTAGCGGCGGCAATTGCCGAGCTCCCATCCCGTCATCTGGAACGCGCCGTCGCCGACCAGGATCAGCGGCCGCAGGCCGGTGGCGGCGACGCCGACGCCCGCCGGGACGCCGAAGCCCATGCCGGCATAATAACCGGGCGCGGCCAGCGCGGTGTTGTCGATCTCCATCGCGGTGAACAGGCAATCGCCGATGTCCGATGTCATCGGCATCTTGCCGTGACGATCGAACAGGTCGTTGATCGCGCTCGCGATATCCGATGGCGCGATCGCCTCGTCGTCCGCAGACAACCCGCGCGGATAGGCCGAGCGCTTCTTGATCGCCCGCTTGCGCGGCGCGCTCGGCTTGGCGCGCGCCTCCAACGCCGGGATCAGATCGGCGAGCGGCATGTCGCGGAATACGTGATGACCGATCTGCACCTCGCGGCTGGACGCCAGGATGGTACGGCGCGGATCAGGTGCGCGGTTCGACAGCGCGAAATTGGTGTCGGAGACGATGACGCCGAGCATCAGCACGAGATCGGCATCATCCACCAGCCGCGTGATCGCGGGATCGCCGGCGGCACCGAAATAGGTGCCGGCAACGACGTCGTCCTGCTGTTCCAGCAGGCCGCGCCCCATGAACGTCGTCACCACCGGCAGGTTCAGCTTGCGTGCCAGCGCCGCGATCTTGTCCTCGACGCCATAGCGGCGGATTTCCACGTCGACCACCGCGACCGGCGCGGAAGCCTTCCCGATGCGTTCCAGGATTTCATCGGCACATTCGGCGAGCGCGGCCGGGTCGGCCGTCCGCGGCGGCAGCGGCACGACGGGCTCGACTACGGCTGCGACCATGTCGCGGGGAAATTCGAGATAGACCGGCAGCGACATCTCGCGAGCGCTCCGCAGCACGCGGGCGATCTGCGCCGGCGCGGTGGCGGGATCGGTCAACACCGCCTGGTCGCAGGTGATCTCCCGGAACACGGCGAGCTGCGTGTCGACGGTGCGCGCCTGGTGATGCAGCAGGAAACCGCTGGTGCGCTCGCGCGCGCCCGGCGCGCCCGCGATCACCACGACCGGCGAGCGCTCCGCATAAGCGCCCGCGATCGAATTGACGAGGTTGAACGCTCCGGCACCATAGGTCACCACGGCGACGCCGAGACCGCCGTGGTAGCGGGCCGAGGCATCGGCCGCGAAGCCCACCGCCGGCTCATGGCTCAGCGTGAAGTTCGGCAGGATGTTGCTTTCCTCGATCACCTTGAACAGCGGCAACACAAAGTCGCCTGGAATGCCGAACACCTCGTGGGCGCCGTGGTCCTTCAGCGCCTGGAGCAAAGCGGTGGCGAGCGTGGGCATGAGAGCCCCCAAGGTGGGTGAATTTGCTACCTGCTTGATAGCAGAGAACTGCACCTTCCCGCGACCGCCCTGAAAGAATGAAGGGCCGCGCGTGGCGCAGCCCTTCGGGTAATCGGAACTGGAGTTTCCCTGTCGCGTAGCGGACCCGACTGCACAGGCCCCGCTCGACGGCATTACGCCGTGAAAAACGGCACCAGCGACTTGATGTTGTCGACCTTCTCCAGCGCGTTGACCTGGCCGATCAGCTTTTCGGTCTTGTCGTGGCCGAGGACGGGCGTCATCAGGTCACGGACCTTCGCACTCACGGCCTCGGTCGAGAGCGGATTTTCCTTGGTGCCCGGCGGATACTTCGTGAAATGCTCGACCTTCTTGCCGTCGGTCATCGTGACCTCGACGATCGCGCCGCGCGGCGCCGCCGGATCCATCAGCGACTGCTCCGCCTTGACCGACACCTTGTCGCGCTGCGCCATGATCTTCGGATCATGCATCAGCGCCACGTCATGGCTGTCGACGAAGGAGACCGCGCCCTTGACGAGGGCAACCGCGACCAGATGCTGGCAGTTGACATCGGGCATCGCGCTCTCGCCGACGATGCCGATCGCATCCGTCGGGAGCTTGACCAGGATGCTGCCGACATTGTCGGGCGTCAGCTTGTACTCCTTGCGCAAGGCGAGCAGCGCGTCGAGCGGCGACTGGATGGGATAACCGACCGAGAATGTCTTGATCGCGGTCTCCGTCACGTAGAACTTGCTTCCGAGACCCGCCAGCATCTCTTCCGGCTTCGGCTGGGTCGACAGCGCGATGAAGAGATTGTGCGTGCCGTCGAGCACGTCGGAGACGCCGGTCAGGCCGGCCTGCACCATGTCGACCGCCATCACGCCATTGCGCGCGCCCATCGCGGCAAAATCGAAAGCCTTCTCGACGTGGTCCTTGTCCTTGACCCAGCTCCACAGGCCGGAGACCTGCTGGGCCGAATAGGAGATCGCAAAGCGCATGCCGGTCTCGTCGAGCCGCGCCAGCGACGCCGCGGCGCCGAGCGCGGCAAAGGTCGAGGACGTTCCTTCGGCGCTGCGATGCGTGCCGCGCACGAGATCGGGTCCCAGCGCCATCAGGAGACGGCAGCCGAGATCATAGCCAAGCGCGACCGCACGGATGAGATCGTTGCCGCTACGGCCCTCCCGCTCTGCCATCGCCAGCGCCGCGGGCACCACCGAGCTGCCGGGATGCGCCTTGGTGACGGGCTCGAAATCATCGGTCTCGTCGGAATGCGCGCACATCGCGTTCGCGAAGGCCGCATTGACGGCGGTGGTGCGGAACTTGCTGCCGACCACCGAGGCCTGCGCCTCGCCGCCGACCCGGCGCACGTATTTCAGGCCCATCTCGCCCGGCTTCATGCGGGAGCCGGAGACCATCGCGCCGAAAGTGTCGAGGATGCGGTGCTTGCACGCAGTGAGCACCACATCGGGCAACTCCTGGTCACGCGCACCGACCATGTATTTCGCGAGCCGCGCGGTGACGTCGCTCTCCGCCGCGCGCGACGACGCGGATCGGAGATGCCGCGAGAGCAGCGATTGCAGCGCCGGATTGAAGCACCCGGCGGCGAGACAGCGTTTGACGATAAGACATGTGAGACTTCCATAAACGCGACTATCGATCGTGTCGACAGATCACGCAACCAAGAGACCAACCAAAATCGACGACCGCGGAGAGCCCGCGATCATCCGCTATTGCGTGCTGCACATGTCTTGTTCGCCATCAACGCGGTTCACGATGACACCGACATCTTCGCGATCTCGGCAGCGTTGGGCAGCGTCTCGACATTCCAGCAGGCATCCATCACACGCCGGATTGCGTCCGACGGAATGATGCCGTCGGCAAGATCGGCGAACTTCGTTTCGAGTTCCTTATCGGTCATCGGCTTTTCCACGCTGCCGACGGCGTGCTCGATGAAGCGATGCAGCGTGCGTCCATCCTTCAGCACGATCGTCATGTCGACCTGCGCCGCGTCGATGCCGGGCGTGATCGTCGGGACCACCTTGCCGCGCAACGCGACAATGGTCGGATCGTTCACCGCGCGATCGCTGAACTGCTTCTCGCCGCCGGCGCCCTCGACGAGTGCGACGGCGACCGCATGATAGATGCTGAACTTGCCTTCGAGGCCTTCGCGCGGCGTCTTCTTGCCGGTCAGTTCGAGCACCAGCGGATGCACCTTGAGATCGATGCGCTCGATCTGGTCGGCGGTCAGCTTGTTCTCGTTGCGCAGCTGGATCGCGGCATCGATCGCCGGATGCATGACGATGCCGCAGGCGAACGGCTTGTAGGTGTTGAGCGCGGCCTCGTAGCGCTTGCCGAGATCGCCGAGGATCTCGTTGTAGTCCTGCTTGGTGCTGATCGTGTTGGCCCAGCCGCGCTTGGCTTCGATCATGCTGTCGGAGGAGGTGAAATTCTTCGACGCCAGCATCGCGGCGAAGATGCCGTTGGAAGCGGCGCGGCCCGGATTGAAGCTCTTGTTCATCGAGCCGAAGGATTCGCGCAGGCCCACCGGCTGCGAGGCGGCGAGCCCGAGCGCCCAGACCATCTGCTGCTCGTTGAGCTTCAAGCAGCTTGCCGACGGCGGCGGCCGAACCGAACACGCCGGCCGTGCCGGTGATGTGCCAGCCGACATCATAATGGTTCGGATAGACGGAATTGCCGATCCGGCACTCGGTCTCGACGCCGAGCACCAGCGCGTTGAGGAAATCCTTGCCCGAGACCGGCTGCATCTCCGACAGCGCGAGAATCGCGGACGCCACGGGACCGGCGGGATGGATGATGGTCTTCAGATGGGTGTCGTCATAGTCGAAGATGTGGCTCGACACGCCGTTGATGAAGGCGGCGTTCATGATGTCGAAACGCTCGCGACGCCCGAACAACGACGCCTGCGCCGGGCCGGAGAACGGCGCGAGCGCCGAGACCGCGATATCGACGGTCTGATGACGCGAGCCGCCGATCGCGACGCCGACCCAGTTCAACAGCGTGCGCACGCCTTCCTTGCGGACATTGGCAGGCAGATCGTCATAGTTCGCAGTGACGATATAGTGCGCCAGCGCGCGCGTGACGTCCTTGGCCGGCGCGGGCTTTGCCACCGGGGCCGGCGCGGCAGCGGGTCCTTCGGCCAGCGCCACGCTTCCCGTGGCAGTGGCGAGCGGAAGCGCGGCGGCGGCCTGCAGCAGAGTTCTGCGATCGGTGACTGGCATGTGATCCTCCCAAACGTTTTCTTGTGCAGTCTAAGCCGCGGCCGACGCCCGGCTCTTCACATTCGCGAGTTGCGCGGCGAGCCGCACGGCGCTCTCGATCGCGCCGGTCTTCGCGACGCCTTTGCCGACGATGTCGAATGCGGTGCCGTGCGACGGCGTCGTGAACACGGTGTCGAGGCCTGCCGTGACGGTCACGCCGCGATTGAAGCCGCGCAGCTTGGTCGCGATCTGGCCCTGGTCGTGATACATCGCGACCACGCTGTCGAACTCGCCCGCGAAGGCGCGGATATAGACCGTGTCGGCCGGATAGGGCCCGGTGCAGGCGATGCCGGTCTTCGCAACGGCTTCAACGGTCGGCCGGATCATCTCGATCTCGTCACGGCCGAACAGGCCGCCCTCGCCGGCATGCGGATTGAGGGCTGCGACCGCGATGCGCGGCGTGGCGACACCGGCCCTGCGCATCATGCGGTCGGCGAGCTTGATCGCATCGGTGATGCTCTCGGGGTGGATGCCATCGAGCGCCTCGCGCAGCGACTGATGCCCGGTGACGCGCGACATCCACTGGCCGTCGAGCACGTTCATCTCGGAGAAATAGCCCTGATGGCCGAGCAGATGCGCGAACATCTTGTGCTCGTCCGGAAACTTCCAGCCGCCGTCGAACATCGCGCGCTTGTTCAGGGGCGCGAAAGTAATCGCATCGACCTCGCCCGCCCTGGCGAAATCGATCGCGCGCGACAGCGTCTCGCCGGTCAGACGGCCGGATTCGGCGCTGGCCTTGCCGAGCGGAAACAGCGACGGATCGGTGTTGCCGAGATCGACCAGCGGCACGACGCCTCTCCTGAACGAGGCCTTGGCGGGCGAGGCAACGCGCTCGATGTCGAGATCGACGCCGGCATGCGACATGCCGATCTCCAGCACGCGGGCGTCGCCGACCACGACAAGGTTGGCGACATCGCCGAGATTGCCGTCGGCGAGAATGCGCGCGGTCTGCTCGGGGCCGATGCCGGTGCAGTCACCGGGCACGAGGGCGATGGTCGGCAGAAGACTGTGTTGCTGTTGCATGGCTTCTTACTTTGCTGTGTGGGCCTGAGCGACGGATTGGTTCCAGGCGTTGGAATCGAACTCGCCGTCCCATTTGGCGACGACGATGGCGGCCACGGCATTGCCGATGGTGTTGGTGATGGCGCGAGCGAGCGACATGAAGCGGTCGATGCCGAGCAGCAGCGCGAGCCCTTCCACCGGCAGGCCGGCGGCGACGACGGTCGCGGCCAGCGCCGCGAAGGCGCCGCCGGTGACACCGGCCGCGCCCTTGCTGGTGAAGAGCATGACGACGAAGATGGAGACCTGCTGCGCGGTCGTCATCTCGATGCCGTAGACCTGCGCGACGAACAGGGTGCTCAAGGGCAGCGTCAGCGCAACGCCGTCGAGATTGAAGGAATAGCCCGCCGGGATCACGAGACCCGCAACCGCGCGCGCCACGCCGGCCGCCGGCAGCTTCTCCATCAAGCCGGGGATCGCGGTTTCCGACGAGGAGGTTCCGAGCACGACCAGGAGCTCAGTGCGGAGCATCCGCAAGAGGTCGAACAGCCGTATCTTCGCCAGCCGGCAGATCGCGCCGAGCACTGACGAAAGATGAAGACCGCCATCATCGCCCAGGCCGTGCCGACCAGAAGGCCGAGCGCGTACAGCGTGGCGACGCCGAATTTCGCGACCGTGAACGCCATGGCGCCGAACGCGCCGATCGGCGCCAGCGCAACGACGACATGCACGACGCTGAACACAAGCTCGGCAATCCGTTCGAGCCCCGTGCGCAAGGCGACCCCGCGCTCGCCGAGCAGCAGAAGTCCGATGCCACAGAGCAGCGCCAGCACCAGCACCTGCAGCACGTCGCCATTGGCGAAGGCGCCGACGAAACTGTCGGGGATCATGTGCTGGAGATAATCGGACAACGACCCGACATGGGCCTGGGCGTATCTGGCGACCGTCTCAGCCTGCTGCGACGTCGCGTGGGCGACGCCGGCGCCGGGCTGCACCCAGTGGACCACCGCGAGGCTGAACAGCAGGCAAAGCGTCGTGACCGCCTCGAAATAGATCATCGCCTTGAGCCCGACGCGGCCCACCGCACGCATGTCGCCGACCTGGGCGATCCCGGTGACCACGACCAGGAAGATCAGCGGCGTGATGGTCATCTTGACCAGCGAGATGAAGACGTCGCCGAGCGGCTTGAAATCGACCGCAAGCGCCGGAAACAGCGCTCCCGCCAGCGCGCCGAGCGCGGCGCCGGCCGCCACCAGGACATATTGCTCGCGCCAGAACGGCTTGCCGCGCCGGTCGTCGGCCGACGTCGGGACGGGGGTGGAAAGCTGGGCCGCGGCAATCTGCAATTGAAAGTACCTCCCGTGAAGCGATGACCATTCACCATGGCTCTTCTTCTTGGCCCCACAGATTGGACCAGAGCCAAGCGGTGCGCTAATGCCGTATTGGCATGATTTGAGGACGATCCGTCATGGACCTGATCTGGCTGGAGGACTTCCTCGCCATCGCCGAGGACCGCGGTTTTTCGCGCGCGGCAGAACGCCGCCATGTGACCCAGCCCGCGCTCAGCCGCCGGATCGCCTCACTGGAAAAATGGCTCGGCACGCCGCTGTTCGAGCGGAGTTCGCACACGCTGACGCTGACACAGGCCGGCGAAACGTTCCGCCATACGGCCGAGGACGTGCTGCGCCGAATCCTCGCCGGACGGCAGGAGGCGCTGGAGATCGCGCGGCTGAAGGCCGAGACCATCTATGTCGCGGCGACGCATGCGCTGTCACAGACCTTCTTTCCCGAATGGATCCGCCACGCGGAGATCAGCGGTCCGGGCGCAGCCATTCAACTGGTGGCGGCCAATTTCGCAGCGTGCGAAAAACTCCTGCTCGATGCGCAGGCGCAATTCCTGCTCGGGCATTATCATCCATCGATCACGAACCGGCTGGATTCCGATCGCTTTCAAAGGATCGATCTCGATACGGACGTGCTGGTCCCGATCAGCGCGCCCGCCGCCGCGAAGCGTGGCGGCCGCCGCAAACAGGCCGCGTCACGCTACACACTGCCCGGAACCAGCGACGCGCCGCTGCCCTATCTCGCCTATCACCCGGGCTCCGGCGTCGGACGGATCGTGACATCCTTCCTTGCCACGAAAGTGCCGCCCTGTTGCCTGGTGCCGAGCTTCTCCGCACCGGTCACGCTGCTGGTCGACATGGCGCGTCAGGGGCGCGGCATCACCTGGGCGCCGCGCAGCCTCGTGGCCGACGATCTCGCCGCCGGCCGCCTGATGCGCGCCGGCCCGGAGGAATGGGACATCGGGATCAATGTCTGCCTGTTCCGCTCGCGCGCCCGCATGACTCCGGCAGCGGAAGCATTCTGGAGTGCGGTGCAGAAGGGGGAGCGGGGAAAGGGATCGCCTGCTGAAAGCCGGCGCGGCAGAAGGCGGCGAGTTAGAGCATGATCCGAAAATGGAAACCGGTTTTCCGGAAAGATCATGCTCAAACAACGATCTGCAGCGCAGATGACGTTTCAATTTAGTCCTCGCTCAGCCGGCGGCGATCACGCGCAGGGAACAGGCTCTGCGTTTCTTGAATCAATCCAAACTTCACGATCCCAGCTCCGATGGAATAAGCCGTCGCACCCGGTGTCTGATCTGCCAGGCGCAGCAAGCTCGGACCGAGCCATGTCCAGACGGCGAGACATCACGCGAGAGGGTTTTGTCCTGGAAGCGGACGGACGTGCAATTCTTGCCTTCTATGCCAAGGACCTCGAACACGCGCGGGATCTCTGCAGCCAGCCATGGTTTACCAACGAGCTCGCCACCTTTCAGTCATGCGGCCGTCCGCTATGGGCCGGCAATCGGCGCCTTAGGCTCCGCCGCACGGGCATCGCAGAGGACGCCGAATTGCAGATCGCACTGACGGCCGAGATCGCCCGCGGCGAGTATGAGGGCACGATTTTCGCGTTCTTCGTTCCGATCGACGCGCCGGCTCAGTGAGAGCGGAGCCATCACGTCAAAGGGGAGTGCGCCGTCCACAGTGAACGACTGTCGCTACCCTCCGAAGCCTCACGCCGCCTTGATGCGGTTGAGGAAGCGCGCGACCTCGTTGCTGAGCGCTTCCGATTCCGCGGCGAGGCTGCCTGAGGATTCCAGGACGTGAGCTGCGGTCTCGCCGCTCTGATTGGCGACGCTCGAGACGCCGTCGATGTTCTGCGTGACGTTCTGCGTGCCGGCCGCGGCCTGCTGGATGTTGCGCGCGATCTCGGCCGTCGCCGCGCCCTGCTGCTCGACGGCGGCCGCCACGGTTGACGCGATCTGCGACATCCGGTCGATGATCTGGCCGATGCCCTTGATGGTGTCCACCGCTTCCTGGGTCGAGCCCTGGATCGCCGAGACCTGTTCGGTGATCCCTTCAGTGGCCTTCGCCGTCTGCGTGGCAAGCGTCTTGACCTCGGAAGCGACCACCGCAAAGCCCTTGCCGGCTTCGCCCGCACGGGCCGCCTCGATGGTCGCGTTCAGCGCCAGAAGGTTGGTCTGGCCGGCAATCGTGTTGATCAGGCCGACCACCTCGCCGATGCGATCGGCGGCGTTCGCAAGCGCGGTGACCGTGACCTCGCTGCGGCCGACCTGCGCGACCGCTTCCGTCGCAATGCGCGTACATTCACCGACCTGCCGCGAGATCTCGCGGATCGAGCCCGAAAGCTGCTCCGTCGCGGATGCGACCGTCTGCACATTCTGCGATGCCTGAACCGAGGCGGACGCCGCGGCGCTGGTCTGCGCCTTGGCCTGAGCCGCCACATGCGACATCTTCTCGGCCGACCCCTTCATGCGGGCCGCCGCGGTCGACACGGCGGCGAGCGCACTGGCCGCCCCGTCATTGAACTCGCGGGTGAACTGGCCCAACGCCGCAGCCTGCCGCTGCTTGGCATCCTGCTCGCGTTCTTTCTCCGCCGCCGCGGCATTGGCCCTGACGATGCCCTCGCGGAAAACCGACAGCGCCTCGGCCATCTGACCGATCTCGTCGCCGCTCTGCCCGGCGCCGACCTCCGCGGAGAGATCGCCCGCCGCGAGCCGCGTCATGGTGGTTTCGAGGCCGACGAGCCGCGCCACGAGGTTGCGGCCGATATAGAACCAGACGAACAAGGCCGCGCCCGCGACGCTGATGGCCGCGATCAACAGCATCACCGTGGTGCCGAAATCGATCGCCTGATCCGAGCGGTCGGTCGCTTGCTTGGCCTTGCCGGTCACGGTCTCGACCTGGTTCGCAACCTCCTGCGCAAGCTCGTCGGTGAGGCTGCGGGTCTCGGCAAGCAGCTTCTCGCCGAGTTGGCCAGCGGCGATCTCCTTGCGGCGGGTCTCGAAAATGCTGTCGGTGGAGCCGATCTTCAGCCAGGCTTCCGCGGTCTTGCGCAGCTCCTTGGTCGGCTGCAGGGTTTCGACGATGTCGAGCCTCTCCTCGATCCGGCCCGCCATCGCCTTGTAGCTCTTCTCCAGCGCGGCAACACTATCGGCATTCGGCGCGACCGCCGCGCGGTCGATCAGGCTGCCGGCCAGGTTCACGAAGCCGATCAGGTCGGCAAAGCCTTGCGAGACCGGCACCTGGGTCGAGACCAGCTTGAGCAGGGTCATCATCGACTGATTGGCGTCGCCGCCAATGGTCATCGAAACCATGGTGATGTCGGCCTGCGCCTTTTCCGCAGCCGGCAGCAGCACATCGTTGAGCTTCGTCTGCGCATCCTGAGCTGCCTTCACAGCGTCGGCGCCATGGGCGCTGAGCTTGAGGCGATCGGCGACCACCCCGTCGAGCGAGCCGAGCTTGTCGTTCATCGCCGAGATCAGCGACTTCAATCTCGCGATCGATGCCTGGTCCGCGCGCGCGGCGGCGATCGCATCGAGCCGCTTCGCGATGACCTCCTGCCGCGCCTTCAGCGCGGCGGCTTCCTGCTGCTGCTGCGCGGGCGTCTTGACCGCGAGCAGGGTCGGCGCGGCGCCGGCCAGCGCCTGCGTCTCGGTCTGCAGACCCAAGGTGCCGACAATTTCGGGAATGCTGCGGCCGGCGACGCCATGAAAGAGATCACGGACCTGCGACAGCATCAGCCACGCCGCGAAGCCCGCAATGACCGTCGTGCCCGACACCGCCGCGAAGGCGAAGAACAGTTTTGCCCTGATGCCGAGCCGGCTACGCGCTGCCACCTTCAGTCCCCCTCTCAACCCTGCCCCCGCAGGCGACTTGCAGTTTATTTCACCGCGACCTTGTAGCGCTGGATCAGCTCGACCGCGCGCCTGTAGAGCCGATCGGCTTCGATGCCCTGCTTGGTCATGTTGACCTTCCATTCCTGCACGGCCGGCGCGGTCACCCGCTGCAGCTCGGCAAGCTGCTCGTCGCTGAAGTTCAGCGCGGTAAAGCGCGGATCGCTCTGCAGCCTTTTCCTGGTGATCGTCTCCTGCGCCTCGCGGACGCGGGCGCTGGTCATCGCGAGCTCGACGCCACGTTTTTCGAGAATGGCTTTCAGATCGTCCGGCAGCGATTCCCATCTGGCGCGGTTCATCACCACCATCAACGCGGGCGCGGCGAGATGCGCGTCGATGACGACGCTGAGCTGATCCGCAGAGGACCTTCCCGCCGGCGCCTTTGGTCGTCGCGGTCGAATCCCAGCCATAGGCGATCGCATCGACATAGCCGCTGGCGATGCTGTCGCCGATCGTATTGAGGGGAATGCCGAGCGGCACTGCGCCAAGCTTGGCGAGCGCAAGACCGACCGTGATGCTCGGCGTGCGCATGCGCAGGCCGCGGAAATCCCGCACCGACTGGATTTTCCTGCCGGTGGTGAAGATCGGATAAGGCGGCAGCACATACAGCGAAAGCACCTTCACCGACGCATAGTCGTCGCTGAGCAGGCCTTCCCGGTAGAGCGACATCATCGCTTCCGTGCCGGCCACGGCATTCGGGAACATGAAGGGCAATTCCATCACCGAGGACTGCGGGAAACGGCCGGGATTGTAGCCCTGCACCGTTGCCGCCATCTCGATGTCGCCACGTTCGACCATGCTGAAGAGCTCGGCCGGTTTGCCGTAGCCGCCGACCGGCTTCACCGCGACCTCGATCCGGCCGCCGGAGTCCTGCTCGACGGCCTGCGCGAACGGCACCAGCGCCTGGTCATAGGGCGCGGTGCCTTCGGTATTGACCGAGCCGAAGCGCAGAACGATGTCGGCAGCGTTCACCGGCGCGGATCGGACCGTGAACAAGGCCAGCACAACGCAGGCGGTTCGCAACAAAGTCGTGACAGAAGGCATCAGGGACCTCGTCAAGGCCGAGCCATGCACGGCCTCGTCAGCAGCGTTTCGTCATCCCGGGGATGGTTTCGGCGTTAACCATAAGGTCGTCGGCTTAATTGCGGGTAAACCGATGAGGTATTCGCGTGGCAACACCGAAGCGAAGGACTAAGGCTGCCCTTGCGTATCCGGGATACGCGTATTACTCTGTTTTCAAAAGGAAAGTTCTGTGTCGGTACGAGAGCGCATTGATAGATATCGCCGCTCTGGCGGCGGCGCCGATCTGGTGCGGGTGGAGGTGCTGGTGCCCTCCTCCTCCCGGGACGATGTGCTTCGCCTTGCTGAGCGCCTTCGCGCGGGTCATCGGCGTGACAAGGAAATCAGCCTCCTCTGCGATCGAGCGCTATCGCTCTACGGCGCGCGCATTCTGGACAACGTCGATCTGGACCGTCTGCCCGACGCACGGGCTCGTGCCCGCGTCATGGCGCGGGCGATGATCGAACGCGGAGACGCGCGTGCGTTCGCGCTGGGACGCGAACTCCTTGCCCAAGCGGAGCCATCGCAGGAGCAACCTGACCGCTGACTTGGATAGCGCTTAGTGATCGTTTCACGCGCGTGAAACGGTTCCAATGACGAGCACTCAATCGCGCATGCATCGGGCAAATGCCAAGAGAATGTCGCCTCGCTGGCAAACTTCCGACACATGCGAGCGGCGAAAAGGCCCGCTCCGACATGACGCATCCACAAAACGCAATTCCGGTTCCGGCGTTGCTCGCGCCCAGATTTTCCAGATTTTGAAGAGGCCTTCGTGTCGCACAAGCTCGTCTCCGCGATCCTGCTCGCCGTCGCACTTTTCGCCACTCCCGCCTTTGCTCAGACCAGCGCTCCGCCGGCTCAGACCAGCGTTCCGGCGACGAACAAACCTGACGCGCTGACGCCGGATCAGGCGAAGCGGGCGCTCGATACGCTGCAGGACGACCAGAAGCGCGCGCAGATGATCGACACATTGCGCGCCATCGCCAATGCGTCGCCGCAGGCCGCACAGCCCGCGCCGGAGAAGCAGTCCGCGATCCCGCTCACGGCGGACAGTCTCGGCGCGCAACTCCTTCTGACGGTGTCGGAGCAGGTCGGCGAAATCTCGCGCGAGGTCGCCGATGTCGCGCGGACGCTGACGCATTTCAAGGCGTTCTACTGGTGGTTCGTCCACACCGCCAACGATCCCGACGCTTATGGTCAGCTGCTCGACATCGCCTGGAAACTGGCGCTGGTGTTCTGCTGCGCCTTCGCCGCCGAATGGCTGATCTTCCGCCTCATCAAGCGGCCGGTGGCGCTGCTGGAAGCGCGCATCCCGCAAGCCGCGCACGCCCCGGCGCGGACGCTCGCGGTTGCCGACCCGCCCTCCTCCGCGGCGGATGTCATGACGGAGAATGAGCCGCACCGGCGGCGTCTCAGCCTGACACGCGCCTGGCAATCGCTGATCCGGCTGCCCTTCGTGCTCGGGACGGCTGCTGCTCGAGCTGCTTCCGGTGGTCGTCTTCGTCGGCGTCGCCACGATGCTGCTCGGCACCGAGATCGGCGACATGCCGACAACGCGGCTCGTGATCCTCGCGGTGGTGAACGCCTACGCGCTGTCGCGCGGACTGATCTGTGCCGTGCGCGCGCTGGTGGGGCCGTTCGGCCTGCTGCGCATGCGCGCCGAGACGGCGGCCTATATCGAGATCTGGGCAAGGCGCATCGTCGCCGTCGCCATCTCGGGCATTGCGTTTGCGAATGTGGCGCTGCTGCTGGGCTTGCACCGCGGCGGCTATGCGGGGCTGCTGCGCCTGGTGATGCTGGTCGTGCATCTCTTCATCGTCGTCATCATCCTGCAATGCCGCAAGCAGGTCGCGGACATGATCCGCGCCCCTGATGGACGCGAAGGCATCGCGGCCAGGGCACGCAATCGCCTTGCCGCCGTCTGGCACTACCTCGCCATCACGCTCGACATCGCGCTGTGGGCGGTATGGGCGCTGAATATCCGCAACGGCTACTCGCTGCTGCTGCAATATTTCGTCGGCACCGTCGCGGTCATCCTGATCACGCGGCTGGCGACAATCGTTGTGCTGAGCCTGATCGATCGCGGCTTCTCGATCCGTCCCGAGATCCTGCAGCGCTTTCCCGGACTGGAGACCCGCGCCAATCGTTATCTCCCGCTCTTGCGCAGGATCGTCGCGACCATCATCGCCTTCATCGGCTTCGTCGCCGTGCTGGAAGTCTGGGGCGTGGACGCCGTCGTCTGGTTCTATGGCGGCCAGATCGGCAGCCGGCTGTTGTCCGCGCTGGCCACGGTGGCCATCGCAGCGCTGGTCGCCGCGGCGATCTGGGAGGTCAGCAACGCGCTGATGGATCGCCAGGTCAATGCGCTGTCGCGCGACGGCCACTACGCCCGGGCCGCGCGGCTGCGCACGTTCGAGCCGATGCTGCGCACCGCGCTTTTGTGCCTGATCGTCACCGTGGTCGGCCTGACGGCGCTGAGCGAAATCGGCGTCAATGTCGCACCATTGCTCGCCGGCGCCGGCATCGTCGGCATCGCCATCGGCTTCGGCTCGCAGAAGCTGGTCCAGGACCTGATCACCGGCTTGTTCCTGCTGCTGGAGAACGGCGTCCAGGTCGGCGACAATGTCAGCGTCGCGGGCCTGTCGGGGGCCGTCGAAAACGTATCGATCCGCACCATTCGCCTGCGCGCCGCCGACGGCTCGGTGCATATCGTGCCCTTCAGTGCAGTGACCACCATCACCAATGCGAGCCGCGGCGCCGGCAATGCCGCCGTCAGCGTCAGCGTCGCCTACAAGGAAGACACCGACCGCGCCAGCCAGATCCTCAAGGATATCGTCGCCGAGATGCGCAAGGAGACGGAGTATCGGATGGCGATCCGCGGCGACCTCGAATTGTGGGGCGTCGACAAGGTCGATGGCTCGATGGCGACGATCGTCGGTCAGATCCGCTGCACCGACTCAGGACGCTGGCCGGTGCAGCGCGAGTTCAACCGCCGCATGAAGCGGCGCTTCCAGGAATGCGGCATCGAGATCGCCTCCGGCCGGCCAGACCATCCTGATGCATGTCCCCGCGCCGGCGGCCGACGTCGCATCGGATGCAATGCCGCGGCGGGCCGCGGGTTAGCGGCCGTTCGTATGGCCACGATCACTCCGCGGCGACGCCTCGTCGCCGTCGCGCTCCGCGATCAGCTTGCGTGTCAGCGGAATGAGCTCGCGGCCATAGTCGATCGCGTCGATCAGCGGATCGAAGCCGCGGATCAGGAAGTGGTTGATGCCGAGGTCGTAATAATCGCCGAACACCTCGGCGACCTGCTCGGGCGTTCCGACCAGCGCCGTGGTGTTGCTGTTGGCGCCGGTGAGCTTTGCCATTTCCGTCCACAGCCGCTTGTCGATCCGCGTGCCCTGGTCGGCGAGCGCGAGCAGCCGCTTCGCGCCGGCCGTCGCGTGGCCGTCCGCCGGCTTGCGGTAGCCGGTCTTGTCCTGCAGCGCGGTCGCGCGTGCGAGAATGTCGTCGGCCTTCTGCCAGGCCTTCTCCTCGGTGTCGGCGAGGATCGGACGCACCGACAGGCTGAAGCGCGGGCACGGCCGGCCATATTTCGCCGCGGCCGCGCGCACGCGGGCGGTGACGTCGCGGACCTGCGCGTAGGATTCGCCCCACAACGCGAAAGTATCGGCGTGTTTGGCCGCGACCTCGATCGCGGCGTCGGAGCCGCCGCCGACGAATGTATAGATGCCGTCCTTCTGGACTGGCTTTACCTGGGAAAAGCCTTTCTCGACCGTGTAATATTTGCCGCTGTAGTCGAACGGCTTCTCGCTGGTCCATTCCAGCCGCACGATGTCGAGGAACTCGCTGGTGCGCGCGTAGCGCTCGTCCTTGTCGTCGAGCATGTTGCCGTCCTGGCGCAGCTCGGCGGCATTGCCGCCGGTGATCACATGCAGTGAGACCCGGCCGCCATAGAACTGGTCGAGCGTCGCGAGCTGGCGCGCGAGCAGCGTCGGCGCCGTGAAGCCGGGCCGCTGCGCAATCATCACCTTCAGCGTCTTGGTGACCGTCAGCACATGCTGGCCGACCTGCAGCGCGTCCGGGATCGTCGAATGAAACGCCAGCAGCGCCCGGTCGAACCCGGCCAGCTCATGCGCCTTCGCCACCGTCTCGATATAGGTCGGGTCGAGCACCGGGCCGGTGCGCACGATGGTCTCGGACGAATTGTTGTTGGTGATGAAGCCGATGAACTCGACGGACATGGCAGGGCCCCGGTTTTGCTGTTCTTCGAACGCTCAATCGCGGCGCGTTCTTCGTGACCGTTAGCTGAACGATGTTAGACCGGATTGTGCCGGGGCGGAAGCCATCGCGCGGGCATGCGTTTCCACCGGGTGCCGCGCGGATCAGGGATTTCCTGCGCGCCCGATGGCAGCCGCGGCTGGCGCCGGGACGCTCCGCGCGCTAGGTAGGGACCGTCAATTCAAGCCGGAGAACACTCTCATATGTCCATTCAGCGTTTTGAAACCGGGCCGCGCATGAGCCAGGTCGTCGTGCACGGCAACACCGTTTATCTTGCGGGCGTCGTCGCCAACAAGTCGGCCGGCGAAAGTGTGGCCAAGCAGACCCAGGAAATCCTCTCCATCATCGACGGTCATCTGGCGAAGGCAGGCAGCGACAAATCGAAATTGTTGTCGGCGAATATCTACATCACCGACATGAAGAATTTCGCCGAGATGAACGCGGCATGGGATGCCTGGGTCTCGCCGGGCAACACGCCGGCCCGTGCGACCGTCGAGGCGAAGCTTGCAGCCCCGCAGTATCACGTCGAGATCATGGTGGTGGCGGCGAAGTAGGCACCATCATCCGCAACAAGAGAGCGGCGGCCGCGGGCCACCGCTCTGTTTGCCACGCGCGCCAGCAGAGCTCGTCATGGCCCGATCGTGGCGATATCGGTGTCTTGCGCAAGTGGCGCACTCTCGCTGCCGCTGTGCAACCGGCCGGGGCCGATCATCGAGGTGAAGAAGGCTGCAGCGAGCGCCGGCGCCGCGAGCGCGACGAAGGTGCTACCGATCTGCCACCCTCTGTCCACGAGAACGCCGACCGCGAGCGGTCCGACGAATGAGCCAAGCCGGCCGAGCCCCATGGCCCAGCCTACGCCGGTCGAGCGTATTGCGGTCGGATAGAACTGAGCCGCCAACGCGATCAGCCCGGAACTCCCCAAGCCCAGAAACAGACCTGCGAGTCCCTGGAGGGTGATCACCTGCGCAATCGACGATGCCGCGTAACCCACCGCCCCGAGGGTGAGCGCGCTTGCGACGAATACGACCGGCAGGACGGCGCGGGCGCCGAAGCGGCCGACCAGAAAGCCCGCAACAGAAGTGCCGACCACGCTCCCAAGCGCAAGCATCGCCACCGCCAGCGCCGAATGCGCCAGATCGATTCCGGCCCGCTGGAGCAGAGTCGGCGCCCACACCTGGTTGGTCACCAGCATCAGAAACGTGGCAAAGTAGCTCGCCCACAGCAGACCGGTTCCGGCCGCCCTGCCATCCGCAAAAAGATGCGGCACGGGCGAGCCGGGCATCCTGTCGTCGCTGACGACAAAGCGCGCCTCGGGAGGCACGATCGCGGCCGGGTCTATTCTGCTGATCAATCGCGCGATGATGTGAGGAGCGGCGCCGCGCGTGACCAGGAAGCTGATCGATTCTGGAAGCAGCAGGCAGAGCACGCCAGCGAGCAGCAGCGGAAGAACGCCACCGATGTAGAACAGCGCCTGCCAGCCGACGGCGTCTATGAGCCGTGACGCGACCAATCCGACGAGGGCGCCGCCGATGGGAAACCCCGTCCACAGCAACCCGACGACGGCACTCCGCTTTGCTCGCGGCACGTACTCCGAAGCCAGGCTGATGAAGCTCGGCATCGCGCCGCCCAGGCCGACACCGGCACAAAACCGGTACAGCAGGAGCTGTTCCACCGACGTGGCGAGCGCCGTACCAAGCGTAAAGACACCGAACGCCACGGTTGCGCCAACAAGTATCCGCTTGCGGCCGAACCGGTCGGCCAGGGGTCCACAGCCGAATGCGCCGAGCATCAGCCCGAGCAGTGCGATGCTGAAGACCACGCCCAGTTTCCCGGGGGCGATATGCAGAGAGGCCGCAATGCTCGGACCCGCCACACCGATCGCCAGAAGATCGAAGCCGTCCAGCAGCGCGACCAGACCGCACAGCACCACGATCGTGATCTGAAACACGGCGATCGGACGCCGGTCTATCAGATCGGTGACGTTGATGACGGTTGGGGGTGACATGACCATTGCCTCGCCATGCGGCGGGGGTTTGGACCAACCGCCTCGCCAATGTGTGTGTGCCGCACACACCGGCGCGGCGCTCGGAGGATCGCTTATCCGCGCTACAATTCGATGTCATGGCGGCAGTGCGCGTTACAGATGTCACACTGATGCGCGCCACCCGACGCGTGAATCCCGCGGTGATCGGCAGATCGCGTCATCAACGGCGCCGTCGACATGCACCTCCGCATCACGAAAACCGGCGTACTTACTCTCCTGCGAACAACAATTTGTAATTCGTGCCGACAAAGGTTCGCGGCATGACCGAACGGCAGACGCTACAATCGTGGCAGCACCCGTCCCGGCTGGTCCAACCTTGGCCAGTTCGTTTTCAGCTAACAGAGACATGTGAAGTGATGTCCGATCCGTGGCACGACCTGCTGGACCTCCTCAACGGCTTTCAAATCACGCAAGCCGTCCACGTCGCATCGACCCTTGGCGTGGCTGACCATCTGAGGGATGGACCGCGGTCCGCCGGCGAATTGGCGTCACTGACGCAAAGCCATGCGGGTGCTCTCTATCGACTGCTGCGCGCGCTCGCCGCAGTCGGCGTTTTCCAGGAACATGACGGCCAAAGATTTGCGCTGACCCCGATGGGCCAATGTTTGCGGACCAACTCTGCGACGCCGATCGGCGCTTACGCGGAACATCTCGGAAGCGCCTATTTCTGGCAGGCCTGGGGACATCTGGAGCACAGCGTCAGAACCGGCGAGAACGCATTCCGGGATCTGTATGGCAAGGACATCTGGCAATACCGCGCCGAACACCCCGAAGCCGGTGCGGCGTTCAATCGCGCCATGACACAAATGTCTCGCGGGAGCGCTGAAGCGGTGATCGGCGCTTACGATTTCTCCGCCTGCCGCACGATCGTGGACGTCGGCGGCGGACACGGCTTGATGTTGGCTGCCATTCTGAGTGCGCATCCCACGATGCGCGGCACCCTGTTCGATCAGCCGGCGGTCGTTGCGGGAGCAAAGGCCGTCCTGACCGAACGCGCAGTCATCGACCGCTGCGACATCGTCGGCGGCAATTTCTTCGAGACGGCGCCCGAAGGCGGTGACGCCTACCTGATGCGACAGATCATTCACGACTGGGAAGACGATGACGCCATCGCCATTCTGAAGGTGTGCCGGCGCGCGATGCGCGAAAGCGCAAAATTGCTTCTCATCGAGCAAATTGTCGCACCCGCAAATGAAAAGCCGGCAGCGAAATTCAGCGATCTGAACATGCTGGTCGCACCGGGCGGGCGAGAACGAACACGCGAAGAATTCGCGAGCCTCCTCGCGCAGGCCGATTTCGAGCTGACACGCGTTGTGCCAGCCGGCAGAAGCAACGTGATCGAAGCGCGGCCGCTCTGAACCTCGCGGGGCTTGGGCCGGCAGGCAGGCGAATCAACTCGCATCGATCCGATTGGTCCGAAGCAGCGCGCACTTAATCACCTCTTCAATGTGCTCTTTCGTCGCAACGTGCCCTTTCGTCGCAACGCACGAGCTTGAGAGCGGGCTACTCTGCCACCGGGCGCTTTCGTCCAATCTGGTCGGACAGAGGAACGAGATGAAGCAATCGCATCGCGTTATTGAATACCTGAAGTCTATCGAAGCGCTTGCGCCCCTTGTCGCGAGCCATCGGGATTCCTTCGATCAAGAACGCCGGCTACCGGATTGCATCTTCAATACGCTTGCCGATGCTGGACTGTTCCGCCTTTGGCTTCCCGAAGCGTTGGGCGGTCCGCAATTGTCACCCTTCGATTTCATGACGGTGGTGGAAGCCGCTGCGGCTTTGGACGGCTCGGTGGGGTGGTTGGTCGGCAACGGTGGTGGGATGAGTAGGGCCGGTGCTTTCGTGCCAAAAGACGTGGCGCGCAAGTGGTTCGCTCAACCGCGCGCCTTTATTGTCGCGTCAACCGGCGCAGTTGGGCAAGCCATCGCGGTGGATGGTGGTTTCCGTGTCTCCGGTCGTTGGCCGTTCGGAAGCGGCGCACATCACGCGACGCACTTCATGGGAAATGCCGCCGTGAATGGCGACGAGCAACTGAGCTTCTACATGGTCCGTGAAGCCGTCACGATCTACCCCGAATGGAACGTGTCCGGATTGCGCGGGACGGGAAGCTATCACTTCGAAGCGCGCGAAGCTTTCGTTCCGACGTCCCACACCCACGCTTCAGCGTGCCCCCCGCAACAGTACTCAGGAGCGCTCTACAGGTTGCCCGTCGCCGCGATGTTCGGCTGGACGGTTGCGACGGTGCCATTGGGCATCGCGCGCGGTGCCATGGACAGCTTCGTCGGACTAGCGGCAAGCAGAAAGCGGCTCGGAACGTCCGCCATGCTGCGTGAGCGGGAAACCGTTCAAAAGATCGTCGGACACGCGGAAGTCATTGCACGGCGCCGCGAGAGCTTTCCTAGTTGGCGCAATGACGGAGCTCATCAGCGCAGCTGAAGATGGCGTGGAATCATCGCCGCGTGCACGTGCCATGTTCAAGGCGGCTTGCACGAACGCGGCGGAAGTCGCGACGCGCATCGTGCATCTTCTCGCCAAGGAAGCCGGAGCGGTCTCCATTTTCGAATCCTGTCCGCTGGAGCGTGCCGTCCGCGACGCTCATGCGGCAAGCCATCACGTTGCGATGACTCCGAACAACTACACAGCACTTGGCCGGATTGGCCTTGGGCTGGATTCCTAGGCGGTCTGACGCTGCAGCCCGGCGGTCAAGATGCGGCGACCGTCGGGTGAACAGCATAAGCGTAGCCCTGCTGCCTGATCATTCGCCCTCCGGCATCGCGATGACCGAGACCGCCTCGAGGACGTTTTCCGGTCCACCCTTCGGGGGCCAGACGCCGGCGGAAAAGGCGGTGCTGCGCAGCGACGCACGCTGCGCAAGGCTTTCGAAACCCCAGATGTGGGTGATCCGGGGTGGCCCATCGAGCGCGTACATGTTGATCATCAAATGCGCCGTGTACTCTCGCGCCGGCGCGATCGCGGCCTCCCACCCGGCAAGCGTCGGCGGCAGCCCACCCGGCTTCAGCTTGTAGGTGCGGAATTCGTAGACATCGCCGTAGGTGCCCAGCCGCGCCGGCGGCAGGAAGGGAAAGCGCTGGTAGCTGTCCATCTCCAGCGCCGTGATCAGCCGCCCGGCGTTGAACGGGTTGGCACTCAACAGGGCGCGGCGCCGTTCTTGATGCAGCGCGTCGAGCGTGTCGAAGCTGCGCAAGATCAACAGGCGCCCGAGCGTGCCGAACTCCGTCCGCCAGCAGCCCAATAGCGCGCCGGTGGCGTCGGGCGCCGCGACCCAGTCCCGCGCGGCCTTTGCCACTTCCGATGTCCCGAGCATCGGGCAAGCAAGGGATGTGAGTTCGTAGAATTCGCTCATCATTCCACGAGCCCCGCGAGATCTGCTGATCGAATCAACTTCGGTATCGACGCGCTCATCATTCATGTTTCGATGCTCCTGCCGAAGGGGCGGGAAGATCCCGCCCCTGTCGCGTTAGATGGCGGGGTGAAGGTTGCGGACGGGGCTCACTTCCTCGAGGAGCGAGGCGACCTTGAGCACGGTCGATTCCGCCAGCCAGGAGGAGACGATTTGTACGCCGATCGGAAGACCGTCGTGGCTTGTTCCGAACCGCATCGACAGGGCCGGCATGCCGGTCAGGCTGAAGGGCGATGTCGCACTCATCACGTGGAACGGTGAAACCGTCTCGCCATCGACGACGAGGTCATTGAGTCCGTGCTTGGTCGCAGGAAACGGGGTCACCGGACAGAGCAGCGCATCGTAGCGCTGGAAATAGTCGACGAAGCTGTCGCGGAGGCGCTCCACCGCCTGCTCGGCGGCGACGAAGTCGGCTATCGGCGTGTCAGGTGTGTCAAGGATCAATTTGGCATGCCTGAAGATCTGGGCCTCGTGGCCGGCGGTGACCTTCTCGAACTCGGGCCGGGTTTCCATCTGTTGGAGCTGCCAGAGGACGCTGTTGGCATCGGTCTGCTCCAGCACGGGCAACCGGACCTCTTCGACGTGGCAGCCGGCATTGCTCAGCGCATGAGCCGCTGCCTTCACGGTCGCGACCACCTCTGGATCGATTGGTCCGAAGAAGCCCGGAGAGGCCAGCCAGCCCACACGAACCTGACGGGTCGATTTCGTGCCCACCCCTGTATCGAGGCCGGGCGAGCTGATTGAGAAGCCGTCGGCACCGTCGGGTCCTGCCATCAAAGAATAAGCGAGCGCCACATCGCGAACCGAACGTGCCATCGGACCGATGTGCCAGAAGCGACGTGGCACCCGGGGCCAGTGGCCTGTCATCGGCATTCGACCGTGAGTAGCTTTAAATCCAACGATACCGGTATGCGCTGCCGGGCCGCGCAATGAGATCGAGAGATCACTGCCCACGCCGAGTGGCGACATGCCCGCTGCGATGGCGGCGGATTCACCACCGCTCGATCCGCCCGGGGTGTAGTCGAGGTTCCAGGGGTTGTTCGTTTGGCCCGTCAGGAAATTGTCCGTTTCGATCGAGTAAGAAAATTCCGGCGGGTTCGTCTTTGCGATGAGGATGGCGCCGGCGGCCTTCAGCCTGGCTACGACGGTGGCATCGGTATCGGGCACGCGCCCTTTGAAGATTGGCGAACCGCGCTGTGTCAGCACGCCCGCCGTGTCGATTCCATCCTTGACCGTGAACGGAACGCCATGGAGAGGACCCAATCGAGCGTCCGACTTGACCGCTGCCTCGGCTTTTTTGGCAGCGTCCAGTGCGCCATCGGCCATCGTCACAATGGCGTTTACCTTGGGATTGACCTCGGCAATGCGGTCGAGATGCGCCTGCATGACCTCGACGGGCGAAAGCTCCCGTTTGGCAATGAGCTCGGCGATGCGACTGGCGTCCATTTTAATGATATTATCGGTCATGATCTATCCTACCTGTCATTTGGTAGGCTAGAAATGCCCTCGCATTTTTCGGCGTCAATCCCTACCTAACAATTGGTAGGGACACGTTAAGGTGATGACGATGAGTGGAAATGCGAGAGAAGCGATCCTGGACCGCGGCGCGCAGGACGGCTCAGGCACACGGCTATGGCGGACTGAACTTCCGTGACATCGGGGCTGAGGTCGGCATCAAGGCTGCAAGCATCTATCACCACTTCCCCAGCAAGGCCGATCTGGGTGCAGCGGTGGCGAAGCGCTACTGGGAGGACACGGCGGCGAATCTTGAAGCTCTTTCAACGTCGAACGGCGATCCGAGAAAGGCGCTTCGGGCCTATCCAGGACTTTTCCGCCGATCGCTCGAGGAGGATAATCGAATGTGCCTCTGCAGCTTCATGGCGGCCGAGTATGACGATCTGCCGGACCCGGTGAAGGCCGAGGTGCAGACCTTCGCCGATGTCAACGTCGCGTGGCTTACCAGGATGCTCGCCGCGGCTTCCGTTCCCGCCAGCAAGCGTGAGACGAGGGCTCGCGCGATCTTCGCTGCCGTTGCCGGCGCGCAACTGATGGCTCGGAGCCGTGCAGACCTAAAACTTTTCGATGCGCTGATCGATAGCTTTCGCGGATCTGGCCTGATCCCGACTTGAAAGCATATCCTGAGTGGATGAGCCTAGTCTTCGCCGCTAATGAGCCTCTTGCAGATCGTCTCACCCGTTTGCTCACAGGTGTGATGAACCGGATGCGTTGGAGGCGCACACCACAGGCGAAGATTTGTGAGAGCTTGCAGCGCAATCACCGCCCTACGCGTCTTCGCGAAACATCATAATTTCTCGAAGCCGTTTTATAATGGCGGAGAGGGAGGGATTCGAACCCCCGATAGGCTTGCACCTATGCCGCATTTCGAGTGCGGTGCATTCAACCACTCTGCCACCTCTCCAAGGCGCCAAATCAGGAGGCTTGCCCCTGTGGTCGGGGCCGTGTTCTAGGCGAGGATGGCTGACCAGACAAGGCGCGGAATGATAAATCCGTGAGCCGTGCCTTCAAAAAGCAAGCCTTGTCCTCAAAATAAGCATTGGCCCTCAGAAAAAGCCCGCCGCAGAAAAAGGTAGGACCGATGATCGAGCACCTGACCCTTCGCGCCAATGGCGCGGCGTTCCACGTGGCACGGCTCGGGACCGGCAGGCCGCTGCTGCTGCTGCACGGCTGGCCGGAGTTCTGGCTGACCTGGGAACCGGTGATGAACCGGCTCGCCGATCGCTACACCCTGCTCGCGCCGGATTTGCGCGGCTTCGGCGACAGTGACAAGCCGGACGGTACCCAGGGTCCCGACCAGCACGCCATCGACATGCTGGCGCTGATGGATGCGCTCGGCCTGGAGAAGGCCGGCATCGTCGGCCACGACGTCGGCGGCGCGGTGATGCAGCCGCTGGCGCGGCAGGCGCCGCACCGGATCGCCGGGCTGTTCTTCTTTGATTTCGTCTATCCCGGCATCGGGCCGCGCATGGCCGAGCCCGACCGGCTCAACGAGATCTGGTATCAATCATTCAACCAGATGGAGATGGCGCCGGCGCTGATCGGCGCCACGCGCGAGAGCTGCCGCACCTACATCGGCCATTTCCTCAAGCACTGGGCGCATCGCCAGGATGCGTTCGATGATGTGCTGGAGGCGTTCACCGACAACTTCCTGAAACCGGGCAACCTCGCGGGCGGCTTCGCGCATTACCGCGCCGCGCACGCCGGCCGCGTCAAGATGATGAAGGGCGAGGCACCGAGGCTGCCGCCGATCGACGTGCCGACCTGCGTCCGCTGGGCCGAGCGCGATCCCCTGTTTCCGTTTTCCTGGACCGATCGGCTCGGCGAGACCTTCACGAATCTCGATCTCGCGCTGCTGCCCGGCGTCGGACATTTTCCGCACAAGGAGGATCCGGATCGCGCGGCCACGCAGATCGCGGCGTTCTTCGCAAAGATCGGCTGGAGCTGAGCGGCGCACAGAGAGATGGGCCTGAAAACGAAAACTGCCTCGCACATGATGTGCGAGGCAGGGGCCGTTCGCTAAAAAAAAACGAGGCAGACAAATTGCTACATGAAAAGTGGGACCGCCATACGCTTGTACACAATGGCGGTCCCGTGCCGCATCGTTGAAGCTGTCCGGGAGGCGCGGCTTCGCGGGCAGCTGCGACGCGACGCCGTCACCGTAGCCCCCGCCCTTTGCCGTGCAACGCAATCCCGGTCTTAACCTAACCGGTCAAGGTTACTCGTTCGCCTTGTAAAGGTTACTCTTTGGCTTTCTTTTCCTTCTTGCCATTGCCCTTCTCGTCGTCGCGGCGCTTGCCGTTTTCCTTCTTGCGATTGGTGAAGCGCGCATTGCCGAGGCCCGTGCCGATGGTGAGCACGCCCCAGCGTTCGACATCCTGCATGAACGGCACTTCGGAGAGCCCCTGCACCACGCCATCATTGTGCATCAGCACCGCGGTGTCGTGGCCGCTGATCTCGGGGATTGCCTCGACCAGACTCGCCGGCAGGTTGAACTTGCTGCTCTCCCAATTGCCGGGCAGGTTTTGCGCGCCCTTCTCGATCGAGCCGTCCTGGTCGATCACGCCGGGACAGGCAATGCCGATGAAGGGCGCGAGCTTCAGACCTTCGGCATCGGCCTCCTTGATCAACCCTTCCAGCATCTTCACCAGCCGCTTCACCGCGCCTTCGCGAGTGGGCTCGTCATCGGCATGGCGCCACAGTTCGGACTTCCACACCGACGCCTTGGCAAGATCAGGCGCCTTCTTCCAACCGGTCTCGACCACGCCGCAGCGGATATTGGTGCCGCCGATATCGACGGCGAGAATGCTGTCAAAGCCCTCGAAGATCCACGACGGCGCGAGATGCAGCGCGCCGACCAGGCCGGCATCATCGGGGTGATAGCGGATCGGCACCAGGTCGATCTTGAAGTCCTCGGATTTGAGGATGATCTCGGTGCGCGCGAACGCCAGTTCGCCAAGCCGGCTGTCGCGAAAGCCGCCGCCGACCACGATACGCTCGGTCTTGGCCCAGGCCTTGGTCTTGAGGAAGCGGCGTGTCACATAAGCCAGCTCCTGCGCGAACTCCTCGATCGCGCTATGCACGACGGCCGCGGCCTCGGTGTCGTCGCCGACCAGAATGGCGTCGAGCGTCTTCTTGCTGATGTTCTCCGAAGGCTCGTCTCCGAAAGGGTCCTTCCCCGTTTTGCGCAACGGCTTGCGCCAGCGGTCGAGGATCTTGCGGAACGCGCCCTTCGAAGCGCGGTCGCCGAGAAAGCCCTCATCGTCCTTCAATTCGATATTGAAGCTGTCGACGTCCACCGACGGCAGACGACCGGCGCCGTGGCGGGCGATACCCGTTGTGGTGGCTACTTCTTCGGTCATGGAACCCCTTGCCCGCTCTGGAACCGGGGACAACGGCCCGGGAACCCTTTGGTTTCAAAAGGCTGCGAATGGCGAATAGGGAGTGGCGAATAGGGGAATCAAAGCTGCGGCCCAATTCGCTATTCGCCACTCGCTATTCGCCCCTTCCCATCCAAATCCTTCATTTTTGGCCGCTTTTCGCCGTCCTCGTCCTTGACTCGGGCCGCTCAGCCGCTATAAGTCCGCAACCATTCGGCGCGGGGGCTCTCGCGCCGCTTGTTTTTGTGCGAATTGGCTCAACGCAGCCTGAAGGGTTCACACCCGGCGCGCGAAGTACTGAACAACCATAACGACTGAACAAAAAGCCGGCCCGGATTTCCATGAGGTCCGAGGCCGGGATCGAACACGAAGGGATAAAACGATGTTCGCAGTCATCAAGACCGGCGGCCGGCAATACCGCGTCGTTCCGGATGATGTTCTCGAGATCGGCAAGATTGCCGGCGATGTCGGCACGATCGTGCAGCTTGGCGAGGTTCTGGTGCTGGGCGGCGACAAGCCGCAATTCGGCACCCCGGCCGTGGCCGGCGCGTCGGTCGCCGCCGAAGTGCTGGACCACAAGCGCGGACCGAAGGTGATCGCCTTCAAGAAGCGCCGCCGCAAGAATTCACGCCGCAAGCGCGGCTATCGCGACGAGATCACGGTGCTGCGAATCACCGAGATCCTCGCCGACAACGCCAAGCCGACCGTCGGGCCGCGGCCGAAGAGGGTCAAGGCGCAGCCGGCGGCAGGTGAAGAGAAGGCGGCTTCGTAACGCAGTCACGTTCCGGCGATCGAGAGCCGCGGCAAATCGGCACGCGGCGAAAATCGACGAAGCAGGCGACGGCAGCGGCAAATTTGCCCAAATGTGATGCGTGCCACGGCACGCGCGACAAAAAGTGAAATGATTCCTTCAAGGAATTGACTTAAGAGACGGTTAAATCGGAGACGGGCCATGGCTCACAAAAAAGCAGGCGGTTCATCGCGGAACGGACGTGATTCCAAGGGCAAGCGCCTTGGCGTCAAAGCCTTTGGTGGCGAGCATGTGATTCCCGGCAACATCATCGCGCGTCAGCGCGGCACGACCTGGCACCCCGGCCTTAATGTCGGCATGGGGACCGACCATACCTTGTTCGCCAAGGTCGAAGGTCATGTCGAATTTCAAGCCAAAGCCAATGGCCGTACATTCGTATCGGTTCGCCCGATGCTCGATGCGGCCGAATAGACGGTGGACAACATGAGTCCGCCGGGTCCTGTCAAACCGGCGGAGCTCAGATGAGGCTCCTGAAAGGGGAGGCGGGGAACCGGCCTCTCCTTTTTCTTTTCCCGTGGCGCCTCCTTGGATCGCGCCAGCCGCGTGCACAGGAGCCCGACATGCTGCAGGACATTCCGACGCCGAGATTACGCGAGTCTAGTCCTTGCGTCCTCGAGACCGAACGGCTGACGCTGCGTCGGCCGACTCTCGCGGACGTAAAAGCGATTGCGGGTCTCGCCAATGACCGGCGCATCGCGGAAAATACCCGTCGCCTGCCGCATCCCTATTCGCAGGATCATGCCGTAAGCCTGGTGCGCGACATGGCCCATGATCGCCGCGACCTGGCGTTCCTGATCGAAAACAGTTTCGTGCCGGTCGGCATGGTCGGCATCACCTGGCGCGACCAGACCACGCCGGAACTCGGTTACTGGATCGGCATCGACCATTGGGGGCAGGGTTTCGCCACCGAGGCCGCGCGCGCGGCGATCGACTACTTCTTCGAGGAGACCAAGCAGGAACTCCTCTATGCGGGCGCACGGGTCTCCAACCCGGCCTCGCGCAACGTGCTCGAGAAGTGTGGCTTCCAGTGGAGCGGCGTGGAGCTGCACCGCTTCGAGGCGCTGGGCTCCTCCAGCCCCGTCGACTGCTTCCGCCTCTCGCGCGGCGTGTGGTCGTCGCTGAAGAACTGGACGAGCTCGACGCGACGCGAGCCGTAGAGTCTCAATCTCCCCATACGAACGGTGTCGTCCCTGCGGTTCGCAGGGACGACGACTGAGAATTTACGCAGGCGGATTGACGACTGTCTCCTCGCGACCGAGATCGCGCTCGCGCAAGAAAATGTAGAGCCCCGCGCCGATGATGATCGTGGCGCCTGCGATCGTGGCCGGCGACGGCACGTCGCCGAATACGATGACGCCGAACATCACGGCCCACACGATCATCGAATATTGATAGGGCACGACCACGCTGGCCGGCGCGAGCTTCAGCGAGCGGTTGACGCACAATAGCGCGCTGATCGAAATGACCCCGGCGGCCGCGAACATGACAAGACTTCCCGCGCTCGGCGTCACCCAGCCGAATGGCGACATCAGCGCCCCGAGCAGGAAGGTGCCGACGAATTGCGAGGTCGCCATCACGATATCGGGCGTCGCACGCAAGCTACGCGTGATCAGCATCAGGACCGAGAACGACAGGCTGCCGCCGAGCGCGATCATCGCCGGCCAGCTTACGGTCTGCGCAGACGGCCGCAGCGCGATCAGGACGCCCGCGAAGCCGATCAGGATCGCCGTCCAGCGCCGCCAGCCGACGCGCTCGCGCAACACGATGGCCGACAGCGCGGTGACGAAGATCGGACAGGCCAGGTAATAGGTGACGACGTCGGCGAGCGGCAGATAGACGGTCGCCAGGAAGAACGCCGCGACTTCCAGCGTGGAGAGGATCACTCGGACGAGCTGAAGCCACGGCCGCTCCATCCGCGCAAATTCGGCGCGATGGCGCCAGATCGCCGGCGACAGCACGATCAGCGCCGCACAAGCGCGCAGCCACAGCAACTGTCCGACGGCATAGGTCGCGACGATGAACTTTCCGAGCGCGTCACCGAACGAGAACATGAACACCGACAGCAGCATCAGGCCGATGCCGGCGAGCCGCGCCGAGCGTTCGTCATTGTGAGGAGAGATGCGGGCGAGAAGGGTCATGGCCTCCGCTTAGCAGGTCGGCCTCGCACTCTCCACCGTCATTCTGGGGCGCGACAAAGTCGCGAGCCCGGAATGACGGCGATCGATTGCCGCATCCATCAACCCGCGCTACCGCTATGCAAAACCGCCCGCAAGGACAAGACAAGCCATGACCGAGTTCGATCCCGCAAGCCATCGCATGGTCGCGGAACAGCGTTGGTTCGAGGACTTCATCCTCGGCGAGCGTTTCGTGATTCCGAGCCGCACCATGACGTCGGCACTGTTCGCGGCGTTCCAGACCGCCAGCGGCGACACTCACCCGGTGCACTATGACGTCGAATATTGCCGCGCGCGCGGCATGCCGGACCTGCTGGCGCATGGCTTCCAGACGCTGATCCACACCGCGCCCGGCGCCGGCCTGTTTCCATTTCTGGTGGAGGAGTCCCTGGTCGGCTTTCTCGAGCAATCGAGCAAATTCCTGAAGCCTGTCTACGCTGGTGACACGATCTACCCCGCACTCGAGGTGAGCGAGCTTGTGCCCGGACGTACCACCGGCGTGGTCACTTTGCGCAGCACCGTGTTCAACCAGCGCCACGAGTTGGTGTTGGAAGGACTGCAGAAGTTTTTGATCCGGCGGCGGCCAACATAACAGAAGACAATAGAGTTATGTGACCTCTGCCACTTGGCTCGCGGTTTTACTCGCTTTAGGCTGGACAAGCCGGATCGCGAGTTGGATCGACATGACCGATAGTGCAGACGAGGCTGGAGATTGCGCCGTGGCCACCGGCTCGCCGGATGTCCGCGGCGCAGACGTTGGACTTGTGCGGCAAGAGACCGTCGTCTTGTTGGTCGACCTCGTGGAATCGGTTCGGCTCATGCAGGAGCACGAAGCCTCCGCGGTTCGCCGATGGGCAGATTTCATCCGCGTCGTCGTCACCACGATACTGCCACGCCATCGCGGCATCCTGGTGAAGAGCCTGGGCGACGGCTTGCTGGCGCGTTTCGAGACAGTGCCCGCCGCCGCTGATGCAGCCGCCGAGATGCACAAAACGCTTGCCGCGCAGAACTTGGTCCTTCCGGAAGACCAGCATTTCCAACTCCGCGCCGGCATCAACGCCGCGATGGCATGGAGCGACGGACTCGACATCTACGGTACGGGCGTAAACCTCGCTGCACGTTTGGCAACGCTGGCCGGCCCGGGCGAGACGATTGCCAGCGCATCGGCTCATGAACAATTGGCGGCCGCACTGGCCAGTCTCGCCAATCCCGGCGAGACTATCGGCAGCGCCGCAGCCCGCGACGAATTGACCCATGGTGTCGATGCGTCGTGCGAGGATCTCGGTCTGTGCGTCCTCAAACATTTTGACCAACCGGTTCGGGCCTATCGGGTCGGTCCGGCAAGTCCGCTTCCGAGCCTCACCAGCAGGCGCGACTATGGGACGGCCATGCAGCCGACCATCGCGGTGATCCCCTTTTCCGCGAGGAGCGACACGCCAGCGCTTTTCGATGTCGGCAACCTGATTGCCGACAGCGTGATCTGGCGACTATCGAAGGCCGCGGACCTGAAGGTGATTTCACGGCTCTCGACAGCGGTGTTCCGCGGCCGCGCAAATGATATCGGAGAGGTGTCGGCACATCTTGGCGCCACCTATGTTCTCGGCGGCGCCTATGTCGTAAATGCAGGCCAGATCATGGTGACTGCAGAACTTTCCGAGGCCCGCAACAACCAGGTGGTCTGGACCGACCAGTTGAACGGAGAAATCGGCGATCTCTTGAGGCCGGAAAGCGAACTGGCGGATCGTGTCGCCAAGGCGGTGCATTTCGCCATACTGGACGCCGAGGTCGAACACATTCTGACCCAGCCGCTGCCCACCCTCGAGAGCTATTCGCTGCTACTTGGCAGCATCAAGTTGATGCACCGCTCCAGCAAGGACGAGTTTCGCCAGACGCGCAGGATCCTTGACGAACTGATCAACCGGCATGGCCGCATCGCCGCTCCGCGCGCATGGCTCGGCAACTGGTACATTCTGCAAGTCACGCGCGGCTGGTCGGAGGACCGCACGCGCGAGGCCGCCGAGGCCTTGAGCACCACCCACGCCGCTCTCGATCGCGATCCATCCGATGCGCTGGCACTCGCCACCGAAGGATTTGTCTATTGTCACCTGCTGAAGGACTTGGACACCGCGCGCAAGCGCTGCAACGAGGCAGTGAATGCCAACCCGAGCCACGCGCTTGGCTGGCTCTATCTGGGCACTGTCAACGCGTTCAAGGGCGAAGGGGAAGCGGCTGTAGAAGCGACGCGACGCGCGATGGAGCTCTCTCCGCTCGATCCGCATGCGCTACTATTTCGAGTCCCTTGGCGCGACAGCAGAGCTTTCCGCGCAACAACTACGAGAACGCCGAAAGGCTGGCGCGCTCGTCGCTCGTGCTCCACCGCATGCACCCTTCCACATGGCGCGCCCTGACGATCTCGCTTGTCTCCCAGGGACGAATGGACGAGGCGCGCGAGGCGCTCGCAAAGTTGCGGCAGCTCGAGCCGCAATTGACCGTGGAACGATATCTTGCGCGCATGCCGAATGCGGAGCTCGAGACTGGCCGGGAGTGGGCGCGCTGCCTGGCCATGGCAGGTTTGCCCACCGGCAACGGCAACTCGAACCGGCATTGATCCGCAAAAATAGTTCGCACGTGTGAAAGACTACACATTTGGAATGAAGCATAACCGGGCAGATTGCCTGGGCAGGTTACCATCGAAAAGCTGACTTAACTCACAGGGAGGCCGAAATGAGCCAACTGGGCGGAGCTGGCGGCGCAGGTGGAGCGGGCGGTGCCGGTGGCGCCGGAGGTGCAGGCGGAGCCGGGGGAGCGGGCGGTGCTGGTGGCGTAGGCGGAGCGGGCGGCTCGGTCTTGGGCACGATGGCCGACGCCTATGCCAATTCGATCATGGTGGATGCGCTGATCCATTCGCGCGAAGGCACCATTGTCACCACGGATACCGGCCACTACGAACCGTCTTTCCCGGGCATCGATGACCCCAAACAAATGGAGCGCTGGGAGCCGTGGGTTCGCGCCTACATCGCGATCGGCGAGATGTTGCAAGGCCTCACGTTCCAGCCGTACGGCAATGGTTTCCGGGTACAATCATCCGGCAATCTGATCGCGGAAATTCAACGTCCGGCTCCGGCCACCTTCGAGAAGCAGATTCCGCTGGTGCTCAATTGGGCACAGCTGCGCGAAGAGCGCGCGACCGAAATCATGGCGCAGATCGATGCTCAATACGCATTCTGGTCGTCGATCGTTTACCTGCATCCTGACCGGACCAGGCGCACCATGGAGCTCATCAACATGGTGCTGCAGTTCTGCGTCTATGTGGAGATGCGCCTCAAACATGCGCTGGCTTGCTTCCGCCCGGTCGAATACAACGCCGAAGTACAGCCGATGATCACGACCCCGGGACACAATAGCTTCCCGATGGGGCATGCGACGCAGGCCTATGCAGTGGCTCACGTGCTCAAGATGCTGTTGAGCCTCGATCCAACGACGCACAAATCCACGATAGACCAATTGGACCGTCTGTCGGCACGCATCACGACCAATCGTGTCATCGCGGGAGTCCATTTCCCGGTCGACAGCATGGCAGGGCGCATGTTGGGCGTGGCGCTCGGCGAGTACTTCTACGGGCGCTGCACCGGTGACCAGACATTCATGGGCCGGACGTTCCTTGCTGCGGGCATCGACGGCACCTATGCGACGACCGACTTCAATCCGTTCAACACGACGAACGTCCCAACTCAGGATCTGGACGGGAGCCCGTTCTATTCCAAACTCGTTGGCGTCAGCGTCCCGCAGTCCAACCTGATGAAGCAGGTATGGCGCAAGGCACGCAAGGAGTGGGCCGGCAGATTTGGCGTCCCGTACTGACAGGGAGAGCAATCCATGGCCGACCAAGCGATCTTCCCGAAGTGCTTTGGCCCATACCTTCGCTACGCCATTTCGACCGAATTCAAAGATTTTGCAAGCTTCGACGAAAAATCAAGGCTGTTCTTTCTCGTGGAGTTCTATCGAGAGGATTCGACCGATGACTTCGAGACAGCGATGGGGCGTTTCGGGATTCAGGTCGGTCCAGCCAATGACCACACACCCTATTCGACACTACGCACCGAGAAACGGGCAGTCGTCGATCTTGATCCCGAGACGTTCAAAAACTGGGAGAAATACGTCAGGCGAATCGAGTTGTCGCTGCCGTTGAAGCCGTCAATTCCAGGGGCATTTGCTCGAAAGAGACTTAACGACCGCAGTCAACCACCGACGAAGCTTTTGATCGGGCTGATGGACGACGGTTGCCCATTTGCTGCCGCACAGTTTCTCAAGAACGGTTCAATCAACACGCGCGTGCGGTCGATATGGGACCAGAATTCCGACAGGCAACCGGTCGAGGTTGACGGACACTTTTTCGGAATGCCGCTCACGGATTTCAACTACGGCCTCGAATACCCTCGCGACGTCGATCCGACGACCAACCTGATCGGGCTCAACGACTGGATATCGATGCATTTGACGCCGGCGGGCAGTATCGACGAGGACGGCTGTTATGCGGATGCCGGGTTTGCACGGCTCGCGAGCCAGCAATCGCACGGCGCACATGTGATGGACGTGCTTGCGGGGAAGACACCAATCTCGTCACGGATCGGTCCCGGCAGCGACCGTCGCGACCCACCAAGTTGGACCGCGACACCGATCCGGCGAGCGAGGCCGATGTCGTGTTCGTGCAGTTTTCCGATGACTGCATCCGCGATGCGACCGGGGTGTGGCTCAAGGCCTATGTTTTGGACGGCATCCGGTACATCCTGTCTTTTGCCGATCCGACCGTGACCGAGAACGTCGTCATTAACCTGAGCTACGGTCCAACTACCGGACCACATGATGGCACGGCCGAGCTCGAGGCGGCTCTCAGTGCCCTCGTCGCCGAATACAACGGCAGCCCCAACAACCCCAAGCTCGACATCTTCCTGCCGGCAGGCAACGCCTATCTCAGCGAGGAGCATGTCACTTTCACGGGAGACGGTCACAACTGGGTTGAGTGGATCTGGCGGCTTCCGCCCGACAATACCGTGCTGTCTTTCGCGGAGATCTGGACGGATGACAAGCCTGGCGCCGACGGCATCTCCGTTACTCTGACATCTCCCAGCGGCCAGGTTCAGTTCATTTCAGCAAATGGCGTCGTCAGTACAACTCTGCCCACACCCAGCGGTACAACGTCCCAGCTGATCGGCCCCGTCGTGTGGGGCAATGACAGGATGTGGCTGCTCGAAGTTGGCCCCACTGTCGCCGCGCCCGACGTGATCAACGAGAGCGGCGACTGGAAGATCAAGGTCTCGGGAATCGCCCCGGGTGTGACGATCGACGCCTATGTCGCGCGAACGGATCCGAACATGGGCGTGACGACGGGCGCCAAGCGCTCGTTTTTTGTCGACCCGACCTGGGAGCAAAACCGGTCGGCGGTGGCCAGTTCTATATTCGTCGACGGCGAGTTCGACAATACGGGATCACTCGTCTCACGCTTTGGCACCCTCAACGGGATCGCCACCGGCAACGATTCCGCGGTGCACGTGGCCGGCGGTTACGTCGTGCTGGACGGTCACAGATCGTCCTATTCGTCGGCCGGACCCTCGCGCCACTACCCCACGTCGTGACTCGTCGTCGGTCCGGACTACCTGCTGCCATGCGACGAATCCTACGCCTTGTCCGGCATACTTGCCGGGGGCACCAGGAGCGGCAGCGTCTTTCGCCTGATCGGCACCAGCAACGGCGCACCAGAGCTGGCTCGCCTGTTCATCAAGTATCTCGGTTCACCGCTGCCGTCGCCGACCCATGAGCCAGTACGACGCTGCCGGAAAGGGAAAAAAGGGGCCGCGGCGATCTTCCACCCCCGTAACGGATACCCATTTCCGGCCGAAATCTCCGAAATGTGACGGTTGCCGCCACGCCCGCCCTGCCTTACCTAAGGGCCATGAAATTCCTCGATGAAGCCAAGGTCTATATCCGCTCCGGCGACGGCGGCAACGGCTGCGTTGCGTTTCGCCGCGAGAAATTCATCGAGTTCGGCGGTCCCTCGGGCGGCAATGGCGGACGCGGCGGCGACGTCGTCATCGAGACGGTCGACGGGCTGAACACGCTGATCGACTACCGCTATCAGCAGCACTTCAAGGCAGAGCGCGGCGTCAACGGCATGGGCAAGGACCGCCATGGCGCCAACGGCAAGCCGATCGTGCTGAAAGTGCCGGTCGGAACGCAGGTGTTCGACGAGGATCGCGAGACGCTGATCCACGATTTCACCAAGCTCGGCGAAAAGTTCGTGCTCGCCGAGGGCGGCAATGGCGGCTTCGGCAATGCGCATTTCAAGTCCTCGACCAACCGCGCGCCGCGCAATGCCAATCCCGGGCAGCCCGGCGAGGAGCGCTGGATCTGGCTGCGGCTGAAGCTGATCGCGGACGCCGGCCTCGTCGGCCTGCCCAATGCCGGCAAGTCCACGTTCCTGAGCAAGGTCAGCGCCGCCAAGCCGAAGATCGCGGATTATCCCTTCACCACGCTGCATCCGCAGCTCGGCGTGGTGAATGCCGACGGCCGCGAATTCGTGCTCGCGGATATTCCGGGGCTGATCGAAGGCGCGCATGAGGGCGCGGGGCTCGGCGACCGCTTCCTCGGCCATGTCGAGCGCTGCCGCGTGCTGCTGCACCTGGTGGATGCGACCTGCGAGCACGCCGGCAAGGCCTACAAGACCGTGCGCCACGAGCTCGACGCCTATGGCGGCGCGCTCACGGAGAAGATCGAGATCGTCGCGCTGAACAAGATCGACGCGGTCGATCCTGAAGAATTGAAGAAGCAGAAGGATCGGCTCAAACGCGCCGCGAAGAAGACGCCGCTTCTGATCTCCGGCGCGGTCGGCACCGGCGTGAAAGAGGCGCTTCGCGCGCTTGCCGATGTGATCGGCGAAGCGCCGGTCACGGGCAAGGCCAAGAGCGCGGCGGAGATGGAGCCGTGGACGGCGTAAGACACGCCGTCCCGCGCTTGTCATCGGCGCGACGATGCATCAGCATGCCGTCATCAACGTCAGTGAAGCATCGGCATGCCGCGCGCGAAAAACATCATCTGGATCATGTGCGATCAGCTTCGCCATGACTATCTCGGCTGCACCGGCCACCCGTCCCTGAAAACACCCAACATCGATGCGATGGCGAAGCGCGGCGTACGCTTCTCGAACGCCTATGTGCAGTCGCCGATCTGCGGCCCGTCGCGGATGTCGTTCTACACCGGACGCTACATGCGTTCGCACGGCTCGCACTGGAACGGCTGGCCGCTGCGCGTCGGCGAGCCGACGCTCGGCGATCATCTGAAGAAGATCGGCGTCCGCAATGTGCTGGTCGGCAAGACGCATATGGCGCCCGACCTCGAAGGCCTGAAGACGCTCGGCATCGCGCCCGATTCGATCATCGGCGTGCACGTCTCCGAATGCGGCTTCGAGCCTTATGAACGCGACGACGGGCTGCACCCCACGGGACGGCCGCGCCCGCGTTACGACAGCTATCTGCGCGAACACGGCTTCGACGCGCCCAATCCCTGGGAGCACTGGGCGAACTCGGGTGAAGGCGCGGACGGCGATCTGCAGAACGGCTGGCTGCTGGTGCATGCCGACAAGGCTGCGCGCATTCCGGACGAGCATTCCGAGACGCCCTACATGACGCGGCGCGCGATGGACTTCATCAGAGAGTCCGAGGCGGACGCACGGCCATGGTGCCTGCATCTCTCCTATATCAAGCCGCACTGGCCCTATATCGTGCCCGAGCCCTACGCCAGCATGTACGGCGAAGCCGACATGCTGCCCGCGATCCGCTCGGACGCGGAGCGGCAACATGCTCATCCGGTGTTCGCGGCCTATATGGACATGCGCTATTCCAGGAACATGGCTCGCGACGAGGCGCGCGCCAAGGTGATCCCGGCCTATATGGGCCTGATCAAGCAGATCGACGATCAGATGGGCGTGCTGATGGATTTCCTCGAGCGACGCGGCCTGCTGGATACGACGATGATCGTGTTCACCTCGGACCACGGCGACTATCTCGGCGATCACTGGATGGGCGAGAAGGACCTGTTCCACGATCAGTCAGCGAAGATTCCGCTGATCGTCATCGATCCGTCGCCGGAAGCGGATGGCTCTCGCGGCACCGTGTGCGACGCGCTGGTCGAGGCGATCGATCTCGCGCCGACCTTCATCGACTATTTCGGCGGCACGCCGCCATCGCACATCCTCGAAGGCCGCTCGCTGATGCCGCTTGTGCGCGGGGACAAGCCAGCCGATTGGCGCAAGGTGGTGTTCTCCGAATATGACTACGCCATGCAGGACGTGCGGTTAAAGCTCAATCAGCCGATCGAGCGCTGCCGGCTGTTCATGGTATTCGACGGCCGCTGGAAATACATCCATGCATCGGGCTTCCGCCCGATGCTTTATGATCTGGAAAGCGACCCGCAGGAACTGGTCGATCGCGGCGAAGACCCATCTTGCGCCGACGTGATCGCGCGGCTGCAAGCCGTGCTGTTCGACTGGGCGCTGCATCCGAACAATCACATCACGACCAGCCGCGAGAAGATCGCGGCCTATGCGGACAATCAGCTCCAGGTCAAAGGCGGCATTCTGATCGGCATCTGGGATGAAGCCGAGCTTGCGGCGATCAGGGAAAAGATCGCGCAACGCGCGAAGCCATGATCCTCGACTGCTCCCGACCCTCATGGTGAGGAGGCGCGCGAGCGCCGTCTCGAACCATGAGGCCCAAAACGGTGGCCTCGTCCTTCGAGACGCTTGACTCCGCGCGCTCCTCAGGACGAGGAGATAGACGGCGTTTGCGTAGCCAGACTAATTCTCAATCTTGTAGCCCGTCGCCTTGACGATCGGCTGCCAGAACGCGATGTCGGCGGCGAGCTCCTTGGCGAGTCCCTCCGGCGTGCTGCCCTCCGGGATCAGCCCGATCGCGAGCAGCTTCTCCTTCACATCGGGCTTCTGCAGCGTCTCTGCCGCTGCCGCGCTGAGCTTTGCGGCAAATTCGGTCGAACTGCCGGCCGGCAGCCACATTCCGTACCAGCCATCCGCGACCAGATCGATGCCGCTTTCCCTCAACGTCGGCACCTCCGGCAAGAACGGTGAGCGCGCCGCGCTGCTCACCGCGAGGATCTTCACGCCGCCTGCGCGATGCTGCGCCATCGCATCTGCAACGGTGGTGATGCCGAACGGCAGATGGCCGCCGACGAGATCATTGATGATCGGCGCGCTGCCGCGATAAGGCACGCGGGTCAGCGACACGCCGAGCACCTCCTGGAGTCGGGAGCCGGTGAAATGCGGGATCGTGCCGTTGCTCGGCACGCCGAATGTCGCCCTGTCCGGGTGCGCCTTGAGCCAGGTCACGAAGCTCGCGAAATCCTTGGCCTCGATCGTCGGCCCCGCGACGACGCCGAACTCGAAGCGTGCGAGCAGCGAGACTGGCACGAAATCCTTCGCCGTGTCGAAGCTCGGTTCGGTCTCCACCATCGGAAGGAGATACATCGTTGGACCCGTCGTCACGAGGATCGTGGCGCCGTCAGGTTTTGCGCCTTTGACCGCCCTGATCCCGATCAGTCCGTCACCGCCGGTGCGGTTTTCGACGATGATGGTGCGGTCGAGCAACGGCGCGGCATGCTGCGCCACGATCCGGCAAAGCGTGTCGCCGCCTGCGCCGGCCGAGAACGGGAAGATGATTTTTGTCAGCGGCGCGGTTTCGGCAAACGCCTCGCCTGCCCGCGCGAGCAGTGGAAGGCCGAGACATCCGGCAACGAAATCGCGACGGCGCATGTCCTGTCCCTTCGATTAATTGACGATTAAACCAGACGAAGCCGCGGTTCAAATGCGCCAGCGGTCGAACGTCGGCCTTCCGAGCAACCTTGCACAGCCGCCCGTCCTGCGCGAAACTGCGGTTGCATAGCACCTTGAGGGAGGATGTCATCATGATCGGTTACGTCACCGTCGGCACGAGTGACCTGAAGAAGGCCGGCGAATTCTACGACAAGATCTGCGCGGAGCTCGGCATGGGCCGCTTCATGGCCAATGACCGCATCATCGCCTGGGGCGGCCCGGGCAAGGGCGCGGGCTTTGGCGTCGCGCTGCCCTATGACGGCGAGCCGATGACTGTCGGCAATGGCGTGATGGCGGCATTTGCCGCCAAGGACAAGGCTCAGGTCGACCGCGTCCACAAGCTGGCGCTGTCGCTCGGCGGCTGCTGCGAGGGCCCTCCCGGCCAGCGCAGCGAGCAGTTCTACGCCGCCTATTTCCGCGACCCCGATGGTAACAAGCTCAACGCCTTTGTGATGGGCTGACGCTTAACTTTCTCGGATTTTCCTGCGTGCGCGCCACTTCCAAAGTCCGGAAGCGGCGCGTATTGCTGTGGCCTTCCACATCTCTCGCCGAACCCCTCATGGCCCGCCCGTCGCTGAAAAAATTCCGCCGCATCGTCGTCAAGGTCGGCTCCTCGCTCTTGATCGATTCGGAGGCCGGCGAGGTGCGGGCACCATGGCTCGCCGCACTTGCCGCCGATATCGCCCGCCTGCATGGCGAGGGACGCGAGGTGCTGATCGTGTCCTCCGGATCGATCGCGCTCGGCCGCAGCCGTCTCAAGCTGCCGCGCGGCGCGCTGAAACTGGAAGAGAGCCAGGCCGCGGCGGCAGTCGGCCAGATTGCGCTCGCGCGCATCTGGTCGGAGGTTCTTGGCGATCACGGCATCGGCGCCGGCCAGATCCTGGTGACGCTGCAGGATACGGAGGAGCGTCGACGCTATCTCAATGCGCGCTCGACCATCGCCAAGCTCTTGGAATGGCGGGCGGTGCCGGTGATCAACGAAAACGACACGGTCGCCACCAACGAAATCCGCTACGGCGACAACGACCGCCTCGCCGCGCGTGTCGCCACCATGGCGAGCGCCGACCTGCTCATCCTGCTGTCCGATATCGACGGGCTCTATGACGCGCCGCCGTCTCAGAATTCGAACGCGAAGCTCATTCCCGTGGTGGAGAGCATCACCTCGGAGATCGAGGCGATGGCGGGCTCGGCGGGATCAGAGCTGTCGCGCGGCGGCATGCGCACCAAGATCGAGGCGGCGAAGATCGCGACCACGGGCGGCACGCATATGCTGATCGCGTCCGGCAAGATCGAGCATCCGCTGAGGGCGATCGCCGACGGCGGACGCTGCACCTGGTTCCTCACGCCTGCCAACCCTGTCACTGCACGCAAGCGCTGGATCGCGGGCTCGCTGGAGCCGAGGGGCACGCTGACGATCGACGCCGGCGCCGTCAGCGCGCTGCGCGCGGGCAAGAGCCTGCTTCCGGCCGGCGTGATCCGGGTCGACGGCCAGTTTTCACGCGGCGACGCCGTGGTGGTGCGCGGCCCCGACACCCACGAAATCGGCCGCGGCCTTGTCGCCTATGACGCCGAGGATGCCGAGAGGATCAAGGGCCGTTCCTCGCCCGACGTGATGGCGATCCTCGGCATCAGCGGCCGGTCGGAAATGATCCATCGGGATGATCTGGTGGTGGGCGGACCGCGGCAGGCGGATCAGGGCTGATCAACGGCGCATATCGTCGGCATTAATGTCTTGCCGCCCGCTCATCACACGCACGATTTCGACGCCGTCTGGCAGCGGAATGTAGAAAGATGATGTAGCTGCCGACCGGCGAAACTTCGCAGCTCTCTTGCCAGCTCCTGCCGGCCCGACCCGCGTAGGGCGTCTCCGCGACATGTCGAATGCTCGGTCAATGCGATTGATCAGCGTGTCCGCGGCCTTGATGTTGTCGGTGGCAATGTAGGCCCAGATCGCCGTGACATCGAGTTCTGCTTGCGGACGTTTTGCGCGGTCTATTTGCCACGCTTGCGCTCGCCAAACGCTTGCGGCCTTGCTCCTTGATCCGTCTCAACATATCCTTCTCGACCTCTTCCGCCGGACCGCTGTCAAATCCCTTCTGGATTTCCGCGCGCAACGCTTCAAGCTTGAGCCGTCGACGCTCCTCGCGCTCCTCAAGCAGCCTCAGGCCTTCACGCATCACCTCGCTTGCGGTGGAATAGCGGCCGCTCTCGATCAGTTCGTCGATGAAGCCCTCGAAATGGTCGCCGATGCTGTAGCTGGTTGCCATGGCCGCCTCTCGTCGGTATCAATTTATGATATTTAATGCTATCGCCGACAGGCGCAAGCGGGATGATCTCGGGCTGCGGCGCCACGCCATGGATTACCTGCGGTAGCGTTAACCCTGCGTTGCCATGGCCGCCCCTCGCCTTGGCCTCATTGGTTCCGTGCCTCGCCAAGTCCGCAATTTCCATGCTACGACATGGCCTTAATCTCAGGCTGGAAATGACATGACCGCGTCCCTGAAGGCCATCGACGGTAACGCCGATCTGCCCGCGTTGATGAACGAACTCGCCAGCGCTGCCCGCGCTGCCGCCCGGGTGCTGTCGCTCGCGCCCCCGGAGCAGAAGAATCGCGCGCTCGCGGCCATGGAACGCGCCATCCGCGCCCATGCGCCGGCCATTCTCGCGGCCAATGCCGAGGATGTTGCGGACGTGCGGGCCGGCGGCGCGACCGCTTCCTTCATCGACCGGCTGACGCTGACGCAGGCCCGCATCGACGCGATGGCCGACGGCATCGCTACCGTGCGCGAGATCGCTGATCCCGTTGGCGTCGTCACCGAGAGCTGGCAGCGCCCGAACGGCATGGTGATTGAACGCGTACGGGTTCCGCTCGGCGTCGTCGCCGTGATCTTCGAGAGCCGGCCCAATGTCGCGGCCGACGCAGGCGTGCTGTGTCTGAAGTCCGGCAACGCGGTAATCCTGCGCGGCGGCTCGGACAGTTTCCGCTCCTGCCGCGCGATCCATGGCTGCCTGGCCCAGGGCCTGCGCGAGGCGGATCTGCCCGAAGCCGCCATCACGCTGGTGCCGACACGCGACCGCGCTGCGGTGGGACTGTTGCTGAGCGGCCTGAACGGCGGCGTCGACGTGATCGTGCCGCGCGGCGGCAAGAGCCTGGTCGCGCGCGTCGAGGCGGAAGCACGCGTGCCGGTGTTCGCGCATCTGGAAGGTATCAACCACGTCTATATCGATCGAGACGCCGATCTGGAGATGGCGAAATCCATCGTGCTCAATGCGAAGATGCGCCGCACCGGGGTCTGCGGCGCAGCCGAGACCTTGCTCGTCGATCGCGCCGCCACCGGCAATCTCAAGCCGTTGGTGACGATGCTGGTCGATGCCGGCTGCGAGGTTCGCGGCGACGAGACCGTGCAGCGGATCGATGCCCGGGTGAAACCCGCCTCCGAGGAAGACTGGGACACCGAATATCTGGACGCTATCATCGCGGCGAGGGTCGTCGACGGCGTCGACGGCGCGATCGCACATATTCACGATCATGGCTCGCACCACACGGACGCGATCGTGACCGAGGATTCCGGCACGGCGCAGAAATTCCTCAACGAAGTGGATTCGGCTATCGTGCTGCACAATGCGTCCACGCAGTTCGCCGACGGCGGCGAGTTCGGGTTCGGCGCGGAGATCGGCATCGCCACCGGAAAATTTCACGCGCGCGGCCCGGTCGGCGTCGAGCAGTTGACGAGCTTCAAATATCGGGTTCACGGCACGGGACAGACGCGGCCTTGAAAATCTGTCGTTCGCGTTTTCGATTTCTGCGGGAGCCGGCCCGCGCACACAGAATGCGTCCGCCTGACGCAAGCCGGGGCCCGCATTGAAAGAAGCGCCAGTCGCGTCGCACGCGTTGTCCCGCGAGATCCCCGTCTACACCAACGGCATGCGGATCGGCCTGCTTGGCGGCTCGTTCAATCCGCCGCATGTCGCCCATCGCGCGATCAGCCTGTTCGCCATCAAGCGGCTGAAACTCGACCGGGTGTGGTGGCTGGTGACGCCCGGAAATCCATTGAAGGACAACGGCCACCTGCACGAACTCGAAGAGCGGGCGGCGGCAGCACGCCGGATGGCGGCGGATCCGCGCATCGACGTCACATGTCTCGAATCCGTCATCGGAACCCGCTACACTGCCGACACGACAACCTACCTGCGCCGTCGCGCATCGCGCGTGCGCTTTGTATGGATCATGGGCGCCGACAACCTCGCGCAACTGCATCGTTGGCAGAACTGGCAGCGGATCGCGACCCAGGTCCCGATCGCGGTGATCGACCGCCCTCCACAAAGTTTCCGTGCGCTGATGGCGCCCGCCGCGCAGTCCCTTGCGCGCTATCGTCTGCCCGAGAGTGAGGCTAGCCGGCTGGCCGACCGCCGGCCGCCGGCCTGGGTATTCCTTACCGGCCTGAAATTGAACCTGTCATCGACCGGTCTTCGGAACCCGGACGGGAGCTGGAAGACCGGGACATGAGCGTGGGGCGACTGGAATATTGAAACCGTTAACCCCACATGCCTACAATGGAAGGCGGACGTTGGAGGATTCGGCGCCCGCGATACAGCGAAAGGAATGGTCCCTGACCCCATCTGTATTGTCCGAGTCAGTTTTACCGAAGTCTCAGAAGACCCCGCGTAAAACATCGACCCAAGCTGCAGCCTTGAAGGCGCAAACCGACGCCGACAAGACGCTGAATATCATCCTCTCCCGCCTCGACGACATGAAGGCGGAAGAAACGGTCACCATCGACCTTCGCGGCAAATCGGCATTTTCCGACTACATGATCGTCACATCGGGCCGGGCCAACCGGCACGTTGGCGCGATCGCGGAAAACGTCGCCAAAGGCCTGAAGGAAGCCGGCATCAAGAACATCCATATCGAGGGCTTGCCCAATTGCGACTGGGTGCTGATCGATTCCGGTGACGTGATCGTGCATGTGTTCAGGCCCGAGGTCCGCGAGTTCTACAATCTCGAGCGATTGTGGACGCAAGGCCCGAAGGCGGCGACGGCGATCTGAGTTTGTAAGCCGATCTCAGATCGGCCGACGCATGCTATAGCCTGTTGCGCGCGTGCGACCTGGACGCGCGTGCGGGCTTCGGATCATGCGCCTATCCTATGCGCCTCATCATCATTGCCATTGGCCGATTGAAGCAGGGACCGGAACGAGAGATCGTCGAACGCTACCGGAAGCGGTTCGATGACGCCGGTCGCAAGCTCGGCTTTCGCGGCCTGGAGATTGTCGAAATCGCCGAAAGCCGCGCGCGGAATGCTTCTGCGCGGATGGCTGAGGAAGCAGCGGCAATTTCGGCCGCAATCCCGGAAAACTCCGTGCTTGTCATGCTCGACGAGCGCGGCGACAATATCGGCAGCGTCGGTCTTGCGGATCGTCTTGGACGCTGGCGGGACCAGTCGATTGCCAGCACAATTTTCGTGATCGGCGGCGCAGACGGACTTTCGCCCGATTTGCGCAGCAAGGATGCTTCGAGGATCGCGTTCGGGGCCGCGACCTGGCCACACCAGTTGGTGCGCATTATGCTTCTGGAACAGCTTTACCGGGCTGCGACGATTCTGGCCGGCCACCCTTATCACCGCGCCTGAATGCGCAACGAGAACCGTTTACGCCATTGATGTCGAGCGCGCGGACCTTTCCCTCATACCCTGGCACCGTCCGTCGCGGCCGACGCTCCCGCGTCCTCCTCTCCATCGCCTTTCTGTCGGTCGGCCTTACGGGCACGGACGTCTTGCCGGCGGCAGCCCAGGTCGCGGCCGCGCAAGTGCAGACCGCCGCAACGCCGGGGCAGCCCGCCGCCGGCACGCCCGACGCCATTCAGCAGCGGGCGCAGGAGCTGGAAGCCGCCCGCCAGCAGCAGAAGAGCGCGGCCGAGCTTCAGGCCAAGCTCAAGGCGGACATCGCCGCGATCGGCCAAGACCGCAGCAAGCTCAATCAGCAGTTGATCGACATCGCGGCCCAGGTACGCGGTGTCGAAAACAATATCGGAGAGGCGGAAACGCGGCTGCGCTCGCTCGACTCGCGCGAACAGCAGATCCGCATGACGCTGGGCTCGCGCCGCGCGGAGGTGGTCGAGGTGCTGGCCGCCCTGCAGCGTGCCGGCCGGCGTACGCCGCCTGCGCTGCTGGTGACGCCTGAAGATGCGCTTCAATCGCTGCGCACCGCGATGTTGCTCGGCGCAGTCGTGCCCGAATTGCGCGCTCGCGCCGACGAACTCACCGGCAACCTCAATCAGCTCGTCACCCTGCGCAAGACCATCTCAAGCGAACGCGATCGGCTTGCCATCAATCGCGACAAGCTCAGGGATGACCAGACGAGAATGGCCGCCCTGATCGACGAGCGGCAGCGCAAGCAGGCGTCGATGGAAAAAGACATCGAGTCGGAAAGCGCACGCGCCATCGCGCTGTCCAAGCAGGTCGACAATCTCCAGGGCCTGATCACCAAGATGGAGCAGGACATCAGAAGTGCGGCGAACGCAGCCGCGACCGCCAATGCGCAAGGCACGCCTGTGACCGCCAACGGCAAGCCTGACCTTGCGGCCCTGAAGAATCCGAATTGCCGTAGCCCGGCGATTGCCTTCGCATCGGCGAAGGGACTTCTTACGTTTCCGGTTAACGGTACAAAGATCCACGATTTCGGCGGTTCCGATGGTTCCGGAGGCATAGAAAAAGGCATTTCTTTGGCATCCAGGGCCGGCGCGCAGGTCACAACGCCGTGTGACGGTTGGGTTGTTTATGCCGGACCCTTCCGCAGCTACGGACAACTCTTGATCCTTAATGCCGGTGGCGGGTATCATGTGTTGATCGCCGGGATGGAGCGCATTTCGGTAAACATCGGCCAGTTCGTGCAGACGGGGGAGCCGGTCGCGACCATGGGGACGACGTCCCAGGTTGCATCCATTTTTGCGGCCAACGCTAGCCAACCCGTGCTTTATGTCGAGTTCCGCAAAGACGGCACTCCAATCGATCCAGGCCCATGGTGGGCCGCAAATGAAGGCGAAAAGGTTCGCGGATGATGCGCAAGACTTCGGTAATTCTTCTGAGCGCTCCAGGGCGCGCGGAAATCTCCGCCGCGCGGCATCTCGGTCCAGCGCCGCACGTCGAACACCCGTTCGGCGAAGGCGCGCGGCAGGTGCAGGATCTCCTTGGGGAAATGCGCGAATCCGAGCGGTGCCATCACCCGCTCGCCCGGGCCGAAGGCGAGCGGCGCCAACCGGCTCTCGCGATAGATGCGCAGCGACGAGGCGATGTTGCCGCTGAACCAGTAGATCGCGATGTTGGCCAGCAGCACGTCCAGCGGAATCGCATTCTCGATCTTCCCGCCGCAATCCGACCAGCCGCGGAATTTCTCGGCGATCCAGCCCGCGAGCCCCGCCGGCAAATCGGTCAACGCATAGCCCAGCGTCTGCGGCTTGGTGGACTGGATGGCGGCATAGCCCCCCTCGGCCTCGCGCCAGCGCCGCACCTGCTCGAGATAGGCCGCCTCGGGCGGAGTTCAACGGCGTGTCCGAGACCGCCTGGAAGGACGAGTTGAGGAAGTTCAGATGCAGCGCGATCACCCGCTCCGGATGCAACCGCGCGAGCCAGACCGACACCGCCGAGCCCCAATCGCCGCCTTGCGCGAAGAACCGCCCATCGCCGAGTGCAGCCATGAGCTCGCCCACATGCCGGCAATCGCCTTGGGACCGCAGCCCGGTGCCAAGGGTCGGCCGGAAAAGCCGAAACCCGGTAGCGAGGGCACCACCACGTCGAACGCGTCTGCCGCGTCGCCGCCATGCGCCGCCGGATCGGTCAGCAGGGGCAGAATGGCTTCCATCTCGATGAAGGAGCCGGGCCAGCCACCAGATTGCCGGCCGTTACAACCTGGAATCGCGGAGCCATGGCCGTGAGCCTAACCGGCGGGTCCAGATCTTTTCGCGGTAGTCGCCGCCATTGCGGCCAATCCTCTCTCGAAGGTAGCTAGTTCCTGATCGATCGGCATAGAACATGCGGTAAGGATATCGTTTGGCGTGCCGGCGGGAACCGACCGGCACGCCAAACAGGCAAGCGGCGACCATTAGCCTGATAGAAGGAGAAACCAAATGAGCACGAATACATCTGGATCAAGCGGCGCACACAGCTCCGGCATGTTTGACATATCCAATTCGGCCGAACAGCGTGGCGTTGGGGCCCAGCAGGCGGGTAAGTCAACCGAGAATCCAGGTACCGCTCGAATGACGCCTCCCACCGGTGAAGGCGGTCCCACCGCCGAAGAGGCCGAGCGCAAGGAGTCGACACTGAGACCGTGGTGATCGAGGTGCTGACCCAGGAATCGGGAACAGGCACCCAGAGCAAGCTGGGAGAATATCCCTACTTCGCTTCTGAGGCCGAGTCTTCCGGATTTCAGTGGTGGTATGTACCGGCGATTGCCGTACCGATAGCCGCCGCGGCCGGCGCCACAGTGACGGCCCTGATCATGCGGAGACGCCGCCAGGAAATGAAAGCCGCCGAGCTGGCCGCGGCTATCGCCACGGCTCGTACCTGGGTGGATACCCTCCGCCTGCGAAGAGTAGTCGACCAGGCCAATACTCTGCTTCAACAGGGCATGCGTAGGAACCGCCAGAGCTCTCAGCTCACCCCCCAGCAGCTGAACGCCTGGCGAGATCTGCTGAATCAGCAGGTCAATCAGTGGCGCTCCCAGGTACCGGGACAGGTGAATGCGTGGCGAGCTCTCGCCACACAACAGGCCAACCAGTGGCGCGACACGGCCCTGAGCACCGCACAGCCAGTGGTAGACGCCGCCAGATCCAGGGCGCTGGCCAGCAGGGACAACGCGACCCAGGCGCTTAACGACGCGTCTCAAAATGTGAACGCCACGGTCAGTCACACTCTGGCATTCAGCCTTGGCGCAGTGGTCGCGGCCCTGCTTACTTATGTGGGCCTCTGGCGCCAGCGCATGACCAACGCCGAGCTTGAATCCACCAACTCCCAGACCGCCACGATGCGCGAAGAGCCCATCCTGTAGCTGAAGTGTAAGCGCCGCCGGATGAGTCTTGTTGTTGGCGACGGCTCATCCGGCGCGGCATACTTGCCTCCCGAGAAAGGATGTCACCCGGGAGCTACCAGGCTCAAGAGCCTTCCGGGAACATAAATCACTCGGGAGACCGCCCGCTCGCCTATCGCCCGACGCACAGAATCAGACGCCATGGCTAGCGCCTCAATCTCGCTCTGGGGCAGGTCGGAAGGAACGTCAAGGCGGCCGCGCACGCGGCCGTTTACCTCAATGACTATCTGCGTCGTTGGCGTAGCCAATGCCGGAACATCCACTTCGGGCCAGGACGACACGTGTACCGAGCCGTCTTCACCCAGTCTCTCCCAGAGTTCCTCGCTCATGTAGGGAGCGAATGGCGCCAACAACTGGATGAATGTCCGTAGCTCAGTATGCGTGATCTCGGCTCGACCGTGCAGGGAATTGAAATATTTCATCAGCGCGGCGACCGCCGTATTGTACTTCAGTTCACCGATATCATTAGTCACCCGCTGGATTGTCTGATGTAACAGACGCCTTGCTTCCTCCGTTGGATCGCCGGGTCTGGACCGTGCCATTGCCGTAGTCATGAACTGCCAGACGCGGTCCAGGAACCGGGTTACCCCTCCCAGGCCGCGATCACTGAAATCGCCGCCACCTTCGTACGGGCCCATGAACAGCAGATAGGTACGGAACGCATCGGCGCCCACGTGCTCAATGTAGGTGTCCGGAGACACGATATTTCCTTTGGACTTGCTCATCTTGCCGCCGTCACGCGTGATGATGCCATTTGCGCGAAAGTGCAGAAACGGCTCCGCGAAATCCAGGTGGCCCAGATCATGAAGCGCCATGGTCAGAAATCGGCTGTACAGCAGGTGCAGGACACTATGCTCTGCCCCCCAATGTACATGTCAACCGGCAGCCACTTCCTGGTCAGCTCCCTGTCCCAGGGCTGCGAGTCGTCGCCACTCGAGGGATAGCGCAGGAAGTACCACGCCGAATCCAGGAAATTGTCGCTGACGTCGGTTTCGCGTCGCGCCACTTCCCGCAGATTGGGCAGGTCGTCCGAACAAAATCGGCTACCGCAGCCAACGGCGAGACGCCACTCCCACCCGGCTGATAATTCTCTACCTCGGGCAGCAGGACCGGCAACTGGTCCTCAGGCACAGCTACCGCGCCGTGATCCGGGCAGTAGACAATGGGAATGGGCGGTCCCCAGTACCTCTGGCGACTGATCAGCCAGTCGCGCAGATGATGTGTAACGTCACCAAGGGTCGGCCGGTGCCGTCCGACTCGAACCATGCTTCGACCGCTCGAGACGCTTCCGATGAAGTCATACCGCTCCACTCGCCCGAGTCTACCAGTATGCCTGGCTCGGTATAGGGCAGTGAGGATACTGGAGCTTCACCGCCACCATCACTACTGGACTCGGCAGCTGCTGAAGCAGACGGCGGCACAACTACCCGACGCAGAGGCAGCTTCATCTTCTCGGCGAAGGCGAAGTCGCGAGCATCGTGAGCTGGCACTCCCATAATGGCGCCGGTGCCATATTCCACCAGAACATAGTTCGCCACCCACACCGGCAGCGGGTCACCAGTCACAGGATGGAGCGCCGTAACTCCGGTGAAGACACCCGAGATTTCGCGCTCGGTCTCCTCTGGCCGTGAGACACTCTCCGACACCTGATCCACGTACGACCGAACGATCTCGCGCCGGTCGTCGCTTACGATCCGCTCCAGCAGAGGGTGTCCAGGGGCCAGGGCGACGAACGTAGCGCCATAGATGGTGTCGGGCCTGGTCGTAAACAACTTCAAGCGCTGTGGCTCCTCCGACTCGCTTGCGCTAACTCCGACCTCGAATTCCAACCCGGTAGCCCGGCCAATCCAATGACGTTGCAGAGCTTTCACTCTCTCGGACCAGTCCAGCCAGTCCAGATTCTGTTGCAGCTTATCGGCATAGGCCGTGATCTTGAAGAACCACTGCTCCAGCTCACGCTTCAAAACTACCGTGCCGCAGCGTTCGCAGCGGCCGCCGATCACCTGCTCGTCGGCCAGCACCGTCTTGTCCTTGGGACACCAGTTCACAGCCGCGGACTTGCGCTCCACCAGCCCGGCTCGAAACAACTGGACAAAGATCCACTGAGTCCAGTGATAGTAGGAAGGATCAGTGGTATGCACCTCGTGCGACCAGTCAAAGTGATTGCCGATACGTTCCAGTTGTTTCTTAAACCGGGCAGTGTTCTTCCTGGTCAGCGGGCGCGGATGAGCGCCCATCTTGATGGCGAAATTTTCGCTATGGATGCCGAAGGCATCGAATCCCATCAGCTCAAAGACATCGAATCCCCGCATCGATTGGAAGCGTCCCTGCACATCGGAGCCTATGTAGGCATACATGTTCCCAATATGCAGACCCTCCGCCGATGGATAGGGAAACATCATCAGGTTGTAGTAGGGACGCCGTGCAGTTCTCAGGTCGACTTCATAGAGACGCCGCTCATGCCAGCGCCGCCGCCACTCTCCTCAACCCGCGCGAAGTCGAAGTGTGGATCCACACTTTTCGCTTCTCTTGGCATTGCTCCACCTGCCTCCTTTTGTAACTCTCGTCGAGCATGACCACGGCTGGGCGGAGACACGCCTCCAGAAAACAAAACGCGCCTTCCGCCCAGAAGGGCGAAAAGCGCGCACGCGCAGGGCTTTACGCGGTACCACCTTGCACTACCACCAGCTCACGCAGGCAGCCTTTGAGGGTGCCATCACACCGTTCTCCAAAACTTACTGCTTTACCCCTTGATGGGATAATGCACGTTTGGTTCCTGCTTCTTTTGGTCTCCCAGCTTGCGAGGACAGTTTCACGTGCTTCTTACGAACCACGCCAGCGCTCTCTTCTCCACAGGCGTTTTAGGTGTCCGAGGAACTCCCGGCCACCCCGGCACAAGGCCAGCAATGTGAGGTGGTGGAGCGGAACGGGACGTAGTTGTCGCCCAGCCAGGAATCCAACACCACCAGCAGTCTAGCACAAATGTTCTAGCCTGTCAAGACTGTGAAAATGCATCGGAAGAGGAGAGAATGACAGAACAACAGGAATCAGTTGTCACCCCGACCCTATAACGGGAGTACCCGGTGACAATTACTCCGCCGGAACGACGTTTCACCGCCACGGCTCACGAGGGAGCTTCCGATGGCCCCGAACGCCGGCTTGCATCGACCGCCGGCTCTCTGGGAACGGGGCAGACCGTACTTTCCTCGCTCAACGCTCTCCAAAATTGACTTTTTGGATACTGTATCGAGAACAGCGTACCATGAAATCCACACACTTCGCAAGCCAGCCTCGCGACAGGCCGGACGCGTCGTGACCGTCTCGCGGGTAGCATATGGCGAGATTACCGGGTATTCTAGTAGATATGTAGTTGGTGTGACTTGCCTGCGTGAGTGAGCCTTTCCCTGATGAATGAGCGAGATGAAACTAACAGTCTCACACGAGATACCCTAGACGAGCGTTCGACTCCCCGCCTGGACCGGAGCACCCTCGTCGGCTGCGCCGGAATCTTGTTGGTGCTGTCGTTACCGGCTCTGCTGTTTCTGCCGCTCGAACGTCTGCATATGCCTATCTGGGTTGCCAACCTCGTCCTATTGCTGGCAATTGGAGCAGTGGTTTTCGGAGGCTACCTGCTCGTCCAGGTGCCATCTCAGTCGCCAGTCCGCTCCCATGATCCGAATTTTCCGCTCACCACTACCGGTAGAAGCCCGCTGCTGGAGCATCCCGCGGAGAGGAGCAACCGGAACATGCTGCTCCTCTGTGGGGGGCTACTCATCCTGCGCAGCTGTTGGTTATGGGTTCGTAAATTTCACCGAACGGAATGCCCTGATCGCCGCCGGCACGCTGTTGATTTCCGCCTCCGGCTACACTCCTCCTCATCTTCGGCATCCTGGCGGCGCGGCGCCGAATGCCGGTACCGGCCTGGCGCTGGGTTCGGATGCCGGTGCAGAGAGGCGTGGTCTTACAGGCTTTGCCCATGTTGATGCTTGGCCTGACCACCGTGGTCGGGCCCTTTTCCTTGGAGTCGAGAACCGCTATCTGCTCCTCCCACTCGGTCTGGGGCTGCTGGTCGTGACTGCGGCCTACATTGGCGGCTTACTCCAGCGAGCTGCCCATCGAGGTGAAAGCTGAGTATCTGAGCGGCTTTCCCGCCGGAGTGCCGCTCGCCCGGATGGAGGCACCATCATGTCGTCAGTCGAAAGACCTAATGATCCAACTCCTGTGGTGACATCATTCCTGCTGCGCCAGGGCCAGGAGGGTGAAGAGATCTTACTGGTCCGCCGGAGTCGCAGGTAGGGACCTACCAGGGAGCATGGGCTGGAGTCAGCGGCTACCTGGAAGCCGGGGTGACACCGCTCGAACAGGCCTATACCGAGATCCGAGAGGAAATGGGTCTTGGCGCCAGCAGCGTCACGCTGGTCAAGGCTGGGCCGCCCCTGCTCGTAGAGGATGGAGACCGTGGCCTTCACTGGCTCGTTCATCCCTTTCTGTTTACTCTTCAGAGCGGGCAGGACCTGAGACTGGACTGGGAGGCACTGGAGATGCGCTGGGTAAAGCCGAGCAGACTGGGGCCTATCACACCGTGCCGATGCTCGCGGAGGCGTTGGCTGAGGTACCCGATCTCAGATAAGAATCCTATGAATCCAGTGAATCCAGTGAATCCATCGCCGCGCCCACCAACTGCCGCGGATGATCACGGACATGCCTAGCTCCCCTACCTCCCGACATTGACCATGCCATAGGCGAGATCGAGCGCGACCGCCGGCATGGAGCGAGCTGGTTGGCGCACCGGTCGGCGGAGATCATGGAGAGCATCTGCTCGCCGGCC
>CAWAXO010000037.1:0-467655 GCA_963786015.1 uncultured Alphaproteobacteria bacterium | reverse complement strand
CGCTGGTTATCGAACTGATCCGGGCCCGGCCGCGGCTGGTCGTCTGTATCGTGGTGCTGTTCCAGGCCGCGCTGTGGCTGACTGTGTCGATGCTGTTCTATGCAAGTCCGCCTGGGCAATCTCGCGACTGTGCTCGCCTATGGCAGGGAATACCAGGTCGGTACCGATCTTGGGCCGCCGCTGGCGTTCTGGCTCGCCGACATCGCCTATCGCGCCGCCGGCAATCACGTGTTCGGCGTCTACGTGCTGGCCGAGCTGTGCGGTGCGCTGACCTTCTGGGCATTCTATCTGCTGTCGCGCTCGCTGGTCGGCGCGCAGCAGGCGGTGCTGGCGGTGCTGTTCGACCATCACGGTCACGGCCTTCGGTGCGCCCGTTCTGGAATTCGGTCCGCTCGTCGCGGCGAGGCCGCTCTGGGCGCTGCTGCTTTTGCATTCATGGCAACTGATCGGCCAGAACCGGCGCAACGCCTGGTTTGCCTGGTCGATCGAAGCCGGCCTGCTGATGCTGACGACATCGGCCGCGATCGGATTGCTGATGCTGGTCGCGGGCTTTGCGCTCGCCACCGAGCGCGGCCGGCGTATGCTGATGTCACTCGATCCGCTTTACGCGCTGCTGGTCACCGTCGTGCTGATCTTGCCCTATCTGATCTGGGTGATCCGCGCCGATGCACTCGGCTTGCCTGCGTTGCCCGCGATTGCCGAACTCAGCGCGCGGGGGTTGCACTGGACGGCGCTGTTCGGCGGGCTTCTGCTCGCGATGGCAGGCATCTGGATTTTGGTCGCGCTCAATTCGGGCTGGCTCAACCGGGCGCGGGAGGATGCGCCGATCATCTTCCGTCCGCCCGTCGAGCCGCTGGCGCGCGATTTCGTTTATTTCTTCGCGATCGCGCCGGCGCTTGCCGGAAGCCTCATCTCGGGCCTGTTCGGTCTCGACCGCGTCGTGGGCGGAGCCGGAATCGCGCTGCTGATGACCGGTCTTGCCGCGGTCATCGCGAGCGGCGATCTCATTCAACTCAGGCATCAGCGTTTGCTGCGCGCAGTATGGCTCGCCGTCATTGTCGCGCCTGCATTGGCCGTGATCGCGACCACGCTGTTTGTGCCCTGGACCGGCGGCGGCGAGGTGACAACCTCGCTACCGGCGCGGTCGATCGCGCAGTTCTTTGTCGACAGCTTCGAGCGGCGCACCAACCAGAGACTGCGGGCGGTGACCGGCGACGCGGAGGTCGCAAGCCTGGTCTCGCTTGGCGCCGGGCGTCCGCATCTGTTGTTCGATACGGCGCCGGAACGTACGCCATGGCTCTCGGTTGCGAAATTCAACGAAACCGGCGGCGTCGTGGTGTGGCGCGCCTCCGACACCGTCGGCACGCCGCCGCCGGATATCACCGAACGTTTTCCAGGCATCGTGCCCGAGGTGCCGCGCGCCTTCGACTGGCTCGTGAACGGCCGCCAGCCGCTGTTGCGGATCGGTTGGGCGATTGTCCGGCCGAAGGGTCAGTAGGTTAGGTTCGGCGTCATTCCGGGTTCGCGTCTTCGACGCGCCCCGGAATGATCGAGCGGAGAGCGCGACGCGAACTACGCGGGCTGCTCTGCCAGCGCCTTCGCGATCGCGCGCAGATCCTGCCACGACATCCGCTTGTAGGACGGCGAGCGCAGCAGATAGGCCGGGTGGAAGGTCGCCATCGCGCGGATCGTGCGGCTGCCGGTGTCGTACTCCAGCCATTTGCCGCGGGTTCGCATGATGCCCTCGCGCGTGCCGAGCAGTGCCTGCGTCGAAGGATTGCCGAGCGTGACCAGCACGTCGGGGTTCACGAGCTCGATCTGGCGCTGGATGAAGGGCAGGCAGATTTGCGTCTCTTGCGGCGTCGGCGTGCGGTTGCCCGGCGGACGCCACGGGATCACGTTGGCGATATAGGCGCTGCTGCGGTCCATCCCGATCGCGGCGATCATGCGGTCGAGCAGCTTGCCGGATCGCCCGACGAAGGGCAGGCCCTCGATGTCCTCGTCGCGGCCGGGTGCTTCGCCAACGAACATGACACGGGCCTGCGGATTGCCGTCGGCGAACACCAGCCGCGTCGCGGTGTTTCGCAATGAACAGCCGTCGAATGTCTCGAGCAGCGCGCGCAACGCATCCAGCGTCGGCGCGGTGCGCGCCGACTCCCGCGCCGACGCAATCGCGACCTCCGGTGCGGGCGGGGCGTCGGCACGGAGCAGGGGAAGCGGGGCGGGCATCGCGCGAGCCGGCTGCGCCGGGGCGGCTTCGCGCGTCGGCGGCGGCGTCGGGATCGGCCAGCCGGTTGACCGGCTCGTCGGTCAGGGCGCAGTCGACGCCAGCCTCCAGATAGAAGGCCAGCAGTTCGCGAACGCTCGGGGTAGGCTCAGGCAATAGCTGCGACATGGCGTGAACTTACGCCGCATTGCATCGCGGCGAAACGTATTTCCATGGTTGTCCTTCCGGCAAAAATCGGAAACAAGAGGAACCAGAACCTTAGCTTGGGACAGACCATGAGCAGTGAAGAGTTGCCCCCGCGCGAATCCATGGATTTCGACGTCGTGATCGTCGGCGCCGGTCCGTCGGGGCTGACGGCTGCGATCCGGCTGAAGCAGCTCAATGCCGATCTGAACATTGTCGTGGTGGAGAAGGGCTCCGAGGTCGGCGCGCATATTCTGTCGGGCGCGGTGATCGATCCGGTGGCGCTCGACAACCTCATTCCGGACTGGCGCGAGGACGCCGACTGTCCGCTGAAGACGCAGGTCAAGACCGATAAGTTTTTCTGGATGACGCAAGGCGGCGCGATCCAGTTGCCGAACTTCATCATGCCGCCGCTGATGAACAATCATCATTGCTACATCGGCTCGCTCGGCCAGGTCTGCCGATGGCTGGCGGGCAAGGCCGAGGCGCTCGGCGTCGAGATCTATCCGGGCTTCGCGGCCGTTGAAGTCCTCTATGACGACAACGGCGCGGTGCGCGGCATCGCGACCGGCGACATGGGGATCGCCAAGGACGGTTCGCACAAGGCTTCCTTCACCCGCGGCATGGAATTGTGCGGCAAATACACGCTGTTTGCAGAAGGCGCGCGCGGCAGCCTGACCAAGCAGTTGATCGCGAAATTCTCGCTCAACGCGAACAGTGAGCCACCGAAGTTCGGCATCGGCCTGAAGGAAGTCTGGCAGATCGATCCTGCGAAGCACCAGAAGGGCCTGATCCAGCATTCCTTCGGCTGGCCGCTCGACACCAGGACCGGCGGCGGCTCGTTTCTTTATCATTACGACGACAATCTGGTCGCGGTCGGCTTTGTCGTGCACCTGAACTACAACGATCCGTATCTGTCGCCGTTCGACGAATTCCAGCGCTTCAAGACCCATCCGTCGATCAGGCCGATATTCGAAGGCGGCAAGCGGCTCGCCTACGGCGCCCGCGCCATCACCGAGGGCGGCTATCAGTCGGTGCCGCGCCTGACCTTTGCCGGCGGCGCGCTGATCGGCTGCGCGGCAGGCTTCGTCAACGTGCCGCGCATCAAGGGCGTCCACAACGCGATTGGCACCGGCATGCTCGCCGCCGAGCATGTCGCGGGCGCGCTTGCCGCCGGCCGCGCCAATGATGAACTGGTCGGCTACGAAAACGCCTGGCGCGGCTCTGCGGTCGGAGCGGATCTGCATAAGGTCCGCAACGTCAAGCCGCTCTGGTCGAAATTCGGCACCATCCTGGGCGTCATGCTCGGCGGCTTCGACATGTGGTGCAACACGCTCGGCTTCTCGCTGTTCGGCACGCAATCGCACGCCAAGCCGGATCGCGCGACGCTGGATCCCGCCAAGGCGCACACCCCGATCGCCTTGCCGAAGCCAGATGGCAAGCTGACGTTCGACCGCCTGTCGTCGGTATTTCTGTCCAATACCAATCACGAGGAGGACCAGCCGGTCCATCTCAAGGTGGCCGACCTCAACCTGCAGAAGACCTCGGAGCACGACGTGTTCGCAGGGCCGTCGAATCGCTACTGTCCGGCGGGCGTCTATGAATGGGTGGAGGAGGGCTCGAGCCCGCGCTTCCAGATCAACGCGCAGAATTGCGTCCACTGCAAAACCTGCGACGTGAAGGACCCGAACGGCAACATCACCTGGGTTCCCCCGGAGGGCGGCGGCGGCCCCAATTACGAGGCCATGTAGCGGGCTCGCCGAGTATGAAATCCCTGTAATATAATGTAATCCAATGCACGGTTGCGTGAGTCCGCACACGGAGCGGCGGTCACGATACGGCCACACTGGGGGAGTTTGGCTGTTGGACGATCGGAAGGACCTTCTGCTGACTGAATTGTCACCCCCTATCCTTGCGATGAGGCGTCAAACGCGGCATTGTCCTGCCCTCTTGATGCCGCCGCTTGGGTTTGCATCCGAGACGATCCGCAACTCCTAGATAAGCCAAGGCGAACCGTGATGTTATCCATTCGTTGCAATCGCTGGACTTTTGCCGTTTGTGCCTTTGCCGCGTTGATGGCGCCTCGGTCGATCCTGGCCCAGACCCCCGACCATCCCGCCGAGAGCTCGGCCCAGTTTCCGACCCGGAACGATCTCAAAGCGCTGACCATGTCGGGCAGCTACCTGGCGGCGCGCCACGCCGGTGTGGAACGCGATGCCACGTCCGCCGCGGCCTTCTACCGCTCGGCGCTCAGGACCGATCCCAAGAACAACGAGCTTCTGGACCGCGCTTTCATCTCGTCCGTCGCCGACGGCGACATCGACGAAGCGGTCAAGCTGGCCGAGAAGATCCTTACGGTCGACAAGTCCAACCGCGTCGCCCGTCTCGTGGTCGGCGTGCAGGATCTGAAGCTGAAGAAATATTCGGCCGCGCAGGTCAACATCAACCAGTCGATTCGCGGTCCGATCACCGACCTCGTTGCGACGCTGCTGTCCGGCTGGGCGACCTATGGCTCAGGCGACGTCAAGGGCGCGGTGGCCAGCGTCGACAAGCTGACCGGGCCGGAATGGTATCCGCTGTTCAAGGACCTGCACGCCGGCATGATGCTCGACCTTGCGGGCAAGGAAAAGGAAGCCGGGATTCGGTTCGAGCGGGCCTACAAGCTTGACGATTCCATGCTGCGCATCGCCGACAGTTACGCGCGCTGGATGACCCGCAACAAGGACGACGATGCCGCAAAGGGCATCTATGAGGCATTCGACAAGAAGCTGGCGCGCCATCCCCTGGTGCTGGAAGGCCTGCGCGACACCAAGGCGAACAAGAAGCTGCCGCCGCTGGTCGATTCGGCCCAGGCCGGTGCAGCCGAGGCGCTCTATGGCATCGGCGCGACGCTGATCCGCCGTGGCGGCGAGGACCTCGCGCTGGTCTATCTGCAGCTTGCGCTCTATCTGCAGCCGACCCATCCGCTGGCGCTGCTGTCGCTTGCCGATCTCTATGAATCGGTGAAGCGGCCGGCGATGGCGATCAAGGTCTATGAACGGGTGCCGGCGAACTCGCCGTTGAAGCGCAATGCGCAGATCCAGCTCGCGACCGACCTCGACAGTGCCGATCGCGGCGACGAGGCGATCAAGATCCTGAAGGACGTGATCGGCCAGGATTCGAAGGATCTCGAAGCCATCATGGCGCTCGGCAATATCGAGCGCGGCCGCAAGAAGTTCGCCGATTGCGTCACGACCTATTCGCTCGGCATCGACGCGCTGCCGCAGGGCAACGACAAGGCCAACAGCGTCTACTACTATTATCGCGGCATCTGCGAGGAGCGCTCCAAGCAGTGGCCGAAGGCCGAGGCCGACATGCGCAAGGCGCTGGAGCTGCAGCCCGACCAGCCGCATGTGCTCAACTATCTCGGCTATTCCTGGGTCGACCAGGGCATCAATCTCGACGAAGGCATGAAGATGATCAGGCATGCCGTCGAGCAGCGCCCCGATGACGGCTACATCGTCGACTCGCTCGGCTGGGCCTATTACCGCATCGGAAACTACGAGGAGGCGGTGAAGAACCTCGAGCGCGCGATCGATCTGAAGCCCGAGGACCCGACCATCAACGACCATCTCGGCGATGCCTATTGGCGCGTCGGCCGCACGCTGGAGGCCAAATTCCAATGGGCTCACGCGCGCGACCTGAAGCCCGAGCCGGATGATCTGCCCAAGATCGAGGCCAAGATCGAAAACGGCCTGCCCGATGCTCCGCCTCCGGCCGCCGCCGCGACCGCGACCGACGACAAGAAGAAGGACGACGGCAAAGAGGACGGCAAGGGCGGTTGATCCAAGGTTTACCTGCGGCGCGTTTGCGCCGCAGGTTTTGCATTTGTTTTTCGTTGCAGCTTTTGCTCTGGCCGATTTCGCACCGAAAGGGGCAGGCATCTTTCATTCCGGTGCGGCTGGGGTTTGGCGTTCGCGATGACGGCGGCGGGTGGGAATATCGATGCGGGTGTCATCTCCACGACGCCTGCAACGGCGCAGGTGGAATACGGTCGCGCCAAGGTCAATTTGACCCTGCGCGTGATCGGTCGCCGCGTCGATGGCTATCACGATCTTGAAAGCGTGGTGGCGTTCGCCGATTGCGCCGACCGCCTGACACTGACACCGGGCCCTGAACTCGGCCTGAAGGCCGTCGGCCCGCTCGCAGAAGCCTGCGGCGCGACTGCCGACAATCTGGTGCTGAAGGCGGCGAGACTGCTCGCCGAGCGCGTCAGCGATCTCAAGCTCGGCGACTTCACGCTCGAAAAAGTCTTGCCGGTGGCTGCCGGCATCGGCGGCGGCTCGGCTGATGCGGCCGCCGCGCTTCGGCTGCTCGCGCGGCTCAACGGGCTCGAGCTCGACGATCCGCGCGTGCGCGATGTCGCGCTGGCGACCGGCGCCGATGTGCCGGTGTGTCTCGCTTCTTATGCCTGCGACATGACCGGCGTCGGCGAAACCTTGCTGCCGCTGAGCCTGCCCGAATTGCCATGCGTGATGGTCAACCCCTGCGTGCCCGTGGCGACCAAGAATGTGTTCCAGGCGCTCGGCTTGCGCAATGGTGAGCTTCTGGTCGGCGCCACCGACGTGATGCGCGCTCCGGCCTGGCCTGCGAAGGGCGCCTCGATCGCCGATTGGATCAAGGTGCTCAAGATCGTGCCCAACGATCTCGAGGCACCGGCGCTCCGCATTCAGCCGGCAATCGGCGAGGTGTTATCTGCGCTGCGCGCCAGCGACGGCGTACTGCTGGCGCGCATGTCGGGGTCAGGCGCCACCTGCTTTGCGCTGTATCCGACCGCAGGCGAAGCCGAACAGGCCGCGCAAAAACTCCTGGCCAATCACCCGCAATGGTGGGTGCACGCAGGCACGCTGAGCTGACGATCCGTTTCATTTTCGGTGCGTCATTCCGGGGCGCGCGAAGCGCGAACCCGGAATCTCGAGATTCCGGGCCTGGTGCTTGCGCACCATCCCGGAATGACGGCGTAAAACAATGAGCACCGCACCCTCCCGCCGCTCCATTCACCACATGGTGGGCTAACTCGCAACCGGCCGTCGCACGAGCGCAAGCGACAGCCCAAGCCCGGCGATGAACAGTCCCGAGCCTTGTCGCAGGCGTCGAAAGAGATGGGGCTTCGTCACGAGCGTGTTGCGCGTCACTGACGCAGCAAGCACGACGACGACATCGGCCAGCGTGTTGAGCGTGACCGAGACCAGGCCAAGCGCCATAAATTGCAACGCTGGATGTGCAGCGTCCGGATCCAGGAATTGCGGAATGAATGCGAGGAAGAACGCTGCGGTTTTGGGATTGAGCGCCTCGACGGCGACGCCCTCGACGAAAGCGCGCTCACGCCCTTCGGAACGCGACTCGGCCATCAATCGGCGCGCGTCGCGAAAGGTCCGCGAGCCGAGCCAGATCAGATAAATCGCGCCGGCAAATTTCAGTCCAGCGAAAAGCTGCGCGCTCGCAAGGATGATCGCCGAGACGCCGATGCTGCCGGCGATCACATGCACCAGCCCGCCGATGGCCGTGCCCGCGGTGGACGCAAAGCCGGCGCGGCGTCCGCCCGACAAGGTCCGCGCGGCCACATAGAAAATTCCGGGACCGGGGACCACGGCGATGATCAACGCCGCTGCGAGAAACAGCGCGAAACCGCTGCCGCTCAATGCGAGCGCGCCAGGCAGAACGCGACCACCTGTTCGAGCGCCGACTTCATCGGCGAGGCGGGGAACAGCGCCAGCGCGTCGACGGCCATCGCGCCATAGTGGTGGGCGCGGCTGATCGTGTCTTCGAGCGCGCGGTGCTTGGTCATCAGCCCGACGGCGTGATCGAGATCGCCGTTCTTGATCTCGCCGCGCTCCAGCGCCCGCACCCAGAACGCGCGCTCGCTGTCATTGCCACGGCGGAAGGCCAGCACGACCGGCAGCGTGATCTTGCCCTCGCGGAAATCGTCGCCGATGTTCTTGCCGAGCTTGGCGGACTTGCCGCCATAATCCAGCACGTCGTCGACGAGCTGGAAAGCGATGCCGAGATTCATGCCGACCGAACGGCAGGCGGTCTGCTCCGCCTTCGGCCGGTTCGCGAGCACGGGTCCGACTTCACAGGCGGCGGCGAACAATTCCGCGGTCTTGCCGCGGATGACGGCGAGATACTCGTCTTCGGTGGTCGCGGTGTTCTTTGCGGCGGCAAGTTGCATCACCTCGCCCTCGGCGATCGTTGCCGCAGCGGATGAGAGAATATCGAGCGCGCGCAGCGAGCCGACCTCGACCATCATCCGGAACGCCTGGCCGAGCAGGAAGTCGCCGACCAGGACGCTCGCCTCATTGCCCCACAGCATCCGCGCCGACAGCTTGCCGCGCCGCAGCTCGCTCTCGTCGACCACGTCGTCATGCAGCAGGGTCGCGGTGTGCATGAACTCCACCGCCGCGGCGAGCTTGATATGGCCATCGCCGGAATAGCCGGTGAGGCCGGCCATCGCCAGCGTCAGCATCGGGCGCAGCCGCTTTCCGCCTGAGGAAATCAGGTGATTGGCGACCTCGGGGATCATGGCGACTTCGGAGCCGGTCCGCGACAGGATCGTGGTGTTGACGCGCTCCATATCGGGTGCGACTAGCGCAACCAGCGCGTCGGCGGACGCGCCCGCAGGGCTCTCAAAAGGTACAATAACCGCCACGCCGGTCTCCGCATTTGCTATCCTGGACGTAGACAATAGAAACTGCCACGTGATGCGGCAAGGGCATGGATGCATCAGCTCCGCCATGTGGCGGTCACAGTGAAAGGAGCGGCAATTTTGCGGGAATTGGTTCGGACCAACGACGTGGTGCTGGTTTCGGCGATCGGCGCGTTGCTCGACGCCGCCAATATCCATCATCTGGTGCTGGACCAGAACATGAGCATCATCGAAGGCTCGCTCGGCATCTTGCCGCGGCGGATTCTCGTTCATGAGGATGACAACCGCGCGGCGCGCCAGATTCTGGCCGATGCCGGGCTCTCGCATGAATTGCGGGCGGATGAGTGATCTGTCGCGTGACACCGACACTACGGAGGACGCCTTTCTCGGCGGCAAGTTGCGTTTGCGCCAGCCCAAATCGGGGCATCGTGCCGGCCATGACGCGATGCTGCTTGCAGCGGCGACGCCCGCGCATCCAGGCGAGCGCGTTGTTGAATTCGGCGCGGGCGTCGGTGCGGCGGGATTGGCGCTTGCCAAACGTGCGGGCGGCATCGATCTCGTGCTGATCGAGATCGACGAGAGCATCGCTGCGCTGGCCCGTGACAACGCCGCTGCCAATGCAATTGCGGCTCATGTGATCGCGCTGGACGTGACCGCGCCGGCCGAGACGTTCGCCGCGCATGGCCTCGCGCCGGACAGCGCCGATGTCGTCCTGATGAATCCGCCCTTCAACGATGCCCTGCGGCATCGCGCCTCACCTGACAAAGCCCGGCAGACCGCGCACATCGCTCCGCCCGGCATGCTGGAGAAGTGGATTCATGCCGCGCGCCGAATCCTGAAATCCGGCGGATTTCTCACCTTGATCTGGCGTGCCGACGGGATCGCGGAGGCGCTGGCGGCGTTATCGCGCGGCTTCGGCAGCCTCGCAATCCTGCCGGTTCACGGCGAGGCGGGAAAACCCGCCATTCGCGTGCTGATCCGCGCCGTGAAGGGCGGCAAAGCGCCGGCACGACTATATGCCGGCCTGGTGCTCAACAAAGAGCCAGGCGTGCCCAACAAAGAGGTAGCAGATATCGTTGCCGGCAACCGGACACTGCCCTTGGCGGTTCCGTGACGTGCGGCGATCTACTGCTGAAGCGTCTTCGAGCGCTGGTCCGGTACAGAAGTGAAGCGAATGGCGGTCAAAATTGTACCGATCAGCAACATCAGCAGATAGATTTTCATGACTTTCTCCGCCGCTTTCGCTGCGTGGCAACGAACGGAAAGCAAAACCCGTTCCGTTCGAAGACATGACACTCGGCCGGTAAAAAATGGTTAATTCGAGGTAGCTGGATGACTGAAAAATTAAATGATCGCGCAGGATCGCCAAGCATGATTGGTACGAGCCTGACCGGTACGAGCCTGCCCGGTACAAGCGTGATCGACAGGTGCATGGCGTGGCTCCCGGCGCGGTGGCGGCGCGGGGCCGCCGTGGTGCCGGTGGTCCGGCTGTCCGGCCTGATTGGTGCCGTGACACCGCTTCGGCCCGGCATGTCGCTGGCCGGCGTTGCCAAGATGCTGGAACGCGCCTTCTCGATGCGGAACGCGAAAGCGGTCGCGCTGCTGATCAATTCGCCGGGAGGTTCGCCGGTGCAGTCGCGCCAGATCTATCTGCGGATCCGCCAGCTCGCTGCGGAAAAGAAGCTGCCGGTCCTGGTCTTCGTCGAGGATGTCGCGGCCTCCGGCGGCTACATGATCGCCTGCGCGGGCGATGAGATCTTCTGCGATCCGTCCTCGATCTTAGGCTCGATCGGCGTGGTCGGCGGCTCCTTCGGCTTCCAGGACCTGATCAAGCGGATCGGGGTCGAGCGGCGCCTGTATACGGCGGGCGAGCACAAGGCGATGCTCGATCCATTTCTGCCCGAGAACCGCGAGGACGTCGCGCGGCTGAAGACGATCCAGCGCGAGATCCATACGATTTTCATCGCCCTGGTGAAGCAGAGCCGGGGCGCGCGCCTGAAAGGGGCGGACGACGTGCTGTTCACCGGCGAATATTGGGCGGGCGCGACCTCGGTGTCGCTCGGCCTCGCCGACGGCATCGGCGACCTGCGCTCAACCTTGCGTGACCGTTATGGCGAGAAGGTGCTGACACCCTTGATCGCGCCGGCGACGGGGCTGTTGTCCGGCCTGTTCGGCCGGAAATCGGCGGGGGCGGGCGCGATGTCACTGCCTGACGGGCTCTCGGGCTTGCCGGACGACCTGATTTCGGCGCTGGAAAGCCGGGCGATCTGGGCCAAATTCGGGTTTTGAGCAGCGGACCGCGCTCATTTGTACAGCAAAGGCCAATTGCGGTTCGCGCCGACATCGGCGAGAATATCTGCAGGGGCGTTTGGACAACAAGGATCGACCGATGCCGCCGTTCATTGCTTTTGCGGGCGTCCTGGGTGGGTTGGCAGTGGTGCGCTGGGCCTACAAGACCGCCCTCCGGATCAATCAGGAACTGGAAGAGGCTCGCCTCACGCGCGTCACGGAAACCGCGCGGTCCGAATGAGATTCCGACGCTCCGGCGCGATCCCGTCACCGGCGCCTACCGGCCGGGTTAAGCAGTCCGCACCCTGAGGAGCGGGCGTAAGCCCGCGTCTCGAAGGATGGCCACAGGGGGCCTCATTGGTTCGCCCGGCGATGCCGGCATCGCGCGGAGCCGCGCTCCTCACCATCAGGAATAAGCACCGTCCTTGCCTTGATTCCCGTCCCCGCCGCCGATACGGTCCCGCGCATTTTCCACCCCCCTCGCGAGACCTGTTTCGACGATGGATTCGCTGCCTTCCCACATGCGCCCCGAACGTTCGTTCCAGGGCTTCATCCTCGCGCTGCAAAGCTTCTGGGCCGAGCAGGGCTGTGTGATCCTGCAGCCCTACGACATGGAAATGGGCGCCGGCACCTTCCATCCGGCCACGACGCTGCGTGCGCTCGGCCCGAAGCCGTGGAACGCGGCCTATGTGCAGCCGTCGCGGCGGCCGAAGGACGGCCGCTATGGCGAGAACCCGAACCGGATGCAGCATTATTATCAGTTCCAGGTGATCATGAAGCCGTCGCCGCCGAACCTTCAGGACCTGTACCTGAAGTCGCTCGCCGCGATCGGCATTGACGCGAGCCTGCACGACATCCGCTTTGTCGAGGACGACTGGGAAAGCCCGACGCTGGGCGCCTGGGGACTTGGCTGGGAGTGCTGGTGCGACGGCATGGAGGTCTCGCAGTTCACCTACTTCCAGCAGGTCGCGGGCGTCGAATGCGCGCCGGTCGCGGGCGAACTGACCTACGGGCTCGAACGGCTCGCGATGTATGTGCAGGGCGTCGACCGCGTCTACGACCTCAACTTCAACGGCCGCGACGGTGCCGAGAAGGTGACCTATGGCGATGTGTTCCTGCAGGCCGAGCAGGAATATTCGCGGCACAATTTCGAATATGCCGACACGGCGATGCTGTTCGAGCAGTTCCGGATGGCGGAAGAAGCCTGCAGGAAATATCTCGCCGCCGGCTGGCAAGACAACGAAAACCAAGACAACAAAACCAAGACAACAAGAACTTGGGCGGCAACCGGAAAGAACATCTGATGGCGCTGCCGGCCTACGACCAGTGCATCAAGGCAAGCCACGTCTTCAATCTGCTCGACGCGCGCGGCGTGATCTCGGTGACGGAGCGCCAGAGCTATATCCTGCGCGTGCGCGAACTCGCCAAGGCCTGCGGCGAAGCCTGGGTGCACACGGAAGCGGGCAGGGCGGCGCGGAAGCGTCCCGGTGAACATGATTCCGAATGGTCGGCCTGCGAAGGCGCGCTTTGCTCCCCTCCCTCCGCGCGCGAAGCGCGTGGCGGGGAGGGGTCGGGGGTGGGGGGTGGTCCCGCAGATGACGCAGCGTCCTGTTGACTCCCGCGTGCCACGCGCGCGCGCCCTACGTCGCGACGCGACCGAAGCTGAAAAGAAGCTCTGGCAGCATTTGCGACAACCGCCGTTCAAGGAGCATCATTTTCGCCGCCAGGCGACGATTGGTCCGTATTTCGCTGACTTCGCAAGTCATAAGGCGAGGTTGGTCATTGAGCTTGACGGCGGTCAGCATTCCGGAAGCGCCGCGGACGAGGTGCGTACGGGATATCTCGAAGACAACAGCTATCGCGTGCTGCGCTTCTGGAACAACGAGGTGTTCGAAAATATGCCCGGCGTTCTCGCGACGATTGATGCCGCGCTGCAAGCGGATAGACCCCCCACCCCCGACCCCTCCCCGCCGCAAGCGGGGGGAGGGGAATAGGAAAAATGCCCGATCTTCTCCTTGAATTGTTCTCTGAAGAAATTCCCGCGCGCATGCAGGCGAAGGCGGCGGATGATCTGCGCCGCATGGTGACCGACAAGCTCGTCGCCGAAGGGCTGGTCTATGAGGGCGCCAAGGCCTTCGCGACGCCGCGGCGGCTTGCGCTGACCGTGCACGGCGTGCCTGCGCGCCAGCCCGATCTGAAGGAGGAGCGCCGCGGCCCGCGGGTCGGCGGGGCCGATGCGGCGATCCAGGGATTTCTGAAGGCGACCGGCTTGGCCTCGCTCAGCGAGGCGAAGATCCAGCCGGACAAGAAGGGCGATTTCTATATCGCGCTGATCGAAAAGCCCGGTCGCGCTACGCTCGACGTGCTGGCCGAGATGCTGCCGGTCATCATTCGCACCTTCCCCTGGCCGAAATCGATGCGCTGGGGCGCGCGCTCGGCCAAGTCGGGCTCGCTCACCTGGGTGCGGCCGCTGCACGCGATCACCGCAACCTTCGGCCTCGAGACCGAAGAGCCGGACGTGGTGAAATTCGCGGTCGACGGCATCGAGGCCGGCCAGACCACCTATGGCCACCGCTTCATGGCGCCGGCCGCGATCTCCGTGCGCCGCTTCGAGGATTATGAGGCCAAGCTGCTCGACGCCAAGGTCGTGCTCGACCCGCAGCGCCGCAAGGACACGATCCTCACCGACGCCAAGCAGCTTGCCTTCGCGCAAGGCTTCGAACTGATCGAGGACCAGGCGCTGCTCGACGAGGTCGCGGGCCTCGTCGAATGGCCGGTCGTGCTGATGGGCTCGTTCGATGCGGATTATCTGTCGATCCCGGGCGAGGTGATCCGCGCCACCATCCGCAACAACCAGAAATGCTTCGTCGTCAGCGATCCCAAGACCGGCAAGCTCGCCAACAAATTCATCCTTGTCGCGAATATCGAGGCGAGCGACGACGGCAAGACGATCGTCGCGGGCAATGAGCGCGTGATCCGCGCGCGATTGTGCGATGCGAAATTCTTCTACGAGACCGACCTGAAGACGAAGCTCGAAGACCGCTTGCCGAAATTCGAGCAGATCGTATTCCACGAGAAGCTCGGCACCCAGGCCGAGCGCATCAAGCGCATTGAACGGCTCGCGGCCGAGATCGCGCCGCTGGTCGGCGCCGATGTCGCGAAGGCGAAGCGCGCCGCGAAGCTTGCGAAAGCGGATCTGCTGACCGAGGTGGTCGGCGAATTTCCCGAGCTGCAGGGCTTGATGGGCAAGTACTACGCGCTGGCGCAGGGCGAGGATGCTTCCGTCGCCGCAGCCAGCGAGGAGCACTACAAGCCGCAAGGGCCGAACGATCGCGTGCCGACCGATCCGGTCAGTCGTCGCGGTCGCGCTCGCAGACAAGATCGACACGCTGGTCGGCTTCTGGGCGATCGACGAGAAGCCGACGGGCAGCAAGGACCCATATGCGCTGCGGCGCGCAGCGCTGGGCGTGATCAGGCTGGTCACCGATAACACGCTTCGGATCTTGTACGCTCTTGAAGATCTGTCGACATCCGCGTATGGGCAGGCTTCGTCGCAGAAGAGTGCAGGCTGATCGATCGACAGATAAGCTGTCGCGAGCTGATCTTCTCGCTTTCTTCGCCGATCGCCTGAAGGTCCAGCTTCGCGAGCAGGGCGCGCGACACGATCTCGTCGACGCCGTGTTCTCGCTCGGCGGCCAGGATGATCTTCTGCTCGTCGTCCGCCGCGTCGAGGCGCTCGGCAAATTCCTCGACACCGACGACGGCAAGAACCTGCTCGCCGGCACCAAGCGAGCCAGCAACATCCTCAGCATCGAGGAGAAGAAGGACAAGCGCACGTTCGACGGCACGCCGGATGCTGCGCTCTATTCGCTCAACGAGGAGAAAGCGCTCGCCAAGGCGATCGATCAGGCAAAGGCGGACGCCGGCGCTGCCGTGGCCAAGGAGGATTTCGCCGCGGCGATGAGCGCGATGGCGAAACTGCGGCCTGCGGTCGATGCCTTCTTCGACAAGGTCAAGGTCAACGACGACGACCCGAAGGTGCGCGAGAACCGGCTGAAGCTGCTCAACGAAATCCGCAGCGCGACGCGGGCGGTCGCGGACTTCTCCAAGATCGAAGGCTGACTTCGCGGCTGACCTGGCTGTCGAGCGGAAGCGCTCCCGATCAGAGCAAATAAAGAGCCCCGCCCGGTGGGGGTGAACCGGGCGGGGCCTTCATGTCCGTGCGCCGCTGCGGCATGCGCCGGACACTTGGCAATAGGTTTGCCGATCAGGGTTTGCCAATCAGGGTTGGCAAACCTGCATTACTCGACGACCTGCACGATGCGGCGCGTGCGCGGCTCGACCAGCACCGTCTGCCCGTTCACCACCGTGTAGCGATAGGGTGTGATGCCGTAGGTCTGCGGCACGTCGTAATAGGTGACACCGGTTTCCGGCAGAACGCCGCCGACGATCACGCGCTCGGACACCGAATAATCCGGCACGCGCTCGCGGATCACGTATTCGCGAAAGGCCGGTCGTTGATCGACCGCAATGCCCGCGGCATCATCATTGACGATGACGGTGCCACCACGCACCACGCCCGTGGTGATCTCACCCTGGGCCTGCGCCGCCATCGGCGCACCAATCGCGGCCGCGACCGCAGCGAGTGCAAGGATCTTGTTTCGCATGAACTGCTCCTCTCGACATGATGCAAGCCGGCATGTTCGCGCCGGCAAGTCTCATGGCTTGGAAATGCATCGCAGCAGGGATCGTTCCCAAAAACCGGGAATCGCATCCGCGGCAATTTTCGGCTTTTTTTGCGCGGCCCGGAACTCATCGCGCCTGAAAGCGTCTGCTATGCCGAACTCCCCGGCGACGTTAGGATGCGCTGCTCGAATCGAGTTTCCCCTTCATTCGCATTCGCGGAGCGTTGCAAGATGACCCTGACTGTTGCCCACATCTCACCGATCATATCGCTCGTCGCGGGCGTGTTGATTCTGGTCATGCCTCGGCTTCTGAACCTGATCGTTGCGATCTGGCTCATCCTGAATGGCCTGATCGGCCTCGGATTGCTGAAGTGGCTACATATGTAACGCGTCGAATCCACCGCTGCCCGGCTTGCACGGGGCCCCTCAAAGTGGTGTAAGGCGCAAATTTCCTCATGCTCTCGCGGATTGATAGAAGTCATGGCCAAAGCCGTAGCGAAGTCGAAGAAAAGCGCAGCGAAATCAAAGGTATCTGCCCCCGTTCGGGCAAAAGCTGCGCCGGCCCGCAAGGCGCTGAAGACGGCGCCGGCAAAACCGGTCGCGAAAGTCGCGCCCAAGGCTGCCGCCAAAGCCGCACCGAAGCCGGTGGCCAAGTCCGCAACCAAGCCGGCTTCGAAGCCGACTGCGCCGGTGGCGATCAAGGCCGGCAAGTGGGTTTATACCTTCGGCGACGGCAAGGCAGAGGGCAAAGCGGAGCTGCGCGATCTGTTGGGCGGCAAGGGCGCCAATCTCGCCGAGATGGCCAATCTCGGCCTGCCGGTGCCGCCCGGCTTCACCATCCCGACCTCGGTCTGCACCTATTTCTACGCCAACGATAAAACCTATCCGAAGGAATTGAAGGCGCAGGTCGAGAAGGCGCTCGACCATGTCGGCAAGCTGACCGGCAAGGTGTTCGGCGATGCCGGCAATCCGCTGCTGGTCTCGGTCCGCTCGGGCGCGCGCGCCTCGATGCCGGGCATGATGGACACCGTGCTCAATCTCGGTCTCAACGACCAGACGGTCGAGGCGCTGGCCGAGTTGTCCGGCGATCGCCGCTTTGCCTATGACAGCTACCGCCGCTTCATCACGATGTATTCGGATGTGGTGCTCGGCTTCGAGCATCATCATTTCGAGGACATCCTCGACACCTTCAAGGACGGCCAGGGCTATTCGCTCGACACCGACCTCTCCGCCGAGGACTGGGTCGAGCTGGTCGGCAAATACAAGGAAGCGGTCGCGCGCGAGACCGGCAAGGAATTCCCGCAGGATCCGCACGACCAGCTCTGGGGCGCGATCGGCGCCGTGTTCTCATCCTGGATGAACGCGCGCGCGATGACCTATCGCAAGCTGCACGACATTCCGGAATCGTGGGGCACCGCGGTCAACGTGCAGGCCATGGTGTTCGGCAACATGGGCGACACGTCGGCGACCGGCGTTGCCTTCACGCGCAATCCCTCGACCGGCGAGTCCAAGCTCTATGGCGAGTTCCTGATCAACGCGCAGGGCGAGGACGTGGTCGCGGGCATCCGCACCCCGCAGGACATCTCCGAGGATGCGCGGATCGAGTCCGGCTCCGACAAGGCGTCGATGGAAACCGCGATGCCCGACGCATTCAACGAGCTGACGCGGATCTACACCATGCTCGAAGAGCATTACCGCGACATGCAGGACATGGAGTTCACGGTCGAGCGCGGCAAATTGTGGATGCTGCAGACCCGCTCCGGCAAGCGCACCGCCAAGGCAGCGCTGCGCATCGCGGTCGAACTCGCCAATGAAGGCCTGATCTCCAAGAAAGATGCGGTGTCGCGGGTCGATCCCGCCTCGCTCGACCAGTTGCTGCATCCGACCATCGATCCGTCCGCGAAGCGTGACGTGATCGCGACCGGCCTGCCGGCCTCGCCCGGCGCGGCGTCGGGTGAAATCGTGTTCTCCTCGGATGAGGCCGCGAAGCTGCAGGCCGATGGCCGCAAGGTCATCCTGGTGCGCATCGAGACCTCCCCGGAAGACATTCACGGCATGCACGCCGCCCAGGGTATTCTGACCACGCGCGGCGGCATGACCTCGCACGCCGCGGTGGTTGCGCGCGGCATGGGCAAGCCCTGCGTCTCGGGCTGCGGTCAGATCCGCGTCGATTACGGCCGCGGTACGATGAGCATCGGCTCGCGCACTTTGAAGACCGGCGACGTCATCACCATCGATGGCTCGCTAGGCCAAGTGTTGGTCGGCCGCATGCCGATGATCGAGCCCGAACTGTCGGGCGAGTTCGGCACGCTGATGGGCTGGGCCGACGAAGTCCGCAAGACCGGTGTGCGCGTCAACGCGGATACACCCGATGATGCGCGCACCGCGATCAAGTTTGGTGCCGAGGGGATCGGGCTTTGCCGCACCGAGCACATGTTCTTCGAGGAGACGCGCATCCGCACAGTGCGCGAGATGATTCTCGCCGAGGACGAGCAGGCGCGTCGCGCCGCGCTATCGAAACTGCTGCCGATGCAGCGTGCGGATTTCGTCGAGCTGTTCGAGATCATGAAGGGGCTGCCGGTGACCGTTCGGCTGCTCGATCCGCCGCTGCACGAGTTCCTGCCGCACACCCATGCCGAGATCGAGGAAGTCGCGCGGGCGATGAACACCGATCCGCGCCGGCTCGCCGATCGTGCCCGCGAGCTCGCCGAGTTCAATCCGATGCTCGGCTTCCGCGGCTGCCGTCTCGCCATCGCCTATCCGGAGATCGCCGAGATGCAGGCCCGCGCGATCTTCGAGGCCGCGGTCGAAGCTGAGAAGCGCACCGGCAAGGCCGTAGGCCTCGAAGTGATGGTGCCGCTGATCGCGACCAAGGCGGAGTTCGATCTGGTCAAGGCGCGCATCGACACGACGGCGCAGTCGGTGATGCGCGAGACCGGCGCGAAGATCGCCTATCAGGTCGGCACCATGATCGAGCTGCCGCGCGCCTGCCTGATGGCCGGCGAAGTCGCCAAGACGGCGGAGTTCTTCTCCTTCGGCACCAACGACCTGACGCAGACCACCTACGGCATCAGCCGCGACGACGCCGCGAGCTTCCTCGGCGCCTATGTCGCCAAGGGCATTCTCGAGATCGATCCGTTCATCTCGCTCGATCGCGAGGGCGTCGGCGAGCTCGTGAAGATCGGCGTGGAGCGCGGACGCAAGACGCGTTCGGGCCTGAAGGTCGGCATCTGCGGCGAGCACGGCGGCGATCCCGCGTCCGTCGCGTTCTGTCATCAGATCGGTCTCGATTACGTCTCGTGCTCGCCCTATCGCGTGCCGATCGCGCGCCTCGCCGCAGCGCAGGCCGCGCTCGGCAAGGCGGCCGCAAGCCAGGCGTGATGTGCTGCTTCGTCATTGCGAGAAGCGCAAGCGACGAAGCCAGCTAGATCCAGTCACCAGCGATAATAGTCTCCGTCATTCCGGGATGGTCCGTAAGGACCAGACCCGGAATCTCGAGATTCCGGGTTCGATGCTGTCGCATCGCCCCGGAATGACGTGCCCAAGGGACGAGTGCCTTCTCGAGCGAAGTTCCACTGTCTCATACTGACACGGAACCCGCGAAATTTTTTCATCATCTTCGTTGACCGGATATTTACCAGTTTCGTCGAGCGCCCGTTTACCAGCGCTTTCAATGTAATCTGGCCACCGCACGCGCGGTCTTGCGTGTCTCATACGCGCAACGCCGATTAACGCCCCGGCAACCTAAATTAGATACCAACGATAAAGATCGAATTGCACGGATGCACTGCGTTCGGTTGTGTAAGCGTTGCGTGAGCGTATCGATGTTGGTCATGCGTAACCATCCGAAGGGCGCGCGGTTCGCGTCCTTCGGACTCGCTCTTTGCGTTTTCACCCTGATGCCGAACCAGATCGGCTATCAGGACATCGCTTCGCTGTTGGCGCGTCAGCCCGGCGTCGCCGAGCGCTGGCAGAAGCGGGTTTATTCTCCCGCTGCCTCCATCCAGCTCGCCACCTACAGCTTCGGAAGCCCGCTTGGAACCTCCGCGCCGGAGAGCGCGACCTATATTCTTGCAAGTCTCGACGGTCAGGGCGCCGACGTCGCCGGTTCCGCATCGCGCAATCCTGTGCTGCGCGCAGCGCCGCGCTATCAGGCTGCCGAATTTCCCAAGGTCGATCGCACCTTGAAAGGCGATCGCCTGGTGCCGCGGTCGGTCGAGCCGGCGCCGGCGAGCGCGGCCCCGGCCGCCAAGCCGTCGCCACCCCAGGATCCCGCGACCTCCAACGGCTCCGTCCGCGCGAAGACCGCAGCCATGCCGTCAGTCGGCAAGCCGCCGCTCGATCCTGAATTGCAGGAGGCGCTGAGCGCGCCGCCGCTCACGCAATACCAGCCGTCGCCCGACGACGCGAAGTCCGCGTCCGATGCGATCGGACCATCGTCGTCGTCGCATGACGAAGGCTTCAACGTGAAGACCGCGAGCCTGTTCTTCGGAACGTCATCGCTTGGCGGTCCGCTCGGTGGCATGGAGCGTTGGCAGCCCGGCGAGGAGCCGACCATCGTGATGCCGGATCCCGACATGAAGGCGACGGCGCCGCTGCCGCCGGCATCTGGCGAAGCCAAAGCGAACGAGAGCGGTGAGAGCATTGCGCCAAAGGGCGAGGTCAATGCCGACAATCAGCGCGCCAAGACGCCGGCCGAACGGCTTGGCCTGTTTGACGAGAAGTCGCGTGCCAAGTCCGAGAAATGTCTCGCCGAAGCGGTCTATTTCGAAGCCCGCGGCGAGGCGGTGCGCGGCCAGATCGCAGTCGCGCAGGTGGTGCTGAACCGCGCCTTCTCCGGCTACTATCCGACCACGGTGTGCGGCGTGGTCTATCAGAACAAGTACCGGCACTATGCCTGCCAGTTCACCTTCGCCTGCGACGGCACGCGCGATGTGATCCGCGAACCGGACATGTGGGAGCGCGCCAAGAAGATCGCCAAGGCCATGCTCGACGGGCAGATCTGGCTGCCGGAAGTCGACAAGTCGACGCATTACCACGCCTATTGGGTGCGGCCGTCCTGGGTCGGCGAGATGAAGAAGATGTACAAATACGGCGTGCACACCTTCTATCGCCCGAAGGCCTGGGGCAACGGCAGCGACGCGCCAAGCTGGGGCACGCCCGCCCAGACCGCCGCGCTCTCCGCCGAGCTCGCCGAGGAAGCCAAGAGCGAAGCCGAGCTCAATCCGAGTTCGACAAGGCGCTGAGCGGATTGATTGGGTCATGACCGTAGCGGCCACCGCCGCTCGTCATGCGCGGGCTTGACCCGCGCATCCACGTTTGACACGCGCGCTTCACCTCGCCGCGCGGCGAGAGGTCGGCGCATCGTCGATGCAAGGACGGGAACTTCACCGCGAGATGCGCTTGCCGAGAGCTCAAGCCCGGCAGACGACGGTCTTCACGCATCGATATCGATCGCGACGTCGAAATTCGGGGCCGAATGCGTCAGCGCGCCGGACGAGACGTAATCCACGCCGGTCGCCGCGATCTTCGCGATCGAGTCCAGCGTCACGCCGCCGGAGGCTTCCAGCACGACGCGGCCTTGCGCGAGCTTCACGGCCTCGGTCAGTGTCGCGATGTCCATGTTGTCGAGCAGCACGACATCGGCGAGGCCGGTGTCGAGCACCTCGTGCAACTGCTTCAGCGTATCGACCTCGATCTCGATCTTGACGAGATGGCCGATATGCTTGCGGGCGCGCTCCAGCACGGGACGGATTCCGCCTGCGACCGCGATGTGATTGTCCTTGATCAGGACCGCATCATCGAGGCCGAAACGATGATTGAAGCCGCCGCCGCAGCGCACCGCATATTTCTCCAGCGCCCGCAATCCCGGCGTGGTTTTTCGCGTGCAGCAGATGCGCAGTTTCGTGCCAGCCGTATGGCGCACATGCTCGGCCGTCAGTGTGGCGATGCCGGAGAGCCGTCCGACGAAATTGAGCGCGGTGCGCTCGGCCGTGAGCACCGCGCGCGCAGGACCGGAGATGGTCAGCACGTGAACCCCGGCGGCGACTGCCGCGCCGTCGCGGACATGCGCCTCGATGCGCAGCTCCGGCGAGAGCGTCTGGAAGCGTCGCGACCGCGAGCGGCAGGCCCGCGATCACGCCCGCCTGCCGCGCGACCAGGATCGCATGCGCCTGGGTCGTCTCCGGGATGGTCGCCATCGAGGTGATGTCGCCGGCGCGGCCGAGGTCTTCGTCGAGCGCGCGTTGCACGGCCGCATCGATCGCAAGCGGCGACAGGAAGGCGTCCGGGTGAAGCAGCGAGGCTGGTGTGGTCATGATGGCTCCATCGGTCAGGCGATCATCGGCTGCGCATCGCGCGCCGGTGCTTCATCGGTGAGCTGCTCGGCAATCGCCCGCGCCTTTGCCAGCGTCGTCATCGTGCGGTGGGCGAGCGCCGGCATCTCGGCCGGATAGTCGGAGCGGTCGTGCGCGCCACGGCTTTCGCGCCGCGCCCAGGCGGACGCCGCGACCAGGAGCGCCGATGTCGCCATGTTGCGCAACGTGATGCTGGCGGCGCCACGCTCGAGCCTTGCAAATGCACGAACGGCCTCTGCGAGCCGATCGCCGTCTCTGATGACGCCGACATGCGAGGTCATCATCTTGCGAAGATCTGTTTCGGACAAAGCGGGCGAAGCCACGTTGCGCGATGCCGGCAGATCTTTCAATAAGCGAGCCGGCGCGGGCAGGGCGCTGCCTGCGATGTCGCCGGCGATCCGCGCGGCATACACCACGGCCTCCAGCAGCGAGTTCGATGCGAGCCGATTTGCGCCATGCGCGCCGGTCGAGGACACTTCGCCGCCGGCCCACAGACCCTCGATCGAACTTCTGCCGCGCGCGTCGACCGCGACGCCGCCCATGTGGTAGTGCACGGCGGGCGCCACCGGGATCGGCTGCGTGGCGGGATCGATGCCGGCCGCGCGGCAAGCCGCATAGACGGTCGGAAATTTTTCGGCGAAGCGCGCGCCGAGCGCCATCCGCGCATCGAGAAACGCGCCGCGGCCCGCCGCGACTTCGGCGAACACGCCGCGTGCGACGATATCGCGCGGCGCAAGCTCGGCGAGCGGATGCCGCGCCGCCATGAAGCGTTCGCCGTCGCCGTTGACGAGAACCGCGCCTTCGCCGCGCAGGGCTTCAGTCGCAAGCGGCGCGGGATCGCGGCCGACCATGATCGCAGTCGGGTGGAACTGCACGAATTCCGGGTCCGCGATCACGGCGCCGGCGTGGGCTGCAATCGCGAGCCCGAGGCCGCGCGCTTCGTCCGGGTTCGTCGTCACCGCATAGAGGTGACCGATGCCGCCGGTCGCGAGCACCACCGCGCGCGCTGCGATCGCAAGCGGCTTTGCCGCCGGCTCATGTGCCCTGCGCACCGTCAGTCCGGTGACTGCGTTGTCTTTCGTCAACAGCGCCTCCGCGACAAAACCTTCGATCACGCGGATCGACGGCGTGCGGCGCACGGCCTCCGTCAGCGCCGCGATGATCGCCTGTCCCGCCATGTCGCCGCGCACATGCACGATGCGCCGCGCCGAATGGGCGGCCTCGCGGCCCACCGCGAGCTTTCCTTCGAGATCGCGATCGAAGGGAACGCCGTAGCGCAGAAGATCGTCGATGCGCGCGGGCGCCTCGCGCGCAAGCCGCAGCGCGACGGCCTCGTCGACGAGACCCGCGCCGGCAGCGATGGTGTCGGCCGCGTGCGCCTCCGGACTGTCGCCGTCGCCGACCGCCGCCGCGATGCCGCCTTGCGCCCAAGCCGTGGACGCGCCCCGGCCGAGCGGCGCAGCCGCGATCAGCGTCACCGGACGCGGCGCCAGCTTTAACGCGCAAAACAGGCCGGTCAGACCGCCGCCGACGATGACGACGTCATCGCTGCGGATGAAATTGTCGATGTGATGGGACATGTCGGTTCTTTCTCTTTATCGCCCCGTGGTGTTGCTACCCGCGAGTTCTCGCGCTAGCCGTATCCGTCGCCCCTGCGAACGCAGGGGCCCATAACCACCGGCTTGAAGTTGTTGCGCGAGTTGCTCGTTCCTCTTCCTTTTCCAACACCACGTCCTGTGGTTATGGGTCCCTGCGTTCGCAGGGACGACAGTCGAGGTGCTAATTCTTCAGATTGATCATGCGCTCGACGGATCGCCGTGCCTTCTCGGCGATCGCGGGATCGACGACGACTTCCTCGCGCAGGTACAGCAGGCTCTCCAGAATGTTCTGCAGCGTGATCCGCTTCATGTGCGGACAGAGATTGCACGGCTGCACCATCTCGATCTCGGGCAATTCCGCGCGCACATTGTCGGCCATCGAGCATTCCGTGATCATCACGAGGCGCTTCGGATGCTTGTCCTTCACCCACTTGATCATGTGCGCGGTCGAGCCGGTGAAATCGGCTTCCGCCAGCACGTCGGGCGGACATTCCGGATGCGCGATGATCTGCACGGACGGGTCGGCCTCGCGATAGGCGCGCAACTCGTCGCCGGTGAAACGCTCGTGCACCTCGCAGGCGCCTTTCCAGGCGATGATCTTCACATTGGTCTTGGACGCGACGTATTGCGCGAGATAGCGGTCGGGCAGGAAGATCACGGTCGGCGCGTTCAGGCTTTCGACCACCTGCACCGCGTTCGACGAGGTGCAGCAGATGTCGACCTCGGCCTTCACGTCCGCAGACGTGTTGACATAGGCGACGACGGGCACGCCGGGAAAACGTTCGCGCAGCAGCCGCACGTCGGCGCCCGTGATGCTCGCGGCCAGCGAGCAGCCGGCGCGCGAATCCGGGATCAGCACCGTCTTGTGCGGATTGAGGATCTTCGAGGTCTCCGCCATGAAGTGCACGCCGCATTGAACGATGATGTCGGCCTTCACCTTGGTGGCCTCGACCGCAAGCTGCAGCGAGTCGCCGACGATGTCGGCGACGCAGTGGAAGATCTCGGGCGTCTGATAGTTGTGCGCGAGGATCACCGCGTTGCGCGCGGCCTTCAATTCGTTGATCGCCTTCACGGTCGGCGCCATGAACGGCCACTCGACCGGCGGGATCACGTCCTTGACCCGCTGATAGAGATGCGCGGTCGCGCGTTCCACTTCGGGCGTCCATTCCAGCGACGGCCGCGGCAGCGCGTCTGCATGATGATTGGGTGCGGGCGGTGCGATCGACCGACCGGCGCGGGATGGCCGGGGGTGGAGCGTCCGAGATCTTCGGGCCCATAAAGTCCAGCGATCGGCATGCGAGCCTCCTTCTTCTTTCGTCCCTTCGGGGTTACCTAAATATGCTCAATTAGAGTATATCTAGGGTCTGAGAAATCCGGCCTCGCAGGGCCGGCGTTGTCCTGAACTGCTGTCCCACTCAATTCGCGGCGTTGCCGAGGAGTGGAAGCATCACGAGGACGTTATTATCCTCAAAACGAGCAAAACAAACATAACATGAGAGATGGCGCACCGCTAGTACCGCCAGCGGTCAATTCGTCAGGTCTGCCTCAATCGATTTGCAACGCTGCAATGCGACCGGATTTTTTCGACGCGGCGGGTTGGGATTTCCATGCGAATGCATTAATCCTTCGCAGCGGCGCGCAGTCGCCAATCGAAGCGCAGAGCAGGGGGAAGCGATGTCGGCAACCACGGGCGACCTGAACGCGGCATCGCGCATCTCCACCTGGCGCACGCCGCTGGTCATCATCGCCTGCGGCTGTGCGATCGGCCTGTTGGGCTTCGGTCCGCGGTCGGCGCTCGGCTTTTTCATGCAGCCGATGAGCCGTGAGTTCGCCTGGGGCCGTGACGTGTTCGGCCTCGCGCTTGCCGTTCAGAACCTGCTGTGGGGGCTGGGCCAGCCCTTTGCCGGTGCGATCGCCGACCGGTTCGGCCTGGTGCGCGTGATGTTCGTCGGCGCGCTGCTCTATGCCGGCGGCCTGCTCCTGATGCGCTATTCCGCGACGCCGCTCTCGCTCAATCTCGGCGCCGGTGTCCTGATCGGTTTCGGCCTGTCCGGCTGCTCGTTCAATCTGGTGCTGTCGGCCTTCAGCAAGCTGCTGCCGGCCGAGAAGCGCGGGCTGGCGCTCGGCGCGGGCACCGCGGCCGGCTCGTTCGGGCAATTCCTGTTCGCGCCGTTCGGCGTCGCGATGATCGACAATTTCGGCTGGCAGACGGCGCTGACCGTGTTCTCCGCGCTGATGCTGCTGATCATTCCGCTGTCATTTGCACTGGCGACGCCGCCTGCGACGTCGGCTCAGGTGCCGGCGGCGGACCAGCAGACATTCAAGACGGCGCTGGCGGAAGCGTTCGGTCACCGTTCCTATGTGCTGCTGGTGATCGGCTTCTTCACCTGCGGCTTTCAGCTCGCCTTCATCACCGTGCATCTGCCGCCGTTCCTGGTCGACCGCGGCATCCCCGCGCAGACCGGCGGCTGGGTGATCGCAGCGATCGGCCTGTTCAACATCATCGGCTCGCTCAGCGTCGGCTGGATGCAGAACCGTCTGCCGAAGCGCTATATCCTCTCGACGATCTATTTCACGCGCGCGGTGGCGACGGTTCTCTTCATCTCGTTCCCGATCACGCCGTTCTCCGCGATCGCCTTCGGCGCGATCAGCGGCCTGACGTGGCTCTCCACGGTGCCGCCGACCTCGGCCCTGGTCGCGCTGATGTTCGGCACGCGCTGGCTTGCCACGCTCTACGGCTTCGCCTTCGTCAGCCATCAGGTCGGCGGTTTCCTCGGCGTCTTGCTCGGCGGCATCGTGTTCGAGAAGTTCGGTTCCTATACGCCGATCTGGTGGCTCTCGATCCTGTTCGGCGTGCTATCGGCGCTGATCAATCTGCCGATCGTCGAGAAGCCGGTCGAGCGGGCCGTTGCGCAGCCGGCCTGATGCGATAAAACTCCCTGAGTGCTCGAGAGTTCAGGGAGGTTGATCGTGGCGACGTTCAAGGCGATCAGGATCGACAAGGCGGACAAGGGCACGACCGCGGCCCTCACGCAATTCGACGAAGCCGAGTTGATGGAGGGCGACGTCACCGTTCGGGTCGAATGGTCGACCCTGAACTACAAGGACGGTCTCGCCGTCACCGGCAAGGCGCCGGTGGTGCGGCGTTTCCCGATGATCGCGGGCATCGATTTCGCGGGCACCGTCGAGCAGTCGTCGCATCCGCAATGGAAGGCCGGCGACAAGGTGATCTGCACCGGCTGGGGCATGGGCGAGACCCATCTCGGCGCCTATGCCGAGAAGGCGCGCGTCAAGGGCGACTGGCTGGTGGCGTTGCCGAAAGGACTGTCGGCCCGCGAGGCGATGGCGATCGGCACCGCCGGCTTCACCGCGATGCTCGCGGTGCTGGCGCTGGAAAAGCAGGGACTGACGCCGAGCAGTGGACCGGTGGTGGTCACGGGCGCGGCGGGCGGTGTCGGCTCGGTTGCGACCGCGGTGCTGTCCAAACTCGGCTATCACGTGATCGCCTCGACGGGCCGCATGTCGGAGGCCGCCTATCTGAAGAGCCTCGGCGCCGCCGAGGTGATTGACCGCAACGAGCTCAGCGGCCCCGCCAAGCCGCTCGCCAAGGAGCGCTGGGCCGGCGGCGTCGACAGCGTCGGCTCGACCACGCTCGCCAACCTGTTGTCGATGACGAAGTATGGCGGCGCCATCGCGGCCTGCGGGCTTGCCGCCGGCATGGACCTGCCAACGTCGGTCGCTCCATTCATTTTGCGCGGGGCGTGCCTTCTCGGCATTGATTCCGTGATGTGTCCCATTTTGCCACGCAAGGCCGCCTGGGATCGCCTCGCCCGCGATCTGGATCGCGCAAAACTAACTGAAATTACTCACGAAATCGGTCTCGACCAGGTCATCGCGATGGGGTCTCAGATCCTGGGGGGCCAGGTCCGCGGTCGAATCGTGGTAAAAATTCCCTGAGGGTGTTCAGACTTTGCCAACGAACATGCTCCAATGTTGCCACGGTTAGTATGGTAAGCAGAGGGTAAAGGGGATCGGCGCTGCCCGCTGCCAGGTTCAAGTCGGAGTTACAGCATGCTTGCGCGTTTTGTGTTGGGTACCGTGACGGCCGGAGCGATGATCGTGCCGGCACTGGCTGGAATGATGAACGCCGACGAGGCGCGCAAATTCGTTGCAGGTAAGGTGTTCGCTTTCACCTGCTTCGATGGCACCCGCGGCGCCGGCCGCATTCTCGATGACATGGGCGCGACGGGCGCAGTGCAGTTCTCCGGTTCCGGACCGATCCGGCATGTTCGTTTGCCCGGCAACACGCTGCAGATCCGCGGCCAGTCGGTCTGCGCCTCGCTGCGCGGCGTGCCGTTCGAGCCCTGCTTCAACCTGGACAAGAAGGACGATCGCAGCTTCCGCGGCTCGGTGTCCGGGATGGGCTTCGCCTATTGCGACTTCCAGCATCAGGGCGGAACGCAGATGCTGATGGCGCGGGCAGTGGCCCGTCCGCGCGGCCGTGCGCGCTCGGCCGACGCCACGCATGCGACCGAGGTCAGTGCGCGCGTCGAGACGCCTCGCGTCGAGACGGGCAAGATCGAGCCCGCGACGCCCGCCGAGGCGGCCAAGCCCGAGAACAAGATCGAGAGCGCGCCGCCGGAGCTGCGCCGCTCGACGGACTGATTAACAGCGCACAAACAAGAGATTAACGCGGGCAGACGCGTTGTCGTAACGCCGTAGTTGTACGGGCGTATGGCTTCATGTGTTGGTAGCTCTCTCGGGTCCAGTTTGCGGACAAGGGATGAGGCGGGCCCAACACATGGGTTCAAAAACAATGTCGCTCTATTTTTTTCGGGTCAGCCACGGCCAGTATTCCGGTGGCTCAGATCAGCCCCAGGAGTTCGCCAATCGCGACGCCGCCTGGTCCGAGTTCACGGCCGTCTGCGCCAATCTGATCGGCGGGATTTCCCGCAGTCTGAAGCAGAATGCCGACTGGCAGATGGAATTGCTCGACGAGGCCAAGCGGCCCGTGTTCCGAATCAAGCTTGTCGGCGAGGCGCTCGGCTGAGTTCGGCGGCGGGCCAGTGGCGTAGCCTTCCGCTCCAACGGCAGATTTTTCGGTGATGCTCCGTAGTCCTACGAAGAAGCATTAACCGGAATCACCGATGCTGCGCGGATATTGCTTAATCTGAAGGCTGCTCGCGCATTTGCAATGCAAGCCGCCCTGCTTGTTCGATGCGCAGCGCCGGTCGTGCCGGCGTGATCGATCCCGTTTGGCTCGCAATCTTTCTTTCAAGAGAAATTCAATGCACGATCAGAACAACCCGCGCTCCCTGCTCATGGTGAGAGGGCGGATCCTTCTGCTTTTCGCAATCTGCACCGTCCTGGTGATCGCCGCGGCATCGTTCGGCTTCTGGCGATACTCTGCGAGCCTTCGAGTGTTCGACGAAGACGTGATGGCCCGCGAGAGCGACGCGCTCGACGTCGAGGCCATCGAGATCAACTTCAAGAAGCAGGTTCAGGAATGGAAGGACACGCTGCTTCGCGGCAAGAAACCGGAGGCACTGGACAAGCATTGGACGGCGTTCCAGCAGCGCGAAGGCGAGGTGCGTAGCGTGGCGGAGCGGCTGAGCCGCGGCATCGCCGATGCCGATGCGGCACAGCTTGTCACGCAGTTCGCGACCGCCCACAAGACGATGGGCGAGGCCTACAGGCGCGGTCTGCAGGAGTTCAAGGACCACGATTTCGATAGCGCCGCGGGCGACAAGGCGGTCGCCGGGATCGACCGGGCGCCCACCGAGCTGTTGGGCAAGGCAAAGGAGCGGCTGCTGGCGCTCGCGCAGGGCCACGCCGCCGATGCGCGCGCAGAGGCGCATCGCACCGCCTGGCTGACGATCCTGCTGCTGGCGCTCGCGACGGCCGCAGGCGGCGCTCGTCTTCATGGTCGCGGTGCAGCGGAGCATCTCGAACCCGCTGACGCGCGTCGTCGACGCGCTCACGGAACTTGCCGCGGGCAACACCGCAGCGCTGGTCCAGGGATCGGGGCGCGGCGACGAAATCGGCCGCGTGGCGAAGGCGATCGAATTGCTCAAGGACAAGATGATCGACGCCGACCGGCTGCGGGCCGAGCAGGCGGATGCCGAACAGCGCCAGTTGCGGCAGCGCCAGACGGACATGCACCGGCTCGCCGACAGTTTCGAGGCCGCCGTCGGCGAGATCGTCGATACCGTGTCGTCCGCGTCCGGTGAGCTCGAAGCGTCCGCCAGGACGTTGACGGCGTCGGCCGAACGCGCGCAGGAAAGAACTTCGATGGTCGCGACCGCGTCCGAGGAGGCGTCCACCAATGTGCATTCGGTGGCGTCCGCGGCCGAGGAGATGGCATCCTCCATCAACGAGATCGGCCGCCAGGTGCATGAATCGGCGCGCATGGCAGGCGAGGCCGTGGGTCAGGCCCGCGGTACCACCGAGCGCGTCAGCGAGCTGTCGAAAGCCGCCGCCCGGATTGGCGATGTGGTCGAGCTCATCAACACCATTGCCGGCCAGACCAATCTTCTCGCCTTGAACGCCACGATCGAGGCCGCCCGCGCCGGCGAGGCCGGCCGCGGCTTCGCGGTGGTCGCCTCGGAAGTGAAGGCGCTGGCCGAGCAGACGGCGAAAGCAACCGGCGAGATCGGCGAGCAGATCTCCGGCATCCAGGCCGCGACCCAGCACTCGGTCGGCGCGATCAAGGAGATCAGCGGCACGATCGAGAAGCTGTCCGAGATCGCATCGGCGATCGCTGCTGCCGTGGAAGAGCAGGGCGCGGCGACGCAGGAAATCTCCCGCAGCGTCGAGCAGGCGGCGCACGGCGCGCAGCAGGTGTCCTCCAACATCGCCGACGTGCAGCGCGAGGCGAGCGAAACCGGCTCGGCCTCCTCGCAGGTGCTGTCGGCCGCGCAGACGCTGTCGTCCGACAGCGACCGCCTGCGGCGGGAAGTCGAGAAGTTCCTCGGCACGGTGCGCGCCGCCTGATCATGGCGCGCTGAAATGCGCTGGCCTCACGGCGAGTCCGACAGCATGGCGCATCTTGGCATCGCGCTGGTTGTAATCTTGCGCCACCGTAACCGCACGGGTGAAGAATTTAACAAAGTTTTGGGTAGGTTTCCCTGACACATCTTGAGGTGGTTTTCGTTTCGGGAAGATCGCCTTGACGCGCGGCAAGGTCGCGCCGACCTCTCACGGAGCCTCCAATGTCGTTCATGGGCCGCTTTCGAATCCTCCCCAAGATCCTGGCCATCATTCTCCTGCTCGCCGGTGCATTGGCGCTCACCGCGTCGATCGCGATCTCCGCGCTGCGGGTGCAGAACGAGAACGCGGAAGTCATGACGTCGGCCGGCAAGCGTGCGCTGCTGGCGACGCGGGCCAACAACAACATCATCTCCATCAGCAGAGCCGAATATCGCAGCGCGCTCGACCCCCGCGACGAGAACCGGCTCGCCGCGCGCAAGGTGATCGACGACCAGCTCAAGGAGTTCAAGGAACGACTCGAGACGATGGCAAAGACAGCGGACGCCCAGGCGCTGGCCCTGTTGCCCGCCGTGCGGGAGGCGTTTTCGACTTATGAGCAGGCGCTGACGCAGACGCTTACGGCGGTCGATGCGGCATCGTCCTCCACGGTTTACCGAAACCGCCGAGAAGCTGCGCGACGATCTCGTCAAGAGCCGTACCGCGTCGGAAGTCCTGCAGCTCAAGGTCAGGGCGGTTGCCGACCGGCTGAGCAAGCGTGTCGAGGAATATGAGGAGGCGACCGCCAGGCAATACAGCTCCGGGTCGACCTTGCTGATCGGCATTTCGCTCGGCTGCATCATCGTCGGAATGATCCTGGGCTTTGCGATCGGTCAGTACGGCATCGCCAGGCCGTTGCGCGCCATGGTCGATCTCCTGCAGGCGCTTGCCGGCGGAAAATACGAGATCGCCGTGCACAGCACCGATCGCAAGGACGAGGTCGGTGACGTGGCCAGGGCCGCGCTCGTCTTCAAGGAGAACGGCCTCGCCAAGATCCGGATGGAAACCGAGCAGAAGGAAGCCGAGACCCGCGTCGCACGTCAGCGCAAGGCCGACATGCACAGGATGGCAGACGATTTCGAAAGCGCCGTCGGCGAGATCATCGAGGTCGTTAGCTCGGCGTCCAACGAGCTTGAGGCCTCCGCCAACACGCTGACCTCGACCGCCGAGCGCTCGCAGCGGCTATCCACCGCCGTGGCGGCCGCGTCCGAAGAGGCCTCGACCAATGTGCAGTCGGTGGCGTCCGCCACCGAGGAGATGGCGTCATCCATCACCGAGATCAGCCGCCAGGTGCAGGAATTGGCGCGCATGGCGGGCGAAGCCGTCGGCCAGGCCCGCAACACCACCGATCGCGTCGGCGAATTGTCCAAGGCCGCGACCCGCATCGGCGACGTCGTCGAGCTGATCAACACGATCGCCGGCCAGACCAACCTTCTGGCGCTGAACGCGACCATCGAAGCGGCCCGCGCCGGCGAAGCCGGCCGCGGCTTCGCGGTGGTCGCTTCGGAAGTGAAGGCGCTGGCCGAACAGACGGCAAAGGCGACCGGCGAGATCGGCCAGCAGATCAACGGTATCCAGGCCGCGACCAACGACTCCGTGAACGCGATCAAGGAAATCAGCGTCACGATCGAAAGGCTCTCCGAGATATCCTCGACGATCGCTGCTGCCGTGGAAGAGCAGGGCGCGGCGACGCAGGAAATCTCCCGCAACGTGCAGCAGGCGGCAGCCGGCACCGAGCAGGTTTCGTCCAACATCACCGACGTGGAGCGCGGCGCGAACGAAACCGGCTCGGCCTCCTCGCAGGTGCTGTCGGCCGCGAAGTCGCTGTCCGGCGACAGCAACCGGTTGAAGCTCGAGGTCGGCAAGTTTCTCGGTACCATCCGGGCGGCGTAGGCGTAGTCGGCAGCGCGTTGGCCGACGATGCCATCCGCGAGCCGGGCTGAAGTTTTTTTGCACAGCACACTTTGCCGCAGGCGCCCGACCCTTTCCGCGGTAGCGGGATGGCGTAGCGCCGTCTGCCGTGAGTAGAACTACGGAAGCCGGATTAACCCGCGCTTGGGTTCCTCGATCTTATGGTTCAGCAACATTTAATTGAACCGATCCGATTGTTTGCTGCTCCGCGGAAAGCCGCGAGACGCGCAAACTGATTATTTCGCGCGCCTGAGAGCGGGTTTCCATGTCCAAGCTTTCCATTCGATTCAAGATCGTCGCGGCAATCATTTTCTTCGTCGCCGCGATGTCGCTGTTGGGACTTGTGGCGGTGCGAAGCGTCCAGTCCATCAACGCCTATACCGTCGAGATTGCGACCAATTGGCTTCCGAGCGTCAAGGTGCTCGGTGATCTGCGCACCGACATCAACCTGTTCCGCGTCGCGCTTCGCGCGCATTGCATGGCGGAAACGCCGGAGGCAAAGGATGCGGGCGAGAAGCGCCTGGCGGGGATCCTCGAAGCCATCAAGAAGGACCGGAACGTCTACGAGGGCAAGATTTCCTCTGCCGAGGAGCGCGCGATCTACGACGAATGGTCGCGCGCCTGGGACAAATACCAGACGGGCGTTGCCGAGGTCATCAAGGAGTCGCGCAACAGCATCGGCCGGGTCCCGCATGAAGCGACCGAGCTGCTGACCAAGTCGGTCGCCGTGACCGCTGCCGAGTTCGACAAGATCCTGAAGCGAGGCATCGATCTCAACGACGCCGGCGCCGCGACGGCGACGAAAGCTGCCGCGGACGGCTACAACACCACGATATGGATTGCATTGTGCATCGTCGCCGCTGCGATGATGGCCGGCATCGCGGTTGGCGTGCTGGTGGTGCGCGACGTGTCGCGCGGCCTTGCCTCCATCGTCAAGCCGATGCAGGCGCTCGGCGGCGGTGACCTGACCGCGGAGGTGCCGCATCAGGGCGAAAAGACCGAAATCGGCGCGATGGCCGATACGCTGCAGGTGTTCAAGGAGGCGCTGATCGCCAAGCAGGCGGCCGACGAGGCCGCGGCCGACCGATGCGGACGCCAAGATCGCGCGCGGCCGGCGCGTCGATCAGGATCACCCGCGACTTCGAATTGACCATCGGCGAGATCGTGGACACCGTGTCGACCGCCTCGACGCAGCTCGAGGGATCGGCCGGCACGTTGACCTCCACGGCCAAGCGCTCGCAGGAGCTCTCCACCATCGTCGCGGCTGCTTCCGAAGAAGCGACCGCGAATGTGCAGTCGGTTGCTTCCGCCACCGAGGAGCTGACGTCGTCGGTCAACGAGATCAGCCGGCAGGTGCAGGAATCCGCGCGGATGGCAAGCGATGCCGTGGGCCAGGCCCGCAACACCACCGATCGGGTCAGCGAATTGTCGAAGGCCGCGACGCGTATCGGCGACGTCGTCGAGCTGATCAACAGCATCGCGGGCCAGACCAACCTGCTGGCGCTGAACGCGACCATCGAAGCGGCACGGGCCGGCGAGGCGGGCCGCGGCTTTGCGGTCGTTGCCTCCGAGGTGAAGGCGCTGGCCGAGCAGACCTCGAAAGCGACCGGCGAGATCGGTCAGCAGATTTCCGGCATCCAGGCCGCGACACAGGATTCCGTCAACGCGATCCGCGAAATCAGCGTCACCATCGAGAAGCTGTCGGAGATTTCCTCCACCATCGCGGCTGCGGTCGAAGAGCAGGGTGCGGCGACCCAGGAAATTTCCCGCAACGTGCAGCAGGCGGCGCTCGGCACCCAGCAGGTGTCATCCAACATCACCGACGTGCAGCGCGGCGCCAGCGAGACCGGATCGGCCTCCTCGCAGGTGCTGTCAGCCGCGCAGTCACTGTCCGGCGACAGCGACCGCCTCAAGGTCGAGGTGAGCAAATTCCTCAACACCGTTCGTGCGGCGTGATCATCTTTACGGCGCCCCATGGACGGGGGAGCTATTGCGCCACTCAACTCTGTCAGCAACCGCGCAGGCGCGGCATCCGTACGCCGTGGCCTATCAATCAAACCCGGACGTCTCTGCGAATACCGGACTCGCCCGCATGTCGCGGGCGATGAGCAGCATCTCAGAGATGTCCAACGCTTCACTGCGCCGGCACCTGCGGCGCGGGCTGTCGCCTGAACAAAATCCGCTGGTACAGCCAGCCGATCGCGACCAGCACCAGGCCGAGGCACATGAATGACAGCGCGCGGTAGATTCCCTCCAGCGTCGACATGTCGATCACGAACGCTTTGAGAATGGTCAGCGCGATGACCGCCGCCGACGCCAGCCGCGCGCGCTCGGAGTTCGACCACGACGCCGATGCCGAGCAGCACCACGCCGAAGAGCAGCCACGCGATCGAATAGGTGTATTGCTCGGCATCGCTGGTCCCGCCGCTGCTCATGACCGGGCCGTGATAGAGCCTGCGGATCTCGAACGACACATAAGCCAGCGCCAGGATCAGCGCGCCGGCCGCGATCGTGTTGCCGTAATAGCGATGGCGATGGCCGGCGACGGCATAGGACAGCAGCAGCGCCAAAATCGCTGGGATGGCATAGCCGAGCAGCAGCACGTTGAGGAACGCGCCGCCGACATTGATCGGCCAGAGCAACGGCGTCTCCAGCAGCAGCAGGCCGAAGACGGCCGCGAGCCCTGCGAAGGCCGTGAGCAGCACGGCGCTGATATTGTGGATCAGGCTGCCTGAGCGCAGGCGCAGCCGCTCCAGCCCGATCGCCATCGCGAGCGCGACGCAGACCTGCAGCGCGACCTCGGTGAGGCCGGCATTGTTGCGATAGACGTCGCCGCCATTGATCGCGTGGCGGATTTCCATGAAGGCCAGCAGCACCGTGAACAGGATCGCGGCCGATTCCACCGCGCGCAGCGGCGCATCGTCGCCGCGCCTGCGCAGGAAATAGCTACCGGCCCAGAACGACAGTGCGGGAACGCCATAGCCCAACAATAGCCAGTTGAAGATCGGCGTCGTGCCGATCGCATCGCCCGCGATCCGCGGCTCATAGGCGATCCGCGCCGTCACGATGCCGGCGAGGATCGCGGCCAGCGTCCGCATGAAGGGGATTGGCCGCTGCACCGAAATCCAGGCCGTGCCCATCGACATCAGCGCCAGCGCGATGCTGAGCCAGCCTTTTTCCAGCGAGAAGGTGAAGGCGAGCGCCAGCGCGCCGAGCGTGCCGGTCGCAAACAGTGCGATCGCGATCTGCAGTCCGGGCCGTTCCTCGCGGCGGGTCAGCATCTCGGTCGCGGCGCCAAAGGCGGCGGCGAGCAGCACGGCGATGATGGCGAACGGGATCGAGCGGTCGAGATGCGCGATGCGGGCATAGAGCGCGATCAGCAGCGCGAGCGGCGTGAACACCGCGCAGGCGGCCCAGAACACGGTGACCTTGGCGGCGTTGAAACGGCCCTGCGCCAGGAAGCCGGTCACGCCAAATCCGGCCGCGAAGACGACTGCGGTGAAGAGATGCAGCGAGACCGATCCATCGGTCGCCGAAGGCTCCGATGCCCGGCATGGCTCCGCCGGGCAGCACGAGCATGTCGGGGTTGGCGCGCACCGCCCATTCCACGAACACGGCAAAGACGAACGCTGCGGCGGCCGCCAGCGCACCCGTTGCCGCCGGCGCGCGCCAGGCTACGAACAACGTGCCCGCTACGAGGAGGCCGAAGGCGATCATGGCGCTGTCGGCGTGGTGGCCGTACAGCACGATCATCATCGCGGCGAACAGATAGGCTGCGAGCGCGCCGGACGAGATCGGCTCGACCTGTTCGCCGTCCGCCGCTGGTCCGAACGCGAAGCCGCAAACCACCAGCAATGCGGCGAGCACAAATCCCGCGATCGCATGGAAGAGGTGCGGCGCGATCATCGACGGTCCGCAGTCGAGGCATGGCAGGGTCCAGAGCAGCGCGAACACGATGGTGGTGATCGCAAGCCAGCGCCACAGCCGCACGCGTGCCAGTCCGAAGGCCGCCGCGGTGACGATCGCAAGATAGATGTAGAGCGACCAGAAGTCGGGTTCGCTCGAGGACACCAGAACCGGCGTGACGAAGGCGGCGGCGACCCCGAGGCCTGCGAGCGCGGGACCATGCAGCAGGGCTGCCGCCAGCGTGCCGAGCGCGACCAGCCCGAGCGCCACGAAAGCGGGCGCGGGTGCGAGGAAATCGTACAGCGCGTAGGCAGCGTAGACGGTCGCGAACGCCACCGCGGTGCCGGCCGCGGTGAGGATCGCCGGAATGTTGGCGATCGGAAGCGCCTCGATATCGGCGATGCTCTCGCTGCGCCGCGTCCATTCGCCGGCCAGAAGCAGCGCCAGCGCGAACAGTCCGCCGAGCGTCGTGCGCACGCCCGGCCCCAGCAACCCGGCCTCGATCGAGTAGCGCACCATGAAGAAGCCGCCGAGCGCGAGCGTCAGGCCGCCGATCCAGACCACCCAGCGCGTGCCGATGCGCTCCTCGAAGCCGGGCGCGGCTGCCGGCACGGGCGGCGGCGCCGCCGTTGCGCTGGCGGCCTCCGTCGCGGTCACTTGCTCCGGCGAGGTGGGACTCGTTGGTTCAACGGGCGTTGCGGGCTGTTCGACGGTTGGGATAGGCGGTGGCGACGCGGCGAGCGTGGCGTCCGTCTCCTGAAGCGGCGCGAGCGGTGGCGGCGCAGGCGCTGTGGCTGCCCTCGCCAGCGCCGCCTCCAGCGTATCGATCCGCGCGCGGAGCTGATCGACACGCCTGAAGGCCTTCAGCGCCAGCACGAACGCGGCGATCACGGCTGCGAACGATAACCAGTCGAACGGCCAATCGAACATCACTTTGCTTTCCGGAAATCCCGAGAGTACGGGGTGCGAGAGTGCGGGGTGAGGGAGCCTCGGCCCGCGGGTTGCCGCTGCTCAGCGGCGTCCACGGACGCGCAGGCCCGGCGCGGGCCGTTCCTGCAACACCTCGCGGCGGAAGCGAAACAGCGCGGCGGGCCGTCCGCCCGTCTGTGTCGACATCACGCCGGTCGGTTCGACCAGGGTGCCTGCCTCCACCAGCCTTCGGAAATTCTGCTTGTGCAAATGCCGCCCCGAAATTGCTTCCACCGTGTGCTGCAATTCGGTGAGTGTGAAGTCGGGCGGCAAAAGTTCAAAAATCACCGGCCGGTATTTCAGCTTGGCGCGCAGCCGGGCGATCGCGGTGGCGAGAATCCGTCGATGGTCGAACCGCATCGATACGCCAAGAGTAGGCAGCGACGCGCGCGCCAGCGCCGCCGGTCGCCCGTCGCGCCGGGCTTCTTCCACCAGGCCCGCCTCATAGAGCAGCTCGTAGCGGTCGAGCACGCGCTCCTCGTCCCAATGCGCGCCGTCGGTGCCGAAATAGAGCCGCACGCGGTCCTTGCGGGCGAGTGCGCGCGCCGTCTCCGGCATCTCGCCTTGCTCGGCCCATGCGGCGAGTTCGCCGAGAATGTCGCGTTCGATGATCGCGGGCCGTCCGTCGCGCCAGTCTTCCCAGGGGAAGAAGCGATACCAGGGCTCGAAGGTCGCGCCCGGCGCGGGCGCCACGCCCTCGGTGACACGCGTCAGCGCGAGATAGCCGATCGACACGACATGGGCCTCGGTGTCGGCGGGCTCGGTGTGCCGTCCGCGGTCGCCGAACGTATAGAGCTGCTCGACATAGCCGAGCCGCACGCCGGCCTGCTCCTCCACCCAGGCGCGCAAGCCCATCTCGAAGGTGCGGTGAGCGACCGCATCGAACGGGCCGAATGGAAGCCCGGTGAGCTTGCCGTCGGCGCTGCTGGATGCCGTGAGAATCAGGGGTTCGCTGCCTTCGAGCGCGACGATCGCCGCGGTCAGGCCGATCTCGATCGGCGTCAGCAGCTTCTCGCTCATGTTGCGGCAGTACTCATCGCGGTCAGTCGAGGTCGACGCGGAAAGGCTTGCCTTCGACCATCATGCTGGCCGGCCCGATGTCGTCGAGCGCGCGCAGCATGCGGCCGTCGCGGCCCAGCGCCTTGTCGGCGAGGCTGACGATCAGCCGGTTCGGGTTGGCGATCGGCGATGCCGCGCGGATCTGGCGGGCGATCGTCATCTCGTCGCGATGCGGATTGAGCGCGCAGGCCGCGGCAAAGGCGCTCGCGGTCGAGCGGCTGACGCCGGCATAGCAGTGGATGACGAGCGGCGCGCCGCGGTCCCAGCTCCGCACGAAGCTCAGCACCTGCTCGACATGCTCGGCGTTCGGCGCGACGAAGCCGTCCATCGGCTCGGTGATGTCGTCGAACGAGATTTTCATGTGGTTCTCGGCAAGCACGGAGGCCGGCCGTTCCACCTGATCGACCTTGGCCATGACGGTCAGCACATGGCTCGCGCCCGTCAGTCGGACGATTTCGGGCAGGGCGGCGAGCGAGCAGACGTGGATCATGGCGAGCCTTCTTATCTTACCGGCGATAAGGCCAGGTGAACGGCCGTGAAAGCAGGTTCAGGGCCGGCGTTCAAGCCTCCAGTGCCTTAAAACGCGCCAGGAACCGCTTCTCGGCCTTGGGCGCGCCCCAGGGGGTCAAATAGTCCTGCCCTTGTGGCTTCCGGCAGCCCGGGATCGCGGCCGAACAGCCGCTTGGCCTCGGCTTCCGAGAAGCCCGCAAGCACGGTGGCCTCCAGATAGGCCGCGCCGCGGTCGGCGTTCTTGATCTGCCGGGTGATGTCGGCGGCCAATTCCGGCGGCAGGCCGAAGCGGATATGGATCGCGGCCAGCAGGCGCTTCTCCACCATCTTGTAGTCGCCGCCGAGCACCGCCTTGAACGGCGAGATCATGTCGCCGATGACATATTCCGGCGCGTCGTGCAGCAGCGCGGCAAGCCGGAGACGGTCGCCGGCCGCTGGATTCTGCACCCGCATGACGGCTTCGACCAGCAGCGTATGCTGCGCCACCGAGAAGATATGCGCGCCATGGGTCTGCCCGTTCCAGCGCGCGACGCGGGCGAGCCCATGGGCGATGTCGACGATTTCGATGTCGAGCGGCGAGGGGTCGAGCAGATCGAGCCGGCGTCCCGACAGCATCCGCTGCCAGGCGCGGGTGTTGGCCGCGGAGGATTTCGTTGCGGTCATGTTGCCCGCCGTCATTTCGCCAGCGGGCCCTTGCAGGCGCGGCGTCCGGCGCTTGCCGGCGCAGCCCTCATGGCAGAAGCAGGTGACGAGATGGTCGTTGACCATGCCGGTCGCCTGCATGAAGGCATAGACGATGGTCGGGCCGACGAACTTGAACCCGCGCGCCGACAATTCCTTGGAGACCTTGATCGAGAGCGGCGTGGAGGCCGGCACGCTGGCGGTGGTCTTGAACTGGTTGACCTTCGGTCTGCCGTCGAGGAAGTCCCACAGAAACGCCGAGAAGCCCGGGCCTTCGTCCATGATCTTCAGATAGGATTTCGCGCTTGCGATCGTGCCCTCGATCTTGGCGCGGTTGCGGACGATGCCGGCATCGTTCATCAGCGCGTGGACCTTCTTGGCGTTGTAGCGCGCGATCTTGTCGGGCTGGAAATCGTCGAAGGCTTTGCGGAAATTGTCGCGCTTGCGCAGGATCGTGATCCAGGAGAGCCCGGCCTGGAAGCCGTCGAGGATCAGCTTCTCGTAAAGCGCGCGGTCGTCATATTCGGGCACGCCCCATTCGGTGTCGTGATAGGTGACGTAGAGCTGATCCTCCCCGGGCCAGGGGCATCGCGTCTTTCCATCGGGGTGCAGGCGCGCGGATCGGCTCATGCGACGGTCTGCTTCGCGCCCGGTTGCAGGTCGCCCGGATCGGCGAGATGAAGGGTCAGGCCGCCGGCGGTGAGCGGCAGGCCCGAGCCCAGCGCGTCAGCGACGCGGTCGGTGCGGATCAGCGCGAGCCCCTTCTGTTCGGCCGCGGAGCCCATGGTGCCGACCGGCTTGTCGCCGGCCAGAATGGCCGTGCCCGGCTCCGGCCGCGGGCCGTCGAGCGTGACGCGGACGGTGCGGGTGCGCGCGGTGCCGCGATGCTGCATCCGCGACACCACCTCCTGCCCGACATAGCAGCCCTTGTCGAAATCGACGCCGTGCAGGCGGTCCATGTTGGTCTCATGCGGGAAGGCGTCGCCATACATAAAGTCGAGCCCGCCGCGCGGCACGCCGCAGGCGATGCGGTGCGCCTCATACTCGGCGCTGTCGACGAGATCGGCGCCGATCTGCCTGGCGATGGCCTCCGCCCCGGTCTCGGCCGCGAAAATGCGCCAGCCGAGCCGTTGGTCCCGTGGATCGGAAAAGCGTCAAGTCGGGCTTCATCGCGAGTTCACCGTCCCAGGCGGCGATGACGCCGAGGCTGTCTGAGAGGTTGTCCACCGTGACCTTGGCCCGCAATTTGTAGAAACCGAGCTTCTTCGAAAGGTCCGCCGCCAGCGCGCGCGGGCAGTCGATCAGGATGCCGCCGCCACCCTGGCCGGCAGGGGTCTGACTGGCAGGAGCCTCGGCGATCAGGAAATCCGCGACGATCTTGCCCTGCGGCGTCAGTAGCGCGCCGAACCGGCCCTTGCCCGGCTCGAGCCGCGTCAGGTCGGTGGTGATCAGGCCATTGAGAAAGTTGCGCGCGTCCTCGCCGCTGACCTTGACCACACCCCGGTCGGGCAGAAACGCTGCTTTCATAAGAGGTTGCTCTTGAACTTGTTGTTGAAATGCAAGTAGCCGATATCCGCTTTGAACGTAAGACGCTAAGGTTGGGGTCACAAGGGCCGCTGGCGGCCCGGTTCCCCGAACTCGCCGCTGAGGACCGATGGCTAAAGCATTTGATACGATTCTAAAATCCGGCACCGTGGTCAATCAGGACGGCGAGGGCGTCCGCGACATCGGCATCGTGGGCGGCCGCATCGCCGAGATCGGCGCACTGGCGCAAGCGTCAGCGGCCGAGGTGATCGACTGCAAGGGCCTGCACATCCTGCCCGGCGTGATCGACACCCAGGTGCATTTCCGCGAGCCCGGCCTGACCCAGAAGGAGGATCTGGAGACGGGCTCGCGCAGCGCCGTGATGGGCGGCGTCACCGGCGTGTTCGAGATGCCGAACACTGATCCATTGACCGTCACGGAAGCGACCTTCACGGACAAGGTGAAGCGCGCCCGTCACCGCATGCATTGCGATTTCGCCTTCTTCATCGGCGGCACCCGCGACAACGTTGCCGATCTGCCGGAACTTGAACGGGCCGAGGGCTGCGCCGGCGTGAAGGTCTTCATCGGCTCGTCCACTGGCGCACTTCTGGTCGAGGACGATGAGAGCCTGCGGCGCATCTTCCAGGTGATCCGCCGCCGCGCCGCCTTCCATGCCGAGGACGAGTACCGCCTCAATGAGCGCAAACCGCTTGCGGATCGAGGGCGACCCGAGGTCGCATCCGGTGTGGCGCGACGAGACCGCGGCGCTGATGGCGACCGAGCGGCTGGTCAAGCTCGCGCGCGAGACCGGCAAGCGCATCCATGTGCTGCATATCTCGACCAAAGAGGAGATCGAGTATCTGCGCGATCACAAGGACGTCGCATCCTGCGAGGCGACGCCGCATCACCTGACGCTGGTCGCGCCGGAGTGCTACGAGCGCCTCGGCACCCACGCGCAGATGAACCCGCCGGTGCGCGGGGCGGATCACCGCGACGGCATCTGGCGGGGCATCGAGCAGGGCATTATCGACGTGCTCGGTTCCGATCACGCGCCGCATACGCGCGAGGAGAAGGCGAAGACTTATCCATCCTCACCCTCGGGCATGACGGGCGTTCAGACGCTGGTGCCGATCATGCTCGATCACGTCAATGCCGGGCGGCTGTCGCTGGCGCGCTTTGTCGACCTCACCAGCGCGGGGCCGGCGCGGCTCTACAACATCGCCTGCAAGGGCCGCATCGCCGCCGGCTACGACGCCGATTTCACGGTGGTCGATCTCAAGCGCAGCGAGACCATCACCAACAAATGGGTCGCCTCGCGCGCCGGCTGGACGCCGTATGACGGCGTGCGCGTCACCGGCTGGCCGGTCGGCACCTTCGTCCGCGGCCGCCGCGTGATGTGGCAGGGCGAACTGGTGACGCCGTCGCTGGGCGAGCCGGTGCGGTTCCTGGAGACGCTGAAGCCTTGATCAAGGCTGCCGTTCCGATCCTCATGGTGAGGAGGCGCGCAAGCGCCGTCTCGAACCATGAGGCCCGGCTCGGGCCGCGTCCTTCGAGACGCCGCTACGCGGCTCCTCAGGACGAGGGTCTAACAGTAGTTCGCAAGCCGCTCTACCCATCCTGGGGGATGCGGGCTCAAACTGCCGACAAGCGGTTATTCCCCCAAGCCATGCGAAATTTCCCGGTCGGCGAGCACTTGCCTGCTGGGTGACTCGCGACGTAGCTTGCGATCGATAACGAGCACGCGGGCCGCGTTTGCTCGAAAAAAGAAACAACAGGGAGGCAAACATGAGAACGCTCACGGCCGTGCTGTGCGCCATCGCATTGATCGCAACCGGCGTGCAGGCGCAGACCGTCAAGGATTTCCTGGCGGCGGTCACCAAGAAGTGGACCACGCCGTTCGAGCCGTTCCAACTGATCGGCAACATCTATTACGTCGGCACCGACGGCATCGCGGCCTACATCATCAAGACGTCGGACGGCCTGATTCTCGTGGACACGGCGCTCCCCGAATTGACCGGCATGATCAAGGACAACGTCGCCAAGCTCGGGTTCAAGCTCGCCGACATCAAGTACATCCTGAACTCGCACGCGCATTTCGATCACACCGGCGGCTTTGCCGAGATGAAGAAGGACACCGGCGCGCAACTCGTGGCCGGCGAACGCGACAAGCCGTTGCTCGAAGGCGGATACTATCCGGGCGACGAGAAGGACACCGATCTCGCCTTTCCGCCCGTGAAGGTCGACCGCGCCGTCAAGGAAGGCGACAAGGTGACGCTCGGCGACACGACGCTGACGGCGCATTCCATGCCCGGCCACACACCCGGCTGCACGAGCTGGGAGATGACCGCCAAGGACGGCAACGAGAATCGCGACGTGCTGTTCTTCTGCTCAGGCACGGTCGCGCTGAACAAGCTGGTCGGCCAGCCGACCTATCCCGGCATCGTCGAGGATTACCGCTCGACCTTCGCCAAGGCCAAGGCGATGAAGCCGGACGTGCTGCTCGGACCGCATCCGGAGGTCTACGGCATGCAGGAGAAGCGCGCGAACATGAAGAACGGTGCGCCGAACCCGTTCGTCAAGCCCGGCGAGCTTGCAACCTACGTGGCCGGGCTCGAGCAGGATTTCGACAAGCAGCTCGCCAAGCAGACGGCCGCGCTGCAGCCGGCGAAATAGCGGAGATCGCGTAGGGTGGGCAAAGGCGCATCGCGCCGTGCCCACCGTCTCGCCTCAAGTCGTTGCATCGTGGTGGGCACGCTTGCGCTTTGCCCACCCTACGGATTCTCGTTGAGGCGAGATCTACTGCCGCACGGTCGCGACGGAGAATTCGCAATTGCGGACGCGGACGGAGAGGCCCTCGACGAATGTCGCGACCGCATCTTCGCCATAGGTCCTGACCAGTTCGGCCATCGCCGCGAACAGGCTCGCCTGCGCCAGGCAGTCGCCGTCGACGCCGTCATGGCGCGCTTCTGCCCAGGCTTCGTTGAGATAGCCGAGCGCGGCCTGCTTCTGTTCGTGATCGGGCATGGGGTCGCCGGCGAGGCGGAATGAAACAGGATGGCGCATAATGATACAACCGGCGGCATTGCGCGTTCCAGGACGGAACGCTTCGAATGCGCGGAGGTTTAGCACGCGGGTTTCACACGCCTAGTGCAGTTCTTTAGGAAAGGTTAACGGCGTTAAGAAAAGCTCAGTCTTTCGGCGGATCGCTCGCAACTTGTCCACGCTAATTCGCGTAGCGCGCGGTGAGGTCGCGGGAGATCTTCGAGCCTTCGTCGATGTAGCGGCGGATCGCGACCAGCGCCGCCGGCGTGCAGGTGCGGTAGGTCTGCTGGAAGCCGTTATAGCCGCGATTGAAGGCCGCGATCATGCGGGCGCGCCGCTCGCCGCTCGGCGTCTCCGCATCGATCAGCGCCTGCATCTGGTTGCGCCATTTGGTGCCTTCATTGCTGCCGCAGATGCCGCGCAGGTAATGCAGCGTCCCCAGGATCTCGGCGAGCCGCTGCAGGTCGCCGTCGAACGGCGCGGCGGCATCCTGCGCACGGACGGGGACCGCGATGCATGCCGAGACAAGGATGAGGATGGCGAGGATGTGCTTTGCCATGAAGGGGTCCGGAAAAGCCGCGTGATAGGCTTTCAATGCGCTGGAAGCAAGGCGCGGCAGTCTAGGCCCGAATCAGCCGCCGCGCGGCGTCGATCACCTCCGGCAGGCCGCCGGTCAGCTTGAGATCGCCGAGCGCGTCAGGCGCCAGCCATTTGAAATCGTCGTGCTCGTCGTTCAGCACCGCTTCGTTGGCGACCCAGCGCGCCGCGAACGACATGATCAGATAGTGGCCGCCGCCGGTCGGGCCGGGCAGCACCTCGCGCCAGCCGGACAGGCCCACGATCTCGATTTTCAGCCCGGTCTCCTCGTCGACCTCGCGGTGAAGTGCGGTGTGCAGCGATTCGCCGAATTCGACCCGGCCGCCCGGCAGCGAATAGAAGCCCTTGCCCGGCGAGCGCGCGCGCCGGACGAGCAGAACCTTGTCGTTGCGAAAGATGGCCGCGCTGACCGCGAGCTGCGGACGCTGGGGTTGGATGGGAGTTGCGGTGCCCATCAGTGCGTCATGATGTACTCGACGTCGCCCTCGGAGCCGCCGTTGATGATGCCGCCGGCCGCCGAGACCAGTGGTTTCACCCAGCTCGTCGCTTGCAGCGCGAGCTTGGCGCGGGTCGAGTCCTGTTGGGCTTCGCGCATTGCGTCGCTGACCGCGACCAGGATCGCGGTCATGGTGCCGGTGATGTTGTCGAACTCGGCGCGCATGCCGACATCGGCATTGTCATAGGCCGAGATCGCGAGATCGCGCGCAGCGAAATTCGACGCCGTGAAATGTTCGGCGTAGGATAGCGGGTGCCACTGCAGGAAATCGTCGGCGCATTCCGGAATATCCGGGATCATTTCGAGAAGCATCACGGCTTCGTTGAAATGGTTCAGATAGTCCGTGGCGAGACCTGTCCGTGGATTGATGTTCGCAGCCTTCAGCTCCGCGGCCCGTGATGCATTGAGGCCCGGTTGCGGCGGCGCTTTTTCGGATGGCGAAGGGCTTGTACTCATCGGTCGCAGTGTTAGCACAGGGGGTTAAAAGGGGCTGAACGGAAGCCTATTTGGGTCGAAGAATGTGCGGACGATTTGTCATTACCTCTCCTCCCGAAGCGTTGCGGCGAATTTTTGGCTACCTTGAGCAGCCGAACTTTCCGCCCCGGCATAATATCGCACCGACGCAGCCGGTTCCCGTGGTCATCATCGACAATGAGGCGCGGCATTTCCGGCTGATGCGTTGGGGACTTATACCATCCTGGGTCAAGGATCCCCGTAAAATTACGTTGCTGATCAACGCGCGTTCGGAAACGGTTCAGGACAAGCCGGCGTTCAAGAATGCGATGAAGCGCCGTCGCTGCCTGATCCCCGCTGACGGTTACTACGAATGGCAGGTGGTGGGCGGACGCAAGCGGCCGCTGTTCATCCATCGCCGCGATGGCAGCCCGCTTGCTTTCGCAGCACTCGCGGAAACCTGGATCGGCCCGAACGGCGAGGAGCTCGACACGGTCGCGATCGTCACTGCGCCCGCGAGCGCCGATCTCGCCGTGCTGCATCACCGTGTGCCCGTCACGATGCGGCCCGAGGATTTCGAGCGCTGGCTCGATTGCCGCGCGCATGAGGTGGATGATGTGATGCCGCTGCTCGCCGGGCCCGACGAGGGCGAGTTCGCCTGGCATGAAGTATCGAACCAGGGTGAACAGCGCCAACAACGACGACGCGCAACTGCTGCTGCCGATCACCGAGGAGGAGATCGCGGCCGAAGCGCAGTCCGCGAAGAAGCCCGCAAGAAAACCCGCACGCGCAACGTCGCCCGACGACGGGCAGGGCTCGTTGTTTTGAACTCTCTGTTTGAGCCCATAACCACCGACCTGTGTTTTTCTGCCGTCATTCCGGGGCGACCCGAAGCGGCGAGCTCGGAATCCATAACCCCAGGCTGTGGTTATGGATTCCGGCCTGCGCCTAGCGGCGCATCCCGGAATGACGACGGAGAGAATATATACCCCACAACCTCACTGAAAAATCCTCAGCGCTGCATACTGCAACAGCATGATCGTCTTCGCATCGACGATGCGGCCGTCGGTGATCATCGCGAGCGCTTCGTCGATCGATATTTCCAGAACCTCGATCTCTTCGCCTTCGTCGGCGATGCCGCCGCCGCTGCCGATCTTCATCGACGGCTCGTATTCGGCGACGAAGAAATAAAGCTTCTCCGTCACCGCGCCCGGGCTCATGAAGGCCTCGAACACGCGCCTGACGTCGTGCAGGCGATAGCCGATTTCCTCCTCGGCCTCGATGCGAATGCGTTCTTCCGGCGAGGCGTCATCGAGCAGCCCGGCGGCCGCCTCGATCAGGAGATCGTCGTAACCGTTGACATAGGCCGGGTAGCGGAACTGGCGCACCAGCATCACCGTGCGCTGCGCGAGATTGTAGGGCAGCAGCGTCGCGCCGTTGCCGCGGTCATAGGTCTCGCGATGCTGCGTCTGCCACGTGCCGTCGTCCCGGCGCCATTCGAAGGTCGTGGTCTTCAGCGTGTAGTGATTGTCGGACAGCAGGCGCACGTCCTTGACGCGGATACGGTCGGCAATCGACATCGGAAAATTTCCCCGCAATTTAAAATCCGCGCTCACGGCGTCGGTTCGCGGCCATCGAGCCATTTGGCATAGATGACGCGATCCTGCTCGTCATAGCCGAGCGTTTCGTAGAACGCCTGCACTTTGGTATTGTCGCCCCGCACCAAGAGCTGCACCTTCACGATGCCCAGCGGGCGTAGCCAGTCCTCGGCGGCCTGCATGATCGCACGGCCAAAGCCCTTGCCGCGGCAATCCGGATCGACGGCGACGTAATAGACCCAGCCGCGGTGGCCGTCATGACCGACCATGACGGAGGCAACGATCTTGTCGGCGTCGCGGCCAATCAGCAGCGCGCTGTTCGGCCCGCGCCGCGCCAGCGCGATGTCGGCCGTGGGATCGTTCCATGGCCGCACCAATCCGCAGCGTTCCCAGAGCGCGGTCACCGCCGCGATGTCGTTGTCGTCAAGAGGCGCAATCGAGAGAGTATCGGAGCTCATGTCGCGGAACCCTTATGGTCTCGTCGAATCAGAACTCCGATTCTTATCGCTTTATTCTGACGACAATCTTGCACGCTGATGTTCCGCCTCGGGGCAGGGCGCGCGCCCCCAAGCCACGCCCTGTCAGAGCACCTTGCCGGGGTTCATGATGCCGTGCGGGTCGAGCATCGCCTTGATCTGCCGCATCAGCGCGATTGCGGTCTTGTCCTTTACGTCGGGCAATTCGTCGCGCTTGAGCACGCCGATGCCGTGCTCGGCCGAGATCGAGCCGCCCATCTTCAGCACGATCTCGAACACGACGGCGTTGACTTCGTGCCAGCGGTCCATGAAATCGGCGGTGTTGCCGCCGACCGGCTGGCTGACATTGTAGTGGATGTTGCCGTCGCCGAGATGACCGAACGGCACCGGCCGCGATCCCGGGATCAGCTTCACCACGGCCGCATCCGCTTCCGCGATGAACGCCGGGACGGCTGCAACCGGCACCGAAATGTCGTGCTTGATCGAGCCGCCTTCCGGCTTCTGCGCCGCCGACATCTCGTCGCGCAGCTTCCAGAAGCGCCTGGCGCTGGCTGAGATTCGCCGCGATCACGGCGTCATCGACGATCTCATCTTCCATGCCCTTGGCGAGGATCGCCTCCAGCGTCGCGCGGGCGTCGTCGCGCGGCGAGGACAATTCCATCAGCACATACCAGCGGTGCTTGCCGGCGAGGGGATCGCGGACGTCGATGCCGTGGCGGATCGAGAAATCGACCGCGATCTCCGACAGCAATTCAAAGCTGGTGAGCGTGCCGGCGGCCTCATCTCGCGAGATCGACAACAGCTTCAACGCGTCGGCCGGCGATTTCAGGCCGACGAACGCGGTCTCGATCGCGCGCGGCTTCGGAAACAGCTTCACCGTCGCCGCGGTGATGATGCCGAGCGTGCCTTCGGCGCCGATGAAGAGGTTGCGCAGGTCGTAGCCGGTGTTGTCCTTTTTCAGCTTCGACAGCAGGTTCAGCACCCGTCCGTCGGCGAGCACGACCTCGAGCCCGAGTGCCATCTCGCGCGCCACGCCATAGGCGAGCGCGGTGGTGCCGCCGGCATTGGTGGAGAGGTTGCCGCCGATCGTGCAGCTTCCTTCCGCGCCGAGCGACAGCGGGAACAGCCGGTCGACCTCGGCGGCGCGCTGTTGGGCAACCTGCAGGATCACGCCTGCTTCGCAAGTCATCGTGTTGGAGGCGGTGTCGACATCGCGGATCTTGTCCAGGCGCCGCAGCGACACCACGACCTCGCCATTGTGCGGCGTCTGGCCGCCGACGAGGCCGGTATTGCCGCCCTGCGGCACCAGCGCGATCTTGTGCTCGCTCGCAAGCTTGCAGATCGCGGCGACCTCGCCCGTGGAGCCCGGCCGCAGCACCAGTGGCGAGCGACCGTGGAACAGATCGCGCTCCTCGGTGACGTAAGGCGCGATATCGGCCGCATCGGTCACGGCATATTTGTCGCCGACGATCTTGCGGAATTTGTCGAGCAGTTCGGGCGGCAGCGGCGGCACTGAAGGCTTCACGACGTTCATTTCTTGTTTTTGTCCCGATCATTCCCGCCCGATGGCCGCGCGGCGCAGCCGGTCGTTGATGGCTTCGCCCAATCCCTCCTGCGGGATCGGCATCACCGCGATCGCCGTGGCCTGCCCGGCATCGAGCGCGCGAAGATAACCGAAAAGCCGTGCCGCGGCTTCATTGAGATCACCGCGCTCGGACAAATTCATCACCGCCGTGGCGCGCTCGGCGCTGCGCGGCAGCACGTCGCCGAAGCCGAGCAGGGCTTCGCCGGCTGCGACATGGTCGGCATTGAGCCGCACCCGCGTGCGCGGCGCGTAATGCGAGGCCAGCATGCCCGGCGCGAGTGGCTGCGCGGTCTCGCTTGCGACCTGCACAGGCGCCTGTTCCAGTTTCTCGCCGAGCACGCGCTCGATCGCCGCGCGCGGCACGCCGCCCGGCCTGAGCAGCATCGCTGTCCCGAAGCAACCGATGATGGTGGATTCGACGCCGACCTCGACCGGTCCGCCATCGACGATCAGGTCGATGCGCCCGTTGAGGTCGCTCGCGACATGCGCGGCCGTCGTCGGCGAGACATGGCCCGACAGGTTCGCCGAAGGCGCCACGACCGCTCCGCCAAATGCGTCGAGGATCGCCCGCGCCACCGGATGGGCGGGAACACGGATGGCGACGGTATCGAGACCTGCGGTGGCGAGATCGGAGACCGTGCAATCGGCGGTTTTGGGCAGCACCAGAGTCAACGGACCCGGCCAGAAGGCTTCCGCGAGCGCGGTCGCCCGGGCGTCGAAGCGGGCGAGCCGCCGGGCGGCTGCGAAATCGCCGACATGGGCGATCAGCGGGTTGAAGGCGGGACGGCCCTTGGCCGCATAGAGCCGGGCGATCGCCGCCGCATTGGCCGCATCCGCGCCCAGCCCATAGACGGTTTCGGTCGGAAATGCGACCAACCCGCCCTCCGCGAGGCACCGCGCGGCGGCCTCAGCCGCGCCCGCCTCTGCGAAAGCCAGGGTCCGCGTTGTCAGGCGGAAGTCCACCGGGGTGTCCACTGGGTCAATTTCCCTAAACTGGGCTTCTTGCAGTGCGCGAAACCCAAGGCTATAAGCCGCCCTCTAAAGTCGGAGTGTGGCTCAGCCCGGTAGAGCACTGCTTTCGGGAAGCAGGGGTCGCAGGTTCGAATCCTGCCACTCCGACCAGAATTCACTAGCTTTTTTCTTCTGATCGCTGGTTATTCCCGAGTCAACCACCGATTCAACCACCAAAACGTGCCGGCTCTTCTCATCTCGGAACCGCGTCGACAACGCAGCGCTGACGGCGCGTCGCCGGATCGCATTTTCAATCGCCAGCGGACGGCCGTACGAACGCGCTGGTCGATCGTTGGAGCTTTGAGCTCCGGGCCGTTTTGTGCTCCTGGGGTGGATCGATGCCCAGTTGGCGGCCCTGACGCAAAGGCATCAAGCGTCAGGGCCGCCTAGGCCACGTTTAACCGCTAGCGGAGACGAGACAGCACCACCAGCGGCCGGAAATCATCGCGCCGATTGCACAACGTGTCGAATTAGAACGGGTTACGAATGAAACAGGCACGGCGCGGTCTCATTTCGCGGTAAACGCCTCATTGCAAAAGTGAAGCCCGCCTGCGGGAGCTGAACGGTGTTGTCCTGATTGCATATTATCAATCGACAGTCGCACGACGCCGGCGCTGATCGGCCCCTTGCCGTGGCGATGCCATGCCGCATCATGGCGGCGGCGGATTTTTCGCGACGTCTTCCCAGAAATCCAGGCAGGCGTTCGCCATCCTGATTCCGAGAAACAGCGGCGCCATGCGCCGGTTGCGGCCCATCCTGGCGACATTGGTCTTCTCGATCTGCGCATAGATCGCAAGCCGTTCGCGATAAAGCTTGGCCTGGCTTTTGGCGAGATGCACCAGATCATCCTTGCTCATGAATTCGCTGAAGAAGAGCTGCAGCACCGCCATGTCCCGCATCTCAAAGATGTCGTCCGGCGGCGTCGTGAGCCAGTTTTCCAGCGCCTGCTCTCCCTTGCGCGTGAGCTTGTAGAGCTTACGGCGCCGGCCGCTCGTCTCCACCGTGCGCGACAGCAAACCGGCCGCCACCAGCCGCTCCGGTTCGTCGTAGAGCTGCGAATGCGGGAATGGCCAGAAGTAGCTGACCGAGCGGCTGATCGCCCGCTTGAGATCGTAGGGCGTCGATGGGCCGCGCAGCCCGATCAGGCCCAGTACCAGGCAGGACACGGGGGTGAGCCTCACGCTGACTTGAGTGTTAGAGCCGGCATTTTGATGTGACATAGTCCGATTCAGACCGTATGTTTCAAACTGTTAGGTTATCATGGGGAGTGATGATGTCTCTGACAAGTTTCGTTTCCTCTCATCTGTCATACCAGCCTGCCGACCTGAGCGAGCCCGTTCTGCAGATCACGATCGGCGACGCGCTCCGCGGCGCGGCCGCGGCCTTTCCACGCCGTGTGGCGCTTGTCGAGGGCGTTGCGAACAAGGCGGCGCGCCGCCACTGGACTTTCGAAAAGTTGCTCGCTGAAGCCGAAACCGTCGCGCACGCGCTTCTTCTGCGCTTCAGGCCAGGCGAGCATGTCGCGATCTGGGCCTCGAACGTGCCGGAATGGGTGCTGATGGAGTTTGGCGCCGCGCTTGCGGGGCTGACGCTGGTCACCATCAATCCGGCCTATCTCGGCGCCGAGCTTGCATTCGTGCTGAAGCAATCGCGCGCCTGCGGCATCATCGTGCAGGATAGTTACAGGAACCGTGACCTCGTCGCCACGGTGAAAGACGTACGCGGCACGCTTCCCGCGCTTCGCGAGATCATTCCGTTGTCGTCATGGCCGGAGTTCGTCAAGAGCGCCGGGCCAGGCGATCCGCTGCCGTCCGTGAAACCCGGTGACATCGCGCAGATCCAATACACGTCGGGAACGACGGGGACGCCCAAGGGTGCGCGCCTGACGCATCTCGGGCTCGCCAACAACGCGCGGTTCTACGCGCGAACGATCGGAGCCGGCGAGAGCGACGTCTGGATCAATCCGATGCCGATGTTTCACACGGCGGGATGCTCGCTCTGCACGCTCGGCGCGCTGCAGACGGGTGGCCGGCATGTGCTGCCGCCGGCCTACGATCCGGAGCTGATGCTCCGCCTGTTCGAGGAGGAGCGTGGAACGATATTTCTCAGCGTGCCGACCATGCTCATTCGCATGCTGGATGCTCCATCCGGCGTCGATCGCGACCTGTCGTCATGGCGTCTGGTCACGCTTGGCGGCGCGCCCGTTCCTCCCGAACTGGCGCGGCATGCTGAACTGCGCGGCCTGAAAGTTGCGATCGGCTTCGGCCAGACCGAAGCTTCGCCCTATCTCACGCACACGCTGCCTGACGATTCCCATCCCGATTGGGTTTCCACCGTCGGCCGGCCGTTGCCGCAGACGGAAATCAAGATCATCGATCCGGAGAGCGGGGCCGTCCTCCCGCGCGGAGAAATCGGCGAGATTTGCGCACGCGGTTATGGGATCATGAAGGACTATTTTGATGATCCGGAGGCGACCTCGTCGGCCATTGATGCCGAGGGATGGCTCCATACCGGCGACCTCGGCAGCCTGGACGAGCACGGCTATTGCCGTGTGCAGGGCCGCCGCAAGGACATCATCATCCGCGGCGGCGAGAACATCTACCCGCGCGAGGTCGAGGATGTCCTGCACACCCACTCTGCGGTTCTCGACGCGTCGGTGGTCGGCATCCCCGATCGCGACTGGGGCGAGGTGCCGGTCGCATTCCTGCAGCTCAAGCCCGGTTGCGAGGTGACTGGAGAAGATCTCACAGAATTCTGCCGGCAGCGGCTCGCCTCCTACAAGGTGCCGCGCACCTGGCGCTTCGTCGATCAGTTCCCGCAAACGGCATCGGGAAAGATCCAGAAATTCCGGCTCCGGGAATCCTATCTCGCTGAAGCGGCCGGGGCGTAGTCATTCCGCGCATCGGTCACTTTGGCGGCTGAAGGCCCGGCGAGTTCAGCCATCCTGTCAGTCGTGATGTCCACTCGTCTTCACGAGCTTGCCCCAATAGTTCTTCGCGCTGGTGGCCCGGCGGTAGAAGCCGTGCCTCGTCGCGAAGCCTTCGGGCTTCGTCGGCAAGGCGCTCTTCCAGCGGTTTGGAATTTCCAAGTCGGCGACGCTTCTGCATACGCTGCTCCTTCCCGGTTGGAGAGAAGTGGCGGGAGCGCGACTGGCGTTCTCATCACCGACGCGGCCCATGAGACCGCTCGACGACCGGCAGAATATAAACCCTCGACACGCGGACCGCGAGTCAAAGAAGTCTTGTTGAAACCCGCCTGGCGGGTCAGTTGATGACCGCGTTCAACACCTTTGCGTATCTCAACAACCATCATCCGGGTGCGGCCGGACTGACAAGTAAGTGTCATGGCCGTCCGATAGAAAATTATCGCCCGACTTGGGGCCCTGACTTGGGCCATTGAGACCTGAGCCTCGCCCATCCCCCCTGTCCCCCGCGTTGGGCGGGGCTTTCTTTTCAGATCCGAAAACACGAAGTTCGGCGACCTGGCGGAGGTGACATCGGGGAACCGCGTGGAACTTTTGAGTGCCCGGGGCGTTTGTTCTCAATGGACGGTGACTCAGTTTACCAATCGCCCCGCGTGCTCACTCCAGAGCAACGCAAGGCCAGGGATGTGGCTCGAAGGGCGGACGCCGAGGCGGCCTTGCGCGAGCGCGCGGCGGCCGACGAGGCTTTCCGCGCAAACCGGGAACGGCTGAAGGCTGACAGGCTGGCAAGGGAAATGGCAAAAGAGCTGCCAACGGGCCCAGCAAAAGCGGCCTCTCGGCGCGGCGGCAAGTAATCGAAGGTTACTTGTTACCTTCGTTCGCTGATTTGTCTCGGCGCGTCAGCCGGGATGCGTCTCGCAAGCAGACGCTTCTTGCGGCGCTCTCTCGGTGGATGCTTCTGGCTAATCAACGCGGCCGAGTCCAATTTACCCTGTTCAATTCGAGTCAGGCGGTCTGCCGCAAATTTTGCTAACGTATCCGTTGCGGATGTCGTCGCATATCAATTGCGTTCTCTGTTCGTTCGATGCGAGCCGAATATCCGACGTGCACCGCGCCGAGAACAGGACGCTGATAATAATTTCGCGCTAGTAACAAGTGCGATGTCGGAACGATGCCCACCGCGACGTCTTGAAGTAAGCAATTGCGTATTCGGAGTATTGCATCCATGGCTCCCCGTGCGAACTGGAAAGGCTTTCTGCGCCTGTCGCTCGTCACTTGCCCTGTCGCGCTTTATCCCGCCACATCGGAATCTGACAAGATCAGCTTCAACCAGATCAACAAGAACACCGGCCACCGCATCAAATACGTCAAGGTGGACAGCGATACCGGCGAGGAAGTCGCAAACGAGGACATCGTCAAGGGCTACAAGCTCGATGCCGACACCTTTATCGAAGTGACGAAGGAAGAGCTTGAGAATGTCGCGCTGGAATCGACGCGCACGATCGAGATCGACGAGTTTGTGCAGCGGCAGGAGATCGATCCCCGCTACCTGATCCGGCCCTATTACCTGCGTCCCGACGGCAAGGTCGGACACGACGCCTTCGCGGTGATCCGCGAGACCATTCGCGACATGAATATGGTCGCAGTCGGCCGCATCGTGCTGACCAATCGCGAGCATATCATCGCGCTGGAGCCGCTGGACAAGGGGCTAGTCGGCACGCTGCTGCGCTACCCTTACGAGGTCCGCTCGGAGAAGGAATATTTCGACGACATCCAGGACGTCAAAATAACAAAGGACATGCTGGATCTCGCCAAGCACATCGTCAATCAGAAGTCGGGACGATTCGAGCCCGGCAAATTCGAGGACCATTACGAGACCGCGCTTGTCGACCTCATCAACAGCAAGCGCGCGGGCAAGCCGATCGCGCCGAAGGAGCGGCCGCGCGGCGACAACGTCGTCGATCTGATGGAAGCGCTACGGCGCAGCGTCGGTGGCGCTCCAGAGCCGGCAAAGGCTCCGGCTCCGAAGAAATCCGGCAAGAAGCCCCGCAAGGCCGTGAGCGGACAGAAGGAAATGCTGATGCCGATCGCCGGCAAGAAGCCGGCGAAGGAGACCGCCGCGAAGAAGCCCACGGCAAAGCCGCAGCGCAAGTCGGCCTAATCGGCCTCCACGCATTCCGGGCAAGTGTCGCCAATCGAGCCGAGCACGTCCTCGAGCGCGGCCACGGCCTGCGCCGGTGAGACGCCGGGCGGCGGATCCTCGCGAGCGATCATCAACGCGCGCTCTCTTGCATGCGGATCGGTTCGGTCCCGCATCCAGCCGTGTGTCTCGCATTCGTGGATGGCGCCGGCCGCGAGCAGGACGGATCTCGCCCATCCGTCGATCGTGCGGAACGCAAGCCGCCGCTCCCTCATCATCAACATCGAAACGTCTCCCGTTCCGAGACGAATCCTCACACCCCGGCTGTCGTTCCAGGGGACTAGCACAGGGCAGGGATTCGAAATCCGGGGATCTCGGTTTTCCACCGCGGCGACCCACGGCGGCGCCCTTGATATCCAACTGTCAAAATTTCCGCGTAGCGTCTTGGACGGTCATGCCGATCGGTATTGCGTGCGGCACCGAGACTTGTCATGCCGCCCGTTGTTTCATTTGCGGTGGCACTCATTTTGGATCCTGCAAATGCTTTATCGAGGCGTGGAATATCGCTTGGTCCAGTCCATCGCGCCGAAAGGCTGGCGTTGGAGCTTTGAATATGCGGGCAGGCAGCGCACGGGCCACAAGAGTCACCGTGAAGACGCGCTCGTCCATCTGAAGCGCTCGATCGATCAGGCGATACGCCGTTATGATGGACCGCAACTGGTCGCCGAGAGCCATTCAGCCAATACGATGCGGAAAATCGCGACGGTGCCTGCCGGTGCGCTGGCTTATCAATCGGCGGAGCGTCCGCCGGAGCCGCCGGCGGACTGAACGGCGACGGGGCGCTGTGGCATCCAGCACGAGGCTGAACCGTCGCGTTGTTTTTTCCGCGTTTGGAGATCTTCGGTTCGGCCGTCAACTCGCCTCGGGTCGCCTCACGGCAAGATCATACCGACGAGCGCGCTACTGACCAGCAGCAGCCAGACGATCGAAATTGCGAAGAGCCAAAGGTCGAGCCTTCGTCCCATGCGCCGCTCCTGCGAATCGCGGCAGAGTCTGCCGGCTTCGCTGGCGGCACAATTGTACCCAGGGACAATGGGAGGATTTATCCACGCTCGGCCGACGGCGTAAGCGGTTTGCGCGCGGCAGTTTCCGGATGCACGACAGGGGCAGGGTTCGACGAATTTGGTCGTGCGGCGATCTTGTCTTTGTTGTCCGGGACACGCGCAGCTTTTCCCGTGTCCGGAAAGGCGAAATGGCGCTAGAATGCGCTTTTTACTTTTACGGCCGCGAAGATGGACAGCCTGGGCATCGCGCTGATCGTTCTCGGCCTCGCGCTTCTTTGCTGCGGGCTCGTCTTCCTTGTGCTCAATCGCCGCGCGCAGTCCTCCTCCGACGAACCGACTGAAGAAAGTCCCGAGGAGGTTGATCGTGATCTCCAGGTCGCAATCAAGGAGCGTGGTGAGTTCTAACGCCAGGCCGTGCAACGAGCCGGGGCGAGGGAGATAAGGGAGGCGTAGCGATGCAGAGGGAAAACGACGTCGCGAAGCAGCAGCGGATCGGCGAGCGCCTCACGCGCGCAATGGTCCAAGCCCGCATCGGTCGAAGGGAGCTTGCCGAACTGACCGGCTATAGCGAGGCACAGATCGTACGCTGGGAGAGCGGGCGTGCGGTGCTCTACCCGACCGAGCTGATCAAGCTGTGCCACGCGCTCGACGTAAAGCCGGAGTGGCTCTTGTGCTGGGGCAAGGACCACCTGCACCGATAGGGACGTCTGCGCGGCCGCAGAGGTTTCGCGAGCCGCGACAGGAGCCTAGAGATCATGATGCGATTGATGGAATCGCATCATGATCTCATCTCTTTGTTTGAGCATGATCTCCGCGCAAGCGCGTTCCGCGTTTGTCGCGATGGAAAACCGGTTTCCACCCGTCGGGTCGTAGCCCGAGGGCATGCTTTTCCGGATCATGCTCTGAGCGCGATGACGATCCAACCTGATCTCATCGCGCTTTGGCGTGTCAACGTCTCACGGTGTTGCAGAAAGCTCCCGCCTACCAAGCGCCGACGGCCATCAAGACGATGATGGTCAGGGTCGAGACGCACGCGATAGCTGCAGGGATGTTGTACCATTCGGGTGTGTTCATTGTTGCCTCCCGAGCGGTTGCTCGATCCGAGCTAAGCAGGTGGCAGCGACAACAACTATGAAGCAGCTAACACATGGCAATCACAATAAATGTTCAATCTCAGGACGATTGGAGCCACGTGGTGCGCGCTGGACGCGAAAGTCTTCATGACGATTTTTTTGGCGAGATGAGTTGCCATTCCGAATGGCTTTAAACCGGTCGTCACAGCCACCAGCCAAGAAAGCGCATCAGCAGCGTTCCTCGGCCTCGGAAGAGGGGCAGGCAATCTCGCTCGGCTCTCAGATAAACAATGGAATTCGCCGCCCGCTGGCAGCGTGATCGGCTTGTCGCCAGCCGCGATCAGCTCATGGAGACCGCGGGTCGTCTCTTATGCACTCTCCGACAGTCTGGTCAGAGTCGGTGCACTTCCATCCAGGGGTTCGGCAGGAGCAGTCTCCACCAGTCGTTCGTGCTCACAATCGGGAGCGCTTCGTCGTCCTGGTGTTGCAGATAATAGTCTTGGTTTTGATAGTCTTGGCCTTGATAGCTTTGGCCTTGTTGATAGTCCTGGCTTGGCCGATATCGTCCGGGGACTCGATCGTACGGATCGCCGTCCGGCAGCGCATCGTCGCGAACGTTGGCTGAAATTTTCATCGCACACACTCCTCCCATTTCTGGGAAACATACAAAACGTAACGACCTCATCTTGACCGCGTTATCCAAGCTTGTCCACAGGCTATCTCTTTCAGAAAACTCACGAAAATTCGAGTTATCTCGTTGAGGCAGCGTTGCTTCCTCATTTCACGAGAAGTTGCACCATCCTGATACAGTCGCGGTGGTAGCGCGCATTTCACCGAGGACTTTTTGGTTCCATTGCGGTGACTTCGTACCGCGCATCAATGACGGATGGCGCCTGCTGCCATGCGTCGTCGTCATGCCAAGACCGTTCGCCCAAGAATACTTGTAAGGCTAATCGGCCGCCTTCAAAAACGGGAGGAACACGTTCTCGCTGCGCGAGAGCAGATATTGCGAGCCCGCCACGGAGAAATGGCTGGGGTTGAAATAAAGCCACGCGCCGTCTTTGACGACCGGGCACGTGCTGTCGCAGAAGAAATCGCGTGGCCTGAAGATCGTGATCCTGTCGCGCCACTTGGCCTGAACTTTCCCAAGCATCTCATCGATTGGCGCGTTCGTCTGCTCGATCGTTTCGCGGGGCATTGGCGGACAGGGAGCAGGGGGCTTGTGAGGAAGCGGCCCCTGCAGCACGCGCCGGCGGTCGATCGCGCAACTGGTTTCGACCTGGCCGCCGACGATCAGGATCCGCCGTCCGTCCGCGATCCATTGTCCGAACGTCCGCTCCAGCGCAGCGCGCAGCGTCACGAACGAGTCCGCCGCACGTGGCGCATTGAGCGCCTGATCAGGCGCACCGTCGACCGCCGCGTCGGAATATGCCTTCCAGTTTTGCGCGATGATGATCGGCACGTTGGTCCGGCTCAAGCGCTGCAACGCGTCGTCCCTTACCGCCTTGCAGGCCTGCCGCCGGTAGGACGTCAGCTCTATTCCATCCAGGATCGGACAGCCCGACCCTCCGAAGGCGTCGAACCTCATCGCCAGCCGTTCCGCCATCGACGACAAGCCCGGAAGATATTGCGTGGCAAAGGAATCGCCGACCAGGGCGAAGCGAAGCGGCCCGGCGATCGCGGGAATGTCGCGCTCACCCGGGAAATCCTGCAGCCGCGCCAGTTCGGCCTGCGCTGCGGGCATCCGCCACGGAAAACCTTGCGACAGGAAGGTCGCATGCGTGACTGCGACCATTGGCAGAATGATTGCGCCAAAGCCTGCGGCAAATCTCGGAAAGCTCGTTGACCGTTCGTTGTGAGGCCGGATGAACCGGCGCTCGACAACAAGATGCATCGCGGACGCGCAAGCGATCATCAGCGCCGCCATGCCGACGGTCGCCGTTGGCGTGCCGGCGTCATCGCCGAAAATGAATCTGCCGAAGACGATGATCGGCCAGTGACAAAGATAAAGCGAGTAGGAGATCGCGCCAATTCCGACCATGAGGGGATTGGTGAGGACGGCGGATATCCGCGGCACGCTGCCGGCCCAGATCATCGCCGCTGCGCCGAGGCACGGGAGAAGTGCCGCAATTTCCATGTGAGGCATCGACGAGTCAAACAGCAGCACGCTCGCGACCGTGCCTGCGAGGCCGACGGTCTGCACGGCTCCCGCGGCGGTCGGCGAAAGAGGCATCCTCCTCTCGGCCAGCAGAACGAGTGCGCCGATCGAAAACTCGTAGATCCGGAAAGGCATCAGGAAGAAAACTGCCGATGGATCTGAACGCGCGACCAGAGCGGCCACGATCAGCGAGACAACGCCGGCCGCGGCGATGACCTCGAATGTGCGGTTGACCCTGTGCGCCAGCACGATCAGGACCGGCCACACGAGGTAGAATTGCTCTTCGGCCGACAGCGACCAGAAATGCAGCAGCGCCAGTTCGTCGGAGTTGGGTGCGAAATAGCTGAAGGATTGACGCCAGTATTGGATGTTCGCGATCGACAGCAGCGCGTGAGTGCACTCCTTGGCGAGCTCACGAAACATCGGCGGCGAGTACCAGAGAGCGCCGATGATGAAGGTCACCCCGACTGTGAAGGCGAGCGCGGGATAGATACGGCGTGTTCGCCGGATATAGAAGTCAGCGAACGAGAAGCGGCGATTGCGCGCATCGGCAAGGATGTTGCGCGTGATCAGATAGCCCGAGATCACGAAGAAGACGTCGACGCCGAGGAACCCGCCCTGAAACCCGGGAATGTTCAAATGGAACAGCACGACGCTGATCACGGCGATCGCCCGCAGGCCGGCGATCTCGAGGCGGAACTGACCAGGCTTCAAGACTGGAGGGTCCGGTGCCGCGTGAAGTGTCCTGAGCCTGTCGAATTGCATAAAGTCGCTGATTGCCTGTCGTGGGGCGCGTCGCCCAGGAAGCAGAGAATTCTGACGAAAAAAGGCATCCAGGCCGTTGTTTAGCCGAGGTTGTTGAGAAGTCGAGGCTTTTCTGGAGACGTCGGAACCGGCAGAACCCCGAGATAATGGCGACCGGCTTTTGTCGCTGCCGTGCATCCTGCAGGCGGGCCATTCATGCCGATGGCGGTAGTGATCGACTCTCGCGGCTGCGATCGAGCAACCGTCGTGATCCCTCACCCACGGCGACGAGGTGATCGCGTCATCGATACATGTCCGGATGTGGCCCGACGCAGGCCGTTGCCAGCTTCGCACTCGTATCAGTTGATCGAAGCAGAGCGGACACGTCGTGCTCGAAGCGAAATGCTCCGGGTATGCCTCTGCGCCGGACGTTCGAGGCGCGCGTTGATCCAGATCAACAGATCAGTGTGCCGCCTGACGAAGCTCTTGCTGTGGCTCGAACGAAGGCGATCAGATGACATTGGCGGAACAGTAGTGCCAATGGATTCCACGCCGACCGAGAAGCAACTGAGCCCGACAATGACTTGATCGGGCGTGTAGCAATCGAAACAATCAGGGGGAGAAACGACAGTGCGTAAATCGACTTTGGCTGCAAGTCTGGCTCTGACCTGCTTGCTCAGCACCGCAACCATCGCCCTCGCAGAGTCCCCGGGCGCCGAAGACCCGAATAATTGGTCGCAATACAATCGAACGACCAACGCGTGGCGTTACAGCCCGCTCGATCAAATCAACAAGGACAATGTCGGCAAGCTTACGGTGGCATGGATCGCGCATGGCGGCGACATCACCATGGGCATTCAGGAGACGCCCCTGGTGATAGACGGCGTGATCTATTCGATCACCTCCGGAAATCGGGTGGCGGCGCTGGACGCGAAGACCGGGCAGGAGCAGTGGAGCTATCAGCCGAAGCTCGATCCGCTCACCAAGAAAGTGTTGTTCGCACCCTATAGCCGTGGCGTCGCGGTCGGCGACGGCAAGGTCTTCATCGGAACGGTGGATGGGCGCGGCATTGCCCTCGATCAGAAAACCGGCAAGGAGATCTGGCAAGTCCAGTTGACCGATTTCTCGAACTGTCACGGCTGCAATTTCACCTCGCCGCCCGTCGTTGCCGGCGAGATCCTCACTTTCGGCTCGACCGCGGGCGAGTTGGCGACGCAAGGGAAAATCTACGGGGTCGAGGCCAAGACCGGCAAGAAGGTGTGGGAGTTCAACACCATCAAGGATGATCCCGAAGAGCTGGCCCGGCGCGAGCGGCACATATGGTGGTGGCGGAGCCTGGATGCCCGGCACTTACGACCCGGAGACGAATACGGTGTTCTACGGCACCGGCAATCCGGGAAAGGACTTCATCAATTCGGAGCGGCAGGGCGACAACCTCTATACCGATTCGATCGTCGCACTCGATCCCAAGACCGGCCAACTGAAATGGCATCGGCAGGAGATCAAGCAGGACGTATGGGACTACAATTCGCCGTATGAGGTGCTGCTGTTCAAGAGGGACGGCAAGGACTTGATCGTCCACATGAACAAGAGCGGCTACGTTTTCGTGCTGAACAAGAATGATGGCAGCATCGACAACATCTGGCCGGTCAGCGACGTGAAGAACTTCGTCAAGGACATCGACAGCAAGACCGGCGAGTTGATCGGCCGCGTCGAATTGCCGATGAACCAGGAGACGCTGATCTGCCCGTCCACCTTCGGCGGTCGTAGCTGGAATGCCGGCGCCTACAACCCCAAGAGCGGACTCTGGTACAACAACGTGCTGGATTTCTGCGGCTACCTCAAACCCGTCGCCCAGAAGGACGATCCCAAGGATTTCGGCACCGGCCATATCGGCGCGAGTGATTTCGGCCGGCTGGCGATGGCACCCGACGGGCGCAAGCCCGGCCGTCTCGATGCGCGCGATCCATTCACCGGCAAGCTCAAATGGTCGCAGCAGATGGATGTCCCCGGCTTCGCCAGCGTCCTGACCACCGGCGGCGGGCTGGTGTTCAACGGCGACCCGATGGGCATTCTGCAGGCCTTCGATGCCGACACCGGAAAAGTGTTGTGGAAGTTCAATACCGGCTCGGGAATGCGCGCGGGCATAGTCAGCTATGCCGTCGATGGCGAGCAATACATCTTGGTGCCGAGCGGATGGGGCTCTTACGCCGCACTGTTGCTTCCGGCACTGTTCCCGCAACTGGAAAACGTGCCGGCGGCTTCGACTCTGATCGCGTTCAAGCTTCCGAAGTAAAGCATGATCCGGAAAATTGTGTAGCGGATTTCCGAAAAGTTCATGCTCAAAAACCCGGAGCGCGATGGTGATTCAAACTGATCCCATCGTGCTCCAGGCCAAGTCAAAGGGGCGGCCGTGCGTGGCCGCTTCTGTCATGCTTCGGAGGCGGATGAGTTCCCATGATTTACAGACTGGTGCTGGTTGCGACGGCCTGGATTTTCGTTGGCCACATGGCCTATGCGCAAGAAGGCGTTCCGAACCTCAAAGACCCGAAAATGATTGCGGCCGGCCATGATCTATTTTTGGAAAGGCAGTGTGCGCATTGTCATGGGGAGGACGGAAGGGGCGGCGTCAATCTCGCCCGTCGCGATCTCGACCCCAAAGGCGTATTCCAGTCCATCGCCGACGGCCGGGAGAAGAGCGGCCTGCGCATGCCGGCTTGGCGCGACGTACTGACCGACGAAGAGATTTGGATGGCGACCGCCTACGTCTTGTCGATCAGCCACCGGCCCAATTAGTTTGCAGCCTGGACGGAGCAGTGCGCCGGTCGCTGGCGTAGCGGCCGCGCCGCTGCCTGCCGGCGAGTATTGAGTTGTGTCTGATGAACCCAAAGATCGCGCAAACGACAAATCCAAGAGATTGACCTGTTTGCTCGACCTGGAGAGAATTATTTTTTCCCAACCCTCGGGCGTAGCGATTTTTTGCTATCACAAAACCGAGGCTGAAACATGATCCGGAAAGCACGCCCTCGGGCTACAACCTGACGGATGTGTAGCGGTTTTGCGAAAGATCATGCTCAATCAAAGACCTATGGTGTGATGGCGGTTCAAGCTGAACTCATCACGCTTTGGCGACAAATGCCTGCTACCATTGGCTCGCAAAAAGGATAGATATCTATCCCGCCAAGGTGAGCTTACGGGGCCTATGGATCGGGAGGCCACGTGCCGGATATCGCGAACTGGCTTGCGCAAATAGGTCTCGGACAATACGCGCAGCGTTTTGCCGACAATGAAATCGACGTCTCCGTCCTGCGGCATCTCACCGATCAAGACCTGAAGGACATGGACATTCCGCTTGGACATCGGCGGAAAATCCTCGCGGCTATCGCAGAGCTCGCCGGCGCGGCGCCGGCCGCACCCGAAATCGTTGCAGCCACCGAGCCGCAAACTGCAGACGCCGCCGAGCGCCGTCAGGTCACCGTGATGTTCATCGACCTCGTCGGCTCGACGGCGCTCTCCGCGCGCATGGATCCCGAGGATTTGCGCGAGATCATTTCCGCCTATCAGACGTGCGTCGCCGAGACGGTGCGTCGCTCCGACGGGTTCGTGGCCCGATATATGGGTGACGGCGTGCTCACTTATTTCGGCTATCCGCAGGCGCATGAGGATGATGCAGAGCGCGCGGTAAGAGCCGGATTGGAGCTTGATCAAGCAGGGTGGCTGCCCTCAAATCGCCGGTTCGCTCTGCAAGTCCGTGTCGGCATCGCCACCGGGCTCGTGGTGGTCGGCGATCTGGTCGGGGCCGGCGAGGCACAGCAGCGCAGCATCATCGGCGAGACCCCGAACCTTGCTGCCCGGCTGCAAAGTATTGCAGCGCCCGACATGGTGGTCCTGGCCGACGACACCCGCAGGCTTGTCGGAAACCTGTTCGAACTGCAGGACCTTGGGGTTCGGGTCCTCAAGGGCCTCACCGAACCGGTGCAGGCGTGGGCGGCGGTGCGGCCGAGCGCGGTCGAAAGCCGCTTCGAGGCGCTGCGCACAGGCGCGCTATCGGCCCTTGTCGGCCGGGAAGAAGAATTTGCGTTGCTGCTTCGGCGCTGGTCCCGGGCCAAGAGCGGCGAAGGTCAGGTCGTGCTGCTTTCCGGTGAAGCGGGGATCGGCAAATCAAGGCTCACCGTTGCGTTGTTGGAGGAGCTTGCCGGCGAGCCGCACACGCGCGTGCTTTACTTCTGCTCGCCGCAGCATACCGACAGCGCGCTCTATCCGGTCATCGGCCAGATGATGCGTGGCGCCGGCTTTGTTCATGATGACAGCCCGCAAGCGAAAGCGGACAAGCTCGACGCGCTGCTGGCGCAAAGCTCGACGTCGTCCCAGGATGCGGCGCTGTTTGCCGAGATGCTGTCGCTGCCCAACGATGGACGCTATCCGCCGGTTGAAGTCGAACCGCAGCTCCGTCGTCAGAAAACGCTGAAAGCTCTTGGTTCGCACATCGAGGAGCTGGCGCGGATCAATCCCGTGCTGATGATTTTCGAGGATGCGCACTGGTCCGACCCGACCAGCCTCGAATTGTTCGCCCGGGCGGTGGATCTGGCCGTGAGCCACCGGCTCCTGATACTTGTTACTTTCAGGCCGGAATTCAGCCCGCCCTGGATCGGACGGCCACACGTGACCGCACTGACGCTCAATCGGCTGCGGCGGCGCGACGTCGATTCCCTCATCGAGGGAGTCGTCGGCAACCGATCGCTGCCGGCGGGCATCCGCCAGGACATCATCGAGCGCACGGACGGCATTCCATTGTTCGTCGAGGAGATGACCAAGGCGGTGCTGGATGCGGAGGGTGAGGGTGAAGCGCGGCGGGCCGTTGCGGGCGCGCCGACGCCCGTCGTTGCGGTTCCGGCCAGCCTGCAGGCTTCGCTGATGTCGCGGCTGGACCGGCTCGGCCCGGCGAAAGACGTGGCGCAGGTCGGCGCGGCGATCGACCGGGAATTTCCCCACATGTTGCTGGCTGCGCTGGTGCGGAAGCCGCCGGCGGAATTGGACGCCGACCTCGACCGGCTGATTGCGGCGGGTTTGCTGTTTCGACAGGGCACCCCGCCGCATGCGAGCTACCTGTTCAAGCATGCGCTGGTGCAGGACGCGGCCTACAGCACGCTGCTGCGCGAGCCGACGGCGCGCGTTGCATGCCCGCATCGCCGAAATCCTCGAAAGTCAGTTCGCGGACATCGCCGAGAGCCAGCCCGAGCTGCTGGCGCGTCACTACAAGAAGGCCGGCCTGATGGAGAAGTCAGCGCGGCTGTGGGGCAAGGCGGGACTGCGATCGCAGGAACGCTCGGCGCTGGTCGAAGCCGCCGGACAGCTTGGCCAGGCCCTCGCGCAAATCGCGACCTTGCCGAGCACGCCCGACCTGCGGCGCGAGCAGATCATTCTGCAAGTCGCGCTCTTGAACACCCTCATGCATGTCAAAGGATATGGCGCGCCCGAAACCAAGGCGGCCGTTGCTCGGGTGAGGGCGCTGATCGAGCAGGCGGAACGGCTCGGACGAATCTCCCGATGATCCTTCGTTGCTGCTCTCGGCTCTCTTTGGCCAGTGGATCGTCAATTTCATAAGCTTCGATGGTGACGTTGCGCACGAGCTCGCGGCGCGGTTTCTGGCATTTGGCGAGAAGGAGGGGACGGCGGTCCCGCTGATGGTCGGACACCGCACCATGGGGAGCACGCTCGCGTTCCTGGGAAATCATGCGGAGGCCAAGGCGCACTACAATGAAGCGCTCGCCCTCTACCGGCCCGCCGAGCACCGGCGATTGATGACGCGATTTGGCCAGGATCTGCGGGTGACATGCCTGGCGTTTCGTTCAATGGCCTCGTGGCTGCTCGGCTATCCCCAGACTGCGCTCGAAGACGCAGACCGCGCGCTGATGGAAGCGCGGCAGATCGACCATGCCGCCACTTTGATGTTCACGCTGAATTTCCCGATCCTGATCAATACCTATTGCGGGAATTACGACGCGGCGAACGCGCATCTCGAAGAGCTGGTCGCTTTGGCGGAGGAGAAGGGCGCCCCGTTCCGAAAGGCGGAAGGGGTATTGCGGCGGGGCTATATCCTGACCCTCACAGGGCAATCCGCCAAGGCGGTCGAGATGGTCACATCCGGCATTGACTTATGGCGGGCGGCCGGATCGACGATCTTCACCCCGGAGCACCAGTTCATGTTGGCAATCGCCCATGCGGATTCAGGCCGGTTCGACGAGGCCTCGCGCTGCATCGGCGAGGCGATGACTGCGATGCTGGCAACCAGGGAAAGATGGTGCGAGCCCGAGGCTCATCGGGTCGCCGGTGAAATCGCGCTCAAATCGCCGCAGCGGGACGTCGCGAAAGCGCAAATCTGTTTCGAGCAGGCCGTCACTCTTGCGCGGGCACAGCAGGCGAAGTCGTGGGAATTGCGCGCGGCCATGAGCCTGGCGCGGCTCTTGAACGATCAGGGCAACCGGCAAATGGCGCGTGACCTTCTCGACCCCGTCTATAGCTGGTTCACCGAAGGTTTCGACACAAGCGACCTGCGAAATGCCAAGGCGTTGCTCCGCGAGCTTCGTCCGATGTGAGGGCCATGATTGCGCGCGCTCGCAAATTGGCTCGCTCTCCGCCGTCATTCCGGGCTCGACGCTTGCGCGTCGCCCCGGAATGACGGCGGAGAGAGTGATCGTCACTGCGGGCTCTTCGTCGCCCCTGCGCAAGACCAAAGATGGAGTCACTCGCGGACAGTTAACTCAGAGAGGTCGAAATCCCCGGTTCCATGGTGTCGGCGGTCGCATCGTCGCGCTGCTTGGCGGTGGCCTGAATGATGGCTTCCAGCGTGGCGGCAAATGACCCGCGGGAAGCCTCCGCGCCGACCACACGTGTCGCCGGCGTGGCGGTCTCGGCTCCGAGAAGGGCGACCAGTATGCGGGCGTCGGCGTTCTTTTTGCCAAGCCGGCGAACGACATCCCCGATCTTGGCGATGGAGGGCTGGCCAACGCAGCAAACGCACGCCAGCGCGGTATCCGTCATGTCGAGCGAAAAGAATTTCGACGTCGACAGCGCGTCCGCTTCTTCCGCCATCGCTCCGATACCGTGGTGCCGCAGCAGATAGGCCAACGCCAGCGCCGCCGCTTCGTCGAGCTTTCCGAATCCCGGAATGCAGAGCACCGAACGCGGCGGTCTGCTGCGTTCCTCCGCCAACCTGCGCTCCGCCCTTGCTTCCTCGATTGCGAGGGCCGCGCCGGGACTGGCGCTCATGTCGATGGACGGGTGGTCCGTCATTCCCATGTCGTGCTGTGCTTCCAGATCGGCCACCAGCTCATCTACGGTCAAGACAATTCTGTTCAATCGTTCGTCGTCGAGATGGCCCAATCGGCGGTCGGCTTCCGCAAGCCGCAATCCCTCCAGCAGGATCGTGTCGCAGTAATCATCGAGCGAGGAACCTTTGAGAAAATCACGCGCCTGTTCGGCGGCTTCGACGGGGTCGCCCGCCAGCATCCGTTGGTAGGCCAGTTCAGGCGGCTTCAACGGAGGCCGGTCGCCGAGCATGATTTCGAGGAATTTGAGCCGCTCGACATGCCGTCCCGCGACGACAAGGCACACCGTGAGAGGCGTCGCCATCACCAGTCCGACCGGACCCCACAGCCATGTCCAGAATGACGCGGACAGGATGATCGCGACCGGAGACAGGCCGGAACTATGGCCGTAGATCAGCGGCTCGATGACTTGTCCGGCGAGCAGCTCCAGAGCCGCAAACAGCAGCGCCGTGAGCACCACCATCTCCCAGCCGGAACCAACGGCCGCAGCGAGAATGAGCGGAAATATGGCTGATATCAGCGCGCCGATATACGGTACGAACCGCAGGATCATCGCGATCAGCCCCCACAACGGAGCCGAAGGCACGCCAATCAATTCGAGACCTATGCCGATCGCCAGGCCGAACACAGCGTTGAAGATGATCTGGGTCAGAAAGAGCTTGCTCAGGCGTTTGCCCGCGTCATCAAGGGCTGCGGTCGTGCGCTGAATGTCTCCCGAGCCGGCAAGACGGACGAGCCGGTTTCTCAAGATCCTCCCGCTGCAGCAGGATGAACGCCACGAAGATGACGACGATTCCTGTCGTCGTGAGCGGCGAGAGCAGTGGCTCGATGATTTTGGCGAGCGTCGTCAGAGCGCCCGGATCGGGCTGCTTGACTTCGACAGGTATCGGAATCGCTCGATCCGAGCCCTGTTTTGCCAGCTCATTGCCGGAGCGGCCGGTTGCGTCCCCATGCTGCAACTGTGTCCCCAGTTCCTTGAGAACGGTGGACGCCTGCTCCAATGTTCCGGAGCCGCCCATGAGACCGCGCAAGCTCTCGACCTTGTCGCTCAGCGTCTGCTGATAGGCGGGCAGCTTGGCGGCGAGGTGCGTTGCCTGCGATACCATCAGTCCACCCAGACTGAATATGATCGCAAATCCGAAGAAGACCACGATGAGCACGGACGCCGTGCGCGGAATTCGCCAGGAATGCAGACGTATGACGAAGGGCGCGAGCACGAAGCTCAGGAGGAAGGCCAGTGCGACCGGAACGAAAATCTCCCGGCCGAAATACAGCGCGGCAATGATCAGCGCCGCAACGGCCATGTTGATCAGGGCCGTGCCCCGCCGCTGTGTGAGCCTGATTTGAGCAGCCTTCTCCTGCAACTGCGTCGTCCTCATATTCAGCCGAACCGATATGCGTTGCGGCCTCGATGAATTCCCTCAGTGCCGCGTCATCTTCTATTTGATCCACAGCGTCAGCGGAACGCTGCGTCGATCGGGACAGTTCATCAATCCCTCAAAGGACGTCGTGCGAGTTCCACTAAAGCTGCATTCGGTGCCGTCGATCAGCAGCGTCGCCCGAACCCGGCTCGCGGAGTCGGAGAGGCGCAAGCGCAATTCCCCGGTCTTTTCCTCAGGCCCATCCTGGGTACAGATGCCGACATGCTTCAGCGTCATCGGACCGATGAATTCCGTGATGCCATCGGCATCGCGCGCCGCGACTGTTGCGGCGAGCTCCCACTCGCCGAGCAAGCCGGTCTGACCGGTCACCTCGCGCGACTGCCCCTCCGCCTGCGTGGCGAGAGTCAGCAGCGCCAAGGCCGGCAACAACGATCGCAAGACTGATCTCAAGACTGATCGCACCCGAGTGCTCTCCTCAGCGGCGCTGGCCTATTGAGCTTTCGCGAGAAACGATTGCGCGTCCTTTGCTTCGATCCGGTTCGGGTCGGCATCGGCGGTCAGCTCTGCGACCTCCGCGTAATACTGCCGTGCCTTGGCGGCGTCGCCGGTCTTCTCGGCCGATTTTGCGGCGCCGATCGCGGCTCCCAGCCGTCTCGGCTCCTTCTTCAGTGTGGCTTCAAACGCTGCGAGAGCGTCCTTCGCCATGCCCCGCTCCAGCAGCATCGCACCGTAGAGCTCGCGTGCGGGTACCAGAGGTCCGGGCGTGACGGGGTGTTTTTCGGTCCTGTCCTCGGCGTCGGCCGCCGCACTCAGGGCTTTCAGCGCGTCATCATGCTTGCCGGCGGCGTCCATCGCCCAGGCGACCGCAATCTGCCGCTGGATGTCGACCTGCTCGGCCCAATAGGCGTCCTTCTTGTCTCGCAGTTGATCGCGTAACTCGGCGAGCTTCGCGATTGGCGCCTGAGCCGCGTCCGGGTCACCCGATCGCGCCGCCCCGAGCGCCCTGGCGAAGTAGGTGACCGCCTGGACATGCGGCTGTGCACCGGACCTGACCTCCAGCGTGGCCGCGCCCTTCCAGTCGCCTCTCTCGACCGCGTAGCGCGCGGGCGATGCGGCCAGTGCATAGGGGCCGGCGATGAAGTTCTCGTTGAACCCCGCGACCTTCCTCATGTGCTCGATGACGGCGTTCGCCTTCGTGTCCTGGCCAAGCTGCAGGTAGGCATAGACGAGGTAATCCATCGCATGCAACTCGTCATGCCCCTCCTTGTCTTCCTCTGCGACACGCGCCGATACCGTGTTGGACGCGATCGAGTCCTGCCAGTACCCGACGCGCGTGAAGATGTGCGACGGCATGTGTTGCGCATGCGCAGCGTCGGGTGCGATCTTCGCGTAACGTCTTGCCGCCTCGAGACCGCGCTCGGCCAGCGCCGGCGTGTCGTAGAGATGGATCAGATAATGCGCGACGCCCGGATGCTCCGGCTGACGGGCCCAGATCCGTTCCAGGATGGCCGCGCCCTTGAGCTGATTGGCATAGGTCTTGTCCGCCGGCGAAGCGCCGACATTGAGCGCCAGCGCGTAATAGATTTGCGCCTCGTCATCGTCGGGATAGCGCGCCGCCAGCCGCTCCATCGCGTTGAGATAGTTCAGAACGCGCGTGCGATGATCGACCTTTTCATAGTCCGAATACATCGCGGAGAGCGCCTCGATATAGTCGCGCTCGCGCTCGGTTTTTGCGCCGATCGCCTTGCCCTTGGCCAAGGCGGCCGCGCCTTCGGTCAGGTTTTTCGCAGGCGGCATGGAGTGCGGATTCAACAGCAGGCTGAGCGCAATTCCCCAATAGGCGATGGCGCATTGCGGATCGGCCGCCAGCGTCTCTTCGAAGGCGCGTTGCGACGCGTGGTACCAGAACGAGTGCTGATACAGCATCGCCTTGTCGAACGCCGCCTGCGCGGTCGGATTGCATGAGGTCGCGAAATGCACCTCGCCGAGCTTCTGATCGGGCGAGTCGGCCAAGGCCGTGTGGCTGAACAAGGCTGTGTGGCTGAAGGAGAGCGCTGCTATCGCCGCAGCACAGACAAGCGATCGATGGATCGTCCGTGTCATGGAGCCCTCCTCGTTAGAACTAAGTCTGCAAGAGGTGGATGGCTGAAATCTATCAGAGAAGGCGCTGGGACACCAGCCGAGGCCGAGTGCCGGTCATGCTGGGATGGAATGACGTGGTGCGGCTCCATCGTCCTCGCGAGGACGGTGTCACCAGTGGAAATTCCCGCAAGGCCGAGCGCTGACTTGAGCGCAGGCAAGCGCCGATGTGGCGCTGCAACATGCTCCGGAGAAGCGCCAAAACACGCTTCTTTCTAGGAAGAGGCCATGAGGGAACCGTTGTCCGGCAAGCCGTTCTTCATCTGGCACAATACGACGCGCATGCACGTCTTCACCTACCTCTCCCAGAAGTACCAGGCGAAAATGAACTTCGAAAGCAACTTCGGTCTGGAAGAGGCCGGCATGGCGCAAATGGACGATGATATCGGCGAACTTCTGAAGCACCTGGATGATATCGGTGTCACCGACAACACCATCGTGATTTTCACCACTGACAACGGAGCCGAAGTCTTCACCTGGCCCGACGGCGGCATGACGCCGTTCCGGGCCACCAAGGGCACGGTGTTCGAGGGAGGCTTTCGGGTGCCGTGCATCGCTCGCTGGCCGGGCAAGATCAAGTCGGGCACGGTGGAGAACGGCATCTTCTCGGGGCAGGACTGGCTGCCCACGCTGGTCGCTGCGGCCGGCAATCCGAATATTACGCAGCAACTCCTGCAAGGCGTGCAGCTTGGCGACCGGACCTACAAGAACCATTTGGACGGCTACGACCAGATGGACCTGTTGACCGGCGCCGGGCCGTCCAAGCGCCACGAGATATTCTACTTCGGCGAAGCCCAACTCGGTGCGATCCGGATCGACGACTTCAAATTCCGTTTCTACGAGCAGCCGTTCGGCTGGCCCGGCGAGAAGGTGACAACCGACATGCCGACGATCGTCAACCTGCGTCAGGACCCGTTCGAGCGGACGCCGTCGATCCGGGGCCAAACGCTCAACGACCAGGGCGGCGGCTACATGAACGACTTCATGGCGCGCGAGTTCTGGCGTTTCGTGCTGGTCCAGGAGAAGGTGGCCGCGACTTGGTGCAGTCGTTCGTCGAGTTACCCGCCAATGCAGACGCCGGCGTCGTTCAACCTTTCCGCGGTCAAGGAGAAGGTCGACGCGGCGATGAGAGCCCATCCAGGGCAGTAGGCAGGCCAGCAACGAGAGGTGGCGGGATACTTGCCGTGTCCCGCCACCTATGCTTGATGGAGCATCCTTCCGACTTCAGCTATAACCCGATGCAGACCTTTGCGACGTCGCATGTTGGCTGACTGGAGTGATGCGGACCAATTCCAACTCGCCGGACTCTGCGAAAGAGACGCCGCCGGGATTGCGCGCGCCTTTCATCCGGCCATCCGCAAGACGGAGCTTCTCTGCTGCCATACGCGGGGGCGTGCTCGGTCTTCTTTGTCTGACGGCATCGTGCCCTGCAGTCGCCCAGGATTATCCGTCCCATATCATTACGATCGTCGTCCCAAATCCGCCCGGCGGCCCTTCAGATCTGTTCGCGCGCTGGATCGGAAACCTGATGGGCAAGGAGCTGGGACAGCAGATCATTGTCGAAAATGTCGGAGGCGCCAGCGGCACGATCGGTACCAGCCGCGTCGCTCAGGCCGCGCCCGATGGCTACACGCTCCTGATGCACAACATCACCTTCGCAGCGGCGCCCGGTCTCTACAAGAGACATACCTACGACCCTCTCAAGGACTTCGATCCGATCGGCCTCGCCACCGAAACACCGCAGGCCATCGTCGCCAAGAAGGCAATCGCTGCGAAGAATTTGCGTGAGCTGATTGCCTACATCAAGACGAACCAACAGACCATCAATCTCGCCGATGCGGGGCGGGGCAGCGCATCCTATCTCTGCAACCTGTTCTTTGCGCAGGCCATCGGCGCGTCAATGACCGCCATTTCCTATCGCGGAATGAATCCTGCCTTGACCGATCTGCTGGCAGGCCAGGTCGACCTGATGTGCGACCAGGTCGCCAATACGGCCGAGCAGATCAAGGCCGGAAACATCAACGCATATTGCGTGACCGCCCGCAAAAAGCTGGACCAGCTTCCATCGTTGCCGACCTGCGACGAAGCAGGACTTCCGCATCTCGAAACCAGCGTCTGGGTCGCGCTGCTTGGTCCCAGAGGAATGCCGCAAAACGTTGTCTCCAGGCTCGCTATGGCCTTGCGGACAGCTTTGCACGACCCGGCGTTGGCCCAACAACTCGCGCAGCTCTCAACCACCATCGTTTCGGACGATCTGGCCACGCCGGAGGGATCGCGGGCGTTTCTCAAGGCGGAAGTCGACAAATGGAATCAGACGCTGAGCGCGATGCATGTGACGCCCGAGTAGCACCTCGAGCCGGCTCGACCGGCGTCCGCGACGTCATTGCAAGGAGCAACGCGACGAAGCGATCCAGATTATCGACGCGGAGAAAGTCTGGATTGCTTCGCTTGCGCTCGCAATGACGTGGCGAGAGCAACGCATGCCCGCCATGCGCAAACTGCCCGTCGTGCACATTTCCTCTTGCGCCGTCGGGCAAATCACAACGATCATTCGCGCGTCTCGCTGCCACATGAGGGGCGTTTCGCGATCGTCACGGACGTTGGAAGCGGGATGCGATGGACGCGGTGTGTTGTTTGACGAACAGCATGCGCGGACGGCGAAATCGTGTGGTCCTGGCGCCCCAAGGCTGGCGCTACGCCTTGCGAGATGACGCAAGGCAACGGTGGCAACAAAGCCTGGTCACCGGGGAGATCACGTATAAGCCGTAAAACCATTGCGCAGGGAATGCCGGTTGCTCCGGCTGAACCTGTGGTTCTGCCGCGTGCTTTTTTGTTGCACGCGGACCATGGGTGCAGCCCGCACCCGGCATTCCCTGCGCCCTCTGTTTCCGATGAGGGTGGATCGATGGAAAAACTCGGACGCCATGCGCCGCGAGAATGCGACTCGCATCCTCTCACTCGTCATGCCCGCGAAGGCGGGCATCCAGTACGCCGCGGCCTATCGGGTCGAGCAAGACCGCCTCTGGAATACTGGATCGCCCGATCAAGTCGGGCGACGACAACGGAGAGAGCGGAACAAAACTCTTCTACGTCGTCCCCAAACACGTTCGCAGGGACGACAATGTGCACCCTGGATTACTGGTCGGTGACGCGAAATTCCCGCTGCATCTGTTTGACGATGCCATGCAAGGCGTCATTGACGCGTTTCTTGTCGGCCTTGCCGAACTTGACGCCCTGCAGCTCCCAATTGACGTCCCGGCGAGATTTCGGCGTCTTTTGCCGGACGATCACGCCCACGAAAGTCCCTGCAATCGGGCGCGGCCGACTTGACGGCTTCCACGATCGCCAACTCGATCTCGGGGATCGTTTTCGCAGCGCGATCGTTCTGCGGCCTCCACCACTTCTTCTTCGGCGCGGACGCGTCGACCGCTAGCTTGATGGCCTCCGGCGCAAAGTGCCGCGGTGTCTCCGGAGCCGCTGGTGCCAGCGATACGGTCTCTTCAGATGCCGGCTCCGGAGATGTCATTTCCGGAGACACAGGTTCCGGCGGCAAAGGTTCCGGAGACACCGGTTCGGGAGACGAAGCCTCCGCCGCCGCCACGATTGCGGCCTGCTTGGCCGCCCGCGCCCGCGCAGTTGCTCTGGCGCGCGCTCTTTGGGATCTGCGGGCTTTTGTGGTCGCCAAGGCGATCAGCGCGCGGACCTTCCTGGCGGCGATCAAGACAGCGCTGCCAGAGCTTTCATCCCTGGTCACGTCATGCAGTATCAGCGAAAGAAGCGCGACCCAGGCGATCAGGATCAAGACCCAAGCGAACATTGTTCCTTACCTGCTTGCTCTCAAATCGATTTCGACAATTGTTGATAGTCTTCGAGGAAATCGCCAGTGCATCTCCAAACACCAATTCAGTACCAAACATTCCGCTGTTTTTTGGGCTGGTCACCATTGCATCAAGTCGGTGGCCGAAATGAGAGCCGCCTGCCAGTCTTCGGCAGCGACCCCTTTAGAATGGCCCCGGTTAACCCGCAGATCCATCCCAGTGAACCCGCGCGCACTGACACAATAGCCTTTAACCTGTGCGCACGAACAACCCGAGGGCGACCGCCCGACCGCAGCGAGGTTTTCCAATGAGTTCCGCCATCACGCCCTATCAAATTTCGGTCGGCAACGATGTGCTGGAAGATCTTAAGGCGCGGTTGCGCAACACGCGCTGGCCGGAGGCCGAGCCGGTCGGCGACTGGAGCCAGGGCGTGCCGCTCGACTGGATCAGGGAGATCTGCCGCTATTGGGCGGAGGACTATGACTGGCGCAAGCGCGAAGCAAGGCTCAACCGCTTCGCGCAGTTCGTGACCGAGATCGACGGTCTTGCGATCCACTTCCTGCACGTCCGTTCGCCGCATCCGAATGCGATGCCGCTGATCATCACCCATGGCTGGCCGGGATCGATCGTCGAGTTCCATAAGGTGATCGAGCCGCTGACCGATCCGACCGCGTTCGGCGGCGAGGAGGCCGACGCGTTTCATCTGGTCTGCCCGTCACTGCCCGGCTTCGGCTTTTCCGCGAAACCGGCGACGACCGGTTGGGGCGTCGATCGCATCGCGCTGGCATGGGCGAGGCTGATGGAGCGTCTCGGCTATGCACGTTATTGTGCGCAGGGCGGCGACTGGGGTTCGGCGGTCACCACCTCGCTCGGCGCGCAGGATGCTGACCATTGCGCCGGCATTCACGTCACGCTTGCAATGGGCGCAAGACCCAAGGCGCTCGAGGGGCAACCGACGCCGGAAGAGGCGCACGCGCTGCAGGGTGCCAAGTACTACGCCGACTGGGATTCGGGCTACTCGAAGCAGCAATCGACCCGGCCGCAGACGGTCGGCTACGGGCTGACCGACTCGCCGAGCGGGCAGGCGGCGTGGATTCTGGAAAAGTTCTGGGCCTGGACCGATTGCGGCGGCGATCCCCAGAACATCCTCAGCCGCGACGAGCTGCTGGACAACGTCATGCTCTATTGGGTGACGGCGACGGCCGCCTCATCGGCGCGTCTCTATTGGGAGAGTTTCGGCGCCGCGCGACGCAAGGCGCATACGGTCACGGTCCCGACCGGCGTCGCCGTGTTTCCCAAGGAGATCGTCACGCCGGTGCGGCGCTGGATGGAGCCGCTTTATACCGATATCCGGCACTGGAGCGAGATGCCCAAGGGCGGCCACTTCGCTGCGTTTGAGCAGCCGGAGCTGTTCGTCGCCGAGGTGCGGAAGTTCTTCAGGACGCTGCGCCAAGGGAAAGACTGAAGGATAGAATGCAAGGGATAGAGCAGTGGCGGCAGCAGTCCGTGATGCCGGCTCAGCCGCCGAGATAGGCTTCGCGGATGCGTGGGTCGCTCGCAAGCTGATCCGCCGATCCCGAGAGGGTGATCGAGCCGGTCTCGAGCACGAAGGCGCGGTTTGCGATCTCCAGCGCCATCGCCGAGTTCTGCTCGACCAGCAGCACGGCAAGGCCGGTGCGCTTGTTGAGCTCGACGATCTTGTCGAACACCTGTTCGATCACGATCGGCGCAAGCCCGAGCGAAGGCTCGTCCAGCATCAGAAGGCTCGGCCGGCTCATCAGCGCGCGGCCGATTGCCAGCATCTGCTGCTCGCCGCCCGACAGCGACCAGCCACCCTGTTTGATCCGCTCCTTCAGGCGCGGGAAGAGGTCGAAGACCTGCGACAAATCGTCCTCGATCTCCGCCTTCCTGTAGCGCCGCGAAGCGGTGCCGGTCAGCAGGTTCTCGCGCACGGTGAGGCCTGGAAAGATACGGCGGCCTTCGGGGCAATGCGCGAGGCCGGCGGCCACGATGGTCTCGACTGGTGTCGTCCGGATGTCCTCGCCCTTCCAGGAGATTTTGCCGGACGTCGGCCGCAGCAGGCCGGAGATGGTGCTGAGCGTCGTGGTCTTGCCGGCGCCGTTGCTGCCGATCAGCGCGACGATCTCGCCCGGCTCGACGGCAAAGGAAATGCCCTTCAGGACCTCGATATGCCCATAGGCGACGTGCAGCTTGTCGACCTTAAGCATGGCGGTGCCGCCTGCCGAGATAGGCCTCGATCACCAGCGGATTTTGCTGCACCTCGGCCGGGCGTGCCTTCGGCGATCTTCCTGCCGAAATCGAGCACGGCGACGCGGTCGCTGATCCCCATGACGAGCCGCACATTATGTTCGACCAGGAGAATGGTGAGGCCGCCTTGCTTCAGCCGCGCGATGGTGTCGAGCAGCGCCATGCTCTCGGTGCTGTTCATGCCGGCGGCCGGCTCGTCGAGCAGCATCACCTTGGGCTGCGAGGCGAGCGCGCGGGCGATCTCGAGCAGGCGCTGCTGCGCATATGGCAGCGCGCTTGCGCGATCGCCGGCGCGATGCGCGAGCCCGACGAGGTCCAGCGCCTCGCGCGCGCGGCGCTCGATCCCGGCTTCGGTCGCCTTCTGTCGTGCATTGGCGATCACGATGCCGAGCAGCGATGATCGCGCGTGGCAGGCGGCTGCGACCTCAACGTTCTCCAGCACGGACAGCTCACCGAAGATCCGGATATTCTGGAACGTGCGCGACAGGCCGCGCCGCGCGATGCGGTGCGGCTTGAGACGGAAGATCTCGGCGCCGTCGATGCGGATCGAGCCGGCATCGGCATGCGACGCGCCGCTCAGCGCATTCAACAATGTGGTCTTGCCGGAGCCGTTGGGACCGATGATCGCCTGGACGATGCCGGGCGGCACGTCGAGATCGACGCCGTCGAGCGCGACCAGTCCGCCGAAACGCCGCGTCACGCCGCGCGCACTGATGACAGGCTGCTCGGTCATCGCGCGCCCAGCCTGCGGAGGGAAGACTGGAGGGGAGACATGGACATCATCGACGCCAGCCCGCCCGGCAGCAGCACGATCACGACGATGACGCCGAGGCCATAGAGCACGAGGTACCATTGCCCGAGAAACCGCAGTGCTTCCGGCAGACAAGTCAACGCCACCGCGCCGACGATGCAGCCCGCAATCGACCCCATGCCGCCGACGATCAGCATGGTCATCAACAGCACCGCCTGAACGCCGGAGAAACTGTCCGGGCTGACGAAGCGGATCGACGATGCGTAGAGGCAGCCCGCGAGGCCGGCATAGACGGCGCCGATCATGAAGGCGAGCAGCTTGGTGCGGGTGGTGTCGACGCCGCTCTGCTCGGCCGCGATCTCGGAATCCCTGGTTGCGATCATGGCGCGGCCGAGCGTGGAGTGGCGGATGCGGCTCGCGATCAGCGATGCGAGCGCCAATGCCGCGAGCAGGAGATAATAGTGCTGGACCTGTCCCTGCGGCGCGAGACCGAACACGCTGATGCCGGGAATGGCGCGCAGGCCGGAAGTGCCGCCGGTCACCGGTTCCCAGTAGACGATGATGAGCCGCACGATCTCGCCGAAGCCGATCGTGGTCATCGCGAGATAATAGGTGCGCAGCCTGAGCGTCGGCAGACCGAGCATGAGGCTCGCGGCCAACACGAGCGCGACCGAGAGCAGCGGCGTCACGAGCCAGGGCAGGCCGGCCTTGGTCGCGATCGCGGTTGCATAGGCGCCGAGGCCATAGAACGCGGCCTGGCCGAAATTGATCTGGCCGGTCCAGCCGGTTGCGAAATTGAGGCCGAGCACGACGATCGCATTGAGGATCGCGATGTTGAGTAGCTGGACGATGTATGAGCCCGCGAACGCGGGAAGCGTCAGCGCCGCGGCGGCGGCCAGCGCGATCGGGATGCGGTGCGTCACGTCAGACTTTCTCGCTCGCCTTCTCGCCGAACAGGCCGCGCGGCCATGCGGTGAGAAAGGCGATCATCACGATGAAGGCGTAGGCGTCGCGGAAATCGGAGGAGATATAGCGCGCGCCGAAGGTCTCGATCAGCCCGAGCAGCATGCCGCCGATGACCGCGCCGGGCAGGTTGCCGAAGCCGCCGATGACGCTGACGATGAAGCCTTTCAGCCCGAGGCTGCCGCCCATGGTCGGCTCGGCCAGGAACAGCGGCGCGACCAGCAGCCCGGCGATGCCCGACAGCACCGCGCCGAGCGCGAACGCCACTGCAATCGTGCGGTTGATGGGAATGCCGACCAGGCGCGCGGTGTGCAGGTCCTGCGCGGTCGCCTGCATCAGGATGCCGAAACGCGTCCTGGTCAGCAGCAGATATTGCAGCAGGAGGATCACGGCGAGCGTGCCGAAGATCGCAAGCTGGTGCATCGAGATCACGACGCCGGCGAAGCGCAGCGGCGGCCCGCGCACCGGCGAGGGCAGCGAGACCGGCAGCGGTCCCCAGATGATCAGCGCGAGATTCTCCAGCACGATGCCCATCGCGATCGTGGTCAGGATGACCAGAAAGGCCGGACGGCCGCGCAACGGAAAATAGACCAGCAGCATGAACACGACGCCGATCAGCGCCATCGCCACGATGGTCGCAATCCAGGCAAGCCCGATCGGCAGCTCATGCGTCACCGCGCCGCTGATGCCGATGAAGGCGCCGAGCATCAGGAGCTGGCCCTGCGCGAAGTTGACGATCTGCACGGTGTTGAAGATCAGGAGCAGGCCGAGCGCGACGAGCGCGTAGATGCTGCCGAGCGCAAGCCCGTTGACGACGAGTTGACCCATCGGCGGCTAGTAACCGGCTTCCTTGATCGGGCCGATCAGCTCGGGCGTCTTGCCTTTGTTGCGGTAGATGCCGAGCGTGTGCGCGAGATCGCCGACACTATCCACCTGATAGCTGATCAAGAGGCCCTTCCAGTCCTTGGTGGCGGCGAGCGCGTCACGGATCGCGGCCTTGTCGCAGCCGGCCTTCTCGATGATCGATTTCACCATGTAGACGGTGTCGTAATAGGAGACGGTGAAATTATCCGCCGGCACCTTGTATTTGTCCTGCACGCGCTTGGCCCAATCCGGTGATCTTCGGATCGCTCGAGGTCTGCGGGATCATGCCGCCGATCGCGATGCCGCCGTCGGCATCCGCCGCGGAGAGATTGTTGAGCGTGGTCTGCGCGACCATGCTCGCATTGCCGATGGTCGGAAGCTTGATGCCGAGCTCGCCCATCTGCTTCATGACCAGGGCCACGTCTGCCGGCCTGCCGAACAGGATCAGGCTGTCGGCGCCGTGGTCCTTGATCTCCAGCAGTTGTGCGCTCATGTCCTTGTCGGACGGCGCATAGGACGTCACCGCGACGGGCGACACATTCAGCTTGGTCAGCGCCGCCTGGATGCCGCGCGATGCGCCGAGGCCATAATCGTCGGCGACCGCCATGATGCCGGGCTTGGACTTGCCGAGCGTCTTGACCAGATATTCGGGAATGAGATCGGCGAGCTGGCCGTCATGCACATGGGTGCGGAACAGCCACTTGCTGCCTTGCGCGGTGATCTTGGCGTTGGTCGCGCCGACCAGGAACGGCGTCTCGGATTTGTTGACGGTGTCAGTCTGCGCGAAAACGTGCGGGCTGATCATCGAGCCGAAGATGACGAGCGGCTTGCCCTCGATGACACGGTTCATCGCGTTCAGAGCGTCGGTCGAGGAGGCGCCGGTGTCCTCCGTCGTCAGCGCGATCTTCTTGCCGGAAATACCGCCCGCGGCATTGATCTCGTCGACCGCGAATTCGACGCCGTTGCGCGCCTGCGTACCCAGCAGCGCGAGATTGCCGGTCAGGGCGGTGGTCAGGCCGAAAGGGATGGTCGCCGGGCAGTCTGCCGCATCGGCCTTTGCCTGCGGGGCAAGCGGTACGAGGCCGACAAATACTGTGGCGGCAATGATGATATTCTTCCGGTCCATCTGCAGATCCTTGGTCAGTCAAACTGCCCAATTTGCATGCAATTGAAGTGCCAGACCGAATGCAAAGGCGCGGGGCGCGATGGCAGAAAATTTTCGCGTGAGCGCGGAATAATCTCTAAGCTGACCTATCGCGGCTGGACACTGTGCGTGGGCAAAGATGCAGATACGACAAGACCAGGACTTGCTGCTCGTTATCGACGTGCAGAACGATTTCTGCCCCGGCGGCGCGCTTGCGGTCGCCGAGGGCGATGCGGTCGTGCCGGTGATCAATCGGCTTGCCGAGCGGTTCGACCATGTCGTGTTGACGCAGGATTGGCATCCCGCAGGACACAGCTCTTTCGCGACGAGCCATCCAGGTTCAGCGCCATTCGAAGACCGTCGCGATGGCCTATGGGCCGCAGGTGTTGTGGCCGGATCATTGTGTGCAGGGCACGGCGGGCGCGGCTCTTCATGCCGGGCTTCTTGCCGATCGCGCGCAGCTCATCATCCGCAAGGGCTTTCGCCCCGCGATCGATTCCTATTCGGCTTTCTACGAGAACGACCATCGCACCCCGACCGGCCTTGCGGGGTATCTGCATGAGCGCGGCTTCAAGCGAATCTTTCTGGTGGGTCTCGCGACCGACTTCTGCGTGCACTATTCGGCGATCGACGCGCGGCGCGAGGGATTCGAAGCCGTTGTGGTGGAGGCCGGCTGCCGGGCCATCGATCTGGCCGGTTCGCTCGCCGCGGCCTGGGCGACGATGGGCGATGCAGGCGTCGCGCGCGTTGCAGAGCTCTAGATCACGCCGTCCGGCTGGTGCGGTTTGGCATGCCGCCGATCGCGATGATCTCGGCGCTCAATTGCTCGATCGTCATGCGATGGCGCATCGCGGTCTGGCGGATCAGCGTGAAGGCGTCCTCCTCGGACAGCGCATGCGCGCGGATCAGCTGCAGCACGGCGGCGACGACGATGCGGCGCGACCGGACGCGATCCTCGAGCCGTTCGATATGCGCGGCTTCCTCGACTCGCCGCTGCGCGCAATCGAAGGCGACGACGAGCGCGGTGTAGAGACCCGCGGAACGGAGCGGCTTGACCAGGAACGACGCCGGATGCAGGTCGAGCAGCCACTTCAGCCGGCTCGGCGTCTCGGTCCCGATCAGCGCGATGATCGGCGTGCTTGCCTTCCACGGAAAGGCGCAGTCGGATCTGATCGGAATGGAATCCGCGTCCAGCACGATGACATCGATATCCTCATGCGGCACGCGAATGTCGCCAGGATCGACCTCGTCGATCGACATGCCCAGGCGGTCGAGCTGGCGGCGCAGGATCGCGATGTCGCGCTCATCCTTCATGATCATGAGCGCGCGGCGGCCGCGGACGGCGAATGGCGATGGCTTGGTCATTTCACGACACGCAGATGGTTCGCTCGCCTCAACGCCGGGTCGCCGGCCATGTCCGGCTTCGCGAACGACGCGAGATCGAGATTGGACAGATAGGGGTCGGGGCGTTCCGGTGCGTCAGCCTCCCAGAAGATCTCGAATTGGTTGCCCTGCACGGATCGCGCCAAACGCGGCGTCAGGAAGCAGTGATTATTGGCCGGATCGACCCAGACCGGTCCCTGCGGCGAATCGTAGCGGTGATTGGCTGCGGCACGGCGAACCGCGGCGACCTCGGTCGTGCCGGCGCGACGGATCGCGCGCGCGAGCAGCATGACGCAGACATACGTCGATTGGCCGTCGACGGAGGGATTGCCGTCCGTCCCGTTGCGCGCCTTCCATCGCGACACGAAGGCACGGTTCTCGTCCGTCTCGATGCTTTCGAAATAGGCCGACGACGATGATGCAGCCGACCGACGCGTCCGGTCCGATCATCTTCAGTTCCGGTTCGCAGAGGCTGCAGCTCAGGACCGGAATCGAAAGTCTCGGCGCGCTGCGACGCTGCATGCAGCGCGCGCATGAAGGCGTAGCTGGATTCGCCGACCAGCGTGTTGAAGACCACCGGCGGTCTTCGCTCGATGATCTCGCTGACGATATGATCGACGGCGGTGTCGCCGAGTTCGAGCAGCCGCTCGGCGAGAATGCGTCCGCCCGCGCCGGTGACGATCTCGCGCAGCACGCGATTGCTTTCCCAGGTCCACACATAGTTGGAGCCGGCGCAGAACACCTCGCTGGCGATCTGGTCGAGCATGTGCCGCACCAGCGGCACGACAGTGTGGTTCGGAGCTGCGCCGACATAGATCACGTTGTCGCTGCTCTCGAAACCCTCGTAACGTGCCGGGTGCCAGAGCAGGCGTTCGGTGCGCTCGACGATCGGGATCACCTGTTTGCGCGAGGCCGAGGTGTAGCAGCCGACGATGTGCTCGACATTCTCTTCGCGGATCAGCTCGTCGCAGGCACTGTGATAGGCGGCGACGACACCGCCGGGATCGCGCAAATGCGGCGCGAGGGTGAAATCGAATTCGCCGCAGACGTTGACTTCGTCGACCGCCATCAGCGCGCTCTTCTCCATCTCCCGCGCCATCATGGCGTAGGGGCCGGATCGGGAAAACACCAGGCCGAGAGGGATGGACGGCTTCGTCATCAGTGAGGCTCAGTTGCGCGAGGGATCATCTCATCGCAACTTCATCGCTATGTCACCTGCCAATTGTCGATACGCGTTGCGCGCGTTTTGTGCGCCGCCCGCTCAAAAAAGGAGCCCGCATCCGATTGACAAAGCCAGACCGCGCTAAGACACTGCCCACCGGTACGTGAACACGTGCATGACGAATGAGTTCTCGCGCAGCCGATGGCGTCTGGGCGACGATCTTTTCCGGTTCGTTCTGCAACGTTATGACTACGCGACATCGATAGCGACGGCGGCGTTGCCATTCGGGGCCTTCTCAGGCCACGGGTGGCTTTTTTTGTTTGGGTGCAAGGTAAGGGGGTCAGCATGGCGGTTCGCCTTCCGACGCTGGAGCAGATCGACAATCTCGCGGCCGATTTCGGTCTCGTCCTCACTCCCGAAGAAATCGAGGGCTTCCAGCAGGCGTTCAAGGGGCCGCTGGCCTCCTACGGCAAGCTCGATGAGCTGGTGCCGCCGGCGCTGGCGCCGATCCCGCCGCGTTCGCCCGGTTACCGGCCACCGCCGTCGGAGAATCCTTACGGCGCCTGGTACTGGAAAACGGACATCAAAAAGGCTGGTAGCGATGGCCTGCTCAGCGGCAAGAAGGTCGCCATCAAGGACAATATCTGTGTTGCAGGCGTTCCCCTGATGAACGGTTCGGCGCTGCTCGAAGGCTATGTGCCGGAGATCGACGCCACCGTGGTGACGCGCATTCTCGACGCAGGCGGCACGATCGCGGGCAAGGCGGCCTGCGAAGATCTCTGTTTCTCGGGCGCGAGCCACACCTGCGCGACCGGCGTGATCCGCAATCCGCACAATCCTGCCCATAGCGCCGGCGGCTCGTCCGGCGGCAGCGCCGCGCTGGTGGCCGCAGGCGAGGTGCCGATGGCGCTCGGCGGCGACCAGGGTGGCTCGATCCGCACGCCCTCGAGCTGGTGCGGCGTGTACGGCCTGAAGCCGACCTGGGGGCTCGTGCCGACGACAGGCTCGATGCCGATCAGCTATTCCGTCGATCATTGCGGGCCGATGTGTGCGTCCGTCGAGGACGTCGCGCGGCTCCTGAGCGTCATTGCCGGCCACGACGGCTGGGACACGCGGACGATTGCCGCGCGTACCGGCGACTACATGGGCGCGCTGAAGCAGCCGGCGAGGGGATTGCGCATCGGCGTGCTGCGCGAGGGATTTGGTCACGCGGAGAGCGATCCCGCGGTGAACGAGAAGGTGCGGCAGACGGTCGCCGCGCTGAACAAGGCCGGTGTCGAAAGCTCGGAAATCTCCGTGCCCTGGCATCTCGACGGACCGCATGTCTGGAGCGGCGTCATCCTGGAAGGCGCGGCCGAGATGATGCTGAAGGGCTATGGCGTCGGCAACAATGTGCAGGGCTATTATCCCGTGTCCATGCAGGAGGCGCTGGCACGCGGCATGGGCACGCGGATCAACGACGTTTCGCCGACAGTGAAGCTGGTGCTGATGCTCGGCGAATACATGCATCGCCACTATCACGGCCGCTATCATTCCAAGGCGCAGAACCTTCGCGTGCTGCTCCGCCAGGCCTATGACGAAGCGCTGACCAAGTTCGACGCGCTGGTGATGCCGACGATACCGTTCACTGCGACGCCTATTCCGTCCCTCGATGCGCCGCTCGGCACGATCATCGATGTTGCGCTCAACATGCAGGCCAATACCTGCTCGTTCGACGTCTCCGGCCATCCGGCCTTCACCGTGCCGTGCGGCAAGGTCAACGGCCTGCCGGTGGGGCTGATGCTGGTTGGCCGACATTTCGACGAACCGACACTTATCCGGCTGGCGCTCGCGATCGAGTCCGGCTGGGGACTGGAAACTCAATTAAGATGATCCTGTAATCGCTGCAGTTCCAACACAAGAGGACATCGCGATGATCAACGATCCCTGGCTGACCACCTCGATCATGGCCAAGCGCGCCGTCGCCAAGGGCGAGGCGCGCAAGCGGCATGAACTCTCGATCGAGGCGCAGGGCGCGTTTCATTATGTCTATGGTCCTTACGCAAAGCCGGTGCTGACCGTCGATCCCGGCGACGTTGTCGTGGTGGAGACGGAAGACGCTTTCGGCGGCGTCATCACCAGCGAGACGGACAGCCCGACCGCGAAACTGAATTTTCCGTTCCTCAATCCACAATGCGGGCCGATCGCGGTCAACGGCGTGGAGAAGGGGGATTGCCTGGCGGTGATGATCCATGCGGTCGAGACGCGCGGGGCGCAGCCGGCGGGCACCACCTGCATCATCCCGGAATTCGGCGGCCTGGTCGGGACCGCATCGACCGCCTTGCTCAATCCGCCGCTGCCGGAGCGCGTGCGCAAGGTGCATGTCGATACCAACGGCGTGCGCTGGAGCGACAAGATCACGCTGCCTTATCAGCCTTTCATCGGCACCATCGGCATTTCTCCGCAGATCGAGGCGATCTCCTCGCTGCAGCCGGACTATCACGGCGGTAACATGGACTTGCCCGATGTCGCGCCCGGCGCGATCCTTTACTTTCCGGTACATACCAAGGGCGGACTGCTCTATGTCGGCGACTGCCACGCGGCACAGGGCGATGGCGAATTGTCTGGCGTCGCCATCGAGCAGCGTGCGACCGTGACCTTGCAGATCGACGTCATCAAGGGCTGGAGCTTCGCCTGGCCGCGGCTCGAGACGAAGGACTTCATCATGACGATCGGCAGCGCGCGTCCGCTCGAAGACGCCGCGCGCATCGCCTATCGCGAACTGACGCGCTGGATGAGCGGCGAATACGGCTTCGACGAGATCGACGCCTACATGCTGCTCAGCCAGGCGGGGCGCATGCGGCTCGGCAACATGGTCGATCCGAAATACACGATGGGTGCGTCGATCCTGAAGAAGTATTTGGTCTCATAATTGCTTGGGCACAGAGGGGAGTAGAGTAATGAAACTTAATCGTAGACGATTTTTGCAGGGGACGGCCGCGACCGCGGCGGCCGGCATGGTCTCTTCAAACGCTTTCGCGGAAGACGCGATCGGCGTGGCGAGTATCCATGACTTGTCCGGCGGACTCGACATCTATGGCAAGCCGATGGTCGATGCCATCACGCTGGCCATCGAGGAGGCAAATGCCGCGGGCGGCCTGCTCGGGCGTCAGCTCAAGCTGATCAATTACGATACGCAGTCGAACATGCAGCTCTACACGCAGTTCGCACAGCAGGCGGCGCTGAAGGACAAGGTCGCCGTCGTGCATGGCGGCATCACCTCGGCCTCGCGCGAGGTCATCCGTCCGGTGCTCGACCGCTTCAAGACGCTCTATTTCTACAACACGCAGTATGAAGGCGGCGTCTGCGACCGCAACCAGTTCGATACCGGCGTGACGCCGGCGCAGACGGTCGAGAAGCTGGTGCCCCATGCCATGAAGAAATGGGGCAAGAAGGTCTATGTCGTCGCGGCCGACTACAATTACGGCCAGATCACCTCGCAATGGGTGAAGAAATACGTCACCGAGAATGGCGGCGAGGTGGCTTCGATCGATTTCTTCCCGCTCGACGTCACCAATTTCGGCCCGACCATCTCCAAGATCCAGGCGGCGAAGCCCGATTTCGTGTGGTCCGCGCTGGTCGGCGGCGCGCACATCTCCTTCTATCGGCAATGGGCCGCGGCCGGCATGCGCAAGAGCATTCCGATGGCCTCGACCACCTTCGCCGTCGGCAACGAGCACATCGTGCTGTCGCCGGAGGAATGCGACGGCATGCTGGTCTGCTACAATTATTTCCAGGACCTCAAGAACCCGGCCAACGAAACCTTCGTCGCCAATTTCCACAAGCGCTTCGGCGCCGATTATCCCAACATCACCGAGCTTGCGATGGGAACCTATCAGGGCTTCCGTCTCTGGGCCGAGGCGGTCAAGAAGGCAAACAGCGTCGACCGGCTGAAGGTGATCGAGGCGCTGGAGACCGGCATCAGCATCGATGCGCCGTCCGGCAAGGTGACGATCGATCCGCCGACGCATCATTGCGTGCTCGACGTCCATATCGCCGAGGTCAGCAACAAGAAGCTCAAGGTGCTGGAAGACTTCGCGCAGCAGAAGCCGGCCGACACGGCGGCGGTCTGCGACCTGATCAAGAATCCGAACGACAACCAGCAATATGTGATCAAGATCTGACGGCGGTCTCGCCGTCTAGCTCCTGTTAGGAAAGGTGACACGTGGATCTCGTTGCTCTCCTGGCAATCCAGGTCCTCTACGCGATTGCCAGCCTGGCGCTGATCAGCGTCGGGCTGGCCATCATCTTCGGCATGATGCGCGTGATCAATCTCGCGCATGGCGAGTTCCTGATGCTCGGCGGCTACGCGGCGATCGTCGCGACCAGCCATGGCGTCAACATCTGGATTGCGATGCTGGTGATCGCGCCGGTCGTGGTCGGCCTGATCGGCGTCATCGTCGAACGGACCATCATCCGCTTCCTCTACGGCCGGATGATCGACACCATGCTCGCGACCTGGGGACTGAGCCTGTTCCTGGTCGGCCTGACCACCGCGATCTTCGGCAACACGACGGTCGGCATTTCGGCGCCGCTCGGCAGCTTCGAGATCGGCGCCTATCGCACCAGCGCCTATACGCTGTTCGTGATCGCGGTTGCGATCGTCGTCCTTGCGGCGATCTTTGCGGTGATGCGCTGGACACGGCTCGGCCTGATCGCGCGCGGGACGATGCAGAACGCCAATATGGCGGCGGCGCTAGGCGTCAATCCGCCGCGGGTCTATGCCGTGACGTTCGGCATCGGCGCGGCGCTCTCCGGGCTTGCAGGCGCGGTGCTTGCGCCGGTGTCCGGCGTGTTTCCGACCATCGGCGTCGCCTATGTCGCGAAATCCTTCATCACGGTGATCGGGGGCGGTGCGGCATTCCTCAGCGGCACGATTTCTGCATCCGCGCTGTTCGGTGCTATCAACCAGATAGCCACCTTCGTCACCACGCCGGTGTTCGGCGAGGTGGCGCTGCTTGCCGCCGCGATCGTCCTGATCCGCCTGCTGCCGCAGGGTATCACCGGACGCTTTTTCCGGAGAGGCCTGTGAACGACCGCCTGCTCAACACGCTCGGCCTTGCGCTGGTTGCCATCGTCGGCATCGCCTTCATGATTCTGACGCCGCGCCTGGCCGAACTCGATGCCGTGCTCGAGCTCACCGTCTACATGGTGATGGCCATCCTGGCGCTCAGTCTCGCGCTGATCTGGGGCTATGGCGGCATTCTCTGTTTCGGCCAGTCGGCGTTTTTCGGGCTCGGCGCGTACGCCTATGCGATCGCGATGTTCAATATCGGTGAGAGCACGATCCCGCTGCTGCTCGCCATCATCCTGCCGGCGGCGTTTGCGGCTTTGCTCGGCTACTTCATGTTCTATGGCCGGATCAGTGACGTCTATCTCGGCGTCATCACGCTGACGGTGACGCTGATCCTGTTCAACTCCATCAACTCCACCGCCGGTCCGGAATTCCATATCGGCACCGCGCGGCTCGGCGGCTTCAACGGCATTCCAGGCATCCCGCCGCTGAACTGGCCCGGCAACAAGACCGCCGCGATCGATCTCGAAGGCATGTTCTATCTGGCGACGGGATCGCTGCTCGTCACCTATTTCGGCTTGAGGCTGCTGCTCGCGAGCCGGTTCGGCCGCATCATCGTTGGCATCCGCGAGAACGAACGCCGCGCCGAGCTGCTCGGCTATGATCCACGCGCCTACAAGCTTGCGACGTTCACGATCGGCGGTGCGCTTGCCGGTTTCGCCGGCTGCCTGTTCGCCAATTGGGGCAATTTCGTCAGCCCGACCATCTTCGGGCTCGCGCAATCGGCGCAGATCATCATCTGGGTACTGGTCGGCGGCCGCGGCACGCTGATCGGGCCCGTGGTCGGCTGCATCGGCATCCAGTGGCTCAACACCGCGCTTGGCGCCAATCAGCCGAGCGGCGGCTCGGACTGGTGGGCGAAGATTTTTGCCAATGCGCCGTTGATCCTCGGCCTGATCCTGATCGCCTTCGTGCTGCTGGTGCCGAAGGGACTGGTGCCGACGCTCGGCGACTGGGCGCAATCACTGTTGCGGCTGCGCGGCCGGCGACGGGCGGCCAATCACTTCGAACCGGAAGCGGCGGAGTAGGGAGCAGAGTAGGAACATGGCGCCGCTGCTGCAAACGCGCGATCTCAGCATGCATTTCGGCGGCGTCCGCGCCGTGCGCGACGTCAACTTCACCCTCGACGAGGGCGAGCTGCGCTGCCTGATCGGGCCGAACGGCGCGGGAAAAAGCACCTTCTTCAAGATGCTGACCGGTCAGCTCGAACCGACCCACGGTCAGGTGCTGTTCCGCGGCCGGGATATCTCCAATGCCCATGCGCATGAGATTGCACGGCTCGGCATCGGCATCAAGACGCAGGTGCCGAACGTGTTCGACGGTCTCTCCGTGCGCGAGAACATCTGGCTGGCGGCGAGCCGTATGCATCGCGGGGAGAAGGCCAAGACGCTCGTCGACGAGATGCTGCAGCGGATCGGCCTGACTGCCGCCGCGGATCGCCTGGTCGGCCAGCTCGCGCATGGCCAGCGGCAATGGGTTGAGCTGGGCCTCGTGCTCGCGACCGATCCGGAACTGATCCTGCTCGACGAGCCCGCGGCCGGCATGACGCATGAGGAGGTGCTGAAGACCGCCGAGCTGGTGCGCGAGATCAACCGCAGCAAGGCGCTCATCGTCGTGGAACACGACATGCAGTTCATCCGCATGATCGCCAAGAAGGTGACAGTGTTCAACCAGGGCGCCGTGCTGGTCGAGGACGAGGTCGAGAACATCATGCGCAATCCTCTCGTGCGCGACATCTATTTGGGCAAGCAGGCGGCGGCATGATGCTCGACGTCCAGGGATTGAAAACAGCCTACGGCCGCATCCCGATCCTGCACGGCGTCAGCTTCGCCGTGAAGGACGGAGAGTTCGTCGGCATCCTCGGCCATAACGGCATGGGCAAGACGACGCTCCTGAAGGCCTTGATGGGATTTCTGCCGGCGACTGGCGGGCGCGTGCAGTTCGCGGGCGGAGACATCACGGCGGCCGAGCCGTATCAGCGCGCGCGGCTCGGACTTGGATATGTGCCGCAGGGCCGCGAGATTTTTCCCGCGCTGACGGTTCTCGACAATTTGCGCATGGGTTGCAGCAAGCAGGCCGGCGGCGAGCAGGAGACGATCGAGGAGTTGCTGGAGGAATTTCCGCGGCTGAAGCGCCTGCTCGATCGGGCCGGCGGCGCACTGTCCGGCGGCGAGCAGCAACTGCTCGCGATCGCCCGCTGCCTCTGCGGCAAGCCACGGCTCGTGCTGCTCGACGAGCCGACCGAGGGCATCCAGCCCTCGATCATCGACGAGATCGTCGAGACGCTGCTGCGGCTGCGCGACAATCTCGGTCTGACGATGATCCTGGTCGAGCAGAACCTCGACTTCATCGCCGCGCTGTCGCAGCGCATCCTCATCATCCAGAAAGGCACGATCACCCGAGAGGTGCAGCCGGGCGATCTGCATGATGCGAGCCTCGTCGGAGAATTCATCGGCATCACCACGTAAAGCCTGCGCCAAGCGGGCGTCACCCAAGGGAGACCAGGCCATGGCAGTCAGACGACCCACTCTCGCCCAGTTGCGCGGCGTCGCCGAGGATCTCGGCATGCATATGAGCGAGGAGGAGCTGAAATCCTACGACGCGCTGATGCAGGCGAATTACGCCGCCTATGACGCGGTGGATGCGATGGCGGACTATGTGCCGGCCGTGAAATATCCGCGCACGCCGGGCTATCGACCCGAAGGCGAAGAGAACAAATTCAACGCCTGGTACGTCAAGACCGAGATCAAGGGCGCGCCGAGCGGCAAGCTCGCCGGCAAGAAGATCGCGCTGAAGGACAACGTCAACCTCGCTGGCGTGCCGATGATGAACGGTGCGTCCACGCTCGAAGGCTACATTCCCGATACGGACGCGACCATCGTCACGCGCATCCTCGATGCGGGCGGCACCATCATCGGCAAGACGCATTGTGAGTATTTCTGCTTCTCCGGCGGCAGCCACACCTGCGCGGCCGGCGCGGTGCATAATCCGCACAAGATGGGATATTCGGCTGGCGGCTCGTCATCGGGCAGCGCGGTCGTGGTTGCGACCGGCGAAGCCGACATGGCGATCGGCGGCGACCAGGGCGGATCGATCCGCATTCCCTCGTCGTTCAGCGGCACCTACGGCATGAAAGCCACGTACGGCGTCGTGCCCTATACCGGCGTGATGCCGATCGAGCTGACGATCGATCACACCGGCCCGATGACGCGCACCGTGCGTGACAACGCGCTGCTGCTCGAAGTGCTCGCGGGTCCCGACGGACTCGATCCGCGCCAGGGCGCGCTGAAGATATCGAAATATACCGAGGCACTCGACTCGGGTGCGCGGGGCCTGCGCATCGGTGTGGTGCGCGAAGGCTTCGGCCATCTAAGCTCGGAGGCCGACGTCGACGCCAAGGTGAAGGCCGGCGCCGAACTCTTCAAGAAGCTTGGCGCGACCGTCGACGAGATCTCGGTGCCGATGCATCTGGTCGCGCCCGCGATCTGGCTGCCGATCGCGGCCGAAGGCGCCACCGAGTTCATGATGAAGGGCAACGGCATGGGGACCAACTGGCGCGGTCTCTACAATACGACACTGCTCGACGCGCATTCCGGCTGGAAGAATCGTGCCGACGAATTGTCGGACAGCCTCAAGATCACGATGCTGCTCGGCCAGTACTTCACCAAGCACTATCGTGGCCACTTCTATGCCAAGGCGCAGAACCTGAACCGCAAGCTGCGCGGCGCCTATGATGCGGCGCTCGCCAATTACGATCTGCTGTTGATGCCGACTTTGCCGATGAAGGCGACGCCGCTGCCGCCGCCAGATGCGCCGCGCGAACTGTATATCCAGCGCGCCTTCGAGATGGTGCCGAACACCGCGCCGTTCAATGCGTCGGGCCATCCCGCGATGAGCATTCCCTGCGGCATGAGCGACGGCCTGCCGATCGGCTTGATGCTGATCGGCAAGTATTACGACGAAACCACGATCTACCGCGCCGCCGCAGCGTTCGAAGGCGCGGGTGACTGGACCAAGATGTAGCTCACGACGCGGTCCGCCGAGAACCGCCGGGCCGCGTCAGTTCAAAACGGGGAGGCGACGATGGATCTGGCACTGGAAGAAAAGAACGTGCTCGTCACCGGCGGCAGCAAGGGCATCGGCCTTGCCACGGCCGAACTCTTCGCGACCGAGGGCGCGAACGTCGCGATCTGCGCCCGGAACGGCGACGAGGTCGGCAACGTCGTGAAGGCCCTGGCCGCGAAGGGTGTCAAGGCCTGGGGCCAGGGGTTCGACGTCGCCGATCCGGCGGCGCTGAAAGGCTGGATCGAGGGCGCTGCTGCCGAGCTGGGCGGCATCGATTGCATCGTCTGCAATGTCAGCGCGCTCGCGGTCGGCGACACCGCGGAGACCTGGGAGAAATCCTTCCGCACCGACATGATGCATACGGTTCATGCCATCGCGGCTGCGATGCCCTATCTGGAGAAATCGAAATCGGCGTCGATCGTCATCATCTCCAGCGTCTCCGGCTTCGAGATCGATTTCGCCGCCGGCTCCTACGGCACGATGAAGGGCGCGCTGATTCATTACGCAAAGGGGCTCAGCACCCAGCTCATCAACAAGGGCATTCGCGTCAACGTGGTCTCGCCCGGCAACACCTATTTCGAAGGCGGCATCTGGAACAACATCGAGAAGGGCAATCCCGATCTGTTCAAGATGGCGATGGGACTGAACCCGACCGGGCGCATGGGCACTCCGGAGGAGGTGGCCTATGGCGTCGTCATGTTGGCGAGCCCGCTTGCCAGCCGCATCGCCGGCACCAATCTCATTATAGATGGGGCGCTGACCAAGGCGGTCTAGCGAACCTGACTTTCGCGTCAACCGCGTAGCTGCCGCCATGGAACGACGTGACAAGACGCCAGATGACGGCTATCTGGATGCGCGTCGGGCTGTGGTGAGCTAATGGATCTGGTCATTCGAAAAGCCTGCATCTTGCAGGACGGCGAGCTTCGCGTCGTTGACATCGGCGTCGACGGCGACACGATCGCCGCGATCGCGCCGCAGCTCGGCGCCGATGCGCGCAAGATCGACGCGGAAGGCTGCCTCGTGGTGCCCGGCCTGATCGAGACGCACATCCATCTCGACAAGACCTGCATTCTCGACCGCTGCCGCATCGAGGAAGGCACCGTCGCCGAAGCCGTCCGTGTGACCGCCGCCGCCAAGCGCGATTTCACCGCCGAGGACATCTATGCACGGGCGAAGCAGACGCTGGAGCGCGGCATCGCGCATGGCACGATGCGCATGCGCACCCATGTCGAGCTTGATCCCGGCATCGGCATGACCGGCTTCGAGGCCATCAGCCAGATCGCGCGTGACTATGCCTGGGCGATCGATGTCGAGCTCTGCGTATTTCCGCAGGAAGGCCTCACCAACAATCCCGGCACCGAGGAACTCCTGATCGAAGGCCTGCGCCGCGGCGCGCGGACCATTGGTGCTGCGCCTTATTTCGACACCGATCCGCAGGCACAGATCGACCGCATCTTCGCGATTGCGCGCGAGTTCGACGCCGAGATCGACATGCATCTCGATCTGGCCGAAACCACCGACGGCATGCAGGTCGACTATGTCTGTCGCAAGACCGAGGAATATGGCTGGGGCGGGCGCGTCGCGGTCGGCCATGTCACGCAGATGTCGCTGCTGCCGCCGGATCGCTTCAAGAACCATCGCTGCGCGCCTCGCCAATGCCGGCGTCGCGGTGACGGTCTTGCCTTCGACCGACCTGCATCTGATGGGCCGCAGTCACGATCACGCCGTGCCGCGCGGCGTCACGCGGGTCGAGCCGCTGCGGGAGGCGGGCGTCACCTGCTCGATCTCGACCAACAATGTGCTCAATCCGTTCACGCCCTACGGTGATGCGTCGCTGATCCGGATGGCGAACCTCTATGCCAATGTCTGCCATGTCTCGCGGCCTGCCGATCTTGCCGGATGCCTCGACATGATCACGGGTGCTGCCGCGCGGCTGATGCGGCTCGACGATTACGGCATCAAGGTTGGCGGGCCAGCCGATCTCGTCTGCATCGACGCGCGCAGTCCTGCGGAGGCGATCTCCACGATTGCGCAACCGCTCTGGGGCATCAAGCGCGGACGAACCTCTTTTACCCGCGCGCGGCCGCAGCTTTATCCGCCGCAGACATAGCGCGTCATGGCGCCGCCGTCCCGCAGGCGCGCGATGGTCGCGCTGGCGTCGGTCCACGGCCGGCTTGTCGGGCGCGAACTGCTTTCGCAGATAGTCGACGAGTTCGGCGAGCTGTTCGTCGCTCATGGCGTCCTTGAAGGCGGGCATGTAGCCGAGATCGCTGGACGCCGGCTGCATGATGCCGTGCAGGATGACCTGTACCAGATTGTCCGGCGCCCGGCTGTGCAGATTGCTGTTCAGCGCCAGCGACGGCCGGCTGCCGAACAGCGGCAGGCCGCCGACCTCGTGGCAGACCGCGCAAGCGCCCTGGTAGAGCCGCGCGCCGAGCGAGGATGGCAGGGCGCTTGTGGTGCCGGTCGCTGCTTCAAGCCTTTGCGCGCGTGCGGCTTGTGCGTTTTCATCGAGCGTCGCGTCGTTGAACGAGGCGAGATAATGCGCCATCGCGCGAATGTCCTGCTCGGGCATCGCCGCCAGTTCCTTCACGACCGGCGCCATCGGGCCGGCGGCGACGCCGTGGAAACGGGATTCGCCGGTGCGCAGATAGGCGAACAGCTCGTTCTCGCTCCAGGGGATTGGCGCATGCGACAGCGAGGTCAGCGGCGGCGCTTCCCAGCCTTCGGCTGTCCCGCCGGCGAGATAGGCGTTCGCCTTCTCCGCGCCGAGCGCGTTGCGTGGCGAGTGACAGGCGCTGCAATGGCCCAGCCCTTCGACGAGATACGCGCCGCGATTCCAAAGCTCGGATTTCGACGGATCGGGCTTGAACGTGTCGGCCTGGTGGAAGAGGGCATTCCATCCGGCCAGCAGCGGCCGAAGATTGAACGGGAAGGCGAGCTCGTTGCTTCGGCGTCTCGGCTTTCACTGGCGCCTGCGCCATCAGGAAAGCATAGAGCGCCTGCAGATCCGCGTCGGTCGCTTTCGCAAAATGCGTGTAAGGGAACGCCGGATAGAGATGCCGGCCATCGCGATGGATGCCCTCGCGCATCGCGCGCTCGAAAGCCGGATAAGACCATGCGCCGATGCCGGTCGCGACATCCGGCGTGATGTTTGTGCTGTGGATGGTGCCGAACGGCGTCTCCAACGGCCGGCCGCCGGCATTGACGATGCCGTTCTCGGCGGTGTGGCAGACCATGCAATCGCCGAGCGCGGCGAGTTGCTTCCCGCGGTCAATGGTTGCTTGCGAAAAGACCGAGGTATCCGGCCGTGCGATCGGCGCAATCGCGCGCCACGGCATGATGGCGGCGCCCACGCCGAGCGCCGCAGCGCAGAGCGCGCCGGCCGTGGCAAGCATTCCGCGTCGCTTCGCGAACGGCCTCCAGATTTCTGGCGCGCGAGGCGCTGCGGATGTCGGACCGGGCAGTGCGTTCGGTGTGGCATCTGCGCCGCCGCGTAATCCCTTCAAGATCCGTTCCGGCGTAAACGGCGGCTCGCGAAAGCGCACGCCGGTCGCGTCATAGATCGCGTTCGCAATCGCCGCGGCGCTGGGGACGGAGGCGGACTCGCCGACGCCGAGCGGCGGCTGGTCCTGCCGCGGCAGCATCAGCACGTCGATCTTGGGAAGGTCGGGAAACCTGAGGATAGGATAGGCGCCCCATTCGCGGGTCGCGACCGCGCCGCGTTCGAACGACACCTCTTCCATCAGCGCGCGGCTGGTCGACTGGATGACGTTGCCTTCGATCTGGTGCCGCACGCCGTCCGGATTGATCATCAATCCGGAGTCCTGCCCGGCAACCACGCGCGTGACGCTGACATCGCCGGTCGCGACGTTGACCGCGACGTCGGCGATCCAGGCCGACCATGCCGCGCCATAGCCGGGGAATTTGCTGTGCACGTAGAGCGCATAGGCGAACCCGCGCCCATGCACGACGCCGCTGTCGGCGACCTTCTCCTGCCGCACCGGCCGCTTCTGCCAGCCGGCGCGCTCGGCGACCGCATTGACCAGGTCGATCGCGCGCTGGTCCTTCAAATAGCGCAGCCGGTACTCGATCGGATCGACGCCGGCTTCACCGGCCAGTTCGTCGATATAGGATTCATGCGCGAACGTGTTCGGCAGCGCCGAGACGCCGCGAAGCCAGGAGGCGCGCACGATCGGCGGCATGTCATGCGCGACAACACGCATGTGATCATAGTCATAGGGCGGGATCGCGGTGCGGTCGCCCATCTCGAACACGGCCGCCTCGGGCGCGATCTTGCCGGTCAGCAGCAGCGCCAATGTCGGCGCGCCATTCGACGGATAGCGCGTGGCGAAGTCGTAACCGGCCACACTGCCATCGGCGTTCAGCCCACCGTTGACGTCGATCAGTTGCGCCGTGCCCTTCGGTTCCCAGACGTGCTCCTGCTCGCGCGTCAGCTGCACGCGAACGGGACGGCCGACTGCACGCGACAACAACAAAGCATCCGCGGTGACATCGTCGGCGCAGTTCCGGCCATAACAGCCGGCCGCCTCCAGCCGGATCACCTCGATGTCGGCCTCTGGCCGATCGATCAGCTTTGAAAGGTCTGCGCGAAGCCAGTGCGGATTCTGGGTCCCGGACCAGACCTTTACGCTTTCATTTTGATAGTCCGCCACAGCACAGGACGGGCCGATCGAGCCGTGCATCTGATAGGGCCAGATATAGGTCCGCTGCATCGGCTGCGCCGCTCCGCCAATGGCTGCATCGACATCGCCCTTGTCGATCAGGGTGCGGGGCGTCGATGGATTGGCGCGCAGACGCTGTCTCGATATTCTCAGATCAGTTAGCGTCGGCGTCGGCTTCCAGCTCACCTTGAGCGACGCTGCCGCCTTGATCGCGTTCTCCTCGCGCTCGGCGACCACACCGACGAAATCGCCGATGCGCACGACCGCGACGAGCCCGGGAATATTGCGCACGGATGCTTCGTCAACCGCGAGCAGACTCGTGCCGACGAAGGGCCCGGCATCGACGCCGGCATAGGGCGGACGCACGACGCGGCCATGCAGCATGCCGGGCACGCGCACGTCGTGAACATAGACGAGCTCGCCGGTTGCCTTCGCCGGCAGATCGACACGCGGCATCGGACTGCCCGACGATGCGAGTAGCTGCCGACTTCCTTCACCGCCACATCGTCGGCAAGTTCGAGGCGGATGGCGTCGTCCGCGATCAGCTCGCCATAGCTGACGCTGCGGTTGTCCTTGCCGCGGATCAGGCCGTCCTCGATCGACAGTTCTTCGACCGGAATCGCGAGCATGCCGGCGGCGCGCGCGATCAGGAACTGCCGCGCCTGCGCCGCCGCCTTGCGCAAGGGGACGGCGGTGATCTGGATGGTTTCGCTTGCGATCGTCGCGCCCTGGTTCGGCACGCGCGAGGTATCGCCGAGCACGACGACGACGCGGGCAAAGGAGACATCGAGTTCCTCAGCGACGATCTGCCCGAGCGCGGTACGAATGCCGGTGCCGAGATCGACATGACCGTTATAAGCCGTGACCGAACCGTCTGCAGTGATCCTGATGAAGGTCTCAGCGGCGCCGTCCGAGAGCGGACGGACGATCGCGAGCGATCCGCGCAACGCTGGACGATCCGACGCAGGCCCGGTCATCAATCCCGGGCCTCGACGAGGTGGCCGGCCGCGCGCATCGCTGCGCGCAGGATTTCGACATGCGCACCGCAGCGGCAGAGGTTGTAACGCAGCGCCTCGCGAATTTCGGTCTCGGAGGGATGCGGATTGATCGCGAGCAGTGCCTTGGTCGTCATGATCATGCCGTTGAGGCAATAGCCGCATTGCGCGGCCTGCTCGTGAATGAAGGCCGCCTGCACCGGATCAGGATGCTCGCGTGAGCCGAGGCCTTCGAGCGTCGTGATCCCGCGTCCCTCGCAGCCTTCGATCGGGATCACGCAAGCGCGCGCCGCTGCGCCGTCGATCAGCACGGTGCAGGTGCCGCATTCGCCGAGCCCGCAACCATATTTCGGTCCGTTCAGCGCGAGATCGTTGCGCAGCACATGAAGCAGCGCGGTATCCGGAGCGGCATCGACGTCATGGATCCTGCCGTTCACAGTCAGGCGGATCGTGCTCTGCGTCATGCTCTCCCGGCTCCTCGAGCGTTTGCACTGCAAACATCGCGTGTGATGGGACCGAGGATAATGTTTGTGTACAAACGTGCAAGCGGCGCGTTCGCGCGGCTTTGCGCTGCCTCGTTTCTGAACAGATGCTGCCCTGCCAATGAGCTTTGATTTAAGGCTCGGAGGCGCTTGACACTTTCAGGCGTCGCGCGCAACATCGTTCGTATACGAACGAATGGCCGGCGACAGCGCTGTCGCCAACGATCAGGCTCATCGATGTCGACTGAAGCTGCGCGCGCCGCGAGCGACGACAAGATCCGCTGCGATGCCTGTCCGGTGATGTGCTACATCAAGCCGGGCGCGGCGGGCGCCTGCGACCGCTACGCCAATCACGACGGCAAGCTCGTGCGCGTCGATCCGCATATCGTGCTGGAACGCACGGTATCGCATGGCGGCAAGCTGGTGCCGTTCCAGTCCGGCGGCGACTGGGACGGCAAGATCGTGCATCAGCCGGACATTTTCGTCACCGCGATCGGCGCGGGCACGACCTATCCCGACTACAAGCCGGCGCCGTTCATCGTCTCCTCCGAGATCGACGGCATCGACATGGTCACGGTCGTGACCGAGGGCATCTTCAGCTATTGCGGCGTCAAGGTGAAGATCGACACCGATCGTTACCTGGGTCCGGAGACCGCGACCGTGCGGGCGGATGGCGAGGCGGTCGGTCATGTCACGACCAGCGAATATGGTTCGCAGATGCTCTCGCTCGGCGGCGTGCATCATCTGACCGGCGGCTCGAAGAAGGAGGGCCGCGTCACCTGCGACACGCTGATGGACTTGAGCAACTGCAAGCCGGTCGAGCTGACCGTCGACGGCGGCGCGAGCGTCGTGGTGCAGGCCGGCCGTCCGCCGGTCGTCAACGGCGCGACCGAAGAGCGCATGCGCGTCGGCTGCGGCTCGGCGACGATTGGGATGTTCGCCAAGCAATGGCATGGCAAGGTCGACGAGGTCGTGGTGGTCGATGACCACATCACCGGCGTGCTGTCGGAGCATCAGGCCGGCAAGCTGCTCGACATCGCCGACACCGGCATCAAGATGAAGGGGCGGCGCTCGACGCCGGGCCGTTATTTCCAGGTCGCCGAGCCCGGAACGGGGTGGGGCGGCACCAATATTTCCGATCCGCTGTCGATCCTGGGCCCGTTCAACGCCAAGGAGGCGCATCCGGGCCTGACCATGCTGATGGTCTCCACGACCGGCGAGCATGCCGGCTATTACGAACTCGACGAAGCGCTGCGGCCGATCGAAAAGGAGATGCCGGCGGAGCTGAAATTCTCGGTCGAGCGCATTCAGGAGAATTGCGAGCCGGCGCTGTGCACCGTGCTGTTCATGGCCGGCGCCGGCGGCTCGCTGCGTGCGGGCGTCACGGATAATCCGGTGCGGCTGACGCGTTCGGTGAAGGATGCGCTGACGCGGGTGACGAGCGGCGGTGCGCCGGTCTATGTCTGGCCCGGTGGCGGCATCACCTTCATGGTCGATGTGACGCAGATGCCGGCCGGCGCGTTCGGCTATGTGCCGACGCCGGCGCTGGTCGCGCCGATCGAATTCACGCTGCGGCTGGCGGACTATGCCGCGCTCGGCGGCCACATGGATCATGTGCGGCCGCTGGCCTCGCTGCGCGACAGTGCCGAGATTCGCCCCTTGATGTTCGACCCGGGGCGGCGCGCATGACGCGGCGACCGCAAATCTCGTTGCTTCCCGATGGCGGGCGGCTGCATCTGCAGGACGGTCCGATCGACCTGATCGTGGGCGCGAAGGGACGAGCGGCGGAAGTTCGCGCGGCCTATGATGCCGCGGCGCGGCGCTTCACCGGCCTGCTCGACGAACTCTGTGCGGAACTGGTCGAATTGCGCAAGGCGGCCGTGCCTGCAGGCTGTGTGCTGAAAGGCGTCGTCGCGCGCCGCATGCATGCGGCCGTCGCGCCATTCGCGGCCGACTGCTTCGTCACGCCGATGGCGGCGGTGGCGGGCGCAGTGGCCGAGGAAATCCTCGGTGCGATGCTGGATGAGGCGCCGCTCGATCGCGCCTATGTCAACAATGGCGGCGACATCGCGCTGCATCTCGGTCGCGGCGAGCAGTTCACCGTCGGCCTGATGGACCGGCCGGATCGCCTCGGCGTGATGCGGACCATGATCATCGAGGCCGATGATCCCTCGCGCGGCGTCGCCACCAGCGGCCGCCATGGCCGCAGCTTCTCGCTCGGCATCGCCGACAGCGTGACCGTGCTGGCGAGGACCGCATCGCAAGCCGACGCGGCGGCGACCATCGTTGCCAATGCAGTCGACCTGCCGGGCCATCCGGCGGTCACGCGATGCCCGGCCAATCTGCTGCAGGCGGACAGCGATCTCGGCGATCGTCTTGTCACGCGCGATGTCGGCCCGCTCTCGCATGGCGAGATCGAAGACGCGCTTGAGGCCGGCGCACACCGCGCCCGCCAGTTGCTCGCGGCCGGATTGATCGACGGCGCCGTGCTGTGCCTCTGTGGCCAGACCATGATGGTGGGGACGCGCGGCCTCGACATGGAAGCGCCGCAAGGGCTTCATCAACATGCGACGACAAAGTGCGCGATAGAGAGCAGGGTCGACATCAATGAGCGCTGTCATTCGCAAGATCGTCACCGTGGTGGAAGAAACTCACATCGAAATGGGCAAGAGCATCGCGCCGCCGACCCGCCGCGCGGCGGCGATCGCGGTCATCGAAAATCCCTTTGCCGGCCGCTATGTCGAGGATCTCGCGCCGTTGATTGCGATTGGCGAGGAACTCGGCGAGCTGCTGTCGAAAAAGGCGGTCGCGGCCCTCGGTATCGACGGCGCCAAGGCGCAGAGCTACGGCAAGGCCGCCGCTGTTGGCGAGAATGGCGAGTTGGAGCACGCGGCCGCGATCTTGCATCCGAAGATGGGCGCGCCCGTGCGCAAGGTGCTGAGCAAGGGCGCGGCGCTGATTCCCTCGTCGAAGAAGCGCGGCGGGCCGGGATGTTCGCTCGACATTCCGCTCGGCCACAAGGATGCGGCCTTCGTGCGCAGTCATTTCGACGGCATGGAGGTGCAGGTCAACGACGCGCCGCGCGCCAACGAGATCATGGTCGCGGTGGCCGTCACCGACAGCGGCCGGCCGCTGCCGCGCGTCGGCGGGCTGACGGTTACGGAAATCAAGGGCGAAGACGGTTTGCGTTAATTTCGTTGAACAGTGGAGGTTGAGGAATGCGACGACGACATGTCCTGGGCGCGGGGCTCGCGATCATCGTTGCCGGCATGGCGAATGGCGCCATGGCGCAAGGCGAGATCAAGATCGGCGAGATCAACAGCTACTCGCTGCTGCCGGCCTTCACGGATCCTTATCGCAAGGGCTGGCAGCTCGCGGTCGAGGAAATCAATGCCGCCGGCGGCATCAACGGCAAGAAGCTCGTCGTCGTCTCCAAGGATGATGGCGGCAAGCCGGCCGACGCGCAGACCGCCGCCAACGAGCTGGTGTCGAGCGAGAACGTCGCGATGCTGGTCGGCACGTTCCTGTCGAACATCGGACTTGCCGTCAGCGACTTCGCCAACCAGAAGAAAGTGTTCTTCCTCGCCGCCGAGCCGCTGACCGACGCCATCACCTGGTCGAAGGGCAATCGCTACACGTTCCGCCTGCGTCCGTCGAACTACATGCAGGCGGCGATGCTGGTCGAGGAGGCGGCGAAGCTGCCGGCGAAACGCTGGGCGACGATCGCGCCGAACTATGAGTACGGCCAGTCGGCGGTGTCGGTGTTCAAGAAGCTGTTGTCGGAGAAGCGGCCCGACATCCAGTGGGTCGACGAGCAGTGGCCGCCGCAGGGCAAGATCGACGCCGGCCCGGTGGTGCAGGCGGTCGCAGCGGCCAATCCCGAGGCGATCCTCAACGTCACGTTCGGGGCCGATCTCGTCAAGCTCGTGCGCGAGGGCAACACGCGCGGGCTGTTCAAAAACCGCGCGGTGGTCTCGTTCCTGACCGGCGAGCCGGAATATCTCGATCCTTTGAAGGACGAGACGCCGGAGGGCTGGATCGTCACCGGCTATCCCTGGTACTCGATCAAGACGCCGGAGCACGACGCGTTCCTGAAGGCCTATCAGGCCAAATATAATGACTATCCGCGGCTCGGCTCGATCGTCGGCTACCAGACGATCAAGGCTGCCGCTGCGATCCTCACCAAGGCCGGCTCGACCGATCCGGAGAAGATGATCGCGGCCGCCGAGGGCCTCTCGGTGCCGTCGCCGTTCGGCGAGATCACCTTCCGCAAGATCGATCACCAGTCGACGTTCGGGGCCTTCGTCGGCAAGACCGCGCTGAAGGACGGCAAGGGCATCATGGTGGATACGGCTTATCGGAAGGGAGCGGACTATCTGCCGAGCGACGCCGAAGTCGAAAAGCTGCGCCCGAAGGATTGAGGGCGGGGATCCCGTGGCCTCATGGTTCGAGACGCGCGGCGCTGCCGCGCTCCTCACCATGAGGGTCTCGGACCTCATCCTGAGGAGGTGCGAAAGCGCCGTCTCGAAGGATGAAGCCAATACTCAGAAAGCAGCGTTATCGCGAACCCGCCAATGGCCTTTTACTTCGTCCAGTTCCTGACCGGGCTTGCCAGCGCGGCGTCGCTGTTTCTGGTGGCGTCGGGGCTGTCGATCATTTTTGGCGTGACGCGGATCGTGAATTTCGCGCATGGCGCGTTCTACATGCTCGGCGCCTACGTCGCCTTCACGCTGACCGAACAATGGTCCGGCGCGCTCGGCTTCTGGGGCGGCATCGTCGTCGCGGCGCTGGTCGTCGCTGCGATCGGCGCCATCGTCGAGATGCTGTTGCTCCGACGGATTTATCATGCGCCGGAGCTGTTCCAGCTGCTCGCGACCTTCGGCCTGACGCTGATGGTGGAAGATCTCGTCGTGCTGATCTGGGGGCCGAGCGATCAGCTCGGCCGCCGCGCGCCGGGCTTCAAGGGTGCGGTCGACTTCTTCGGCCAGAACATCCCGAGCTATGATCTGTTCCTGATCGTGCTCGGCCCGGCCGTGCTGGGCATTTTGTGGCTGCTGTTCCAGCGCACGCGCTGGGGCATCCTGGTGCGCGCGGCGACGCAGGACCGCGACATGGTCGCAGCACTCGGCGTCAATCAGAAATGGCTGTTCACCAGCGTATTCGCGGTCGGCGTCTTCCTCGCCGGCCTCGGCGGCGCGCTGCAGATCCCGCGAGATGCCGTGCATCATGCGATGGACCTGCGCGTCATCGTCGATGTGTTCGTCGTGGTCGTGATCGGCGGGCTCGGCAGCATCACGGGCGCCTTCGTTGCCGCCGTGCTGGTCTCGGAGCTCAACGCCTTCGGCATCCTGATCTTTCCGAAGATCTCCATCATCCTGGTCTTCGCGGTCATGGCGGTCGTGCTGATCGTGCGGCCCTGGGGCCTGTTCGGCAAGCGCGAGGCTGCGGCGCGGCGCACGCCGGGGCTGACGGTCAATCCCTGGCGGCCCCTGACGTCGCTGGAGCGGCTCGCGGCCGTCGCGCTCGCTCGCGCTGGCCGCGACGCTGCCATTGGCCGGCGGCAATTACGCGCTCACCGTCGGCTCGGAAATCGCGATCTTCGTGATCTTCGCCGTCAGCCTGCATTTCCTGATGTCGGTCGGCGGGCTCGCGTCGTTCGGCCACGCCGCGTATTTCGGCCTCGGCGCTTACGGCGTGGCGTTCCTCGCCAAGATGGCGGGCCTGCCGATGCTGGTCTGCCTTGCGCTCGGACCGCTGCTCGGTTGTCTCGGGGCCGCCGTGTTCGGGTTCTTCACCGTGCAACTGTCCGGCGTCTATTTCGCGATGCTGACGCTTGCCTTCGCGCAGATCGTCTGGTCGATCGCGTTCCAGTGGGTGAGCGTGACCGGCGGCGACAACGGCATTCTCGGCGTCTGGCCGGAAAGCTGGGCGGCGAGCCCGTCGCATTTCTATTGGCTGTCGCTGGTGATCGCGGCGCTGGCGGTGGCCGCCTTGCGCATCGCCGTGTTCTCGCCGTTCGGCTTCGCGTTGCGCGCGACGCGGGATTCGCCCTTGCGGGGTGAGGCGATCGGCATCGACGGCAAGCGTGTGCAATGGACGGCGTTCGTGATCGCCGGCACGGTCGCGGGCCTTGCCGGCGCGCTGTTCGCATATTTGAAGGGCAGCGTCTTCCCCGACAACCTCGGCATTCCGCTCTCGGTCGATGCGCTGGTCATGGTGCTGCTCGGCGGCGTCGAGACCGTGTCGGGCGCCGTCGTCGGCGCGATCGTCTACAAGGCGCTCAGCATCTGGCTGGTCAGCCAGACCGACTGGTCGAAGCTCGTGCTCGGCGCCTTCATCGTGCTGATCGTGGTGGCGTTCCCGAAAGGCATTGTCGGCACGATCGAGACGATCCGCCATCGCCGCCATGCAGCCTCAGTGAAATCGGCACTGCTCACCTCACGCGTGGAGGCAGCCGAATGAGCCCGCTGCTATCGGTCGAAGGCCTGAGCAAATCCTATGGCGGCATTCACGCCGTGCGCTCCGTGTCGTTCAGCCTGAACGCGGGCGAGATCCTCGCGCTGATCGGCCCGAACGGCGCGGGCAAGAGCACCTGTTTCGACATGCTCAACGGCCAGATCGCGCCGGACAAGGGCACGATCCATCTGCTGGGTCGGGAGACCACGGGGCTGAAGCCGCGTGCGGTCTGGCGGCTCGGCGTCGGCCGCACCTTCCAGATCACCGCGACGTTCCCGACCATGACGGTGCGCGAGAATGTCCAGGTCGCGCTGGTGTCGCATTCCGGACGCCTGTTCAATCTCGCATCCTCGATGCCGCAGGCTGGCGCGTGACGAAGCCGGCCGGCTCTTGGATCTCGTCGGCATGGGCGCTCATGCCGAGCGTCCGTGCGGCGAGCTCGCCTACGGCGATCTCAAGCGGCTGGAGCTTGCGGTCGCGCTCGCCAACCAGCCGAAGCTTCTGTCTGATGGACGAACCGACCGCCGGCATGGCGCCGCGCGAGCGCATCGAGCTGATGCGGCTCACGGCGCAGATCGCGCGCGAGCAGTCGATCGGGGTGCTGTTCACCGAGCACGACATGGATGTCGTGTTCGAGCATGCCGACCGCATCCTCGTGCTCAATCGCGGCACGTTGATTGCGCAGGGTTCGCCGGCCGAGGTGCGCGGCAATCCGCAGGTACGCGCGGTCTATCTCGGCGAGGGCCTGGTGTACGATGCCCGTCATCGCGAGGGCGCTTCCGCATGAAGCTCTCGGTCCAGAACCTCAATAGCCATTACGGACCCGCGCATATCCTGTTCGACGTCGCGCTCGACGTCGGCGAGGGCGAGGTCGTCGCGCTGCTCGGCCGCAACGGCGCCGGCAAGTCGACGACGTTCCGCTCCATCGTCGGCCTGGTCGAACGGCGCACAGGCGCGATCGTGTTCGAGGGCAGGGATGTCTCCAGCCGGCCGACGCATGAGATCGTGCGCGCAGGGCTCGGCTACGTGCCGGAGGAGCGGCGCATCTTCACCGAACTGACGGTCGAGGAAAATCTCGAAGTCGGCCGCCAGCCGACGCGGCCGAACGCGCCGCACTGGACGCGTGAAAAGCTGTTCGCGCTGTTTCCAAATCTCGGCGAGATGCGTGGCCGCCCTGGCGGGCGCATGAGCGGCGGCGAGCAGCAGATGCTGACCATCGCGCGCACGCTGATGGGAAATCCGTCGCTGGTGCTGCTGGACGAGCCGTCGGAAGGGCTGTCGCCGAAGATCGTCGAGCAGATGATCGATGCGATCCTGACCATGAAGAAGGAAGGCGTCAGCATCGTGGTCTCCGAGCAGAACCTGCATTTCGCGCGGCTGATCTCGGATCGCGCCTATATCATCGAGCGCGGCAGGATCTGTTTCAGCGGCACGATGAACGAGCTCGACGCGCGTCCGGACATCCGCGACGCGCATCTGTCGCTATAGGGAAGGGCAGGGAACGCCGATGGCGAGGAGTGCGCCGCTGAAGAAAAGCGTCAGGCCGTTGCGGCCATCCTATATTCTGGATGAGCAGATCGGCTTCATCCTGCGCCAGGTCTGGCAGCGCCACACCACGATCTTCGCCCGCGAGATCGGTATCAACCTGACGCCGACGCAATGGGCCGCGCTCGCCAAGCTCGCCGAGACCGGCCCGTGCTCGCAGAACCAGCTCGGGCGCCTGACCGCGATGGATGTCGCGACGATCAAGGGCGTGATCGATCGCCTCACCGCGCGCGGGCTGACGGAGACGAGCCCCGATCCCGAGGATGGACGGCGGATTCTGATCAGCCTGACGCGCGCCGGTCAGCAGATGGCGGAAAAAGCCGCGCCGAACGCGCTGACGATCACCAAGGAAACGCTGGCGCCGCTCGATGCGAGAGAGCGCGAGATGTTGCTGGGGCTGTTGAACAAGCTGCGGTGATAGCGGCTGCGTCATTCCGGGATGCGCCGGAGGCGCAGGCCCGGAATCATACTCACGATGGTGGTTATGGAGTCCGGGTCGCGCTTCGCGACGCACCCGGAATGACGATGCTGATGGATACCGCCGACTACCGCCCCACGATCTCCGGCACCTTCGTCGCGGGCGGCGTGTTACGGCTGCGCTGGGTGCGGACGATGCCGTCGATAATCGTCATCCCGACGCCGGGCAGGTCGCCGAGCTGAACGCTGTCCAAAATAGTCTTCCCCGGCGAATGCTGCGCCTTGTCCATGATGACGAAATCAGCCGCGCGCCCCACCTCGATCAGGCCGCAATCGAGCGCGCGCATCCGCGCGGTGTTGCCGGTCGCGAAGCAGAACGCGATCTCGGCGGGAACGTCGCCGAGCGACGACAGCATCGAGACCATCCGCAAAATGCCGAGCGGCTGCACGCCGGAGCCGGCCGGCGAATCGGTGCCGAGGATGATGCGCGAGAGATCGCCCATCTCGCCCGCGGTGCGCAGCGTGAACAGCGCCGAGCGTTCGTTGCCATTGTGCACGAGTTCGAGCCCGCGCTTGCAGCCCTCGCAGATGCAGCGGATCTGGTCGTCGGGCAGCGCCGTATGGCCGCCATTGATGTGCCCGACCACGTCGGTGTCGGCTTCCAGCACGACGTCCTTGTCGATCAGTCCGGAGCCGGGGATCGACGGGCCGCCGGTATGGATCGTGCTCTGGATGCCGTATTTGCGCGCCCAGCCGACCATCTTGCGCGCGGTCGGGCCGTCCTTGACGCCGCCCAAGCCCACTTCGCCGAGCAGCTTGACGCCGGCCGCCGCCAATTCCCTGAAATCGTCCTCGACCATCTCGCATTCGATCACGGGCGCGCCGGCATGCACCTTCACCCCGCCCGGCCGCAGTGTCCAGAACGCGCGCTGCGCGAAGATCGCCATCGCCTTCAAGCCCACCACATCGCGCGGCCGTCCGGGCATGTGCACCTCGCCGGCCGAGATCATGGTGGTGACGCCGCCATGCAGGAACGAGTCGATCCAGCCGATCTGGTTCTGGCGCGGCGTCCAGTCGCCGGCGACGGGATGCACATGGCTGTCGATCAGGCCCGGCGCGACGGTCGTGCCGTTGGCATCGACGATGGTCGTGGCGCCTTCGGTGTCGAGATCCTTGGCGCGGCCGATCCCTGTGATTTTGCCGTTTTCCGCGACGATGGTATCGGCATCGAGGATCGGCTTCTCCAGCGCGCCCGACAGCAGGAGACCGATATTCCGGATCACCAGCTTGCTCGGACCGGTAGCCTGGGGCGCGTCATGGGCCATGGGTGGACGTCCTTTCGTTGATCCTCATTGATCGACCGTTGCTCGATCTTGAACGCGGCGTGGGGCTGCGATCAAGCCGGAATATACGTTTGTATGCAAACGATTTGCATGACAGCGCTGCTTTGGCGGCGCTGCTTGATTGAGCCATCCATTGCGCTATCGTTGCGTCATGCGCATTGCCCTGATCCACGCCCTCAAACATTCCCTCGCGCCGATCGAAGACGCGTTCGTGCGGCTCTGGCCCGACATCACGCGCATGAACCTGCTCGACGACAGCCTGTCGGCAGACCTTGCACGGGACGGCCGGCTGACCGATGCGATGACCGAGCGCTTCCTTTCGCTCGGGCGCTATGCGGCCGCGACCGGCGCGGACGCGATCCTGTTCACCTGCTCGGCGTTCGGTCCCTGCATCGAGGCGGTGGCGCGGGCGCACGCGCCGATGCCGGTGCTGAAGCCGAACGAGGCGATGATCGAGCAGGCCGCGGCGCAAGGCCGCCGCATCGGGTTGCTCTCCACCTTTCGGCCGACGCTCGCCTCGATGCCCGCGGAGTTTCCGCGCTCGCGTCGAACTCGTGCCGCAATTTGCCGAAGGCGCGCTCGCCGCGCTCGATCGCGGTGATCGCCGGGAGCATGACCGACTGGTCGTCGAGGCGGCAAAGCACCTGCGCGACTGTGACCTGATCGCACTCGCGCAATACAGCATGGCGCCCGCAGCGTCGCTCGTCGCGGACGCAACGGGACGACCGGTGCTGACCACGCCGGACAGCGCCGTCATGAAATTGAAACGCGCGCTGACCTGAATGCTGCGTGTGAAGGCTTTCACACACCATGACGTCATCGTGGTTGACTGGCGAGCGCCGCACGTGCGAGCGACCGCGATGGATGGATCAATAACGCGTGTGACCGCACCGCTCCATGGCGTTGTTTCTTGACAGATCGAAGCCCGACCGTTTCCTTCTCTCCACTTTTATTTCGCTGCAGTTCTTGAAGACCGGTCGACATGGACAATAACGACAGCAACAAGACGGTGAGACGACGCGATCTGCTTTCGCTCGTCGGAGCGATGGCCGGCAGTGCGGCGATGTATCATGCGATGACGAGTCTGGGGTTCGCCTCGGAGTCGCGCTATCGCGGGCCTGTCAAGCTGGAAGGCGATCCCAAGGGCGCCTCCGTTCTCATTCTGGGTGCCGGACTTGCCGGCATGACGGCTGCGCTGGAATTGCGCAATGCCGGCTACAAGGTCCAGGTGCTGGAGTTCAATGGCCGCCCGGGCGGCCGCAATTGGACGCTGCGCGGCGGCGACAGCTACACCGAACTTGGTGGCTTCGCGCAGACCTGCCAGTTCGAGCAGGGGCTCTACATCAATCCCGGGCCGTGGCGCATTCCCTATCATCATCGCGCGCTGCTGGACTACTGCAAGCGCCTCGGTGTTGCGCTCGAGCCGTTCGTGCAGCTCAATCACAACGCGTTCCTGCATTCCTCGCGCGCTTTCGACGGCGCGCCGCAGCGCATCCGCAGCGTCGGTGCCGATTTTCACGGCGGAATTTCGGAGCTGCTCGCGAAGGCGACAAGGCAGGGCGCTCTCGACGAGGCAGTGTCGCGCGAGGATAAGGAGATCCTGCTGCAGGCGCTTGAAATCATGGGGCGCGCTGGACCGCGACTATCGTTACAACGCGAACCTGATCTCGGCGGAATATCGTGGTTTCGACCAGCCTCCCGGCGGCGGATTGTCATCGACGCCGGTGCCGAGCCAACCGGTTGCGCTGTCGGATATCCTGAAGTCGCGCCTCTGGCGCTATTTTCAGGCTTTCGCCAACTACAATTTCCAGACCACGATGTTCCAGCCGGTCGGCGGCATGGACAAGATCGGCAAGGCGTTCGCAAGAGAGCTCGGCGACACCATCCGCTATCGCGCCAAGGTCACGCAGATTCAGCAGAACAACGGCGGCGTCACCGTCAGCTATGTCGACGCCGCGAACCCGTCGGGGCCGCCGAGACAGGCCGTGGCGGACTGGTGCGTCTGCACGATTCCGCTGCCGATCCTCAGCCAGTTGCCCGTCGACGTCAGCGCGCCGATGCGGGCCGCGATCGAGGCCGTGCCTTATGTCGCGGCAGTCAAGATCGGCCTGCAGTTCAAGCGCCGCTTTTGGGAGGAGGACGAGGCGATCTATGGCGGCATCAGCTATACCGACCTGCCGATCCGGCAGATCGCTTATCCCAATATGGGTTTCAATCGCGCCGGGCGTGGCGTGCTGCTCGGGGCCTATCTGTTCGATGGCGCCAATGCCTATGAGTTCACGGCCATGCCGCCGGAGGAGCGCGTCGCGCGCGCCGTCGAATTCGGCGCCGCCATTCATCCGCAATACAGGCGCGAATTCGAGAACGGCGTCGCGGTGGCCTGGCATCGGGTGCCGTTCGTGCTCGGCTGCGCCGGCGAATGGTCGGAAGACGCGCGTTCGCAGCATTACAAGAATCTATGCCAGATCGACGGGCGGATCGTGCTCGCCGGCGAGCATGTCTCCGAGTTGCCCGCATGGCAGGAGGGCGCGATCCTCTCGTCGCTCGATGCCATCTCGCGGCTGCACGATCGCGTGGTGAGGACCTGATGCGGACAGGCAAGCGAAACACCGAGGCATTCGGGCGTCGCCCGGTCGGCCTTCCGATCGGGCTGGCCGTTCTTTTGTCGTGGCCGATGGTGGCGTCGGCACAGGACGGATCGCAACGGACCTTCAGTTCGGGTCTGAGCTTCGTCGAGATGAGCGGCGAGGAGCTGTTCGCGAATGTCTGCCAGGGCTGTCACATGCCGGGCGGGATGGGTGCAACCGGCGCCGGGTCCTATCCGGCGCTGGCGTCCAACAAGAACCTCGAGGCGAGCGGCTATCCGATCGAGCTCGTCGTCAACGGACGGCGCGGCATGCCGCCCTTTGGCAAGACGATGACCGACGACCAGATCGCCGCGGTCGTGAACTACGTGCGGACGCATTTCGGCAACAAGTATGAGGACAAGGTCACGGCCAGCGACGTCAGGGCCGCGCGCCGATGACGTGATTGAAAAGGGAGGGGGCCATGAAATTGAAGGCAATATTGCTGTTCGTGCTGTTTTCGGCCGTCACGGGCGCGAGCGCCGCGTGGGCCGATGTCGTCAGGCATCCCATTCCCAACTCGACCTTCCCGATCGCGCAGGCGGTCGAGGTGACGGGCAACGCGCGCACCGTCTATGTCAGCGGGCAGGTGCCGCCGGTCATCAACAAGGATGCCGATCCGAACAGCCCGCAAGCCTATGGCGACGTCAAGACTCAGACGGTCGGTGCGCTCAACCGCATCAAGGTAATCCTGGAAGGGCTGGGCCTGACCATGGGCGACGTGGTCAAGATGCAGGTGTTCCTGGTCCACAGCGCGGCGGCGCCGATGGATTTTAGGGCATTCATGGAAGGCTACACTCAATTCTTCGGCGGCAGCCAGCCCAATCTGCCGGCGCGCTCGGTCGTCGGCGTCGCCGCGCTCGCCAATCCCGGCTTTTTGGTCGAGATCGAGGTCGTCGCGGTCAAGGATATAAAATAGCGGGTCCGCCGCGCAGATATGAGCGGATTTAGGTCTTGCGAAAGCGCAAGGCCTGCTGTGAATTGCTCCGATAAAAAATCGGTCGGAGGGCGAGATGTATCGAAAGTTCCTGGGCGCCGGCACGCTATCCTGGCAACATTGCTCGGCGCTCGCCTCGACCGCGCTCATCGGTGTGCTGCTTGCGACTGTGCCTGCCGGCGCCGAGGGCCTCACGCCGCAGCAGCAGTTCGCCCACGACATCTACAAGGAGCTGATCGAGATCGACACCACGACCGCGACCGGCGACACCGGCCGCGCGGCGGAGGCGATGGCCGCGCGGCTGAAGGCCGCCGGTTTCCCGGACGCGGACGTGCACGCGTTCTCGCCCGCGCCGCGCAAGGGCAATCTGGTGGCGCGGCTGCACGGCAGCGGCGCGCGCAAGCCGATCCTGCTGGTCGCGCATCTCGACGTGGTCCCCGCCAAGCGGGAGGACTGGTCGGTCGATCCGTTCAAGCTGATCGAGCAGGACGGCTATTTCTACGCGCGCGGCTCGAGCGACGACAAATACATGGCTGCCTCCTTCATCGCCAACCTGATCCGCTACAAGCAGGAAGGCTACAAACCGGACCGCGACATCATCGTCGCGCTGGAAACCGATGAGGAGATTCTCGACGCCGACGCCCTCGGCATCCAGTGGCTGCTGAAGAACCACCGCGACCTGATCGATGCCGAGTTCGCCCTCAACGAGGGCGGCGGCGTTGGGTTGAAGGACGGCAAACCGATCCGCAACAGCATCCAGACCAGTGAGAAGGTCTCGGTCAGCTTCCAGCTCGAAGTCCGAAACAGCGGCGGCCACAGCTCGGTGCCACGCAAGGACAACGCGATCTATCACCTCGCGGAAGGTCTGGTGCGGCTCTCGAAGTTCGATTTTCCACTGCATCTCAACGAGACGACGCGGGCCTATTTCGAGCGGACGGCGCAATCGGAGGACGGGCAGACCGCGAGCGACATGCGCGCGGTGCTGGCGGATCCGCCGGATGCGGCCGCTTTGGCCCGGCTGTCGGTCAGTCCGTTCTACAATGCACAGCTCCGCACCGCCTGCGTCGCGACCATGCTGCAGGGCGGCCACGCGGTGAACGCCTTGCCGCAGCTCGCGCAGGCGCAGGTCAATTGCCGCGTCATACCCGGTGAGCCGATCGATGAGATCAAGGTGACGCTGGAGCGCGTGCTTGCCGACGACCAGATCAAGGTCACGCAGACCAGCCGCGTCGTGCTTAGCGAGCCGTCGAAGCTCAATGAGGAGATCGTCGGCGCGATCGAAAAGCTGTCGCATGACTATTGGCCGGATGCGGTGGTGATGCCGGTCATGAGCACGGGCGCCACGGACGGCAGCTATCTGCGCAATGCCGGAATTCCCACCTATGGTCATTCGGGCCTTGCCAACGAGATCGGCGACATCCGAGCGCATGGCAAGGACGAGCGGATTCCCGTCAAATCCTTCTATCAGGGTAATGAATATCTCTATCGCCTCGTGAAGATGCTCTCGGGCGGCGCGTAGACGATACTGCGCTAGCCCTACGTCCGGGGTTTTAAGTTCGAGCCTTGCCACGACGCGCGGCTCAAGCAAATATCGCAAGCAATCGGCCGCCGCCAGGCGAAGCCGTTCAAGTCCGGACACCAAGATCCGGTTTCAGGGAAGGACACTCATATGCAGTCTGCGTTATGGTTTCGCCGCGCGGCGATCTCGCTCGTCGCGCTGGTCCTCGTCGCGCCCAAGGTCTTCGCGGGCGGTCCTATCGTCGATGGTCCGGAACAGGCTGGCTTCTCGGCCGCCGGCCTTGCGCGCATCGACAACTATCTCAAGAACGAGATCGACCAGAACAAGATCCCCGGCGCGATCATGATGATCCAGCGCAAGGGAAAGACCGCCTATTTCAAGAGTTTTGGCGTCCGCGATCCCGGAACCAAGGAGCCGATGTCGCCGGAGACGATCTTCCGCATCTATTCGATGTCGAAGCCGATCACGACCGTTGCCGCGATGATGCTGGTGGAGGAGGGCAAGCTTCAGCTCGACGATCCCCTGTCGAAATACATTCCGGCCTTCGCGGATGTCAAAGTCGGCGTCGAGCGCAAGGGCGAGGACGGCACCATGGGACTCGATCTGGTCCCGGCCAAAAAGCCGATCACGATTCAGGATCTGATGCGCCACACCTCGGGCCTCACTTACGGTTTCTTCGGCGAGGGGCTGGTCAAGAAGTCCTATGTGGACGCGCATCTGTTCGCGGACGACGTCGACAATGCCGAGTTCGTGCAGCGGCTGGCAAAGCTGCCGCTGGTTTACCAGCCCGGCACCACCTGGGACTACAGCCATTCGGTCGACGTGCTCGGCCGGGTGATCGAGGTGATCTCAGGGAAGTCGCTCTACCAGTTCGAGAAGGAGCGGCTGCTCGATCCGCTCGGCATGAAGGAGACGGCGTTCTACGTCACCGATCCCGCCAGGAAGTCACTGGTGGCCGAACCATTCCCGAATGACCGCCACATCGGCAACGATGCCGAGATGGGCGATCCGCGGGTCGTGCAGAAGTGGGAGTCGGGCGGCGGCGGCATGGTGTCGACCATCGGCGACTATGCGCGCTTCGCGCAGATGATCCTCAATGGTGGCACGCTGGACGGCAAGCGCTATCTCAGCCCGAAGACCATCGCCTATATGGGTGCGAACCATATCGGACCAGGATCGGGCGTGGTGCCGGGTCCTTATTATCTGCCGGGCGCCGGCTTCGGGTTCGGTCTCGGCTTTGCCGTTCGCACCGACGCGGGCGTCAGTGCGAACGAGGGCTCGGTCGGCGAGATGAACTGGTCCGGCGCCGCCGGGACCACGTTCTGGGTCGATCGCGAGGAGAACATGTTCGTCGTCTTCATGGCACAGACCATCAGCCAGCGCGGTCGAATCCGCGTGACGCTGAAAAACCTGGTGTATGGAGCTTTCGACCAATAGCGTGATCACCACGATCGTGAGACACTCATCCCTGGGTTGAGAGGCCGGCGAGAGATCGCCGGCAACGTCTTCGGTTTTGGGGTGGTGAGGCGAACGTCGCGCGCGTTCATGACATTTTTGTCAGATGCGCGCCGAATTGGGCGTCGCCGCTGGAATCGAACCTCCGGCCTCCTAAATGATTGTACTTCTTCTGATGTTTTTCAGAGGCCAAAGGATTTAGTCCAAGGATTTTCGGAGCCCCAACACATGGTCCTGATAAGGGTTTTTCCCGCGCTCGTTGGCGCCGTGTTGCTGATGCTGGGCGGCGCGGCCATTGCAGCGGATTATCGCGCAGACGAGTTCCTCAGCCTCGATCTCTCCAAGGCCGTGCTGTCTCCGAAGCCGCTCGGACCGCCCGCCGAATTCGCGCCGGTTCCGCTGGAGGCCAAAGGCGATGTTGCAAAGTACGACGCCAAGGGTGATGCCAAGAGTGACGCCGCCAAGATCGATGCGGCTAAGGGCGATGCTGTAAAGCCCGGTGCTCCGAAGCGTGATGTCGCGACCAGCGAGCCCCCTCCGACGCGCTCCGAACGTAGGGCTGTTCTGCATCGTGCCCGCTGCGGTCGCGCATGTCCGAGCCGAGAAGCCGCGCGGCGCGGCGCGAACGAAGCTTGCTCATCGGCAGGGCAATCCGCTCGATGCGCAGGCACGCGATACCCGCATCCAGACCCCTCGCATCCAGACCCGTCGCGTGCAGACCTGGCCCTGCAATTCCGGCGGCATCTGCGACTGGAAGCAATGAGCGCCATCGCAAGACCACGCTTATTCGCATCGCTGCCTTGACGGCGAGCGGTTCCCGCAGGCTCTTGATCTGACCGCTGCGTTGCGGGCAAACTGACCTTTGCACTCCCACGGCTCATTCCTCTCAACGACCGAAGCGCATTTCGAGGTGGCGACGCCGTGCCTGCGGCGGTTGTTGCTTTTTCAAGGAGCACTCCTCATGGATCATCTGCAAACGCAAGGCATCAGCGTGCCGCGGCTCGGGCTCGGCACCTTTCGCATGCAGGGCGACGTCTGCCGCGCCGCGGTCGAGAGCGCGCTCGCGCTCGGCTATCGCCATATCGACACCGCTGAGATGTACGGCAATGAGGACGCGGTCGGAGCAGGCATCGCGGCGGCCGGCATCGCGCGCAAGGATCTGCATGTCACGACCAAGGTCTGGCACGACAAGCTCGGCTCGCCGGATGCGATCCGTGGCGCCTTCGACGCCAGCCTGGACAAGCTCAGGCTCGACCATGTCGATCTCTATCTCGTGCACTGGCCGTCATCGAGCATGAAGCTTCCAGTCGTGCTGGAGACGCTGATGAAGCTGAAGCAGGAGGGGCGCACCCGCGCGATCGGGGTCGCCAATTTCACGCTGGCGCTGTTGAAGTCGGCGGTCGAAGAGATCAAGGCGCCGATCGCCTGCAACCAGATCGAATATCACGTGATGCTCGATCAATCGAAGGTGCTGGCCTATCTGCGGTCGAAATCGATCCCGCTGGTGGCCTATTGCCCGCTGGCGCAGGGCCGGGCCGCCACCGATCCGGCGCTCGCTGCGATCGGCAAGAAGCATAATGCGAGCGCCGCGCAGGTGGCGCTGAAATGGCTGCTCGATCAGGATGGCGTCGCCGCGATCCCGAAGGCATCGCGCAAGGAAAGCCAGCAGGCCAATCTCGATGCGCTCAAGGTGAAGCTCGATGACGATGACCGCAAGGCGATCGCGGCATTGCCAAAGGGCAATCGCTGCGTCAGCCCGGGCTTCGCGCCGGCTTGGGATGCTTAGCTTTCATTGCTGCTCGCACTCTGCAAAAGAAAATGGCCCCTCTCGGGGCCATTCCTGTGTCGGCCGTCTTAGTAACGGTGCTTCTTGACGATCACGACCCTGTCGTGATGCCGGTGCCAGCCCTCATGCCAGCCGCGATGGCCGCGATATTCGGCGCGCGCGCGATCCCAGTTGTGATGATAGCCGCCGCCGTGCTTGATGACGACAGTCTCTGCACTCGCGATCGAAGGTGCCGCAACCGCGATCACACCGAGCGCAGCGAGGGCGTATCCAAGCTTCTTCATTTCAGTCCTCCTCAATATTTGCGGAGGTTAAACTTCGCATGCAGAGGAACGTTCCGGCGGAACCTCAGGAGATTTCTGAATAGCTATTCAGAAAAGTTAGAGCGTTTTCGAGCGAAGTGGATACCGGTTCGCGTGAAGAAAACGCGTCAAAACAAGAACCTAGAGTTTCGCTTCTGATTCAATCAGAAGCGAAACTCTAGCCCGAGCGATCTAACGCGCGTTAACGCTGTTATTCGATGATCGCCTGATACACGAGTGCATTGATCTTCTGGCGATAGTGCCAGCGAAGCGGTCCCGGCGCTGCCGAGAGATAAACCACAGCGAGATCCTCCTTCGGATCGACCCACCAATCGGTGCCGCTTGCGCCCGGCCATGAAAACTGTCCGACCGATCCCATCATCCGCACGACGCCCGGCGTCGTGCGCACGGCAAGCCCAAGGCCGAAGCCGTAATCGGCGCGCGTCGGATCGGCATTGCCGACGAGGTTTTTGATGTTCGGCCCCAACTGATCCGACAGCATGTAGTCGACGGTTTTCGGTCCGAGCAGCCGCGCTTCGCCCACATGTCCCTTGTTCAGCAGCATCAGCGCGAAGCGCAGATAGTCGGACGCGGTCGAGGCGGCGCAGCCGCCGCCGCACTCGAACTTGACCGGTTGAGTCAATTCGGGACTGCGCGCCTGCGGCTTTCCGGTGTCGGGATCGGCTGCAAGCGGCTTGGCATAGCGCGCTGCCTTGTCCGGTGAAACGGAAAAGCCGGTATCGGTCATGCCGAGCGGCGCGAACAGGTTCGCGTGCAGATATTGCCCAAGCGATTGGCCCGAGATCTTCTCGACCGTCAGGCCCAAGACATCGAGGCCAAAGCCGTAGTCCCAGACGGTCGCGGGCTGATAGAGCAAGGGCAGGGAGGACAGCTTGTCGAGGAACGCCGCTCCGTCATAGTCGCGTGCCGCGTCACCGCTGCCGGCCGGATACATCTTGTGGACCAGGGTCGTGCCGCGGCCGCCATAGATCAGTCCGGAGGTGTGACGCATCAGGTCCTGGATCGTGATCTGGCGATTGGCTGGAACGGTCTCGGTGGTGGGCTCGCCATTGTCGCGCACCGCGACACGCATATTGGCGAACTTCGGAAAATACTTCGACAAGGGATCGTCGATCAGGAGCTTGCCCTGCTCATACAGCATCAGTGCGCCGACCGTGGTCATCGGCTTGGTCATCGAGGCGATGTTGAAGATGCTGTCGGTCGTCATCGCGACCTTGGCATCCTTGTCGCGCCAGCCATAGGCCTCGAACATCACGAGCTTGCCGTGGCGCGCGATCGCGATGACAGCGCCGGGAATCCGTCCGGCCTCGATGTCGGCGTTCAAGGTGGTGCCGATCCGCGCCAGCCGTTCGCTGGAGAAGCCGGCTTCTTCGGGTTTTGCACGTGGCAGTGGGTCTTGAGCGGGACCTTGAGCAAAGGCCGCGGTGGAGGCAAGCAGGCAAAGCGCGCCCGCAAGTGTTCGCATGGACAGCATGGACGTCTCCGGGTTCGGGCCGTTCGGCCCTTGTTGTTGGCGGCGCGGACCTTAGGAAAGCGTGCGGTTGCGGGGCCAGCCACGTTTTGGTGCAGGCGTTGTGCGCGAAACGCGGGGCGTGGCGCGGCCGCAGGCTCGGGCAATTTGCCGTTCGGCGGCCGGCCGCCTTTCACCCTCCACGGTGCGGGTGTAGTCTTCCGGAAAACGCCGGGGCTCCCCATGATCACAGCCACGCTGGCGAGGAGGATCGCCACACCAGAGAACCTCGACCTCAAGAGGTCGTTGACGCTCAGGGTTGTCGCCGTTGCGCTGCTCTGCTTTCTCGTCGCCGCGGCGCTGGCCCTGTTCGGAACGTACCGCGAGGTGCGGCAGGCAAACGAGAAGCTCGCCGACATCATCGGCCGGCAGCTTCAGGTCCAGTTCTACCGCATCGACGCCAATCTCGAACCGGCGGCGAAATTTCCCAATCTGGAGCCGGTGATGGACGGCATGCTCGGTGCGGGCCAGTGCGTCCGGTTTTTCAAGCCGGATGGCAGCTTCGTGCGGTCGAACTGCGTCGGTTTCAATCGATACATTCTGCAGCCGCCGGCCTGGTTTCTGTGGCTTGGCGCCAGAGTGCTCGGCTCGCATGCCGACGTTGAGCGCCAGGTCAGCTACCGCGGCAAGGCCTATGGAACGCTGGCCGTGACGACCGAGACGGATGCGGTGCTGGCCGCGCTGTGGAAGGATGTGTCGGGCATGCTCGGCCTGACCGCGCTGCTGATCGCGGCGATCTGCGCGCTGCAATATTTGGCGATCGGCCGGGCGCTGCGGCCGACCCGGGACATTCTGGCCGGGCTCGATCGGCTATCGCGGGGCGATCTGTCCTGCCGGCTGCCGAGCTTCCGCCTGATCGAGCTGCAGCGGATCAGCGAGGTCTTCAACTCGCTCGCGGCCAACCTCGATCGCACGACACGCGAGCGCACGGCGCTCGCTGCGCGGCTGGTCGACAGCCATGAGCAGGAGCGAAGCCATCTGGCGCGCGAGCTGCATGATGAGCTTGCGCAGGCCCTGAGCGCGATCAGCGCGCAGGCGGCATCGATCAAGACCTCCGTCGCGGTCGACTGTCCGGCGCTGACCGCCGAGGCGGAGCACCTGCTGCAGACATCGATGGCCACGATGAAATCGCTGCGCGCCACCTTGCAGACGCTGCGTCCGCCGGAGATCAATGATTTCGGCCTTGCCGCGAGCCTGCTGTCGCTCGCGCGCGAGCAGGAGCGGCTCGCCGGCGGAAAGCTGAAAATAACGCTCGATGTCGATCGCGATGCCGAGGCGCTGGCGTCGAGGGCGGCCTCCCACATCTATCGCATGGTGCAGGAGGGGTTGACCAATATCGGCAAGCACGCGCAGGCGAGCCGGGCGCAGGTCTCCCTCGGCATGCGCCCTGAGGCGGACAATGTCCGGCGCATGCTGGTGCTGACGATCGAGGACGACGGCCGCGGCACCGGCAGTCGCACGGCCGCGTCCGGCGACAGCGGTCTCGGCCTCGGGCTGATCGGCATGCGCGAACGCGCAGCCGCGCTCGGCGGACATCTGGATATCGTCCGGCTCGATCAAGGCTTCCGGCTGCAGGCGATGATTCCGGTCGAGCCGGAAGCGGAGGCTGCGGAATGACGGTTCAGCGGATCCGGGTGCTACTGGTCGATGACCACGCCGTCGTGCGCGAGGGTTATCGCACGCTGCTCGAGAAGCATGATGGCCTGAAGGTCATCGGCGAAGCCGGCAACGCTGCGTCCGCCTATCAGTCCTACAAGGACCTGCGGCCGGATGTCGTTGTCATGGACATCTCGATGCCGGGCCGCGGCGGCATCGACGCGATCGAGCACATCCGCAAATTCGATGCCGAGGCGCGCATTCTCGTCTTCTCGATGCACAGCGGCGCACCTTACGCCTTGCAGGCATTTCGCGCCGGCGCCAAGGGCTATGTCACCAAGAGCAGCCCTCCGGAGTTTCTCGTCAGCGCGGTGCGCAGCGTCGCGGAGGGCCAGGTCGCGATCTGTCCGGAGATCAGCGAGGTGCTCGCGCTCGATCGCCTTCAGGCGGAAAAGGAAGGCATCGAAGCGCTGTCGCCGCGCGAGTTCGAGATCTTCCGCATGATCCTCGATGCGAAATCGACCGACGAGATCGCCGCCGCGCTCAATGTCAGCCGCAAGACCGCGGCCAATTATCACTACAGCATCAAGTCGAAACTCGGCGCGTCCTCCGACATCGAGCTGCTTTATCTCGGTCTGCGGCAGGGGCTGGTCGGTCCGGTGTCGCCGGCCGCCGAGGATAGCGAATAGGCATTTGTGTTAGTGCCGGGCCGGACCCGAGCTGGCACGACGGCGGGATGTCGAGCGGGTTCTCCTCCAGCGCTCGCCAGCAGACAAAGGTAGCCGCCCATTTCGGCCTGAGGCTGCGGCGAATATGATGAACGCAGTTGTCCCAGCAATGCCGGGCCGCGATCAAACGTCCTAGGACGCCCAAATTATGCCAGACCATACCACTAGTTGTATGATATTTAGAATGTAACCTGACTTTGCTCCTCACGCGCTTTGCGCCTCACAGGGAGGCAAGCGTGACGTGCTCGCTACGCATCGGCATTGTCCCTGCGGGGCGGTGATGCTCACGGCGCATTCGCGTGGGGTGCGGGCTTGATCGATTGCCAGATCAAGCAAGGCCGGCCGTCTTGCAATGGCGGCCGAGAACGGCAGGTCTTCGCCTGACAGCGGTTCTCGAGAATGGATCTTGTAGAGGAGGGCTGCTCTATGCATTCGTTCCTCAAGCGACATCCAGCATGGGCAGGTGGAGTGGCCGGCCTATTGTCAAGCCTAGTCGTGTCCTCACAGTCGGGCGCGCAGGTGGTGGCTCTGCCGGCCTTCAACGCCGATATCAAGGAAACGTCGGTATCCGGCCTATCGTCCGGCGGCTTCATGGCGGTTCAGTTTGACGTGGCTTATTCGTCGATCATAAAAGGGGCCGGCGTCATCGCAGGCGGTCCCTATTTTTGTGCGCGGGGCAACCTGAACACGGCTACGACCGTCTGCAGCTGCACCTTGAGCCCGTTCTTCTGTCAGGTTGCTCCGGGTGGGACGAACGTGCCGGAGTTGATCAAGAGTCACCGATCGGAACGCCAGCGACGGCAAGATCGACGCGACTTCGAACCTGGCCAATCACAGGATCTGGATGTTCTCCGGCGCTGCCGATACGCTCGTTCCGCAACCCGTCATGAATGATCTGGAAACGTACTACCGTCACTACATCAACAACAATGCGAGCATTCAATTCAAGAAAGATGTCCCCGCCCAGCATGCCATGCCGACGGATTCCTTCGGAAATTCATGCGCGACCTTAGGGCACGCCGTACATCAACAACTGCAATTTCGACGCCGCCGGCGAATTGCTGAAATGGATCTACGGCAGCAACCTGGCTCCAAGGAACAATGGAACGTTGGGCGGCAAGTTCGTTGAATTCGACCAACGCGAATTCATCGACGATCAAAATCCGACCGCGCACGGCATGGCCGATAGCGGCTATGTCTACGTTCCGGCAAACTGCGACCCAAGCACAAACCTGCGCTGCAAACTGCATGTGGTCTTTCATGGCTGCCTGCAGGATCCCACCAATATCCAGGACAAGTTCGTCAAGGAGACCGGCTATAACAAGTGGGCCGACACGAACAACATCATTGTCGTCTATCCGCAGGCCGCGCCCATCGTTCCGCTGAAGAACCCCAATGCGTGCTGGGATTGGTTCAACTATGACGATCCGAACTACGCGACGAAGGATGGCCGCCAGCTGATCGCCGTCAAGAAGATGCTTGATCGCATGACCGGTAGTTCCACGCCGCCTCCGAATCCTCCGCCGACCGCAGCGTGCTTCACCGCGACCAATATAGACCATGTGAAGGCTGGCAGAGCACACGACAGCATGTTCACCGCGTTTGCAAACGGCTCAAATCAGATCATGGGCGTGGACAACATATTCATCACGACAACCCTGAAACAGACCGGCCCCAATTTCTACGTCATCGGTGGTTGCCCATGACATTATGACCCTTCGGTCGGAGGTGACGACCACGCAAGACCGCTTGTCCGCCGCCAGGCAGGCATTTTGCCCGGCCGTTTGCAGGCAGCTTGCTGTTCCGCGTTGGCGTTGAAGAGCCGAAGATCAAGTCCGGACATCACGTCGTTCGGGAGACCATCCATGCGGAAGCAATCCACTCTGGTTGCGGGGAGCATTGCCGTTCTGCTCACTATGGCTGTGCCAGCCGTTGCGCGCCGTCGAGCCCCTGCCTGTGAAGCTCGCGCTGTTCGCCTTCGAGCTCGACGACCGCAGCGCCGCCGGCGGCCTGATCGCAAGAGACGCCATCGACGACGGGAACCTTAGGAAGGCCACCGAGGAAGCGCGGAAGGCGCTTGCCGCTTCCGGCCGCTATGAGGTCGTCGACACGGCGCCCGTCGCGAGCGAAATGGCTTCCGCGGGCGGCGTCCAGCGCTGCAATGGCTGCGAGGCTGCTCTCGGTGAGAGGCTCGGTGCGGAACGGTCGATGGTCGGCCTGTTCGCGCGGGTCAGCCGCACCGAATATACGCTTCAGATCGTCGTCAGGGATACCCGGACCGGCGCGATCCTGTCCAACGCCTTCAGCGGTCTTCGGATGGGCGCGAACTACGCCTGGCCGCGCGCGGTCGCCTCGCTGATCGACGACAAAATCCTGCAATAGCCAACGCCGCGCTCGGAATGGAGAAGGGGTCTACGCCCGCTTCTCCACATTCGCGCTGCGCAGCGGCACGCCGAATTCCTTGCGGCAGACCTCGGCCAGCACGGCGACGCCCTCGCGGATCTGCGCGACGGAGGGGCTTGCGAAGCAGAGCCGCAGGCGGCTTTTCGAATAGGCCTTGTCGGTCGACCATTCCGGTCCCGGATTGATCGAGACCCCGGCCGCGAGCGCAGCCTGGTACAGCTTCAGCGTATCGACATTGTCCGGCAGCTTGACCCAGAGGAAGATGCCGCCCTTGTTGTCCTCGAATTCCGCCGACGTGCCGAAATGCTCGTTGAGCGCTTCCATCAGCACGTCGAGCTTGCTGCGCAGCGCCTTCGTCAGCGCCGGCACATGCGAGGCGAAATGCGGCGCGCAATATTCCGCGAGCACCATCTGTTCCAGCGCGCCGGAGCCCGCGTCGGTCTTCAGCGCCAGCATGCGCGACAGCATGTCCCAGGGCGCGACGATGAAGCCCACCCGCAGCGCCGGCGCGATCGACTTGGAGAACGAGCCGATATGGATCACGCCGCCATTCTTCGCCATGGCGTGGATCGCCGGCGGCCGCTTGCCGTCCCAGATCAGGTCGGCGTAGCAGTCGTCCTCGAAGATCGGCACGCCATATTCGTTCGACAGCCGCAGCAGCTCGGCGCGGCGCGCCTCCGGCATGATGGTGCCGGTCGGGTTCTGCACGGTCGGGATGGTGTAGATGTATTTCGGCCGGATGCCACGGCTCTTGAGATCGGCCAACGCTGCGGCCAGCGCGTCCATTCGCATGCCGTCATGATCGAGCGGAATGCCGACGGCATTGACGCCGAGCCGCGTCAGCCGGTTCAGCGAGCCCTGATAGCTTTCCTGCTCGACGATGACGGTATCCCCGCGCGCCAGCAGCGTCTGGTTGACGAGGTCCAGCGCCTGCAGCGAGCCGGACACGATGAGAATGTCGTCGGCGTTGCAGGCGATGCCGGCGTCGCGTTTCAGTTTCGCAGTGAGGAATTCGCGCAAGGGGCGGTAGCCCTGCGGCCCGCTGGCGAGGCCATAGGTTGCGAGCGTCCTGCCTTCGCGTTTCAAGACCGCGTTCACCGCCTCGATCAGGCCATCCAGCGGTACCTGCTCGGGATCGTTGTTGCCGCCGACGAAGCTGTATTTCGCAAGCCCCGTCCATCGCGCGGCCGGTGCGGGAAGCCCGGCGGGCAACAGCGGAGCAAAGTCGAAACTGGCTGAAGTCATGAGCGGCGTCTCCCTTGTATTTATTGGTTTCAATCCTAGACAAATGCAGAGCGCTTGTCGCTGGCTGCGCTGCGCCGCCTGAGCCTTGCTGCTCTGCATATTGGCGCTGGCGCGGGGATTGAAGTAAGGCTAATGCTCCGGCGTCGCAAACAGAGACTTTTCAAAGCATGGCGGATACGGTCCAGGAAGTTCTGCAGGCCTTTGCCCAAGGTGAGCTCGTCGTCGTAACCGACGATGACGATCGCGAAGGCGAGGGCGATCTGATCGTCGCGGCCTCGCTCTGCACCGCCGAAAAGATGGCGTTCATCATCCGACACACCTCCGGCATCGTCTGCGCGCCGATCACGACCGACGACGCGCGACGGCTGCGGCTCGACCCGATGGTGGCGCACAACGATTCCAGCCACACCACCGCGTTCACGGTCTCGATCGACTACAAGCCGGACGGCGGCACCGGGATTTCGGCGGACGAACGCGCCTCCTGCTGCCGGGCGCTCGCCAATCCAAATGCCGGCGCCAACGACTTCGCCCGGCCGGGCCATATCTTTCCGCTGATCGCGCGCGACGGCGGCGTATTGCTCCGCTCCGGTCATACCGAGGCCGCAGTCGATCTCTGCAAGCTCGTCGGCCTGCCGCCGGTCGGCGTGATCAGTGAGCTGATGAACGACGACGGCACCGTCATGAAGGGCGAGCAGGTCGTCCGCTTCGCCGCCACCCACAAGCTCAGGCATGTCACGATTGCCGACATGATCGCCTATCGGCAGGCGCGCGAGAAGCTGATCGAGCGGGTCTCGACCTTCGTGATGGAAAGTCCGATCGGGCCGCTGCAGGGCTATGCCTACCGCTCGCCTTTCGACGAGATCGCCCATGCCGCTTTCGTCTACAACGGCATTGGCGACGGCAAAAAGGTGCTGACGCGGCTGCACAAGCCCAACATCGTCAAGGACCTGTTCACGGGACAGGCGCGCATGGAAGCCGTGCTGCGGCACTTCAAGAAGGCCGGCCGCGGCGTGCTGGTCTATCTGCGTGACGGCGCGGCCGGTGTTCCCGTCGAGCCGATGGGTGAACCGAAGACCGCGGAGATCGACCGCAACAAGCAGTGGCGCGAGGTCGGCGTCGGCGCACAGATCCTGCGCGATCTCGGCGTCACCTCGATCGTCAATCTCACGTCGTCGGTGCACGACTACAAGGGCTTGTCCGGTTTCGGCATCGAGATCGTCTGCAACGAGCGGCTCGATGTCTGAAGCATGATCGTAACGGGATGGTGCGTCGGCACCAGATCCGCAATCCCGCAATTGCGCTTCAATGCGTTGCGTTTTAATTTGTCAGGCAAATTCAAGGATGACCCGAAAGGAATTCTCATGAGCGTGCGCCCTCAGGCCAAGATCCGGCCAAGGACAAGCCATCGTCCCAGGCGAGCTTCCAATGGGACGATCCGTTCCTGCTCGTCGGTGCACGACTACAAGGGATTGTCCGGTTTCGGCATCGAGATCGTCTGCAATGAACGGCTCGATGTCTGAAGCATGATCGTAACGGGATGGTGCGTCGGCACCAGACCCGCAATCCTGCAATTGCGCTTCAATGCGTTGCGTTTTAATTTGTCAGGCAAATTCAAGGATGACCCGAAAGGAATTCTCATGAGCGTGCGCCCTCAGGCCAAGGATCCGGCCAAGGACAAGCCATCGTCCCAGGCGAGCTTCCAATGGGACGATCCGTTCCTGCTCGACGAGCAGCTCACCGAAGACGAGCGCATGGTGCGCGACACCGCGCGCGCCTACGCGCAGGACAAGCTGCTGCCACGGGTGACCAAGGCCTATCTGGAAGAGAAGGTCGATCGCGACATCTTCCATGAGATGGGCGAGCTTGGCCTGATCGGGATCACGCTGCCGGAGGAATATGGCTGCGCCAATGCGAGCTATGTGGCTTATGGCCTGGTGGCCCGCGAGATCGAACGGGTCGATTCCGGCTACCGCTCGATGAATTCGGTGCAATCCTCGCTGGTGATGCATCCGATCTTCGCCTATGGCGACGAGAGCCAGCGCAAGAAATATCTCCCCAAGCTTGCCACCGGAGAATGGGTCGGCTGTTTCGGCCTGACCGAGCCGGATGCCGGTTCCGATCCCGCGGGCATGAAGACCCGCGCCGAGAAGGTCTCCGACGGCTATAAGCTCACCGGCAGCAAGATGTGGATTTCGAATGCGCCGATCGCCGACGTATTCGTGATCTGGGCGAAGTCTGCCGAGCATGACAACCAGATCCGCGGCTTCGTCCTGGAAAAGGGCATGAAGGGGCTGTCGGCGCCGATGATCGGCGGCAAGCTGTCGCTGCGCGCCTCCGTCACCGGCGAGGTGGTGATGGACGGCGTCGTGGTGCCGGAGAGCGCGCTGCTGCCGAACGTGTCGGGCCTGAAAGGTCCGTTCGGCTGTCTCAACCGCGCCCGTTACGGCATTTCCTGGGGCGCGCTGGGCGCGGCCGAGGACTGCATGCATCGCGCCCGGCAATACACGCTCGACCGCAAGCAGTTCAACCGGCCGCTGGCGGCCACCCAGCTCGTGCAGAAGAAGCTCGCCGACATGCAGACCGAGATCGCGCTGGGGCTGCAGGGCAGCTTGCGCGTGGGCCGGCTGATGGACGAGGGCAAGATGGCGCCGGAGATGATCTCGATCGTCAAGCGCAACAATTGCGGCAAGGCGCTCGACATCGCCCGTGCGTGCCGCGACATGCATGGCGGCAACGGTATCCAGATCGAATATCACGTGATGCGCCACGCCGCGAATTTGGAGACCGTGAACACCTATGAGGGTACCCACGACGTCCACGCCCTGATCCTGGGCCGCGCCATCACCGGCATCCAGGCATTCTTTTGAGCGTGACGGCAATTCAGCGGGCGTCGTTCTCTGCTGTCATCGTCCGTCACCGGGCCTCGCCTTTGGCGAGCCCGATGACAGGCTCCAGCAAACGATCCAGTATTCCAGAGGCGTTCGTTTCATCCGAGATATCTGCGTTTACTGGACACCCCGCTTTCGCGGGGTATGACGACCGCGTCTTTATTTTGAGTCGTGCCCGTTCCGCACGTAGGTGTTTCCATGGCCGACAACGACGACATCCCGTTCAACCGTAACTTTCCGCTTCAGCCAGGTGTCGTCGACGTGGTCCGTCCCGGCGTGCGGCGGATTCTCTGCAGCAATCCGAGCCCGTTCACCTTCACAGGCACGCTCAGCTACATCGTGGGCAAGGGCAAGGTCGCGATCATCGATCCCGGCCCCGACGACGAGGCGCATGCGAAGGCGCTGCTCGATGCGGTGCGCGGTGAGACGGTGACGCATATCCTGGTGACGCACACCCATCGCGACCACTCGCCAAACACCGCGCGCATCAAGCACGCGACAGGGGCGACCGTCTATGCCGAGGGGCCGCACCGCGCCTCGCGGCCGCGCTATGAGAGCGAGAAGCACAATCCGGAATCGGGCGCGGATCGCGACTTCGCGCCCGACGTCAGGGTGAAGCACGGCGACATGATCGAAGGAGACGGTTTCCGGCTCGAGGCGGTCGCGACCCCCGGCCACACCGCCAACCACCTTGCCTTTGCATGGCCGGAACGGAAGACCAATTTCGTCGGCGATCACGTGATGGGCTGGTCGACCTCGATCGTGGCGCCGCCGGACGGCTCGATGGTCGATTACATGGCTTCGCTCGACCGGCTCGCGGGCCGCGAGGAGGAGCTGTATTTCTCAGGCCACGGCCCCGAGATTCCGGAAGGGCCGCGCTATGTGCGTTTCCTGATCCGGCACCGCCAGGCGCGCGAAGCCTCGATCCTGCATCGCCTGGCCAAGGACGACGCCGACATCCCGACGCTGGTGCGCGCGATCTATATCGGCATCGACCCGCGTCTCGTCACCGCCGCCGGCTATTCCGTGCTGGCGCACCTGGAAGACCTCGTCGCGCGCGGCGTGGTCGCGACCGACGGCGATCCGGTGATTGGGGGGAGCTATCGATTGGCGAATGGCGAGTAGGGAGTAGCGAATAGGGAAGAAAGTAAGTTCAGACGCCGTACGGCCGTCCCATTTTCTCCCTATTCGCTACTCCCCATTCGCTATTCGCCTTTTCATTTCTTCACCGTCTTCGCTGGCAGTTTCGGCGGCGGAGGCGGAGCCTTCTTCACCGGCTTGTTCGCTTCGGCCTCGGCGGCGGCGTTGATGTCGTCGATCAGCTTGGTGACCCGCGCGGCGTTGCTGCCGAGATCGCTATCGAAATAGCGCGAGGAGGAACGGATATCGACCCGCGAGTCTTCGCCATCGGGCGCGACGCGGATCGAGACGTCCTCGCGAAAACCCATGATCGGCGTGCGCGCAACCGCTTCGATGCGGCCGACCCGCAGCGGCGGCTGTGGCGCGCGCTCGTCGATCACCAGCCATTTGCGCCGGTTGACCAGCCTCAGCGCGACCGCATAGGCGCGGTCGACCGGAATTTGCAAGTCAACCGGCTCGATGTCCGGATACGCCTTGCGCTGCTGTTCGGCGGAATAGAGCCCTGCATAGACCGCGGTGTTGGCGCCATCGCCGGTGCGTAACGCCGCGAGCGCTTCGAAGCGCGGCGGGTCGATCGGGTCGGTGGTGATGTCGTAGATCTTCGGCAGCTTGCGGTATTGCAGAGCAAGGTAGGCCGGGTAGGCAAGCACCACCGCGGCGATCAGGAAGGCGACCAGGATGCGGCCCATGCCGCGCGTGCCGTTGTGCCAGATCGCGACGAATGCCGCGAAGCCGATCAGGATGGAAAGCACCGCGAGCGCGAGCGCGCCGAAGAAAGTCGCCAGCGCCGGCTTCATCTCCAGAAAGCCGAAGCGCAGGATCAGGATCGAGACGACGACCGCGACCGCGGAAAACACCGCAAAATTGCGCGCCCACGTGGCAAGGCCGGAAACGGGCTCAGAGAGGTAGGGCGCGGAGTACCTGCGGGCCATCGATCAAAAAAATCCGCCGGGTGAAGGCCGGCTCGGGGCATTGGCGCCGAGCCTGTGACAGAAGCGCTTGAGACCACGGGGTTGCGGCAAATTCAAGGGAATTTGGCCGCTCACCCCGCCTTCAAGACGGGATGAGCGCGCAAAGCTCACGCCGCGGCGTTCGGGAAACGATAGGCCTTGAACTGGTCGCGTAGCGCGGTCTTGAGGATCTTGCCGGTCGCGGTGTGAGGAATGCCATCGACGAAGACGACGTCGTCGGGCATCCACCACTTGGCGATCTTGCCTTCCATGAATGCCAGGATGTCCTCGCGCGTCGCGCTCTCGCCCTGCTTGAGCTGCACGATCAGAAGCGGGCGCTCGTCCCATTTCGGGTGATGGATGCCGATCACGGCGGCCTCCGCGACAGCCGGGTGGGCGACCGCGAGATTCTCCAGGTCGATCGAGGAAATCCACTCGCCGCCGGACTTGATCACGTCCTTGGAGCGGTCGGTAATCCGCATGTAGCCGTGCTCGTCGACGGTTGCGACGTCGCCGGTGTCGAAATAACCGGTCTCGTCGAGAATGTTGGCGTCGACGCGGTAATAGGCCTTGGAGACGGCGGGCCCGCTGACCTTCAGCCGGCCGAAGGTCTTGCCGTCCCACGGCAGTTGCTTGTCGCCATCGTCAGTGATCTTCATCTGCACGCCGAACGGCGGGTAGCCCTGCATCTGCAGGATATCGAGCTGCTCCTCGCCGGTGCGCGTCGTGAACGGCGGTTTCAGCGCGGCGAGCGTGCCGAGCGGACTCATCTCTGTCATGCCCCAGGCATGGCGGACTTCGACGCCCATGTCGATGAACGCCTTGATCATCGAGCGCGGCATCGCCGAGCCGCCGCACACGACCATTTTCAGATGCGGCAGTTTCAGATTGTTCGCGGCCATATGGCTCAGCAGCATCAGCCACACCGTCGGCACGCCGGCGGTAAAGGTCACCTTCTCGGTGTCGAGCAGCTCGTAGACCGAGGCGCCGTCGAGCTTCGGGCCGGGCATCACGAGCTTGGTGCCTATCGAAGGCGCGGAAAACGCGATGCCCCAGCTATTGGCATGGAACAAAGGCACCACCGGGAGCATTGTGTCCGTCGCCGACGTGCCCAGCGCATCCTTTGCGTTGGCCATCAGCGCGTGGAGCACGTTTGAGCGATGCGAATACAGAACGCCCTTGGGATCGCCCGTCGTGCCGGACGTGTAGCACATCGCAGCCGCAGTGTTCTCGTCGAAAGTCTTCCATTCGAAATCGCCGTCGGCCTCTGCGATCCAATCCTCATAGGCGATCGCGTTCTTCAACGACGTCTCCGGCATGTGAGCCTTGTCGGTGAGCACGACGTAGCGCTCCACGCTGGGCATCTTGCCGGCGATCTTTTCCAGGATCGGCACGAAGGTGATGTCGGTCATCACGACGCGGTCCTGCGCATGGTTGATGATCCAGGCGATCTGCTCGGGGAACAGGCGCGGATTGACGGTATGGCTGATCGCGCCGATCCCCATGATGCCGTACCAGATCTCGAGGTGACGCCAGGTGTTCCAGGCGATGGTGGCGACGCGGTCGCCGAGCTTGATGCCGTCGCGATCCAGCCGCTGCGAAACCCTGACCGCGCGGTCGCGTATCTGCCTGTAGTTGGTGCGATGGATCGGCCCCTCGACCGAGCGCGTCACGACCTCCTGACTGCCATGGATCGTCGCGGCGTGCTCGATGATCCGGTGGCACAGCAAAGGCCAATCTTGCATCAAACCAAGCATGCCGACATTCCTCCTGACGATGTTGTCCCCGTGCGCCCGATCCGGCGGGCGCGAATGGCCCGCCGCATCATCACGGATTTGCCATGAACTGTAGCGCGGAGACAGCGCGTCGCAAATGGCCTAGTTCCGCGCACCCCCGCGGCACGCCATCCATGGTTACCGCCATTATGGCGGTTTTTGTGGTCGTCCTCGGGCTCGACGCTTCACCTGCGGCGGCGCGTCGGTCACATCATCCGGACTTGTTTGGTGACCTGTTCGGCGGCGGGCCGGTGCGGCTGCGCGGGTCGGTGCATGCGCCGAAGCGAGCGCATGAACCCAAGCAGAACTCAAAGCAAACGCAAGAGCCGAAGGAACCGCACGAGACCAGGGAGGCGAATGACAGCAAGGTGCCGCTGCCGCAGCCGCGCCCGGCCGAGGCGCCGAAGGTCGAGCCCGACAAGCCGGCGACCGCGAAGGCCGCGCCTGCCGATAAGAGCAAGCCGGCTAACCAGGCCGCGACCGCCGCGCCTGCACCCGCGCCAACACCCGAGGGTCCGCCGCCGCCTTCGGCCTGCCGGCTGGCGCTGACCGAGGAAATCGCGATCGCACCCAGCGTGCCCGACATCCATGGCCCCGGTGGCTGCGGCGGCGAGGATCTGGTGCGGCTGGAGTCGATCGTGCTGCCGGACAAGCATCGCGTTTCGATGAAGCCGGCGGCAACGATGCGCTGCGGCATGGCGGCGGCGGTTGCCGACTGGGTCCGCACCGATGTGCAGCCGCTCGCGCAGGGCATGGGTACCGAGGTCACCGAGCTCGAGAATTACGACGCCTATGAATGCCGCGGCCGCAACGGTGTTTCCGGCGCGCCGCTCTCAGAGCACGGCCATGCCAACGCGATCGACGTGCACGCGTTCAAGCTTGCCAATGGGCAGTCGTTCGGGCTGACCGACCGCAACGTGCCGCGCGCGGCGCGCGAAAGCGTGCTCTCTTCGGTATGCACGCGCTTCACGACCGTGCTCGGTCCAGGCTCGGACGGCTATCACGAGGACCACATCCATCTCGACCTGCTGCAGCGGCACAACAACTACAAGATCTGCCAATGGAACGTCTGGGATCCCCTGCCGCAGATCGCGCCGCTGATGCCGGAGGTCCGCCCGGGCGACGCGCCGCCGCGCCAGGTCGCCGACCAGGAAGATGGCGGCAAGGCATCTGAGCGCAAAGGCAATGATGGCAAGACAACCGCCGCACCGTCGGGATCGGCGGAATCCGAGTCGGGCGGCGACAAGTCGGATGACGCGAACGAGGCCAAATCGAACCGGGGCAAATCGAACAGGGCCAAATCCAACGCGAGCAAGTCCCAATCGAGCAAGTCCGAATCGAGCAACTCAGAGAAAGATCAATCCGCCACGAGCAAGCCGAAATCCAGCAATCGAAATCCGGCAAGCCGGATAAATCGGAGCCGGATGATGAGGCCGCCACGAAAAAGCGCCGGCATGACCGGCGCTCTTGAAACCTCGTAACCGAAACGGTTCGCTTACTGGAAGACTGGAAGCGCGCTGCCGCCGCCTTGCAACGCCATCTGCGAGCTGTACGGCGAGTCGCCGTGATGCGGCTCCAGCACCACCACGATGGTGCCGAGCTTCACGCGGTTATAGAGGTCGATCACGTCCTCGTTGGTCATGCGGATGCAGCCCGAGGAGATCGACGCGCCGATATATTCCGGCTGGTTGGTGCCGTGAATGCGGAACAGCGTGTCCTTGCCGCCCGAATAGAGGTACATCGCGCGCGAGCCCATCGGATTGTCCGGGCCAGGTGCCACGAAGGTCGGAACGCCAAGGCGCTCGATCTCGCCCTTGGTCGGATGCCATGCCGGCCACTCGGTCATGCTGCCGACCTTGGCGATGCCCGACCAGGCCATGGCCTCCTCGCCGACGGTAATTCCGTAGCGAATCGCCTTGCCGTTATCCTGCACCCAATAGAGGTAATGGTTGTCGGAATCGACCACGATGGAACCGGGTGCTTCCTTGCGGTGATATTCCACGATCGCGCGACGGAACGGCTCCGCCACCGGGGAGTTCGTGTACCGGATTTTGGCAAGAAGTTCCTTGTCCTTCGGCTTGAAGTTCGTCGTATTCGTCGCCTCGAAGGTCGTCGCCTGCATGCAGCCGGACAGCATGAGACCAGCGGCCAAAATACTCAGTTTTACCTTCAGCGACGCCATGGTTCAGTTCCAATCAAAACTTTTGCACGTCTGGGGCGAAGATGCGCCCTAAACGCCATGATTCAGTTAATCGTATTATCGTCGGAATCGACCGCAATTCCAGCGCTTAGACGATGATGCCGCGTTGCGATGGCTAGATGTGGCTTTTTTGCCGCAAGAGGCGCGGTTTTCGGCTGATTTTTGGGCAAAATCGCCCCCAATCGCCGAATCCATGCCACGCTGCCGCCGCCCGGCCGCCTCAATGGCTGTGGACTGAGGGGTGTCATCAGCCACCCCCAAAGAATCTAGAGAATCTAATGAATCAGGCGCCTCTGAAAGCCGCTCAGGTCGCCACGGAGTTTCCCTATGCTGTCGGTGTTTGTCCCCGCTGAATCCTCGCTCAAGAAAGTTGCGGCCGACGATCTGGCGGCGCTGCCCGAGGGGGCGGTGTGGGTCGACCTGGTCAACCCGACGGCAGCGGAGGACAGAGCGGTCGAGGCTCTCGCCAAGATCGCGGTGCCGACCCGGGAGGACATGCAGGAGATCGAGATTTCCAGCCGCCTCTATATCGAGAATGGCGCCCGCTACATGACCGCCATCCTGATGTGCCAGTCCGATACGGACATGCCCAGGACCACCGCAGTGACCTTCATCCTGGCCGGCCATCGGCTGGTGACGGTACGCTACGACCAGCCGAAGCCGTTCGCGCTGGTCGAGAACAAGCTGGCGCGGTCCTGTTCGGCCGGCATCACCGGCGAGATGGTGCTGATGGAATTGCTGGATGCGGTCATCGACCGCTGCGCCGACATTCTGGAGCGCATCGGCGCCGACGTCGATCAGGTCTCCCACGAGATCTTCGAGCCCGATAGCGAGCGCCATGGCCAAGCCAAGCAATATTCCAGGATCCTGATCACGATCGGCCGCAAGGGCGACCTCACATCCAAGGTACGTGAGAGCCTGGTCTCGATCGGCCGGCTCGTGGCATTCCTTTCCGCGGTCATGGAGGGCGTGAAATGGACCAAGGACATGCGTGAGCAGCTCAAGACCATGCAGCGCGACGTGGCCTCGCTGACCGATCACGCCTCCTATCTCGCCAGCAAGATCACCTTCGTGCTCGACGCCATGCTCGGCGTCGTCAATCTCGAGCAGAACAACATCATCAAGCTATTCTCGGTGATGGCGGTGGTCCTGATGCCGCCGACGCTGATCGCCTCCATCTACGGCATGAATTTCAAGATAATGCCGGAGCTGGAATGGACCCACGGCTACCCGATGGCGCTGATCATGATGCTGTGCGCCGCGATCGTGCCGTACTGGATCTTCAAGTGGAAGAAGTGGCTGTAGGACATGATCGAAGAAGCGCGGTGGCGGGTCAACGCATTGTCATCGCGCTCGAGGATGAACGCATCCTTTGCGGCGATATCGAAAGTCCGCACGCCGCTTTCAATCTCTTTGCACCGCAAAATTGCGCCACAGTTTCAACGGTAAAATTTGAGCGGTGCGCTGAACGATTGCGCCAAACATTGCTGCCATAACCCCGGCTCAAGCCGAGAGAGCAGCAATGGTTGAGAAATTTATAACGTCATCCCGAAACGTCGTCGACCTGGCGCGCTATCGCGAGCGCAGCGCCGGCGCGGCCGAGATGGCGGTGCGCACCTGCCGGCATTGCGGCGCCATCCTCCAGGAGGGGGAGCGCGAAGAAGAGTGCTCCAGCGCCTTCAACGTCGACGCCGCCCACACCCGCCTGCGCTGGCAGGCCGCGCAGATTCTGCGCAACCTTGTTTGACAAGCGCTCGCACGGCACGCTCATCTCGTCGTCCTTAGCGAAGAACGTCGTCCATGGACCATCGCCGCACCACCTGCGCCGTCGACACCACCACTTCGGTGATGCGGCCGTCTTGCGTCAATGGCGCGAGCCGTGCCTCGACATCGGCGAGCATCGCGTCCACCTTGTCGCCGAGCACGGCCGGCGAGGACGACGAATAGGTGAGCACGCGCCGCGCCATGTCGCCGATGACGATCGTGTGGCTGGTCTCGACCCTGATCTGGCTCGCGACACGAAACGGCGAGCCGTCGAGAAATGCCGCAAGCTCGCGATGGAGGCGCGCGCCTCTGCCGCCGGCCGGTTCGCGGCCCTTGTTGGCCCATGCCTTCCGCGTCGTGTCGTACGTGTCGAGCCACGGATTGCGTCCGTCAGCGGCGGAGAACGACGCGCAGATGAGGATCGCGCCGTCATTGGCGAGGATCCGTTCGAGCAGCGCCAGCGTCGCTCCGCGCTCCATCCAGTGCAGCGCGCGTCCGATCGTGACGACGTCGAAGCGGCCGATGTCCTCGGGCAGATCCTCGGCCTTGCCCTCGATCAGCGCGAAATCCTGTCCCGTGCGCGCCGCAGCCTCGCGCGCGGCGCGATCATCAAGGGCTCGGGATCGACGCCCACGATGCGGCCGACATAGGGCGCAAAGCCAAGCGCGAGCAGCCCGGGTCCCGTACCGAGATCGATCAGCGCATGCCGCTTCGACAGCGCCAGCGTCTCCGCGACGCTGCGGAAGAACTCCGGCGGGTAGGGCGGCCGCAGATGCTCATAGAGTGAAGCCGTGGTGGCGAAGCGTCCCATGGTCGGCGATCTCGTTGATCCATCGTCGCGATGGAAATGAGCGTAGTGCGATGTGAGTGCGGCGACCACCCTGCGCGGATCACGTTTCGGCGCGTGCTTGCATCGAGAGACTTTCAAGCCGCGCAGCCACTCTGTCGTCATCGCCCGCGAATGCGGGCGATCCAGTATTCCAGAGCCAGCGATGTTCAGCCGAGGAAGCACGGCGTACTGGATACCCGCCTTCGCGGGTATGACGGATCATGGTGTCAGGAGGCCGCCCTCACACGTGCTGGCCGCCGTTGATGTGGATCTCCGCGCCGTTCACATACGAGCCCGTCTCGGTGCACAGCACGTAGATGATCTTGGCGACCTCGTCGGGCGTGCCGAGGCGGTGCATCGGGATCTGCTCGGCGACGATCTTCTCGGTGCCGGGCGACAGGATGGATGTGTCGATCTCGCCGGGCGCGATCGAGTTGACGCGCACGCCGATGCGGCCGAAATCCGATGCCATCTCGCGCGTCAGCGCGGCGAGCGCGGCCTTCGAGGTCGCGTAGGCCGCGCCGGCAAAGGGATGCACCCGCGAGCCCGCGATCGATGTGACGTTGACCACCGAGCCTTTCACGGCCTTCAGCTCCGCGATTAGTCCGCGCGCCATCATGATCGGCGCGAAGAAGTTGACGCGGAAAACGTGATTCCAGGTATCGAGATCGGTGTCGACGCTGCCGAGCCGGCTGCCGTTCGCGCCCTTCGGCGAGATCGCAGCGTTGTTGACCAGCGCATGCAGCTCGCCGCCGTCGAGCCGGGAGCGGATTTCGTCGATCGCGCGCTGCGTGTCGGTGGGATCGGCGAGATCGACCTGGACGTGATCCTCGGGCCCCGCGCCCCACGGGCATTGCTCCGGAAACGGATGCCGCGAGCAGGTCAGGACGCGCCAGCCGGCTGAGGAAAAACGGATCACCGTGGCGTGGCCGATGCCGCGGCTCGCGCCGGTCAGAAGCATCGTGCGCCGCGGCTGATTGGAAGATGTCGGCATGAATGGTTCTCTCGTTCTCTGTCGTGGACCGCGAAGGTGCGGCCATCAATTTCTCGCCGTCATTCCGGGGCAGCCCGTCAGGGCTGAACCCGGAATCTCAGATTCCGGGTTCGATGCTGCGCATCGCCCCCGAATGACGGGCTCAAACGCGGATGGCCGGAACGAGCCCGGCCATGACGACATTCGGGCTCAAGGATACATCCTCACTTTGGTCCACGCGCCGTCGGGCGCGTCGCGGCGGAATTCGATACGGTCGTGCAGGCGGAACGGACGGTCGTGCCAGAACTCGATGCGTGTCGGCGCGATCCGCCAGCCGCTCCAGCCGGCGGGCCGCGGCACCTCGCCGATCATGTGCTTGGCCGCGACCAGCGCGATCGCCTGCTCGAAGGCGAAGCGGCTTTCCAGCGGTTGCGACTGCTTCGAGGCCCAGGCGCCGATCTGCGCCTGCTTGGGCCGGGTCGCGAAATAGGCGTCGGCCTCGGCGTCGGTCACGGGCGACACCAGCCCACGGATGCGGACCTGCCGGCGCAGCGATTTCCAGTGAAACAGTAAAGCCGCCTTGGGATTTGCGGCGAGCTCGCGGCCCTTCTGGCTCGCAATGTGGCTGTAGAACACGAAACCCTCGGCGTCATAGCCCTTCATCAGCACCATGCGCACGTCGGGCAGTCCGGTTTCGTCCACGGTCGCCAGCGCCATGGCGTTGGGATCGTTCGGCTCCGCCTTGCAGGCCTCCGCAAACCACGCGCCGAACAGCGCAAACGGTTCCCCGGCGTCGGTAAAATCGGAAGATGTACCGGTTGTTAAGGGTGTCGGGTGTTTGATGGTGGTCTGATCGGTCATTGTCAGGAGTCCGAGTATTGCGTCCACCTGCGGCCCACAGCGCATCGCAGCGTCGAGATGGTCTCGCCTTATATAGGGCATGGAGACGCATTGGCCTATCGGCGATCGGGTCACGTGGCGCGGCGCTTACAGTTATTCTGATCGGTGCGGTCGGGCTGGGCGGCTGCGGCCTGGCGCGGAACGACGGCCCGTTCGCCAAAATGGCAGGCGGCAGCGTGACAGGCTCGATCTTGGCCGCGGCCGAGAAGCACCCGACCGACAGCGATCTCGCCTTTGCGCGCAATGCCGCCTCGGACGTGCTGACCAAGGGTGACAAGGATGCCAGCCAGCCCTGGACCAATCCGGAGACCGGCGCGCGCGGGTCGGTGACGCCGCTCGCCGAGGCCTATAGCGAGGAAGGGCGCACCTGCCGCGATTTCCTGGCAAGCTATGTCAACGGCAAGAGCGAAAGCTGGCTGCAGGGTGCGGCCTGCCAGAGCAAGCATGGCCGCTGGGAAATCCGCTCATGGAAGCCGTGGCGGAGAAGCTAGGGCATGATCCGGAAAAGTGTGTAGCGGTTTTCCGAAAAGATCATGCTCAATCAAAGAGCCAAAGCGCGACCTCCTCGCGCCTTAACGCGTTGGCGCGGAGATCATGCTCCGGCCATGAAATTCGGGGCGCAATGACGGTGATCCACAGGTCATCGCGCGCGCGATCAAGTTCCCGTTGCAAAAATACAACTGACACCCCAAATGAAATCCAAAGCGGGCGGGCAGCCCTTGGGTTATTATTCAGTTTTCCTGAAGGAGACGTGACGGATGCGCGACCCCTATGAGGTCTTGGGGGTGCCGCGGAGCGCGAGCGCTGCGGCCATCAAGAGCGCTTATCGCAAGCTCGCCAAGAAGCATCATCCCGACAGCAACAACAACGATCCGAAGGCGGCTGCGCGGTTTTCCGAGATCAACACCGCCAACGAGATCCTCGGCGACGAGGATAAGCGCAAGCAGTTCGACCGCGGCGAGATCGACGCCGAGGGCAAGCCGCGCTTCCAGGGCTTTCCCGGCGGCGGCGCTGGTGCGGGCGGCCGCGCCGGTCCCGGCGGCTTCGAGAGCTACACCTTCCGCTCCGGCAGCGCGGGGCCGGGCGGCTTCGGCGGCGGTCCGGGTGGCTTCGAGGACATTCTCAACAGCATGTTCGGCGGCGCGCAGCGTGGCGCGCGGCAGGGCGGCGGCAGTCCCTTCGAGTTTGACACCGGCGGCGTCGGGCTCGATCTCGATCTCAACGTGGCGATGACGGTGTCGCTGGAGGAGTCGGTCAAGGGCACCGAGAAGCGCGTGCGGCTGCAGAGCGGCAAGGAGCTCAACGTCAAGGTGCCTGCGGGCGTGACGAGCGGCCAGCAGATCCGGCTGAAGGGGCAGGGCGAGACCGCGCCGGGCCACCGTCCGGGCGATCTGCTCATCACCGTCACGATCGCACCTCATCCGTTTTTCAAGATCGATGGCAGCGACTTGCGGATCGACCTTCCGATCACGCTTTACGAGGCCGTGCTCGGCGGCAAGGTCCGCGTGCCGACGCTTGGCAGCGCGGTCGAGCTTTCGATCCCGAAGAATACATCGAGCGGCCGGATCTTCCGGCTGAAGGGCAAGGGTCTGCCGAAGGGCGCCGGCGCCACCGGCGATCTCTTCATCACGACGCGAATCATTCTGCCCGACGGCAACAGCGCCGAGCTCGAAGCCTTGATGGAAAAGTGGCGCGACACCCATCCCTATAATCCGCGCACCGACATCGGCTGAAATCCGCGCGAATTCATCTGATGCTTCCCGCATCGCGTGCCCGCATAAGTCAGGCGCCGGTTCCAGCGGAGCCGGTAATCTTATGTTTTTGCTAGGATTTTCTATCTGGCATGGCGCGATTGCAAACGCGCTCGATTGACGCGACTTGGCAAATCAGATCACAAATATTTCATCTGAAATAGAAGGTGCGGCCTCGACAGGGGGACCAGCGCGGTACCAAACCCCAGTCGAGGCCGCTTGCGTCGATCGGCGGATCGAACGCTCCTCATTTTCTCGTGAGTATCCGGAGCGAAACTGAGACGCGCCTATGACTTGATTGAAGATTTTCGATGTCGGAATTGGGACATCGCGTGTGACCTAAGGTCGCCCCGCGTTTCCCTTACCCGCCACTTTTCGCCGGTTCCCCACCGTCCTTCTCGGCCTGGTCGTAGACCAGTCGCGCCACCTGGGTCAGCCGATCACGGTCCGTTCCGCCGCTGACGACATAGCCGACGCCGCGATCGGCCCAGAACAAGGCGCCTTCGTTGTTGCGGCTGGTGTAGCGCATCTGCGTCGTCTCGGTGGACGCCTTGGCGGTGTAGACCGTGAAGCGCTCGCCCGAAGCGCTCTCATACATCAGGAACGAGGCGGGGCCGGTCGGGCCGGGCAGCAGCCGTCCTCCGACGAGCTTCAATCCGGTCGCGCCCAATTCCGGCGCACGCACGTCCCAGCCGCAGCGCTTGGTCAGCCATTGTTGAAGATGCGCGCGCTCGTCGCCGGGCACCTCGACGGGATGGCGGACCTCCACGACGTAGAGCCGGTGCGCGTCCAGCGCATCCACCGTGAACATCCTGAACTGCGAGGGGGTGACGGCAGCGCCATGGGCCAGCCAGCCGGCGCCGCCGCCGGCGACGAAGGCGAAAAGGCTGGCGGCGACGGCGCCGTAGATCCATTTGCGCGGCGTCCGTTCCAGACGTTCGATCTCGAGCCGCTGCGGCACCGGCTCATTGGCGACTGTGTCGTAGCGCGCATGCAGCGCGTGGGCCATCGCAAGCCAAGATTGCACGCGCGCGGAGTCATCCGCATGCGTTGCGAGCCAGGCCTCGACATCGCCGAGACGCTCCGTGGGCAGCTCGCCGTCGACATAGGCGTGCAATTCGTCTTCGGTGACGGGAATCCTCGGATCGGTCATTGTTTTAGTCTCTGTCCAAGTCTCAAATATTTATCTCAAGTCTTTGTCCAAGTCTGGATCGTAAGTCTGGATCGTAAGTCTGGGTCGAAGCTCAAGTCGTCGAAGCCGGTCGGAGGTCGCTGGCGAAGATCGCTTCCGCGATCGGGCCAGCGCAAGCGAAACGCTCATTTAACGCGACGCAACGCCGGGCGTTCGCCTTCCAGCACAGCCTTCACATGCGCCCGTGCCCGCGCAAGCCGTGACATTACGGTGCCGATCGGCACGCCCTGGATGTCGGCGACCTCGCGGTAACTCAGTCCTTCCAGCATCACGAGCAGCAGCACCGCGCGCTGCTCCTCCACCAGCGTCGACAGTGCGCGTGCGATATCGCGGCCTTCCGCTTCCGTGCCGCTGGCGTCGGGATTGTTCTCGAGCAGCGGCATGAATTGCGGCCGGCGCGCCAGCGACCGCCGCCGGTTCTTGTTGAGGTTGGTGAGGATCGTATAGAGCCAGCTCCTCACGTCGCCGCCAAGAAACAGCCGTTCCGAACGCAACGCCCGCACCAGCGTGTCCTGCACCAGATCGTCCGCGATGTCGGCGTCGCGCGCCAGCGCGCGCGCGTAGCGACGTAGCGCCGGAATCATGGCTTCGACACTTTGGCGGAACGCGCTCATGCAAGCTCGATCGATCCTGTTGCGGCGGGTTGCAGGTGTGGCGCGAACGCCTCGCTCATATAACACCTGAGCGACGTGGCTATTCCGCCTGCGGCACTTTGCGGTAAACAGCCTGAACGGTGACATAATTTGGGCTGTACCCGGATGAGGGGCTGGTGTACCTCCAAAAGTCTTTGCTCGAGCTTAGTGGATAAGGCGGATGGCGCAAAATTCAACTCTGATGCAGGGCAAACGCGGTGTCGTTCTCGGCGTCGCCAACAACCGCTCGATTGCCTGGGGTATCGCGAAGGCTTGCCACGCGGCGGGGGCGGAGATCGCTCTCACGTGGCAGGGCGATGCGCTGAAAAAGCGCGTCGAGCCGCTTGCAGGCGAGCTCGGCGGGCTGTTGCTCGGCCATTGCGACGTCACCGAGCCCGCGACGATCGACGCGGTGTTTGACGTCCTGAAGCAGAAATGGGGCAAGATCGATTTCGTGGTGCACGCGATCGCCTTCTCCGACAAGGACCAGCTCGACGGCCGCTATCTCGAAACCACCGCGGACAATTTCAGCAAGACGATGCTGATCAGCTGCTACTCGCTGACGGCGGTCGCGCAGCGCGCCGAAAAGCTGATGACCGACGGCGGCTCGATCCTGACGCTGACCTATTACGGCGCGGAGAAATGGATGCCGCATTACAACGTGATGGGCGTCGCGAAGGCCGCCCTTGAAGCGAGCGTGCGCTATCTGGCCGCCGATCTCGGCGAGAACAGCATTCGCGTCAACGCGATCTCGGCCGGTCCGATCAAGACGCTGGCCGCCTCCGGCATCGGCGATTTCCGCTATATCCTGAAGTGGAACGAATACAATGCGCCGATGCGGCGCACGGTGACGATCGAGGAGGTCGGCGACAGCGCGCTTTATCTGCTGTCCGACCTGTCGCGCGGCGTCACCGGCGAGGTGCATCACGTCGATTCCGGCTATCACGTGGTCGGCATGAAGCGCCCCGACGCGCCGGACATCTCGCTGGTGAAGGACCGACCGTAAAGCCTGCGATGCGTGAGCTGACGATCTACTACATCCGCCACGGCGAGACGTCGTGGAATGCCGAAGGCAGGCTGCAGGGCGTCCGCGACATTCCGCTGAACGATCTCGGCCGCAGCCAGGCCACCCAGGCCGGCGGCATCCTGGCGGAGCTGCTGGCGCGCGACGGCCGCGATAAATCCTCGATTCCATTCGTGGCGAGCCCGCTGGGAAGGGCGCGCGCGACCATGGAACTGGTGCGCGGTGCACTGCAACTGCAGCCGGACGATTACGCGATCGACGAGCGCCTGCGCGAGATCGGCTACGGCGAGTGGGAGGGCTCGACGCTCGCGGAGATGCAGATCGCCGATCCCGCCTTCTACGCCCACCGCCTGACCGACAAATGGTCGCTGGCGCCGGAGGGCGGCGAGACCTATGCCTCGGTGCAATTGCGGATGCGCGACTGGTACGACGAGCTCCTGGTCGATACCGTTGCGGTCGCCCATGGCGGCACGGCGCGGGCGCTGATGGTCGCGCTCGGCATCGAGACGCCGCAAAGCGCCGCCGACCTGCCGATCGCGCAAGGCGCCGTCTACGTGTTCAGCGGCGGCGGGCTGAAGAAATATGGTTAATAGTTAACGCCGTCATTCCGGGGCGCGCGATCTCTCCCCGTCATTCCGGGGCGGTGCGCAGCGCCGAACCCGGAATCTCGAGATTCCGGGCTCGGTCCTGCGCACCGCCCCGGAATGACGGTGCTAGCGTTTGACGGTCCGCGTCACGCGCTGTACCGCGTTACATTCAACAATAACGCGAATTTCCGGCTGGAGCGGCGACCATGTCCTTCAACACCTTCGGCCATATGTTCCGCGTCACGACCTTCGGCGAAAGCCACGGCGTTGCGATCGGCTGCGTGGTCGATGGCTGTCCGCCGCTGATCCCGCTGACGAACGAGGACATCCAGCACGATCTCGACCGCCGCCGGCCGGGGCAGTCGCGCTTCACCACCCAGCGCCAGGAGCCGGACGCGGTGAAGATCCTGTCCGGCGTGATGGCGCATCCGGAAACCGGTGTGCAGGTGACCACCGGCACGCCGATCGCGCTGATGATCGAGAACACCGACCAGCGCTCGAAAGACTACACCGACATCAAGGACAAGTTTCGCCCCGGTCACGCCGACTTCACCTATGAGGCCAAATACGGCCTGCGCGACTATCGCGGCGGCGGACGCTCCTCGGCGCGCGAGACCGCGAGCCGCGTCGCGGCCGGCGCGGTCGCGCGAAAAATCTTGTCCGGCGTGACCGTCCGCGGCGCGCTGGTGCAGATGGGTCCGCACAAGATCGATCGCGCCAAATGGGATTGGGACGAGATTGCCCGCAATCCGTTCTTCTGTCCCGACAAGGACAAGGCTGCGTTCTTCGAGACCTATCTCGACGGCATCCGCAAGAGCGGCTCCTCGATCGGCGCGGTGATCGAGATCGTCGCCGAGGGCGTGCCGGCCGGATGGGGCGCGCCGATCTATGCCAAGCTCGATGCCGATCTCGCGGGCGCGCTGATGAGCATCAACGCGGTGAAGGGCGTCGAGATCGGCGCGGGCTTCGCCGCCGCCGAGCTTTCGGGCGAAGAGAATGCCGACGAGATGCGGATGGGCAATGAAGGCCCGCGCTTTCTCTCCAACCATGCCGGCGGCATTCTCGGCGGCATCTCCACCGGCCAGCCGGTGGTGGCGCGCTTTGCGGTCAAGCCGACCTCGTCGATCCTCTCGCCCCGCCGCACCGTGGATCGCGGCGGCGCCGAGACCGACATCCTCACCAAGGGCCGCCACGATCCCTGCGTCGGCATCCGCGCCGTGCCGGTCGGCGAGGCGATGATGGCCTGCGTGCTGGCCGATCATTTCCTCAGGCATCGCGGGCAGGTGGGTTCCTAGCGCCTGATCTCTTGACGGGCTGCTCAATTAAAAGTCCGTCCTATATACCGCTGGCGACCTCCGCAGCTTTCCGGCACGATATGGCCATGAACGCGACCGAGCTTCAGAGCATCCAGAACTGGCTGATCAACGGCGCGGGTTCGGCGGCGAACCCTTCCGAGATGATGGCGCAAGCCTGTGAGCGGCTCGTGCGGGCAGGCCTGCCGCTGTGGCGCGTCGGCGTCTTCATCCGGACGCTGCACCCGGAAATCTTCGGCCGCAATTTCATCTGGAAGCCGGGAGAAGAGGTCGAGGTCGGCGCGGTCGACTTCCAGTTTCTGCAGTCGCCGCAATTTACGCAAAGCCCGCTGCGGATCGTCTATCAGCAAGGGATCGAAGTGCGGGGCCGCATGAGCGATCCCGACAGCAGGCGCTTTCCCTTCTTCGACGACATGCGCGCCGAGGGCGTCACCGATTACATCGCGATTCCGCTGGTCTTCCTCGACGGGTCGATCAATGCCTCGAGCTGGACCACGAAACGTCCCGGCGGCTTCAGCGACGACGAAATCGCCATGATGCGCGCCATCGTCACGCCGCTCGCGCGCATCAGCGAGATCGTCACGCTCCGCCGCACCGCGACGATGCTGCTCGACACCTATGTCGGCAACCGCGCCGGCGAACGGATCCTGGGCGGGCAGATCAGGCGCGGCCACGCCGACACGATGAACGCCGCGATCTGGCTGTCCGACCTGCGCGGCTTCACCGCGCTGTCGGACCGGCTGCCGCCGGAGACCATGGTCGATATCCTGAACCTGTATTTCGACTGCCAGGTCGCCGCGATCCGGGATCGTGGCGGCGAGGTGCTGAAATATATGGGTGACGGCCTGCTCGCGGTGTTCCCGATCGACGAGTATGTCGACGATGCCAGGCAGGTCTGCGGGCAGGTGCTGGACGCCGCGCGCGAATCCCGTGCCGGCGTCGCGGCGCTGGAATATGCCACCGGCGAGGCCGTCGAGCATTTCCGGTTCGGCGTGGCGCTGCATGTCGGGCCCGTGCTCTACGGCAATATCGGCGGCGGCAACCGGCTCGATTTCACCTGCATCGGTCCGGCCGTCAATCTCGCCGCGCGGCTGGAGAAGATTGCCGGCCGCCTCGGCCACACCGTCGTCGCCTCGGAAGGCTTTGCCGGCATATGCCGGGAGGGCTGGAGCGATCTCGGCGAATTTCCGATCGCAGGTTTCTCCAGGGCACAGCGGGTCTACGGCTTGGCGGACGAGACGCCGCCGCATGGGTGAAGCGTGCCGCTCGCCGAACGCAGCATGTCCTGATCCACCACCCGAAATCCTGACAATAACATATGTTATTCTTTTCAATGAGATAACCTGTGGACAATTGTGGATAAACTTGTCAGGCTCAAATTGCTGTTGACGCAGCAAAACCGACCATTGCCGGCCCCGGTGCCCCACGCCGGGGCCGATTTTTGAAGGACAAGAGCGATATGAGTTCTTGGTCCAAACAGTTCGACGAACCAATCATTCTGCCCGAAGGTGGGTGTCTCGTTACCCTGCGCGACGCCGGTGATTACATCGCAGCGCTTCCGAACTGGAAGCATCAGCGCCAAGAATGGCAGAGAGCGACCGAGTTCCTGCTGATGGCGGTCGATGATCGCGTGCCCATACGGATCGCTTACATTGCGCTGCTGCGAGCTTTACGACACGCCGAACCGGCAAAAAGTCGCGGGCGCCGAGCATGATCCGGAAAAGTGCGTAGCGGTTTTCCGAAGGGATCATGCTCAATCAAAGACCAAGGCACGATGACGCTTCAAGCTGATCTCATCGCGCTTTAGTCAAGGATACATTGAAGAGGGATACATTGAAAAAATGAGCGGCGCGACCGGGCCGCAATTTCAATGAATCAAGTCGCGCCGCAAAAGTACTGGAAGCGGCCCTGGCAGGGGGAAACGCACCGGCGCCGCTTCGCCACCGAATCAGGGAGGTCCAATCGGCAGCTTAGAGAAGAGTCCGCCGCGCTTGCTTCGTTCCAAATTGTGAAGTCCAGGCGGAAAATCGCCGCGATACGATTGGCATTGATTGTCCCATGGACTCGGTAGTAGCAGCCCACCAGCCATCGCGCGGCAATCATGCGCGCCGATCAAACGAACAAAAGGCGCCGAATTGGTTGCGAGGATCTACCAGCAATTCGGCTGGTCGTTGAACTATTGCTTGCCTGCCGTACCGGGACTATTGCCGCCGAACTTGGACGATCCCGTGCCGCTTAAAGTCGTCGGTCCGCCGGCAGTGCCGTTCGGATTGTTCGATCCCGCTGATTGGTGCATGCGGTGATGGTGTTTGTGAGCTGCGTCGGCCGAAACGATCGTCAGCGAAAGCACAGCCAAAACACTTAATATGATCCTCGTAGGCTTCATATTATTTCTCCATCGATGACCGTAACCAATCAGAGGGGAAGGGTTCGGTTCCTATCGATTCCCGCGCGCGTTGCGCTATTCCTCGGGCTCGGTGGTGAACAGCAGCGGATAGCCCTTGGCGCGGCCGGCGTCGGTGGCGCGGGTTGCCTTGGTCTCGGCGACGTCCTTGGTGAAGACCGCGACCACGCAAGCGCCGAGCCGGTGCGCGGTGATCATCACCTTGTGCGCCTGGTCCTCGGTCATCCGGAATTCCGCCTTCAGCACCATGGTGACGAACTCGCGCGGCGTGTAGTCGTCGTTGAGCAGGATCACCTTGTGCAGGCGCGGCCGCTCGACCTTGGTGCGGACCTTGGTTTTCGGTTTGGTGACGGCGTCATTCATCCGGCGGCACCCCATGCCAATTTTCAGGGCGCGAAGAATACAATCTCCGGCCCGGCTGGGGAACCGCAGCTTTGCGATGGCTTCATTGCATCGATTGCGCCGCGCCCAAGGCCGACGCGCGCTCATCCCTCCGGAGTCTATGCCGGGCAGGCCCGGTAGCCGAACTTCTTGATCATGTCCTCGCCGGATATCTCGTGAAATTCGAGCGTGTCCATGTGGTGTTTGGCGTTCACGAAGGTACGAAGCCGCCCGTTATAGGCACTGAGCATGTGACTGGTGGAGGCGGCCGTCACATTGCGGCTGCGATCATGACCGGCGTGGAACAACAGCGTGGCGTTCCGATCGATGCAGACATTGCGGATCGCACAGGAACAGGGTGCCCGCCGATTGGCAATGGCCCCTTGATGCTGAACAGCTCGCCCGACTGATTATACTGCGCGACGATCGGATCGAAGCGCGAGAACTGGCCTCCCATGCCATAGCCGGCGGATGTGCCCACCGCCATCGCAGTGGGCGAGATCAGAGAGACAGGGAAAGTGTCGCGATCATTGCCTTCACGGCCGGAATGCTCCCTCAATGTGAATGGTCGCACGGTAAGGCGTTCTCCCAATGGTGGCTTGGCCTGCGACGACAAAACCGCCAGAGGCGCGATGCATGACGATGCATCGATGGTCCGTCGCGCCGCGGTAACGTGTGGCCGTTCGAGCCATGCTTGAGCGGATAGTTGAGCCGACACTCGGCGAATATGGCCGCACGATGAAGCAGCCGATCATCGAGACCGCCCTCCGGCTAACCGAGATGTGAAGGACAGCGCATGTTCCTGCTTTGCGCCACGCAATTTGCATGTCACCATACCTTCATACGATTGGAGGGCAGCTTATGCGCTGGTTTGTCTCGATCGGGGCCGCGCTCATCGCAAGCGCGATGGCCGCAGGCGACGTTCCGAGCGTCGCGGCGCCGGGGCCGAAGCCGCACCCGGAGCAGCGCCTGACCGAGAAGGACGGCGCGGCGCCCGTCGATGTCGAGCTGATCCTTGCGGTCGACGTTTCCTATTCCATGGACATGGACGAGCTCGCGATCCAGCGCGAAGGTTATGCGCAGGCGATCGTCTCGAAGGAGTTTCTGCAGGCGCTGAAGACCGGTCCGAACGGCAAGGTGGCGATCACCTATTTCGAATGGGCTGCCTCCAGCGACCAAAAGGTCATCATTCCCTGGCGCGTGATCGATGGCCCGGAGAGCGCGGACGCGGTGGCCTCCGAGATCATGAAGACGCCGATCCGCCGCGCCTCGCGCACCTCGATCTCCGGCGCGATCTATTTCGCGATGCCGCTGTTCGAGGAGAGTCCGTACAAGGGCCTGCGTCGCGTGATCGACATTTCGGGCGACGGGCCGAACAACAACGGCGCGCCCGTCACCGGTGCGCGCGACGAAGCGCTGTCGAAGGGCATCGTCATCAACGGCCTGCCGATCATGGTCAAGGAGCCGTCCTACTCGACCATGGATATCGACAATCTCGATTATTATTACGAGGACTGCGTGATCGGTGGCCCGGGCTCCTTCGTGGTGACGATCAAGGATCGCGAGAAGTTCAAGGAAGCGATCCGCACCAAGCTGTTGCTCGAAGTCGCCGGCAAACAACCGGACCGGCCGATCGTGCCGGTCGCCGACAAGGAGCCGCGCGTCTCCTGCCTGATCGGCGAAAAGATCTGGCAAGACCGCTGGGGCAGGTGGCTGGGCAGTGAGCCGGCCCCAGCCTCTCATGCGTTCTAGATCGTCAAATCCGCGCTTCCAGGATCAGATTGAACGGCGTTTCGGCCGCGCGACGGAAACGGGTCAGTCCGCCCTCGCGTGCGACCTCGCGCAGCCGCGCCTCGCCGGCCTGCGCGCCGAGGGCAAGCCCGACCTCCTGGTCCAGCGACGCCGGCGTGCAGATCATGGTCGACGCGGCATAGTAGACGCGGCCCACCGGGTTGAGATTGTCCTCGAGCCGGTCATTGGCAAACGGTTCGACCAGCATGCAGGTGCCGTCGGGCGCCAGTGTTTCGCGGACGTGTTTGATGGCGCCGACGGGATCGCCCATGTCGTGCAGGCAATCGAAGAAGCAGACGAGGTCATAGCCCTCGGCCGGGTAGGTCTTGGCGGAATGAACGTCGAAGCTGACGCGATCGCCGAGGCCTGCCTCCTTCGCCGATTTTCGCGCGGACTCCACCGAGCCCTCGTGATAGTCGAAGCCGTGGAAGCGTGATTTCGGAAATGCCTTCGCCATCAACTGCGTCGAGACGCCGTGGCCGCAGCCGACATCGGCGACCCTGGCGCCCCGCTTCAGCTTGTCGACCACGCCGTCCAGCGCCGGCAGCCATTCCTGCACCAGATGATGCATGTAGCCGGTCCGGAAGAAACGCGCCGTGCCGCAGAACAGGCACTCGCTGCGCCTGTTCCAGCCGACACCCTTGCCGGTCCTGAAGGCGTCCGCGATCTTCGGTTCGTCGAGAAACGATGCCGCGACCACGTTGGCGGCGGCGCCCATGAAAACCGGGCTGTCCTCGTCCGCCAGCGCCATCGCCTGCTCGGGCTGCATCGCGAATTTGCCGCTTGCCTTGTCGTATTCGACATAGCCGGACGCGGCCTGCGCCGCGAGCCACTCGCGGACATAGCGCTCCGCGGTGCCGGTGGCCTTCGCAAGCTCCGACGAATTCATCGGCCCCTTGGCTGCAAGCGTCTTGTAGAGACCGAGCTTGTCGCCGACCAGCATCAGCGATGCATTCATCGCCGCGCCCAGGTCGGTCACCATCTTTCCCATGAAGGCATTTAGCTTATCGGGATTGACGTCCATGATAGCCTCCTCCTCAGAGTACCGTCTGTCGTTATCCACCTCAGTGTAAGTCATTGCCGGCGAGGGGAAGTTCAATGCATCGCGCCAACTCCGCGTGAGGCAGCAACAATGACCCATCGCATGACGTCGGGGTGTCGGCTCGGACGCTGTTGGGGTTGCGCGCAAGCACAACGCGTTCGGAGACGTCGTCGCGGAATATGCCAGCGGCGTCAGCGGGCAGGCTTGGCCCGTCGCACCGACGCAACATGTTCACTCAGGAGGGGTCTCGGTCCCCGCGACGGCTGGTTCACGCCGCAAATCGCGAAAGCCGCGCCGCGCGTATTGCAATTGTAATCGACGGGCGACGACTGGAGATTTTCGCGCGGGATTTTCACTACGGTTGTAACTGAATTTCTCACATCTGAAACGCTTTCGTAGTTCAAAAATAGCAGATTTCTGACAACTCTTGGACACTTCGCTGCGTTGAAATCGTTGCTTAAGCCGCTGCACCGTCTCCTTCGAACGTGGGCCGGTCGCTTAATCGGTGGATGCGGCGGCGATGAGCTGCGCCGCGCATATGGCGTCGCTGTCCACCGCTGAGGCGCACAGGCCCCAAGAGCCGGTCACCTCCAGATTTTCTGGTCCTGGAAGACGAGTAGTGACCCTGTTGTTGCGCCTATTCTTGTTGGTGGCGGTCGCGCTTCTGCCTGCAATCGCTGTGCAATCCTATAATGAATTTGACCTCCGCCGCTCACGTCAGATGGACGTGCAGGAGCAGGTGCTAGGTCTCGCCAAGCTCGCTGCCGCCGAGCAGCAGCAGATCGTCCAAGGAATTCGTCAGGCCCTGATTGCGCTTGCAGAGCTTCCGGCGATCAAGGCGAAGGACGCCCGGGGATGCGAGGCTTACCTGTCGAGGGTCAAGGAACAATACCCGGAATTTATCAGCTTTATCGTCGTCGACGTGAATGGCAGCTCTTTCTGCGACTCGAACAGCGATTATACGCCGTCGACCGCCGCCGGGCGGGGTTACTTCGCCAGCGTGCTGAAAACCGGCAAGTTTGCAGTCGGAGATTTTGCGATGGGCCGAGTGACCGGCCGCAACGTCCTTCATTTTGCGGTGCCATTCTACGACGATGATGCCCGCATGGCCGGCGTCGTGATCGCCGCCCTCAGCCTGGATTGGCTGGCCGACTACATCGCGCAAAAGGGGGTTCAGCCGGGAGCCGTGCTCGCCATCACGGACCGCAACGGTACATACCTCGCGCGCTACCCTGATAACAAAAAGTTTGTCGGCCGGAAGATGCCCGGCGACTGGTACGCGCATCTGGACCATCCGGGCACGATGGCCACGCGCGACCTCGATGGCACCGAACGGATCGTAGGCTACTCCGCCCTGCAAACCGATGCAGGAGAGCTCCTTGTCACGATCGGTATCGACAAGGCTCAAGCATTCAGCGCGATCCAACGTCGTACGCGGTTGGGCTTCCTCCTGATTGTCCTGAGCACGTCGGTGGTGTTGGCGTTGACATGGTTTGGCGTTCGTCGGTTCATCCAGCATCCGCTGAGGCAACTGGTCGATGCCGCCAACCAATGGCGGCTCGGCGACTACGCGCGCCGAGTGCATATCCGGGATAAACGCTCGGAGATCAGTCGGGTCGCCGACGCGTTCAACATCATGGCCAATGCGCTCGCCGATCGCGAACACGAACTGTACGACGCCAAGGAGAAAGCCGAGCAAGCGGCGGCTCGGATCACCACGATATTCGAGAGCACGACCGACTGCGTCATCATCGTCGATCCGGACTGGCGCATTACCTATGTCAACGAGACGAGCGAAAACGCAGCTGCCCGGAGGACGCGACCTCATAGGAATGAACATCTGTAAGACTTTTCCGGACGTCGCCGACCCGGACATCTCGGCCCGCATGCATGAGGCGATTTTGGAACAGCGCTTCGCGTCCTTCGAGACGTGCTACCGGGATGTCTGGTACGACGTCAATGCATTTCCCTCGGGCGAAGGCGTCGCCATCCTGTTTCGTGACATCACCGAACACAAGCACGCGGTCGAAGCGCGCCGCCTGATCGAGGAACAACTTCATCAGAGCCAAAAGATGGAGGCCGTCGGCCAGCTCACGGGAGGCGTCGCGCACGACTTCAACAATCTGCTCATGGTCATCTCCGGAAATCTCGAACTCATCGACGACCGCGCAGGGGACAGCGACAGCGTCCGGCAGCTCGCGGCATCTGCGCGCAAGGCCGCGGACCGCGGCGCCAGCATGACCGCGCAGCTTCTCGCGTTTTCCCGCAGGCAGAAACTGAATCCAAAACCGGTCCGTGTCGGGTGTCTCATTCGAGACTTTGCGGGGCTGATGCGCCGCGCGATCGGCGAAGGATGCGAAATCAAATTTGTCCTCGATGATCGCTTGTATCCGTGCCATGTCGATCCGGCGCAGCTCGAGACTGCGCTCCTCAATCTCGTCCTGAACGGGCGAGACGCCATGCCGAACGGCGGTACGCTGGAGATCGAGGCGCGGAACGTGACCTTGGTTGAAGGTGCCATCGCCGGAGCCGCCGCCGGATCATATGTCAGGCTGTCCATCAAGGACACGGGATGCGGGATGACGCCCGAAATCCTGCAGCGGGTATTCGAGCCATTCTTCACGACAAAAGAGGTCGGCAAGGGGACCGGGCTCGGTCTCAGCATGGTCTACGGATTTGTCCGGCAATCCGGTGGCCATGTCGTCATCGAGAGCGCGGTTGGAAAAGGCAGCACGGTCAGTTTGTACCTGCCCAAATCCACCGAAACGCCGGATGCGCAGGTGCAAGTCGCGCAAATGAGAAATCTTCCGGCAGGCTCGGGGCGGATTCTCGTGGTCGACGATGACGACGATGTGCTCGACGTCACATCGGAATTGCTGCGCCAGCTTGGCTATCGATTGCAACGTGCCCGAAATGGCGCAGAGGCTATCCGGGTGCTGAAGTCAGGCGAGCAATTCGATCTGCTGTTCAGCGATATCGTGATGCCACCGGGAATCAGCGGCATTGAACTTGCCCGCGAAGCGAAGCGGTTGTGCAACGGGATCAAGGTCGTGCTCATGTCCGGCAACGCGGCGGATATGCTGGCGCGGCACAAGGCGGAGGACGAGTTTCCGATCATCGGCAAGCCTTTCCGCCGGGCTGAACTGGCGCAATATCTGAAATCGGTGATGCTTGGTGCGTAGGGCAGATCCGTTGGTACATCAAGACGGGCTGCTGCAATCTTGCTCCGCCGGCAGTTCCTCGGCATTGGGGTCGCCAGGCGCCGTCGCCCAGGCCAGCTCGACCAGCGTCACGATCCTCCGACCGGCGCCGTTGAGCTGGCAGACGATGAGGCCCTGCTCCTCGATGTAGGTCAAAAGACGCTGTGCACGGCGCAACGAGTGCGAGCCATAGGCGCGGGCAATCGCTGCATCGCCGGGGCAGGGCCGGCCCTCCTTCGCTGCGCGAGCGATCATCATGAAGACACCCTGCATATCCTCCGGCAGAAGGGAGGCGCGGAGCGAGACGTCCTGCCACGCGTCATCCTCCGCCACATCGGAGCCGAGTCCGGCGCGGGCGCGCGTCAGCATGCGACGGAAGTCCGTGAGGTCCGGGACGGTCGAACCTAATCCTTCTATCCGGCAGCGGACCACGAACTCCTGATAGAGCACGCCGATGGCGCGGAATCCCGCATCGGGTTCTGCCAATATGGCGCGCAGAACACGGTCCACCCGCTCACGCCGCTCCGCCAGTTCCTCGACGCCGAGGGGTTGCTCGATCGCTTCGGGACGGCTCTCCGGACTTGCGGACCTTGCCGCGATGAGCTGGTCGAGGATATCCGGCGGCGAGCGGCGTGCGGTGCGGATCGTCTCGGGCGGCGGAGCTGCCAGGATGATGGCGCGTGCGTCCTCCAATGTCGCTTCCGGCAGCGGCGTCAGTCGCGGGGTCGCATTGCGCGGCGTCGTGTCCGTTGGACCGATGCGCAAGCCAAGGGGACGGCGGGAGAGGGCCGGCCCCAGCGCCATGAATTGCCCGCGCTCCAGATCCCGGAACGCGTCTGCCTGCCGCCGCTCCATGCCGAGAAGGTCGGCCGCGCGCGCCATGTCGATATCCAGGAAGGTTCGGCCCATCAGGAAGTTGGAAGCCTCGGCCGCGACATTCTTGGCGAGCTTCGCCAGGCGCTGGGTGGCGATGACTCCCGCAAGCCCGCGTTTGCGGCCGCGGCACATCAGGTTCGTCATGGCGCCGAGAGAGAGCTTGCGCGCCTCGTCCGAAACTTCGCCCGCGACCGCCGGCGCGAACAGCTGCGCCTCGTCCACCACCACCAGCATCGGGTACCAGTGGTCGCGGGTTGCCTCGAAAAGTCCGCCGAGGAAGGCGGCGGCGCGCCGCATCTGATTCTCGGCGTCGAGCCCTTCGAGATTGAGCACCGTTGAGACGCGATGAATGCGCGCGCGTTCGCCGGCAACCTGCAGGCCCCGCTCGGTATGGTCCTCGGCATCAATGACGAGGTGGCCGAAACGGTCGGCCAGCGCGACGAAGTCGCCTTCGGGGTCGATGATGGCCTGCTGCACCCAGGGCGCGCTCTGTTCCAGCAACCGGCGCAGCAGATGGGATTTGCCGGAGCCTGAATTGCCCTGCACCAGAAGGCGGGTAGCCAGCAATTCCTCGAGGTCCAGAGCCGCCGCTGCGCCTGCCGTCGTGTGTCCCATCTCGATCGCAACGGTCATCGCTCGACTCAAACTTTCCTTTGGGGAGGAGGGGCTTATCAACCTGATCGCAACCCGTCGAGCGCTCATGGCCGGTCGCTGCATGTTCCGCACAGCTGTGCGAACGCCCGCCTTCTTTCGGCACGCGGATCTTTCGATCACCTTATCGGCACGGGCGAGCCTGACCCAAAACCGGCCCGAATGTTGCGGTCCCCTGGTGGAATCTTGCCGTTGCATCCGGTGTCCAGGGTAAGAAATACCTGTGGTAGTCTACCGGCCTCGATCATCAAACCTATGGGAGAGAGAGCCGTGGGATTGTCCTGGCAACAAGGTCCGCTCTCGACGGGAGCGATCGGCCGGTTCCTTGTACCCGAACCGCTGCCCAAGAGACTGTTGTATGTCGAGCCATTGCGCCGGCGCATGCGCGTGCGTTTCGGGGGAAACTGGATCGCTGATAGCGAGCATGTCCTCGTGCTGTTCGAACCGGGCCGCTATCCGGTAGCCTACTTTCCGGAAAGCGACGTCTCTCCAGGCGTCCTGGAACGCACCGAGCATACCACCCAACACCCCGATCTCGGGCCACGTCCTGGTACAGCGTCCGCGCGGACGAGCAGCACATCGCTCCGCGAGGGGCGTGGCAGCACACTGGCTTGCCCGCACACGCAAGCGAACTGCAGGCGCGCGTCGCATTCGCCTGGCGGGCCATGGACGCTTTCTACGAAGAAGACGAACGAATCGTCGGCCATGCCGCCGACAGCTATCACCGCATCGACATTCGCCAGGCCTCCCGCAACCTCGTGGTCCGCCATGGTGACCGGATCATCGCCGACACCAAGCGGCCGCTGGTCCTCTACGAGTTCGGCTTCGCGCCGCGCTGGTACGTTCCACGCGCCGACATCGACGAGTCCGCCCTCGCTCCCGTGAAACTCCAGACCTTCTGCCCGTACAAAGGGCTCTGCAGCTATTACGCCATCGGGGACGCACGCCTGGCAGCATGGTCATATCCGAACGCCTATCCAGAGGTCGGCCGCATCTCCAACCTGGTGTCGTTCGAACCGGACATCGTCTCCGTGCATCTCGATGGCGCCCAGCTCCATCTCGAGCCGGGTCAGACGGTTGTTGCGCACGGCCCTGATCGTAACCTCGACGTCGCCGAGGTGATCCGTCCTGCAGACGGCCCTGAGCGAGCACCCGGTGGCGACTAGGTAGCGTGTCCGGTCGCCATCAAAGCGGAGCGGAATATGGCTCGACTGCTATCGGTGAACGTCGGACTTCCGCGCGATATCGCGTGGAAGGGTCGCACCGTACACACCGGAATCTGGAAAAATCCGGTGCGCGGCCGCTGTCGGGTCGGCCGGCTGAATCTGGACGGAGACGGCCAAGGCGACCTGGCCGGCCACGGCGGTGAGCAGCGAGCCGCCTTCGTCTACCAGATCGAATCGTATCGCTACTGGCAGGAGCAGCTCAAGAGGACCGACTTCGTCCACGGACAGTTCGGCGAGAACTTCACGATCGAAGGATTGCCCGACGATGCCGTTTGCATCGGCGACCGTTATCAAATCGGCAGCGCACTGTTCGAGATCACTCAACCTCGCGTCACCTGCTATCGCGTCGGCATTCGCATGAACGAGCCGCGGATGCCGGCCTTGCTGACCTCCAGCGGGCGGCCGGGGTTCTACTTCCGCGTCCTCAGCGAAGGCGAGGTGGGCGCCGGCGACGACATCGTGAAGGTCGGAGAGGCGAACGAGCGAATGACCGTCGCGGAGATCAACGCGCTGCTCTATTCGCCCGATCATGCGCCCGATCGGCTGGAGCGCGCCTTGCGGATCGAGGCGCTTTCGCTTGGATGGCGTGCGTCGTTCGAGACATTGCTGCGGAGTCAAACGAGCGGCGCTGCGAGTGGCAATGCCGGGCTCGCACCGGCAGCAGCCGCGCATCCGGCTGCACCGGGATTTGCGCCGCTCGCGGTGGCGGCGATCGATCAGGAGTCCGCGGACGTTCTCTCGCTGTCGATGCAGGCATCCGGACGGTCAGCCGCTGCGGCCGGCTCTGCCCGGTCAGTACGTCGTCTTGCGTCTTCGACGAACGAGCGGCGGCCCGCCACTGTTTCGCAGCTACTCGCTCTCGGGTCCGCTCTCGACGGAGCGCTATCGGATCAGCGTCAAGATCGAGCCGGATGGTGTGGCTGGGACCTACCTGCGGGAGCATGTCCGCCCGGGCGACGTTCTCGATGTCAGCTCGCCGCGCGGCAGCTTCGTTCTGCAGTCAGGGGAGCGGCCCGTCGTGTTGCTCAGCGCAGGGATAGGAGCGACGCCCGTTCTGGCGATGCTGCATGCGCTGGCCGAGGCGCGCTCGACACGGCAGGTCTTGTGGCTGCATGCGGCTCGCGACCGGCAGCATCATCCGTTTGCCGCCGAAGTCCGCCGCCTGATGCCCGCGCTTCCTCACGGCCGCAGCTATGTCTGCTACAGCAGGCCGGGCTCGCGCGACAGGATGGGCGAGGATTTCGACGCGGCCGGTCGCCTGTCGCGATCGGTCTTCGATGCGGTCGGTATCCCGCGAGAGGCGGATGTCTATGTCTGCGGTCCCAATCGCTTCATGGCGGACATGAAAGAGACGCTTGCGGCCTTGGGCGTGCCGCCAAAGCGGATTTATCTCGAAATCTTCAACGGCGGCGAGTCGATGACGCCTGGTGTCGTCGGCGCGGCGACGCGAGCCCCACATCCGCCCAAGGACGACGCCGACACCGGTCCGCTGGTATCGTTCGCGCGAAGCGGCATCGCCGCACACTGGAATGCGTCGGCCTATCAGAGCATTCTGGAGCTGGCCGAGGCGTGCGACGTCCCGGTCCGTTGGGCGTGCCGCGCCGGTGTCTGCCACAACTGCGAGAGCGGTCTGGTTTCGGGCGCGGTCGCCTACGATCCGCAGCCACTCGATCAGCCTGCCGACGGCAACCTTCTCGTTTGCTGCTCGCAACCGATTGGTGACGTCGTCATCGATTTGTGAATCCTGAACGGGGTTCGATGTCCAAAAGCGGAGTGGCGCCGGCAGTCATGCCGGCGCCACTTTCGCCGTATCGCGCGATGGCGGAACCGGTCAGCCCGGTCCTGCGCCTTGCGTGGCGGTGTACACGGCGTAGAGCGATTGGCTCGCAGCCATGAACAGGCGGTTGCGCTTGGGACCGCCGAAGCAGATGTTGCCGCACACCTCAGGCAGGCGGATGCGGCCGATCAGCTTGCCGTCCGGTGTCCATACCGTGACGCCGTTATAGCCGACATGGCGCCCGGCATTGCTCGACGCCCAGACATTGCCGTTGACATCGCAGCGCACGCCGTCCGGACCGCACTTCACGCCGTCAATCGTGAAGTCGCTGAACCGCTTCTGGTTCGTCAGCTTGTTGTCGGCGCCGACATCGAACACGAACATGTCGCCCTTGCCGCCGGGCCCCGTGTCGCCCGGCCCTTTGCCGGTACTGACGACGTACAATTTCTTATAGTCGGGCGAGAAAGCGATCCCGTTGGGATCAGGCGCCTGGTCCTCGCTCACCACGAGGTCGACGCGGCCGCTGGGATCGACACGATAGCAGTTGGTCGGAAGCTCGCGCTTGCCCGGCACGAAGCCGGCCGGCTGCCCGATCCGTGGATTGAGCTTGCCGCCCGGATTGGTGGCGCCGCCCGGCGCATCAGGCTCGCCCTCGTAAAGCTGGCCGCCATACGGCGGATCGGTGAACCAGTAGCTGCCGTCGGGATGGGCGACGACATCGTTGGGCGAGTTGAGCTTCTTGCCGTTGAAGTTGTCGGCCAGCACGGACACGGTGCCGTCGTGCTCGTAGCGCACAACGCGTCGCGTCAGATGCTCGCAGGAGAGCTGCCGGCCCTGGAAGTCAAACGAGTTGCCGTTGGAGTTGTTGGACGGGGAGCGGAACACGCTCACGCGACCGTCGTCCTCCGACCATCTCATCTGCCGATTGTTGGGAATGTCGCTCCACAGGAGATAGCGCCCTTGCGCGCTCCAGGCCGGCCCTTCGGCCCACAGCACTCCGGTGTAGAGACGCTTGATCGACGTGTTGGGCTGGGCGAGGTCATTGAATGATGGATCGACCGCGATGACGTCCGGGTCCCAGAAATAGGTGGTCGGGGCGCCGCCGGGACCGAAATCGCGCGGCGGGCTGGTGATTGTCGTCGGTGGCGCCGCCTCGCTGCTCTGCTGGGCCAGCACGCTACTGGTGCCGAGCACGGTCGCACCGGCGGCGGCCGTCAGGCCGTGAGTGAAGGTTCGTCGTGAAATCATCGATTGCGGATTGCGCCGCACGTCGCGTGTCATGAAATCCTCCCGAATGTACGCGCCGACCGGTTGATCCGGTCATGCGGGCATCAGGCTATTCCGATCCGGGCCCGGTGGCGAGTGCCGCGTTGGAACAGTTCGCGGTTGACGCGGGCTTTACCGGTGCTCGCTGGATCGCACGGGCTCGGGCCGGGACCAATGCATAATTATTGGTCCGTTCATCGAGGTGAATCGGACACGCGTATCCGACTTGCAAATTGGCGTCCAGAAGTGCGGCCGAAACGCCGGCCTATGCAAGGACGCCGCTTTGATCCCGGGCGTGGCAGTGAGTGAGGCGGTCTGTGCTTCAGTCAGGGATTTCCAGTAATTTCGCGGCCCTTTGGTAGATATCCGTAAGATCGTCGAGCATATGAAGGACCTGTTTGAATTGCCTGAAATTGTAATCTGGCCGCAAGTCGCAGATGCGTCGACGCCCCGCGCGGGCTTCCTCCAGTCGTCCGGCGGCCGCAAGGGTCAGGGCCGCCACGGCATGCGCGTGAACATGATCGCCGGCATTCTGCCCAACAAGTTTGGCACGATCGGCGGCCTCTTGAACCTTGCCGAGACGTAGCAAGGCGAACGTCCGCACCCTATGCGTCCCGAACATCATCGGGTCGAGTGGGCTGAGACGAGCTGCGACGTCAGCCGCGTCTATTGCGATGCCGGGATCGCCGGTCTGGCACTGCACAAATGCAAGGGAGTAGTGAGCGAAAGCATAATTGGGACTTAAACGAATGGATTGATTGAGGTTGCCGACGGCGCCGTCGTGTCCGTGCGCGAGCCATTGCGCTCGACCGACCGCACAATGTGCCGCCGGATCGCTGGGATCCGCCATGAGGGCTTGTCCAGCGGTCTCGAATGCCAACGCGATTTCGCGTTCGGATTCACGTACGTTCAGATGAAATGCGTTATGGAAATGCGTGAACGACAATCCCGCATAGCTTCTTGAGAAGGTCGGGTCGAGAGCGATCGCTTTGTTGAAGAAGTGCTGAGCCTCTCGATTGCCGTCGCTCGTGAAGCGGGACATGCTGGCGAGGCCGCGATGGTGCGCCTGCCATGCGTCGAGCGAAGCCGGCGGCACGAGCAGTGCACGGTTGCGTTCGATGACATGAATTTCCGCATCGAGACCCGTTATGATGCGCGCGGCCAGCAAGGGAGGCGCGGCAAAGGAATCGTCAGCATTGCAACTGAATTCATCGACCCAAAAGATACGGTCGCTTTTGGGGTCGATCAGTTCCACCGAAACAAGATATCTCTTGCCGTCGCGTCGCAAATGGCCGGACGCGACATATTGCGCACTTACCAGGGCTGCTGCCGCCGCGGGAGTCAAACTGCGCAGCGAAAAAGCCGTACCTCGGGCAATGACGCTGAAGCTTCGCAATTTGGCAAAGCCGAAAATGATGTCGCTGGTGACGCTGTCGGCGTCCGCGACGCTTTCCGGCGCCGCCGTGAACGGCAGCAAAAGCAGCGTCGGCCCGCGTGTGGCCGCCGCTATTGGGCTCGACGGGACGTCGAAACGGGCGGTATCGATCAAACTTACGACTGCCGGCTTCGCGGTAGACCGTCGTGCTGCCGCGAAAGCGGCCTCGAGCGATTCCGGATCGATGCCTTCGGTCCGAAAGCGCCTTACCGATGCATCGATCTGGCGCTGGGCCTCCGCATAAAGACCACGGCGGAGCAGCGTGCGAACGAGTTCGATGTGAACCGCTTCGTCGAAGGGCGCGACTTCGATGCACTCCCGCAGGACTTCGATGCGATCATCGCTCTCCGGCGGCAGGACGGAGCTTAGCCGTTCGAGAAGCTGTTGGCGCAACTGACCGAAGCGGTGCCGCTGGCCGGCGAGCCAGTTTTCGAACGATGGAGCACCGTCGATCGAAAGGCCCTCGAGAAAGTCGCCCCTGAACAAAGCCAATAGTGACCGAAGCTCGCTTGGTGAAGAGTCCGCCAGCGTCTTCTGCGTACGTCGCGCGACAGATTGGGCGTCTACGTCGAGCGAACTCGTATCGATCCAGACCTGCTTGCGGTCGGCGATGATCCGCGTCGTCGTCGGCCGATCGACGAGCGGGCGTAGCTTCGAAAGGCACCAGCGCAACTCGCTTCTCGGGTCGTCCGCGACGTCCCAAAACAACTCGCACAGCTTTTCGCGGGTGACGGGGCGCCGCGCCATCGCGAGATAGGCGAGGAGGGCTCGGACTTTGCGCGAAGGCGGCTGGTTCAAGGGGACGCCATTCTGGATGACCTGCAGTGGTCCCAGCAACAGCACCCGATCCAGCACCCGATCCGACGACAGCCTCGCCATTTCCATGATCACTCCAACGCTCGCTCCAACGAGGACCGCTTACCGCTGGGAGTATCGGACATCTTCTGGCTGCTCGGGAAACTAGCACGGTTCCGGCCATGCCCGGAACAAAAACGTTCAACGCAATCAGTCATTTGACGACGGCGGGCACCGTCAGCCCGACAATCCGTCCGGAGAGGCAATCATGATATCTGCAGCATTTCCCTACAAAAAACAGCGCCGCAAGATCCTTGGCCGTGAGATGGCGTACGTTGAAGTCGGGAAGGGCGATCCCATCGTATTCCTGCACGGCAATCCCACGTCATCTTATCTTTGGCGCAATGTCATACCGCATCTCGAGCCGCTGGGGCGCTGCATCGCCCCCGACCTGATTGGCATGGGCGACTCCGAAAAGCTGCCTGAGAGCGGGCGTGATTCCTATCGTTTCGTCGAGCACCGCCGTTACCTCGAAGCTCTGCTCGAGGCGCTGAATGTGCGCGAGCGCGTGACTTTGGTCATCCATGACTGGGGTTCGACGCTCGGCTTCGACTGGGCGAACCACCACCGCGATGCCGTGAGGGGTATCGCGTACATGGAGGCGATGGTGGGACGACAGTATTGGGACCACTGGGACAAATTCGGAATGCGCCCCGTCTTGCAGGCGCTGCGCTCCGAGGCCGGCGAGCAGATGGTCCTGCAAGACAACTTCTTCGTCGAGAAGGTCCTGCCGGGGGCCATACTGCGCAAGCTCTCGGACGAGGAGATGGCGGAGTACCGACGGCCGTTCGCCGGGCCCGGCGAGGGTCGGCGGCCGACGCTGACGTTTCCTCGGGAAATCCCGATCGAAGGCGATCCCGCCGACGTTACTGCGGCCGTGGACGCCTACGCGGACTGGCTGAAGACGAGCAGCGTACCGAAGCTGTTCCTCAAGGCCGAGCCCGGTGGAATCCTCGCGGACGGCAAGGTTCTTGAACTGGCCCGAAGCTTGCCGGCGCAGACCGAAGTGACGGTCAAGGGCGTCCATTTCGTCCAGGAAGATTCGCCGGACGAGATCGGCAGTGCCGTCGCAGCCTGGATGAAGAAGCTCGGCTGACTGGCAGATCGACGGCCGACCTTCGGCGATTACAGGTTCGACGGTGCGCAGCGATGACCAGCGAAGAGACCGTGACGCCGGAAAGGATGAACGCCTTCAGCGATGGCGTGTTCGCCGTGATCATCACGATTCTGGTGCTGGAACTCCGCCCTCCGAAGGAGGCGAGCTTCGGAGCGCTTGCTGGAGCTATGGCCGACCGCGGTCAGCTACGCGATCAGCTATCTCTTCATCGCGATTGTCTGGGTGAACCATCATCACCTGTTGCGGTTCCCTGACGTCGCGACGCATCGCTTGATCTGGGTGAAACTTCGCGCATCTGTTCGCCGTTTCCTTGATGCCGTTCTCCACGGCATGGATCGCAAGCACTCGATTGGGGGCCGTTCCGGTCGCCTTCTATGCGGGCGTTTTTGTTCTGGTCAATGTGACGTATCTGCTGCTGTGCTTCGAGGCCGTGGACAGGTCAGCACCCCACAAGGTTGGGCCGCGAGCTCGATCGATGATGCGTATGCGTTCGTTTGCGACGTTGGCCGTCTTTGCCGCCGCGGGTGTCGTCGCGCTTCGATATCCGATCGGAGGCATGGCGATGATCTGCCTTTGCCTGATCGTCTACCTAAGCCCCGGGGCACCGGGCGCGGCACGTCAACTCAAAGGGCTTGCGTAAGCGAAAGAGGATTGCTTCATGGGAGTGTCGAAGAGTGCTCCAACTTTCGTACTCGTTCACGGCGCATGGGCCGATGGGACGAGCTGGCACAAGGTGATCGACGCGCTGGAGGCCAGCGGAGCAAAGGCCATAGCCGCTCCGATTCCGCTAACGAGCGTTTCGGACGACGTTCGAGCCTTGGATCGATGCCTGGCAAGGATCGAGGGGCCGGTCGTGCTGGCTGCGCACGCTTATGCCGGCGCCGTCATCTCGGGCACGATGAATGAGCGCGTCAAGGGCCTGGTCTTCGTCGCGGCATCTGGCGCCTGACGAGGGTGAGACCGTCGGCGAAGTATTCGGCCGAGGGAAGCCGCATCCGAAAGCACCGCAATTGGCACCCGACGGTGACGGCTTCATCTGGATGCCGGAAAGCGCGTTCGCTGCGGCCTTCGCGCAGAACGCCAGCCCGAAGGAGAACGCTCTGTTCGCCGCCGTGCAGCGGCCGATCAACGGAGCCTGTCTGCAGGAGAAGGCCTCGAAGCCGCTCTGGAAGACTTTGCCCTCCTGGTACCTCCTGGCGGAGCAGGATCGCATGATCAACCCCGAGACGCAGGTTTTCATGGCGCAGCGGATGAAAGCTACGCTTCGGCGGCTGGATGTGGATCATACTCCGATAGCTACGGCGCCCGACCGCGTCGTCGAATTGTTGCTCGAGGTCGGCAAGTCCGTCTCGGCCTGATTCTGTGTGACTGATCGAATGTAGCAGAGCGTCTGATGAGTCCGATCAGATACCGTTCAACCGAGGTCGACGGCATCAAAACCGAATCCCGACAGGGTAGACTTCCTCAATTCCTGATCCATTTTCGAGGCAAACCCGACGTTCGGCCGAACACGTTTTCGGCATGAACATAAAAATACAGTCTATTCATTGGCTTGTCGGATGGCCGTGGTGAACTCCGCCAATATGAATCCACAACGATTGACTAGAGATAAGCTGTCGATGCGTGCACCGTTGTGGGCGCGTATCGCAAACTAAGGAGGCGGTCATGAAGGTCCTGATGGTCATCACGTCTCACGATCAACTGGGCAACACGGGACGAAAGACGGGCTTCTGGCTCGAAGAACTCGCGGCTCCCTATTACGTGTTCAAGGACGCCGGCGTCGAGATCACACTCGCATCACCGAAGGGCGGACGGCCGCCGCTTGATCCCAAGAGCAACGAACCTGATTTTCGCACTGACCTTACGCTCCGGTTCGAGAAGGACGCGGCCGCGGAAGCTCAGCTCGACAAGACCCTGCGCCTTGACAGCGTCAGGCAGGAAGATTTCGACACGGTCTTCTATCCCGGCGGCCACGGTCCGATGTGGGATCTCGCCGAAGACAAGCACTCCATCAAATTGATCGAGTCCTTCCTGGCCGCCGGCAAGACGATCGGCGTCGTGTGTCATTCCACCGGTGCGCTGCGTCACGTCAAGGCGCCGGACGGCAAGCTTCTGGTGGAGGGCAAGCAAGTGACCGGCTTCACCGATGGCGAGGAAGAAGAGGTCGGCCTCACCAAAGTGGTGCCCTTTCTTGTCGAGGATGAGATGTTGAAACTGGGCGCCGTCTTCTCGAAGAAGGCCAACTGGGCGCCTCATGTCGTCAGCGACGGCCTGCTGATCACGGGGCAGAACCCGCATTCTTCGGGCCCGGCGGCGAAGACTCTGATGGCTGCGGTGACGCAAAAGACCAAGCCGGCCGCGACTGCCAAGGCTTCCTAGAACGAAAGGGCTTCTTAGAACGAAAGGGCTTCGTAGATCGAATATTCGCCGAGCGACTGCTGTTCCATGGATGGAGGCTCCGATGAATGAAACGAGAGAGAAAACGCAGAATTCGGCTCACTCGCGCGTCGAACGCCTATTGGCGGGTCACGTTCGACAATCCTCCGTTGAACGTCATGGGACCGCAGTTCGTTCGCGAATTTAGAGAGATCATCACGGCCGTCGAAGCTGACGAGGATGTCAAGGTTATCGTCTTCGAGAGTGGCGTTGACGGATTTTTCCTGAACCACAGCGACTTTCTCGCCGACTTCAAGGATCTGACCAGCATGCCTCAAGGGCCGACGGGACTGGAGGCGTGGCCGGACCTGCTCGTCCGCATCACGCGCATGCCCGTCGTAACGATCGCCATGATCCGCGGGCGCGCGACAGGGAACGGAAGTGAGATCGCCTTGGCGTGCGACATGAGTTTCGCAAGCCGCGAGAAAGCGCTTCTGTCGCAGTGGGAGGTGGGGGTCGGCTTGGTCGCCGGGGGAGGGCCCATGGCGCGGCTGCCACGGCAAATCGGCAGACAAAGAGCCCTGGAGGTGCTCCTGAGCTCCAATGACATCGGAGGTGACCTGGCTGAAGCCTATGGTTATGTGAACAGGTCGCTGCCGGACGGCGAACTCGATGGGTTCGTCGACGCGCTGGCGGCCCGCATCGCATCGTTTGACAAGTGGGCGATAGCGAACACCAAGCGGCTCGTGAATGCCGCCAGCCTGCCGCCGGACGTCGAGATCGCCGCCGGCTGGGACGCCTGCATGACCTCGATCGGCCGGCCGGCCGCGCAGGGCAGGATCAAGGCTTTCTTTGAGCTGGGATTTCATCGCCCCGGGGACGCAGAAGATCACCTGGGATCCTATCTGGAGCGAATAGGCGACGGAGGCTGATGCGCTCAAGGGGCGCGAGCGTCGGCGTGAGCGGTGGCACCGTAGCCGATCGTCGCGAGCCTCACCCGGCGTCGGCGCCACCTGAACCGATGCACCGCGTCGAGCAGGCATTAAGCTGCTTGTCAAGCCATCGAAAATAACGCGGAGCCAGAATAGATAGGGACCGGCGTCTGGCCGCACATCGCACGTCCTCACCCTTCTCCGTCCCGAATGAATGTCATGAGCGAACAAACCCTGACGAAGCCGATCGATCAGCGGCAAGAGCTGTCCCGCGGCTTTTCGCGCTACCAGTCAATCCTCGTTGCGTTGCTGGCGCTTGTCCAGTTCACGATCATCATCGACTTCATGATCATGTCGCCACTCGGCGCCATCATCATGCCGGCGCTCGATATTTCGGCCGCACAGTTCGGGGTGGCGGTCTCGGCCTACGCATTCAGCGCCGGAATTTCCGGCATCCTGGCGGCCGGCTTCGCCGATCAGTTTGATCGCAAGCGGCTGCTTTTGTTTTTTTATGCCGGCTTTACCCTTGGAACGGCGCTTTGCGCGATCGCTCCCAACTATCATGTGCTGCTGGTGGGGCGGATCGTTACCGGCTTGTTCGGCGGTGTGATCGGCTCCGTTGTGCTCGCCATCATTACCGATCTCTTTGCGCTGCAATTGCGCGGCCGCGTCATGGGCTTCGTACAAACCGCCTTCTCCGCAAGCCAGGTACTTGGCATCCCGGCCGGTATTTTTCTCTCTAACCATTGGAACTGGCACGTCGCGTTCGGCGCATTGGTCGGCCTGTCGATCGCCGGGATGGCCGCCGTGCTGTTTTTGATGAAGCCGGTGAAGGGCCATCTCTTGCTGAAGCAGGATAAAAACGCGTTCCGGCATCTGATCGCAACGGTCGCACAACCACGCTATTGGATGGCATTCGCGGTGACGACGCTGCTGGCGACCGGCGGCTACATGCTGATGCCGTTCGGCAGCGCCTACACCGTGCACAATCTCGGCATCGATATCGTTCATCTGCCGACGATCTATCTCGCCTCCGGCCTGGCCAGCATTTTCATCGGACCGCTGGTGGGACGCGCGAGCGATGCTTTTGGCAAATTCCCCACCTTTGCCTTCGGCAGCGCCATGTCCGTTGTCATGGTGCTGATCTACACGCATCTCGGTCAGGTCAGTCTGACGATCGCGATTGTGGTCAACGTCTTGATGTTCGTCGGTATCTTTTCACGCATGATTCCGTCGCAGGCGTTGATTTCCGCAATCCCCGAGCCTGCGCAACGCGGCTCCTTCAGCGCGGTCGGCGCCTCCCTGCAACAATTCTCCGGCGGGCTCGGCTCCGTACTTGCCGCCGCGCTCATCGCTCAAGATGCCGACGGTTCGCTCCGGCATTTCGACCGGCTGGGATACGTCGTCGTTACAACGTCGGTAATTTCCCTGATCGCGATGTATTTTGTGCAGCGGCCGATCGCGGCCCAGGCTGGCAAACGCGTTATTTAAGGTGTCGGCGCCAGTGCCTCGATAAATATCAATCTGGCGACCAAGCGCTCAAACACGTTCGGACTGAGAGGTCATGAGAGAAGACCGGAGTCATAGGCCTGGGTCAAAAAGGCACGAATGATGCATAAAAACTACACCTAACCCCGATTGTGCCAGGCCCTACGACTATTCTCGACAGCCGTTGAGGCCGGTGTTAGGACGACCGAGGCGTTTCGGGGGAAACCATGAGACGGCGGCTGGACGTTTTCGTTCCTATCATGCTGCTCTCGATTTTGGTGCAATTGTCTGCGCCGATCGCTGCATTTCGCGCAGTCGCGTTATGCTGCAAACGATCCCCTTTCCATGGGATCGATCTGTTCCCATACGGCGTCGTCTGCCGACGAGCAGCAGACATCTCCTACCAATACTCAACATGATAACGAAGGCCGCTGCGCGTTCTGCGCTGTCGGTCATGATGGCGGCGTTGGCTACGAACCGCCTCCGTTGATTTTCGTCAGCATGCAGCGGGCATACCAGCAGGTGGTTTGGTTGAAAGCCGCTGACCCGATGCTGATGGTTCGGTTCGGATCAAATACGCAAGCGCGCGCGCCCCCGCCGGCCGCGTGAACTTGGCGGCTATTCGCCGTCTGATGCATTCAGATCCAGAACCTTGCGGAGAATTTTCATGTCTATCCGTTTTTTGCGCGCGGGCCTGCCAGGCCTCGCGCTAGTGCTCGTTCCCTTGAGCGAAGGCGCCGCCCACGAAATCGTTGGTAATCGCTTCTTTCCGGCGACGATCGGCATCGATGATCCCGGCGTCAACGACGAACTATCGCTGCCAACCGTCGATAGCTTCAAGACCGGCGACGTGCCGCCAATCCGGCAGCGCGATATATCGGCAGAGTTCTCCAAGCGCATCACCGAGGATTTCGCGATTTCGTTCGGCACGACTTACACCTTCCTTGGCCCGATCGATCCAACGGCTGCCGGAGCCAATGGATTCCAGAATCTCGAGACGACGTTCAAATACCGTGTCTTCAAAGACCCCGTGCATGAGTTCGTGATGTCGGTTGGCCTCAGCGTCGAGTGGGGCGGCACAGGTGCTGCGAATGTCGGGGCAGACCCGTTCCACACCTACACGCCAACGCTTTATTTCGGCAAAGGGCTCGGCGATCTTCCGGACACTCTATCCTGGATCAGGCCCGTCGCGATAACGGGGCAGATCGGCTACGCCATTCCGGCACGACGATCGACGACGACCTTCAGTGTTGATCCAGACAGCGGTGATCTCGCGGCTGATACCGAATTTCATCCGAGGGTGCTGAATTGGGGAGGCACAATCCAGTACAGCATGCCGTATCTCAAGTCGTCAGTCATTGACCTTGGCCTGCCGGATTTCGTCAATCATTTGATCCCGCTCGTCGAAGCGACACTGCAAACCCCTCTCTCGAATACCTTTACGTCGGGAACTCAAACGACCGGCACCATCAATCCCGGTGTCATATGGGTCGGAAACACTTTCCAGGTGGCCGTCGAAGCACTTATCCCGATCAACCGGCAAAGCGGAACGAATGTCGGGGTGATCGCTCAATTGCACCTCTACCTTGACGACATTGATCCGCGCGGCATCGGCAGGCCGATCTTTGGCCCAGCAGTCCAGCCCGCCAGCCCCTTTCCGAGGAATTGACCATGCGACGCTCTTCTCTTATCGGAATAGTCCCGCTACTGACCTTGCTTGCCGCAAATGACGTTTCCGCCCACGCCTTTCTCGATCATGCCGATCCGCGCGTGGGCAACAAAGTCGCGACGCCACCTCACGAAGTCACGTTGTTCTTTACGCAGAAGTTGGAGCCCGCGTTCAGCAACGTCACGGTGACCAACGCGGCCGGTCAACGCATCGATACTGGTAAGCCGCGGATCAGCGGCAACCAGATGTCGGTCTCGCTGCGTCCAGGTGGTACCGGAACATACCATGTGACATGGCATGTGCTTTCGGTCGACACCCACACGAGCGATGGCAATTTTACCTTCCAGGTCGGCCAGTGAGATTTTGCGGGAAAGAGCGATGAGCTGGTTCGGGGCCGAGATTGACGGCCCGATGATCGTGACACGGACGGTTCATTTCACGGCCTCAGCAATCACGGCTGGCGCCTTGATTTTTCGCAGCTTCGTCGCCGAACCGGCTTTACGCGCAGAGCCGCAAGCAAACGCGCTGGTCGACAGGCAACTCCGTACCACGACGTGGATCGGGATTGCCTTCGCCGTCGTCTCCGGGCTGACCTGGGTGCTGTTGTTGACGATGTCGTTGAGCGGAGAGGGCCTTGGCGAAGCCGTGACCTCGGGAGCACTGCGCGACGTACTTGGCTTGACGCAATTTGGATGGATGTCGCAGATCCGCTTGGCGCTCGCGATCGTGCTGGCGATCTGTTTGGCCTTCGACCGCTCGGAGCTATGGCGCTTGCTTGCACTGGCGGCGGCGGCGTCCCTGGTTGCTTCGATCGCCTGGACCGGACACGCCGCCTCGACCCCTTCCACGTTGGGGTATCTGCACCTTGCCAGCGATGCGCTACATCTGACCGCCGCCGCGGCCTGGATCGGCGGTCTGGTGCCGCTCGTGCTCCTGCTTCTTACACTTGGATATCATCGGGGCTGGGCCTCGCTGGAGCTTGACGCGGTCAGGCGGTTTTCGACGCTTGCCATCGTCAGTGTCGCAACGTTGATCCTGACTGGGTTCGTCAACGCGTGGATACTCGTCGGTTCGTTCCGCGGACTGGTCATGACCGACTACGGGCAGCTCCTGATGTTAAAACTCGCCGTTTTCGCCGTGACGCTCGTCTTTGCCGCGCTCAACCGGTTCGTCCTGACGCCGCGGCTCGCTTCACCTTCCGATGAAGCGCGGCAAAGTGCGCTTCATGCGCTCTCGCGCAATACATTGATCGAGATTGCTTTGGGACTCTTGATCTTCGCAGTGGTCGGCGTGCTCGGCACACAGCATCCTGCTATCCATCTCGTGAACTGATGATTATGATCGCGCTTTTGCGGCAAGACGCTGCCATCGCCAACGTCTGCCATGCATCCAGCGTCATGTTTAGAAACACGGTAGGAGTGAACAATGCCTGCTTACATGATTGCCCTGAACAGAAGCGTGCACGATCGACAAAAACTCGAAGCGTATTGGAAGGCCGCCGGTCCGACTTTTGAGGGGCGGGGTGCCAAGTTCCTTTCCATTTATACACCGCTTGCGCCGCTGGAGTTGATGGGGCCGCTCGAAGGTGTCGTCCTGATTGAATTTCCCGACGTGGCGGCTGCCAAGGCTTGGTACGAAAGTCCGGCATATCAAAAGGCAAAGCAGCACAGGGAAGGCGCGGCGGATACCGAATTTTTCATTATCGATGGCGGTTTGGTCCCCCTTGAAGACCGTCTGCCGCACATCAAGTACCGGCAGGCTTAGCGCATTTCCAGCGTGATTGCCTCGAGAGGCGATGGGCCAGAGAATTGTCCATGCTCCATCTCAATCATTCCAGCCCGAGTGGATCGCGGTTGGCAGCCATCCTCGATCGGCTCGACCCCGGGACGCACCGGCGTATCAAGGGACTGCGCCTGGTTACCGCCTTTGGGCTGGCCGCCATGCTGGCGACTGTTCCTCAAATTGCACACGGCCGTGGGATGCTGCTCGGCACGCTTGCGGCCGGCTTTGCACTGTGGGCGAGCGTCTCCGAGGCTCGGTCGACGCGCTACGAATCTGCCCGCGATCTGACGTTGCTGTGCCTGGCCGCCGGGATCGGCGCCGCGAGCTTCGCGATCGCCTCTGAGTGGCTCGGGTCCGGATGGGCCGAACTCACGCTGGTATCAGGCAGTTTCAGCGTCGGCTATCTCAAGCGTTTCGGCGTGCTTGGTGGCGGGATCGGTTCGCAATTGTTTATTGGTCAGCTTTTGGCTTATGGCGCCAGCGTTGCGACCGCGGATCTCGGTACGGTCGCATTGGCTGTCGGGCTCGCGACGTTGGCGTCTGTTGTACCTCGCACGCTGAGTGGTCCGGCCGAACAGCCTGCGCCGGTTGCGCAGTTTTCCACGGATGAGAACGGTGCGATCACCCCGGAGTTTGTCATGGGACTGCAGGCTGCGGTCGCGGCACTGGCGATCGTCGTGCTCGGCACGTTCGTCGGTTTGACCGAATCTGCATGGGCCATTGCGGCTTGCACCTACGTCGTTGCGAATACGACCGCGGGCACGATCGACCGGATAAAACGGCGCATCGCAGGCACCTTGATCGGTGTGCCGCTGGGGCTTGCCTGTCTGCCCTTCGCGTCACAGGCGCCACTGTTGATTTGGACGATGGCCGCCATTGCCATGATCGTCTATGCCATGTCGCTGCCGGAACGCTACGATATCGCCTGCGGCACCTACGCTTTCGCGCTTGTTGTCACCATGGCGGCAACTGGTGAATACACACTCGCGACGCTTGCTGCTCGCGGTTGGGAAACAATTGTGGGTGGCGCGCTCGGGGTAGGCGTCGTGCTGGTGATCGAGCCGTTACCTCGCTTGTTTCAGCGACCACTCTAACCGCATCGACACACTTGCGACGCCAGCTGATCAATGAGGCAAAATCCGGCGTCGCGGCAATCGGTATCGCTGCGTGCGTCGCGAGTGAGGATCAACGGATAACTTCATTTGCCGCTTAAGCACTCATGGTACGGCAAGCTAATTCGCTCTCTACCGCCTTGGATGACTGCTCATGGCCCATGTCAGGCCTTTCGGCTGGCGGCGAACGTGTCAGCTCACCGAGTCTGACCGGACGTCATCGCTCCGAGTTCGAACCGCCCCTTTTGACCCCAACCGGACATCGGGTGCGGTCGAACCAAAGAGCAGACGAAGGCGGGAGCGTTGTAGCGCCCATGACAACCTCGTCGTCACTCGAGACCGCTCTAAAGTCCCTTGATCAGATCAGGCTGGAGACGCCAGCGGCTTGCCCTTATCCAGGACAACAGGTGATCGCGATCTTAATCTTCTCGTCACCGCTCTTGCCGCCTGCACGGGGCGCGTTGCGGCACCTGGAAACCATCGCCCGGCTTCAAGGCGGGTCGGTTGACCCAGGTAACCGCTATCGGGCAGGAGAACTAAAGCCGACGCCGGCCGCCTATTTGTATTGATTTGCATAGCGAAATCGTGCGCGAATTGAAATGGCGTCGGAATAGATTTAGGCGCTAACTACGAAACGGTCGCCGCCCTATCGATCATGGCGCAAACCACAGGCTGGGACTGGAGAAGGGTGCCGAGATGATCACGATTCCGCAACTGACTGCGCAAGCTCTAGGCTCGTTCCTGTCCCGGGAAACCGAGGGCTGGTTCCGCTCCTCGCATTCCGATTTGACGAAACTGCTGCCTTATGCCGCAAGGCTGGCTCTGGAGTGCATTGGAAATAGCGATGCACTTTATCACGATATCGAACACACCATGCTGGTTACGCTGGCCGGGCACGACATCCTGGTCGGAAGGGGCCTACAGCGAACCACCACGGCCGACGACTACGCAAACTTCATTCTAGCCTGCCTCGCCCACGACATCGGATATGTCCGGGGCATCGTCGAGGGAGACGAGGACGATGCCTATGTCGCGGACAGCACCGGCCGGAAGGTACAGTTACCGGTCGGATCGTCCGACGCCGCGCTCGCGCCCTACCATGTCGACCGCTCAAAGCTGTTTGTGATTGAGCGTCTCAATGACGTGGAGGAAGTCGACGCGGCGCGAATTGCCCGAGCCATCGAATACACGCGCTTTCCCTACGCTGATGCGCCCAATAATGCGATCGACGACCTCAACGAGGAGGAAGGATTGCTGTTGCGTGCCGCCGATTTGATCGGCCAGCTCGGCGATCCCAATTACATGCGGAAATCACGTGCGCTCTTTCATGAATTCGAGGAAATCGGGCTGAACAAGACGCTGGGCTACTCTACGCCCGCCGACATCGTCTATAAATTCCCGCAATTCTACTGGACCAATGTGGCACCGCAGATTCAACCTGCGATTCGCTTTCTCAATGTCACCTCCAGCGGGCGGCAATGGATCGCAAACCTCCACAGCAACGTCTTCCGGGCTGAACGCGAGGTAAACCTGTCTGGGCCGCAGAGATAAAAGTTCGAGCTAAGCGCTGCAACGCCATCCGCCCGCCACCCAAAAGCCAAGCGGGAGACAGACGGATTCTGGGCAGATGCGGACATCAATCGACTAATGGCACCTTCTGAAACCGTCGAAAATGACCCGAAGCGGACACCCTCGGCTCTAGCTCGCAAATAGCATTTGGCCGAAGTTTGCGTTCGAGCTATCGTTGGCCTGATGTCGCCTTTCCATCGTTGGAGGTCGCATGCCGCAGACCCTTGCAGACGAGATCAGCAGATTCTTCGACGATTACAATCGCACATTCGCTGAAAGGGACGGTGCCGCGATCTCGCTGTTCTATTCTGTGCCAAGCGTTTCGATGCGAGGGGACAAATCCACCCATTGTTTTCAGTCCCGCGAAGAGCTGGTCGCGTTTTTTCAAGAAGTGGCTGATCGTTATGAACGAGAGGGAGCCAGTGGCGCTCGCTTTGTTGACCTAGAGGTGCAGGCAATCGGAGGTCGAAGTGTGCTTGCCACGTTGGAGTGGCAAAATACGCGGCCGGACGGCAGCGTTGTTCGGAAATGGCGTCAGTCTTATAACCTCATTAGGCCGGACGATCGGTGGCAGATTTTCGTTTCCACGTTTCACGTCGAATGACGACCGGCCAATCCACCTTCCGATAATTTGCTCCGCAAGCGGACAGTGATCTGTCGGCTGTTGGCGCTTTTGAGACCTCCAGCGACTTCGACTATTGCGCCGCTATCGGCGGATAAGCGGACATCAGGCGTGCCTGATCTGTCGCCCCATATGCGAACACGGCCTGGTTCTTACGATCCGTCCGCGGCGGTGAACGGCGCGCGCGGGTTCAGCGCGTAAACCGCGCCACCAGCTCGACATGCGGCGTGTGGCGGAATTGATCGACCGGCGTGACGGTGCCGAGCTTATAGCCGCCATCGACGAGTATCCGCGCGTCGCGTGCGAACGTCGCGGCGTTGCAGGACACCGCGATGACGGTGGCGACTTTGCTCGCCGCGAGCTGTTGCGCCTGCGCCTGCGCGCCTTGGCGCGGCGGATCGAACACGACGGCATCGAAGTCGCGCAATTCCTGCGGCATCAGCGGACGGCGGAACAGGTCGCGCGCTTCGGCTTTGACCGGCTTGTGGCCGGATGTCGCGGTCGCGGCTTTCTGCAAGGCCGAGACCGCGCCCGCATCGCTGTCGAAGGCTGCAATCCGCGCGCGCGTCGCAAGCCGCAGCGCGAAGGGACCGACGCCGCAGAAGAGATCGGCGACGTGTTTCGCGCGGCCGCAACGCTCGGTCACGAGCATCGCCAGGGTTTCTTCGCCGAGTGCTGTGGCCTGCAGGAACGAGCCCGGCGGCAAAGTCACTTGCGCGGTGCCCATGATGACGACCGGTGGCGCGCGCATCAGCACCAGCTCGCCATGCCGTGTCAGACGCGTCAGGCGATGTTGCTCGGCGAGCCGCGACAGTGCTGCGATCATCTTTGGCGGCAGCGGCCCGGAGCCACGCACATCGACATCGAGGCCGTTCAAGGTCGCGGTGATCTGGATGTCGAGCGGCTTGCCGATCCTGATCAAGGGTTCGGCGAGCGCCCAGGCCGCGTCGAGCGCGCCGTCGAGACCGGGATCGAGAATCGGGCAGCGATCGATGGGCACGATGTCGTGTGAATTGGCTGCAGTGAACCCGACCTTGAGCACGTCGTGCGTGCCGAGCCGCGCATGCAGGGTCATGCGGCGGCGGCCCGCGCCATGCGCATCGATCAGCTCCGCGACGTCGCAATCGAGCTTCGCCTGCTTCAGCGTCTCGACGACGAGATCGCGTTTCCAGACGCGATAGCGATCCTCCTGCCAGTGCTGGATCGCGCAGCCACCGCACACCGTGAAGTGCGGGCAGAACGGCGCGATGCGCTCACGACTTGCGGTCTCGACCGCCAGAAGATGTCGACGGTCGGGATGCCCCGGGACACGCTCAACCTCGACGGTCTCGCCGCCGAGCGTATAGGGCACGTAGACACCAATCCCATCAGTGAAGGACACGCCGTCGCCGCGATGGCCGACATGATCGATGAGAAGCCGTTCAACCACGTCGCGCGCCGAGGAAAAATTCGGCATTGCCGTCGCCGCCGGTGATCGGCGAGGGGAACACCTCGATATCCGTGCAGCCGAGCGATGCGGCGAAAGCTGCGATGTCGTCACAGACCTGGGCATGCACGGCGGCGTCGCGGATGATGCCGCCCTTGGCATGTTTGCCCTGCGCCTCGAATTGCGGCTTGATCAGTGCCAAGAGATGCATTGGAGCTGCGGCCAGCGAGAGCGCGACCGGCAGCACGAGCTTCAACGAAATGAAGCTGACATCGATCACGACGATATCGGGCCGCGCCGGCAGGCGCTTGCCCGCGAAATTGCGGATATCGGTCTCCTCCATCGAGACGATCTTCGCGTGGCCATGCAGGGAGGGGTGCAACTGGCCGCGCCCGACATCGATTGCGAACACGATCTCGGCGCCGTTGGCCAGCAGCACTTCGGTGAAGCCGCCGGTGGACGCACCGACATCGAGACAGACATGGCCTTCGACGTCGATCGGATAGCGCTCCAGCGCGGCCGCGAGCTTGACGCCGCCGCGCGAGACATAGGGGTGTGCGGGCTGCGCCTGCAGCACGGCATCAGTGGGAACGGTCTCCGAAGGCTTTGTCACCTGTTTGTTGTTGGCCGTGACGAGGCCGGCCTCGATCGCCGCCTGCGCGCGCGCCCGGCTCTCGAACACACCACGTTCGACCAGCAGAATATCGGCGCGTTTGCGGGCGGAAGCCATGTTGTTCAGCTGCGCGAGGACAGCTCGGCCGCAATCCGCACGCAGGTCTCGAATGCCGCCAGATCGTGCCAGATGTCAGCGGGCGCGATGCGCGGCGTCACCAGCGGGCAGCCATGCAGCTCGAGCGCGTGGATCATCATCAGATTGTCGCCGAGGCCGAAATCTTCAACCGTCAGCCCTGCCGAATCGACCAGCCGGCCGCCCTCCGATCGCACTTCGGTAAAGTCGCGCGCGCGGTCGGCGTAGATGGAGGGATCGTTGGAATAGCCGAGACAGAGCTTGCTGCGCCCGGCCATGTAGCCGAGTTCGTAGACGGTGCCGGGATCGGCGCCGGGGCCGCGGAACGGCGTCAGGTTGGCGATGATGGCGTCGGCCGCATCCATCATCGCTTCATTGCCCTTGAAGATCCGCAGAGAGACGTCGGCGGCCGTGTGGTCGACGGCGTTATCCAGCGGATAATGTCCGCTGAGACCATGAACGGCGCAAAGCTGAACCTTGCGCCGTCCGATTTCGATGGCATCCGGCAGGAATACGTCGGGGCCTGCCAAATAGATTTTCATCGTTCAACCGGCCCTGGTCCGGTGCATTTTGGCTCAGGCGAGCTTGGCGGTTTCCGTCTTGACGTCCTTGCCGAGCGCCTCGAACACCTTGGCGAGAATGCCCTTGGCGTCGAGACCGGCGCGGCCGTACATCGCGGCCGGCGTATCGTGATCCATGAACACGTCGGGCAGCACCATGGTGCGCATCTTCAGGCCGCCGTCGAGCGCGCCCTGATCGGACAGGAACTGCATGACATGCGAGCCGAAGCCGCCGACAGAGCCTTCCTCGATCGTGATCAGGACGTCATGGTCACGGGCGAGCTTGAGGATCAGCTCCTCGTCGAGCGGCTTCATGAAGCGCGCATCGGCGATGGTTGCCGACAGGCCGTGGGCTGCGAGTTCGTCGGCCGCCTTCTCGCACTCGCCGAGGCGGGTGCCGAACGACAGCAACGCGACCTGCTTGCCCTGGCGGACGATGCGGCCCTTGCCGATCTCGAGCGGGATGCCGACCTCGGGCATCTCGACTCCACGGCCTTCGCCGCGCGGATAGCGTAACGCGCTCGGCCGGTCGTTGATCGCGACCTGGGTTGCGACCATGTGCACCATTTCGGCTTCGTCAGAAGCTGCCATGATGACGAAGTTCGGCAGGCAGCCGAGATAGGCGTTGTCGAACGAGCCGGCATGCGTCGCGCCATCGGCGCCGACGAGGCCGGCGCGGTCGATCGCGAAGCGGACGGGCAGGCTCTGGATCGCCACGTCGTGGACGACCTGGTCATAACCGCGCTGCAGGAAGGTGGAATAGATCGCGCAGAACGGCTTGTAGCCTTCGCTCGCAAGACCCGCGGCGAAGGTCACCGCGTGCTGCTCGGCGATGCCGACGTCAAAGGTGCGGGACGGGAACGCCTTGTTGAAGATGTCGATGCCGGTGCCGGACGGCATCGCGGCGGTGATGCCGACGATCTTGTCGTCCTTCTCGGCTTCCTTGACTAGACTCTGGCCGAATACGGTCTGGTATTGCGGGGCGTTCGGCTTGGCCTTGGCCTGGGTGCCGGTCGCGACGTCGAACTTGACCACGGCGTGATATTTGTCGGCGGAGGCTTCCGCCGGCCCATAGCCCTTGCCTTTTTGGGTCACGACGTGAACCAGGATCGGGCCGGTCTCCATGTCGCGCACGTTCTTGAGCACGGGCAACAGATGGTCGAGATTGTGGCCGTCGATCGGGCCGATGTAATAGAAACCGAGTTCCTCGAACAGCGTGCCGCCGTCCATCATGAAGCCGCGGGAATATTCTTCGACGCGGTTGGCGCGGTTGGCCAACACCTTCGGCAGACGCTGGTTGATCTGCTTGGCCACCTCGCGCAGCGTGCGGTAGGTCTTGCCGGAGTAGAGACGGGACAGATAGGCCGACATCGCGCCGACCGGAGGCGCAATCGACATGTCGTTGTCGTTGAGGATGACGATCAGGCGGGAGTTCATTGCGCCCGCATTGTTCATGGCCTCATAGGCCATGCCGGCGGACATCGCGCCGTCGCCGATTACCGCGATCACATTGTTCTTGCCGCCGGAGAGGTCGCGCGCAACCGCCATGCCGAGGCCGGCCGAGATCGAGGTCGAGGAATGCGCGGCGCCGAACGGATCGTAGTCGCTTTCCGAGCGCTTGGTGAAACCGGAGAGGCCGCCGCCGGTGCGCAGCGTGCGAATGCGGTCGCGCCGTCCGGTCAGGATCTTGTGCGGATAGGCCTGATGGCCGACGTCCCAGATCAGCCGGTCGCGCGGCGTGTCGAAGACATAGTGGATGGCGGTCGTCAGCTCGACGACACCGAGGCCGGCGCCGAAATGGCCACCGGTGACCGAGACGGCATCGATGGTTTCCTGGCGGAGCTCGTCGGCAACCTGCCGCACTTGCTCTACTTTGAGGCGGCGCAGATCGTCCGGCGTGCGGATGGTGTCGAGAAGCGGTGTCTTACTGTATGCGGTCACAGCGATGTTCCAATTCTATGTCGGCGCCAAGACCCGACGTGAGATGGGTTGCACAAGTCGAAGCGAGACCTCGAGCGATTTGAGTGTCACCTGCGCAGGCGTTTGTCCCATTACCGAGTCTAGACGCACCCCGAACGGCTCAATGTGACAGTCGTCACCTTCGGAGAGCCAGCCCCGTCCAAGTTACTTTCCCCAGCTTTTTCAAGCGTTTACCGCCGTCGGCAGAATCGGGCGGAACTCTTGCAAAAGCTAATAGTTACTAACCCTTTACACTAAAGCTGCCGGCAAAGCCAATCCGGCGCGCCCTTGCTATGCCGCGTGAGTGGCGGGAAATTGGCGGCACTGTTAACCGCTGCGCCGTGCAGATGGTTCCACACCGTTTAGCAAAGCGCTCAACTCGGCGGCATTTGCATCGTCGGTGGGCGCGGCGTCGATCTGCTTCCAGGCCCATTCGCGCGCGGCGCTATCGCCGGTGACCGCTGCGAGCGCGGCCTCAGGTATCAGCATGCGCTCACGCAGCGGCATAGGGCCGCAGACGATCATGAAGAAATCGTAGGGGTGTGGCCGGTCGTTGGCCATCACAAACTGGAAATGCACCCGGAAGAACTGCCAGCGAAACAGATTGTAGCGCTTGGAGTTGATGATTTCACGGAATCGTACAGGTATTATGGTAGGATTTCTCCTGGCTTTGCCGACCTCGATTCCGTGCGCCGAGATCGGATCGAGCTGGAAGAAGTTCATCACATCCTTGCGAGCCTGGCAGTCGATCCAGTCGACCGAGGGCTCGATAGCGAGCTGCCGGAGATGATCGCGGAAGTCCTGCGCCGCCTTGTGGAATCCGACGATCGGATAATTGCCGCCAAGCGTCAGCAGCACGACCCGGGGGTGATGCCGGCCAAGGCCGGGGTCACGCTTCAGCGCCCGCGCCAGAATCTCGGTTCCCAGGAAAGAGCCCGAGCTATGACCGACCAGGACGACCTCGTCGGCATCGCTATCGCCTACGACCTTGCAGAGATAGTCGGCGAAGCGGTCGATCCGCTGGTCCCATTCGGGACGCTGCCGGTGCGAGAACTGCCAGGTCCAGATCGTGTCGCTGAGCAAATAGAGGACGTAGGTGCGTTTCTCGCTGTACTTCAGCAGGCTTCCGAGCAGCGCGACAAACAGCGCGACGGACGCAAGAATGTTGATGAAAGAGGGGATGCCGAGCGCGTTCAGCCCCCTGTCGAACAGGAACGCGATTGCGCCTGCGCCGAGGGCCTCGCACAACAGGATGAGATGCGGCCAGGTGATGAATGTGGCAAAGCGCCAATTGGCTTTCCAGAACCGCGCGATCGTGCCGCGGAAGACCAGCCGCCAATAGATCCATACCGCTTGGAAGACGGTCTGCCAGATTGGCGCGGCGAGGTCGCGCTGGATGAAATCCTCGAAGCGAAGGAAGTCGTAGGTGGTGCGGGTCTGCCAGTCGTCCGCCTTGGTCTCGATGGTCCAGGACGCGATCTCGCCGTCGGAGATGCTTTGCGGCCGGCCGATGCTGGCGTTCACCCCATAGAGCCGGCTGAACTTGCGCAATTCGGTCCGGAACATGCGGTAATATTGCGCCAGACCGCGGGGATCGTAGCCCTGCACATAGATGATGTGGCGGTTGCGAACGCGCACTGAGCGTGATCCCCGGACCTGTGCCGCCGATTTCGACGTTTCCTGCACCCTTGTGCTGCACACTTTGGGGACTATCGCAGCCCGCCCGGCGCGCCAAGAGCTATTTCGCGCCCGGGCGAGCGTGGGCGCATGAAATTCTTCTCATGCTTGCAAGGCTTGAGCGCTCGGCCGCGTGATTTGAGCATGATCCGAAAAAGCATGCCCTCGGGCTAGACCCGATGGGTGGAAACCGGTTTTCCCTTAGCTAACAAACGCGGAACGCGTTTGTGCGGAGAGCCTGCTCAAACAAAGAGATGAGATCATGATGCGAGTCCATCGCATCATGATCTAACGGCCTACTGGACGTCGAGCGGCTCGGTGCCGTTCGGCTGGCCGCCGGCGGATGTCGTGATTTTCTCGACGCGGGCTTCTGCCTGCCGCAGCAATTCCTCGCAGCGCCGCTTCAAGGCCTCGCCGCGCTCGTAGATCGCGACCGATTCCTCGAGCGGGACCTTGCCGTCCTCGAGCCGCTTGACGATCATTTCCAGCTCTTCGATCGCGCGTTCGAAACTCAGCTTGGTGACATCTGCGCCAGTGTTTTCGGCCATACCTTCTTCCCAAAATGCACTCGACCGCCTGCTGTCGGCCTTAGGACCTGCGTTAAGGATTTCGCTGCGGACGTATCGTCGCGGGTTGCCGGCGGGCCGGTCAATCAGCCGCCGATCAGCGCGGTGACATGAGCCGCGACCGATTCCTTCAAACCCTGCAGATCATAGCCGCCTTCCAGCACCGAAACAATTCGTCCCTCTGCGGACTGATCGGCCACGTCCATCAGCTTGCGCGTTACCCAGCCGAAATCCTCGGCCTTGAGATTGAGTGAGGCGAGGGGGTCGCGATAATGCGCATCGAAGCCCGCCGAGATGACGATCAACTCCGGCGCGAATTTTTTCAGTTGCGGCAGGATGACGTTCTCGAACGCCGCGCGGAATTTCGCACTGCCGTCTTCCGACGCAAGCGGCGCATTGACGATGGTGTCGTGCTCGCCGCGCTCGCCGGAGGCGCCGGTACCGGGAAACAACGGCATCTGGTGGGTCGAGCAATACATCACGGTCGGGTCCGCCCAGAAGATGTCCTGCGTGCCGTTGCCGTGATGCACATCGAAATCGACCACCGCGGCACGGCCAATGCCGTATTTGCGCTGCGCGTAACGCGCGGCGATCGCGGCATGGTCGAAGAAGCAGAAGCCCATCGGCTTGTTGTGCTCGGCGTGATGGCCGGGCGGGCGCATCGCGACGAACGCATTGTCATGCTTGCCTGACATCACCGCATCGGTCGCCGACACCGCGCCGCCGACGCCGCGCATCACGGCTTCCCAGGTGCCCGGCGACATCGAGGTGTCGCCATCGAGATAGATCATGCCGCTGGTCGGCGCGATGTGGCGCAGTTCGGTGACGTAATGCTCGTTGTGGCAGAGCGTGACGAGATCGAGATCGCCTTCGGGCGCCTCGTCGCGCACCAGGCTGTTGAAGCGCGCATCCGACAGCACCTCGGCGACCGCGCGCATCCGCTCGGGCCGCTCGGGATGTCCGGGCGGAGTGACATGATCGAGACATGCCGGATGGGTCAGAAGCAGCGTGGTCATGAGATACCCAAGCGCGAGAGCGACGAACGGGTAATCTAGGCCGTTGCCGGCCGCACGGAAAGGGTGCGCCGCGCGATGAGCTGTGATCAATCCGTGCGCGCGATGCGGTCGGGCGGGGCGGGCGCCAGCGGGCTGTTGGTGTTGAAATAGGCAAACAAGGCGTCGACGTCATACATGCCGAACTGGAGCGCGGTTCCATCCTTCAGCGCGGTGAACCCGTCGCCGCCAAGCGCGAGATAGTTGTTCACGGCGACGCGGTAGCTCTTTGCCGCATCGATCGGCTCGCCGCCAAGTTTCATCGAGGCGGCGACGACGCGGTCGCCGACGGGCTTTTTTGCGTCCCAGGCATATTGAAAGCCTTTCGAGACCTGCAGCACCCGAGGCCGGTTCGGATCGATCCATTGCTGCTCGAGCATCGCCTTGATCTGCGCGCCGGTCAGCGTCAGCGTCACGAGTTGATTGCGGAACGGCTGGCTGGCGAACACGTCCGCATAGCTCACCGTGCCGTCGCCTTTCCTGATGATGTCGGTGCGGATGCCGCCGGGATTGGTGAAGGCGACCACCGCGCCGCCATTGGCGGCATCGCGCGTCGCCGCAAGCTGCGCGTCCGCGACGATGTCGCCGAGCACGCTTTCGCCGGTCGGGTTCGGCACGCGCGACAGCGTGTCCTTGACTTCGCCTGCCCGGCGATTGGCGATGGGCGCTGCCACCTTGTCATAGGCGTTCAGCAGTGCGGTCTGCTCGGGGTCCTTCGGATAGTCGCCGATGCGCACGATCGTGTTGTCGGCCTTGATATCGTTTGCCTTGATATCGTTTGTCTTGGCGCTGACGATGTCGCGCGTCGCCGGATCAAGCTTGATGTCGATCGCGGTGACGAGCGTGCCGTATTTGTCGCCCGAGGTGACGAGCCGGTGATCGATCTCGCAGACATAGGCCTGATGGGTGTGGCCGCTGATCACGATGTCGACGGCGGCATCGAGCTTCTTCACGATGTCGACGATCGGCCCCGCGATGCCCGGGCATTCATTGTAGTCGCCGGTCGGGACGCCGCCTTCATGGATCAGCAGCACGATTGCGTTGACGCCCTGCGCCTTCAGTTGCGGCACCAGCGCGTTCACCGTTTCCGCCTCGTCGCGGAATTCGAGGTCCGCCGCGCTCGCGGGCGAGATGATGTCCGCCGTGCCCTTCAGCGTCAGCCCGATGAAGGCGACCGGGATGCCGTCGAAGGTCTTGATCTCGTAGGGGGGAAACAGCGTCTTGCCGGTGTCCTTCACAATGGTGGAGGCGGCGAGATAGTGGAATTTGGCGCCCTGGAAAGGGTGCGGCCCCAGGCATTTGTCGACCGGATGGCAGCCGCCATTCTGCATCCTGAGCAATTCGTCCTTGCCCTCGTCGAACTCGTGATTGCCGACGGAGGCGATCTCGAGCCCCATCATCGACATCGACTCGATGGTCGGCTCGTCGTGAAACATCGCCGACAGGAACGGGCTGGCGCCGATCAGGTCGCCGGCCGCGACGAACACCGTGTTTTTGTGACCTTCGCGCAGGCTCTTCACCACGCTCGCCATGGTCTCCGATCCGCCGGCGGGGACCGCGATCTTTTTCGTCTTGTCGGCGGGATCGGTGATCCTGATGCCGCCGGGCGGCGGCATCAGGTTGCCGTGGAAATCGTTGATCGCGAGGATGCGCAGATCGACGGGAGCTGCGGTTTGCGCGAAGGCCCGGGATGCGATGTCAAACGGCGCGGTGTCGAACGGCGCGGTGTCAAACGCGATGGCAAACGTTGCGGCGGTCAGAAGAAAGCGGAATCGGTGTGTCATGTCGCGACCATAAAGCGCGCACGCAACGATTTCACGAAGCATCGCAGCGTTTGACCGCAAGGTGATCGGTTGCGGCCGTTGCCTCCGGGGAATGTGTCGTGGCGAGACAGGGACCTTCGGTGCACGTCCAAAGCCGTTAACCATAGGCGAGCTTCCTGCGTCGGGCGCCGAAAGCTTAGCGCGCATTTAATACTTTCAGCGAAAGGATAGACAACCAGCGCGAAATTTCTACGCCCGCAAGAATTGCGAGCGCATCTGAAACTTTCAGGGAGCGATAGCGTGAGAGCGCTTCTCGTGGGCGCGCTGGCCTTGACCTTGTTCGGCTGTAGCCGCCAACCGTCAACGCTTGCGGTCGAGACATCATGCGAAAACGCGAACGGGGCAGGCTGTGCCGAGCGCAGCGCGGCTGGTCCGCCGATGCGGCTTGCATCTTTCAGCTCGCATTCGGCGCCGGCACCAGCCAAAGCGAAGACGGCCCGTTTGTCTTCTGAAGAAACTTCGTCGCGCAAGGCGTCGCATCGGGTGAAGACCGCACGGACATCGCGGGATCACGCCCATGCCGGGGTCCATGCCAAGGCTCATGCCAGGCTCATTCCAAGGCTCATGCCAAGGCTGATTCCAAGACCCATGCCGCTACGAAAACGGCAAAGCCCATCGTGAGCAGGAGTCCGATTCCGCCGCGTGTCCCGCTGCCTTCTCCTGCGCCGCCGAAACCGCCACCGGTCACCACGGGCGTTGCAGCCGCTGTCGCCAATCCGTCAGGCACTGAGGTTGCAGATGCAAGTGCCGATGCGGTCGTCACAAAACCGGAGACACGAACGGTCGAGCAACTGGTCGCGACCGCGACCGCCGCTGCCGATCGCATGATGGCCACTGCGGCGCGGTCCAAGGCAATAGATAAGGCAGCAGACAAGGCCAAAGATAAGGCGCCGGGTGACGATCCCTCCGATGAGGCAAAGACCCCCACCGTGCGGCAGCAGGACACGGACCTGCTGGTTGCTGTCCTCATGGCGCATCCGGACATCGGATCGGTCTCCGACCTCTCGCGCAAGACGATTGCGATCGATGAGCGTTATTCCGCGACAAGCAGCAGCATCCGGACCGCGATCGTCGCTGCCGGCGCGCCCGAGGTGCAGGTGAGCGAAGAGCAGACGGCTGCGATCAAGCGCCTCACCAATGGCGATGTGCCTGCGGCCGTCGTCGCGCTGGTCTCGCCGGACGCGGCCGAGGTGTTTCCCGAGATCGCAGGCTTTCGGATCTTCCGCGTCCCCTTGTCACCGAATTCGGTGAAAACGCGGCCGTAAGCCGGCCCGTAACCGCCTGGTCGGCGCGGTTTATTTGCCAAAAGCAGAAGAGCCCGTTACCCCTGCGCGAAACATTTGCAGAGGCGGCCTTTACAGAAGCGGTCTTGGATTGCCGAGACCTTGGGCTGCCGAGAACAATAACGGGAGACGTCGGATGGAATGGGTTCTTCTTGTATCGCTGCAATGGGTGGTGTCGGGAAGTCCAACGCCCCCCACGACCAGTCAGATTCAGTCTTTCGCTTCCGAGGAGCTTTGCAATAAGGCGGCCGACGCGGTCCGGACCGAACTCAACGCGCCGTTCGCCGCCCCTCTGCGTGCACAGACACTCGGGCGTGTGGTCTGTCTCAAGGTCAAGTAGACGAGGTCGCGCCGCAAGATTGCTCCAAATTTGCTGCAAAATCGTCGCTGTAACGCCTTATTTTCGAGTGTCGATGGGGCGTCGTATTTTTGTGAGTGATTGAATTGTATCGGATTTTTCTTGCCGCGGCAGCGCTGATCGCCGCCACGTCCTGGGCGTGTGCCGAAAGCGGGCTGGCCTCCTATTATGGCGGACGCGGCCATCATGGCGAGATGACCTGCGCCCATCGCACCCGTCCGCTCGGAAGTTTCGTCACAGTCACCCATGCCGGCCGTTCGATCAGGTGCCACGTCAACGACCGCGGCCCCTTCGTGCGCGGCCGAATCATCGACGTCTCGCTCAGCGCCGCGCGCGCCCTCGGCATGATGCGGTCGGGCGTCGTGCGCGTCTCGGTCGAGTAGCCTCTAGACATTGGGGGGAAATTTACCTGGGTGCGAAACCTTACTTAGTCTGCCAGAGGACGTCAGGCGGTCGTCTTTTCGCCCTAACGCCGACAAACGCGTCAACAAAGTATGAACGCAGCAGTGCGAAGCAGGGGAGCGGCGCGATGTTGCGTGAAAGAAATTTTGTCCTGGAACCGGAGGATCTCGTGCTGTTGGGGAATGCGTTCGATCAAGCCTTGGCGTCACTGCCGGCCAGGATGCGGACGCGCGCCTACCGGTCGGAGATAGCAAGAAACATCCTGGTCTGTGCTGCCGCCGGCGAACGAGACCCGATCGAGCTCGAGCTCGCGGCCACGATGAACCTGGCGGTCGCCGCCGCATAAGGCCGTCGCGGTTGAGCAGCGAGCACGGCGATCCGTAACTGAGAGACGGTCGGCACGTCGCTTGCGCTCCTTTGCCCACCCTTGAATTCCCTCCGTCGTCAGTCCGGGGCGCGCGTGAGCGCGAGCCCGGAATCCATAACCACGATCGTGAGTATGGATTCCGGGCCTGCGCCTGACGGCGCATCCCGGAATGACAGCGGAGAGAGGAGTCGTCATTGCGAGGAGCGACAGCGACGAAGCAATCCAGACTATCTTCGCGGAGGAAGTCTGGATTGCTTCGCGTGCCGCTCGCGATGACGTGGAGAGAGTCGTGCGAACGCATTCCCGCCATGCGCAAACTGCCCGTCGTGCACATTTCCTCTTGCGTTGTCGGGCAAATCACAACGATCATTTGCGCGTCTCGCTGCCGCAAGAGGGGCGCTTCGCGATCGTCACGGACGTTGGAAGCGGGATGCGATGGACGCGGTGTGTTGTTTGACGAACAACATGACGCGGACGGCGAAGTCGTGTGGTCCTGGCGCCCCGATGCAGGTGCCTCGTTTTGCAAGATGACGCAAAGCGGCGGTGACAACAAAGCCCGGTCTCACCGGGGAGAGCACGAAGCAAGCCGTTAAAACCATTGCGCAGGGAATGCCGGCTGCTCCGGCTGAACCTGTGGTTCTGCCGCGTGCTTTTTGTTGCACGCGGACCATGGGTGCAGCCCGCACCCGGCATTCCCTGCGCCCTCTGTTTCCGATGAGGGCGGATCGATTGAAAAAACTCGGACGCAATGCGCCGCGAGAGTGCGAAGGTGTGGCAGAAATGCGTAGGGTGGGCAAAGGCGCAACGCGTCGTACCCACCATCTCTTCGCATCGACGGCTCGACGGTGGGCACGCTGCGCTTTGCCCACCCGACGCGCCGTCACGTTGCCTTCGATCGTCATGCCCGCGCAAGACCGGGCGACGACCAACGACCGCGGAGGTGCCCCACTGGCCCCGACGCGGGCGGCCCCTTACATCATCGCCGGGAACGCGCGGCGGCACGCCACGCCCACCTCGCGGAGAGCAGCTCATGCAACTGACCGGTATTCATCATCTCACCGCGATCTCGGCGAAGCCGCGCGACAATCTGGCGTTCTACAAGGGCCTGCTCGGGCTGCGGCTGGTGAAGAAGACGGTCAACCAGGATGACGTCAGCGCCTATCATCTGTTCTATGCCGACGGCAAAGGCAGTCCCGGCACCGACATCACTTTTTTCGATTTTCCGGCAGCGCCGGAGCGGCGCGGCACCAACAGCATCGCGCGCACCGCCTTGCGCGTCGCTGGCGAGGCGAGCCTCGCCTTCTGGCGCGAGCGGCTGAAACAGGCGGGCGGCGTGGTCGGCGACATCAGGCAGGTCGACGGCCGTCTGACCCTGCCGTTCGAGGATGGCGAGGGCCAGCGGCTGGCGCTGATCGACGACGGCGGTGCCGGCTCGTCATCGCCATGGGAGCGCAGCTCCGTGCCTGCCGAGCATCAGATCCGCGGGCTCGGTCCGATCACGCTCAACGTGCATGACCTCGGACGCACCGCGCTGGTGCTGACGGAGGTGATGAACATGCGGCGCGTGCGCGACTATGCATCCGTGGACGGCGAGGCGCAGGGCGGCGAGGTGCATGTGTTCGCGATGGGCGAGGGCGGCCCCGCAGCCGAGCTGCATGTGATCGAGGGCAAGGACCTGCCCCCGGCGCGGCAAGGCGCTGGCGGCGTGCATCACGTCGCCTTCCGCACGCCGGACGAAGCGCAGTACCACGCCTGGACCGCGCGGCTGAACGAACTGCGCATTCCCAACAGTGGCGAGATCGATCGCTTCTATTTCCGCAGCCTGTATTTCCGCGAGCCGAACGGCATCCTGTTCGAGATCGCGACCGACGGTCCCGGCTTTGCCAGCGACGAGCCGATGGACGAGCATGGGCGAGAAGCTCGCGCTGCCGCCGTTCCTGGAACCGCGCCGCGCCGAGATCGAAGCGGGGCTTAAGCCGATCGAGTGAGACATTGCAGTATGCAGCATCCGAAGCGAAGTCGCCGTCGTCCCTGCGATACGCAGGTGACCCATACCGCGTGAAGACGTTGTGAAAAAAAGCCCCCGCGTTCGCGCCACAAACTACCGTGGTTATGGGTCCCTGCGTTCGCAGGGACGACAGCGGAGGTGTGCGACGCCTTACCCCAGCAGCACCGCATCCGCGCCGGTCACGGCCTCGGCGCTGTCGGTGACCGTCTTCTCCAGCGACGTCGCCTGCACGCTGATGTTCTCGGCGAAGAAGCGCGCCAGCGTCACATAGCGGCCGTGATCGCCGGCCGCTTCGCTGCGCGCGGCAAGCGCTTCGCTGGCGAGATAACAGCCGCCGAGTGCCGAGCCGAACAGCCGAAGATAGGGCGTGGCGCCGGCAAGCGCATCGTTCGGCGCGGAGCCGACCCGTTCGAGCAGCCAGCGGCTGGCGCGCTCCAGCGATCCCAGCGCGTCGCGCAGCTTGGCGGCCGTGGTGCCGAAGGCCGGATCGTTCGAGGTCTCCACCTGCGTGACGATGCCCTTGAGCTCGTCGAGCAGCGCCCACACCGATGCGCCGCCGTTCGCCGCGAGCTTGCGGGTGACGAGATCGATCGCCTGGATGCCGTTGGTGCCCTCGTAGATCGAGGTGATGCGCGCGTCGCGATAATGCTGCGCGGCGCCGGTCTCCTCGATGAAGCCCATGCCGCCATGCACCTGCACGCCGAGATAGGCAACCTCGTTGCCGATATCGGTGGAGAAAGCCTTCGCGATCGGCGTCAGCAGCGCCCCGCGCGCCGCCGCATCCGCCTTCACCTTCGCGTCCTTTGCGCGCCCGGCGACGTCGAGCGCGACCGCGGTGGCATAGCAGATGGTGCGCGCGGCCGCCGTCATCGCGCGCATCTGCATCAGCATCCGCTTGACGTCGGGATGCACGATGATCGGGTCCATGCCGTCGCCGGTCTTGCCGACCGCGCGGCCCTGCTTGCGTTCCTGCGCATAGGCCAGCGCCTGCTGATAGGCACGGTCGGCGACGCCGACGCCTTCCAGGCCGACGCCGAGCCGCGCCTGGTTCATCATCGTGAACATGCACTGCATGCCGCGATTTTCCTCGCCGATCAGATAGCCGATCGCGCCGCCATGATCGCCCATGGTCATGGTGCAGGTCGGGGAGGCGTGCATGCCGAGCTTGTGCTCGACGCCGCTCGGATGGATGTCGTTGCGGCTGCCGAGCGAGCCGTCGGCCTCGACCAGGAATTTTGGGATCAGGAAAAGCGAGATGCCCCTGGTGCCCGCGGGTGCGTCCGGCAGGCGCGCGAGCACGAAATGAACGATGTTGTCGGTCATGTCGTGGTCGCCATAGGTGATGAAGATCTTCGTGCCCTTGATGCGGTAGGTGCCGTCGGCCTGCCGTTCGGCGCGGGCGCGCAGCGCGCCGACATCGGAGCCGGCCTGCGGCTCGGTGAGCTGCATGGTGCCGGTCCATTCGCCGGACACGAGCTTGTCGAGATAGATCTGCTTCAGCTCCTCGCTGCCATGGGCATCGAGCGCCTCGATCGCCGACAGCGTCAGCAGCGGGCAGAGGCCGAAAGCGACATTCGACGCGCTCCAGATCTCGGTGCAGGCCGCGTTGATCGCGAGCGGCAGGCCCTGGCCGCCGAACGCCTCTGGGCCGGACACCGCGTTCCAGCCGCCCTCGGTCCAGCGCTTGTAGGCGTCGGGCCAGCCGGGAGCGGTCGTGACGTTGCCGCCGTCGAGCGTGATGCCGTGCTCGTCGCCGATACGGTTGAGCGGCGCCAGCACGTCCGCGGCGAACTTGCCGGCTTCCTCCAGCACCGCTTCCGTGATGTCGCCGTCGAAATCGCCATAATGGCCGGCCGCGACGGCCGCCTTCAGGCCGGCGCCATGGTTCAGCGCGAGCAGGATGTCGGTGATGGGCGCACGGTAGGTCATCGGAGGTGCCTCGTTGCGAAAGGACGGGCAAGAAAAGAGAGCAAGACAAGACGGCAAGCCAAGACGGGCAAGCGATGCTCGTCTTCCCATGAAAGAAGCGTTCTCTCAACTCTTAATGGGTATGGCGAGGATGCGATCCAAGGCCGCGGCGGGCGGTGCCGGATCGAAAATGCGGTCGCCATTGCCCGTTTCGAGGTGAAATTCGCATGTCCAGCCGGTTGAAATCGTGCTGCACTGCCGATAGACCGGCGCTATCGGGAATCGGCTGCGCGGCCCTCGCCGCACGCCGCCCGAACGGCCAGTTGGGGCGTAGCCAAGCGGTAAGGCAGCGGATTTTGATTCCGCCATTCGGAGGTTCGATCCCTCCCGCCCCAGCCAGTTCGTTCGCCGGCCTTTGCGGCAGAGCACCACGAATTTCGTGCGGAGGCGTGGCGCGCTGCCTCGTTCGTCCAGTCAAATGGGTGCGTCTCTCACCACGAATACCGCAACGTTCCCGTACCGGCGTAGGTCTGCGAACTCTTCGCGAACTCGCCGTCGAACTTGGCGAGCACCGACCAGCGTGTGGTCACATGCAGTTCGGCGCCGATGGAGGCAAGCGCGGAATCAGCGGGGATCGGCGCGCCGTTGACGACAAAGCTTGCGCCGGGAAGCGTCTGGAAGACTGCATTCAGCGCGGGATTGCCGACCCAGTCATGGGCCCAGGCCAGCCTCGCGCGCAGGATCAGCGGCATGCCGTTGACCGCGGTCATATCGGCGAAGCGCGCGCCCAATTCGCTGCGGATGTCGCTCGCATTCATGGCGTTGTAGCTCAGCCCGAGTCCGCCGCCGTTGAGATCGGTCTCGTTGTAGGTCGGAGTATGGAACGACTGCGCTTGAACCGCGGCGTAAGGAGCGATCTCGAACCGGCCGGCGGTCGATGGGACGACGAAGCGATAGCCGCTCTCGAGGCGACCGCCAAAGCTTTCGCCCCTGAACTTTGCCGTGAGCTGATCGCCGAGCGCGAGGCGGTTGGTGGTGAACCAGTTATTGGTGAAGGCAAGGGCTGCCGCAACGTAAGCCGGACCAAAATCGCTCTTGCCATAGATGCCGACCTGGAACGCATCGCTTCGGCCGCCGCCGAGACCCTGCGCCAGGCCCCAACTGGTGCCGCTGCCGGCGAGCGCGAACCCCGCCAGCGTGTTCGGCGAAAAATGATAATCCATGCCGCCGGCAAAGCCGTAGTCGCGTGCGGTGACATTGTTCGAGCCGACGACCGCGTTGCCGTTGGTGGTGCTGCTGCCCCCGAAACTCGATCCCCATGCGGTCCAGCGTTGATCGAATGACTGCTTCGGCGGCGCCTTGAGCACCGAGGCATAGGCAAGTGCGATGTCAGGCGGAAAGCTTGCTTGCTGATCCGGCGCTAAGCCAATCGCTTGGCCGCCGCAGGCGGGCCGATCGAACGACGGGTTGCGCTGAAGACCTGAGCCCCCGCCACAGTCACGTCCGTTGACAAACGGATCGAGCATGAGGCCGAGAAACTGGTTCATCAGCGCGAATGCACCCCTTTCGCTGTCGGTCGCGGCCTCGCCGGAAAGCGCGCTCATCGCAGCGGACAGCTGAGCCGGCGTGAGATTGTAAAGATTCTGGAGCCCAGCCTGCAACGTGGCGCCGTTAGCTACGGAATTGTCGAGCGCGGCCGCCACGTTGAGCACGTTGGTCGGCGACCCCGGCGGCAGGAGCGACGTGAAGGTCGTACCCAGTGCCTGTGCAGACAACGTAAAGGTCGCCGTCAAAATGGCGTTGTTGATCGGGTCCCACTCAGCAGTCGGAACGGCGATGGGAATGTAGGTAAAGGTGTAGGTTCCGGGTCTTGTAATTCCCGTGAACTGTACTCCCTGCCAGGCCAATATGCTCGAAGCCTGCCCGTTAAAGGAGCCGCCGTTACCGGAGATGGCAACAGGCGTGCCGGTCAGAGCAGTCCCGGCCGCGTTGGAATAAAAATTCGTTGTGCCATCGATCAACCCGCCCGGCTTGGTCGTGACGAGCATCGTAAAAGCGACGGTCGTTGAAATCGATGGTCCGACCAACTGAAGCGAACCTTCAGTATAATTGACCCCGCTGTGGTATGTCCCGTACCAAACATCAAAAACGCCTCCGCCCAGGGCCTCGTAGCCAATCGAAACCGTGTGTGCAAAGGAATCGCCAATTGACGAGAGCAGCAAACAGGTCGTCAAGACCAGCTTTCGTCTGCGCAACCGTCTGATTGCGGTGGCAGTGCACTTAATTGCGTGACCGCTCGGTCGTTCTTTGCCGCACGGTTGCCCAGAGTTGCGCGTGCGCAACCGGCTGGCGACCAACATCATTGCATCCCCTGACATGACCGATGATGCAACCGACTGGCGGCAGATGGCCGCGAAACTGATGGTTGCTAATTTGATTCCGACAATGCAATCGCCTGTCGGCAGATGGCCGTGAAACTAATGGTTGTTAAATTTGATTCCGACGATCCAACCGCCTGGCGGCACATCGCCGAAAGACCAACGATTGCTAATCGATTCGCGCACCCGCGGCTGTCCGGTGAATTGCGGATATAAGTTGGGCGCTATGGTCGTGGTGGGTTGGATAGTCGAGGCCGCCGTAAATGGCGGTCGGCTAGTATTGGCATAATCTTGGGATGTCGCTCACGCGAACGATTTCTTCACGCGCTCCACCACGCGCCATGGCGATGATGCGTCCCTCTTCGAAGCTTGAGGCGCGATGAGCGTCGCAGGAATCGTCGTGCCTTGCTCGGCTTGAACTACTTTCATTTTGCGCGGTCACCACCCGAAACCGCGGCCAAGCTGCGCCGGTGTCGAGGGCTGGAGTATCCAAAACCAACTGCAAAGTGAACAATGCCCCCGGCATACCTAACGTTTTATTGTGGCACCTTAATACCTGTATTTATTGTAATGTTGTACGGTTATATGATACCTCCAGCGCTGAGCTGGGGAAATGGAAGTGTCTCGCTGGAAAATCTCTGATAGCGCGCCGGTCTACGCGCTCGGTTTACTAGTTGTCGCCTTCGGCCTCATCCTCGCGGGCGTCGACTTCCTTTTCCAGGCTTTCGGAAGCTTGCCAGCAACGGCGCGGTGGGGTTCGGTTGTTCTTGCTGTCGTCCTTGGCCTATTCTTTCTCTACCGCTTTGGCAGTAATTGCGAGCCTCCTCAAAGTGAGGAGGAAGTTCGGTGGTGGGAAATAAAGTAGCCTCCAGCGCTCCGGTCGTTCAGCCAATCAGGCGAAAGGTCGGTCCAGGCTGGTGTGAGCTTCACAAAGGTGGGCTCTCGTGCAGCCAAAAGCCGGCCGCGATCAATCGCGAGCTTGAGGTCGACGCCGCATTCGGCCGGACCTTGAGATTATGTAAGAACGGCCGGTCTCGCGCCCGAACTCAGACGCAACAAATCCCACCAAAGCTGCGAAGTCCGCAAGAAATCATCCAGTCAGCGGCGCAAAGAAGCGCTGAAATCCCGCCGTTGTCGCGGACGGCCCCACAGCGAACCGTTACTCAACCAAGGACTGCGCGGAGGGTTCTAATGCGGGGAGTGGGAAGCGAAGAACGCAGCATCCAATCATCCTGATGCCCGTCCTGTGCGGCGAAGGGTGGGGCATCGTGGAACGCTTTTCGGTCTTCATCGGTTCAAGACTAACCCATGGGGAATGTCAGATGTTCAAAGCCATCGTTGTAATTGCTGCCTTGGTTTCCCCGATAGCCGCCGTTGCGCAGGGCAGTTCCGGCACTGGGAGCACTTCGACGGGCCTCGGTGCGCCGAGCGGCTCCGCGGGGCCCGGAATTCGTAGTGGTGGTTGGACCCAGCAACCCGGCGCCGCTACCAACCCAATCAGGGGGCCCACCAATCTGACCCCCGCGCAGAAGAATTCGACTCCGCCTCCCAATGCACGTCCAACGAATGCGCAGCGTTTTTCAAGATAGGATAGGGGCGCGTGGACTACGCGACGACGCCGGTGTTCGATTTGGGTTTTCGATCCCGCGCCAACGATGAATGTGCTGACTGAGGCCAGACTAGCGTCGACGCTTCCGCAAAAGGTGGAACACCACAATAGCGGCGGGGAGTGCAATCAATGTTGCGTCGCGAATTTCTCCGCGAGAAAACCCACCATACACGTGCACTGTATGCCGAAGTAATGCCGCGACTAAAATTGCGGCAATGAGAAACGCGAGCGCATATTTGACCCGCGAGTTGATTGCTTGTTCCATCCTGCAGGCTCCGGCCCACCAGCGTCCCGCCAGCAAGGCGAACTGTCTTGGCGAAGTCAAGGCTCCGACAATTCGCGGAATTCCCATCCGCAGTTGATGCGACCGCACAGTTCGGACAGTGCCAGATGGCGACTGCGGATTTCAGCCGGAATCTCACGCATACAATCTCAAAACCGCTGCGACAGTAAGGACATTCGTCAGCCTGATCACTCATTCGCGCCCAACCATGTCTAAAGAGCACCAGAGTATTTTCAATCTGCGTCGCGCCGCATCTACTTTCGCAGGTTCCACGATCACTTTCGGGAGTGATCTCCGTCAGCACCGGAGCACCATCACCCTTCGCAGCCCGTCGTTTGAAACGGCGCCTGTGCTTGCCGTCGAAGTTGGACCCTCATTCCATGCGCTCGCGATAGGCGAGCCGCCGCACCTCAGCGAGGCCGACATGGCATAAGTCCACGAGCAGATGAGACGCATGAGCTACGTGCAGGCGCCTGATCTTGACGGCGTTGGCGGCGTACCGCGCGAGGTGGCAGGACCGAAACGCGGCGTAAGCTGATGGTGTTCTGCTGAAGGAAGGGTGTCCCACGATTTTCTCGATCGTGCCATAACTAGAGCCGGTATGCTACTTATCCGCCACCCCTAGCAACGGCCTCGGCCTGTCACCTAAAGGTTGCCTGAAATGCGGGAGCTCCTGTTCTTCGTGGCGTCGAGCTTCTGGGCGGGCGCCGCGCACGCGGCGACGCCGGGGCACGGCAAGACGATCGCGGCCGCCTACATCGTTGGCGCGCGCGGTAAGCCGATCGACGCAGTCATTCTCGGAATTTTCGTCACGCTGTCCCACACCAGCGGCATCGTGCTGGTCGGCGTGCTCGCCTCGCTCGGCTCGACCTGGCTGCGGCCGCAGCGCATCGAAGCCTACCTGGCGGTCGCAGTCGGCGTCCTGGTGATCGTGCTCGGGCTATGGATGCTGTGGGCGCAGCGCGATCTTGTGGCGCTCGCCATGGGCGAAGCCGGCGAGCCGGGCGACGACAGTCGGGCGGATGCCCATGGGCGGGCTCACGATCACGATCACAACCACGCTCACGACCACCCGACATGGTCACGATCACGGGCACGGCGAGACTGTGGTCTGGCACAGCCATGGATTCGGTAAGGTCCACGCCCACCGGCTGGACGTCGTGGCCGAGAATCGTCCGAAACTGCCGGTGCTGCTGGCGCTGGGTATTGCGGGCGGTCTGCTCCCCGATCCAGCCGCGCTGGCGCTGCTGCTCGGCGCGCTGTCGAGCGGAAAAGTCCTGCTCGGCCTGATCACTGTCGTCGCATTCAGCCTCGGCTTCGCGGCAACGCTGGTGATGGTCGGCATCGTTGCCGCGAAGGTCGGCGAAAAGGTGCTCGACTGGCTGGCCAGCATCTGGATGATCCGCCTGCAGATCGCCACCAGCCTGCTGATCGTCGGCATGGGCGTGGTCCTGACCATCCGCGCGGTGTCTGAGCTGGCGACGCTGCCGGCGGGCTGAACGGCTGGGCTCGGAGACCTTGCGGCACACCCGCGCGCGCACTCCAAATCCACCGCACTGGCTACCTACCGCGCACCCGCATGTCTGGCCGGCAGCATGCCGACAAATCCGCTGATGTCGGCGTACCAGACATTGCCATCGCGATCGACGGCGACGCTGAACGGCCGGGCATTGTCGCGGGGAAGCGCAAAGACCGTGATCTGGCCGTCGCGCAGCCGCCCGAGGCTCGCGCTGCGCATCATGCCGAACCAGACGTCGTCATTGGGAGCCACGGCAATGCCGCTCAGACCGGCATTTTCCCGAGCCGCCTCGACATCCGAGAATTGTCCATCCTTGAATCGCCCGATGCGATTGGCGCGGAACTGCAGGAACCACACCGAGCCGTCGGAGCCGACCGCGATGTCAGTCGGCACGGCGCCGCGGCGCGGGAGGTCGAATGTCCTGCTGGTCCCGTCGGCGGCGATGTGGAGCAGCTGATTGCCGTTCTGCAGCGTCGCCCATATGGCGCCGTCGGCCGTCGCTGCGACCCCATAGGGTCCGCCGCGCGCGGACTCGATCTGATGGCGGGTGAAAACTCCGTCCTTCAGCCTGGTCAGGCCATATCCAGTCGGGTCGGCGAACCAGGCGGCGCCGTCGGGCGCGATCGCCAGCCGGCCGAGGCGGGCGATCGGAGTGTCGAGCACAAACCGTGCGATCTCGCCGGCGCTGCTGACGCGTGCAATGGCGCGCGCGGCGAGATCCGTGTACCAGGCACTGCCGTCGGCTGCGACCGCGAGCCCGAGCGGCTCGATATTGCGGCTCGACGTGGGAAGCCGCTCGATGCGGCCGTTTCGCAGACGGCCGATCGCATCGGCATGGTCGATGGTGAACCAGATACTGCCGTCAGCGCCCGCTGCAATCGCGATCGGAGCATCCTGCGACTCGTCCATGCGGTACTCGACGAACTTCTGCTCCGGGACGGCGCGCATGATCAGAAGCGCACCTCCCGCCAGGAGCACAATGCCTAGCACCGCGGCCGTCGCGCCGATTCTGAATTTCGTCAGCATTCGCGGCACGCGTTTTCTTTGCGCGAACCGGTGTCTACTTTGCCGGAAAGAAATCTAGCAGTCATGCGCGGATCATCGTGGCGAATGGGCGGCGCCGCGCCGGCCCGACAGGTGCCGCGCCGCAAGAACGCCGCCGATCAGCAACAGCACGCAAAACGAGAGGCCGCCGGCGAGGCTGATCGGTTCAACGCGCGCCAGCAGATTGCCACCTTCGACGGCCATGCGCCAGACTTCCGCATGTGGCATCAGCGAGAAGACCGCGTAGATGACGCCCGCATCGTTCGGATCGCGGGCGAGAGGCCCGGCCTCGATATGGATCGGAAGGTTGTCTTCTTTCGGCGCCCAGGTTTCACCGCCGTCCTCGCTGCGATAGATGCCACGATCGGAGGAGAGCACCAGGGTCGTCGCGTCTGCGCTCGCCGCGATGCCGCGCACTCTGGTCCCTGCCACAGGTAGCGAACGTCCGACGGGACGCCAACCGGAGCCGAGATCGTCGCTGACCACGATCCGGCCGTCCGCCGCCGCCCAGATGCGTTGTGGCCGCGTCGCATCGGTTGCGATTGTGTCGACCGGCGCCCCTGCGTCACCGAAACCGGCGTTGGACCAGGTGCGCCCCCCATCGTGGCTGATCATCGCCCGGCCGTCGATCACGGCCGCCAGAAGGTCGGCCGATCCAGTGATCGCCACCAGCGCCGTCATCTCGCTCATCTGCGGGAGTGCGGGCACGACCGCATAGGTACGGCCGCCGTCCTCACTTGCGAACAACTGGTTCCGGCCGAGCAGATAGAAACGATCCTTCGTCGGCGCGGCGACCAGCGCCCGCGCTGGGATCGCAGACTCCGGAGCCTCTGCGCGCAGCCAGCCGGCCTGATCGCGACGAAACACGCCGCTGGCCGCTGCACACACGGCCAGCTCGCCGTCCGGCGAGAAGGCGAGCGCAAATACCGCGCCGATGATGACGTCGCGTGCCTCCGGCACCCAGCTTCGCCCCCCATTGTGCGAACTCAGGATTCCCAGATCGGTGCCGACCAGCAGGTGGGAGGAATCGCGGGGATCGACCGCAATGACGAGCGCCGCATTGAGAAACAGGCCGACATCCGCATTCAACCAGGTGGCGCCGAGATCGCGGGAGCGAAACACGCCGCCATAGCTGCTCGCGTCATGCGCCGACGCGCTGCCAGCCAGCAGGAACGCCGCGCAGACGAGCCAGAAGCTCAGCCGGCGCGGGCGGCATTGCCGTTTTCTGATCCCAAAACGAAGCGGTCGGGGTGGAAGGGCTGGTCCCACCCCGAACGCACCGGTCATGGCTTGCGCGATTTTTCACCCGGCGCCAGCGTGATCTCGGCCATGCGTCCGCCGTTCAGCGCCACCCAGGAGTTCTTCGTCAGCGGATATTTGTCCGTGTAGCTCAGCGGCTCGTGGGCGGCGACGCAGTTATTGTAGCCGCCGGTGATCTTGTAGCACTTCTCGTAGGCGAGAAACTGCTGGACCGTATCGGTCTGCTGCACGTTCGCCGTCATCCAATCGCGGATGCCCTCGTACGAGGAGAACGCGTCCGAGCCGAACACGAGCTTGCCGATGCTGGTCGGCACCTCGAGCAGCTGCGAGCCGGCCGTATGGGCGCGAAACGCCGGATGAATCCGCACGCCCGGCAGGATTTCCGTCTCGCCGTCGACGATCACCGCCTTGCCCTTCAGCACCTTGCCGTAAACCTCCTCGATGGTGAGCGGCATGTAGCCGCAAGCGGGCGTACGATTGCAGCCGCCGGGATCGGAGTTGACCGCCCGGATGTGCGGCTCTGGATAGTTGAGCGCCCACTCGATCGCCTTGAGCTCCTCGCGTTGGACGTAGAGCACGGCATTGGGCAGGTCGGACAATTGGCCGGCGTGGTCCCAGTGGGCGTGGCCGATCATCACCTTGGTGACATCGGCAGCATTGAAGCCGAGAACCTTCAGCTGGTCGGGCAGCGGAGCCCAGTGGTCCGACCCGGTCATCTTCAAATAGTCCTGCTGCTTCCAGCCGGTATCGTAGAGGATCAACTCACTGCCGCACTTGATCACGCCGATGTTCACCGGCAGATCAACGCTCGGAATGTTGCTCTCCGGTTTCGTGCTGCCGGGCACGAATGCGCGATCCGGCATAAACGATCCGAACGGCACATTCATGAAACGGCTGCTCTCGATCAGCCATGCCGAGCAGATCGGTTGCTGGGCCTGTGCCGTCGCGCTGAACAAGCATGCCAGCCCCGCTATTACGGCGGACCACGCGAACGGACGAACTCGTAACGCACGTTCTCTCATTGCCTTCCTCCCTGCAGCTTCTTTGAGCTTCCCTTGTTGAGATTGGCCTGCGCTGGTTTCTTCTTCGATCCGATTGTCCCCTAGTGCGGCTTGTATTGTCCGGGCCACAGCACTTCGCCGACGCGCAGCATGTCTTCCGAGGCCTTGACGTCCATCCGGTGGGCGTCGCCGAGACGCTGCGTGTCGCCATCCTCGGTGAATTTCAGCATCTCGGCGGCAGCGTTGGCGTAGAGCGCCATGGCGTCGACGTACTGCCCCTGCGTCCTGGACAGCGAGGGCGGTGCGGTCATGGTGCGGACCTGCGTTTCGGCATCATGAAAGAATTTCGCCAGCGGCTCGATCTTTCGTGCGAGCGCGCGCGCGTCCCGATCCTCGGTCTGATAGGAGATGCCCGCAAAGCTCAGCGCCACCGCCGACCGGGTCGCCTCCCGGTGCACGGCCCACAAGGCCGTCGCGAAGCGTTCCTCGTCTGCGGTCAATGCCGGTGGCTGGGGTTTCTCGGCTCGTGTGCCGACAGTTTGCGTCGCCGGTTGTGCCACCGACCGCGGCCGCATCTCGTGCAGCCACGCGGCACCGGTAGTTGCTACGAGCGCCACAACGACGCCGGCCAGCAACAACGGCCGCCTACCGGGCATGCCGATCGTCTGAATGGCGCATCCTCCATTTATTGTTGCGCTACCTGTATCCCTCGGTTTCCGCGGCGGTCAACCGAAACAGACCGTGCGAACGCATGATTGCCGTTGGGCGCACGCCTCGCGCCGTGTGTACCGGGCGGGCGAGCACCGAAGGCGGGCCCGCCCGTTGCGCCAGCGGTCAGCGGGGTTGCCAGGTCGGCGCGTCGGTGAACAGGCCGCCCTCGGCAAAGCCGATGCCGTAGATCAGGACCACCCCGAAGACGAAACTGAGCAGGCCCGACGCCACGCGGAGCCGCCAATTGAATTTCGGCAGATTGACCGCCGTGAACGCGAACGGAGCCGACAGGATCACCGTGATCAGCATCATTCCGACGACGGTGCCGAGCCCGAACAGCAACAGATAGCCGAGTGCTGCGACCGGTTCGCGAATGATGGACAGGACCATCAGGGCGACGGCGGCCGATCCGGCAAGGCCGTGCACCAGGCCGACCACGAAGGGTCGCAGCCACCGATAGAACGCGAACCGGCCAAGCCCACTACGGTCGAGCTGGGCCAGCGGCGTGTGCTCCTCGGCGTGTCCGTGCGCGCCGGAGCCGTGACCGTGCGGGTGCCGGTGTACGTAGTCGCCATGCGCATGCAGGTGTTCGTGGAGGTCGAGCGCAGCTTCGCCGGGGGCGCGGACATGGGCTACTCCGACCGCGCGGCCCATCCCGGTCAAGGTGAGAATGCCGAGCAGAACCAGCATGATACCGACGGCGAATTCCATCGACAGACCGAGCCGCGGCGGGATGACGACCCCGAACACGATGATCGCCGCCCCGACCGCCATGACCGTGATCGTGTGCCCGACGCCCCAGGCGGCGCCGATCAGCGTCGAGCCCGTTACGCTGCGCTCGCGACTGACGATCGTCGCAATGGCGACCACGTGGTCGGCATCGGTCGCATGCCGCATCCCGAGGAAGAAACCGAGAAATAGGAAGGACGCGATGTTCAGAGCGGTTTCGGTCATTGTGCAGCGCCAGGGTGGTAATCCCGACCATATTATGCAGCATTTCCACCCAACGCCAATTCCCATGTGCCCGCGCGTCCGGTGGCACGGCTGCGGTCTTGGGGGAGCAGCGCTGTTTTTGGATCAGGACGACTGATCTGGCCACCGCAGGCTTAGTATGCCAGGGCGTGACCGATCATTTTGGAATAGTATTTTTGTAGATGACGCCGTCCTTCATGATGATCAGAAACTTGTTCGCCGGGTCAGCAACGAGGTTTATGTTTTCCAGGGGATTGCCGTCGACGACCAAGAGATCAGCGAGGGCACCTTGTTCAACCACGCCCAGTTTGCCGGGATAAGGGTTGCGCAAGCCTGACAAGGCGAGCAGTTCTCCGTTTGCCGAAGTCGCCATGGCGAGCGCTTCGGCCGGCGTGAACCAGCGCGTCAGATCCACGATTCCCTGACCCTGACGCTCGGCCAAAGCGCGCGAAAACAGAATGTCCGTTCCGAAAGCGGTCTTGATCTTGTATTTTTTCACATAGCCGTAGATTGTGTCGGTGCCGCTCACCACTTGCATCATCTGCTGCTGCTGGGCGGCGGGGAGAACTTTTGCACCGCCAAGGTCGACGAAGGGCTGCGTGCTGAGCCAGACGCCTTTCTCAGCGATAAGCCGCGCGGTCGCCTCATCCATCAAGTGCCCGTGCTCAATGACCTTTACCCCGGCTGCGATCGAGCGCTGAATCGCACTGGAAGTGTAAGCATGCGTGGCGACGTAAGTTCCCCAATCCGTCGCCACCTCAACCGCGGCACGCAACTCGGCTTCCGTAAAGGTGGTGACCTCCAGCGGACTGAACGGTGAGGCGACGCCGCCGCCGGCCGTCAACTTGATCTGTGACGCGCCTTGCATGAGTTGTTCGCGTGCCCGCTTTCGGACCTCATCCGGGCTGTCGGCAATAGCGCTTCCGCCTAGCTGCTCGACACGGCTCAGCGTCCCGCCAGTGGTCCTGGGCAGGTCACTGAGCTCACGGAAATCTCCGTGGCCGCCGCTGATCGTGATGACTGCGCCTGAAGGGAAGATGCGGGGACCCGGCAGCACCCCGTCGTCGATGGCGCGCTTGAGGGCGAAGACCGGCCCGCCCATGTCCCGGACGCTCGTAAAGCCGCGCATGAGCGTGGCGGTTGCCTCGGCGCCCGCCTGGAGCGTGCTGTAGCCGATGTCGTTGGACAAGAGCTGGGCAGGCGTCGGGCGGACCATCATCGCGTGCCAATGCACGTCGCTCAATCCGGGCATCAGGACCCGGCCGCCACCTGCTATGATCTGGGTGTCGGCACGGCGATCGGTCGGGATTGGACTGGTCGAAATCTTTTCAATGATGTTGCCCCTGACCAGAACGTTGGACGGGGCCGAAAGCGAGGGATGCGTGCCGTCAAATATCCGGACGTTCTCGAACACGGTGACGGCAGAGCGTTCCTGCGCGTCCGCTGACGCTGCCCAGATGGAGGCCGTGACTAGAACGCCTTGCGCAAGCCTGAGGAAAGTGCGGCGGCTGGGAGTGCTCATGTTTCCTCCTCCTGTATTATCGCTCTCCGCGAATATTATCGCTTTCCGAAGGAAAGTGCATCAGCAAGCGCTAATGCACATGAAATCGGAACATCGCAACAGATTAGCGGCAACGCACCCGTCCCCAACGGTCCCGCCAACAGCGACGGCAGCGCATACGTCCCCATCGGTCCCTCCAACAACGACGCCACGACACGTCTGATAAAATTCCAATATCAGCGGTCAATCCTGCGGGCGGCAGCGCAATGGGCGCAGCGTGTGCCGCCGGCACAGTAGCCAAGATAAAACTTGCAACAATGATAGCGAATGTCGTGCGTAGCATCTACGCCTCCTTATTCCCGTTTCTCCATCATTTCACGCAATAAGCCTTTGGACGATGTCGAGCACTTCGGAATTCAGCTTAGGACGAGGGGAGTTAAATACGGAGTGCTTGGACCCGTGTCCGGCCAACATCAACAATGCGCTGGTGCTTTCGGCAGCCGTTCGCGCTTGTGTGATGAAATATTTCCCACCGGTTACCGCTCTTTGGCTTAAGGAAGCCGGTTTTGGCTTCCGTCACCATGTGGAGAAACCCAATGACCAAATTGTTGCGCGTCACCACTGCGCTGGTCGCGGCAGTTGTCTACCAGGCTCAGGCTGCAACTGCCCGCAGCGATGTGGCCGTACGCCGTGCCACAACCCATCACGTTGCGGATTGCGTGCGGGCTCCAGCGGAGGGCGCGTTTGCCACAGCCCCCTATAAACAACCGCCCTGCTTGCCGAACACGACAAACTAACGTTTCAGCAACACGTCGGGCTGGCGAGGTCTGCCAGCCCGACGCCGTGCAACGCGCAACGAGGAAGGAGGCCGTGGACAGGCCATCGCCTTGTCTTCCTTCCGCTCGCGAGTACGGGCAGGCTGGCCAATCCGCTGCCGCGGCGATAATGGTGATCGGGAGATATCCGACGGGTTTTGACGACGCGTCGGTTCCCGCACCAATCGACGTGCGCAATGATAAGGATCAGGGGAGAACGCCATGTCACCTTCACCCGCCGCGCAAGCTGCAAGGCCCTATCAAGGGGTGTTTCCGGTCGCGCCGACCATCTTCGATGAGCGCGGTGAGCTCGACCTCGAGGGGCAGCGCCGCTGCATCGATTTCATGATCGATGCGGGCTCGCATGGTCTCTGCATTCTGGCGAATTTTTCCGAGCAGTTCGTGCTGACCGATGCGGAGCGCGAGACGGTGATGCACGCCGTGCTGGAGCATGTCGCAGGCCGCGTGCCGGTCATCGTGACGACCACCCATTTCAGCTCGGCGGTCTGTGCGGCGAGGAGCCGTGCCGCCGAAGCAGGCCGGTGCCGCCATGGTGATGGTCATGCCGCCCTATCATGGCGCGACATTTCGCGTGCCGGAGCCGGGCATCTTCGAATTCTTCAAGCTCGTCTCCGATGCGATCAGCGTCCCGATCATGATCCAGGACGCGCCTGTCGCCGGAACGCCGCTCTCCGTCGACTTCCTGGCGCGGCTCGCAAAGGAGTGCGCCAATGTCAGATACTTCAAGATCGAAGTGCCGATGGCCGCGGCGAAGCTCCGCGGTCTCATCGAGCTCGGCGGCAGCGCCATCGAAGGGCCGTGGGACGGCGAAGAGGCGATCACCCTGATGGCCGATCTCGATGCCGGCGCCACCGGGGCGATGACCGGCGGCGGATACCCGGATGGCATCCGGCAGATCATCGATCCCTATCTTGCGGGACGCCGCGACGAGGCGATGGCGGCCTATGCGCGCTGGCTACCGCTGATCAATTACGAGAACCGCCAATGCGGTCTGCAGACCGCCAAGATCCTGATGCGCGAGGGCCGCGTCATCGGCTCGGACATCGTGCGTCATCCGCTGCGGCCCGTGCATCCCGCCGCCCGCGCCGGGCTGATCGAGCTTGCGCGGCAGCTCGATCCGGTCGTGCTGCGTTGGGGACGTTGATTGGCGAGACGCTCGCGGGCGATCGAAGGGAGTATGACGTTCCGACGGCTCTCGATGGTGATATCGCGCAGGTCGGCAGGGATCAGGCGAGGGCGTGAGTCAATAAATGTCCTGGTGCTCCGTGGCGCGCATCGAGGGACGCTCGACAAAGCGTGCATGCCATTCGGAGAGTTTTGGCCGGCGGTCGCGCCAGCCATCCTCGGCGAAACGGAAGTCGAGATGGGCAAGCGCCACGGCCACCGCGATGCTGCCGATCGTCAGCGGCGCGAGACTGTTCGTCTCCGCTTCGAGCATATCGAGGGTGGCGTTGGACTTGGCATGGAAGGCCGACATGAACGCCTCCGCCGCTCCTGCGCCACGGTTTCTCTCGCCGAGGCGGGCGATATTGAGGTTCATGATGCCATCGCCGAGCGCTTGCAGCCTGGCGACCTGCCAGCGGCGCGCATCGCGCGGGAACAGCTCGCCCTTGCCATACGTCTCGTCGAGATAGGCGGCGATCGTGGGCGAGTCGATCAGCACCGTGCCGTCGTCGAGCAGGAGTGTGGGGATCTTGTTGAGCGGATTGATGCGCATCACGGCGTCATTGGTTTCCCCGCTCGTGACCCTGACGCGTTCGAGCGCGATCTGCTCGGCGATGCCGAGTTCATGGGCCACGACGACAACCTTGCGGACAAAGGGCGAACGGGACGACCACAACAGCTTCAAGCGATTCCTCCGTGGCAGTGTTCTGAATTGAATGAAATCAGTCTGCCCAGGACCAGCGATCGGTCAACCGAGGATTCCTGGGACGACCGGGTTATTCTCAAACCCAAGCGGCCTGCACCAGTGCAGCTACTTGTCTGCCCGTCATTGCGAGCGCAAGCGAAGCAATCCGGATCGCCTCCACGGCGACAGTCTGGATTGCTTCGTCGCGTGCTCCTCGCGATGACGAATTCCATTGTCGCCTTTGGACGCCGCAGTCGACGCGCGGAGCCGTCAGCGTCCGATCCGCCGCTTCGCAGGGAGAGAGTGCTTGCGGGGCCGCCCGGATCCCTGCGCTATGCGACCCGCAACACTTCCGTGTTTTTGCGCGAGCCGTCGAACAGGCCGGTGAAGCGCGACACCAGGCCGGCGCCTTCCTTCGGCTTGGCACTCGGCGTGAACGGATCGGCGTAGCATTGCGCGCCGGCGGCGCGGGAAATCTGTGCGACGGCTTCCGTCATCGCCGGTGCGCCGCAGGTGTAGACCACGTCATCCGGCGTGAGCTGCGGCATGTACTCGGTCGGCCGGCCCGGGCGAACGACGGCGGAGACGTTCTGCGCCTCGGACACGACCGGAATGATGGTGACGTTCGGAAACCGGGCGAGCCGGCACAGCGCGTTGTGCATGTAGAACGACTGCAGCTTGCGCGCCGCCACGATAAAGGCGAGCTCGCGCTGCGGCCGCTCGGTGATCGCGGCGACCGCGATCGCCCACATCGGCGCGAAGCCGGTGCCGCTGGCGACGAGCACGGTGCGGCCCGTCGTCTGCTTGGGGCGGAAGAAGGCGCTGCCGAGCGGGCCGGTGAGCTTGACCCGGTGACCGATGCGGATCTTCTTGCCAAGCTCGGACGACACCACCCCGCCGTCGACCTTGCGGATGTGGAAATACATCAGGTGGTTGTCGGGCGCGCCCTCGAGCGGATAGCTCGGGCTGTAGCTGCGCTCCGGGAAACCACGGAACTGCAGCTTGCAATACTGCCCGGCAAAATAGCGCATCGGCTTCGGCAGCTCGAGACACACGCCGACCACGTCGGGCGCAAGGCGCACCAATTCCGCCACGCGCGCCGACATCGACACGGTCTCCGGAACCGGTTCGGTGACGATCTTCATGTCGGAGACGACGCGCGCCTGGCAGGCATAGATCATGTCGCTGCCTTCTTCGGTCCCGCCGAACACCTTGCCTTCGACCAGACGCACACGGCAGCTGCCGCAGATTCCGCTTCGGCAATCATGCTGCAGTTCCACGCCGTTCATGATCGCGCCATCAAGCAGCAGATCACCAACGTTTGCGTAGAACGATTCCTTATTGAGAGTTACCTTGCAGATCCTTGGCATTCATTCCACCTCGAGACGAATTGGTCGGACGTGGCGGGTGTGCCTGATCTGGGTGTGATCGAAAGCGGACACTCGCATGAAGACTCCCGTCTTCAACGACACGTCATATTCACTTTGCACATCGAGGCGGCGCGCCACCTCGAGTGCCCAGTGTCCGGAAGCCCAGCGGGCTGCGCATCGGACGTCGGCGCGGTCGCCGGTGAAGTCGCCGGCAATGATGACTCCCGGAAGCACGGTCCCGACCGGGATCTGCCGATCGCGCTCCGGCGTGTAGGGATCGGACTTCGGATTCCATCATGAACCAGCGGGCGCCGTCGCTCTCACCGACATTTGGATCAAGCGTGATTTGCCCCATCGCCGCCGTGGTCGCGGCGAGGTTCTTGGGCAGGCGGCGCGGCGTGACGATCCGGCTGCCGCTCGCGGCGTCATAGGAGAAGACGAAATTATCGCTGTAGTTGGCCGAACCGGGATCGGGGGCAAAGCCGCCCTTGTAGGGAACGGCGTGATTGACCTGTTGCGGCGTCGGCGCGACCGGCGGACCGAAATGGTCGTCATCCATCCAGCCCGTCGGACCGCCGCTGGTCGCCTTCCATTGCCAGACATCGGCATAAACCCCTTCGCCCGACGTGTAGTGAAGGCCGCGCCCGGTCATCGTCGCCGGCGCGTTCGCAACCGGTTGAGGACTGGCGTGGAAAGTGCGATCACCCGCGAGATGGACGTCCAGCGTCGTGAACAGGACCGAGAACTTGTCTTCATTGAACGCGTGCTCATCGCCCTTCTCATAACCGTCGTGCAGCATGTGCCAACCGTCGGCCTGCTTGATCAGCGGCAGTTGCTTCAGCGAACGCGTCGGATCTTCCCAGGTGAAGAGGAAGTATGCCCAGGTGCCGTCGTGCACCGCGCGAATGTCGATCTTCGATTCGCCCCTGCCGTCGAAATTGTCGCCCTGGTTGGTCATCACCGAGAACGGCTGGATGTTTCGCCAGACCGGATCGGATGTGTCGCCGTCGAGGACCGGCGCGTCGGCCGCGGCGATGCGGTGAATCGTCATGTTGTCCTCGACCAGCCAGTCCGCCGCGACGACAGCCCACGCTCCGGTGATCGCAACGGCCGTGGCGACGACGAAAGGATTGGCCTGCAGCGTCAGGTTGCGCGGCTTCGTGCGTCGAGATGCGGGCTTTTTCGAACTCTGTTGCATATTGGGATGTGGACTTCGGTGGTCTCGTTGCATCTCGACGATCGCGTGCTGCTTCTTGTGGCTGATCCGGCTGGAGTGGCGTCCTCGACGCGTTTTGAAGCTCCGGCGATTTCTCAACCAGCATAGTCAACAGTTCAACGGCATCGAGGCGTGGTGGTGGCGGCGGCAGGCGATCAGGACGGAAAATCCTGAGCAATTGTGACGACCTTCCGATCGCGTAGTGGATCAGCACATGAAAGGCCGCAAAGGCCGGGATGACCCAGCTCGCGTACCAGTGCACCGTGATGACGTCGTAGCCCGCCGCCAGACCGAAATAGAGCAGCCCGCCGCTGACGATCAGTGTCAGCATCGTGGCAAAAAACATCCAGACCAGCAGCACGCTGAGCGAACCGAATCTCGCCTGCTTGCGACCGACCAGACCTTTCAACCGGATCTTGTCCAGCACGATGCGCCGGGTCAGTCCGGAACGGATCATATAGATCGCGTAGCCGACCGACACCGCGACAAGCACGATCGCCGCTTCCATGTGCGGCACCCAGACATTGGCGCGCGGCAGAATGTCGTCGAGCCAGTTGAGCCAGGCGCGATCGGGCGATTCGCTTGCGATACGCAGTCCGGTGATGAAGGCCACGATCGTGGCGGCGACAACCAGCCAGTGCAGAATGATCGTGCCGTAGTCTGTCTTTCGCAGCCTCATCCGCGCCTCCAGCGCACTCGGAGGCTGCGAGCGCTTGCAGTCGCCTGACGCACACATCGTAGGTGATGCGCATATACGGTATGCGACCGCGCGCAGCAGTTATCCGTCCTGGACCACGCGATGCTCTGCAAGGAGCCGCAGTTGTTCTTACCCAAACCTTCAGTCCCCCACGAAACCGGTTCGCCGCGACCGGCGAACGGAAGTCATCTCCTTCTCTGAGTTCACCGCAACACGCCAAGAGTCCAACTTGGCTCACGCCCGAGCTTGAGTTGAACGTCTGCCGACCGCACGCGTAGTTGCCGGTTTCTCCGGCCCGACCGCCAAGATCGCTCCGGTAGTTCGCTCGGATGCGAAGCGAACTAATTCCTTTGTTATTCGTTCTCCCGTAGAGCCAGCGACCGTTCGCGTCGTCGACTGTGCACATCTAAAGAATTATTTAGCTTCGTGGCGTCTTTCGGCCGGGAGGGGGGCCAATGGGCGCAGAAGCAAGGTTATAGCCGGACGTTTCTGTGACACTGAAACCACGCTGTAAATCTCGCCGCTGTTCCGTATCGCAGCGTACCGGTAAGTCAATGACGTCGTGTCGTGCAAGTGCCCACACGCGTGCATTTTTTGATGCGGGCCTCTGCTTCGATCGATCATTGTTCCCCGTTGCGAAATTCGGTGTGCGAGTGCGTGCGAGGAATTGTGCTCGGTCCAATTGTTGCCGGAAAATGGTCGGCATCGCCTGTCAGCTTGCCGCCACGTTAGGCGATAGCAGGTAACCGAGGAGGCGTACCGGATGAATGCAATTCCGGACCGCTCGCAAATGCAGATAACGTCGTCGCTCGGAGGGGCGTCTTCGAACTCGTCAGCAGCGCAAGCGCCGCAGGAGGCCGACGATCCGGTGTCGCGCGGCCTGCGCGAGAGCGGGCGCCGTATGATCGGCATCGCCGTCTTCAGCGGTGTGATCAATCTCCTGATGCTCTCGGGCTCACTCTATATGCTTCAGGTCTACGATCGGGTGCTTCCGAGCCGTAACCTCGCGACGCTGGCCGGCCTCTCGCTGATGGTGCTGCTGGCCTATCTCATCCAAGGATATTTCGACGCGCTGCGCTCGCGCATGCTGTGCCGGGTCGCGACCCTATTCGACGTTGGCTTACAGGAGGCCATCCACACCGCGCTTGCGACGTTGCCACTGCGCGGCGTGAAGCCGATGCTGATGCAGCAGCCGTTGCGCGACCTCGACCAGATCAGGGCCTTTATGTCGAGCATGGGGCCGACCGCATTCCTCGACATGCCCTGGATACCGATCTTCCTGATCGGGTTGTTTCTGTTTCATCCGGCGATCGGCCTGACGGCCATGATCGGAACCCTGGCCATCATCGCCATGACCCTCATGTCGAACCGCCTCTCGCAGGGCGCGGCCAAGGCGGCGATGGAGTCCAGCGCGCAGCGGCAGGTGCTGGCGGATGCGACGCAGCGCAATGCCGAGGTGATCCGTGCGCTCGGCATGATGGACCGGTTCAGCGCGCGCTGGGCGCGCGCCAACGAGCGCTATCTGCGCGAGAACATCCGCGCGACCGACGTGTCGGTAAATCTCGGTTCCGGCGCCAAGGTGATTCGCTATGTGCTGCAGTCCGGCATGCTCGGCATGGGCGCGTTTCTCGTGGTGTCCGACAGGGCGTCGGGCGGTGTCATGATCGCGTCGTCGATCATGATGGGCCGGGCGCTCGCGCCGGTCGAAGTCGCGCTCAGCACCTGGAAGCAGCTCGTTGCCGCGCGCCAGGGCATCGCGCGCTTGCGCGAAATCTGCAAGGTCACGGCAAAACCTCCGGCGCCGCCCGTGACCCTTCCGCGTCCCTGCCGCGAGTTGTCTGTGCAGGGACTGAGCGTTGCCGCGCCTGGCGGGGACAAGCCGATCGTCTCGAACGTTTCGTTTTCGCTCAAGGCCGGCATGGGGTTGGCGCTGCTCGGCGCCAGCGCGTCGGGCAAGACCTCGCTCTCCAAGGCGCTGGTCGGCATATGGCCCGCGCAGCAGGGTATCGTTCGCCTCGATGGCGCGGCGATGGATCAATGGAGCAACGAGGATCTCGGGCGCTATATCGGCTATCTGCCGCAGGATGTGGCGCTGTTCGACGGAACGGTGGCTGAAAACATCTGCCGGTTCGACCACAACACGACGTCGGACGCGATCCTGCGGGCGGCGCAGATCGCGGGCGTGCATGAGATCATCCTGCGACTGCCGGAAGGCTACTCGACGCGGATCGGTCAGGGCGGCATGTCGCTGTCGGCCGGACAGCGCCAGCGCATAGGACTTGCGCGCGCCGTATTTGGCGATCCGTTCCTGGTCGTGCTCGACGAACCGAACGCCAACCTGGACGCCGACGGCGAGAATGCGCTGAGCCGCGCGATCCAGATCCTGCGCCATAACAAGAGTATTGTCGTTGTCATCTCGCACCGCCCGAGCGCGCTTGGCGCGCTGAACATGGCGATGGTGCTCTATGAGGGCAGATCGATCGCGTTCGGCTCGTCCCAGGAGATCTTCTCGCGCGTCAACGCGTCGGCGGTGCAGCGGGCGCAGGCCCTGCGGCAGTCGCCGGACCAGGCGCCCGCCGCCAACGCCAGGGCGGTTCGTCGGACCGCCGCTGCCGCCGCTGTTCCGGAGCGCGTCTAGCATGAGAACGATGGAGAAGGCCGATCGGCTCGATGCGTCGGAGCCGACGTGGGGCAGTGATCCGCAGACCGACGGTGTCGGGCCGCAGGGTGAGGCCCTGATTCTGGAGTTGCAGCGGCTTCGTCAGGCCTTCAACGAAGATGACGGTTCGGACCAGCGGCGAGGGCGTCCGCCACGCGATCGCGCCGAAGCCGATTCGCATCGGCGCGGCAAGGGATCAAAGCGTCGCCGCAAGAGCAGGATGGGACAGGCCATCGATGGCTGGCTCACGCAATTCGGACTGAAGGCGCCTGCTCAAGACCGAGACGAACGTTCGGTCGGCGCGACTCCGCCGGATCCACGGCGCCGGCGCGCGAAGGTGGCGCCGAGCGAGACCGTCACGATGAAGAGGTCCGCCGAAACGCAGAGACCGCCTGAAGCAAACCCGCGGCAGCGCCGACGCGGGCCGCCCATCATTGCCGGCGAGCCGATCGGGACGAAACGGTCGACCGATCCCGTCAACGACTATGCGCCGCGGCGAGCCCCCGCGACGCCAGGCTCCGCCGATCATCCCTGTCGAGCCGGTCGGGGTGAAGCCAAGACCACGTCGAATTCAAGACCAGTCGATTCAAGGCCGCTCCATTCAAGGCCGGTCGATGCGCACGCACCGCGTCCGGCGCGTCCTCAAGGGCCGCCTCCCGCGCCGCTCGTCAATCCCGTCGCCATGAAGCGCCAGGTCGAGCCGGCGATCCCGATTCCAGCGCGCCGTGAGGGGCCGAACATCACGCATGGCGATCGGATCGCCATGGACCTTGCGAAGCCGGCACCGGTCATTACGGCGCCCGGCAATCAGCAGGGCCTATTGCCGGCGAAGCCGGGTACGGCGCTGCCGGTTCCCGCGAAGCCTGAAACCGCCGGGGGCGCGCTGATCAGCAGGTCGCGCAACGGCTTGATGGCGGGCGTGTCGTTTATCCTGGATCACGGCGCGCCGCCTCCACCTGACGACGAAAGCTTGCCGGTGCGGGCGCGGTGGTCGTTCGAACGCGAGTTGCGCCGCGGGCTTCGGGTTCTCGTGGTGGCGCTCGTGCTGGGCGGCGGCTGGATGGTGTTTGTGCCGCTTGCCGGCGCCGTCGTCGTGCCCGGCAATCTCGTCGTTCAATCCAACGTCAAGGCGATCCAACATCCGACCGGCGGCGTCGTCGCCGACATCAACGTGCAGAACGGATCGCATGTGCAGGCCGGCGATCTGCTGATCAAGCTCGACGCGACACAGGCGCAAGCCGCCCTTCAAGTGGTGAGCAAGCAGCTCGACGAAGTGCGGGCGAAACTGGGTCGGCTCGCCGCAGAGCGTGACGGGCTCGATCATTTCGACGTGCCGGGCTCGCTCGCGTCGCGGGCATCGGAAGAGAATGTCGCGAGCGTGCTGGCCGCTGAGCAATCGCTCTTCAAGGCGCGATACACCGGGCGTCAAGGCCAGAAAGACCTGCTGCAAAGCAAGGTCTCGCAGCTCACCGAGGAAATCTCGGGCCTCGAAGCCCAGGTGAGCTCGAAGGCAAAGCAATTGGAACTGATCCAGGGCGAACTCACCGGCGTTCAGGATCTGTACGACAAGCGGCTGGTTCCGCTGACCCGGCTCACGTCCCTGCAACGCGAAGGGGCGCGGCTCGATGGCGAGCGCGGCCAGTTGGACTCGACCATTGCCGAGACCAAGGCGAAGATCGGCGAGGCGCAGCTTCAGATCCTCCGCACCGATCAGGATTTCCGCACCGAAGTCATGAAGGAGCTGACCGAAGCGCAGGCCAAGGAGGCCGAGCTCGTCGAACGCGGCGTCACCGCGCGCGATCAGCTCGACCGGATCGAGTTGCGTTCGCCGACCTCCGGCGTGATCCATCAGCTCAACGCACACACGATCGGCGGCGTCGTCAAGGCCGGCGACACCGTCATGGAAATCGTCCCCGACAGCGACGATCTGCAGATCGAAGCTCATGTGCAACCGAACGACATCGATCAGGTGCATAATGGCCAGACGGCCTTCGTCCGCCTGAGCGCATTCGATCGGCAGACCACGCCGCAGCTTGCCGGCAAGGTGTCCTATGTGTCGGCCGACACCTCGCGCGAGCAGCAATCATCGACGAACACCCCGTTCTTCACGGTCAGGGTCGTGCTGCCCGAGGAGGAGCGTCGCAAACTTGGGGGTGGCCAGCTCGTTCCCGGCATGCCTGCCGAAGTCTTCATGCAGACGGGCAGCCGCAGCATGATGAACTATCTCTTCAAGCCGATCCTCGACCAGATGCGGCGCTCCTTCGTTGAGCGGTGAGGGGCGAAAAGCCCCCCGACCGAGACCGGGGTCATACCGACGCGCGCGCTGTGACGGCAGAGTTTTCTACCGGCCCCAGGCAGGGCATTGCATCGTGTGGTCAGGCGCCCACCGCGTTCTTTGCGATCACATTGCGGTAGAACGACGCGCTGAGCTTTGGCGTGCGGCGCTGCGTCTCGAAGTCGACATGATACAGCCCGAAGCGTTTTTCGTAGCCGTAGATCCACTCGAAATTGTCCATCAGGCTCCACAGGAAATAGCCGCGCACCGGAACGCCTTCCGAGATCGCTCGCTGCAACTGCGTGAGGTAGTTGCGCAGATACATGATGCGGTCGAGATCGTAGATATTGCCGTCGTTGGAAATCTTGTCGTCGGACGAGGTGCCGTTCTCGGTGATGTAGATGGTATCCACCTTCCAGATCTTGGCCGCGAGGCGCGGCACCCAATAGGCCGTCTCCGGCGCGATCCTGAGCCAGTCCGAGCTCATGTGCGGGAACGATGTCGGGAAGGGCAGCACGTCGAAGCCCGGCGCCTTGTCTGATGCGACGACGTAATATTGCGGCGCGTAGATGTTGAGGCCGAGAAAGTCGATCGGGGACGAGATGATCTTCAGCTCGTCCTCGGTATATTTCGGCGCGTCCTTGCCGGCATATTTGAGAAACGCGTCGGTATATTTTCCTTCCAGCATCACGTTGAGGAAGCCGGCATTCATCTCGCGCGTGGCGATCTCCGCGGCGCGGACGTTGTCAGGCGTGTCGATCGCCGGCACGCAGGCCGCAATGTTTTCGGCGGGACCAACCTTGGTGCCCGCGCGTCCCTGCGCGCGGACGGCCTGGACGGCAAGGCCGTGCGCCAAGGCGACATTGTGACGAACCTGGTTCAGTTGTGCCGGCGGTAAGGTCAGGCCTGGTGCGTCAAGCCCCCAGCCATAGCCGAAATTGACGAAGCGGCCGCATTCGTTGACGGTGAAGATGTATTTGACGCGGTCGGTCAGCCGCTTGGCGACATAGCCGGCGTAGTCGGCGAATGCCTTGCAGGTGTCGACGGATTCCCATCCGCCGAAGCGATCCTGCAGCGCCTGTGGCAGATCCCAATGATAGAGCGTCGCATACGGCTCGATGCCGCTCGCGAGCAACTCGTCCAGCAGGCGGTCGTAGAAATCGAGGCCCTTCGGATTGGCCGCGCCGGTGCCTTCTGGAAACACGCGCGGCCATGCGATCGAGAACCGGTAGGCCTTCGCGCCCAGTTCCTTGATCAGGCCGACGTCTTCCTTGTAGCGGTGATAATGATCGTTGGCGCGGTCGCCGGTGCTGCGGTCATAGATCTTGCCCGGCGTGTGGCTGAACGTGTCCCAGATCGAAAGCCCGCGGCCGTCTTCCTGGGCTGCACCTTCGATCTGATAAGAGGAGGTCGCTGTGCCCCAGGTGAAGCCGCCTGGGAAGCTTCCGGGCGCGAGCCCGCCCGGGGTTGGGCCGGGCCGGCTTTCCTGCGCCAGGGCAGGGCTCGCTGCCATATCAAGTCCAAACAATCCGGCAAGCTTGCCAAAGCCCCGGCGCGACAGCTTACCGCGCATCGATTTCCCCTATGGTCTCAACTTTGTCCGGCGTCGCGCTTTGCCGCATCCGGTCGGACTGGAACGGATCGATCTGATACGCGGAAATCCTGTCGATCTCAAATGCCACCATGATCGGCGATTCACCGTCGATGACCCCGACACCTCCGAAATATTTCGATCCCATGGCGAGATTGACGATCATGTACATGGGATCGTCGAAGCCGACGGGGACCTTGATGTCGGAAACCGGCTTGCGGTCGACGAAATAGATGATGCGGTCCCGCTGCCACAGCACGCCATAGTCGTGGAAGCTGTTGGCTGCATCCGGCAGCAGAAAATCGAATCCGCAGGACTGGATGCGGCCCGTCGCCGGGATCCGCCAATGGGTCGTCATCACGAGGTCGCCGGGCCGCTGGCCGCGTCCTTCCAGGACGTCGATCTCGGGCGGCCAGCCGCCGTCATCCGCAAGCATCCAGAACGCCGGCCAGACGCCGGTGCCGATCGGAAGCTTGGCGCGGATTTCGAAATATCCATACTTCTGCGCGAACCAGCCCTGGGTCGTCAGGATCCCCGACACGTATTCATTGTCGAACAGGACAGACTTGAGATCGGGCGGAGTCCGGCTCGCCACGATCGAGAGCACGCCGTCATGAACCTTGAACGGGTCGAGCCCGAGCGGGGCGGCGGCGCGTCCGGCGTAGCGAGGATCGACATAGATCTGCTGCTCGCCATTGTATTTCGTCTGTCGCTTGAGTTCGGAGCCGCTGCCACCCCAATAGCGGGCCTCCGGCCAGGCGGCGCCTCCGGAATAGTGCGGCGTCCATCGGCTGTGCGCCAGCGGATGCTCGTCGAAATCGTCATGGAATGTCCGGTGCAGCGACACGGGCACGAATTGAGTGAGATCGAGGCCGTCGACCCGGCGGCACACGTCGCTGACCGGATCGTGCGTCGACAGCAAGGTGAGCTGTCGCGGCGCCGGTTTGAGGATGTCCTGCCTGAGGATATTCCTGGCGCGAAGGCCGGCGTGACCGTCGCAAGGCAACCGAGCATGACAAGGATTTTCGGGGGCAAAGGCAAGATCCTCGACGAACTTTTTTGCGCTTTCAGTGATCGTCCCTGCTGGAGGGATGATTTGCTTACGACAGGGCGGGCCAACCTGCACGACACGATCAAATGATCTTCAGGCGCAGGAAACTATCAAAAATTATAGACAAATCTCTCGACGTGCCTGTGATACGGGCGACATGTGCGGCGAGTGTCGCAGGCTTGCCCGACGGTCATTGATACGTTGCGACGATGTCGGAGACCGCGCGCTCGAGCTGCTGCGCGGTGGCGCATTGCCGGACCACGTTGCAGAAGGTCTGGTATCGCGGCATTTCCGAATCGCCCCAGCCCCAGGTCATGCGGCCCTCGGGATTGAGCCACACCATGCGTTTCGAGCGCTCGGCGATGCGGCGCAGGATGTCGGCGCCGGGATCGAGATTGTTGCTGCGGGCATCGCCGAGCACGATCACCGTGGTCTGCGGCGTCACGCATTGCATCCATTGCCGCTCGAAATCGGCAAACGATGAGCCATAGTCGGACGAGCCGAAGCCGACCTTGGACATGATCTGGCGCATCGCTTCTTCCGGCGTGTTCGATTCCAGGATCTCGCTGACCTCGATCAGATGGCCGGAGAAGGCAAAGGAGCGGACGTCGGAGACGACCTCATGCAGGCTGTGGATCAACAGGAGAAAGAAATCGGACACCCGCGCCACCGAGCCTGAGACGTCGCAGAGCGCGACGATCTTCGGTTTGTCGCGCTTGCGGCGCTTCCAGGCGGTGAGGAAGGGGATGCCGCCCCAGGCCGCGTTGCGCCGCAGCGTTCGGCGTACATCGAGATGGCCGCGGCGCTGCCGCTTGCGCGGCTTGCTGTAGCGCTCGCGCAGGCGGCGCGCGATCTGGCGGATCAGCGCGCGCATCTGGTCGATCTGGCGCGGCTCGATCCGCGACAAGGGCGCGTTGCGCAGGATGTCGTTGCGCAGGTTTTCAGCTTCCTCGCGACCGTAAAGCAGAAGCGCCTGCGAGACCGCCTCGCGGACGTTGTCGCGCAAGGCTTCGGTCGCAGCCTGCAGCCGCTCTGCAAGTGCCGGGTTGGACGCGATCAGATCGTCGAGGTCGTCACGCAGGCGCGCAATGCCCATGGCATCGAGGATGCGGCTGGAGAACAGCCCGCGCTGGGTGAAATAGCGGATGTCGGTCAGCGACGCCGCACTGGAGGCGCCGGCGACGGCCGCGGCGATCTCGGCCCGGTCCTGCGCCAGCAGCATGCGCGCAAGCGGGCCGAGATTTTCGGTCGGCTGACCTCCAACGCTGTCTTCAGGCTTGAACTCCTGCTGCGATGTCGGCGGCATCGGATTGGTCGTTCGCAGGCGAGGGGGGCGTCAGTTCCGGTTGCGCGAAGAAAAGATCGAAGCAATCGCCGAGCGCCTTCTTCTCGTCCTCGCTCTTCGCAAGCGTCAGCAGGAAAGTGTCGCGCAGGATGGCTCTGTCCGACACGCCGACCTTCTCGACCGCGCGCATCGCATCGATGCTTTCGGCCGGCGAGACCCGCACGCCTGCTCCGCGCGCCGCGCGAAAGAAGCGATGCAGGTTCTCTCTCATGTCTCAGCCGAACACGTTCTGGCGCGCGGCGTTGGCGACGAAGGTGGTGACATGCGGCAGCGTCGCCTCGACGTCGGACTCGTATTTCAGGAGAACGTTGAGGGTGTCCTTGACCATCTCATGGCCGAGCTCGGACGCCTGCAGCAGCACCAGCACGCGCGCCCAGTCGATGGTCTCGCTCACCGACGGCTGCTTCTTCAGGTCGAGGTTGCGGACCTCGTGGATGAAGCCGACGAGCTGCTTGCGCAATTTTTCGGAGATGCCGGGGACGCGGCTCTCGACGATGCGCTCTTCGAGCTTCTGTTCGGGAAAGCCGATATGCAAATGCAGGCAGCGGCGCTTCAGCGCGTCGCCCAGATTGCGTTCGCTGTTGGACGTCAGGATCACCGTCGGCGGCACGGTCGCGGAAACCGTGCCAAGCTCGGGGATCGAGACCTGGAAGTCGGAGAGGATTTCGAGCAGGAGAGATTCGAACTCCGCATCCGATTTGTCGATCTCGTCGATCAGAAGGACGCAGCCGGCCGGCTGCTCCAGCGCCTGCAACAGCGGCCGCGGCTCGACGAATTCCTTGGAGAAGAACACGTCGCCGAAGTCGTGGAGCTGGTCGAGGGCCGCATGCAGCGTCTCGGCGCCGCCGAGCACCTCGCCGAGCTTGTCCTTCAGGATTTGCGTGTAGAGCAGCTGCTTGGCGTATTTCCACTCATAGAGCGCCTTCGCCTCGTCGAGCCCCTCATAGCACTGCAGGCGGATCATCTTCAGCCCGCGCCAGGCGGCGATCGCCTTCGCAAGCTCGGTCTTGCCGACGCCGGCCGGCCCTTCGACCAGGATGGGCTTCTCGATCTGCTGCGATAGATAAACAGCGGTCGCGATCTGGCGGCTGGCGATATAGCCTTGAGAGGCAAGGCCGCTTTCGACGGCTTCGATCGAGGCTTGGGGCCTTTGGGGCCGATGGTCAGCCACGGATTTCAGCTCCGGTTTTTATGGATGCAAATCTGGCTACGCGCGTTTCGGCCTGATGTCCATAGCGTGCCCGCATACCGCCGGTGCGCGGCTAGAAGATGGATGTCGCGATCAGCAATATCGCCACTTCGCCGGTCTGCTCCAGCGCGCCCAGCACGTCCCCCGTTTGTCCGCCGATCTGCTTTCGCGTGAACGCCGCCAACAACAGTCCGGCCGCCGCCAGCATCGATAATGCAAGCATCGCGCTGCGTGGCCCGAAGCCGAGGAACAGGGCGATGGCGCCGAGCACAAGCGCGATGGCTGCGCTTTGCGGCGGTGGCTGTCCGACTCCGCTGGAAAGGCCGTCGGTGCGCGCGGGCGGCACGAAGGCCATGAAGGTCGGCAGGCTCGCGCGCGCCGCGACATGCGCCGTGATCAGCGCGATCGCCACGAACGGCGGATCGGCGATTTCCGCCAGCGCGCTCCATCGCAGCATCAGCGAGATCATCAGCGCAGAGGCGCCATAGGTCCCGATCCGGCTGTCGCGCATGATCTCGAGCTTCTGCTCGCGCGTCTTGCCGCCGCCGAAACCGTCGGCGGTGTCGGCAAGCCCGTCCTCATGCATCGCGCCGGTGAGCAGCATCGTGGCGGCGATTGCCAGCCCGGACGCAGGCAGCCCCGGCACGTTGACGCGCGACGCCAGCCAGTAGACGATAGCACCGGCGAGGCCGACCACGAGGCCTGCCACCGGAAACGCCCAGCTCGCGCGCGCCACGTCGCCATCGCCGACCGGCGCGGACGGTCCGACCGGCAGGCGTGTGCAGAGCGAGATCGCGATCCTGAGATCGGTCAGAAGGTGACGCAGGCTGTCGGTGTAACTGTTCAAGGGCACTCCGAACGCTCGGACATCTCGGGCCGATTGCTATTTCACGCGCATCGGCAGACCGGCGACGACGAACTCGACTTCGTCGGCGACGCGCGCGATCATCTGGTTGAGGAGGCCGGCAGCGTCGCGGAAGTCGGCGCGCCAGCGCATTGTCCGGCACGATGCCGAGGCCGACTTCGTTGGTGACGAGCACGACCGGACTTCGCTGGCGGGCTAGCGCATCGGCAAGCGCGCGACGTTTCCTCCGACCAGTCGCGCTCCGCATGCATCAGATTGGACAGCCACAGCGTCAGGCAATCGACCAGCCGCGCGCCGCCGCCGTCGGTCTCGGCCAGCGCCGTGACCAGTTCGAGCGGCGTTTCGCGTTCGAGCCACCCCTCGCCGCGCCGCGCACGGTGCCTGCGCGATCCGCTCGCGCATCTCATCGTCGAGCGCCTCGGCGGTCGCGATGTAGACCGGCCGGCCGGGGACGGCGAGGGCGCGCGCTTCGGCCCGCGTGCTCTTTCCCGATCGTGCGCCTCCGGTGATGAGAATGACGGCCATCGCGCTTCTTCCGATTTCTGCCCCGCAATAATCATCAATCGCCGCCGATGACAAAGGCTAAATCGCGAAACAGGGCTTGCGCCGCACGGGCATTCTTGCGCATCAGGAGCGCTTGATAGCCGGGGAGCGGACGTGGAGTTTGCGGGAGCGATGGTGGTGGCGATGGTCGTGGATGCCCTCGTGGGCTGGCCCGACGGCCTGTTCGCGCGGATCGGCCATCCCGTCACATGGCTCGGCCGGTTGATCGCGGCGTTGGATGCAAGCTGGAACCGCGCCGCCGATGCGCCGTGGAAGCGGCGCGCGGCAGGCCTCGCCGCCGCGTTGATCGTGATCGCGCTCGCAAGCGGCTTGGCGCTGGCCGTGCAGGCCGCGCTGCCAGCAAGGCTGGAGCCGCATGGTGGTGCTTGGGGTTTTGGCGTGGCCCTTCGTCGCGTTGCGCTCGCTGCACGATCATGTGGCTGCGGTCGCGCGGCCGTTGCAGGCCGGCGATATCGCGGGGGCGCGCAAGGCGGTGTCGATGATCGTCGGGCGCGATCCGAACCAGCTCGACGAAGCAGGCATCGCACGCGCCGCGATCGAGAGCCTTGCAGAAAACACCTCCGACGGCATCGTCGCGCCGCTGTTCTGGGGCGTGCTGTTCGGGCTGCCCGGCATCGTCGGCTACAAGGCGATCAACACGCTCGACTCGATGATCGGCCATCGCACCGAACGCCACGAATTCTTCGGCTGGGCCGCCGCGCGGATCGACGATGTCGCGAATGTCATCCCGGCGCGGCTGACGGGACTGCTGTTCGCGCTGCTGTCCGCGCGTCCGGGAGATGCGATGTCCTGCATGATGAGGGATGCGCGGCGGCACCGCTCGATCAATGCCGGCTGGCCGGAAGCGGCGATGGCCGGTGGCGCTTGGCGTGCGGCTGTGCGGGCCGCGCGTCTATCATGGCGCGCTCGCCGATGAGCCATGGCTGAATGGCGGCGCGCGTGATCCGCTGCCGGCGACATCGCGCGCGGACTGAAGCTCTATTCTCGCGCGATGATGTGCCTGGCAGGGCTTCTTGTGATGCTGGCTTTCGTCTAAAGAGACGTCATGCAGGACCATGGCGGAAATCTCGATGTCGCGCGCAAACGCTTCGGCGGTCGTCTGGAGGACTGGATCGATCTTTCCACCGGCATCAACCGGCGTCCCTATCCGATCGGCGAACTGCTGCCGCGGCATTGGACGGCGCTGCCGTCGCGGTCCGATATCGAGACCCTCCACGAGGCGGCGCGCCAGGCCTATGGCTCACGGCGGCCGGTTCTCGCGACCGCTGGTGCGCAGGCCGCGATTCAGCTGCTGCCGCGGCTCGCGCCGGCCGGCCGAGCGGCAATTCTCGCACCGACCTATAACGAATATGCGGCGGTTCTCGATGCCGCAGGCTGGAGCGTCGAACTGAGTCGCCGATCTCAATGGGCTCGCCGGCGCCGATCTCGCAATCGTGGTCAATCCGAACAATCCTGACGGGCGGCAGCACGCGCCTGTGAACCTGCTCGCCTTGCTGCCGCGCGTTGGTCGGCTCGTTGTCGACGAAAGTTTCGCCGATGTGGTGCCCGGCTCGTCGCTCGCGCACGAGGCGGCGCGGGCAGGATTGATCGTGCTGCGCTCGTTCGGAAAATTCTACGGTCTGGCGGGACTACGCCTTGGCTTCGTTCTCGGAAATGAGGCGGATGTGCGTTCTCTCGCGAGGTTGTCGGGGCCTTGGCCGGTTTCGGGCGCGGCGATCGAGATCGGACGGCGCGCCTTGCGCGACGAGGATTGGGCCAGTGAGACCAGGGTGCGGCTCGCCTGTGAGGCGTTGCGGCTCGATGCTCTGGCAGAGGCGACGGGTTGGAAACTCGTCGGCGGCACGCCGCTGTTCCGGCTCTATGAGACCGGCGATGCGCGTGCGGCGCAGGCGCAGCTTGCCGAGGCGAAAATCTGGTCGCGCGTCTTTGCGGATCACGCCGGGCTGGTTGCGCCTGGGCCTGCCGGGCAGTGAAGCCGAATGGGCGCGGCTCGCCGCGGCGCTCGCGCGTTGAACGCGATCAGCGCGCCAGCGCGAGCAGGCCTTCGACGTCGAGATGCGTCTCGATGTGGTCGGCGAGCGCATTGAGCGCGCTATCGACCTTCGCGCCATAAGGCTCGCCTGACGCGGAAATCCCGAGCCGTGCCAGGAAGGCGCCGCGAAATACATCCGACGCGAACAGGCCGTGCAGATAGCTGCCCTGGACGCGGCCATCGGCCGAGATCGCGCCCTCCGGCTGCGCCGTCGATACGCGCGAACGGGCGCGCGCAATCCGGCTCCGTCGGTGTGGCCGATATGGATTTCGTAGGCGTCGATGGGCTGATTCGTCGCGGCGTGAACGGCCGCGACCCGCGTGAGGCTCTTTTGCGGCGTCATCACCGTCGTGACGTCGAGAAGCCCGAGCCCGGCGTCTCGCCGGCCGCACCCTCGATGCCGTCGGGATCGGACACGCTTCGCCCGAGCATCTGGTAGCCGCCGCAGAGGCCGAGCACATGCCCGCCGCGGCGATGATGTGCCAGAATGTCGATGTCCCAGCCCTGCGCGCGCAGGAAGGCGAGATCGCCGCGCGTCGATTTGGAGCCGGGAATGATGACGAGCGTCGCATCGCCTGGAATGGCTTCGCCCGGCCGCACCATCACGAGATCGACATCGGGCTCGAGCTTGAGCGGATCGAGATCGTCGAAATTCGCGATCCGCGACAGCGCGAGGCAGGCGATCTTGTGCTTGCCCGGCTTGCGCGCGTCCGCCAGCCCGAGCGCGTCTTCCGCCGGAAGTTCACCGGCGCGCGCGAAATAGGGCAGCACGCCGAAGCCGCGCCAGCCGGTGCGCTCGGCGATCAACGCATAACCGTCGTCGAACAGCGTGGGATCGCCGCGAAACTTGTTGATGATGAAGCCGCCGATCATCGCGGCATCCTCGGGATCGATCACCGCCTTGATGCCGACGAGTTGCGCGATGACGCCGCCGCGGTCGATGTCGCCGACGAGCACGACCGGCACGTCAGCCGCGTCGCGCAAAGCCCATATTGGCGATGTCGTTGTTGCGCAGATTGACCTCGGCCGGGCTGCCGGCGCCTTCGACCAGAACGAGATCGGATTTCGCCTTCAGCCGCTCGAAACTTTCGAGCACCGCAGGCATCAGCGACGGCTTCATCGCCGCATAGTCGCGCGCGCGCAAGGTCGCGACGCGCTGCCCGTGCACGATGATCTGCGCGCCGACATCGGTCTCGGGCTTCAGCAGCACCGGGTTCATGTCGGTGTGCGGCTCGACGCCGGCGGCAAGCGCCTGCAATGCCTGCGCGCGGCCGATCTCGCCGCCGTCGACCGTCACGGCGGCGTTGTTCGACATGTTCTGCGGCTTGAACGGCAGCACGCGAAGGCCGCGGCGCCTGGCGGCGCGCGCAAGCCCCGCGACGATGAGCGATTTGCCCACGTCGGAGCCCGCTCCCTGGATCATCAATGCGCGCGCCATGCGATCGAACGCGCCTCGCTAGAACTCGACGCCGGGCTGCGCCTTGATGCCGGAGCGGAACGGATGCTTCACCAGCGTCATCTCGGTGACGAGATCGGCCGCATCGATCAGCTCCTGCTTGGCGTTGCGGCCGGTCAGCACGACATGCGTCAGCGGCGGCTTCGAATTCTGCAGGAAGGATACGACCTCGTTGATGTCGAGATAGTCGTAGCGCAGCGCGATGTTGATCTCATCGAGCACGACCATGCGCAGGCTCTCGTCGCTGATCAGCGCCTTGGCTTTCTCCCAGCCGGCTTGCGCCGCGGCGATGTCGCGGGCGCGATCCTGCGTCTCCCAGGTGAAGCCTTCGCCCATCGCATAGAACTGGCATAGCTCACCGAAATGTGTGGTCAGGAGCCGCCGCTCGCCGGTATCCCAGGCGCCCTTGATGAACTGCACGACGGCGCAGGGAAAGCCATGCGCGACACAGCGCACGATCATGCCGAAGGCTGAGGACGATTTTCCCTTGCCCGCGCCGGTATGGACGATGATGAGGCCCTTCTCGCCGCTTTTCTCGGCCATCATCCGGTCGCGCGCGGCTTTCTTCTTGGCCATCTTGGCGGCATGGCGGGCCTCGTCGGCCGTATCTTGTTCAGGAACCATGCGGGGCACTCCTTCGGCTTGACAAGGCCGATCGCGGCCGAGTTGGGCAAATGGTGCGTTTCAAGCGCTGGTTCCTGTCCTACGACAGGCGAAGAGGGAATGCGATAGGACGATCGGCCCCAAAGGCTTGGTCCGAATAGCAGCCGCCCCCGCGACCGTGACCGGAGAGATCCCAATCGTCACTGACCCGAAAGGGCCGGGAAGGCGGGGATCGGAGGAGAAATCCTGCTCCGCAAGCCGGGAGACCTGCCAGCGCATCGAGTTTTGTCCGGCGGACGGGGTGTTCCGCGACGGGGAGCGAATCGCTCGCGCGATCTCGCACGCCTCATCGCCTCCTGCCGCCAGTTTCAGGAAGGGCGATGACCGTCACGCTTCATGTCTGCATCACCTGCCGCGCCGGCCAGACGATTCCCGAAGGGGAGTCCACCCCAGGTGCGCGCCTGCGCGATGCCATCCTCGATGCCGGTGTGCCGTCCGGCGTCAACCTCGTGCCCGGTCGAATGCCTGTCCGCCTGCAACCAGGGCTGCTCGGTCGCGCTCAGCGCGCCCGGTCGCTGGTCCTATGTCTATGGCCGCCTGTCGGAGGCCAATGCGAAGGACGTCGTGGCCGGCGCCGCCGCCTATGCCGCCGCGCCCGATGGCATCGTGCCATGGCGCACGCGGCCCGAAATCTTTCGCAAGCAGTCGCTTGCGCGCATTCCACCCATCAATTCGCTTCCAGAGGCTGCCGAATGACCACGCTTGCCAAAATCCCCGTCACGGTCATCACCGGCTTTCTCGGCTCGGGCAAAACCACGCTGATCCGGCATTTGATGACCAATGCCAACGGCAAGAAGCTCGCGGTGCTGGTCAACGAGTTCGGCAGTGAAGGAGTCGATGGCGACATCCTGAAATCCTGCGCCGATGCCAATTGCCCGGAGGAGAATATCGTCGAGCTCGCCAATGGCTGCATCTGCTGCACGGTCGCCGACGATTTCATTCCGACGATCGAGAACCTGCTGGCGCGGCGGGTGCGGCCCGATCATATCCTGATCGAAACCTCGGGCCTCGCGCTGCCGAAGCCGCTGTTGAAGGCGTTCGACTGGCCGGAGATCCGCTCGCGCATCACGGTCGACGGCGTCATCGCGCTCGCTGATGCGGAGGCCGTGGCCGCCGGCCGCTTCGCGCCGAATCCGGTGGCGGTCGAGGCGCAGCGCGCCGCGGACGCAAGTCTCGATCACGAAACGCCGCTGTCGGAAGTGTTCGAGGATCAGGTCGCCTGTGCGGACATCGTGCTTCTGACGAAGGCTGATCTGGCCGGCGAAGCGGGGCTTGATGCAGCCAGGCGCGCGATCGCGGCCGAGACGCCGCGCCCGGTGCCGATGCTCGCCGTGACCGACGGCGCGATCGATCCGCGCGTCATTCTCGGGCTGAACGCCGCGGCGGAGGACGATATCGCCGCGCGCCCCTCGCACCATGACGGCGAGGACGATCATGAGCATGATGATTTCGCCTCCGTCGTCGTCGAGCTTCCGGAAGTGACCGATATCGATGCGCTGGTCGCTGCGATCGGCCGGCTTGCGCGCGAGCAGAACGTGCTGCGCGCCAAGGGCTATCTGGCGGTTGCGGGCAAGCCGATGCGGCTGCTGGTGCAGTCGGTCGGCGAACGCGTGCGGCATCAGTTCGACCGGCCCTGGGGCGCGGCCCCACGGCAATCGAAGCTGGTCGTGATCGGCGAACAGGGCGATATCGACGAGGCTGCGATCAAGGCGGGCCTTGGAGTGGGCCTTGGCGTCTGAAGGCATGCTGGGATTGACGTCTGATGCACGTTGTCTTCCGCGAGAGCCACGGACTGGAGGAGACCGCGACGGCCGTCGATCTCGGCCAGGACCCGGCCGATCTCGTCGTGCTCTCGTTTTCCGACAGCGACCTTGCGGCGTTCGCGGCCGGCTGGCGGCGCGGGCGCGCCAGCCTGCCGTCGCTGCGGCTTGCCAATCTCGCCGCACTTCGCCATCCGCTCTCGGTCGATACCTACATCGAACGCACGCTGTCGCAGGCGCGCGGCATCCTGGTGCGGCTGATCGGCGGTGAATCCTATTGGCCGTATGGGATCGCAGCACTGCATCAACTCGCGAAAGAGCGCGGCATCGCGCTGGCGGTGCTGCCGGCCGACGGCCGCGACGATGCGCGGCTGGACGAGCTTTCGACGCTGCCGGTCTCGACGCTGCGGCGACTGAAGACGCTCTGCGATGCCGGCGGCGCCATGGCCGCACAGACCGCGATCGCGCAGCTCGCATTGGCCTCCGGTTTCTATGCGGGGCCGGTGATCGGCGACACGCGCGTGCCCGACATGGGATTCTACGATCCGGCGAAAGGCGTGCTGGCGTCGTTGCCGCAGCCAGATAAGCCGCGCGCGCTCGTCACCTTCTACCGCTCCTATCTTACCGCAGCCGACACGGGACCGGTGGATGCGCTGATATCGGCGCTCCGGCAAAAGGGCTTTGACGCCTATGGCGTGTTCGCCGTCTCGCTGAAAGCGCCTGGCGTCGCGGATTGGCTGAACGCTCATCTGGCGCAACAGCCCCCGGCTGCGATCGTCAACGCGACGGCCTTCTCGGCGATCGGCGATGACGGGACGACGCCGTTCGATGCGGCATCCTGTCCGGTGTTCCAGGTGGCGCTGTCGACGGCGCGGCGTGAGGACTGGGCGGCCTCGCTTCGCGGCCTGTCGCCGGCCGATCTCGCGATGCATGTGGTGCTGCCGGAAGTCGACGGGCGGATTCTTGCCGGCGTCGTCAGCTTCAAATCGGCCGGTGCGCGCGATCCCGATCTGCAGTTCGCGCATCTGGCGCATCAGGCGGATCATGAACGCGTCGGCGCGGCGGTCGACCGCATCGCATCCTGGCATCGGCTCAAAACGCTGGCGAACAGCGACAAGCGTCTCGCCATCATTCTGTCGAGCTATCCCGGCCGTCCGCACCAGATCGCGCATGCGGTCGGGTTGGATGCATTGGCCTCGGCGGAGACGTTGCTCTCTGATCTTGCGGAGGAAGGCTTCCACCTCGAAGGCAGCCATGATCTTGGGAAGGCGCTCGGCGAACAGACGTTGAGCTGGAGTGTGGCGGATTATCGTGCCGCGCTGGCATCTCTTTCCCCGCAATTGCAGGAAGACCTGCAAAAGGCGTGGGGCGACCCGGAAGATGATCCGCAAGTGCGTGACGACAGATTTCACTTCGCTGCAATCCAGCGCGGCAAGGCGATCGTCGCCGTCCAGCCCGAGCGCGGCGAGATCAAAAGCCGCGACGCCGATTATCATGATCTCGCGCGGACGCCGCGGCATGCCTATGTCGCGTTCTATCTCTGGCTCAGGAGCCAGCGTGTGGAGGCGCTGATTCACATGGGCGCGCATGGCACGCTGGAATGGCTGCCGGGCAAATCGGTCGCGTTGTCGCGAGACTGCTGGCCGGAGGCGCTGATCGGCGATCTGCCCGTCATCTATCCCTTCATCGTCAACGATCCCGGCGAGGCGGCGCAGGCCAAGCGGCGCATCGGCGCCGTCACCATCGGCCATCTGCCGCCACCGCTCGCTGACAGCACGCTGCCGGAAAATCTGATTCGGCTGGAACAATTGCTCGACGAATATTCGACCGCGGACGGTCTCGATCCGGCGCGCCGCGGGCGGCTGGTGGCCGCGATCCGCGACGAGGCGCGCGCGGCCGGCGTCGAGCACGATCTCGGCCTCGCCGCATCGGCCGCGCCTGCTGAAGCGATCCCCCGGATCGATCGCTTCGTCTGCGATTTGAAGGAAAGCCAGTTCGGCGACGGCCTGCATGTGTTCGGCCGCGGCGACTATGGCGCCGAAGAGCGCCGCGCGCTGCTCGATGCGCTGTCCGGCAAGCGCGTCGCGCCGGGACCCGCAGGCTCGCCGTTCCGCGGCCGCAGCGACGTGTTGCCGACGGGGCGCAACCTGTTCGCGGTCGATCCGCGCGCGGTGCCGACGCGTGCCGCGCATGCGCAGGGCATCAAGCTTGCCGAGGAATTGTTGCGCCGGCACCTGCAGGATCATGGCGACTGGCCGAAGGGGCTGGTCGTCGATCTCTGGGGCTCGGCGACGATGCGCACCGCGGGCGAGGAGTTCGCGATGGCGCTGCATCTCGCCGGCATCGAGCCGCGCTGGGACCAGGCGTCCGGCCGGCTGACCGGATTCGAGATCATTCCCCTGGCACAGCTCGGAAGACCGCGCATCGATGTGACGCTGCGGATCTCCGGCCTGTTCCGCGATGTCTTCACCGGCCTTGCGCAACTGTTCGAGGCGGCTGCCGACGCGCTGTCGCAGCGCGACTTCGAGGGCGATGAAAACCCATATCTCGCGCGCGTCGCCCGTGTGTTCGGTCCGCAGCCCGGACAATATGGCGTCGGCATGGCCTCGATGCTCGACGACTTCACTGCCGAGGCGCGCCAAGCGGCAGGCGAGGCATGGCTGTCGGCATCGTCATGGGCGGTCGCCGCCGATGGTGCGATGGCGTCCGACCGGGCGGGCATCGAGGCGCGGCTCAAAGCCGCCGACGCCTTCGTGCATGTGCAGGATCTGCCGGAGACCGACCTGTTGCTGGCGTCCGACTATGCGGCGCACGAAGCCGGCGTTGCGGCAGCCGCGGCAAGCCTCGGTTCGCCGATCGCCTCACTCTATCATCTCGACGCGACGCGTCCGGACACACCGCGCGCGCGCTCGTTACCCGAGGAAATATCCCGCGTGGTGCGCTCGCGCGCCGCCAATCCGGACTGGATCGCGGGCATGATGCGACACGGATTTCGCGGCGCTGCCGAGATCGCCGCGACCCTGGAGCACATGGCGGCGTTCGCACATCTTGCCGATGCCGTGCCGGCGCACCTGTTCGACCTCTATTATGATGCGACGCTGGGCCATGACGAGGTTCGCGACTTCCTGGCACGGGAAAACCCGGCGGCGTTGTCGGCGATCGAGGATTGTTTCGCGCGTCTGCATCAGGCGTCGCTGTGGGTGACGCGGCGTAATTCCATCGCTGCTTCATTGCGAGAAGCGTCATGAACCGCTTCGCGATCAAGGGCTGGTGTCCGAGCGCCTACCGGCCGATGCTGTCGGGCGACGGTCTCGTGGTGCGTGTCCGCCCCCGCGCGGGCCGGCTGTCGGCCGCGCAGGCAAACGGTATCGCCGATCTCGCCGAACGTCACGGCAACGGGCTGATCGATCTGACGGGACGGGCGAACCTGCAAATCCGCGGCGTCAGCACGGCGGACCATGCTCCGCTGCTCGCCGGGCTCACGCAACTCGGATTGATCGACGCGGACGAAGACTGTGAGGCGCAGCGCAACGTCGTCGTCGCGCCGTTCTGGACCGAAGGCGATGATACACATTTGCTTGCGACCGAGCTCGAGCGGGCACTGGCGGCAAGACATCTCGGCTTGCCTTCAAAATTCGGATTTGCCGTCGATTGCGGGTCGGAACGCGTTCTGGCGAAGGTGCCCGCCGATATCCGCATCGAGCGCGGCGGCGAGGGCAGCCTGATCGTGCGCGCGGATGGCGCGGAACAAGGGCGTGCGGTTGGACGCGATGAGGTCGTCGCAACTGCGCTGTCGCTCGCAGAATGGTTCGTGGAGTCCGGTGGCGTCAGGGAAGGGAGAGGGCGCATGGCGCCGCATCTCGCGGGCGGCGCTCATCTTCCGGATGCGCTTGCCGGCACCGCGCGGCCGGCACAGATCATGGCAACGCCTCGGTCCCGGCCTTTGCTCCGGCGGGGCGCTGGTCGGGCTTGCTTTCGGACAGATGCAAGGCGCGACGCTCAAACTCCTTGCCGGTCTGGCGAGTGGTCTTCGCCTGACGCCTTGGCGCATGGTCTTGATCGAAGGGTTGGGTGAGATGCCGCGGCACGCCGGCCTCGTGACCGAGGCCAGCGATCCGATCCTGCGTGCGACGGCTTGCACCGGTGCGCCGGCATGTCCGCAGGCGCACGCGGAGACGCGCGCGCTTGCGGCGGCGCTCGCGCCATCTCTTGCAAGCGACATGCACCTTCATGTCTCGGGCTGCGCCAAAGGCTGCGCGCATCCGGGCGCGTCATCGATCACGCTGGTTGGCACGGAGCGACGGCTTCGATCTGATCCGCGACGGCTGCACGCGCGATATTCCCGCGGCTCGCCGTCTTGATCCGGCTACAATGCTCGCCGATCCCGCCAGGCTGCTGGGAGTTGGCTGATGCCCCATCTTTACGAGACCGATGGCGCGGCGATCTACCGGAAATCCTTTGCGACCATCCGCGCCGAGGCCGATCTTGCGCGATTCACGCCGGACGAGGAGCCGGTCGTCGTTCGCATGATCCATGCGTCCGGCATGGTCGGCCTGGAAGCCGGTGTCCGTTTCACGTCCGGCATGGCGACGATCGCGCGCGCGGCATTGCAGCGCGGTGCTCCCATCCTCTGCGATGCGCGCATGGTGTCGGAAGGCATCACGCGGTCGCGGCTTCCGGCAAATAATGCCGTGGTCTGCACGCTCGACGATCCCGCGGTGCCTGAGCTTGCGCAATCGATGCGCAACACGCGTTCCGCCGCGGCGCTCGAATTGTGGCGGCCGCATCTCGACGGCGCGATCGTCGCGATCGGCAATGCGCCGACGGCCTTGTTCCATCTGCTCAACATGCTGGAGGATGAAAACTGTCCGCGGCCGGCCGCGATCATCGGCTGCCCGGTCGGCTTCGTTGGTGCGGCTGAATTGAAGGCGGCTTTGATAGCCACGGCTCCCGCGCCCGCGCTTACCGTGCTCGGACGTCTCGGCGGGTCAGCGATCACGGTCGCGGCCGTGAACGCGCTCGCCAGCAGGAGCGAATGACGATGGGGCGGATCATCTGCTGCGGCCTTGGACCGGGCGATCCCGACCTGATGAGCGTGCGCGCGGACCGGATCATCCGCGCGGCGACGCATGTCGCCTATTTCCGCAAGCGCGGACGTCCGGGGCAGGCGCGGCAGATCGTCGAAGGGATGCTGGCGGCGAACGTCCAGGAATATCCGATGGAGTACCCGGTCACGACCGAGCTCGCTTTCGACAGTGAGGACTATGTCCGCCTGCTCGCGGATTTTTATGACGCCTGGGCCGATCGCCTCGAGCGCGTCGCGCATGAAACGGATGTCGTCGTGCTCTGCGAGGGCGATCCGTTTTTCTTCGGCTCGTTCATGCATCTCTATGCGCGATTGCAGGGGCGCGTCGAAGTCGACGTCGTTGCCGGCATTCCCGGCATGGCCGGATGCTGGAACGCCGTCGGTCAGCCAATCGCGCTCGGCGACGATGTCTTGACGGTTTTGATGGCGACTTTGCCGGAAGCCGAGCTTGCCGCACGCGCCGGCAATTCCGATGCGCTCGTGATCATGAAGACCGGCCGCAACCTCGGCAAGGTTCGCCGCGCGCTGGCGGCGGCCGGCCGGCTCGACGAGGCCTGGCTCGTCGAGCGTGGCACAATGCCGGACCAAAAGGTCGCGCGCTTGAAAGATGTCGATACGACCGAATCTCCTTATTTCGCGATCGTGCTGGTGCATGGACAGGGTAGGCGGCCGGAGCAGGCCGAATGACGGGCCGGCTTTGCATCGCGGGACTTGGGTCCCGGTGACGCCGCGCTGGTGACGCCCGAGGTGACGTCCGCGCTTGCGCAGGCGACCGACGTTTTTGGCTACACGCCCTATGTCGCGCGCGTGCCGGCGCGCGAGGGCTTGACGTTGCACTCATCAGATAACCGCATGGAATTGCAGCGCGCCACCGATGCGCTGCGGCTCGCAGCCGAAGGCCGCTACGTCGTCATCGTTTCCTCTGGCGATCCCGGCGTGTTTGCGATGGCAGCCGCCGTGTTCGAGGTGCTCGAGACGGCGCCGCAATGGCAGCACCTGGATATCCGCGTGCTGCCCGGCGTGACCGCGATGCTTGCGGCCGCTGCGCGCGCGGGCGCTCCGCTCGGCCATGATTTCTGCGCGATTAATCTCTCGGACAATCTGAAGCCGTGGCTGGTGATCGAGAAGCGCTTGCGCCTCGCGGCAGAGGCAGACTTTGCAATCGCGATGTACAATCCGCGATCGGCCAGTCGGCCCGAAGGCTTTGCCCGCGCATTGGAGGTTTTGAAGGAAGCGGGCTGCGGCCAACGTACCGTCGTCTTTGCCCATGCGGTCACGACGGCCAAGGAGCGGATCGAGATGGTTGCGCTGCGGGAGGCGCGGCCCGAAATGGCCGACATGGCGACGCTTGTCATTGTCGGGAATTCGACGACGCGCCGCGTCGGCCGTTTTGTCTATGCGCCGAGGCACGCGTCATGACCGAGCCACGCCATCACCTCGTCGACGCTCTCAGCGCGCGGTCGGTCGGGCAGGTCAGGTCGCGCAATCATGATGACCGGAAGGCTCAGTTCGCGCGCGGCGTCGATCTTGGCGCGGGCGCCGATGCCGCCGGAATTTCGCGCCACCAGCCACTCGATGTTTCGCCCGCGCATCAGTTCGAGATCGCCATCGTGCGTGAAGGGGCCGCGCGAGACGACGATCTCGGCGTCCGGAAACGGCAACGCTTCGCCGGGTGCATCGACAAATCTGAGCGTGTAGGCGTGCTGCGGCTTGGCCGTGAACGGCGCGATGTGCTGCCGGCCGATCGCGAGAAAGACGTGCGCGCGATGCTCGGGCAGGGCGGCCACCGCGGCATCGAGATCGCGTGCCTTGATCCAGCGGTCGCCGGGCACTTGCGTCCATGGCGCGCGCTCCAGCGCAATCAGTGGCGTGTTCGTCATCGCGCAGGCATCGACCGCATGACGGCTCATCTCGGCTGCGAAGGGATGCGTCGCATCGATCACATGCGTGATCCGTGCTTCCCGGATGAAGTCCGCAAGTCCGCGCACGCCGCCGAAGCCGCCGATCCGCGTCGGCACGTCGTGGCCGAGCGGGATCTGCGTGCGGCCGGCGTAGGAATAAATCGCGTCGATCTTCGCGCGCGCGATTTGCGCCGCGAGCTGGTTCGCGTCACCCGTTCCGCCCAGAATGAGGGCGCGCATCGTGGCTGATCCCTGGCTGACCATCATAGGTATCGGCGAAGATGGCCTTGCGGGCCTGTCGGAAGCAAGTCGAAAAGCGCTTGCGAAGGCCGAGATCGTGTTCGGCGGCGAACGCCATCTCAGGCTTGCCGATATCGGCGGCCGCGGCCGGCCGTGGCCGGTGCCGTTCGACGTCGCGCCCGTGCTGGCCTGTCGCGGACGAGCGACCGCAGTGCTCGCCTCGGGCGACCCGTTCTGGCACGGCGCGGGCGGCAGCCTTGCATCTCATTTGGAAGCCGGTGAATGGATCGCGCTATCCAGCGCCCTCGACGTTTTCGCTCGCGGCGTCGCGGCTGGGCTGGCGGCTCGAGGACGTCGTCTGCCTGGGACTGCACGCGGCCCCGTTCGAGCGGCTCGTGCCGCACCTTGCGCGCAGGCGCGCGCATCATCTGTCTCGTGCGCGACGGCAAGGCCGCGGCTGAACTCGCAGCGTGGCTCGTTGCGCGCGGCTGGGGCGCATCGCGGTTCTGGACATTGTCGGCGCTCGGTGGGCCGCGCGAGCGCATCGATGAAAGCCGTGCGGATCGTTTTGGCGCGGATGAAGTCGCAAGCCCCGTTGCGGTCGCGCTGGAAGCCGAGGGCAATACAGGCTTGCCGCGCGCGTCCGGACTTGATGACAGTCTTTTTGTTCATGACGGCCAGATCACCAAGCGGCCGATGCGCGCGCTGGCGCTGTCGGCGCTCGCGCCCCGGCCCGGCGAAATCCTCTGGGACATTGGGGCAGGTTCGGGCTCGATTTCGATCGAATGGGCGTTGGCCGGCGGTAAAGCGCTCGCAATCGAAGCGCGCGAGGATCGCGCGGCCAACATTCGCGCCAATGCGGCCGCGTTCGGCCTGTCGCATCGCGTCACCGTCGTCGTGGGAGACCGCGCCTGCGGCACTCTCCGGCCTCGACAAGCCCGATGCTGTTTTCATCGGCGGAGGCCTGGACGCGGTAATGTTCAGCGCGCTCTGGCCGCTGCTCGGAGAGGGCGCGCGCATCGTCGCGCATGCCGTGACACTGGAGACCGAGGCCCTGCTGTCGGAGCTTGCACAGACGCACGGGGGCGAACTGATGCGGATCGAACTTTCGCATGCCGCGCCGCTCGGCCGTTATCGGTCCTGGCAGGCCGTGCGGCCGGTCGTGCAATGGAGCGCTGGTGAAGGGAGCGGGCGCATGACCGTGCATTTCATCGGCGCCGGTCCGGGCGCACCCGACCTGTTGACCCTGCGCGGGCGCGATCTCATCGCGGCCTGTCCGGTCTGCCTCTATGCGGGTTCGCTGGTGCCGAAGGAGATTCTTGCGCATTGCCCGCCGGGCGCGCGCATCGTCAACACCGCGCCGATGTCGCTGGACGAAATCATCACGCATATCGCCGCCGCGCATGACGAGCGCAAGGACGTGGCGCGGCTGCATTCCGGCGATCTCTCGGTCTGGTCGGCGATGGGCGAGCAGCTCCGGCGGCTGCGCGCGCTCGGCATTCCCTTCACGGTGACGCCGGGCGTGCCGTCTTTTGCCGCTGCCGCCGCCGCGCTGGAGGCCGAACTTACGCTGCCGGGTCTCGCGCAATCGGTGGTGCTCACGCGCACCTCGGGACGGGCCAGCGCCATGCCGCAAGGCGAAACGCTGGCGGCGTTCGCGCAGACCGGCGCCGTGCTCGCGATCCATCTCTCCGTGCATGTGCTCGACAAGGTGATCGCCGAGCTCACCCCGCATTACGGCGCGGATTGCCCGGTGGCCGTGGTCTGGCGCGCGAGCTGGCCCGATGAGCGGATCGTGCGCGCGACTCTCGGCACGCTGGAGGCTTCGCTCGGAGGCGAACTCGAGCGCACGGCGATCATCCTGGTCGGCAAAACGCTCGATGCGAGCGATTTTGGTGAGAGCCGTCTCTATGCCGCCGACTATGACCGCCGCTACCGGCCGGTCGGCGCCGCGCCGCGCTTTCCGGAGACATCGTGATGGCGCACTGTCTGCTCATCTCGGCGCCCGCATCGGGCACAGGCAAGACCACGCTGATGCTGGCGCTGGCGCGCGCCTATCGCGACCGCGGACTTGGCGTGCAATGCTTCAAGAGCGGTCCCGACTATATCGATCCGGCCTTTCATGCGGCGGCCACGGGCCGCGCCTCCGTCAATCTCGATAGCTGGGCGATGCCGCGCGAGACCATCGAGGCGCTCACGGCGCGCGGCGGCGATGCCGATCTCGTGCTCGCCGAAGGCTCGATGGGGCTGTTCGACGGCGTCGCGACGCCTGGGCAATCGGGCACGGGCGCGAGCGCGGATCTCGCCGCCATGATGGGCTGGCCTGTACTGCTCGTGCTTGATCCGGCAGGCCAGGCGCAGACGGCCGCGGCCGTCGCCGCCGGCTTGCGCGATTTCCGCGAGGATGTGCGCATCGCCGGCGTTGTCCTCAATCGCGTCGCCAGCCCACGGCATGAGGACCTGATCCGCCGTGCGATGGACGCCGCCGGCATTGCGGTGCTCGGCGCGCTGCCGCGCCATGCGCCGATCAAGCTGCCGGAACGGCATCTCGGTCTGGTCCAGGCGGAGGAGCTTGGGCGGTTGAACGACCTGATCGGCGAGGCAGCGCGGCTCGTCGCCGAGCGCGTTGATCTCGACGCGTTGCTGGGTCTGTCCGAATGCGCCTGGAAGCCCGCCCCGAAGGTCCGTGGCACGCGTGAAGCCACCGGGCCAGCGCATCGCGCTGGCCCGCGATGCCGCATTCTCCTTCATCTATCCGCACATCATCGAGGGCTGGCGCACGGCCGGCGCCGAGATCATGCCGTTCTCGCCACTCGCGGACGAAGGGCCGCACGAAAGCGCCGATGTCTGCTGGCTGCCCGGCGGCTATCCGGAACTGCACGCGGGACGGCTCGCCGCCAACCAGCGCTTTCGCCATGCGTTGAGGGCGTTCGCGGAAACGCGGCCGGTGCATGGCGAGTGCGGGGGTTACATGGTGCTTGGCGCGGGGCTGATCGACAAGGACGGCGCACGGCACGAGATGCTGGGATTGCTCGGTCTGGAGACCAGTTTTGCGACCCGCCGCATGCATCTCGGCTACCGGCTGGCGAAACTCGTCTCCGGCATGCCCGGACATGAGCTCCGGCGCGCGGCTGCGCGGTCACGAGTTCCACTATGCCACGATTCTTTCGCAGCCCGATGCGCCGCTTGCCGCCGTGCAGGACGCCAACGGCGCCGACGTGATCGAGACCGGATCGCATCGCGGCCATGTCAGCGGCACGTTCTTTCATTTGATCGCGGAGGACAGATGAGCGGCTTCGTCTCCTTCGTTTCGGCAGGTCCGGGCGATCCCGAGCTTCTGACGCTGAAGGCGGCCGCGCGGCTTGGCGCCGCCGACGTCGTGCTCTACGACGACCTCGCTTCAGGCGCCATTCTCGACCACGTCCGCAAGGACGCAAGCCTCGTCTCGGTCGGCAAGCGGGCAGGGCGCCTGTCTGCCCGCCAGGAGCATGTCAGCAGGCTCTTGGTCGACTACGCCGCGACGGGCGCGTCGGTCGTGCGGCTGAAGTCGGGCGATGCAGGTATCTTCGGCCGGCTCGAGGAAGAGCTGGATGCGTTGAAAGCGGCCGGCATCGGCTATGAGATCATCCCCGGCGTCACCACCGCCGGCGCGGCCGCGGCGTTTTCCGGGATTCCGCTGACCCGGCGCCATACCGCGCGCCGCGTGCAGTTCATCACCGGGGCCGACGTGAAGGGCGAACTGCCCGCAGACCTCAACTGGTCCGCGCTCGCGGACCCGCATGCCGTCACCGCGGTCTACATGGGAAAGCGCACCTTTCCGGCGCTGGCCGCTCAACTGATCACACATGGGATGTCGCCGGAGACGCCCGCGCTGCTGGCCGAATCCGTCGGGCACGCCGATCAGCGTTTCGTTCGGACAAGCATTGCAGAACTTGCCGCGCGACTGGCGCAAGAAAATGTGACGGCGACCGCCGTTATTCTTTTCGGGGCGCTGGCGGAAGCCGGTGCATAGCGGTATAAATTGGCAACTCAGAAGGACATGAACCATGCATATCGAACCCGGGATCGTTGACGGCACCAAGATCGTCCTGAGCTACGCCACCGCTGCTGCGTCTTGCGGCTATGCGGTGAAGCTTGCGGCCGAAACGATCCGTGAGCAGGGCATCGGCTCATTTGCGGTGCGTGCCGCAGCAACGACAGGCCTGGTGTTCTCGTTCTTCGAGCTGCTGCCGCATTTCTCCGTCGGCGTTTCGGAGGTTCATTTCATCTTCGGCTCGACGCTGTTCCTGATGTTTGGCGCGGCGCCGGCGGCCTTCGGTCTGGCGCTCGGACTGCTCTTCCAGGGTCTGTTCTTCGAGCCGGCCGACCTGCCGCAATACGGCATGAACGTCACGACCTTGCTGGTGCCGCTGTTTGCCATCGGCGCGGTGGCGAACCGGATCATCACCCGCGAGACCGCCTATGTCGATCTGCAGTACCGTCAAGCGCTCTCGCTCTCGACGGCCTATCAGGCCGGCATCGTGGCCTGGGTCGCGTTCTGGGCGATCTATGGCCGTGGCCTTGGCGCGGAAAATCTCGCCTCGATCGCGACCTTCGGCGTGTCCTATATGCTCGTGATCGTCGTCGAGCCGCTGGTCGATCTCGGCGTTCTGGCGATGGCGAAGTCGCTGCGCGGCACCTTCGACGGCGCGTTCGTCACGCGCCGGCTGCATCACGCAGCCTAGGGCTTTGGCGGGGTTGCCGCCGACCAGCGATGTCATGCTCACACTTTCGTTGATCGGGATCGGCTGCGGCGATCCCGATCAACTGACGTTTCAGGCGGTCCGCGCCATCAACGCTGCCGACCTCATCCTGATCCCGCGCAAGGGCGCCGATAAATCCGATCTCGCGGATCTGCGGCGGACCATCTGCGCGCAGGTTCTGACCAATCGCGAAACACGCATTGTTGAATTCGACCTGCCGCAGCGCGATGCCGCGCGCGAGGATTATCGCGGCGGCGTCGACGACTGGCACGACGCCGTCGCCGCAGCCTGGGCGCGGGAGATTGCAACGCATCTCGGTCGTGAAGGGCGCGTCGCTCTCCTGATCTGGGGCGATCCGTCGCTCTATGATTCCAGCCTGCGCATCGCGCGCCGGCTCGATCCCGCGCCGAACATCGACGTGATCCCCGGCGTCACCGCGATCCAGGCGCTGTGCGCTGCGCATGCCATTCCGCTCAACGAGATCGGCGAGCCCTTCCTGGTCACGACCGGGCGGCGGCTGCGCGAGGGCGGCTGGCCGCCGGACGCGGAGACGGTCGTCGTGATGCTTGACGGCGGTACGGCCTTCCAGTCGCTCGACGCGGAGGGCGTTCAGATCTGGTGGGGCGCCTATCTCGGCATGCCGAACCAGATCGTCCTGTCAGGCGCGCTCACCGAAATTGGCCCGAAAATCGTCGCCGCCCGCGCCGAGGCGCGCGCCGTACATGGTTGGATCATGGACAGTTACATCCTGAAACGTGCATCGGCTTGAGCAATGATGACCAAGGCTGACAACATGAGGCCTGACAACATCCTGCCCGAATGGGTCTACGAGAAATGTCCCGATGTCTCGACCGCCCATCGCGATGCGGCCTTCGTGCGGCAGTGCGAACTCACCAAGCCGGCCGGCGCGCTCGGCCGGCTCGAGGTGCTCGCGATCGAGCTTGCCGGTCTGCAACATACCGACAAGCCCCGCGCTACGCGCGCGCCGATCATCGTCTTTGCCGGCGATCATGGCATCGTGGCGCAAGGCGTCTCAGCCTATCCGCAGGAGGTGACGATCGCGATGCTGGCGAATTTCGCCGCCGGAGGCGCCGCCATTTCGGTGCTTGCGCGTGAGCTTGGCTCCAGCCTCGAAGTCGTCGATGCCGGCACGCTCGCGGAAGCGCCGATGCCGGGCATCATCAATGACAAGCCACGCCGCGGCAGCCGCGATTTCAGCCGGGAGGCCGCGCTGGATGCCGCCGACGCGGCGTTCGCCTTCGACTGCGGCCGGCGCGCGGTTGCGCGTGCGGCGGCGACCGACCCCGACATTTTGATCCTGGGCGAAATGGGCATCGGCAACACGACCAGCGCGGCGGCAATCGCGGCGGCGTTGCTGCAAGCGGATCCTGATGCGATGACCGGCAGCGGCACGGGGCTTGGCGCGGCCGGCCGCGAGCGCAAGGCGCGCATCATCGCCGCGGCGCTGGCCCGTCACGGCCTTGTCGCTTCAGATGCGTCGCCCGAGCAGGTCCTGTGCGCGGTCGGCGGGCTTGAGATCGCCGCGATCTGCGGTGCGATCATCGCCGCCGCGCAGCAAAAAATACCGATTCTGATCGATGGTTTCATCGTATCGGTCGCGGCGCTCGCCGCGTCGCGGATCAACCCGTCGTGCACGCCCTATCTCATTTTGTCGCATCGTTCGGCGGAGCAGGGCCACCGGCTGGTGCTCGATGCGCTTGAAGCGCGTCCGCTGCTCGATCTCGACCTGAGGCTCGGCGAGGGCTCGGGGGCGGCGCTGGCGCTGCCGATCCTGCGGCTTGCCTGCGCGCTTCACAACGGCATGGCGACATTCGCCGAGGCCGCCGTTCCCGGCCGTGCCGGATAACGCGTTTCGTCCGAAATCCGGACGCTAAGCTCCGGCTCACCATCGCGCGAGGAGTTGCTTGACCCGCCTGGTCATTGCGTCATTATCTGCCCCTATGAGTCCTCGATTTCTCAGGCGCAAAGGGCCCCGTGTCGCGAACGAATCGAACGACGTGAGCAGGGCCGGAAACGAGCCGCGGCGGGACATCTTCAACGTGTGTCGCGGCGCAAATGCGCCTCGCGCTTCAGCCGGCGCGAGGCGATCGATTTCGGCGCTCGTCACGACGGCGGTATGCTGATCACGTTGCGGCGGCGGGCTGCGGGCAGACGGATGTCGGAAGCGGACGGATAGGACTGGCCCGTGTTGTCTCAGCTCACGCAGATCATCGAGCGACGGGGATCGAACAAGGTCCTGACGCGACTGCGCGCGCTGCTCCGAAGCAACGAGTTCTACCTGATTCCGTTGGCGCTGGTGGTCGGGACGGTCGCAGGCGCAATCGTCACGCTGATAAGCGAGATCGCCCAGATCGCGCATGTCCTGATCTACGGCATTCCGATCGATGTCCGCCTGAGCGCGAATGCCTATGTCAATCCGGTCACGGCGCTCGCCGCCCCGGCTCTCGGTGGCCTGGCACTCGGTGTGATGGAATGGTTTCGCCGCCGCTGGAAGATTGCCAATGCGGTCGATCCGGTCGAAGCCAACGCGTTGCGCGGCGGCCGGCTGTCCGCGCGCGACAGCGTCGTGGTCAGTGGACAGACGCTGCTCTCGAACGGCTGCGGTGCGTCGGTGGGCCTCGAAGCCGGCTATACTCAGATCGGCGCGGGCGCGGCCTCGCTGCTTGGGCAATTCCTCAATCTCAGGCGCAACGATTTGCGGCTGATCGTCGGCTGCGGCGCTGCCGGCGCGATCGCTGCCGCCTTCGGCGCGCCGATCACCGGCGCGTTCTATGCATATGAGCTGATCGTCGGAGTGTACTCGGTCGCCAGCGCGGCGCCGATTCTCGCCGCCTCGCTGTCGGCGGCCTTGACCGCGCAATATCTCGGTGGCGCGCCCTATTCGCTGGAAGTGTCCAAGGTCGGAGCGGTCGGGCTCGAGCAATACCTCGCGCTGATCGGCCTGGCCCTGATCGTGAGCGCCGTCGGTATCGTGGTGATGCGCAGCTCGTCGCTGGTCGAACGTCTGTTCTCCTGGATGCCGGTCTGGATCAGGCCGGTGATCGGCGGCCTCTGCGTCGGCGCGATGGCGATCGTCACGCCGCAGGTGCTCGCGGCCGGTCACGGCGCGATGGTGCTCGACCTGCATCGCGACATGGCGACGACCGTGATCGCGCTGGTCATCACCTTGAAGCTGTGCGCCTGCCTGATCTCGCTCGCCTCCGGCTTCCGTGGCGGTCTGTTCTTCGCGTCGCTCTTCGTCGGCAGCCTGCTCGGAAAACTGTTCGCCGCGCTGCTCGCGATGTCGACGCTGGGCATCACCGTCGACCCCATGGTCAGCATGCTGACCGGCATGGCCACGCTTGGCGTTGCCATCGTCGGCGGGCCGCTGACGATGTCGTTCCTGGTGCTGGAGATGACGCGGAGCGTCGACGTCACCGCCGTCGTGCTCGCCGCCTGCATCGTCACCAGCATCTTCGTCCGCTTCATGTTCGGCCATTCGTTCTCGACCTGGCGGCTTCATCTGCGCGGCGAGACCATCCGCAGCGCCAATGACGTCGGCTGGCTGCGCAATCTCACGGTCGAGCGCATGATGCGCTCCGACGTCGGCAAGGTCCCGACCACGACGACGATCGCAGCCTGCCGGCGCGAATTCGTGCTCGGCTCGCGTCCCGCCATCGTGGTCGTCAACAATTCCGACGACTATTGCGGGCTGGTGCTGTTGCCCGAGCTGTTCTCCGGCGAACTCGACGGCATCGCCGACGACATCCAGGTGGTCGAGCTCGCAAGATTTACCGACGTCGCGCTGCTGCCGGAGATGAACGTCAAGACCGCGATGAAGATCTTCGACGACGCGGAGGCCGAGGTGCTGGCCGTGCTGGAATCCGAGGACAGCCGCAAGGTGATCGGTTTCCTGACCGAATCCTTCGCTCGGCGCCGCTATGTCGACGAGATCGACCAGGCGACGCGCGGCGTGCTCGGCGCGCTGTCGTAGCTAATCCGCTCTATCGCGCTTCCGCCGCGATCCAGGCAGCGAGCGTCGCGCGCTCCTCGCCGGTCATCTCGGTGACGTTGCCGGGCGGCATCGCGTTCGCCCACGCCGCGTTGCGGCCGATCAGCCGGGCATTCCTGCGGATGTGATCGGAGCTGTCGAGCAAAATGCCCTTGGGCGCGGTGAGGATGCCGTCCCAGACCGGCTCGGCTGCATGGCACATGCTGCAGCGGGACAGGATGATGTCCTCGACAGCGGCGAATGTCGGGGAGGTCGGCAGCGACCCTGTCTTGACGTCGCGCGGGCCGGCTGCGGACAGAAAGCCGATCGCGATCATGCCGATCGCGGCCGCGCCCCAGACCCACCAGGGCGACGCGCGGCCGGCGTGCCGCTCGTTGAAGAAGTGACGGATGACGGGTCCGAGCGCGAGCACGATCGCGACGATCACCCAATTGTAGCGGGTGGCGAACAACAGCGGATAGTGATTGCTGATCATCAGCACCACGACCGGCAGGGTCAGGTAGTTGTTGTGGACCGAGCGCTCCTTGCCGGCCTTGCCGAGCTTCGGATCGGGCGACTGCCCGGCGAGCAGCGCCGCCACGATCTTCTTCTGGTTCGGAATGATCGTCAGGAACACGTTGGCAACCATGATGGTGCCGATGATCGCGCCGATCTGGTTGAAGGCGCCGCGTCCGCTCAGCACGTGAGTGAAGGCGTAGGTGAGCGCGACCAGGAACAGATAGCCGCCGATTGCAAACGGGAAGCTCGTGGCTGGCGAGGCCCGACCGGCAGGCCGCTTCATAGAGCAGCCATGCGACCAGCAGGCTGCAGAAGCTGAACAGGCCGGCCTGCAGCGGCGTCAGGTCGAGCACCGACTTGTCGACCAGGAACAGTTCGGCATCGAGATAATAGACGACGACCATCAGCACGAAGCCCGACAGCCAGGTCGTATAGGCCTCCCATTTGAACCAGGTCAGTTCGCCAGGCAATTGCGCCGGCGCGACCAGATATTTGACGATCCGGTAGAAGCCGCCGCCATGCACCTGCCACGCCTCGCCCTGGACGCCATTGGGCAGATCGGCCTTCGGCTTGAGGCTGAGGTCGAGATGGATGAAATAGAACGAGCTGCCGATCCACCCGATCGCGGCCACCACATGCAGCCAGCGAAAGATCAGGCTCAACCATTCCGTCAGGATCGATCCCCACATCGGCGCATCCCTCAACCATCGTGTGAGAGAGCTCCACGATGTCTCAAATCGGCCGGAGGCCGATGCTTGCCGTCCGTCCCATCTGTTGCATCGATCGTATTGATTTTCCAGCGCTTCTGGCAGGCGCTGCCTGCACATCCTTGAGGCAGGCGTGACGCAAGCCAACAGCCAGATGTGATCGGCCCCGCCGAACATTTGCAACGGACGGTGATTATGATTGCCGGGCTCTGATCGATGAACAGGACATGCAATATGCTGATGCGCGGAGTTCCGGCGGCGCTATCCGTTCTCGCGATTCTTGCAGGACTGGACAGCGCGGCGCTCGCGCAGTCCGGCCTGCGGGAAGGCAAGGACGCGTTCGGCAGTTGGCAGACCGACAAGCCCGGCACGGTCCGCCTGATCAAGCCGCGGGACCTGCCGGGGCCGGGAGCCACGCGTTCGGCGGCGAATATGTCGCGCGTCGTGCCGAGGCCGTCGGGCGCCGCGCCGCAGGTTCCCGAGGGATTCAAGGCAGAATTGTTCGCCGAAGGATTGAGCGGGCCGCGCATCATCCGCGTCGCGCCGAACGGCGACATCTTCGTCGCCGAAACGCGAGCGGGGCGCATCAGCGTGCTGCGCGCCGCCGATGGCGCGGCGAGTCCATCTGCGAACGAGGTCTATGCATCCGGCCTGCGCGAGCCATTCGGCATCGCGTTCTATCCGAGCGGCGACAATCCGCAATGGGTCTATGTCGCCAACACCGACAGCGTCGTGCGCTTTCCCTACCATTCAGGCGATCTCAAAGCGTCGGGAAAGCCTGAGACCATTGTCGCGGACCTGCCGCACGGCTACGGGCACTCGACCCGCGACATCGTGTTCACGCCGGATGACAAGCGGATGCTGGTCTCGGTCGGCTCGGCCAGCAATGCCGGCGAGGACATGGGCAATCCACCGGGCGGGCTGGAGGCATGGGCCAGCGAGCAGCCGCTCGGAGCGGCTTGGGGTACTGAGGCCGATCGCGCGGCGGTCCTGGCCTTCGATCCCGACGGCAAGAACCGGAAACTGTTCGCCACCGGCATCCGCAACTGTGTCGGCCTCGCGATCCAGCCGCAAAGCGGCACGCCCTGGTGCTCGACAAACGAGCGCGACGGCCTCGGCGACGACCTTGTGCCCGACTATGTGACGAGTGTGCGCGAGAACGCCTTCTATGGCTGGCCATGGTTCTACATCGGCAATCATAAAGACCCCAGGCTTCGCGGCGGGCGGCGTGATCTCAAGGACAAGATCACCGTGCCGGACGTGCTGCTTCAGGCGCACTCGGCCTCGCTCGGGCTGACCTTCTATCAAGGCGGCAATTTCCCAGCGGAGTATCGCGGCGATGCGTTCGCGGCCGAGCATGGCTCCTGGAACAGGTCGAAGCGCACCGGTTACAAGGTCATCCGCATCCGCCTCAAGGACGGCAAGCCGACCGGCGAGTACGAGGATTTCGTCACGGGCTTCGTCGTCAACGACAGCGAGGTCTGGGGCCGGCCGGTCGGTGTCGGCGTCGCTCACGATGGTGCGCTGTTGATCTCGGAGGATGGCAACGGCACGATCTGGCGAGTGACCGCCAAATAATCATCGCACGGGGTTGCGGCGCCGGAACCAAGTCGGCAGTCTCGCGATTTGCGCAAACAGGCTGTTTCGGGAGAGTCGAGCCTTGGTCAATATCTGGGCGCGCAAATCGACGGCGGAATTGGCGGAGGAGGCGGCGCATGCCGACACCACCGGTAATGTCCGCCCGTTGCGGCGAAGCCTGTCCGCACTGAACCTGACCGCGCTCGGCGTCGGCGGCATCGTCGGCGCCGGTATCTTCGTGCTGACCGGGCATGCGGCTGCCGCCAACGCCGGGCCCGCGGTGACGCTGTCGTTCCTGCTCGGCGCCGTCGCCTGCGCCTTCGCCGGGCTGTGTTACGCCGAGATGGCGTCGACCGTTCCGATCAGCGGCAGCGCCTATACCTACGCCTACGCGACGCTCGGCGAACTGGTCGCCTGGATCATCGGCTGGGACCTGATCCTCGAATACGCGGTCGGCGCGATCACGGTCGCGATCGGCTGGTCCGGCTATGTCGTGAGCTTCGCGCGTGACCTCGGGATCGACCTGCCGTCGAGCGGTTCGCGCGGCGCCGCTCAAATATGACGCGGCGCGCCATGCCTGGTCGTCGACCGGGGCGATCCTCAACCTGCCGGCGGTGTTCATCATCGTCCGCGATCACGGCGCTGCTGGTCGTCGGCATCCGCGAGTCCGCGCGGTTCAACAACTTCATCGTCGCCGTCAAGTTGACTGGTCATCCTGCTCTTCATCGCCTGCGCGGCGTCCTCCGTCACGCACCGCGAACTGGGTCACGTCGGCCAATCCGGACGGCGCGCTTCATTCCGCCGAACGCCGGCGCCGGCGATGTATGGCTGGTCGGGCGTCGATCCGCGGCGCGGCGGTGGTGTTCTTCGCCTATATCGGCTTCGACGCGGTCTCGACCGCGGCCCAGGAGGCCAAGGCGCCGGAACGCGACATGCCGATCGGCATTCTGGGCTCGCTCGTCATCTGCGCCGTGCTCTATGTCGCGGTCGGCTTCGTGCTGACCGGGATCGTGCCGTTCGACCGGCTGAACGTTCCCGACCCGATCGCGGTCGGCATCGATGCCGCCGGCGTCGGATGGCTCTCGCCGCTCATCAAGCTCGGCATCGTGTTCGGCCTGACCTCGGTCATTCTGGTCATGCTGCTCGGGCAGCCGCGGATCTTTCGCGCCATGGCGCATGACGGATTGCTGCCGCCGGCGCGCCGCGAGAATTCATCCGCGCTTCCGCACGCCCTATGTCTCCACCATCGGCTCCGGCATCGTCGTCGCCGTTCTCGCCGGGCTGCTGCCGATCGGGCTCGTCGGCGAACTCGTCAGCATCGGAACGCTGTTCGCGTTCGCGGTCGTTTCGATCGGCACGCTGGTGCTGCGCATCACCGAGCCGCGACTTGGCGCGCCCGTTCAGAGCGCCGCGATCTGGCTCGTCGCGCCGGCCGGCGCCGCCACCTCGATCTTCCTGATGTTCGGCCTGCCGCTCGATACCTGGCTCAGGCTCGCGGCGTGGCTCGCCGTCGGGCTCGCGATCTATTTCACTTACAGCGCCAAACACAGCAGGGTGGCACAGGGCCTGATTGAGCCGAGTGCCAGTGCGCCCTGAGCTTCAAGCTAAATGGTCTGTGCCTGCCTCCGGACCTCGTTGGCGATCGGCCGCAAGGATTCGACCGCGGACCGGCCGACCAGGCTGTAGCCCATCCCGCCATCGGCCCAGGTGAAACCTGCGACATCCTCGCGCAATTGCGGCGTCATCGGCGCGTTCTTGTCCAGCACCATCGGGCGCGTCAGCACGACCAGCCGGTCGCCGCGATCGTCATCATACATGAACATGGCCGCCGGGCCGTGCGATGTCGCAATCAGACGTCCTCCCATCAGCCGGTAGCCGGCGGTCGTCAGATCCGGCACCTTGACCGGCTGATTGAGCCGGTTGGAAAGCCACTGCACGAGCTGAGGACCATCGGATGCGCGAATCTCGACCGGGCGGACACGGTCCGGCTCAAACACCTTGAAGGAATCCGCAGCCTCCTGCGCCAGCGCGATAAGTCCGCTCGGCGACGTCGGGGTCAAGCCGCGCGCAATCCAGCCGCTGGCGCCGCCGATGCCGATCAACAGCATGGCCGCAACCGCCCGCCACAGTGGCGACGTATGCTGCCTGCGGGTCTCGATGATCCGCGACAGGTTGAGCCTCGCCGGCAGAGGTTCGTCCGCGATTGGCGCCAGCGCGCTTCTCAGGTGATCGCGCTGATCCGAAAAGGCAGCGACGCGCTTTGCGACGTCCGGATGCGCCTCGAGATAGGTCGCGACCTGCGCCCGCCGCTCCGGCTCCAGAAGCTGGTCCGCATAGGCGTGGAGATCGTCTTCGGTGATGGGCCGATTGCTCATTTCAGGCTCCTTAGCTTCACCACGTTCCGGGATGCGTCACCCGCCGGTCCTTCGATCTCCTGCTGCAGCTTTTCGCGCGCCCGAGACAGGCGCGACATCACGGTGCCGATCGGAATATCGAGAACCTTCGCGGCATCCGCGTAGGAAAGATCTTCAACGGCAATCAACAGCAGCACCGCGCGCTGGTCGTCCGGGAGCTTTGCCAGCTTGTTGAGGACGTCCTGATAAATCAGCTTCTGTTCTTGCACGGCGTCCTGTCCGAAATCATTTTCATTCGTGTCATCAATAGTCACATGTCGGCCACGCGCCGCCGATTGGCGGAACTGGTTGACGGCGAGGTTATGCAAAATCGTAAAAAGCCAGGAGCGGGTATTGCCCTCGCGCCGCTGATGCCAGCGGCTGACGGCCCGCTCCAGGCAATCCTGCACGAGGTCGTCCGCTGCGGTGGGATTTCGCATCAGCGCCCGCGCGTAGCGGCGCAGCGCCGGGATCAGCGGCTCGACCTGAAGCAGCATATCGTTCATATCCGGCTCCGCGCGTTGTCCGGGGTCGTTCGGCCTGGCATCATTGGACCTGAATCTGGACCGCGTCGCCAAATTTCGCCGCATCGCCGGGCGCGATCACGAGATATTGCCGTTCCGTCCTGGCGGCATTCTCGACGATCTGACGGATCGGCCCGGCGGCATTGACGATCGCCGATCCGGCCGGGTTGGTCGTGAACGCCGCAAGCGGCTGCAGCGGTCCGCTGCCGTCGGACTGGCCGGCGAGCGCGAGCACGTATTTCTGCTTCGGCTCGAGCCCGGTGACGGAAGCCTGCAGCACTTGCATCAAGCCCTGGTCGAACAGCGACACGCTGGTCGGCGGTTTTCCCTCGGTCGCGCCGGCCTTGGGCGCGAGCGCGAGCTGGGCGACCTGGCCGGCGACGCCGAGGTCTTGCAGGTTCTGCCGGTCGTCGGGGTTCGGTGCGGCATTCGGCACATAGGCGATCGCCTGCGGCGCCTGGCCGATCGGGATCGTGGCAACGACCTTATTGGTCGCGGTATCGATCGCGGTCAGCGCGTCGTTGTTTTCCAGCCCGACATAGATGCGCGTGCCGTCACCCGAGGGCCAGACGCCGTGCGGCAGATTGCCGACCGGGATCGTCGCGACCTGCGAGAAGTCGTCGGTGCGGAACACCTTGACCTCGTTGGTGCCCCCGATCGTCACATAGGCGAACGTGCCCTTCGCCGTGCGCGCGAAATTGACGTGGTTGGTGATCGGGCCGGTATCGATGGTCTTGATCAGGTTGAAAGGCGGCTTGGCGTCGAACACCTGCGTCTTGCCGGTGTCCTTGAGCGTGAACCACACCTGTTGGCCGTCAGGCGATGCCGCTATGTTCGGGCAGAACGGGCTTTCCTGCTTCACCCGCGCGACGATCTTGTGATCGGCGACGGTGACGACGTCGGTCTCCGGATTGAACGACGAGCAGATGTAGCCGTATTTGCCGTCGGGCGAGAAGATCTGCATGCCCGGGCCGTTCGGCGTGGTGATGCGGGTCTTCTCGGTGAAATTCTTCGCATCCAGCACGGAGACATAGTTTTCACCACGCACGGTGACCCAGACTTCCTTGCCGTCGGGCGTGTAGAACGCCTCGTGCGGCGAGCGGCCCACATAGGTCACATGCTTCACCGAATTGGTCGCCGTGTCGATGAAGGTCACCGAATTCGAGCCGATCGAGACCACTGCCAGCGTCCGGTGATCCGGCGCGTAGCCCATGCCGTGCACCAGCACCTGCCCCTTGTAGAGCGGGCTGAAATTGCCGGGCTGGGGATCGCCGAGCCGGATCACGCCGAGCAGCTTGTTGTCGACGGGATCGGTGACGGAGACCGTGTTGGAGAACTGCTCCGCGGCATAGACGCGGTCGTGATGGCTGATGGCGATGTCGGCCGCGGACGCCGCGCCGGGCGCCTGGCCGGCAAATGCGGCCGAGCAGCTCGTCGCCAGAATCGTGCAGGCCAGCAGCGCACGTTTCGAGAACAGGTTTTTCATCTTGGTCTCCTTCGGTCTATTTCTTCATGCCCGCGGGCATGTCCATGTGCATGCCGGTGGTGTGGGCCTCGGGGGCTGCCGAAGGCGAGGGCGCGGGTTGAGTGGGCGCCGGCGCTGTCGTCGAAACCTGCTCGCCGATCGCGAGCTTCATGGCCGCGATCTCCTGCATCTGGTCGACGATGATCTCCTGGGCGATGCGGCGCAGCTGCTCGTTCTTGCCGTAGCGCAACTCGATCACGGCCATGTCGATCGCGCCCTGGTGATGGGGGCTCATCATCGCGACGAAATCACGATCGATGTCGCCGCTCGGCTTGACAGCCATGTCGTTCATCATCTTCGTCATCGCGGCGTCGTTCTCCTTCAGGAACGATTCCTCGTCGGCCGTTGTCGCCACCGTCGGCGGCGCGGACTCGTGGTGCGCTTCGTGCGCCAGCACGAGCGAGGAAGCGAAGAAAGCGAACAGGACGCGCGCGCCGAACAATGTCATGCCGGGATTGGGTTTCAGAAAGCGCAGCATCGCTTTCCTCCTCGTGGCAGTTGAAGTGACATTTTGCCTTGGAGAGGCGGAGGTCGCTCCGGGCGTATCGGGGGCTGGGTCGATACGCCCGGATGACGGGCGCCTAAGGCTGTGCGAGATGCATTGCGGCGACGAGGAGGCTGGCAATCGATAGTTTGTTCATTGATATCTCCCGTTATTCAAATGATTGCACCGGGAAGACGTATGAGCGGGACTTCTATTCCATCCTTGAAAGACAAAAATGTTAGCGTGACGCGTTCTCCCGACGGATTGCACGTTCGGATTGATTGCGACTCCTGGTCGGCGCGCCTGCTGGTTAGCCGCGCCGCACGCTGGCGCCGCCGTCGACCGGCAGCGTGATACCGGTAATGAAGTTCGCCTCGTCGGACGCCAGGAACAGTGCGGCGTTCGCAACGTCCCAGCCGGTGCCCATCTTCCTGCGCAGTGGCACCTTGCTGTCGCGCTCGGCCTCGACTTCGGCGCGGCTCTTCTTGAATTCGCGGGCGCGGGTGTCGACCGCCATCGGCGTGTTCATCAGCCCCGGAAGAATCACATTGGCGCGGATGCCGTATTCGGCGTTCTGATAGGCGAGCTGTTCGGTGAAGGAGATCATCGCCGACTTGGTCGCCTTGTAGGCGACGTAAGGGTAGGTCGTGATCGCGGCCATCGAGGAAATGTTGATGATGGTGCCGCTGCCCTGTTTTCGCATGATCGGGATCACGTGCTTTGCTGCGAGGACGCAGCTCTTCAGGTTGATCGCGACGCAGCGGTCGAAGGCTTCTTCCGTGATCGCCAGCAGCTCGGCATCGCCGCCGGCAAGGCTCACGCCGACATTGTTGTGCAGGATGTCGATGCGGCCCCAGCGGCGCATCGCATCTTCCACCATGGCCTTGATCTCGGCGTCCTTGGTGACGTCGGCCTTGCACGCGGCCGCCGTGCCACCCTTGGCCGCGATCATGTCGCCGGTCTCCTGCGCGGAGGCGAGGTTATGATCCACGCAGAGCACCTTGGCGCCTTCGCGCGCGAAGGTCAGCGCGGTGGCGCGGCCGTTGCCGATGCCTTCGCCGGGGCTCTGGCCGGCGCCGACGACGATGGCGACGCGATCTTTCAGCCGCATGTCAGTTCACTCCCGGAATCGGGTACTGCTGAAGTACCTCTTTATAATAAGGCTCGTTGTCGATCTTCATGGTGGCGAGCACGCGAACGACGGCGCAATAGAAGGCGATCGTCAGCACGAGGTCGACCATGTGCTCGTCGGAGAGCTGCGTCTTGATCTCGGCGAAGGTCGCCTCCGACATCGCAAGCTCGCGCACCATCTCGCGTGCGCCTTTCAGGATCGTCTTCGCCAGCGGTTCGAGCTTGGAGGGCTTACCCTCGGTCTCCGCCATCAGGCCCTGGATGTCTTCGTCGGTGACGCCGAACTCCTTGCCGATCTTCACATGATGGGTGAACTCGTATTCCGACTTCTCCAGCCAGCCGACCTGAAGGATCGCAAGCTCGCGCAGGCGCGGATCGAGCTTGCTCTTGAAACGGATATAGCCGCCGATGCCGCTGAAGGCGCGCGCCATGTCTGGCGAGTTGACCAGGAGCTTGTGCAGATTGGTGTTGCGCTTGAGCATGTCGCGATATTCGGGCGCGACCTGGTCGGGCTCCAGATAGGGCAGGCGGGCCATGTTGTTTCCTTTTCTTTCTATTCTTTCATCGATCCTGGGATTCGCGTTCCGGCGCCTGCAACGTGACGCCGCCGTCGACGACAAGCACCTGGCCGGTGATATAGCGTGCATGATCGCTGAGCAGGAATTTGACGGCGTGGCCGACATCCCAGCCGGTGCCTTCGAGCTTCAGCACCGAGGCCTTGGCGCGTTGCGCGCGTGCCGTATCGCTCATGCCGCGGGCATAGACCATCGGCGTGTACATCGGGCCTGGGCAGATGCAATTGACGCGGATGTTGTCGCCGCCATGATCGACCGCCATGGCGCGGGTCAGCCCGATCACCGCCGCTTTCGAAGTCGTGTAGGTCGTCAGTCCGCGTGGCCGCAGCGCCGAGATCGAGGAGATGTTGACGATCGCGCCGCCCCTGGCGGTCTCGATCATTGCGGGGATCGCGTATTTGGAGAGCAGGAACATGCTCTCGACATTGATCTGCATGACCCGCCGATATTGCTCCGATGTCTCGTCGACGACGCTGCCGCGGCTGCCGATGCCGACATTGTTGTCGAGCAGGTCGAGCCGGCCGAAACGCGCGACGGTCATCTCGACGAGGCGCCGGCAGTCGGCCTCGCTGGTGACGTCGGCGGCAAGCGCGGCAGCCGTGCCGCCTTCCTCGGCGATCATCTCGGCGGTGCGTTCGGCAAGCCTCACGTCGCGATCGGCCACCACCACCTTGGCCCCGGCGCGCGCGAGCAGGATAGCTGCCGCCCGGCCATTGCCGATACCATCGCCCGCAGCACCGCCGCCGCTGATCAGTGCGACCTTGCCGGCAAGGCCGGCATCATCCTCGGGCCCTCGCATGTTCTTCTTCCCTTTTGAGGCGCAGGATAGCAACGCCTTGGAGGGGAGAGAAGAGCGGGGATGGATGGGCACGCATGCCGCTTCGGGCGCCGGCACCGATACGATAGGTTCGAAAGGATTGCGCGCGGCGGAATTAGCGCCAGAACGCGTGCATCATCGTCCGGTGAATTTCGGCTTGCGCTTCTCCATGAAGGCGCTGCGGCCTTCGCGGAAATCCTCGCTGTCCATGCAGGCGGTGCCGATGTCCTTGATCGCGTCCATGTCGCGCTGCTTTGGGTCCTTCAAGACCTGCGCAATGGTGATCTTGGCGGCCTTGATCGCGAGCGGTGCGTTGCCCGAGATGGTGCGCGCGACGTCCACCGTCGCGTTCCACAATTCGGCATCGGGGATGACGCGGTCGACGAGCCCGATCCGCAGTGCCTCCGCGGAATCGATCCTCATGCCCGTGTACATGATCAGCCGCGCCCAGGACGGGCCGACCAGGGAGACCAGATGGCGCAGGCCGTCGTAGCCATAGGCGATGCCGAGCTTGGCGGCGGGAATGCCGAACTGGCTGTTGTCGGAGGCGAAGCGGATATCGGCGGCCATCGCGACCTGCATGCCGCCGCCGAGGCAGAAACCACGGATGCAGGCGATCGTCGGCTTCGGATAGTCGGCGAACAAGGCGCGCTGCGCGGCGCTGCGTTTTGAATATTCCTCCGAGGCCTGCGCGTTATGACGCGTCTTCTCGAACTGGCTGATGTCCGCGCCCGAGACGAAGGCCTTGTCGCCGGCGCCGGTCAGGATCACGACGCGCACATCCGGATCGTCGCGCAATTCGACCAGCGCGTTGCCGAAGCCTTCCCACATCTCCAGCGACATCGCGTTGCGCTTCTCTGGATTGTTGAAGGTGATGACGCCGACGCCGTCGGTGACGTTTTGCAGGATCTTGCCGTCGGCGTGGGATTTTTCGGCTTGTTTGGAGACATCGAGCATTGCGGCGATCCTTTGGAGCTTAGGGAGTGAAACCGTCGGGCGTGGCTGCGTCAAGGCCGATTGCAGCTGCATGTTAGCCAAGCGTCTGCCGCATGGAAAAATGGAGTGGCGTGATGCGCGGGGCGTGCCTTGTCGGTGGAAGGATTGCCGACCTCTCGCCAATCATTCATGATCGCGTTCAAGGGATAGGGGCTGAGGCCACCATGAAGATCATCGACGCGCAGGTGCACATCTGGTCGCAGACGGTCGTGCCGACCTCCGGCCTGCATCGCAAGGTCCCGGTCTTCTCGGCGGAGGAGCTGTTGACCGAGATGGACGAGGCCGGCGTGGATGCCGCCCTCATTCATCCACCGCTCGGCTGGGATCCCGACTCGAACGGTCTGGCGATCAAAGCCGCGCAAAAATATCCGGATCGCTTCGCCGTCATGGGCCAATTCGCGCTCGACAATCCAGAGAACCACAAGCTCATCCATGGCTGGCGCGATCAGCCGGGCATGATGGGGCTGCGCTGGTCGTTCCTGCTCCCGGAGCATCAGAAGCGGCTTTATGACGGCTCTCTCGACGGCTTCTGGACTGCGCTGGAGCAGGAGGGGTTGCCCATCGCCATGATGGGCGGGCTATTCCTCGACAAATTCGCCGAGATCGCCGAAAGCCACCCGAACCTGAAGATGATGCTCGACCATTGCGGGCTGAACCGTCACGGCCGGGATGCCGAAGCCTTCATCCATCTCGACGAACTGGTGGCGCTGGCGAAACTGCCCAACGTGGCGGTGAAGGCGACCGGCGCGCCGCATTATTCGACGGAAAGTTATCCGTTCCGCAACATCCAGGATGGCCTGCACCGCATCTTCGATGCCTTTGGACCGAAACGCTTTTTCTGGGGCACCGACATTACCCGCATGCCCTGCCTCTATCGCCAATGTGTGACATTCTTTAGCGAGGAATTGCCCTGGCTGCGGGGTCGCGATCTGGAAGACGTGATGGGCCGCGGGCTCTGCGCCTGGATCGGCTGGGATTACAAATTCGAGGCGTGATCGTCCCGACCTTCACATTCGCGTTCCCCTGAAGGAACCAGTTGCCTCATCCCGCGTTCTGGTTTTGCCGAATTGGGTGGTGCAGTGGTCTCCTGATGAACATCCTCGATCCGCAAGGTCCGATCGCCGCTGCCGACAAGACCATCCTGATCGATTCCGTCGCCATCATGCTGGCGATCGTGCTCCCGACGATCGCAGCCATTTTTGCGTTCGCATTCTGGTTTCGCCAGTCCAATCCTCGGGCACTCTATCGGCCTGACTGGGCCCATTCCGGACGTATCGAGCTCGTGGTCTGGTCGATCCCGGCGCTCACCGTCATCCTGCTCGGCGGCGTTGCCTGGATCGGAGCGCACCAGCTCGACCCGGCGCGACCAGTCGAAGGAACGGGGCAGGGCGTCACCGTCCAGGTCGTCTCGCTCGATTGGAAGTGGCTTTTCATCTATCCGGATCAGCGCATCGCGTCCGTCAACAGCCTGACCGTGCCGGTCGGCGCGCCGATCCATCTTCAGCTCACCTCGGCAAGCGTGATGAACGCGTTCTTCGTGCCGCAGCTCGCGAGCATGATCTACACCATGAACGGCATGGTGACGCGTCTCGAGCTTCGCGCCGATCAGGTCGGGAATTATCAGGGTCTGTCGTCCCATTTCAGCGGCGACGGCTTTCCGGACATGCTGTTCGACGTGCATGTGTTGCCGCAGCCGCAATTCTCGGAATGGGCCGCCAGCACCGCTCGCAGCGACCAGGTCATGGACGAGGCGAACTACACCAAGCTCGCCCGGCAATCGATCGAGAAGAATGCGACCAATTACCGGCTCGATGATCCCGAATTGTTCGACAAGATCACGAGCCAGCGGATCCCGCCCGGCCCGGGACCGCAATTGACAGCCGACTCGGCCAAGCCTGAGAGCGCAGCAACGGTATCGGCGAAGCCAGGCAGCGGAGCGAACGATGCTCGGTAAGCTGAGCTGGGCGGCCATCCCGATCGATCAGCCGATCCCCTTGATCGCCGGCGCGGCCGTGCTGCTCGCCATCATCGCCGTGCTGGCCTGGGTCATCGTGAAGGGACACCTGCCATATCTCTGGCGGGAGTGGATCACCAGTGTCGATCACAAGCGGATCGGTGTGATGTACACGCTGCTGGCGTCGGTCATGCTGCTGCGCGGCTTTTCCGACGCGCTTCTGATGCGATCGCAGCAGGCGATGGCCTATCATTCGCAGGGCTATCTGCCGCCGGAGCATTTCAACCAGATCTTTTCGGCGCACGGCACCATCATGATCTTCTTCGTCGCGATGCCGTTCGTGATCGGGTTGATGAATCTCGTGGTGCCGCTGCAGCTCGGCGTCCGCGACGTGGCGTTTCCGACTCTCAACTCCGTCGGCTTCTGGCTGACCGCGACCGGCGCGTTGCTGGTCAACATTTCGCTCGTGGTCGGCGAATTCGCGCGCACCGGGTGGCTGCCTTATCCGCCGCTATCGGAGCTGACCTACTCGCCCACCGTCGGCGTCGACTATTATTTGTGGTCGTTGCAGATCTCGGGCATCGGCACGCTGGTCGCCGGCATCAACCTCGTCACCACGGTGCTGAAGCTGCGCACCAAGGGCATGACCTACCTGCGCATGCCGATGTTCTGCTGGACCACGCTCGCCTCGAATCTCCTGATCGTCGCGGCGTTCCCGATCCTGACCGCGACGCTCGCGATGCTGATTCTCGACCGCTATTTCGGTTTCCATTTCTTCACCAACGAAGCCGGCGGCAATGTCATGATGTTCATGAACCTGATCTGGGCCTGGGGGCATCCTGAGGTCTATATCCTGGTCCTGCCGGCCTTCGGCATCTTCTCGGAAGTGGTCTCGACATTCTCGGGCAAGCCGCTGTTCGGCTACCGCTCGATGGTGCTGGCCACCATGGCGATCTGCATCATCTCCTTCATGGTCTGGCTGCATCACTTCTTCACCATGGGCGCCGGACCCAACGTCAATGCGATCTTCGGCATCGCCAGCATGATCATCGCGGTACCGACAGGGGTGAAGATCTACAACTGGCTGTTCACGATGTATGGCGGGCGCATCCGCTTTGCGACGCCGATGCTGTGGGCGATGGGTTTCATGGTGACCTTCATCATCGGCGGTCTCACCGGCGTGCTGGTTGCGGTGCCGCCCGCGGACTTCCTGCTGCACAACAGCCTGTTCCTGGTCGCCCACTTCCACAATGTCATCATCGGCGGCGTGCTGTTCGGTGCGTTCGCCGGCTACACCTACTGGTTTCCGAAGGCGTTCGGCTTCCGCCTTCACGAGGGGCTTGGGAAGGCGGCGTTCTGGTTCTGGCTGATCGGCTTCTATGTCGCGTTCATGCCGCTCTACGTGCTCGGCTTCCTCGGCATGACGCGGCGGATGCAGCACTACGATATCGCGGCGTGGCGGCCGTGGCTGATGGTAGCGGCCGGCGGCGCTGTCCTGATCCTGATCGGGATTGTCTTCCAGATCGCGCAGCTCGTCGTCAGCATTCGCGAACGCAAGGAATTGCGCGACCGCACCGGCGATCCCTGGGATGGCCGCTCGCTGGAATGGGCCACAGCCTCGCCGCCGCCGGTGTTCAATTTTGCGATCCTGCCCGATGTCAGCGGCGAAGACGCGTATTGGTCAATGAAGGCGCAGTGCCAAGCAGCAAGACATGGAGAAGAGCGGTCCGGACTATCACGACGTCGAAATGCCCAGGAATTCGCCGACCGGATTCATCTGCGCATTCTTTGCCAGCATCATGGGCTTCGCGCTGATCTGGCACATCTGGTGGATGGTCATTGCCGGCGGTGTCGGAGCGTTCGCGACATTCGTCGTGTTCGCCTGGCGCGACCATGACGAATACGTCATTCCTGCAGCCGAGGTCGCGCGCATCGATCGCGCCAACCTGGACGAACGGCGCAGCCTCGTCAGTGCGGCGGGAGGCGTATGATGAGCGCGATGGCGATAGCGCATGGCGACCCGCATCATCTGCACGGCCTGGAGGAAGGCCATGCCGGCCCGGCGCCCAAGCGGATCGTGACCGGCTTCGGCTTCTGGATCTTCCTGCTCAGCGACATAGTGATGTTCTCTTGCTTCTTCGCAAGCTTTGCCGTGCTGAGCGGGCAGACCGCGGGCGGACCGAGCGGTGCGCAACTGTTCGATCTGAAAAGGGTCGCACTCGAGACTGTCTGTCTCCTGCTGTCGAGCTTCGCCTGCGGGTTAGCGAGCATCGCCGCGGACGCGCGCAACCGGCTGTGGTTTCAGCTCGCGATGTTGCTGACCTGCCTGCTCGGGCTCGGCTTCCTGTGGATGGAGGGAAGTGAGTTCGCTGACCTCGTCGCGCGCGGCTACGGGCCGACGCGAAGCGCGTTCCTCTCTGCTTTCTTCACACTGGTCGGATGCCACGGGTTGCATGTCTCCGCCGGCATTCTCTGGCTGCTCACCATGATGGCGCAGGTGTTCGCCAAGGGCTTTCGCGCCGACATCCAGCGCCGCTTTCTCTGCTTCGCGCTGTTCTGGCACGCGCTCGACATCATCTGGGTCGCGGTATTTTCGGTGGTCTATCTTCTTGGGAGTGCGGCATGAGCGACCAGCATTATGAGTTGCACGAAATGGCGACTGATGTCGCGCCGGGCGACGAGAGCGAAGGCTCGATCGGCGCAAAGCTGCTGGTATATGGCATCGGTCTCGGTTTGGCATTGCTGCTCACGGCGACATCGTTCTTCATCGCGGGCACGGACCTGGTCTGGCAGCCCAGCATTCCCGTCGCGATCATCGTGCTGGCAATCGCGCAGATGGGCGTGCATCTGGTGTTCTTTCTTCACATCACGACCGGCGCCGACAACACCAACAATGTGCTGGCGCTCGCCTTCGGACTTTTGATCGTGTTCCTCGTGATCGGAGGCTCGCTCTGGATCATGTCGAACCTCAATCACAACATGATGCCGATGGATCAGCTCATGCAGATGCAGCGCTGACTGGCTATTGCGGCTTGGGCTTGCTCGGCGGCCGGCAATTGAAGGCCTTGCGGAAGCCGGCGGCCTGGGCGTCATCCTCGGTGCAGAACCAGCGGTCGGGCTTGGTCGTCGCGGCGTAGCTCGGGCAGCCCTGCAGATGATAGATGCCGGCATTGCCGGTCACGCGCGCACGAACCGCGAATTTGCCCTTGATGGTGCAACTGGGCGGCATGGCCGGTTCGTCGGGAAACAGCACCGCGCGGATTTCGCGGTCCTTGTCATCTCTGCATGATGCGCCGAGCAGCTTGCCGTCCTTCTTGCCGAGCCGGAATTCCTGGGGCGCGACAAAACATCCCTTCCAAAGGCCCTTGGTGTCTTCTTTCGCGACCGCCTCGTCATCCCGGTAATATCCCTTGAGGGAGGGGGTGGCGCTCACGGCAAAGCCGGTGCCGACGAGCTGCTGATTCAGGCTCATCGTGTCGCCCTCGGCGGTACAAATGCCGACACGCTTTTTCCTGGTGTTGCTGATCAGGCCATTGGGCTTCTCGCTGACATCCTCGCAGCGGACGTTGCGTCCTTTGATCAGGCTGGTCAGCTGGTTGCGCGCGTCTATGCCGCAGGTCCAGGGATCGGCGTGATTGTCGATGCACATCTGATCGACTTCCGGTGCGTCGATGCCGTCGAGCTTGTAGGTGATGTCGCCGATCTGGATCGTATCGCCGTCGCGAACCAGCAGCCCCGCTGCAGACGCAGGGCCCGTTGCGAGGATCGTCAATGACAAGAATGTCAAAATCAAAACACCTAAACGCATGCTGTCCCACAATGTGCCCGAACTGCCGATGACGGTTTACTAGCATATCTGCACGGCATCGCCAGCCGGCCTGCTGCCGCAGGTCGTTACGTGTAATTGCTGATCAAGTCCGGCACGCTTTCCGCGGCGCGTTGCGCGCTCCCGACGCTTTTGACTTGTGCCCCGGTCTGATCCTATCGTAGGCGCCGATCGCCCGGAACGAGGCGAGGGAGTGAAACGATGCCCAGGCGTAGCACGCCGACGTCGACCGACGCCGGCGATTTTTGTCAGACCCGGCACGAGATCGAGCGAGGGCGTCATTGCGAGCCATCGGGCGCGCATTTGCGCGACCCGGTGGCTCGTGACGGCGCTGGAAACGGCCTGCAAGGTATTAACTAGATGAACGATCCCGTTGACGTGCTGATCATTGGTGCCGGCGCCTACTCTCGGGCAATGTGATCACGATGCAGGACGATCCGGCCTCGCTGATCCGCATCGTCGTCGCGGGCGGTCGTGCCGCCGCGACCGACGCGCGGCCGACAGGCCCCGCCATGCCCTCGCTCGGCTACCGCCTGAACGACGAGCAGATTGCGGCGGTCGTGACTTACGTCCGCAACAGCTGGGGCAATGCGGCCTCGCCGGTCTCGGCCGAGACCGTCAAGGCGCTGCGCGCCCACGTGACCGGCGCCGCGGACTAGCTCTTGCGCCGGAAGATCCGGCTTACCATCTGACATGGCGAAGGAATCTCGCCATGTTGGATTTTACCTCAGATATCGCCGATGACGGCTCGTCATCGCGAACGACCGAGCGTCCCCCCATCAACGACCAGGCGTTGCTCGACGCCTATTCCAATGCCGTGATCGCGGTCACCGAGAAGGTCGGTCCCGCCGTCGTACGCGTGGAAACCGGCCCGAAAGTGCGCAATCCGCGCGAGCGCGGCGGCCTTGGTTCCGGCATCGTCATCTCGCCGGATGGCCTCGTGCTGACCAACAGCCATGTCGTCGGGACATCGAAAGAGATCAGGCTGCGCGACACCGAGGGTGTCGTGACCGACGCGCGCGTGCTCGGCGTCGATCCCGATACCGATCTTGCGCTGCTGCGCGCCGATGGCGTGCGCGATCTGCACTATGCGTCGCTCGGCAATTCCAAGACGCTGCGGCGCGGTCAGCTCGTGGTCGCGATCGGCAATCCTCTCGGCTTCGAATCGACGGTGACCGCGGGCGTGGTGTCCGCGCTCGGCCGTTCGATCCGCTCGGTCAGCGGGCGGACCATCGAGGACGTGATCCAGACCGATGCCGCGCTCAATCCCGGCAATTCCGGCGGACCGCTGGTGTCGTCGTGCGGCCGAGGTGATCGGCATCAACACGGCGATCATCAATGGCGCGCAGGGCATCTGCTTTGCGGTCGCGAGCAACACGGCGCAATTCGTGCTGTCGGAGATCATCCGCCACGGCTATGTGCGGCGCGCCTATATCGGCGTCGCCGGGCAGACCGCGCCGGTGCCGCGCCGCCATGCGGTGGTCGCCGGCATCGACAACACGATGGGTGCGCTGCTTGCGCAGATCGAGCCCGACGGGCCGGCGGCGCAGGCCGGGCTGCTGCCGGGCGATGTCGTGATCAAGCTCGACGGTGTCGATATCAACGGTGTCGACGATCTGATCCGGGTGCTCGACCGCGACCGCATTGGGCGGACGCTCGCCATGGACGTGCTGCGACTCGGCCGGCTGCGGGCGATCGACATTCACCCGGTGGAACGCAAACCTATGACGCGGCAAGCTGCCGCGTCATAGCTGTCTTGCTTTAGGTGGCTACTCCGCCGCCGCGGCGAAGCGGCTGTTGTCGAGTTCAGCTTCCAGCCGGGTCTTCTCGGCCTGCGCCTTTGCGATGTTCTCGTCCTTGATGTGGCCGTAGCCGCGGATTGTTTCGGGAATGCGGGCCAGCCGTGAGAGCAGGGAGATCTGCTCGGGCTTCAGCGCTGCCATGCGCTGCTCGATCATCGCAAGATAATCATCGATCAGCTTGCGCTCGGCCTTGCGCTCCGCGGTTCGCCCGAACGGATCATAGGGCGTGCCACGCAGGCCCTTCAGCCGCGCCAGCAGGCTGAAGGCGTGGATCATCCAGCCGCCGAACTCCTTCTTCTGCAGGCGTCCCGTCGCCTTGTCGCGGCGGGCGAAGATCGGCGGGGCGAGATAGAATTTCAGGCTGAAATCGCCGTCGAACTTCTCCGACAGTTTCTTGGCAAAGCTGCCGTCGGTGTAGAGCCGCGCGACCTCGTATTCGTCCTTGTAGGCCATCAGCTTGAACAGGTTCTTCGCCACGGCCTCGGTCGAGTTCGCTGGAGGAGGGCGCTGCCGCGGTCTCCGCCTTGCGCACCTTGTCGACCGCGGCGCGATAACGATCGGCGTAGGCCTGGTCCTGGTAGTCGGTCAGGAATTTGGCGCGCAGGTCGATGATCTCGTCGAGCGTCCTGGTCGGGCTTGCGGCGCGGGCCTTGAACTGCGTCACGCTGCGGACGCGCGAGATGTCGTGCGCGGCTAATCGCCCCCAGGTGAAGGCCTGCTTGTTCATCTCGATCGCCGCGCCGTTGATCTCGATCGCGCGCAGCAGCGCCTCCAGCGACAGCGGGATCGCGCCTTTCTGGAACGCGAAGCCGAGCATGAAGGAATTGGTCGCGATGCTGTCGCCCATCAACGTGGCGGCGATGGCCGTGGCGTCGATGATCTCGAGATTGCGCTCGCCGATGGCGTCGCGCAGCGTCGTCTGCATCGCACCCATCTCGAAATCGAGATCGGGATTCTGCACGAAGCTCGCGGTCGGCTGCAGGTCGGCATTGACGAAGGCGCGCGTCGCACCACGGTCCACGCGGTTCAGTGCGGTCTCGCTGGCAGCTACGACGATGTCGCAGCCGAGGATGAGATCCGCGCCACCGGACGTGATACGCACGCTCGCAATGTCCTCAGGCTTGGCGGCGATGCGCACATGGCTCATGACAGCGCCGTTCTTCTGCGCAAGGCCCGTGAAGTCGAGCGCCGAGCAGCCACGGCCGTCGAGATGCGCGGCCATGCCGAGCAGCGCGCCGATGGTGATGACGCCGGTGCCGCCGATGCCGGTGACGAGGATGTTGTAGGGCGCGTCCAACTTCGGAAGCGTGGGCAACGGCAGGTCGGCGAACAACTGGCCGGAATCGACCGCGGTGTTTTCGAGCCGCTTCGGCTTGCCGCCGTGAACGGTGACGAAGCTCGGACAGAAGCCGTCGACGCAGGAATAGTCCTTGTTGCAGTTCGACTGGTCGATCTGGCGCTTGCGGCCGAACTCGGTGTCGAGCGGCTGCACGGAAACGCAATTGGAGGTCTGCGAGCAGTCGCCGCAGCCTTCGCAGACCAGATCGTTGATGAAGACGCGCTTGGGCGGATCGGGATAGAGCCCGCGCTTGCGGCGGCGGCGCTTCTCCGCCGCGCAGGTCTGGTCGTAGATCAGCGCGGTCAGGCCCTTGGTGTCGCGCAGCTCGCGCTGAACCTGGTCCATCTCGCGGCGATGATGCACGGTCACGCCGGCCGGGAAATAGTTCTTCGGGTATTTGCCGGGATCGTCGGAGACGACGGCGAGACGCTTGGTGCCCTCGGCCCAGACCTGATGGGCGATCTGCGCCACGGTGAAGCTGCCTTCGGCCGGCTGGCCGCCGGTCATCGCGACCGCGTCGTTGTAGAGGATCTTGTAGGTGATGTTGACGCCGGAGGCGGCCGCGGCACGCAGCGCCAGCAGGCCGGAATGGGTGTAGGTGCCGTCGCCGAGATTTTGGAAGATGTGCTGTTCGCTGGTGAATGGCGCCTGTCCGATCCAGTTCGCGCCTTCGGCGCCCATATGCGTGATCGTCGCGGTGCGCCGGGCCGGGACATAGAGCGCCATGCCGTGACAGCCGATGCCGGCCATCGCGCGGCTGCCCTCGGGCAATTTGGTCGAGGTGTTGTGCGGGCAGCCCGAGCAGAAATACGGAGTCCGCTGCAGCGAGATCGGGGCGTGCCCTTCGGCCGGACGCTCGAAAGCTTCGAGCCGCGCCAGCCGCTGTTCGAGCGCGGGGCTCTGGTGCCCGAGCCGGCGCAGCCGCGCGACCAGCGCAGCGGCGACCATGGTCGGCGTCAGCTCGCCCTCGCTCGGCAACAGCGGTGCGCCGCTCTCGTCGAGCTTGCCGACCACGGAGGGCCGATTCCAGGCGTCGACATTATAGAGAATGCGCTTCAACTGGTCCTCGATGAAGCCGCGCTTCTCCTCGACCACCAGCACGTCCTGCAGCCCTTCGGCGAAGCGCTTCGCGCCATGCTCCTCCAGCGGCCACGTCAGCGCGACCTTGTAGATCCGCAAGCCCAGCGTTTCGGCTTCGCGGTCCGAGACGCCGAGATCGGCGAGCGCCTGGCGCAAGTCGAGATAGGCCTTGCCGGTCGCGATGATGCCGAGCCGCGCCGGCTTGCCGTCGAGCACGATGCGGTCGAGCTTGTTGGCGCGCGCAAAGGCGCCGACCGCGGCCATTTTCGCGCCGAACAGCCGCTTCTCCGCCTCGAGCGGCGGATCGGGCCAGCGGATGTTCAGGCCGCCCGGCGGCATCTCGAAGTCGGTCGGCAGCACGATCTCGACGCGCGCGGGATCGCTATAGATGGAGGCGGAGCTCTCGACGGTTTCGCCGATCGCCTTGAAGCCGATCCAGCAGCCGGAATAGCGCGACAGTGCGAAGCCGTAGATGCCGAGGTCGAGATAGTCCTGCAGGGTTGCCGGGTTGATGATCGGGATCAGGGCCGCGGCGAACACCTGTTCGCTCTGGTGCGCGAGGGTGGAGGACTGGCAGCCATGGTCGTCGCCCGCGAGCGCCAGCACGCCGCCATGCCGGGACGTGCCGGCCGAGTTGGCGTGCTTCAAGGCGTCGACCGAGCGGTCCACGCCGGGGCCCTTGCCGTACCAGATGCCGAACACGCCATCGACCTTGGCGCCGGGAAACAGCCCGACCTGCTGGCTGCCCCATACGGCGGTGGCGGCGAGATCTTCGTTCAGGCCCGGTACGAAAGCGATATCGTGCGCTTGCAGGAAGGATTTGGCGCGCCACAGCGTGTGGTCGTACATGCCGAGCGGAGAGCCGCGGTAGCCGGAGATGAAGCCCGCGGTGTTGAGGCCGGCGGCGCGGTCGCGTTCGCGCTGCAACATCGGCAGCCGCGCCAGCGCCTGGACGCCGGAGAGGTAAATCCGCTTGGCATCGACGCGGTATTTGTCATCCAGCCCGACCTGCATCAGCGTCATCTTGCACTCCGTGAAGTCTTCTTGGGCGCTGCGCAGGGTGATGCCCTGGCGGGCCGGTGCGGAGTTCGAGTGAAAAGCATGTACCGGCAATGTCAATATCGCTGACACGGCTGGCGGGCCGGGCATGGCCGTTACTCTGGAATTTCATGGGTTTGCAGCATTCCGTGCCGCGGGCGACGAAGCCGTCGAATGCGGCCGGCGGCGCTTGCTGAGCCGCCGTTCGAGTGAGTTGCCGGATGCGCGATGGCCGCCGAGAGGCGCGCTCATTTGCAAAGCGATCGTCGATTGCCTGCACAGGATGCGCGCTTAGCGAATGAGCAGATGCTTGCGAAAGATGGCCCGCACAGCGAATGAGCAGATGTTCGTCTGGATGCGAACGCGCTGAAAACATGGAGGATTCCTCGCGGCCGCGCGACGGACGGTAATTGTACACAATGGCACAGCGCTTGCTTGAACGAGAGCGGGAGTTCTCGCCGGGGGAGGCGCACGATCATGAACTCAAGGCCAACACCCGGCGGCACGATCGCAGCGGAGCCGCAGCCTATCGTGCTCGACTGGTCATCCACCGCGCTCGTCATCATCGACATGCAGCGAGACTTCATGGAGCCGGGCGGCTTCGGCGAAACCCTCGGCAACGACGTCTCGCAGCTTGCGCGCGCGGTGTTGCCGATCGCGTCGGTGCTCACTGCCGCGCGCGACATGGGGATGCTGGTCATCCACACCCGCGAAGGGCATTTGCCTGACCTTTCGGACGCGCCGCCCGCCAAGATCGAACGCGGTGCGCCCTCACTGCGCATCGGCGATCCCGGGCCGATGGGCCGCATCCTGATCCGTGGCGAGGCCGGCCACGACATCATTCCCGAACTCTACCCGCTCGACAGCGAGATCGTCATCGACAAGCCCGGCAAGGGCGCGTTCTACGCGACCGAGTTTGGCGACGTGCTGGAAAAATATGGCATCGAGAATCTGCTCGTGTGCGGCGTCACCACCGAGGTCTGCGTCAACACCACGGTGCGCGAGGCCAACGACCGCGGCTATCGCTGCGTCGTGATCTCGGACGGCTGCGCGTCCTACTTTCCCGAATTCCACGAGATGGGCCTGAAGATGATCAAGGCCCAGGGCGGCATCTTCGGCTGGGTCGCGGACTCAGGTGCCGTTCTGAACGCCATGCAAGCGGAGACGTCGAACAATCTGGCAGCGGGAGCATCACGATGAGCACGAGCGGGACGGCGATGGGCGGCAGAATCGGATTTCAAGCCGGTGTTGTGGACGCCGGGTGACTGGAACGCCTTTTTCGGATTCGGCACCAACATCCTGGTCAACATGCTGGTGCTGACCGGCCTGTTGCGCTTCGTGCTGAAGATGCCCGACAGCCTCGTGTTCGGCCGCATCCTGCCGGCGCTCGGCCTGATGATGTGCCTCTCCACCTTCTACTACGCGTTCCTGGCTTATCGCCTGGCGCAAAGGACCGGCCGCACCGATGTCTGCGCGCTGCCGTCGGGCGTCAGCGTGCCGCACATGTTCATCGTCACCTTCGTGATCATGCTGCCGGTCACGCTCAAGACCGGCGATCCCATGAAGGGCTGGTCGGCGGGCCTGGTCTGGGTGTTCTTCCAGAGCTTCATCCTGATGATCGGCGGCTTCGTCGCGCCATTGATCCGGAAAATCACGCCGCGCGCCGCGCTGCTCGGCACGCTCGCCGGCGTCTCCATCACCTTCATCTCGATGCGTCCGGCGCTCGAAATGTACATGACGCCGCAGATCGGGCTGGTTTGCTTCGCCATCATCCTCGTGAGCTGGTTCGGCGGCGTGAAATATCCGAAAGGCTTGCCGGCCGGACTGATCGCCATCGCGGCCGGCATGGTCATCGCCTGGGGCTCCAACATCTTCGGGCTCGGACTCGGCGGATTGAGCCTGAAGGGCGTCGGCGACGCCTTCGCCAATTTCGGCTTCTCGGTGCCGATCCCGGCGGTGGGCCATGTGTTCTCCGGCTTCGAATTTCTCGGCGTCATCCTCGTCACCGCGATTCCGTTCGGCATCTACGACCTCGTCGAGGCCATGGACAATGTCGAGAGCGCGGAGGCGGCCGGCGACGAATATCCGACCACGCGCGTGCTGACCGCCGACGGCATCGTCAGCCTGATCGGCTGTTTGATGGGAAATCCCTTCATCAACGCGGTCTATATCGGTCATCCCGGCTGGAAGGCGATGGGCGGCCGGATCGGCTATTCCGCCGCGACCGGCGTGATGGTGGTGCTGCTGTCCTGGTTCGGCATCATCTCGGTGCTGCTGGCGCTCGTGCCTGTGGTCGCGATCTCGCCGATCCTGCTCTATATCGGCATGCTGATCGGCGCGCAGGCATTCCAGACCACGCCGGTCAGGCACGCGCCTGCCATCGTGCTGGCGCTGACGCCGCATCTGGCCGCCTGGGCCAAGCTGCAGATCGACACCATGCTGGCCTCGACCATGACCGCGGCGCAGAGCGTCGGCGGGCTCGCCGCCGACAAGGTCGATGCAGTCAAGACGGCGGCAATCGCCGCGCTGCCGCAGCAGGGCGTGATCTATCATGGCCTGGAAGTGATGGGCGGCGGCTCGATCCTTGGCGGGCTCATCCTGGGCGCGATCGGCGTGTTCGTGATCGAGCGCGATTTCGTCAGGGCCTCAGCCTTTCGCGCTCGCAGGCGCGGTGCTGACCTATTTCGGCTTCATGCATGGCGAAGCCGTCGGCATCGGCGGCGGATTGGGCGTGACGCCGGCGGTTGCGCTCGCTTATGCCGTGATGGCAGCCGGACTTTTCGCAGCGGGCAGGCTCGGGACCACCGAGCATTTCGTCTCGCATCCGGAGATGTCGGCGGTGCCGGCGGAATAGGAGAGCTTACGGCCGTACGGCAGGCGCCTCGATCTGCATGCCCTTCGCGCGCGTCATCAGATAGAGCTCGAGCTCGACCAGCTCGGGCGCGCCGAATGCGTAAGGCTGCGCGCGGACGCCGAAGATGCAGCCGCGCAAGCGACGCTGCAGCGAGCCCAGCGATTGCCATTCCAGCCGGTACATCGGATAGCCGGTCGGATGTCCTTGCGTGACCGCGGAGCCGGCGAGGTGCTTGTCCCAATTGTCGTCATGGCAATTGGCGCAGGCGAGATTGAGCTGGCCTTCGCGCTGCATGTAGAGTTCACGCCCCTTGGCGACGAAGGGCGCAAGCTCCGGATCGTCACCGGCCGAAATCGCAATGCCGCGCGACTGCTCGGCGACGTAGGCCGTGAGCGCCAGCAGGTCGCGGCTCTCGAAGGCGAGCGGCTCAGCCCCCTGATGCCGGCTCCGCTCCAGATTGATGCGCTGTTCGAGATCGACCGGGCGGCCGAGCTCCTTGTCGAAGGCCGGATAGCGCGCCGCAACGCCCTTCATGCTCTCGCGGGCATCGTTGTGGCAGTCCGCGCAGGACTTGTCGGCCGCGCCGAGCTTCTTGTTCCACAGCGTTTCGCCGTCGAGCACCCAGAGCATGCCGGGATTTGCGGTGTCGTCGTCCTGGATCGCCTTGGTGTCCGCCGCCATGAAGCTGTAGCCCGAGCGGCGTTCGTCCGATGAAATCTCGCCGGCGACGACGGGAAGGGCGGTGATCACGAGCGCCGCCGCGGCGATGACGCGGAGCGCCCTCATTCGACCGTGATCGAGGCCGACGCGGTTTCCGAAAAACCCTTGTCGCCGATCCATTCAAACTCGAACTTGCCGCTGTCTTTCGCGACCGTGAAGAAGGAGATGAAGGGGTTGGCGGCAATGGCGGGAAAGAAATCCGCGCGGAAAATCTCGGCACCGTTGTAGCGGCAGGCGAAGCTCGTGATGATGTCGCGCGGCACCAGATCGCCGGCCGCAGTGCGGCGGTAGCCGGTCTCCATGATGTGCGACATCAGTGCCTTGATCTCGATGACATCGCCGCGCCTGGCCTTTTTCGGAACGTTGATCAGCGCTGACGGCATCACAGCACCTCCTCGGTGCAGGCAGCGAGCGTCACCACGACGTCGACGCTGGTCGACCAGAACGAGCCGTCGGACAATTGCGCGATCGCCGTCACCTTCTGGCTGTCGGCGAGGCGGATGCGGGTCGAGACCTGCGCGCGGCCGGCCTGCGGGCCGAGATGGAAATTGCCGATATTCGGCTGCGGGTTCTTCTCGTTGAAGACGTAGATGGCCTTCACGTAATCGTCCGCGGTCATCGGGCTTGTGACGCTCACGGTCATCGGCACGGTGTTGCCGTTCTCGACCAACGGCGGAATGTCGAGCTTGACCTTGCCGACTATGCACCTCGGCCTCGCCGACGACGTTACGGATCGCGGAGGCGAGCATCGCGGGCGTCGCTTCTGCCGGCCGCACCGTCACGACCGGAACCGCGCCGCAAAGGGCTGCGCTGCCGGCAAGGCCGAGAAAGCCGCGACGCGTGGATGAGATTGAATCCTGCATGCAGATAAACGCTCCTAGTCCCGCAGCGTTGCAAGATACGCCACGATATCCTCGATCTGTTCCGCCGACAGGATCGGCTTGCCCTTGAAGCTCGAACTGACACGCTCCAGACCGTCGACGCGGTAATAGGACGGCATGATGGTCGCGGGATTGAGGCGCGAGGCGTCGACGATCCTCAGACGAAGCTGGCTTGCGGTCCATCGGCTGCCGCTGCCCGACAGGTTTGGCGCGAGATCGCCCTGGAACCTGGTTTCGGGAAATGGCCCGGAATGGCAGAGAATGCAGGTGCTGGTGCGGTCCAGCACCAGCGCCCGGCCGCGCGCGGCATCGCCCGGTGAACCCGTGAGCGAGTCCGGAATGCCGTCGCCGACGACCTTATAGGACGCGAGAGCTTGCGCGCCGGCAACGCCGGGCAGGGCGAAGGCGGCGGCAGCGAGCCACGCAATATGCGGCGCCGATCTAGCCAAAGGTATCCACCGTGAGTGTCCGGTACCATTTCTGCGCATCGTCGGCTTCACGCTTGCGCACCTCGCGCGGTGCATCGACCGCGCTCGAACCGCCGCCGCCCTCGGCCTCGATGAAGATGTCGTCCTTGGGTTGATAGACACCGGCGAGCGAGAAGGCGTAATCCGGCGCGACGATGTTGTAGCAGATGCCGGTCAGTCGCGGCGTCTCCGGCGTCTTGCCCGCGAGAAGGCTCACGATGGCGGCTGCGCAAGCCTTGCCTTGCGCACTCGCAGCGGAGGCCGATTTCGGGATGCCGCCGCCGAGGCAGGCGTCGCCGATCACGTGAACGTTCGGCAGAAGTTTTGATGCGAATGTCGTGGGATCGATCGGGCACCAGCCGGTCTTGTCGGCCGGCGCCGGCGATATCGGCGATGCGAGCGGCCTTCTGCGGCGGGATGACGTTCGCGACCTGCGGCGTGTAATTGCCGAACTCGGTGACGATCGTGTTCGTCTTCGGATCGACGGAGGTGACACGGCCGCCTTGCGACAGCGGCACCCGTTCGATCATCTCGCCATAGAATTCCTTCCAGGCGTTCTCGAACAGACGCTGTTGTGGAATGGCTATCCTTTGCGTCGAGGACGAGCACCTTGGAACGCGGCTTTTTGGTCTTCAGGTAATGCGCGATCAGGCTGGCGCGTTCATAGGCCGCCGGCGGACAGCGGGCGGGGTTGGCGGGCACGGCCAATGCGACCGTGCCGCCATCCTCCATCGCTTCGAGTTGCTTGCGTAGCAGCAGCGTCTGCTCTCCGGCCTTCCATGCATGCGGCATCTTCGCGGACGCCGCTTCATCATAGCCTTCGAGGGCATCGAACCTGAAATCGATACCCGGCGAGAGCACGAGGCGGTCGTAGCCGAGCGACGTTCCATCCGCGAGCGTGACGGTCCGCTTCTCCGGATCGATCTTCGTCGCCGCTTGCGCGATCACGGTCACGTCCGCGGATACGATCTTGCCGTAGCCAAATCGCTGAACCTCGATGTCGCGCAAGCCTGCAATCACCTCGTTGCTGAAGGGACAGGCGGTGAAAGTCCGGTTGGGCTCGACCAGCGTCACCGCGAGTTTTTGATCGAGGCGCTTGAGCGCGCGTGCGCAGGACGCGCCGCCGAAGCCGCCGCCGATCACGACGACGCGCGCCGCCGACTGCGCCCGCGCAAGCGAGGGCGCGGCCAGCGCCGATACCGCGACGCCAGCAACGATATGTTCTCCGCGTCACCGGTCGCGGTGCATCCATGAGCACAAATCCAAAGAGAGTGGCGCGGCGGCGAGCGCCGCCGCGCGTCTTGTCAGGCAAAGCTGATATTCTGGTTACGCAACGGCGCCGAGCGGATGCGTTTGCCGGTCGCCGCGAAATAGGCATTCAGCACCGCCGGCCCCGCAACGCAGATGGTCGGCTCGCCGACGCCGCCCCAGAAGCCGCCGCTCGGCATCACGATCGACTCCACCTTCGGCATCTCGTTGATCCGCATCGAATTGTAGGTGTCGAAATTGGTCTGCTCGATGCGGCCGTCCTTCACAGTGCAGCCGCCGTAGAACAGCCCGGTCAGGCCGTAGACGAAGGAGCCCGCGATCTGCCGCTCGATCTGCGCCGGATTGACGGCATAACCGGGATCGGTGGCGGCGACGATCCGTTGCACCTTGATCTTGGCGCCGTCTGTCACCGTGATTTCCGCCGCAGCGGCGACATAGCTGCCATACCCCATGTGCTGGGCGAGGCCGCGATAGACGCCCTGGGGAGCAGGCTTGTCCCAGCCGATCTTCTCGGCCACCGCGTTGAGCACGGCGAGATGCTTCGGATGCTTGGCCATCAGCTTGCGACGGAATGCGAGCGGATCTTGCCCGACGGCATGCGCCAGCTCATCCATGAAGCATTCGACATAGAGCGCGTTCTGGTTGACGTTCACGCCGCGCCAGAAGCCCGGAATGATGTGCGGATTGCGCATCGAATGTTCGATCAGGAGATTGGGCACCGAATATCCGAGCGCCGCATCGCCCTCGGCGTTGAGGCCGGCGAAGGTCGCCGGGTCCTTGCCGTTGACCAGCGCCTCCGGCCGGAGGCTGAACAGGATCGACTGGCCGGAGATCCGCATATGCAATGCCGTCAGATTGTTGTCGGCATCGAAGCCGGCGGTCATCTTGCATTGCGTGATCGGATGATAGCGGCCATGCGTCATGTCCTCTTCGCGCGACCACAGCAGCTTGATCGGCGTGCCCGGCATCTGCTTGGCGATCTCGACCGCCTGCCGCACATAGTCGGTCTGGCCGCGACGGCCGAACCCGCCGCCGAGGATCATCTTGTGCACGTCGCATTTGTCGGCCGGGAGGCCTGAGCCTTCCAGCACCGCAGCAAAAGCCGCTTCGCCGTTCTGCGTGCCGCACCAGACCTCGCATTTGTCGCCGGTATAGAGCGCGGTCGCGTTCATCGGCTCCATCGTGGCGTGGTTCTGATAGGGATAGTCGTAGACCGCCTCGACCTTCTTCACCGCGCCCGCCAGCCCGGCCTTCACGTCGCCGTTCTGGTTGCCGACATAGGCCGGGCCGGATTCCAGGCCTTCGGCGAGCCATTGCGCGATCGAGGCGCTGGTGACCTTGGCGTTCTCGCCTTCGTCCCAGACGATCGGCAACGCATCGAGCGCCATCTTGGCGTGCCACCAGGTGTCGGCGACGACGGCAACGGCGGTGTCGCCGACCTTCACCACCTTCTTGACGCCCTTCATGCCGGCGATCTTGGCCTCGTCATAGCTCTTCAGCTTGCCGCCGGTGACCGGGCAATCCTTGATCGCGGCGTTCAGCAGGCCGGGCAGCTTGAGGTCGATGCCGTAGGTCATCGCGCCCGTGACCTTGTCGGGCGTGTCGAGCCGCTTCAGCGGCTTGCCGGCGATCTTCCAGTCCTTCGGGTCCTTCAGCTTCACGTCGGTCGGCGGCGCCAGCGTCGCGGCCGCTTCGGCGACCTTGCCGTAGGTCATCGTCTTGCCCGAAGGCGTGTGCGTGATGACGCTGTTGGCGGCGGTGCATTCGGAAGCAGGCACCTTCCATTCGTTCGCCGCGGCCTGGATCAGCATCATGCGCGCGGTCGCGCCGCCCTTGCGGACATAGTCCTGCGAGGTGCGGATGCCGCGGCTGCCGCCGGTGGAGAATTCGCCCCAGACGCGCTTGCGCGCGACGCTCTGGCCGGGCGAGGGATATTCGGTCGTGACTTTCGACCAGTCGCATTCGAGTTCCTCGGCGACGAGCTGGGCAAGGCCGGTCAGCGTGCCCTGGCCCATTTCCGAACGCGCGATGCGAATCACGACGGTGTCGTCGGGCCGGATCACGACCCAGGCGTTGACTTCCGGCGAACCGTCGGCCGCGCGGACGACGGTCGGGCCGCCGAAGGGAAGGTCGAGGCCGAGCGCGAGACCGGCGCCGACCGAGGCGGTGCCGATGACGAAGGCGCGGCGATTGAGTTGAGGCGTGACATGCTTGTTCATGGTGGCCCTCCTCAAGCGTTCGCGACGGCGTGGATCGCCTCGCGCACCTGCTGGAAGGTGCCGCAACGGCAGATATTGGTGATGGCGTCGTCGATGTCCTGGTCGGTCGGCTTCGGATTGTCCTTCAGGAGCGCCGCCACCGCCATGATCATTCCGCTCTGGCAATAGCCGCATTGCGGAACGTCGTTGTCGATCCAGGCCTGCTGCACCTTGTGCAGGACGCCGTTGGCCGCGAGGCCCTCGATCGTGGTGATCTGCTTGCCGTCGGCTTCGCCGACGGTAATGCCGCAGGAGCGCGTCGCGACGCCGTCGATATGCACGGTGCAGGCGCCGCATTGCGCGATGCCGCAGCCATATTTGGTGCCGGTCAGGCCGGCATTTTCCCTGATCGCCCAGAGCAAGCGGCGTATCGGGTTCGACGTCGAGATTGAAAGCTTTGCCGTTGATTGTGAGGTTTGCCATCGCGATCCCCTGATTGGCCCAATCCATCCGATTGAGCTTCGCGCGAATCTTGGACCGGAAACTGGAACCGTTCAAATCAAGATTCTGCGCGTGAGACGATGGTAATAAATTCTTGGTGAACAGGAAGATAATCGATTTAGCTCGGTGTTGGGTCGCGGTCGTGTCGATCAGGAACTGTGGTGCGACGGCACGGTCAAGGCGCAGGAAGCTCATCACGCTTCCAAGCGCGGCAAATCCGGCGCCGAGCGCGAGCGCCAGCGTGGCGCCTTCGCGGCCGGCGAGGCCGAAGCACAGTGCCGCGAGCGCTGCGCCCGTCGTCTGCCCGATCAGGCGCGCGGTGGCGACGATGCCGCTGGCGCTGCCACTGCGGTGCGGCGGCGCGCTCGACATGATCGCCTTCATGTTGGGGGTCTGGAAAAAGCCGAAGCCGATGCCGCAAATCATCATGCGCCAGACGATGTTGGCGACGCCAGGTGTATCTGGAAGCGTCGCGAGCAAGCATCATGCCGACGCCGAGCAGAGAAGGCCGAGGCCGCCGAGCAGGCCCGCGGGAAAGCGGTCGGACAGGCGGCCGCCGATCGGCGCCATGATCGCGACCACCAGCGACCAGGGTGTCATGAAAAATCCGGTCTCGACCTGCGAGCGATGCAGCACGTCCTCGAAATAGAACGGCAGCGAGACGAAGGCCAATCCCTGCACGGCGAACGAGCAGACAGCGGTCGCGCCGAGAGCGCAAACAGCGCGCGGCGGAACAGATCGATCGGCAGCATCGGCGCCGGATGATCCGCATGCCGTCGCGTCAGGACCAGGCCGATCAGGACAGCGCAAATCAGTGCGATCCCCACCAGAACCGGCTGCACGCCGTGCGCGGCGCCGCCGATGCCGATGATGAAGAGGCCGAGGCAGACGGCGGCAAGAACAGCGCACCGAGGAAATCGAAGCTATGTGTGGCGCGCGGCAAGGACGGCAGCGTCTTCAGGCCGATCAGGATGGCGAGCAAGGCCGAACGGCAAATTGACCGCGAACAGCCACGGCCAGGATCCGAGCGACAGGATGGCGGAGGCGATCGTCGGCCCCAAGGTGAAGGCGGTCGCGACCACCAGCGCATTGTGGCCGAAGCCGCGCCCATGCATGCGGCTCGGATAGACGAAACGAACCAGCGCGGTATTCACGCTCATCAGGCCGCTGGCGCCGAGACCTTGCAGCGTGCGCGCCACCAAAAGGCTCGGGAGCGACCACGCGCAGGCGCAACCGAGCGACGCGAGCGTGAACAGCATCAGCCCGCCGAGATAGATCTTCTGATGACCGACAATCTCGCCGAGCGCGCCGAGCGGCAGCAGCGTTGCGACCAGCGCGATCTGATAGACGTTGACGACCCAGATCACTTCGGCCGGGCTGACATGAAGATCCGATGAAATCGCGGGCAGGGCGATATTGGCGATGGCGGTATCCAGCGAGGCCATCGCCAGCGCGGTGAAGATCGCGGCGACCGCCCACCGCCTGCGTTCCGGGGGCAGACCGTCAGGCACAGCGCCGCCGGCCCCCGCAGGAGGCGCCTTCGGCGGTTTGATCGATGGACATTTCCAAGGCGTCTTCGGGCCGGCGATGTGGCTGCTGCATACGCGGCGATGTACTACGGAGACGGTCGTGTCCACAGACGTCCGGTTGCATGATGCGTATGCGTCAAGGCCCTTTTCGAGCCGACTTTCGGCTACTTCCCGCGCGGCGGATGATCGACTAGGCTTGTATGCCAAGGCGGTCGCAATGACACAAAGACAAGTTCCGCCGGCGAGAGGAAAGCGCGTTGGACGGACAAGTCATAGGCCGGCGCATCGAGGCCGCGCAAAGCGGCGTTGAGGTCAAGCGCCGGGGCGTCGCGGCCGGCGCCTGGATTGCGTTGCTGCTGGCGATCCTCGGCTTCCTGGTCATCTACCCCGTACTCACTCTGCTGCTCGGCGCGCTCACCGACACCAATCCGGTGGTCGACGGCCTCAGCCTGAAGCACCTGTCGATCGCGAATTTTCTCACCGTGCTGACCAACCCGAATGTCGGGGAGGCGTTGTTCAACACGCTCGTCGTCTGCGGCGGCGGCACGCTGATCGCGGTCGCGATCGGCCTGTTGTTCTCCTGGGTGGTGGTGCGGACCAACACGCCGTTCAGAGGGCTTGATCGCCGCGGCCAGCGTCCTGCCGCTGTTCGCGCCGCCGCTGGTCGCGGGCGTCGCATGGTCGATCCTGGGCTCGCCGAAAACCGGGCTGATCAACACGGTCTTCAAATGGGCCGGGCTCGACTGGCATGTCAATTTCTATTCGCTGTTCGGCCTCATCTTCGTGTTCGGCATCTACTATGCGCCCTACGTCTACATGTTCACGTCATCGGCGCTGCGCAACATGGACCCGAGCCTGGAGGAGGCCGCGGAGATTTCCGGCGCCAGCGCGTTCTCCACGCTGTTCTCGGTGACGTTTCCGCTGATCATGCCGGCGATCGTCTCCGGCATGCTGCTGTCCTTCATCGTCATGCTCGGCATCTATGGCGTGCCGGCAGTGCTCGGCGCGCCCGCCAATATCAACGTGCTGACGACCTACATCTTCAAGCTCACCAACTGGTCGCCGCCGCTCTACAACACGGCGGCTTCGGTCGCGATCATCCTGATGATGGTCACGGGTCTGTTGGTGTTTCTGCAGCAGAAGGTGCTGAGCGGGACGCAGCTACACCACGGTCGCGGGCAAGGCGTTCCGGCCGCGCACGCTCAATCTCGGGCCGTGGCGCTGGCTGACCTTCTCGCTCGGCCTGATCTATCTGCTTGTCGTCGTGATCCTGCCGACGCTGGCGCTGATCGTCGCGGCATTCCGCAAATTCATGTTCATCCGCGATGTCCAGGCGCTGTTTGACATGCGCGCCTATTCGCTGATGCATTTCAACGCCATTTTCGACAACCCGCTGACGATGCAGGTCGATCTACAACGCCGTCGAGGTCGGCATCATCACGGCGGCGATCGGCGGCACGCTGGCGTTCGCCATCGGCTATACCATTCACCGCACGCGACTGCCGGGCCGGCGCTCCATCGATCTGATCTCGACCGTTCCGGTCGCCATTCCCGGCCTCGTGGTCGGTGTCGCCTATCTCTGGGCCTGGATCGGCATTCCCGGCGGTCTCTACGGCACGATCTGGATTCTCGCGCTCGCCTTCATCGCGCGTTTCATGCCGGATACGGTGAAGGCGCTCTCCACCTCGTTCCTGCAAATTCACCGGGAACTGGAGGAAGCCGCCTGGGTCTGCGGCAAGGGCACGCTGGCGACGATCAGGACGATCGTGCTGCCTTTGGCGCGGCCAGGCGTGCTCGCATCGATGACGCTTCTGTTCGTGCTCTCGATCCGCGAGCTCGGTTCCTCGCTGTTTCTCTACACCAGCAACACCATGGTGATGTCGGTCCTGCTGCTCGACTATTACGAGGGCGGCAACATCGGGAAGACCGCGGCGTTCAGCCTGGTGCAGACGGTTCTGCTCGGTGTTCTCATCGGCGGCGCCAACTGGCTGGCGCGCAGCGCCTCCCAGGGCGGCATCGCGCAGCAGATCAAATAGACCAATCGATAGACCAAATAAGAAGTCCAAATAAGAAGTAGAGTGGGAGCGTTTCATGAACGGAAAATTGGTTGCGGCGATTGCCGGTATCAGCCTCATTGGCCTCGCGCTCGGCAGCACGGCTGCGTCAGCGGAAGAAAATTTCGGCTCGCCGGAACTGATCGCCGCCGCGAAAGCGGAAGGCAAGATGGTGCTCTACACCGCCAATTATGCGGAGGTCGAGCAGGACATCATCAAGCAATTCAACAAGCGCTTTCCGGAGATCAAGGTCGAGATGGTGCGTGCGCCGGGCGGCCAGCTCATCACGCGCGTCCGGACCGAGGCGGCGGCAGGCAAGCTGATCGCCGATGTCGTCGACCATTCCGACCGCGGGCTGATGCTGCCGCTGGCCGATCTGTTCCAGGATTACGCACCGCCGAATGCCGCCGATTATGATCCCGCATCACTGGTGTCGCCAAAGTTCTGGCCGCGTGCCACCGTGGTCTGGTCGATCGCCTACAACACCGAGCTGGTGAAGGATCCGCCCAAGACCTGGATGGACCTGACCAAGCCCGCCTACGACAAGCTGACCGGCCAGGTGTTCGCGCAGTCCGGCGGCACGACCTGGACGCGGATCATGTTCGAGCGCCAGGTGCTGGGCGAGGAGTATTGGGCGAAGCAGGCCGCGACCCATCCGATCCTTTATCCATCGGGCGCGCCGATGTCGGACGCGCTGGTGCGTGGCGAAGTCGGCATGGGGCCGTTGCTCTATAACGCCATCTATCCCAAGCAAAAGGAAGGCGCGCCGGTCAAGATGATCTTCCCGCCGGAAGGCGTGCCGGTCAATCCGTACGCGACCGGCATTCCGAAGACCGCCGCGCATCCGAACGCCGCAAAACTCTATCTGAACTGGTGCCTCTCGAAGGAGGGGCAGACCTTCATGATCAAGGAGCAGGGGAATCTGACATCGCTGAAGGAGGCGCCGGTCTATCCCGAAGGCTTCGATCCCAAGGTGGTCAAGGCCTGGTACCCGAATTTCGAGCAGTATGTGAAGCTGCATGCCGATTGGGTCGCCGATTGGGACAAGACCTTCGGCTATCGGCAGTGACGCACGGGTTGAGGATCAGATCATGACGGCGCCGCTTGAAGTCACCGACCTGCGCAAGCAGTTTGCGATCGGCCGGCCGGCGATCGACGGCGTCAGCTTTTCCGTGCCGGCGGGTGAGATCGTGGTGCTGCTCGGGCCGTCCGGCTGCGGCAAGACCACCACGCTGCGCTGTGTCGCCGGCCTCGAACATCCGACCGGCGGCGAGATCGCGATCGGCGGGAAAGTGGTGTCGTCGCCCGCGCGCGGCATTCTCGTGCCGCCGCGCTCGCGCAATCTCGGCATGGTGTTCCAGTCCTATGCGGTGTGGCCGCACATGACGGTGCGGCAGAACGTGGTCTATCCGCTCAAGCACCGGAAGATCGCCCGCGGCGAGGCCGATCGCAAGGTCGATGAGGCGCTGCTGCTGGTCGGCCTGTCCGAATATGCCGACCGTGCGGTCGTGTCGCTCTCGGGCGGGCAGATGCAGCGCGTGGCACTGGCGCGCAGCATCGTGTACCGGCCGCAGCTTCTGTTGCTCGACGAGCCGCTCTCGAATCTCGATGCCAAATTGCGGCTGCGCCTGCGCGATGACCTGCGTGTCATCCTCAAGCAGACCGGCATCACCGCGCTCTACGTTACCCACGACCAGGCGGAGGCTGTCGTGCTCGGCGACCGCATCGGGGTGATGCGCGACGGCAAGCTGCTGCAGATCGGCACCCCGGACGAGATCTACAACCGCCCCGCCGATCTCTTCGTCGCCAATTTCACCGGCGCCACCAACGAGCTTGCGGGCACGCTGGTGGCGCGCAACGGCACGTACGGCGTGGTCGATTTCGGCGACGGCCGCCGCGCCGAGGCGTCGCTGTTGCAGCAGCAGCTTGCTCCCGGCGACAAGGTGCGGATCGCGCTCAGGCCGGAAAACATCGCGATCGGCCGGCAGGACGGCGGCGAATGCGTTCACCGCGAATGTCGTCGATCGCCGCTACCAGGGCACGCAGACCATCTATGACATCGAATTGTTCGGCCATCGGCTCGAGGCGCTCGAACTCGGCACCGCGGCACGGCATGCGGTCGGGGTGGAGACGCCGGTCTGCCTGCCGAAGGAAACCTGCTGGGTCTTTCGCGACAGCGGAGCGTCGTCACGCGATTAGAGCGTGATCCGAATGGATCACGCGCAATCAGGTGGCCTCAAGTTGGCAAGCGCGCCAGCAGGTCGCGTGAAAATCACAGCCAGAGTATCTTCTTGCGATAGTCGAGATCGGTCAGAAGCGGCGTCGCCGGTCCCTGATGAAAAACCGCGCCACGCTCCAGCGCGAACACGCGATCGGCGAGCGCCAGCACGAGATCGAGATTGTGCTCGACGATCACGATCGAAACATGCTGCCTGAGCTGATCGAACACCTTGAACAGTTCGAGTGTCACGGCCGGCGCGAGGCCTTCGAACGGCTCGTCGAGCAGCAGCAGCTTCACATTGCCCGACATCGCGCGCGCGACTGCGACCATCTGTTGCTCGCCGCCGGAGAGATAATCGGCGGCGACGTTCATGCGTTCCTTGAGGCGCGGGAAATAGCTGAGGATCTTCTCTTCGTCCCAGACCACGCCGTGGCTGCCGTCGGTCTTGCGGGCGAGGCGGCCGAGCGCGAGATTCTCCCGCACGCTCATGCCGGCGAACAGCCCGCGGCCCTGCGGCACATAGCCGATGCCCGCGCGTGCGATGTCGGGCGCCGGCAGACGCGTGATATCGCGGCCTTCATATTCGATCGTGCCCGACGACGCGGGCACGAGGCCGGCGAGTGTCTTCAGCAGCGTCGACTTGCCGGCGCCGTTGCGGCCGAGCAGGGCGACGATCTCGCCTTCGCGCACGTCGAGCGTCGCGTCATTCAGGATGTGGCTCTTGCCATAGAAGGTGTTGACGCGCGCGAAGCGCAGCAGCGGCGCGGCCTGCTGCCGGACGTCGTCGCTGCGCTGGTGCTCGACCGCCGGAATGCCCTTGCCGGTATAGATCTCCTGCACGCGGCGGTCGGCGCGGACGGCCTCGGGCGTGTCCGTCATCAGGACTTCGCCCTGATTCATCACGGTCACCGTCTGCGAGAAGCCGAGCACGCGGTCGATGTCGTGCTCGACGATCAGGACCGGAATGTTGGCGGCGACGTTCTTGACGAGGTTCGAGACGCGTTCGCGTTCGGCGGCGGCAAGCCCCGCGAGCGGCTCGTCGAGCAACAGCACCTGCGGTTTGGAGCCGAGCGCGATGCCGAGGTCCACCAGCCGCTGCCCGCCATAGGACAGCTCGCCGCCATTGATCGCCTCGATGCCTTCGAGGCCGAGGAATTTTACGAGCTCCGCGGTCTCGGAATGGATGTCGTTATAGTGGTCGATATCGCGCCAGATATTGAAGCGGATCGGGCTGCGCGCCTGCAGCGACAGCCGCAAATTCTCGTAGATCGAAAGCCCGCGGAACAGGTTGGTGATCTGGAACGAGCGCGCCAGCCCCTGATGACAGATCAGGTCCGACGGTTACGCCCTGGATGTCGCGGCCGTTGAGGCTGATCGTGCCGCTGTCGGTCGGGTAAAGGCCCGAGACCAGATTGAACAAGGTGGTCTTGCCGGCGCCGTTCGGGCCGATCAGCGCGTGGATCTCGCCGGCGCGAACCTGCAAGTTCGCACCTGTCACCGCGCGGATGCCGCCGAAATGCTTCGAGATGTCCTTCACCTCGAGCACGGTGCCTTCAAGGCTCTTCGGCATCAGATAGGCCGGCAGCGGCAAGCCTTCGTAGATTTTCCGCCTGCTCATCGCGGCGGCCTCCTCCGGCGCGGGCCGGAAGCGCCGCATGAGTGTGGTCCAGATGCCGACCAGTCCGTCCGGCGAGAACATCACGAAGCCGACGAAGGTCAGGCCGAACCACAGCAGCCAGTTCGGCGTCCAGATCGAGAACAGCTCGCGGAACAGGATGAAGAACAGGGCGCCGAGCGCGGGTCCCAGCATGCTGCGCATGCCGCCGATCACGACCATCGCCAGCAACTCGCCGGCAAAGGGTACCGAGACGGCCTCGGCCGAGACCAGATAATTCTGGAATGCGATCAGCCCGCCCGCGAGGCCGGTGACCACGGCGGAGATCACGAACACCGCGAGCTTGTAGCGCTCGACCGGATAGCCCTGGAAGGTCGCGCGCTGCTGGTTCTCGCGGATCGCGACCAGCACATGGCCGAACGGCGAGCGCACCAGCCGCAGCAGGACATAGAGGACGCAAAGCCCGATCAGCGCAGTGACGATATAATAGGTCAGCGCATCGTCGAGGCTGAACGCGCCGATGCTGCCGCGCTTCAGGCCGCCCAGGCCGTCCTCGCCGCCGGTGACTTCGCTCCAGCGGAACGCGGTCGTGTAGGTGAGCGCGGCGAGCGCGAGCGTCAGCAGCGAGAAATAGACGCCGCGACGGCGCAGGATGATGAGGCCGATGATCGCGGACGAGATGGCGACCACGATCATCGAGACCAGCAACGGCAGCCAGATCTCGCCGGGAAACCAGTGCAGCTGCATCAGGCCCGCGGCATAGGCGCCGATGCCGAACCATGTGCTGTGGCCGAAGGAGACAAGGCCGGTATAGCCGATGCAGAGATTGAGCCCCATCGCCGCGACCGCGAGCGCCACCACCATGATGCCGGTGTTGAGCGACAGCCCGCAGGCGCGCAGTGCGAACGGCAGCACGATCACGCCGAGCGCCGCGAGCAGAAGCGGCCGGTACTTCGCGGCGGTCGACAGTCTCATTCGAATTTCTCGATGCGCTCGCCGAGCAGCCCGCGCGGCCGCACCAGGAGCACCAGGAACATCAGGATGTAGATCGAGGCCTCGCCCGCGGCGGGCACGAAGTGAATGGTGATGCCGCGCACCACGCCGACCAGCAGCGCCGCGATGACGACGCCCCAGAAACTGCCGAGGCCGCCGATCACCACGACGACGAAGGCCACCGTGATGATCTCGGCGCCCATCGCCGGATGCACGATCGTGATCGGCGCAAAGAACGCGCCGCCGAGCGCGGCCATGCCGACGCCGAGCATCACGATCGCGGTCATGTAGGGCTGCAGGCGGATGCCGAGCGCCGCGACCATGTCGGGCCGCTGGATGCCGGCGCGCACCACGCGGCCGAACGAGGTCTTGTGCAGCAACAGCCAGACGCCGAGCAGCACGGCGGCGACCACGGCGAGAATGAGCAGGCGATAGCGCGAGAACAGGAAGTCGCCGACGAAGACCGAGCCGCGAAATGCCGGCGGGATCGACGCCGACAGCGGCGCCGCGCCCCAGATCATGCGGATCGCCTGCTCGGTGACCATGGCGAGCCCGAAAGTCACGAGCAGGCTCAGGATCGGATCGGCGGTGTAGAAGCGGCGCAGGATGAAGCGCTCGAACAGAATGCCGAGCAGGGCGACGGCGATCGGCGACAGCACGACCGCCGGACCGAAGCCGAGATATCTGGTGATCTCGACCGACGCATAGGCGCCGAGCGCGTAGAACGCGCCATGCGCGAGATTGACGATGCCGCCGACGCTGAAGATCAGCGACAGGCCGAGCGCAATCAGAAGATAATAGCCTCCGAGCACGAGGCCATTCACCACCTGTTCCAGCAGGAATCCGAACTGCATGCGTGATCCCTGAGGCGCGCGGCTTGGGTTACATCGAGCAGGGATTCTGCTCTTTGGTCAGCTCGATCGATTCCAGCGGCTCGTTCGGTCCCGGAATTGCGGCGCCCAGTTCCAGGAAGTCCCACTTGTCCTTGGCCTTGCCCTGCGGCCCTGACGGTGAAGGGATAGGCTTCCTGCATCAGCTGGTGATCCCAGTCGCGGAAATAGCCCTTGCGGCCTTTGAGGATGTCGAACTGGGGGCCCTTCTCGAGATAGGCGATCAGCTTGTCGGTGTCGGTCGACTTGGTCTCGTTCATCGCCTGCGCCATGATCTTCAGCGAGATGTATTCGATCCAGGCATGGTTCTCCGGCGGCTTGCCGTGCTTCTTGGTGAAGTTCTCGACGAAGACCTTCGAGGTCGGGACGTCGAGCGTGTGATACCAGACCGTCGGCCAGGTGCCGCTCAGATTGCCGTCGCCCGCCGCCCAGGCATCCGCGGTGTTGAGGTTGAAGCCGACGATCGGATAGGGCAGGCCGAACTCGGCATATTGCTTGACGAGCGTGGTGACCTGGTTGCCGGCGAGGTTGGAGCAGACCACGTCGGGCTTGGCCTGGCGGATCTTCAGCAGATACGGGCTGAAGTCGGTGACGTCGGTCGCCACCAGCTCGTCGCCGATCAGCTTGCCGCCATTGGCGTCGAAGAAGGATTTCGCCGCGCGCGCGAGGTCATGGCCGAAAATATAGTCGGCGGTCAGCGTGTAGAACTTCTTGTCCTTCATCATGTTGTCGCGCACCAGCGCCTTGCCGACCGCGTTGACCATCACGGTGCTGGGGATGTCGACATGGAAGGTGAACTTGTTGCAGTTCTTGCCGCGCAGCGCGTCGGAGCGCGCGCCGATCTGCATGAACAGCCGCTTGTTGCGCTCGGCGACCTGCATGATGGTCAGCGCCGAGGCCGAGTTGATCTCGCCCATCAGGAACGCGACGCCATCCTGATCGAGCATGCGCTGCGCCTTGGTCGCGGCGGTGGCGGGATTGACGGAGTCTTCCGAGGTGATGTCGAGCTTGCGGCCCATCACGCCGCCGGCGGCGTTGATCTCTTCTTCCGCCATGCGGATGCCGAGCTGCGCATAGGCGCCGAGTGCGCCGAGAAAACCGGTCAGCGGCGTCAGATGGCCGATCTTGATGACGTCGCTCTGGGCGCGGACGATCGATGGGAATCCGAGCGCCGAGGCGCCGGCCAGAGCGGCGCCGGCCTTCAACAGGGTTCGTCGGTTGGTGCGGATCATCCTTAGGTCTCCTCCCGCTGAACAACGATTTCCTCTCCTTCCGCACTCATGCCGGAATGTGAGAGACCATTTTTTATTATGGAATGATATTCCCGGACGCCGCGACGGCTGTCAACGCCAAATGCGGCTGGCGTCTGCGGCTTTAAGTTGGCTTGGCGAAGCTCTGGGCGCCGAATTCGGCGGACAGTCTGTTCGCGGCAGCCTTGCACGGATTTCGCGCGGCTTTGCATCACCTGCTCGGACATGCGCCAGATCGGTCCGGAAATGCCGAGCGCGCCGACCACGTCGCCGGTGAAATTGTAGACGGGGACGGCGACGCAGCGCACCTCGGCATTGAACTCGCCGTCGTCGAACGCCATCGCGCTGCGCCGGATCTCGGCGATCTCGCGCAGCAGCACCGAAGGCTCGGTGATCGACTTCTTGGTCGAAGGCCTCAGCTCCACGCGTTCGAGGAAGCGCTTGAGCTGGTCCGGCCGCAGCGCGGCGAGGATGATCTTGCCGAGCGCGGTGCAATGAGCGGGCCGCACGACGCCGACACGGTCGGTCAGCTGGAACGCGCCGGGGCCGCTGGTGCGGGCGATCACCACCACGGCGTCGCCCATACGCACCGCGAAATGGCTGCTTTCGCCGGTCTCCCGCGACAGTTCCTCCATGATCGGCGTCGCGACATTGACCATCTCGATTTCGTCGAGCGCGCTGGCGGCAAGCGCAAACAGCGGCCGGCCGATCCGGTAGCGCTTGGAGTCGCGTTCCTGCCGGATATAGCCGAGCGATACCATGGTCTTGGCGAGGTGAAAGGTGGTCGAATTGTGCAGGCCGACCAGCTTCGCGAGTTCCGCAAGCCCGATGCCCTCGCGGTGCCTGGCGACCGCCTCGAGGATCGCGAAGGCGCGCCCGAGCGACTGCACGCCGCCGCGCTGGCGGTCCTCGGCCTCGTCGTCGATATTGGGCTCTGTCGACGGCACCAGCCGTGCGATCGCCGTGCGGCGCGGCCTGGAAGGCTTGTCGCTCGCCTTGGATTCCTTCGTTTTGAGTTCGTTCGTTTTCGGTTTGGCACGCGCTTTCACGACGACCTCCAGTCGGGCAGGTTCGAAATTGACCAGACCGCTCTCATGAAAGACCGCCGGCCCCAGGTTTGGCAAGATACCACAATCGCAATTGACGTGCAGTATTATGAGAAATAGGGTCGCGGCTTTCCGGTTGGCGGCGCACAGAACGCCGTGGCGGAATGGCGTGCGGAAGGAGAGGTCAGGGATGTCGCGTAATACGCTCAACGGTGCCCAGGTCATCGTCGACTATCTGATCCAGGAGAAGGTTCCGCAGGTGTTCGGTCTCTGCGGTCACGGCAATATCCAGTTCATCGACGCGCTCTATGAGCGCTCTTCCGACATCAAGACCATCTCGGTGCATCACGAGAGCGTCGCCGGCTTCATGGCCGACGTGTATTACCGTGTGTCGGGGCGGCCGACGGCGACCTTCACCTCCTGCGGTCCGGGCTCGGCGAACCTGCCGATCTCGCTCGGCAATGCCTTTCTCGATTCCGTGCCGTTCCTGGCCGTGACCGGCAACGTGCCGACATCGCAATTCAACCGCGGTGCCTTCCAGGAATTGTATCGGCACTATCAGGCGGACTTCCCGTCGACCGTGCGCTCCTATTGCAAGAAGGTGTTTCAGCCGACGCGCGGCGAGATGGTGCCGCTCGCCGTGCGGCAGGCCTGGAAGACGATGATCACGGGCCGTCCGGGACCGGTGGTGCTGGACGTGCCCTTCGACGTGTTCATGGAAGCCTCGGCCGAGGAAGCGCCCGACGCGATCGCCTGGAACGCCAACATCTCGAGCCGCTGCGGCGCCGATCCTGACGGCGTCGTCAAGGCCGTCGACATGCTGCTCGCGGCCGAACGGCCGGTGATGCTGGTCGGGCAGGGCGTGCGCTATGGCGGCGCGGCCGAGGAATTGCTGAAGCTCGCCGAACGCTTGCAGATTCCGGTCGCTGCCTCCGCGAGCGGCCTCGGTGCGCTCGATTGCAACCATCCGCTTGCGCTCGGCCTCGTCGCGCGCGCCGGCCACTATCAGGCAAACCACGCGACGCGGCAGGCCGATGTGCTGCTGGCGCTCGGCGTGCGCTTCGACGACCGCACATCGAGCTCCTGGATTCCCGGCTATTCCTTCACCATCCCGCCGACGAAGCTCATTCATGTCGATATCGATCCCGAGGAGATCGGCCGCAACTATCCGGTCGCGCTGGGCCTGATGGCCGATGTCCGCACCTTCCTGCGGCAGGTTCATGCCGAGCTTGATCGCCGCGGTGATCTCAACGGCAAGGCGGACGCGCGCAAGAAATGGCTTTCCCAGATCGATGTCTATCGCAAGGAGTGGGACAAGTTCGTCGCACCCGGCTTCTCCGACGACACGACGCCGATCAATCCGCAGCGCGCCGCGCTCGAGATCGACAAGGCGTTGCCGGAGGATGCCATCCTGGTCAGCGATATCGGCGTGCATCACAACTGGCTGCTCGGCTTCTGCAAGCCGAAGCGGCCGGACTCGCTGATCGGCTCGATGGGCTTCGGCCCGATGGGGTTCGGCGTCGCCGGCGTGATGGGCGCGAAATTCGCCGCGCCCGATCGGCCCTGCGTGTCGGTGTGCGGTGACGGTGCCTTCTTCATGCATGCCAACGTGCTGGGCACCGCGGTGGAATACAATCTGCCCGTGGTGTGGGTGGTCTGGAACAACTACGCCTATGCCTCGATCCGCGGCCTGCAGCGCGGTTATCTCGGCGGCCGAGAGCTTGCCACCGACTTCCATGATCCGAACACCGGTGCGCGCTACAATCCGGATTTCGCGGCGATGGCGCGCTCCTGCGGTGTCGAAGGCGTCCGCGTCGATCGCGCCGGCGATATCGTCGAAGCCGTTCGCAAAGGCATCGCCGCCAACAAGCCTTATCTGATCGACGTCGATATCGCCGCCGACATCAATCCCTCCGGCGCGGGCGTCTGGGAGCTTCCGGGCCTCGGCCAGAGCAAGGCCGGCATCGGCACGCGCTATCAGCCGGCCTGATCGAACGGAGAGAACGCGCATGCTGCTTAGAGACAAGAAAGTTGTCGTCGTCGGCGCGCCGGTCACCTGATCGCACCGCCACACATGGCTTCTCTGACATGGCGTCCAAAATGCAGAGACTGGTCATCATCGGGCACGGAGCTGCGGGACTTGCGGCCGCGCTTTCAGCGGCGGAAGAGGCGCGCAGCCGTGACTTGCGCATCGAGATTACGCTGCTGGAGAAAGCTCCGGAGCAGGAAGCGGGCGGCAACACCCGCTGGAGCCCGTCGAACATCCGGATGGATGCGCCCGATCGCATCGGGCCTGAATTTGAAGACGACATGCAACGCGCGTCCGGCGGCCGGGCCGATCGGAACTATTTCCACACGCTTGCGACGAATGCCGTGGACACCATCGGTTGGCTGCAGGCCCGCGGCGTCGCATTTGCCGCGCCGGCCTATTACCTCAGCGCGGGACCGAAACGTATCCAGCCGGTCGGTGGTGGCGCCGCGATCGTCGAAAAACTCTCGGATGCGGCAAAAGCGGCCGGCGTGAGAGTTCTCTATCAGGCTTCGGCGAAGCGTCTCCTCATGTCGCAAGGTCGTGTCAGCGCCGTTGTGTTTGAGGACAATGGTGCGACGGCGGTTGCCGAGGCTGCCGCCGTCGTCTTAGCGACCGGGGGCTTTGAAGGCAATGCGACGATGATGCGCGAGCAATTCGGTGCGGGCGCGGAAGCCGTCAGGCTGATCTCGCCGGGAACGCGCTTCAACACCGGCGACGGAATCCGCATCGGCAGGGATGCCGGCGCGAAAGTGTCCGGCGACTGGGATGGCATGCATATCGAGCCGATCGATCCCCGCAGTGGCGCTTCCGCGCCGGTGGTGCTGGTCTATCCTTACGGGATCGTCGTCGATCAGAGCGGACAGCGCTTCTTCGATGAAGGTGCAGGTCTCGTGCACGAGACTTGGGAAGCGTTTTCCCGTGACATTCACTTCTCGCGACTGATGCGGATCGCCTATGCGATCCTCGATAGCCGCCTGTTCGAGATCGAAGGCTATGAGTCGCGCGATCAGATCGGATGTCGCGCCTTATCGAGTCCGAAACGATCGAAGGACTGGCCGCGCAGATTGGCGTTCCCGCCGGCAATCTGCGCCAGACGATCGACGCTTTCAACGCCGCGGCGACCTGGCGACTGCCTCACGCTTCGACGTCGACGCGCTGCGACGGGCTCGCGACCACAGGGACTGACGCCGGCAAAATCGAACTGGGCGCGGCCGATCGCGAAGCCGCCTTATCTCGCTTATCCCCTGGTGGGTGGTCTGGCCTATACGTTCGGCGGACTCGCCACCAATGAGAAGGCAGAGGTTCTTGGCGACGATGGGCCAATCCCCGGACTTTATGCGGCGGGCGAGATCACGGGGCATTTCTCACGGCACCGCGCCGAACGCGGTCGCCGTGCTGCGCGCGCTGGTCTTTGGACGCATCGCCGGGCGCGAGGCTATTGGCTTCCTGCAACGACAAAAGTCTTGAACAGAAAGGGACATCACCATGGCTTCAGAACAGGGCGGCGCCTTCATCCGCAACATTGCGGAAGTGCCATGGCGCGAATTTCCCAATCATTTCGGCGGTGCACTGTCGAAGCCCTTGGTGATGCCGGAAACGGCGGGCTCACGCCATCTCGATTATCGCATCTCGATGTATCAGCCGATGGCCCATGTGGCGCGGCACAAGCACAAGGTCCAGGAGCAGATCTATCACGTGCTCGAAGGCGAGGGGTTGATGGAGATCGAGGGCAAGAACCACGTGGTGCGCAAGCACGATGTCATCTTCCTGCCGCCGGGTGTCGAGCATGCGATTGCGAACACGGGATTGGTCGATCTGGTGTTTCTGGTGATCACCTCGCCGGTGAGCGACGATTAAGCGTTCGAGTCGCCGAGCCCAGAGCTTGGCATAGATGCGCCGCGCATAGGCGCCGAACTCGTCCGTCGTCTTGACGGGCAAGTCGCGCGGGAACGGCAGCTCGATCGGGAAATATTCCGCCATTCGCGCCGGGCCGGCGGTGAGCACGGCGCAATGCGAGGCGAGGAATACGGCTTCCTGGATCGAGTGCGTGACGAAGATGATGGTCTTGCCGCTCTCGCGCCAGATGCGCAGCATTTCCAGATTCATCTGCTCGCGCGTCAACGCGTCCAGCGCGCCGAACGGCTCGTCCATCAGGATCAGCTTGGGGTCGTGCACGAAGGCGCGCGCGATCGCCGTGCGCTGCTGCATGCCGCCGGAGAGCTGCTGCGGATATTTGGCCTCATAGCCGGCAAGCCCGACGAGATTGAGCAGGTCGCGTGCGCGCTCGCGCGCCGCCTTCATCGGCAGACCGACAATCTCCGCCGGCAGCAGCACGTTGTCGAGAATGGTGCGCCATTTCAGCAGGAGGGCCTGCTGGAACACCATGCCGATGTCGCGTCCGGGATCGAACGGCGTCGCTGCATTGCCGATCTTGACCGTGCCGCCGTCGGCTGCGTGCAGCCCGGCCAGGATCTTCAGGACCGTGGTCTTGCCGCAGCCGGAGGGGCCGACGAGGGAGACCAGTTCTCCCTCCTGCACGTCCATGGTGACGTCGGACACCGCAAGAAATTCGCTGCCGCCGGTGCGATAGACCTTGCGGACGTTACGGAGGCTGATGAAGGGTGTCTGCGCCGTCATGCCAGCCATTTTGCGAGATTGGCGGCGACGAAATCATCGTCGGAAAGATCAGCGTGCTCATGATAGACGCGGTCGATCTCCTTGATTTGTCCGGGGCTCAGAACTCTCCTTGGGGTCGAGGCACCAGATGCCGTCCATCAGTCCCTGCCGGCGCAGCACTTCATGACAGCCGGCGATGCAGCCGTGAAAATTGTTGGCGACGTCGAAGAAGGCGCTGTTGCAGTCGGTGACACGGGCATCGAGCGCGAGCAAGTCGGCCGGCACGGCAGGCTGGTTGCGCGCGGCTTTGCAGCGCTCGAACTGCCTGATCGCGCTCTGCGTCCACACCGACCAGTGGCCGAGCAGACCGCCGCGAATATGGGTCCGCACGGTGATGCCGTTGTCGCGCAGGTCGAACGGCAGCGTGAGATCGAGCAGGATGTGATCGTCATTGCCGGTATAGAGCGTGACGCGGTCGAGCGCACCGGCCGCGAAAACGCCGCGCAGCACGTCGAGCGTCCGGTAGCGGTTGAACGGCGCGATCTTGATGGCGATGACGTTGTCGATCGCGGCAAAGCGCCGCCAGAAATTCGCGCTCAGGACGACGCCGCCGACCGCCGGCTGCAGGTAAAAGCCGACCAGTGGAATCTCGCGGGCGACTGCCTCGCAATGGGCGACGATCTCGTCCTCTGAGGCGGATTTCATAGCGGCCAGGCTGAGCAGGCCGGCGTGATAGCCGATGCCACGCGCGATGTCGGCTTCCGCGATCGCCTGCCGCGTTGGCCCGGAAAGACCGGCAACCAGCGCCAGCGGGCGCTTTGTCCAGTTCGACGCGGTCTCGGCCGCGAGTTCCAGCACCGGCCGGTACAGCCCGACCTCGCGGATCGCGAACTGCGTGGTGTGGACGCCAACGGCGAGCCCGCCGGCGCCAGCGTCGATATAATAGCGTGTCAGCGCGCGCTGATGGACCGCATCGAGCCTGCGGTTCGCATCAAGCGCCAGTGGATGTGCGGGCAGCACGGTGCCCTCGGCGATCAGGCGCCGCACCTCGGATTGAATCTCGCTGTGGTGCATGGCGGCTCTCTCTATCCATATTCCGGGCCGGCGGCGGCGAACGGAGCTTCAGCCGCATGTGCGGTCGATCGGCCGAATCGCATGCGCTGGAACGGCCGCTCGATGCGCCATCCGGCATCCGTCAGACCCGTCAAAAAGTCGTCGCGCCCGGCAATCGCATCGATCAGCAATGGGCCGGTCTCGCTCGCGGCGATCTCGTGGACCAGCGCCAGCGCGCCATCCGAACTGTCAGCAAACAACGGCCCGATATGCCGCGCGGTGCGGCCATCGCGGATCAACGCGCTTGCCTCGCCGTTCGAAATCAGCCGCGAGCCCGAACGCCTGCTGAGTTCGCCCAGAAGATCACCGCGAGCGAAGCCCATTGTGCTCGGTGTCGCGCATCCGGAACGCATCGAAGTCGCAAGCGGGAGAGACGTTTCGGAGCCAACCGGCGTCGTCTTCACCAGACGAAGCCTCCGCAGTTGCAACGTCGGCCGAAAACCGAGCGGGCCGTAGACCGCGGCGCCCGCTGGCGTCGCGTCGAGCCACGTCGTCAGGTCGCGCTCCTTCGCTGCGTTCAGGCACGCATCCATCAGCCGCGTCGCGAGACCACGGCGGCGCCAGCTTTCCGTCACCAGCACCATGCTGATCCAGGCATTGCCGGCCGAGTAGGGCAGCAGCGCTGCGGTCGCGACCAGGCGGCCGTCGTCGCGCAACGCCGAATACGACGCCCTTGCTCAGGAAAAATCGCCAGTCGGCCTTGTTCTGGTTCCAGTGTGCTTCGGTCGACAGGACGAGCCCGGCGGACGCGTCGTCGACGGTGAGCGTCGAGATGGCAAGTTGTTCAGTATTTGCCATCGCGCACCTCGTACTTGGTCGGCTTGCCGAGGCTCGGCATCGATCGCGCGACCCAGTCCGCGGTCCATGTGATCAGCCGTTCGGTGTCGACGATCGGCAATCCGAACAATCTGACCGCCTGCGATGTATCGGTCAGCCAGGCCGTCGGCTGTTCCTCGCCGACTAGAACGGGCTCCGCGGCCGAGCCGCCGGCCGAGCTTTGCCGCAAGATCGCGCACGGCCAGGATTTCATAGCCGCTGACATTGATCGGCGAGGTCGGCGTGTCGCAATGCGCCAGGCATCGCAGCGCCTGCGCTGCGGCGTCACCCTGCCAGATGAAATTGACATGGCCGAGGCTGATATCGATCGGCTGGCCGGCAAACACTTTCGCCGCGATGTCGTGCAGCACGCCGTAGCGCATGTCGATCGCATAATTGAGCCGGAACAGACGGCCGGGTGTCGCGAACTGCCGTGAGAAATACTCGAACATGCGCTCGCGACCCACGCAGGATTGCGCGTACTCGCCGGGCGGGTTGGGCGGCATCGTTTCGTCGGCGCCTTTGCCATCGACCGGCACGAACGGATAGACGCAGCCGGTCGAGAAGACGACGATCCGCGAGGCGCGAAACGCCTGGGCAACCAGCGCCGGGACGTGCGCATTCATGGCCCAGGTCAGCGACAGGTCGCCCTCGGCGCCGAACTTGCGTCCGGCCATGAAGACGATGTTCGGGATTTTTGGCAGCGCCTCGATCGCCGTCGCTTCCAGCAGGTCGCAATTGATGGTCTCGATGCCGCGCGCCTGCAGCCAGTCTTTCACGTTCGCATCGCTGAAGCGGGCAACACCGATGATCCGGCGATCGGGCAGCGCGGCCTTGGCTAGTCCCGCCAGCGTCGGCCCCATCTTCCCGGCGACGCCGAGGATCATGATGTCGCCATCGACCTTGCGGAGATCGTCGATCAGCGCCTGGCTCGGCCGGCACAGGAGATCGTCGAGCGCCGTGATGTCCGTGATACTCTCCGGCAGGCTGTCGCGCGTCAGCAGCATGGTTCGTCCTTTTCTTATTGCAGCCGGATGTCCCGCACCACGAACAGCCGTTCGAGGCCGAGCACCAGGCCGTAGAGCGCGACGCCAAGCAATGTCAGCAGCACCACGGCCATCACCATCGCGGGCGTATCGAGCGCGGACTGCACCTGGATCATCAAATAGCCGAGCCCGCGCTCGGAGGCGATGAACTCACCCACGATCGCACCGGCGACCGCGAGGATCGCGCCGACCTTCATGCCGGAGAACACATAGGGCAATGCGCCGGGCAGCTGGATCTTGCGGAACAGCGTCCAGCGCGAGCCGCGCAGCGATTTGACGAGGTCGAGCAGGTCAGGCTCGACCTCGCTGAGGCCCCGTGCGGTCGTCAGCAGGATCGGGAAGAAGCAGATGCTGAATGCGATCAGGATGTTCGGAAAGATCCCGTAGCTGAACCAGACGATGAACAGCGGACCGAGGGCGACCTTCGGGATCATGTTCAGCGTCACGAACAGCGGCAGCAACAGCAGGCTCACCAGAGGCGACCAGGTGAAAATGACGGCGAGTGCGACGCCGACCAGGGCGCCAAGTGCAAATCCGCCGAGGATCTCAATCGCGGTCACCGCAAGATTGGAGATCCAGGCATATTTGGCCGATGCGAGCGTCGCCAGTGTCGCCAGCGGCGACGGCAGAATGAATTTCGGCACCTGAAACGCGTCGACCAGCACCTCCCAGAGCACGATCACGGCAAGGTGCACGATCAGGATGATCGCCAGGGATCGCGCCCATTGGCTCGTGTCGCCGGACACCATCTGCTCCTCTTGCTGCGCCTCTTGCCGCGCGCCCGCCGAAAGGGCGCCACGCGGGAGTCTACGCCGATCGCGCCACTCTTTCAACCATCTGGTTGATTACAGATCATGGCCGCAAAGATTGCATGACCAGGTCGACGACATGCTTGCGGCGGTCGCGCCGGGCGGCCGGGGTGCCCAGATCCTTGCCGAAGATCGCCGACAGGGTCGGATTGTTTGAAAAGAAGAAGTAGCTCAAGCCGGCAATCGAAATGTAGAGATGAACGGGATTGATGCCTTTTCTGAAGGCTCCGCTGCGCACGCCTTCGCCAAGGATCTTGGAGACGAGGCTGACCAGAGGCGAGTGCAGGGCTTCCAGCTTCTTAGAGCCGCGCACATGCCGGGCGCCGCCGCGGTTTTCGTCATTCAATAGGACGATGAAATCGGGATGTTCTGCCAGGTGGTCGAACGAACTCTCGATCAGCTTCCGGATCGCCTGTTCCGGCGGAAATCCGTCCAGATTGAGCTCGCGCTCCTTGGCGCGGATTTCCTCATAAACCCATTCCAGCACGGCGAGATAGAGTGCGTCCTTGTCCCCGAAATAGTGGTAGACGAGTTGCTTGTTGACGCCCGCGCGGTCCGCGATCTCGTCCACGCGCGCGCCGGCCAGCCCGCTCCGGGCGAATTCGCGCCGTGCCGCGGTCAGCAGCTTCTGCCGTGTCGCGGCCGGATCGCGGCGTTGAGATTTGGTTCGCTGTGCTCGTCTTTCAGGCATCTTCAACCAGACAGTTGACAATTTCGATCGTCCCCTGTTGCATTGGTAGCGTTACCGGCGTGGATCGACAAGGGAAGGCGTCCCAACCCAGGAGCGTAGACATGAAAATTGTGGGGATCGCGGGGCTGGCGCTCGCGCTCGGTCTGGTTGCGCCTTCCTTCGCGGCAGAGTCCGTCAATCTGACGCTAAATTGGACACCAACCGCGGACCATTCGCCGTTCTATTACGCCAAGGCGCAGGGTTGGTACGAAAAAGCCGGTATCGACCTCACCATCGAAACCGGCAAGGGCTCCGGCGTATCGTCGCTGAAAGTCGGCTCGGGCGGCTCGCCATTCGGCATCGCCGATCTCGCAACCGCGCTGGTCGCCCGCAGCAAGGGTGCCGACGTGGTGGCACTGATGAGCATCTATGCCAACACCGGGCAGACCTTCTATTGGCTGAAGAGCTATGGCGTGAACGGTCCGAAGGAATTTCCGGGCCACAAGATCGGCAATCCGCCGGGCGATGCCTCGCGCGTGATGTGGCCGGCCTTCGCCAAGGCGGCGGGAATCGCCGCGGACAGCGTCAATTTCGTCAATGTCGGGCCGACTGCGAAGATCGCGGCGCTGAAGAGCCACACGGTCGATATCATCAGCGATTTCTACAACGAGCACGATCTGAAGGTGATCGAGTTCGGACCTGACCTCGGCTTTATCAACTGGAAGGATATCGGCCTCAATCCCTATGGCAACTCGCTGATCGTCAACGGCGCATTCCTGGAGAAGAACCCGAAGCTGGTCGAGGATTTCGTTCGGGTCACGCAGAAGGCCTATGCCGCCTGCGTCGCCGACGTTGCGCCGTGCCTGAAGGCGCTGCTTGATCAGGTGTCGGGACACGACAAGGAAAACCAGGAACGACAGTGGGAGCGCATCAAGGTCCTGATGACCGACGAGTTCACAACGACCAAGGCGCTCGGCTGGATCGACGGCGAACGCATGAAGAAGGACTACGAGCTGGTGCAAACCTATCTCGGCATGGAAAAGCCGTTCGACGTGCAGACGGCATTCACCACCAGGATGCTTGATCCGTCCATCAAGATGGACGCGAGCAAGGTGAAGAAGTAGCTGCGATCGTCGGGCCGTCATTCCGGGATGGTGCGTAAGCACCAGACCCGGAATCTCGAGATTCCGGGTTCGATGCTTTGCATCGCCCCGGAATGACGAACCAACGGCAAGACACCCGCGCTCGGTCATGCGATAAAAATGGCAGAAATACTGCCAAAATCTCGCATCACGGGAGGATTGCATGACCGAGCCGAACATCCGCGACGAGCCAAAAGACGCCTCGGCGTCCGTCGTCGCGCAGAACGCAGCCATGCTGCATGCGCTACCGTTCTCGGATAATGCTGATTTCGACGATGCCGCGCGCGGCTTCCTCGGTTCGATCGAGAACGCGAAGATCACCTCAGTGCAGGGCAAGACGGTCTGGAGCCTCGAACCTTACGGCTTCCTGTCGGGGGCCGAGGCGCCCGCGACCGTCAATCCCAGCCTGTGGCGGCAGTCGCGGCTCAACATGCAGCACGGGTTGTTCGAGGTCGTGCCGGGCGTCTACCAGGTGCGCGGGCTGGATATCGCCAACATGACGCTGATCGAGGGCGACACCGGCGTCATCGTGGTCGACACGCTGACCTCGATCGAGGGCGCCCGTGCCGCGCTGGAGCTTTATTTCGCGCATCGCGGCAGGAAGCCGGTTGCGGCCGTCATCTTCACCCATACCCATACCGACCATTGGGGCGGAGCGCGGGGCGTGCTCGGCGACGAGATGCTCGCGAGCGGCCTTGTCCCGGTCATCGCGCCGAACTTTTTCATGGAGCACGCGGTCTCCGAGAACATCATCGCGGGGCCGGCAATGCTGCGCCGCGCCCAGTATCAGTTCGGGCCGTTCCTAGTTAAGGGGCCGCGTGGCCAGGTCGATTGCGGCCTCGGCAAATCGATGGCTGCGGGTTCGGTGGCGCTTGTGCGCCCGACCGATCTCATCATCGCGACCGGCGACAGACGCACGATCGATGGCATCGAATTCGAATTCCAGATGGCGCCGAACAGCGAAGCGCCGGCGGAGATGCATTTCTTCATTCCGCGCTACAAGCTTTTGAACCTCGCCGAGAACTGCACCCATAATTTTCACAATCTGCTGCCGTTCCGCGGCGCCGATGTGCGTGACGCGCTCGCCTGGTCGAAATACCTGGGCGAGGCGCTGCAGATGTGGGGCGGCAAGGCGGAGGCGATGTGCGGCCAGCATCACTGGCCGGTCTGGGGCCGCGAGCGCATCGACACCATGATCCGCCAGCAGCGCGATCTCTACAAGTTCACGCATGATCAGACCATCCGGCTGATGAATCACGGACTGACGGCGAGCGAGATCGCCGAGACGATCCGGTTGCCGAACAGCCTTGAAAGTGCCTGGCATACGCGCGGTTATTACGGCCATGTCCGTCACAATGTGAAGGCGATCTACCAGAAATATCTCGGCTGGTACGACGCCAATCCCGTGCATCTCGATCCACTGCCACCGGTCGAGGCCGGCAAAAAATATGTCGCTTACATGGGCGGCGCCGATGCGCTGCTGGCGCGGGCACGCGAGGATTTCGCCAAGGGCGAGTTTCGTTTCGTCGCGGAGGCCGTTAGTCATCTGGTGTTTGCCGATCCCGACAATCAGGCGGCGCGTGCGTTGCTTGCCGATAGCTTCGAGCAGCTTGGCTATGCCGCCGAAAGCTCGACCTGGCGCAACGCCTATCTGTTCGGCGCACAGGAGCTGCGCCAGGGTATGCCAAAGGCGCCGCCGCGCCCGCCGATGCCGCGCGAGACGCTGGCTGCGCTACGCTCCGAGCAATTATGGGACGTGCTCGGCGTCAGGCTGAATGGGCCGAAGGCGGAAGGCAAGCACATCGTGCTGAACTGGACCTTCACCGACACGAATGAACGTTTCGTGCTGCGGCTGGAGAATTGCGCGCTGACCTATAGCGAAGGCGTGCAGGCCGAGAACGCCGATGCCGGCTTCACGCTCGCGCGCGGCACGCTGGACGAAGTGATTGCCAAGCAGACAAGCTTTCAGGACGCGGTCGCCGCAGACAAGATCAAGGTCTCCGGCAACGCGACGCGGCTCGCGGAGCTGATGGGACTGATGGACGAATTTCCGCGCATGTTCGAAATCGTCGAGCCGAAGCGGACGGGGTGACATAGGCATTGATGCGTAGGGTGGGCAAAGGCGCAGCCGTGCCCACCATCTATGCGTGATCCTATAAAGTCGGTGGGCACGCTACGCTTTGCCCACCCTACGGTTTTCCCGCAGTGACGGCGTGCCTCAAATCCCCAGATACGCCGTCTGCACCTGCTTGTTATTCGCTAGCTCCGCACTCGTGCCATTCATGATCACGCTGCCGCTTTCCAGCACATAGGCGCGCTGGACCAGTGACAGGGCGCGGCTGACATTCTGCTCGACCAGTAATATCGCAGTGCCCATCTTGTGGATCTCGCCGATCTTCTCGAAGGTCACGTCGGTCATCACAGGCGCAAGGCCGAGCGACGGTTCGTCGAGCATGAGAAGCCGCGGCTTCAGCATCAGCCCGCGGCCGACCGCGAGCATCTGCTGTTCGCCGCCGCTCATCGTGCCCGCGAGCTGCTTCCTGCGATCGGCCAGCCGCGGGAAGATCCCGTAGACGAGTTCCATCGTCTGCGCGCGCTCGGCCTTGGCTTTCGGCACATAAGCGCCGATCTCGAGATTTTCCTGCACAGTCATCTCGGGAAACACCTGACGTCCCTCGGGCACATGGGCAATGCCAAGTTCCGGAATGCGATAAGATGGCAGGGAAGCGAGATTGACGCCGGCGAAGGTAATGCTGCCGGACGATAGTTTCACAAGGCCGGAGATCGCGCGCAGCGTGGTGCTCTTGCCGGCCCCGTTCGCGCCGAGCAGGCCGACGGCTTCGCCTTCGCCGATCTCGATGGATACGCCGGCGATCGCCGGCACCGAACCGTAGCTCGCGCTGACTCCGTCGAGCTTAAGCATGTGCGCCTCCGGAAGCCGGCGGATGCGCATAGCCGGAGCCGAGATAGGCGCGGATCACCTCGGGATTTTCCATGACATCCTTCGGCGCGCCCTCGGCAATCTTCTGGCCATGATCGAGCACGACGATGTGGCGCGCGACCGCCATGATCGCCCGCATCACATGCTCGACGATGACGATGGTCAGGCCCCGCTGCGACAGTTTTCCGACCAACGCCACGGCCTGGTCGATCTCGGCGGGGTTGAGCCCGGCCATCACCTCGTCGAGCAGCAGGATGCGCGGATCGGTCGCCAGCGCCCGCGCCATCTCCAGCCGCCGCTGATCGATCGTTGTCAGGTCTTTCGCCCGCGTCTGCTCGCGCGCCGCGAGGCCGACGAAGTCAATCACCTCGCGCGCTTTCTCTCTCGCCGCGGCGACATGGCGGTCGCGGAGGAACGCGCCGGTCATGACATTGGCAAGCACCGTCATGGCGCCGAAGGGTTTTGCGACCTGGAAAGTGCGCGCAAGTCCGAGCGCGCAGACATTGTGCGGCCTGAGGCCGACGACCTCCTGGCCGAACGCCAGCACCGAGCCGGAATCGGCGCGATGGAAGCCGGTGATCAGATGAAAGCTCGTGGTCTTGCCCGCGCCGTTTGGTCCGATCAGCGCGACCGTCTCGTTCTCCTTGACGGTGAAGCTGACGTCCTGGACGGCGCGCAGACCGCCGAAGCGCTTGGACAATCCCGTGATGACGAGTGCGTCTGCCATGATCGTCACGCCCGCACGGGCTTGCGATGCCGGTAGCGATGATAGGCGTCGGTCACGATGCCCATCAATCCCGTCGGCCGCCACAGGATCACCGCCATCAGGATCAGCGCGTAAACCGTGAGCTGGATGCCGCCGGTGGAGCTGCCGAGCCAGCTCTGCAGCAGGGCGGAGGTGGTCTCCAAGAGAACCGTGCCGATCACCGGGCCCCACAGCGTGCCGATGCCGCCGACGATCGACACGAGCGCGGCCTCGATCGAGATGTTGAAGGAGAAGGCGGTCGCGGGATCGATGAAGTAGATGTACTGGACATAGAACGTGCCGGCGAGCGCGGTCAGGAACGCGCTGATCATGTAGATGTCGCGCTTGATGCGCGGCGCGTTGACGCCGATCGCTTCGGCCGCGTCCTCGTCCTCGCCGATCGCGACGAGATAATAGCCCATCCAGGATTGCTCGATCTTGTGGGTGACGAATAGCCCAAGCGCGAGCAGGCCGAGCACGACATAATAATAGGACGCCTTGTCCTCGAATTGCAGCATCAGCGGCGCGCTGCCGAGATTCGGAATCGTGGTGCCTTCGGCGCCCCAGGCGAAATCGCGGAATTTGAGAAAGATCAGCATCAGGGCTTGCGCGGTCGCGATCGTGGCAATGGTGAAATAGGGGCCGCGCAATCGAAAGCAGAGCCAGCCGATCGGCAGGCTCGCCAGCATCGCGACGATGCCGCCGGCGACCATCCCGATCCAGGGCGAGATGTCGTAATTGATCTGCATGATTGTGGACGTGTACGCGCCGAGCCCGAAATAGGCGGCGTGCCCGAGTGAAAGCTGCTTGGCATAGCCGCCCATCAGGTTCCAGGCGACGCCGATGAAGGAGAACAGCAGGATCCGGATGAAGATGTCGACCGCGAACGAGCTCGTCACGACTTGCGGCAGCACGAGCAGGATCGCGATGGCGACGATGAGCGCGACCATCTTCCACTTGCCGGCGGCCGTCATGACCGGAGCCTCCCGCTGCCGAGCCCGTTCGGCTTGAACGCGAGCGTCAGCAGCAGCATCGCGAACACGACGATCAATCCGGAATCCGCGCCGACGAATTGGATGCCGAGCGATTCCGCGACGCCCATCATCAGGCTCGCAATCAGCGCGCCTAGCACGTTGCCGAGCGTGCCGAGCACGACGGCGACGAAGGCCATCAGCACGAAGACCTGTCCGACGAACGGATAGGCCGAATAAAACGGCATCAAGAGCGAGCCGGCGGCGCCCGCCAGCGCCAGGGCAGCGCCGAAGGCGACCGCGAACACGCGGTTGGGGTTGATCCCCATTAGCGTCGCCACATCGCGGTTCTGCGATGCCGCGCGCATCGCCTTGCCGAGGTCGGTCGTGTGCAGGAACACCCAGAGCGCGCCGCTGAGGATCATCGCGACGACGAAGGCGATCAGCTTCGCGACGGGAATATACAGTCCGCCGAGATGCCATGCTTCGTCCGAATAGGAGGTGTGGACGGTGCGGTAGTTCGCGGTGAACAGCATCAGCGACAGATTGAGCAGCAGAAGCGACAGCGCGAATGTCAGGAAGATCTGCGGCATGTCGTTCGGTCCCAGCACGCGGCGGATCAGGAAATGCTGGATCAGCACGCCGATCACGAACAGCACCGGCATCGTGACGATCAGGGACAGGATCGGATCCATGCCGAACTGGGTCGCGAGATAGAACGAGATATACATCCCGATCATCACGAACTCGCCCTGGGCGAAATTCACGATCTTGACGACGCCGAAGATCAGCGTGACGCCGATGCTGACGAGCGCGTAGATGCCGCCGATGAGCAGGCCGTTGATGACGGCCTGGACGATTGTTTCCAGCATCGGATCGGCGATCAGGTCTTCAGGAGCGGCGCGCGGGCATCTTCCTTCGGGAAGACGCTGACGAGGTCGGCATTCTGCCACTGCACGCCGACCGGCTTGCCATAGACGTTCTTGCCGTCGGGGCCGAACTTCACCTTGCCGCCGGGCGCCATGGCGGCGTAGCCGGAGGACACGTCGAGCGTCGACAGGGCCTCGCGCACCTTCTGCGGATCGGCCGAGGCCGCGCGCTCCAGCGCATCCGCCAGCATGAACGTCTGCGCCACCAGGCCGCCGGCATATTCGAATGCGAATTCGCCGGTGCGTTTCTTGAACTCCACGTTCACCTTCTGCGCGTCGTCGCTGACGTCGTGATTCCAGTGGGCGACGCCCTGCAGGCCTTCGGCGGCGTTGCCGACGTTCTTATAGAAGTCCGGCATCACGAAGCCGCCGGAGCCGCCATTGATCGCGATGTTGAGGCCGACCTGCTTGACGGTCCGCACGATCAGGATGAGATCGTTCAGGTAGGAGAGCGAGAACAGCGAGTTGGCGCCGGACGCCTTGACCTTGTTGATCAACGGGCTCGCATCGGTGAAGCCCGCCGAGTAGGGCTCGAACATCACGATCTCGACGCCTTCGCCCGGCGCCAGTTCCTTCAAGCCGTTTGAAGTTGAGGTGCCGAAGGCCGTGTTCTCGAAGATCACGGCGACCTTGGGCTGGTCGCTGACGAGCTTCGCCATCTGCAACTGCGCCTTGGCGAATTGCGAGGCGCGAGAAAACGGCGTGAAAGTAAAGCGGCGTCCCTTGTTGAGCTGGTCCGAGCTAGAGCCGGTGATGATCGGCACCTTCGCGCGCTCGCAGACTTCGCTTGCGATCAGCGTCAACGCGCTGGCGTAGCAACCGTGAATCGCGGAGAGCTTGTTGCCGGTGATCAGGCGGTCCGTTTCGGTGCGGGTGACCGTGGTGTCGCTCTGCACATCGGAGATGATCAGGTTCATTTTCGCGCCGCCGAGCGACTTGATGCCGCCGGCCTCGTTGACCATGTCGACCGCGAGCTTGGCTGCGGCGACGCAGCCGACGCCGATCTGGGCCATGCTGCCGGTGGTCGGATAGAGCGCGCCGATGTTGATGGGATCGGCGGCCCAGCCGCGCAAGGGCACAGCGCCGAAGGCGCCGGCCGCCACCGCGGTGCCGGCAGTCTTGAGGAATTTGCGGCGGCTTGGCCGCATCGACAAAACGCGATGCGCGTCGTCTTCCGGACGATTGGGGACGGATTGCTGGCGACGTTCGGTCATGCCGTTTCCTCCTATGCGGATCCTGTGCAGTTTTCTCTGCTGCTTCGCCGCTTGCTTATTGAGCGGATCGTAGCCCGGCCAAAAATTGTTTACAATATAGTTTGCAATACTATCATCACAATCGCAGATTTTACTTCGATCTCATGGTTGTGCCGAGCGAGGCGTGTCCGACGATCGGGAGCATTATGGCCGGAAAACCGCTCAAGCAGGCAAAGGCGTCGGGTGCGAGATCGCGCCAGGCGCCTGTCGCGCCGGCGGAGCGCGAGCTCGTTGCGGCCGCCGTCATCGCAAAGCGTATCGAGGAAGACATCGTGCTCGGCAGGCGGCATCCACGGGAGCGGCTGATCGAGCAGGATCTCTGCGATCTCTTTGACACCCATCGCGGCGATGTGCGGCTGGCGCTGTTCGAGCTCGAAAAGAAAGGGCTTGTCGAACGCGTCCCCAATCGCGGCGCGACCGTGCGCGGGCTGATGCCGCAGGAGGTGAGGGAGATCTACGCCGTTCGCGAGGAGCTGGAGGTGATGGCGGTCCGCATCATCCCGTTTCCGGTCGCATCACGCGACATCAACCGATTGGAGGAGCTGCAGCGCGAGCACGCCGCAGCGATCGGCAGCGGCGATCTGCTGACGATGTTCTACAGCAATCTGCGTTTCCACCAGGTGCTGTTCGGTCTTTGCGGCAATGCCTGCCTGATCGAGACCATCGATCTGCTGGCGCAGAAGGTCTACGGAATCCGCTCCTACGCCAACGCTTTTCCGGAATCGCTCGACCGCGCGCGCCGTGATCATGTCGAGATGATCAAGGCGCTCCGCGGCTCGCGCCGGGATGAGTTGATCGCGCTCACCCGGCGCCATCTCAGGCCGTCGCCCGAGGCCTATATCAAGGCCTACGAGCGACGCTTCGGCAAAGCCGATTAGAATACGCGGTTACTCGGCGCTGGAAACCAGCTTGATCCGCGGCTCCTTCGCATCCATCAGCTTGCGGTAGGCCGCGACATAGTCGAGCGCCATGCGGCGCGCGGTGAAGCGTTCTTCGAACCGCTTGCGGATGGCGGTACGGCTCAACTGCGAGAGCCGGTTGACCGCGCCGACGGCGCTGATCTCGTCCTCGACGATGAAGCCGGTCAGGCCGTCCTCGATGATCTCCGGCACCGACCCTCTATTATAGGCGATCACCGGGGTGCCGCAGGCCATGGATTCGATCATGACCAGGCCGAACGGCTCGGGCCAGTCGATCGGAAGCAGAAAGCCCATCGCGCCGCTGAGAAATTCCGGTTTCTCCTTGTCGCTGATCTCCCCGATATATTCGACCATCGGGTTGCCGGTGATCAGCGGCGAGATGAGCTGGTCGTAATAGTCCTGGTCGGCGCGATCGACCTTGGCGGCGATCTTTAGCGGGATACCGCATCGCATCGCGATCTTGATGGCGCGGTCGACGCCTTTTTCCGGCGCGATGCGGCCGAGCACGGCGAGATAGTCGTGCTTCGACGGCTTCGGCGTCAGCAGGTTCTCCGGCAGGCCGTGATAGACCGTGCGCTCCCAGTTGGCCTGCGGCACGGGCCGGCGCTGCGCGTTGGAGATCGAGATCACCGGCACCTTGGAGAAGGTCGAGAACACCGGCTGATGCTCAGGCAGATCAAGTCTGCCATGCAGTGTGGTCACGAATGGCGTCGGCTGACGGTAGAATAGTGACCACGGAAAGTAGTCGAGATGGAAGTGGATGAAGTCGAACTCTTCATCGTCACATTTTTGACGCACCCGCTCCAACATCACCATATGAAGCGCGTAGGGATCGCGCACCGCGCCGTCGAGGCGCAGCGCCCGTGGCCATGTTGCGTCCAGTTTTGCCGACGTTTGCGAGTCACCGCTGGCGAATAGCGTGACATCATGTCCCAGTGCGACCAGCTCTTCAGTCAACCAATGCACCACGCGTTCGGTGCCGCCATAAAGCTTGGGTGGTACGGCCTCCGTCAACGGAGCCACCTGCGCGATGCGCATCTCATATTCTCCTGTTTGCGATCATGGAAATTAGCCCCGCATTTGAGCTGGCACCGGCATGCCCAAGCAGCAACGTTCTCGCATTTGCGAAGTTCCGTGCCCCAAGTGTTACTTCTTTGATAACGGCCATGCTGATGCCAATTCTTCCTCTCAAAGTCTTTTGGCCTGCGATGTTGCAGAAATTGTTGCGAAGCAATGAACTGTTGCTGGAACCGGGTCGAAGTGTCGATTGTTCAACTGCACGGGTATCTGGCACTTTAGGTATTGTGCTTCTCTGAGGGGTTTTTCGTCAAATGGACCAACTATCAGGATACGCGCACCGGCCTTTTCACTTCGTCCTGCGCTATCTGCGTCAGCGTCGGGTGTCCCATTTGGCCATTCTGACCACCGTTATTGCAGCAGTCGCCTGCTCAGTAGGCACTCAATATGGTGTGAAGAACCTCGTCGACAAACTTTCGGGGGGGCCGACGCACGCAAACAACGTATGGCTGGCATTCGTGTTTCTCATGTCACTCATCGCCGCGGACAATTTTCTGTGGCGCATCGCAAGCTGGATCGCGAGCTTCACCTTTGTCGGGGTGACCGGCGATCTCAGACGCGACATGTTTCGTCATCTGACGGGCCACGCGCCGAGCTATTTTTCGGAGCGGCTGCCGGGAATGCTGACGAGCCGCATCACGGCGACGTCAAATGCCATCTTCACCGTCGAAAATATGTTCGTTTGGAACGTGTTACCGCCATGTGTTGCCACCATTGTTGCAATCGGTTTCATCGGGACGGTCAGTCTGCCCATGGCAGCGACGCTGATCCTCATCGCGGGCGGTATGGTGGTGGCGATGTTTCGCCTGGCTGCGGCCGGCAAGCCGCTGCATGACGACTTCGCCAACAAGGCTGCGGCCGTCGACGGCGAGATGATCGATGTCATCAACAATATGCCATTGGTGCGGGCATTTTGTGGCCTCAGCCATGAACACGACAGATTTGATGCCACAGTTAACCGCGAAGTCACGGCGCGCGGCCGCAGCCTGCGCTATCTCGAAAAGCTGCGGCTGACTCATGCGGCGATCACGGTGACGCTGATCATCGCGCTGCTCGCCTGGGCGATCAATCTGTGGCAGCAAGGTGGCGCCACCACCGGTGACGTCGTGCTGGTCTGTACGCTCGGTCTCTCCATTCTGAGCGCGACGCGCGATCTCGCGGTGGCGCTGGTCGACGTGACGCAGCATGTCGCGCGCATGACGGAGGCGATTGCGACGCTGTTGCAGCCGCACGAGCTGCGCGATCATCCGGAGGCCGAGACGCTGGTCCGCAGCGGCGCAGCCATCGCCTTCAACAACATCTCGTTCCAGTATCCCGGCGGGCTCAAGATCTTCGACCGTTTCACGCTGCGGCTGCAGCCCGGGCAACGGGTGGGACTTGTGGGCCAATCGGGCGGCGGCAAATCCAGCCTGTTCACGCTGCTGCAACGTTTCTACGACGTGGAGCAGGGCAACATCACCATCGATGGTCAGGATATTGCGCGCGTAACGCAGCAAAGTCTGCGGCAAGCGATCTCGGTGGTGCCGCAGGATATCTCGCTGTTCCATCGTACCATCATGGAGAACATCCGCTACGGCCGGCCGAACGCCACCGACGACGAGGTGCTGCGTGCGGCGATCGCGGCGCGCTGCGATTTCGTGGAGTGGCTGCCAGAAGGGCTCGACACCATGGTCGGCGATCGCGGCGTCAAGCTGTCCGGCGGCCAGCGGCAGCGGATCGCGATTGCGCGCGCTTTCCTGAAGGACGCGCCGATCCTGCTGCTTGACGAAGCGACCGCCGCGTTGGATAGCGAGTCCGAAGAAGCGATTCGTGAAGCGCTCGGCCGGTTGATGCGCGGTCGTACGGTCATTGCCATCGCTCATCGGCTTGCGACGTTGCGCAATTTCGATCGGGTAGTGGTGCTGAAATCCGGCAAGATCATCGAAGACGGTTCGCCGGATCGCTTGATGCAAGGGCAGGGACCTTATCGCGAGCTTGTGACTCAGGAGATGAGCCGGCTTGCGAAATTCGCAGCATAAGTAAAAGGTGCGTTGCTGGATTCGGCTGCGTTCGCGGGGCGCGCGCGTGCGCCAACCGTTCGAGGTGAAGCATGTCAGCTGAAGTCGCCACCCAAATCATCTCGACGATGCAAACCGTCGAGCTTGTCGAGGAGCAGCCGTTCTATATCCCGATGACGGGCCCTGCGGCGCGGCCGCGGCGCTCGCTCAAGCACGATGACACCTTCATCGTGCTTGACAGTCATGGCGATATCGGCGCATCCGCGGGCGGTCCCGGACGGGCTGTTCAATGCCGATACCCGTTATCTTGCGAGGTTGGAACTGGTCCTCGACGAGGTGCAGCCGTTGCTGCTCGGCTCCAATCTCCGCGATGACAATTCGTCCCTGACGGTCGATCTCACCAATCCCGATATCTACCATCACGGCCGCATCGTCTTGCAAAAGGACATGCTGCACATCGTGCGCACGCTCTTCCTGTGGCGCGGCACGGCGTATCAGCGTATCGGTCTGCAGAACCACGGCGAACGCCGGGCCAGTTTCGATTTGACATTATTGTTCGACAGCGATTTCGCGGATCTCTTCGAAGTGCGCGGCGAAAAGCGTCCGCGCCGGGGCATCGGCTCCGGCAAGCTGCTCGGGCCGAGCGATGTGAGACTCGAATATCGGGGGCTCGACGGCGCCTCACGGAGCACGTCGCTGCATTTCGATCCGCAGCCGACGCGGCTTGCATGTCAATGCCGCGACCTATCATTTCGATCTCGATCCGCATCAGACCAGCTCGCTGTTCGTAGCGGTTTCCTGCAATGGGCCGGCCGGAGTGAAACCCGCGCGTTTCTTCAAGGGCCTGTTGGCGCATCGCCGCGAGATGCGGCGTTCGTGCACCGGCATGACCAGCATCGAGACGTCCAACGATATCTTCAACGAGGTGCTGTGCCGTTCGATGGCCGACCTCAACATCCTGATGACGCAGACGGCGCAGGGGCGTTATCCCTATGCGGGCATTCCCTGGTACTCGACCACATTCGGACGCGACGGCCTGATCACCGCGCTGCAGATGCTGTGGATCGATCCGCGCATCGCAGCCGGCGTGCTGAGGCGGCTCGCCTTTTACCAGGCCAAGGACGTCGATCCGCTCGCGGATGCGCAGCCCGGAAAGATCCTGCATGAAATGCGCGGCGGCGAGATGGCCGCGCTGCGCGAGGTGCCGTTCGCGCAATATTACGGCAGCGTCGATGCGACGCCGCTGTTCGTGCTGCTGGCGGGCCTCTATGTCGACCGCACCGGCGACGAGGAGACGCTTGCCGAATTGTGGCCGGCCATCGAAGCGGCGCTGCGCTGGATCGACGGCTTCGGCGATCCGGACAAGGATGGCTTCGTCGAATATCAGCGGGCCTCGGAGCAGGGGCTCGCCAATCAGGGCTGGAAGGATTCCTACGACGCGATCTTCCACGCCGACGGCCGGCTGGCGGAGGGCTACATCGCGCTCGCCGAAGTGCAGGGCTATGTCTTCGCCGGCAAGCGGCTGGCCGCGCGCTGCGCGTTGCGGCTCGGCAAGCGTGAACTGGCCGACAGGCTCGAAGCGGAGGCCCAACGGCTTGCCGAACGATTCGAAGAGGCGTTCTGGTGCGAGGAGCTTGGCACCTACGCGCTGGCGCTCGACGGCGACAAGAAGCCTTGCAAGGTGCGTTCATCGAATGCAGGGCATCTCCTGTTCAGCGGCATGATCCGGGAGGATCGCGCCCGCAGGGTCGCTGCCGATCTGATGCGGCCGCATTTCTTCACGGGCTGGGGTATCCGGACCATTGCGCTCGGCGAGGTGCGTTACAATCCGATGTCCTATCACGACGGATCGATCTGGCCGCACGACAACGCGCTGATCGCGCTCGGTCTCGCGCGCTATGGCCTGAAGCATTCCGTCGAGCATGTCTTCAAGGGTCTGTTCGACGCCGCGACCTACATGGATCTGCGGCGTCTGCCCGAACTGTTCTGCGGCTTCCGGCGCGAGAAGCATCGCGGGCCGACACTTTATCCGGTCGCCTGCGCGCCGCAGGCCTGGGCCAGCGCGACGCCTTTCACGCTGCTGGAAGCGGCACTCGGACTCGAATTCGATGCGGATCGGAACGAAATCCGTCTGCGCAATCCGCATCTGCCCTCCTTCCTCAACGAAGTGACGCTGCGTCAGCTGCAGCTTGGGCAATCGACGGTCGATCTTCGCATCACCCGCCATGGTGACGAGGTGTCGCTCGAGGTGCTGCGCAGGCGCGGCAAGATTCAGGTTTCGATCGTACTGGCGCATTGATGAGCGGAACTCGAAATCCGCGAGGAGGACGCATGCGCAGAAGACGTTGGTTTGTCATCTTGGCGTTTTGTTTTGTTGCTGCAGCGCCCGTCGCCTCGCACGCGCAGAACGAGCCGCAGCCTGCGCCTTCGGCCGCCAAGGGAACGCCGAAGGAAATTCCCAAGGAGGCGCCGAAGGAACCGCTCAAGGAGCCCGCTCCGCCGCCCTCCGTCACCATCATCGCGCCGCGCGAGGCGCATGGCGTGCTCGGCCGTGATGTGCGCAGCCCGACGGATGAGGACATGGGCCGCATTGTCGATATCATCGTCGATCGCGCCGGCGTCGTGCGCGCCGCCGTGATCGATTTCGGAGGTTTTCTCGGCGTTGGCAGCCGCAAGATCGTGGTCGATTGGAATGCACTGCATTTTGGCCAGATCGCCAACAAGGGCGACAGGATCACGCTGGATCTCACCAAGGAGCAGGTGACCGCGGCGCCAGAATGGAAGGAGGATACGCCTATCGTGGTGCTTGGCGCGGCCGGCAAACTGGCGCCGTGGGAGTTCGATCACTAGAGCATGATCATGCTCGAACACCAAACTGGGGCGCGATGTCGCGTCCTGGCGCATGAACCGAAGACATGTGTGCCGAGTTTCGGATGGCTTATGCGCAAGAGCTAAATTTGGAAAAGCGGAGAGGCACACTGGTTGCGCGTCCGTTCCGATCGATGGATCAGCTTGCCGACGGTCATCCCGCAAGGGCCGATCGGGTACGATGGTGCTGCGCCGATGACGCCGGAACCGCTCCCGGAAACTCCGGAACCGCTCCCGGAAACTTCGGCTGCCCGGGCCCCGAAGCCGGCGCCGTCGCGGCAAAGCCAGCGCGGGCTCGACTGGTTCATCTTCTTCCTCGCCGACGTTCAAACCGGCTTCGGCCCCTTCATCGCGGTCTATCTGACGACAGAGAAATGGACGCAGACAGAGATCGGTCTCGTGCTGTCGATCGGCGGCGTGATCGGGTTGATCGGGCAGATGCCGGGCGGCGCGATCGTCGATGCCGCGCGCTCTGAGCGGCTGGTCGCGGGGCTTGCGATCGCGACAATCGGCTGCGCCGCACTCGGCTATGCGGCCTGGCCGATCTTTCCCGTCGTGATGTCCGCCGCGGCGCTGCACGCGGCGGCGAGCTGCGTGCTGGGGCCGGCGATCGCCGCCATCAGTCTCGGCCTGGTCGGACCGCAGGCGATCGGCGAGCGGCTCGGCCGCAACGCGCGCTTCGCATCGCTCGGCAATGGCATGGCCGCCGCCGTCATGGGCACCTGCGGCTATCTGATATCGAGCCGGAGCGTGTTTCTGGTGAGTTTCGCGCTGACAATTCCGACGCTGATTGCGCTATCCCGCATCCGCGAGGCCGAGATCGACATCGCCCGGGCCCATGGCGCCGTGCCGCGCGAGAAGCCGGACCGGGAATCGACCAGCGTCCTGAGCCTGGTGCGGCAGCGCGCGCTGCTGATCTTTGCCGGCAGCATCCTGCTGCTGCAACTCGCCAACGCCGCGATGCTGCCGTTGATGGCCGGCGTCGTCACGACCAAGTCGAGCCAGTGGGCGCCGGTCCTGATCGCGTTCTGCATCGTCGTACCTCAGGCCATCGTCGCATTGCTGTCGCCATCGGTTGGCGCCAAGGCGCAGCTGTGGGGAAGGCGGCCGCTGCTCATGATCGGGTTCGGCGCGCTGGTGTTTCGCGGACTGCTGTTCGCAACCGTCCGCGATCCCTATGCGCTGGTTGCCGTGCAGATACTGGACGGCATCACCGCGTCGGTATTTGCCGTCATGGTGCCGCTGATCGTTGCCGACGTCGCCTTCGGCAGCGGACATTTCAATCTGGCGCAGGGCATCGTCGGTACGGCGGTCGGCATCGGCGCATCCCTCTCGACGCTGCTCGCCGGCTATATCAGCGACAAGTTCGGAAGCAGCGTGGCCTTCACGGGCCTTTCAGGCATCGCCGTCCTTGGCCTCGTCGCGATCGTCCTGCTGATGCCGGAAACCCGCCGGAGCGGATAGGTTTACTCGCATGCCTCCATGTCGCGCAGCCGGTTGCGGCCGCGAAGCTGGATCTGGCGAGCACCGGAAAATCCCAGGATTCCCTGCGTGTGGAGCTGCGACAGGGTCCGCGAAACCGTCTCGAGCGTCAGGCCGAGATAGTCGCCGATGTCGCGGCGGCACATCGGCAGCGCCATCATGCCGGCGACCGCAAGCCTGCGATCCATTTCCAGAAGGAAAGTCGCGACCCGCTCCATCGCAGTCTTGCGTCCGAGCAGCAGCATGTGGTCCTCGGCGTGGCGCAGCTCGCCCGCGGTGATGGCCCAGAGCTTGTGAGCAAGCTTGACGTCGGTGTCGGCCGCCTTTTCGAGGCTGCGGCGTTTCACGAGGCGCACCGTCGTGTCGATGATGGCCTCGGTCGCCAGCCGATGGGTGTTGCCGGATTCAAGCCCGAATACGTCGCCGGGCAGATGGAACGTCCCGATCTGGCGTCGTCCGTCGGACATCAGCTTGTAGCTGCGCACCGCGCCGGAAATCACCTGATAGACATATTCGGCCGGCTCGTCCTCGCCGTAGATCTCCTCGTCCTTCTTATAGCTGAATTCCGAAGCCGCGATGCCGGCATGGCCTGCAATGGCTCCGAAATGGTCGGTCACTGGGCAGGGTCGAGGTGCGATGTTGCCGATGACTGCTGTGGCGGGCGACTGGGTGAGCATGGGGCCATCTCCTTTGCGGCGACAGCCAATTGCTACGTGCAAACCACGTGTCCGGAAATTCAGAGCGATATCTTAAGGGAGGTTACTTACGTACAATCCCGGAGGCCGGCCCGGCGGCGAGCTGCGCATCCTCGATGGCGCCTCTGATCTGCTTGACGAGGCTTTCATCCAGCAGTGGTTTTCGCAGCACGTGCTTGACGCCTGCCGCCGCCGCCCGGGTCGAAATATGATCGTCGGGATAGCCGGTGATGAGGATCACGGGGGCTGCGACATCGCGCTCGCGAAGCCGGCTGGCGAGCTCGATGCCGTTCATGTCGGGCATCTTGTAGTCGACCACAAAGCAGTCGACGTTGCTGCCGCGCGCAGCGTTCAGCGCGGCCGCGCCGTTCCTGAAAGTCCGGACGGCGAACCCGTCCGTTTCCAGGAGAAAGCGCAGTGAGCCGAGCACGTCCGCATCATCGTCCACCACACAGACTGTCGGTTGTGCGCAAGACGGCGAGGGCGGTGGCATGGGCGGTGCTGCCTCTTTTGAGCCGATCTGAAGCATGATTTTCACGCAGAGCCCTTTCCGTTCGGATTGAACGGAGGCCCCAGTCTTTTGGTCTGGCGCGCTTTCACGCGAACCGGCAGCCAGCATCAGTGCAGGCTTCGACGCCGATCTAGCACGCGGGACGAAGCTGGAGCTTGATCTGGCTCAATCGTTGAGCAGGCCCGCGCGCATGGCGAGCCGGACCAGTTCGGACAGGCTGCTCGCCTGCATCTTGGTCATCACATTGGCGCGGTAGACCTCGATGGTGCGCGGGCTGATCTCGTAGTCGCGCGCGATCAGCTTGTTGGAGAGGCCCGCGACCAGGCCGTTCATGACCTGGCGCTCGCGTGGGCTCAAGGTTGCGATCCGCGCCACGATGTCCTGGGTGAGGGCCTCGCTCTTGGCGGCCGGCTCCGCCTGGCGGATCGCCGTTTCGATCATCGCGATCAGCCGGTCGTCCTCGAACGGCTTTTCCAGGAAATCCACCGCGCCGAGCTTCATGGCCTCGACCGCGAGCGGAACGTCGCCATGTCCGGTCATGATGATGACAGGGTAGGGACTATGCAGCGCCTTCATGCGCTTCAGGAGCTCGATGCCGTCGATGCCCGGCATGCGCACGTCGGACACGACGCAGCCGAATGCGAGGTTCGGCAGCGCGTCGAGAAAGCTCTGCGCGTTCTCGAACAGGGCGACGTCGAAGCCTGCAGGAGTCCAGCAGGAAGTCGAGCGAGTCCCGCATCGCCTCGTCGTCGTCGATGACGTAGACTTTTCCCTTGCTCGGCATGGATCAACTCTCGTCGCTGGCGGCGGGCAATGTGAAGCGAAACGTCGCGCCGCCCCATATCATTATTTTCCGCCCACATCCGTCCGCCATGGGCTTCGATGATGGAGCGGCTGATCGAAAGGCCGACGCCCATGCCGGTCTCCTTGGTGGTGAAGAAGGTCTGGAACAGGTTGGGCTTGACGTCGTCATGGAAGCCCGTTCCGGTATCGGAGACCGCGATTTCGATCATCTCGTCCGCGGCCTTGACGTTCGTCGCGATCAACTCGCGCCGCGGCGATTGCGCCATCGCTTCGAGGGCGTTGCGGAACAGGTTCACCAGGACCTGCTGGATCTGCACCCGGTCGGCCAGCACCAGGTCAGCCTCGGGATCGAGGTTGAAGCGAAGCTGGACGTTCTGCTCCCGCGCGCCGGCGAGGCCGAGCGCGCCGGCCTCCTCGATCAGTTTCGACAGGCTTTCGACGCGTTTCTCCGACTCGCCGCGCGAGACGAAGTCGCGCAGCCGGCGGATGATCTGTCCGGCGCGCAACGCCTGTTCGGCGGCGCGGTCCATCGCATTTTCGATCTTCGCCGCGTTTGGGTCGGCGCTTCCCGCCAGAAGCCTGCGCGAGCCTTTCATGTAATTGCTGATCGCGGCGAGGGGCTGATTGAGCTCGTGGGCGAGCGCCGACGCCATCTCGCCCATCGCGCTGAGGCGCGAGACGTGGACCAGCTCCGACTGCAACTCCTGCAGCCGCGCCTGGGTCTGCTGATGTTCGGTCAGGTCGCGCACGAAGCCGGTGAAATAGACCTTGCCTTCCGACTGCATCTCGCCGATCGACAGGTGCATCGGGAAGGTCGTTCCATCACGCCGCTTGCCGGTGACGATCCGGCCGATCCCGATGATGTGCCGCTCGCCGGTAGAGCGGTAGCGCGCGATGTAACCGTCATGGCGCGAGCGGTCAGGCTCCGGCATCAGCTCGCTGACATTCCTGCCGATAGCCTCCTGCTCGTCATAGCCGAACAGCCGTTCCGCGGCCGTGCTGAAGAGCTGGATGATGCCCTGGCCGTCGATCACGATCATCGCGTCCGGCACCGTGTCGAGGATCGAGCGCAGATGGCTTTCCCGCGTTCTCAGCGTCTCCTCGACGTGCTTTTCCTGGCTGATGTCGAGAAAGATGCCGCTGAGATGACGCGGTGTCGCCGGTCTCGTCCTTGATCAGGCCAGCCCGGGCGCGGACCCATTGGCCGCGTCCGCCTGGTCCGCCCACCCTGAAGGAGATGTCCAGGCCGCCATCGCCGCCGATCACGCGCTCGATCTCGCGTTCGGTCCGTTCACGATCGGTTGGCTGCAGCAGCGCAAGAAACGCATCGAACGTAATGGACCGGCCGCTGCCTGCGCCGAACAGGCTACGCGCCGCGTCGGACCATTCCAGTTCGCGCGTTGCGAGATCCAGATCCCAGGTCCCGACGCCGAGCCCTTCGATCCGCAGCCGGAAATGCTCATGTCCGCCGGATGGGTCGGCGGAAGGTTGGACGATGCTGGTCACGCCTGAGCTTTCACCTCGATCGATTGCTGTCTAGCCGGCCCGAGCCGCAGATACCAGTCGTCGGCGCCAGGGATCATCGGGCCGCTGTATCACGATTAAACTTTGGCTCCGGCTGCGGAATTTTGCCCAAGCCTCGGCCGGACGCAAGCTCCTGGCTCGGACATGCGCGGTCTCCAACGCCGCAGTCCGACCGTGCCAGACCGGCGCCGCCGCGGCCGTTTGATCTATCTCATCTCGTCCTTCGGTTGCTTGCCTCAAGATCAGGAAAGTCACGATCGCCGCGGAGAGCCTGGATGACATATGCGACCGTCATGGTTTGCCTGGGACTTGATAAGCCGAACGACGCCCGGCTCGAGGTTGCCGGCGAGCTCGCCGAGCGGTTCGAAGCCGGCATCGTCGGCATCGCCGCGGCGCAATTCGTCCCACCAATGTATTTCGCCGATGGGGCGTTCGCGCAAGACGTGATCGATCAGGAAGAAGCCGCGATCAGGAAACGTCTCGCGGAGCTGGAGGACCAGTTTCGTGGCGCGGTCAGGCACCGCTCCAAACGTGTCGAATGGCGTAGCGCCATGGATTTCCCGGCGCGCTTCATTCTGCGGGAGGCGCGCTGTGCCGACATCATCGTGAGTGGCGCACAAGGTCCGGCACTTTCCGATGCGTTCGCGCTCGCAAGCCCCAAGGATCTGGTCATGCAGGCGGGCCGGCCGTTGCTGGTCGCGCCCGACGGCGCAAGCTGGCTCGACCTGCGCAGCGTGCTGGTGGCCTGGAAGGACACGGCGGAGGCGCGGAGAGCCGTGGCCTGCTCGCTTCCGCTGCTGCGGAAGGCCAAGGAAGTCACCGTCGCCGAGATCTTGGAGGACGATGGCGATCGGCCTGCCGCGACAGCGCGGGTGAATGACGTCGCCGCCTGGCTGTCACGTCACGGCGTATCCGCCGCCGAGCGGGTGTCGGAGAACAATGAAAGCCGCGATACGGTTGGCCGGCTTGACGATATCGCAGGCGAGGTCGGCGCCGGGCTGATCGTCGCCGGCGCCTACGGTCATTCGCGATTCCGCGAGCTGGTGCTCGGCGGAATGACGGAGCATCTGCTCACCCAGACCACGCGTTGCGTCCTGCTGTCGCACTAGAATCTCTAACCGCAGCAAGGATGGAGGTGTCCCTTGTACAGGTTTCTCGAGGAAACTGCCGAACGCTACATGACGCGCGCCGTCAAGACGGTGACGCGCGGCGTGACGGTGCGCGAGCTTGGCGACATGTTCGAGCGTGATGACTTCAACAGCTATCCGGTCGAGGAAGACGGCCAGGTGACGGGCATCGTCACCAAGTTCGACATGCTGAAGTGCTTTGCTTTCACGCCCAATCAGATGGTGCCGCGCTATGCTGATCTGATGGACCGGACAGTCGCCGACATGATGACCTCGGAGTTCATCTATGTCCGCCCCGACACGAAACTGACGCGGGTGCTCCAACTGATGGTCGAGCATCGCATCCGTAGCATTCCGGTCATCAGCGGAGACAGCCGGCTGACCGGCATCATCGCGCGCGAGGATATCCTCAAGGCGCTCGCGATCGCTGCGCGCGATTGAGAAAGCGCTGCATCAGAGGCCAGTCGCGTTGATTTCGATCAAATCCTCTCGCGCGCGAGTGTGATTGTAAGGACCGTCCTTCCTGCCAGAGAGAATTCTGCATGAGCCCGGCCCCGAACGCGAAAACCATGACCATCGGCGAAAGTGGCTTGTCGCTGGTGTTTGCCGTGGCCGCCTTTCTCTGCACGGTCGCCGCGGCCAAAGCGGTCGATGCGCCGTTTGCGTTTCATGCCTCGCTGTTTGCGGCTGCGAGCGCTCGCGTCGGTCTTCGTGATCCTCAACCGCTATTTCGATCGGCCGGCCGACGCTGCCGCCGGAGGAGATCAATGGTCGGCCGAACTACAATATGGGCCCGATCAAGTTCTCCGCGGTCATGGCGATGTTCTGGGGCATCGCGGGCTTTCTGGTCGGGCTCATCATCGCCTCGCAGCTCGCCTGGCCGGCGCTCAATTTCGATCTGCCCTGGATCAGCTTCGGGCGGCTGCGGCCGCTGCACACCTCGGCGGTGATCTTCGCCTTCGGCGGCAACGTGCTGGTCGCAAGCTCGTTCTATGTGGTGCAGAAGACCTGCCGGGCGCGGCTCGCCGGCGATCTCGCGCCGTGGTTCGTCGTCATCGGCTACAACTTCTTCATCCTGGTCGCCGGCACCGGCTATCTGCTCGGCGTCACGCAGTCCAAGGAATATGCCGAGCCGGAATGGTATGCGGATCTCTGGCTGACCATCGTCTGGGTGACCTATCTCCTCGTGTTCCTGATGACGATGGTCAAGCGCAAGGAACCGCACATCTTCGTCGCCAACTGGTTCTATCTCGCCTTCATCGTCACCATCGCGGTGCTCCACCTCGGCAACAACCCCGCGCTGCCGGTGTCGGTGTTCGGCTCGAAGTCCTACGTCGCCTGGGGCGGCGTCCAGGATGCGATGTTCCAGTGGTGGTACGGCCATAACGCGGTCGGCTTCTTCCTGACCGCCGGCTTCCTCGCCATCATGTACTATTTCATTCCCAAGCGCGCCGAGCGGCCGATCTATTCCTACCGGCTGTCGATCATCCATTTCTGGGCGCTGATCTTCCTCTACATCTGGGCCGGCCCGCATCATCTGCACTACACGGCGCTGCCGGACTGGGCGCAGACGCTCGGCATGACCTTCTCCATCATGCTGTGGATGCCGTCCTGGGGCGGCATGATCAACGGCCTGATGACGCTGTCGGGCGCCTGGGACAAGCTGCGCACCGATCCGGTGCTGCGCATGCTGGTGGTGTCGGTCGCCTTCTACGGCATGTCGACCTTCGAAGGTCCGATGATGTCGATCAAGGTGGTCAATTCGCTCAGCCACTACACCGACTGGACCATCGGCCACGTCCATTCCGGTGCGCTCGGCTGGGTCGGCTTCGTCTCCTTCGGCGCGCTGTATTGCCTGGTGCCGTGGCTGTGGAATCGCAAGGGGCTCTACAGCCTGAAGCTCGTCAACTGGCACTTCTGGACCGCGACGCTCGGCATCGTGCTCTACATCTCCGCGATGTGGGTGTCCGGCATCCTGCAGGGCCTGATGTGGCGGTCCTACACCTCGCTCGGCTTCCTCGAATATTCCTTCATCGAGACCGTCGAGGCGATGCATCCCTTCTACATCATCCGCGCCGCCGGCGGCGCGCTGTTCCTGATCGGCTCGCTGATCATGGCCTACAATCTCTGGATGACCGTGCGCGTCGGCGAAGCCGAAGTGCAGGCGCCCGTCGCTCTTCAGCCGGCCGAGTGAGGAGCAAGCACATGTCATTCTGGACACGGCACCAAATCTTCGAAAAGAACTCGATCATCCTGATCGTCGGCATCCTCGCGGTGATCGCGATCGGCGGCCTGGTCGAGATCACGCCGCTGTTCTACCTGAAGAGCACGATCGAGGTGGTCGACGGCGTCAGGCCATACACGCCGCTCGAGCTCGCCGGCCGCAACATCTATGTCCGCGAGGGCTGCTATCTCTGCCACTCGCAGATGATCCGCCCGCTGCGCGACGAGGTCGAGCGCTACGGCCACTTCTCGCTTGCCGCCGAGAGCATGTACGACCATCCGTTCCAGTGGGGGTCGAAGCGGACCGGGCCTGATCTCGCGCGCGTCGGCGCCAAATATTCCGACGACTGGCACGTGACGCATCTGACCAATCCGCGCGCCATCGTTCCGCAGTCGGTGATGCCGGGCTATCCGTTCCTCAAGGAGACCGAGGTCGATACCGCGCTCACATCGCCGACAATCTGCGCACGCTGCGCGCGGTCGGCGTGCCCTATAGCGATGACCAGATCGCCAACGCGGCCGCCGACCTGAAGGCGCAGGCCGATCCGGACAATGCCGGCGACCGATGCCTTTGCCAAGCGTTATCCGAAGGCCGTCGTGCGCAATTTCGACGGCAAGAGCGGCGCACCGACCGAGATGGATGCGCTGATCGCGTACCTGCAGATGCTCGGCACGCTGGTCGACTTCCAGCTCTATAACGAAAAAGCAAATCTGCGCTGAGAAGGCTCACCAGAGATGCGCGCCATCATAACGGTTCAGAACCTCGCAACCGATCTGGTCACCACGCTGTGGACGCCGCTCTTCGTCGGCATCTTCCTCGCGATCGTGACCTACGCCCTCTGGCCTCGCAACAAGGCCGCGTTCGACGAAGCGGCGAAAATTCCGTTGCGGGAGGAGTGAGGATCATGGCCGATCATAGCGAGTTCGACAGCGCCACCGGCAAGACGACGACCGGTCATCAGTGGGACGGCATCAAGGAGCTGAACACGCCGCTGCCGCGGTGGTGGGTCATCACCTTCTACCTCACCATCGTCTGGTCGATCGGCTACTGGATCGTCTATCCGGCCTGGCCGCTGATCTCGAGCAATACGACGGGCCTCCTGCACTATTCGTCGCGCGCGGACGTGGGCGACGAGCTCGCCAATCTCGAGAAGATCCGCGGCGAGAAGATGGCTGCGCTCGGTGCGGCCTCGCTCGCCGACATCGAGAAGGACCCGGCGTTGCTCGCGCTCGCCCGCGCCAAGGGCAAAACGGTGTTCGGCGACAATTGCGCGCCCTGTCACGGCAGCGGTGCGGCCGGCGCGAAGGGCTATCCCAACCTGAACGACGACGACTGGCTGTGGGGCGGCACGCTCGACCAGATCGCGCAGACCATCCGCTTCGGCGCGCGCTCGGGCCATGCCAAGACGCATGAAGGCCAGATGCTCGCCTTCGGCAAGGACGGCGTGCTGAAACCGGACCAGATCGTGACGGTCGCCAATTATGTGCGCTCGCTGTCGGGCCTGCCGACCCGTCCGGGATTTGACGCGGCGGCGGGCGCCAAGATCTTCGCGGAGAATTGCACGGCCTGTCATGGCGACAACGGCAAGGGCAATCCGGAGCTCGGCGCGCCTGAATCTCACCGACAAGATCTGGCTCTATGGCTCCGACGAAGCGACCCTGATCGAAACCATCAGCCAACGGCCGCGCCGGCGTGATGCCCGCATGGGACGGCCGGCTCGATCCCGCCACCATCAAGGCGATGGCGGTCTACGTCCACTCGCTCGGCGGTGGCAAGTAACGTCAGCAATAGTGAGATTGCAGTGCGTAGGCAGCTCGCGGCAGAACGCGCCTACAGCGTGCCCACCATAGGTCGTCTCGCCGCGGATGGATCTGGTGGGCACGCTAGCGCTTTGCCTCACCCTACGGACGACCCAGAGAACGAGACGTTCACTTGAGCTGGATCAACCGTGCGGCCGTGGTTGAGCCTAGGTTCGACTGAGCATGCGAGATGATCTCGAGCCATGAATCAGACGGTCAAGGCCGAAGAGCTGCAGTTCGACGATGACGGGCCGCTTTATGTGGCCCGCAAGAAGGTCTATCCGCAGAGCGTCTCCGGCACATTCCGGCGCATCAAATGGGCGCTGATGCTGGTCTGCCTCGGCGTCTATTATCTGTTGCCGTTCGTGCGCTGGAACCGCGGCCTCGGTGCGCCGAACCAGGCGGTGCTGATCGATCTGCCCAACAGCCGCTTCTATTTCTTCTTCATCGAGCTGTGGCCGCAGGAGGTCTATTATTTCACCGGCCTGTTGATCCTCGCGGCCGTCGCGCTGTTCCTGATGAACGCGATCGGCGGGCGCATCTGGTGCGGTTATCTCTGTCCGCAGACCGTGTGGACCGACCTGTTCTACGCGGTCGAGCGCTTCATCGAAGGCGACCGCCGCGAGCGCATGAGGAAGGATGCGGCCGGCGGCGGACTGACTGCACGGCGCGTCGGCGAGATCGTGCTCAAGCATTCGATCTGGCTCATGATCGCCTGGTGGACCGGCGGCGCCTGGGTGCTCTATTTCGCCGATGCGCCGACGCTGGTGAAGGAGCTCGTCACCTTCCAGGCGCCGATGGTGGCCTATGTCTGGATCGGCATCCTCACGGCCACGACCTATCTGCTCGCCGGTTACATGCGCGAGCAGGTCTGCACTTACATGTGCCCATGGCCGCGCATCCAGGCCTCGCTGACCGACGAATGGGCGCTCAACGTCACCTATCGCTACGACCGCGGCGAGAAGCGCACCTCGGTGAAGAAGGCCGCCGAGCTGCGCGCGCTCGGCGAGCATGTCGGCGACTGCATCGACTGCTACCAATGCGTCGCGGTCTGTCCGACCGGCATCGACATCCGCAACGGGCCGCAGCTCGAATGCATCCAGTGCGGGCTGTGCATCGACGCCTGCGACAACGTGATGACAAAGATCGGCCGCGAGACGCGGCTGATCGGCTATGACAACGACATCAACATCCATCGGCGCGAGGCCGGCAAGCCGCCGATCTACCGCATGGTCCGGCCGCGCACGATCGTCTACGGCGCGATCATCGCCGTGGTCGGCGCGATCATGCTCTATACGCTGGCGACACGCTCGCTGCTCGACATCAACGTGCTGCACGATCGCAACCCGATCGCGGTCAAGCTCAGCGACGGCTCGATCCGCAACGCCTATACGGTCCGCCTGCTGAACAAGCGCGGCTTCGACCGCGTCATCGCGATCGACGTCGAGGGGCCGAAGAACGCGACGATCCATGTCGTCGGCGTCGATTCGGTGACGCCGGACCGGCCGATGATCGTGATCGGACGCGACGCGACCTCGGAGCTGCGCGTGCTCGTCACCGCGCCCGCGGACGACAATCCCGAGAAGTCGATCCCGGTGACATTCCATGTCACCGATATCGGGCTCGGCGAGGCCGCTTCCGCAACCGACAATTTCGTGGCACCCTGATCTCGCCTGGAGTTTCCAGCAATGCGCCAGTCTTCCATTTCGCCGCAGCCGCTGACCGGGGGCAAGGTGCTGGCGATGCTGATCGCGTTTTTCGGCGTCGTGATCGGCGTCAACGTCACCATGATGAAGCTTGCGATCCTGACCCTGCCGGGCACCGAGGTCGACAGCGCCTACACCGCGAGCCTCGGCTACGAGAAGGAAATCGTGGCGGCGCGCGACCAGAATGCGCGGCACTGGCAGGTCGATGCTCATATCAAGCGCGGCGCCGATGGCGGCGCGACGGTCCAGGTCGAGGCACGCGACGACAGCGGCCGGCCGATGACGGGGCTGACATTCCAGGGACGCCTGGAACGGCCGACCGACAAGCGCGCCGATCTGCCGGTCGAGCTTGCGGAGGTCGGCATCGGCGTCTATCGCGGCGGCACGCCGTCGATCGCGCCGGGGCAATGGGACCTTGTGCATCGAGGGCTATTCGGCAGGACAACGAATGTTCCTGTCGAAAAATCGCGTGCTGTTGAACTGAAGAGGGCGAGTCGCATCATGAAGGCGGCGCGGGATTTCTCCCATTACGTGAAGGATGCAGGCTCCGGCCTGAAGCATATCGATCTCGCGGTCGAAGGCGTCAGTTGCGCCGGCTGCATGGCCAAGATCGAGCGCGGCCTGTCCGCGATCCCCGACGTCACGCTGGCCCGCGTCAACCTGACCGACCGCCGCGTCGCGCTGGAATGGAAGGCGGGCGCGCTCGATCCGGCCCGCTTCATCGATCGCCTCGCCGAGCTCGGCTACAAGGCCTATCCGTTCGAGAAGGCGAGCGCGGAAACGGCGGAGGCCGAGCAGTCGCGCTTCCTGCTGCGCTGCCTCGGCGTTGCGGCGTTCGCGACCATGAACGTGATGATGCTGTCGATCCCGGTGTGGTCCGGCAATGTCAGCGACATGCTGCCCGAGCAGCGCGATTTCTTCCACTGGCTGTCGGCGCTGATCGCGCTGCCGGCCGCGGCCTATGCCGGCCAGCCCTTCTTCCGCTCGGCGTTCCGCGCCATCCGTGCCGGCGGCGTCAACATGGACGTGCCGATCACGATCGGCGTGACCCTGGCGCTCGGCATGTCGGTGGTCGAGACCATCAACCACGCCGAACATGCCTATTTCGACGCGGCGATCATGCTTCTGACCTTCCTCCTGGTCGGCCGCTATCTCGACCAGAACATGCGGCGCAAGACGCGCGCGGTCGCGGGCAATCTCGCCGCGCTGAAAGCCGAGACCGCGACGAAGTTTGTCGCTAACGGCGAGATCGCGGAAGTGCCGGTCGCGGCCATCCATCCCGGCGACATCGTGCTGCTGCGTCCCGGCGAGCGCTGCGCGGTCGACGGTACCGTGATCGAAGGACAGTCCGAGATCGACCAGAGCCTGATCACCGGCGAGACGCTTCATGTCGCGGCCGAGCAGGGCACCGCGATCTACGCCGGCTCGCTCAACATGTCCGGCACGCTGCGGGTGCGGGTGTCGGCGGCGTCCGAGGCGACGCTGCTGTCGGAGATCGCGCGGCTGCTGGACAACGCGCTCCGGGCACGCTCGCGCTACATGCGGCTTGCCGACCGCGCCTCGCGGCTCTATGCGCCGGTGGTGCATGCGACCGCGCTCCTGACCGTGCTCGGCTGGGTGCTGGCGGGCGCGAGCTGGCACGATGCGATCGTCACCGGCGTCGCCGTGCTGATCATCACCTGTCCCTGCGCGCTCGGCCTTGCGATCCCGACCGTGCAGACGGTCGCGTCAGGCGCGATGTTCAAATCCGGCGTGCTGCTCAATGTGGGCGACGCCATCGAGCGGCTCGCCGAGGCCGATCATGTCATCTTCGACAAGACCGGCACGCTGACGCTGCCCGAGCTCGAAGTCGTGAACGCGGCCGGCATCCCGGCGGATGTGTTCGCGCTCGCGGGCCGGCTTGCGCTGTCCAGCCATCATCCGGTTGCGGCCGCGATCGCGCAGGCCGCGGCTGCGAAGTCGCCGCTGATCGGCGCCGTCGAGGAGCCGGGGCAGGGCGTGCGCGCCACGATCGACGGCGTCGAGATCAGGCTCGGCCGGCCGGCCTTCTGTGGCGCTGAGGCATTGGTCGAGAAGGTCGCGCTGTTCGATCCTGAGGCTTCGATCGTGACGTTCAGCCGTGGCGCGGACAAATATCTGTTCTCGGTCCGGCAGGGGCTGCGGCCGGATGCGCGCGCCGTGATCGACGCGCTCAAGCAGCGCAACATCGGCATCGAAATCCTGTCCGGCGACCGCGAGCCCGCGGTGCGCGCGGCGGCCGCAGCGCTCGGCATCGAGGAGTGGCGCGCGGGCGTGACGCCGGCCGACAAGATCGCGCGGATCGAAGAGCTGATGCGCCGTGGCATCAAGGTGCTGATGGTCGGCGACGGCATGAACGACGCGCCGTCGCTCGCCGCCGCTGCATGTCTCGATGTCGCCGATCAGCGCCGCGCATCTCAGCCAGTCGACCGCCGATCTCGTGTTCCTCGGCAAGCCGCTCGCGCCCGTGGTCGCGGCGATCGACTCCTCCCGCAAGGCGCTGCATTTGATGCGTCAGAACCTCTGGCTCGCGGTCGGCTACAATGTCCTCGCCGTGCCGATCGCGATCAGCGGCATCGTGACGCCCCTGATTGCGGCGGCGGCGATGTCCGGATCGTCGATCCTGGTGATGCTCAATGCGCTGCGGGCGCGAAGTGCAGGCACCGACGTCGGATCGACCGGGACGGAGCCTCGTCTCGCGAGGGATACGGCCTTGCGCGGGGAGGGCGCCTGATGGAGGTCCTCGTCATCCTCGTCCCGCTGGCGCTGTCGCTCGGTCTGGCCGGTCTCGCGGCCTTCCTCTGGTCGCTGAAGAGCGGCCAGTATGACGATCTCGACGGCGCGGCCTGGCGCGCCATCGCCGACGACGATCCGCCGCAGGAGGCGCAATCCTGATTTTCGCAAGGAGCGGAACCGCATCATCAGGCGCGATGCCGGTTGCGTCCTGATGACGCGCAACGCGCCCGACGGACCGAAAGGCCGAACAACGGGCGAGGCGGCGGTGTAACATTGCCTTTCTTTCAGCGAATATCCCGGACATGACAGGCTCGAACGGGAGCACGGCATGAACGCAGCGCAGGACGATCAATCAGCACAGACCATCAAGTCGCTCGGCAGAAGCCTGCCGGGCGAGATCGTGCTGGTGCTGCAGGGCGGCGGCGCGCTTGGCTCCTATCAGGTCGGCGTCTATCAGGCGCTGCACGAGGCCGGGATCGAGCCGGACTGGATCATCGGCACCTCGATCGGCGCGATCAATGCGAGCCTGATCGCGGGCAACGCGCCGGAGCAGCGGCTTTCGCGGCTGACGGAATTCTGGAAGCGCATGGAGCAGAATCCGGCCTGGCAGTTGCACGAGATCCTGTCCGGCTTCAGTGACGGGCTGGCCCATTGGTCGACGATCGCGCATGGCATTCCCGGGTTCTTCCGGCCCAATCCCCTGGCCCATCTCGGCGAGTCCTATCCCTTGGGCGCGGAGCGGGCCGGTTACTATTCGACCGCGCCGCTGGAAGCGACGCTGTCCGAGCTCTCCGACTTCGATCGCGTCAACAGCGGCCGGCCGCGCCTGACGGTCGGCGCCGCGCATGTGCGCACGAGCCAGATGCGCTATTTCGACAGCCGCGACGGCAAGCTCGAGGTCAGGCACATCATGGCGTCAGGCGCGCTGCCGCCGGCTTTTCCGGCGGTGCGCATCGATGGCGAGCTTTATTGGGACGGCGGCATTCTGTCGAACACGCCGACCGAGGTCGTGTTCGATGACAATCCGCGCAAGGACTCGCTGATCTTCGCGGTTCATCTCTGGAATACCGCATGGCGCCGAGCCGACGACGATGGCGGAGGTGTTCAACCGCCAGAAGGACGTGCAATATTCCAGCCGGATCATGAGCCACATTGCGCGGCAGCAGCAGGCGCATCGGCTGCGCCATGTCATCAACCAGCTTGCGGCAAAATTGCCTGAAGCGGAACGCAACAATCCCGAGGTGCGTGAGCTGACCGGCTATGGCTGCCAGACGCGGATGCATGTCGTGCAGCTCCTGGCGCCGCAACTCGACCGCGAGACCCATACCAAGGACATCGACTTCAGCCCCGGCGGCATCAAGAAGCGCCGGGAGCTTGGCTATGCCCACACCAAGACCGTGCTCGAGCGCAAGCCGTGGGTCGGAGAGTTCGATCCGCTGTCGGGCGTCATCCTGCACGAGCAAGTGGAGATGATGCCGCAGGCGGCGCAATAGTGAATGGCGGTGCGTGTGGAGCCTCGTGTACGAGCGCGTAGGGTGGGCTAAGCGAAGCGTGCCCACCGCTCTTTCCGAGCGTGCGGACCGATGGTGGGCACGGCGCGATGCGCCTTTACCCACCCTACGATTAAGGCGACACCTTGCGGTAGAGCGCGTCATAGCACGCCGCCGGCAGGTCCCAGCTGAAGGAGCGCGCCATCGCGCTGCGGCGCATGGAGTCGAGCCGCTCGTTCGACGTGAAGGCCGTGAACGCGCGGCGGATGCCGCCGAGGAAGGACTTCGATCGAGGGCTGCGCGAACAGGAATCCTGTCTCGCCGTCGGTGATGGTCTCCGCCAGCCCGCCGGTCTGATGGCCGATCGGCAGCGAACCGAAGCGCTGCGCATACATCTGGCTCAGCCCGCAGGGCTCGAAGCGTGACGGCATCAGCGTGAAGTCGCTGCCGGCGAAGATGCGGCGGGCCTGCGCGTCGTTGAAGCCGATGGTGACGCCGAACGCATCGGGCCTGCGGCGATGCGCGTTGACCAGCGCCTGTTCGATTTCCGGCTCGCCCGTGCCGGTGACGACGATCTGTCCTCCCGCATCGATGATCTGGTCGGCGGCGGAGAGCACGAGGTCGATGCCTTTCTGGTGCACCAGCCGGGCGACGAGCCCGAACACCGGGCCGCGCGAGACCGCAAGGCCGAACTGCTTGCGGACATAGGCGGCGTTGGCGCGCTTGCCTTCCCAGTCGCCGGCGCCGAACGGCTGCGCCAGTTGCGCGCAGAAGCGCGGGTCCCAGCTCTCGTCGATGCCGTTCAGGATGCCCGTCAACTGCGCCTTGTCGGAGCGAGCGCGGAGCAGCCCTTCCAGCCCGCATCCAAGCTCCGGCTTGGTGATCTCCCGCGCATAGGTCGCGCTGACGGTCGTCAGATGCGAGGCGTAGACGAGACCGCCCTTGAGGAACGACAGCTTGTCATAGAACTCGAGCCCGTCGATGTGGAAGGAGCTTTCCGGCGCGCCGATCCGGCGCAGCGACTCCCGGGGGAAGAGTCCCTGATAGGCGAGGTTGTGAATGGTCAGGATCGATGGGACCTTGGCGCCGCTCCATGCGAGATAGGCCGGCACCAGCGCGGCCTGCCAGTCATTGGCATGCACGAGGTCGGCTGCCCAATTCATGTCCAGATTGCCCATGGCGAGTTCGGCCGCGGCTGAGGCCAGCCGGGCAAAGCGGATGTCGTTGTCCGGCCAGTCGCGCCCGTTCTCGTCGCCATAGGGATTGCCGGGTCGGTCATAAAGCGTCGGACAGAGCAGCACATAGACCGGCAGCCCGTCCCGCGTCGCGGCCTGCCCGAGCGTGCAGGCCGGCATCTCCGCGCGGGCGGCGCAGTGGCCGACGATCTGGATGTGGGTGAATTGCTCGACGACGTCACGATAGCCCGGAAGGAGAATTCTGATGTCGGACCAAGGGCGGAGCGCCCTTGGCAAGGCGGCTGAAACGGCGGCCAGACCGCCCACGCGGACGAAATCGTCCATTTCAGTGGTGACGAAGAGAACCCTCAACAAGTGACCTCGGCTCGTGCAGTGTTTCGAAAGTTGTTCATGGTCGATCGCGTCGGCCTCCGACACGAACCGGGAGGGACCCCAAGCAACGGACTTGGCAGCCAGGACTTGGCAGCTCAGGAGTTGGCAACTCACCGTCCAATGCGGCTTTTCGGCTCAAAGTTCCCGCCACGCTTCACGTGCCTGCCACGGGAATTTCACATCCATGGCAGGACCTTGGTAGACTTATGCAAGAATAGGTCCAGTTTCCCGCAATTCACCGGCGTGGCCTTTTGATTGGATTCGGGGAAGCGCTTTTCTCGCAAAGCAGTGCATTTTAGGTTCACGTGTCGCGCGCATGTGAGGGAGCTCGAGCAATGACAATAAACGAGAACGATGAGAGCCGTTTGACAGGATGCCTCGCGAAGCTTCGCGTGCTCGATTTTTCGACAACGATTGCCGGTCCGCATTGCGCGCGCATGCTCGCCGACATGGGCGCCGAGGTGATCAAGATCGAAACCCTCGAAGGCGAGACGATGCGGACGCGTCCGCCGGTGCGTAACGGCTGCAGCACCGCCTTCGGCCAGCTCAATGTCGGCAAGAAGAGCCTCGTGCTCGATCTGAAATCGGCCGAGGGAGCGGAGGTGATTCGGCGGCTGGTCGCGAGCGCCGACATCCTGGTCGAGAATTTTCGTCCCGGCGTGATGCGAAGGCTGCAGCTCGACTATCCGTCGCTCAGCGCGCTCAACCCGGAACTGATCTACTGCTCGATTTCGGGCTACGGCCAGACCGGGCCCTCGGCCGAACTGCCGGCCTATGCGCCGGTGATCCACGCCGCGTCCGGCTACGACATGGCGCATATGGCCTATCAGCCCGGCCGCGACCGGCCGGATTACTGCGGCATCTATCTCGCCGACGTGCTGACCGGCGTCTATGCCTACGGCGCGATCTCGTCCGCGCTCTATCAGCGCACCATCACCGGGCGCGGCCAGCATATCGACGTGTCGATGCTGGAATCGATGCTCACCCTCACGCTGAACGAAGTGCAGTGGTCGCAATTCGAGGTGACGCAGCCGCCGCGGCCGATGTACGGCCCGATCGAGACGAAGGATGGACATGTGATGGTCGCGATCGCCAGCGAGAAGACCTTCCAGGGCCTGATGAGGGTGATCGGTCGTCCGGACTGGATCGTTGACTCGCGTTTCGCCGCCTATCCCGATCGTCGCAGCAATTGGGGGCAGATGATGGACGGCGTCGAGGCCTGGTCGCGCACGGTGACCACCGAGCAGTGCCTCGCCGCATTTAATGAAGCGGGCGTGCCGTCCTCGGCCTATCGCACGGTCGCTGAAGCCTTGCGCGACCCGCAGCTCGCGCATCGCGGCGCGCTGGCCGAGGTCGCCGATGGCGGCGGCTCGTTCACGGTCCTCAATATGCCGTTCCGCATGTCGGGTGCGAAGGTCGCGGCGGCATCGCGGATGGCGACGCTCGGCGAGCACACGGGCGCGTTGATGCGCGAAGCGGGCCTTGCGGACGAAACCGCGAAGCCGCCGGCCGCTGCCGCCACGTAGGCTGACGAGATAGGCCGACGCGTGCGTCGGCTGGACGCAGCTTGCCATCCCCGGCTGACGTAAATAAAGACTCGAAGTCACGTGACCGATCGGACAAGGTCGGCAAGAAACAAGAACGCCGGGAGAGAAACCATGAGGAGCTTCCAGGTTGCCGAATTCAATGCGCCCCTGACGGAAGTGGAGCAGCCGACGCCGCCGCCCGCCGGTACACAGGTGCTGATCAGGGTGAAGGCCGCCGGTGTCTGCCACAGCGATCTCCACATCTGGGAAGGCGGCTACGATCTCGGTCACGGCCGCAAGCCGCTGTCGCTGAAAGACCGCGGCGTGTCGCTGCCGCGCACGATGGGACACGAAAGCGCCGGCGAAATCGTTGCCTTCGGTCCCGACGTGAAGGAGAGCGACAAGGGCGGTCTCAAGGTCGGCGACGTCGTGCTGGCCTACCCCTGGCAAGGCTGCGGCCAGTGTCCGACCTGCCTCGCGGGTGATGAGAACATGTGCATCAAGCCGGCGTCGCTCGGCGTCTATTGCGACGGCGGCTATGCCGATCACATGACGGTGCGGCATCCCGAAATATCTCCTCAATCTCAAAGGTCTCGATCCCGTCACGGCCGCGCCCTACGCCTGTTCCGGCGTCACCACCTACAGCGCGCTGAAGAAGGTCGAGAAGGATCTCGGCACGCCGATCGTGATTTTCGGCGCCGGCGGTCTCGGCCTGATGGCGCTGTCGCTGTTGAAGGCGATGGGCGGCAAGGGCGCGATCGTGGTCGACATCGATGCCAGGAAGCGCGAGGCGGCGGAAGCGGCCGGCGCGCTGGCCACCGTCGACGGCAAGGCGCCCGACGCGCTGGAGCAATTGACGAAGAAGGCGGGCGAGCCGATCCGCGCGGTGATCGATCTGGTCGGCAATGCCGCGACCACGCAGCTCGGCTTTGATTGCCTCACCAAGGGCGGCAAGCTCGTGATCGTCGGGCTGTTCGGTGGCGGTGCGCCCTGGGCGCTGCCGCTGATCCCGATCAAGGCCATCACCATCCAGGGCAGCTATGTCGGCAATCTCCGCGAGACGCAGGAACTGCTCGATCTCGTCCGCGCCAAGAAGATCGCGCCGATTCCGGTGACGCCACTGCCGCTCGCGAAAGCCAACGACGCGCTGCTCGACCTGCAGAAGGGCCGGCTGGTTGGTCGGGCTGTGTTGACGCCGTAGGTTGTTACGGCCGTCATTCCGGGACGGTCCGAAGGACCGGGCCCGGAATCTCGAGATTCCGGGTTCGATGCTTCGCATGCGCCCCGGAATGACGGCCTCTTGGCTTGCGCTCGCATACAGTCTCTCAGTATGAGGACCTCCCATGTCAGCCAACAACGCGCTCCACATCGCAGTCCTCGGCGGCGACGGGATCGGCCCGGAGGTGATGGCCCCGGCCTTGGAAATCCTGCGCAAGATCGAGGCGAAGGCGGGCCTCGCGTTCCGCTTCACCGAGGCGCCGGCCGGCGCCAACCATTATCGCGAGACCGGCAAGTCGATGCCGGAGCAGACCATCAGGCTGTGCGAGGAGGCGGACGCGATCCTGCTCGGCGCCTGCGGCCTGCCGTCGGTGCGTTACCCTGATAACACCGAGATCGCGCCGCAGATCGAGCTGCGTTTCCACTTCGACCTTTATGCCGGGGTGCGCCCGGCGCGGCTCATTCCCGGCGTGCCGAGCCCGATCAACGGCGCCGAGCAGCGCGGCATCGATCTCGTCGTGATCCGGGAATCCACCGAGGGCCTGTTCGCCTCGATGGGGAAGGGCGTCGTCACGCATGACGAGGCGCGGGAGACGCTGGTGATCACGCGCAAGACCTCGGAGCGGCTGTTCGAATTCTCCTTCCGCCTTGCTGCGCGCAGAAAGGCCCGCGGACATGCTAATGGTGGTTTAACCTGCGTCGATAAGGCCAACGTCTTCAAGGCCTTCGCGTTCTTTCGCGAGATCTTCGACGAGACCGCTCAACGTCATCCGGACGTGAAGGCCGATCACCTCTATATCGATGCCTGCGCGGCGCGGCTGGTGCAGCGGCCCTGGGATTGCGATGTCATGGTGACCGAGAACATGTTCGGCGACATCCTCTCCGATCTTACCGCCGGGCTGATCGGCGGCATGGGCATGGCGCCGTCCGCCGACATCGGCGACAAATACGCGGTGTTCCAGCCATGCCACGGCACCGCGCCCGACATCATGGGACAGGGCAAGGCCAACCCGACCGGGATGATCCTGTCGGCGGCGATGATGCTGGACTGGCTGGCCGACAAGCACGGCCTCGAGAGCGCCGCCGAAGCCGGCGAGGCGATCACGCGCGCAGTCGACAAGGTCTATGCCGACGGCATCAAGCCGTTCGAGTTCGGCGGCCGCAACGGCACCGCCGACGTCGCGAAAGCGGTGCTCGCGGAGCTTTAGCTCGGCCTTCGACTCAAGCGTCAGGACAGCATCGTCTCCGCCGGCCGGTAGGGCAGACCGTGCGCGGCCGCGACCGGCTCGCATGTGACCTGGCCGGCGCAGACATTGAGGCCGGCGCGCAGGTGAATGTCCTCGGCGAGCGCCTTGCGCCAGCCCTTGTCGGCGAGCGCGAGCGTGAACGGCAGCGTCGCGTTGTTCAGCGCGAAGGTCGAGGTGCGCGCGACCGCGCCCGGCATGTTGGCCACGCAATAATGCACGACGCCGTCGACCACATAGGTCGGATCCGAATGGGTGGTCGGCTTCGAGGTTTCGGCGCAGCCGCCCTGGTCGATCGCGATATCCACGATCACGCTGCCCGGTTTCATCGTGGACAGCATCTCGCGCGTGATCAGTTTTGGCGCCGACGCGCCGGGAACCAGCACGGCGCCGATCACGAGATCGGCCTTCCTGACGAGTTCGGCGATCGCTGCGCGGGTCGAGAAAATCGTCTGGACCCGGCCGTCGAACTGCACGGCGAGGCGGCGCAGCACTTCCAGCGATCGGTCAAGCACCGTGACATGCGCGCCCATGCCGAGCGCGATCGTGGCCGCATGCGCGCCGGAGACGCCGCCGCCGATGATCACGACATCGGCTGCAGGCGCGCCGGGCACGCCGCCGAGCAGGATGCCGCGGCCGCCGGCGGCCTTTTCCAGCGAATGCGCGCCGACCTGCGGCGCGAGCCGGCCCGCGACCTCCGACATCGGCGCCAGCAGCGGCAGGCCGCCGTTGGAGGAGGTGACGGTCTCATAGGCGATGCAGACCGCGCCGCTTGCGATCAATTCCTCGGTCTGCGGCAGGTCCGGCGCGAGATGCAGATAGGTGAACAGCGTCTGTCCCTTGCGCAGCATCTTGCGCTCGGCGGCCTGCGGCTCCTTCACCTTCACGATCATCTCGGCCCGCTCGAAAATCTCGCCCGCGGCGTTGACGATCGCGGCTCCAGCGGCGCGGTATTCCTCGTCCGTCAGGCCCGATCCCAGTCCCGCTCCGGTCTCCACCATGACGGAATGACCGTGATGGACCAGCTCGGTGACGGTCGCCGGCGTCATGCCGACGCGAAATTCGTTGTCTTTGATTTCCTTGGGCACACCCACCAGCATGGCCGACTCCTCAGGCTGAATATGGCGAAGTTAGCTTGACAGGATGAAGATTATCGGCCGAATTTGGTGTCAAATCACGCTGATCGCACAATTTTATTGTGCAGTTGAACGGAAAATCGGCAGATTCATGCAGGAAGACGCACTGGATCAACGCGACCGGGCCATCTTGCGCGAACTGATGCGCGATGGCCGGCTGACCAATGCCGAACTGGCCGAGCGCGTGAACCTGTCGCCCTCGGCCTGCCTGCGCCGGGTGCGCGCCATGGAGGAAAGCGGGCTGATCGCCGGCTATGTGATGCTGCTCGACACCAAGCGCGCCAACATGCCGGGCGTCGCGTTCGTGTCGGTGACGCTGAAGGATCAGGGCCGCGCGACGCTCGACAAGTTCGAGACCGCCTCGCAGCGCTATCCCGAAATCGTCGAATGCTATCTCCTTGCCGGTCCCGCCGATTATCTGCTGCGGGTCGCCTATCGGGATGCCGCCGATTTCGAGCGCATCCACACCAAGGTGTTGACGCAACTGCCCGGCGTGTCGCGCGTGCAATCGGCGCTGACGCTGCGCATGGTGAAGCGCACGACGGCGCTGCCGATCTAGATCTCTTTGTTTGAGCATGATCTTTTCGGAAAACCGGTTTCCACTTTTCCGGATCATGCTCTAGCGACGCGAGCCCTGTCGATCACTCGCGGCTTGCGTGCTTGTGCGCGACCGCATTTCCTAGCACCGTGTCGTCCTCCGGGGTGCCTGCGTCGCGCAGGCTGAGATCATACCCGTCGAACCTGTCTGGGTCATGCCAGCGAAGGGAGGAGAGGTTGAGCATCATCGAGGATCCGTCTTTGGCGCGCCTGCTGGCGGAGCTGCACGCGCGGAGCGATGCGCAGATTGCTGACTTGAGCGCGTTCACGCAGCGGCGCGAGAGCGAAGGCTGGGCGCCGACGTCCGAGGAGGTCAAGCGGTTCGTCAGCGACAAGCTGGTCGCGCTCGATCGCGACAAGGCCGAGTTCTGCTATCAGCTTTGTCGCGCGACCGACGCCCGCCGCATCGTCGAGATCGGGACGTCCCATGGCGTTTCGACGCTCTATCTTGCGGCCGCGCTGCGCGACAACATCAGGGAGCGCGGCGGCGACGGGCTTGTCATCGGCACCGAATACGAACCTCAGAAGGCCGCGGCCGCATCGGCGCATTTCGAGCAGGCCGGGCTGAGCCGCTATATCGAGCTGCGGCAAGGCGACCTGCGCGAGACGCTGCTGTCCATCGAGGGGCCGGTCGATTTCCTGCTGGTCGATATCTGGATCGCCATGGCGCGCCCGGCGCTGGAACTGGTCGCGCCGCATCTTCGCACCGGCGCCGTCGTCATTTGCGACAACACCGATCTCCATCGCGGCGACTACGCGGATTACTTCGCCTTTCTCAACGATCCCGCCAACGGCTTCCAGACCATGACGTTGCCGTTCCGGGGCGGGCTGGAAATGTCGGTGCGGCGGCGGTCCTGACATGAGCCAGCCGCGCGGGTTTGCAGGCCGGCTGCGGCGGACAGTTTGCCGGCGCCGCGGGGGCGGAAATCGATCAGTGGTCAGCGATTGTGAGGACGTCGGGATTAAACGGAGTGACTGATCCGGATCGCGCCGGGTCAGTGCATGGCCTGGTCAGTGCATGAAAGGCTTGAGAGCACGCGCGACGCCTGTGTCCCCGCAGGCTGATCGCTCACGTTTCCTGAAATCCGACAACCAAACCGTCACTTCCTATGACGGCAGGTTGGTGGTCTCGCGCCGGCCCATCCTCCGGCATGCATCCGTCGGCCGTCACTGCGCCTGAAGCCCGCGCTAGCGAGGACCGACGCCTCGTGGCGACTATTCCTCGTTGGCCGCAATCGATTCCATCAAGGACACGAGCTGACGCTGCACGGTCTGATCCTTGATCTTGCTGTAGGCACGCAGCAGTCGGAGGCTGAACGCGCTGTCGAGAAACAGCAAGCTCTCGACCTCGCGCGCCTTGCTGTCGCCGTCATAGAAGAAGGTGACGGGTACATCGAGCGCGGTGGCGATCTGCTGAAGACGTGCGGCGCCGACGCGATTGACGCCCTTCTCATATTTCTGGACCTGCTGAAAGCTGACGCCGAGTTTATCACCAAGCTCCGCCTGGGAAATCTTCTGCTCGACGCGTCGCAGCCGGATCCGCTTGCCGAGCTCGATATCGGGCTTGCCGGCACTGCGCTGCTTCATCTTTTTAGCTGCTGATTTGTTCATTCTCTTATTACCGTCCTTCAGTAGAAAATCCCCCGAACAGATGGGTCAGGGGTTCACCCATATACACCGCATTCAATTCCCGGGGGTGGATGAACTCATCCTTGAACCACGGGTATTTTGCGGAATTGAAAGCTTCCACCAACCAGTCGATCATGCGGCGCACACGTGGGATTCGGCCGCTGCCTGGGTGGTAGGACAGCCAGATGTCCAAAGACCAGAACAGCGGCACGTCGAGCGGGACCATCTTGCCCCCGAGCGCGCAGGCATAGGTCGGAAACGTGCCGATGCCCGCGCCGTTGGCGACGGCCCAGTAATGGGCGCTGCTGACATTGGTCTTCATCACGACGATATCGTTCTGGGCGCGACCCGGAAACAGCTTCTCGAAAGCTTCCTTTGCGGCGACTTCGTCGACGAGCTGCATCACGATGCGATGCTTGCCCAGTTCTTCGATCGTTTTCGGCGAGCCGTGATCGCTGAGATATTTCTCGCTCGCGAAAAACATCAGATGCATGCGGCCGAGCCGCGTGAGCTTGACGTCGAGCGCGGTCGGCCGCGACAGGTGGATCGCAACGTCGGCTTCGTGGCGCGACACGTCGGCCGAACGCATCGCGCAATGCAGATCGACGACGATGTTCGGAGAGGACTGTTGGAATTCGACGAGGCGGGGAGCGAGCCAGAACGTGCCGAGCCCCTCGGTGACGGCGACCCTGACCTCGCCGGACAGCGTGTTGGCGACGGAGTTGCTCGCGCGCAGAAGATCGAACGATGCGGCTTCCATGCGCTCGACCGCCGATACGACCATCGCGCCTTCATCCGTCAGGCGCGCGCCGTGCACGTCCCGCGTGAACAATGTCGCGCCGGTTTGCCGTTCGAAATCGTCGATGCGCCGGCGGACGGCGTTGATGGAGAGGCCGAGCCGTTCGGCCGCGGACCTGAAGCTGCCACAACGCGTCACCTCCAGGAAAATCCTGGCCGCGTCCCAGTCGGTCAGGGCGCTTAGCGCGACCTTTTGGCGTTCCTCCTGAGGAACACCCCTTTTCACCGCCAGATGCATACAAGCCCTTTCTTCCTGCTAAGCTTGGCAGAGTATTGACTTTTTCACAACCATGACGCGTCTGTCGTCGTGGTTTTTGTCGCTTATACTTATCGTTTTAGCGGTATTTAGGGATGGCTGCTTCGTTTCGCCGCCATGCTTGTACGGTTGTATTTTTCCAGGCCTGCTCGCAAATTCGACGAATCCTTATCTTCATGACGTTCGCTGACAACAGCGGCTGATTCTGCGTGACTGAAGAACTCACTCCTCAACATTGTCGGCGTGCGTGATGTCGCCGTAAGGTTCTCGGTCGTCGACCTGATCGAGCTGCTCCCGTGCGTTCGTCTGGCACTCGCTCGCATCGTCTGCGAATCCGTTGTTCCCCGGCGGACACACCGATTTTCATTTTGACTGTAACTAAATGATATTCGAACGTGTGAGCCGGTCGTGTTATCGTAAGGTTGGCTCGCCGTGTGTGGTGAACCAAGAGCGTGGCGGCATCGTGATGGCTTAAGGTTGCAGTTGAGTTTCTCTGCTTCTTGGCGTCGACTGGTACCGCGACGGCTGCATATAATAGCTACAAAGGTGATTTATCTGCGCGATGCGTCGGTCAACAGCGCTCTCGGCGAGAAGTCGGCGGACCAGGAAGCACCGAACGACTTCGACGGTATCGGGAGTTACGGAGGGGTGTGCGAAACGGCCGGGCAATGCGCCTCGAATTCATTTCGCAAGCTTAAATAACGGAAAGAACGCCGGTGATTAACTCAAACGAACAATTGCTATCGGTTCTTGCCACCCTTGAAGCATGCCGTGCCACGCTCGTCGCGAGCGGCGATCGCGATACGGCGCAATTGGTTTCGGTCGCCGTGCTCGAGCTTCGGATGAAGCTCAATGCGATCGACGATGAGGATCTGAAGGCGCTGTGCGACGAGTTGGTGTCGGACGAGGAGGCGCGAACCGAGCGGGTGCGCGAATTCGAAACCGTCATCGGCCCATCGCCGTCGGCCCTTGTTGCGCCTCGTCAAGTAGCGACGTCCTTTTCAGGAGCCACCAACCGGCCTGCCCGGGACCGACGCGATGTCGTATTTGTGATCGACGAGAGCCATCCTCGCGCGATTCCGCGCTGAAAACAGCCGCTTATTCGGCTGCCTCCGCAATCCCCTCTGTTGCGCATTCCCGAGTATCCGATAAATCAAGGCGGTTGCCGGGCCTACAGCCTGGGACAGATTTCGTTGCTGCCTGACGCGTTTCGGCCGAGAGATGGCAATCACGACATGATCCAGAACGTCTCGATTCCGGCGGCCTTGATTGCCGGCCTGGTCAGCTTTCTATCACCCTGCGTATTGCCCCTGGTCCCGCCTTATCTGGTCTATCTGACCGGCGCGACGATCGAGCACGTCGCCAATGAGGAGGCGGACGCGGCCTCCAGGCGTGCGGTGATGCTCTCGGCGGTGCTGTTCGTGCTCGGCTTCTCAACCGTCTTCGTGCTGCTCGGCGCCAGCGCCTCGCTGATCGGCGGCCTGATTCGCGCCTGGTCGGCGCAGCTTTCGATCATCGCCGGCATCATCATCATCGTGATGGGCCTGCATTTCCTTGGGTTGACCCGGATCGGCCTGTTGATGCGCGAGGGCCGCTTGTCGATTCCCAAGCCCGTCGGCCTCTGGGGCGCCTACATCATGGGACTGGCGTTTGCGTTCGGCTGGACGCCGTGCATCGGTCCGATCCTCGCCGCGATCCTGTCGATCGCAGCGGCCGAGGCGACGGTGGCCAAGGGGGCGGGGCTGCTCGCGGTCTATTCGGCGGGCCTCGGAATCCCCTTCCTGATCGCGGCCTTCATGGTCGAGCAGTTCTCCTCGCTGTTTGCGCGCATGAAGCGGCCATCTCGCCAATGTCGAACGCGCGATGGGAGTCCTGATGATCCTGACCGGCATCGGCTTCCTCACCGGCGCGATCTCCGGCGTCAGCATCTGGCTCTTGGAGACGTTCCCGTCGCTGCAGAGCTTTGGTTAGAGTCTGGATCGACACTTCAACCCTGAAAGATCAGGCACGTCGTCGTGCCGTGGGCGAGCAGCCGGCCTTTTCCATCGGTCACGCGCCCTTCGGCGGTGCCGACGCGGCGGCCGCTGGTCAGCACCTTACCCTCGGCGCGAATCTCGCCGGTGTCCGGCGTAATGGGGCGGAGGAGGGAGATCTTGAATTCCAGTGTCGTCTGGCTGACGCCTTTATCGAGTGTCGACAGCACGGCGAGTCCCATGCAGCTATCGAGCAGCGTTGCCGTCAGGCCGCCATGCACCGTGCCGGCCGGGTTGAGGTGAGCGTCGGTCGGCACCAACGTGACCACGACACGGCCGCTCTCCGCTTCGGTCACGTCATAGCCTAGGGTCTGCGCGATCGTGTTGAGGGGCAGTGTGCCGCCGGCGAGCCCTTGCACGAAAGCGAGCCCGCTCATCTGCTTCTGGTTTTCGGCGCTGACGGTGCCGTAGGTCTTGCCGGTCATCGATGGTCTCCATTTGGTGAGGCCGTTTGCGGGGCTCTTTTGTGGCGCAAGGCCGAGGGCGGGCGGCCGTAGAGCTGGCTGAACGCGGCGCTCATGCGCCGGGCGCTCGGAAAGCCGGCGCGTTCGGCGATGATACGAACGGGAAGATCGGTGGTGTCGATCAGACGCTTGGCGCGTTGAAGGCGTAGCGAAAGCGCCACTTGCAGCGGCGATGCGTCGAGATGTCTGGCAAAGAGGCGCGACAGATGGCGCGGGCCGACGCCGAGCCGATCCGCCAATGCTTCGACATCGCCGCGGTCGAGCGCGCCGTTCTCGATCAGTGCCAGGGCACGATCGACGGTGGTTCTGCTGCCTCTCCATGCGGGACAGAAGGGCACTGTTTCCGGACGGCAGCGCAGGCAAGGCCGAAAACCGGCGTGCTCCGCGGCGGCGACGCTGCGATAGAAGGCCACGTTGCGCGCAAGCGGCGTGCGCGCCGGACACACCGGGCGGCAATAGACGCCTGTCGTCTTGACCGCCACGAACACGATCCCGTCCCACGCAGGATCGCGTCGGCAAAAGGCTTGATATTGTGCGGCGAAGGTAAGCATCGCCCCGCTATAGAAGCCATCGCTTCCGGTGGCGACCCGGTTTCCGAGACGACGTCCGAAAACGACCGCTGCGATGAATCGCAGAGCTCCCGTGAGCTCACATCAGTCCGAGTGGGGCGGAGGACAAGGTGGCATGTCGCGCAGGAACGGATAACGGCCGTGTCCCTTGATCGCGTCCAGGTCGTGCGAGACCAGCCCGCGCGGCCGCTCGATTGTGACTTCCACGTCGTCTTGTGAGAAATCGAGCACCGTGAGGCCACAACGGTCATCACCCCCAAGCGCCCGCGCGCCGGCAAAGGCGACAGCAGGCACCCATAGATGCCGCTGCGCGCCGAGTGTGCGGTCGCGATGTTGATGCAGATGACCGCTGACGATCAGACGGACGTCAGACCGGCTGAGCTTGTCGAGCAGTCGTGTCCGGGCCGCCGGCACCATGCACGCGGGACTCGCGACATCGTCGGTCGGATCTTCGAGGAAGAGGGGCTTGTGCAGGAACAGCGCCGTGGGCCGTCCGGCGGCACGCAGCTGCTCGTCGAGCCACTGATCCTGCGTACGTTCCTGCGCGAGGCCTGAGCCGAAAAGCTGCGCGTTGACTCCGAGCAGGCGCCAGCCTCCGGCATCCAGAGCCCAGCGATCGAAGGCAAAGGAGCTTTCCCATCGCGCGAGCCGACCGGCATCGATGATCTGGCCGGGGTCCTGGCCGGGTGGTTCGTCGCCGACGTCGTGGTTGCCAGGCAGCGCCATGACACGCGTGCGCAGCTTCCTCAGCGCTGTGGCTGCGAAAGCGATCTCCGCGTCACTGTCGGGCCCGTTGATAGCCAAGTCGCCATTGACGATCACCGCATCGCCGTTCGCCGCGTCGGCAAACTCGCGCGCTACGCACCAGTTGTCCCAGAAGAAGCCATGCGTCGGTGAAAGGTGGATGTCCGACAAGACGACGATGCGGGCCACGCTCACCTCCTAACGCTGTGCGGGCAGGCTAGAATGCTGAAGCGACAGCCGTGTGAACGCTATTCCTCCAGCGAGCAGATGATCGTGTAGACCACGCCGCGCGGCAGGAAATCGACCGTGGCCTCGCCGCCGAGCTGGTCGCGGGCGCTGCGTTCGATCAGCCGCGAGCCGAAGCCGCGCTGCACGGGGGCTGTGACCGGCGGACCGCCGGTCTCGGTCCAGATCATGCGCAGCCTGGGCTTGGCGTTGTCCTCGATCACTTCCCAGTCCAGTCCCACATTGCCGTTGTCGTTGGACAGCGCGCCGTATTTGGCGGCATTGGTCGCGATCTCATGCACGATCATCGACAGCACGACTGCGAGCCGCGGCGACAGCGGGACCTTGGGTCCGAAAATCCTGATCCGCTCGGGATTGTTGAGCAGATAGGGCTGCAATACGCGGTCGATCACGTCATGCAGCTCCGATCCCTGCCACTTCACCTTGCTGAGCAGGTTGTGCGCCTCGGCGAGCGCGCCGAGTCGGCCCTCGAATTTCTCGCGCTCGGCGCGCGTCGCGCTCCGGAAGGTCTGCGCGGCGATGGCCTGCAGGATCGCCAGCGTGTTCTTGACGCGGTGATTGAGCTCCTCGATCAGGAGATCGTGCAACGTCTCGCCGCGCGCGATGGTGGTGGCCATCCGCACCGCGAAGCCAAGCCCGACCAGCAGCAACAGGCTTCCGATCACGCTGATCACCGCAAGATTGCGCCAGAGCGGGCCGACCAGCGAGTCCTGGGCAATCCCCGCCGCCACCGTCCAGCCCGTCAGCGAGGAGCGGGTGAAGCTCGTGATCAGCGGCACGCCTTCGAGCGACACCGTCGGCAGCGTTGCTTCGTCCTTGCTGAACAGCTCGGCGTAGAGCAGCGGGGACGCGCGTTTGCCGATCGTGTCCTGCGGGTTGGGCACGCGGGCGAAATTCATGCCGTCGCCGTCGAAGATCGAAATCGTCCAGTCGTCGCTCGGACGCTGCTTCTCGACGATCTTCTGGAACATCTCGATCGGCGGGCTGAAGGAAATGTCGTAGAGCACTTCGCCGTCGCGCATGACCGGTACCTCGACGGTGACGATCATCTGCTTCTTCACGGCGCCGACGAACAGCTTGGAATATTGCGGACGCTTCGTCGTGAACACCCTGTCGACGATTTCGCGATTGTTGCGCGGCGGCAGGCTTGCAGGTATCCTCGGTGACCGAGGAGAAGAGCTGGTTGCCATAGCGGTCCGCGACCAGGATCACGCCGTCCTCGCCGTATTGTTCGAGAAACCCCGTGGCGATGCGGCGAAAGTTCTGGAAGTCGCCGCTGCGCAGCGAGTTGGTGAGCGCGAGAACCTGCAGGCTGCCGGTCATGCGCTGCATCTCGGCATCAAGCACCAGGCGGATGCTGCGCACGGTTTCCAGCACGCGTTGTGTCGCCTGGCTGCGATCCTGCTCATGGTAGTGAAAGACGACGCCGACTGCGAAAATGATCAGTGGCAACGCGGTCCCCGCGACCAGCAGGACGAGCCGCACGGGAAGCGAAAATCTCGACACGCTAGAGCACGATATGGTTAGATTGAAACATCATCGCGCTCTAGCTCTTTTTGTTGAGCATGATCTCCGCGCAAACGCGTTCCGCGTTTGTCGCGAGGGAAAACCGGTTTCCACTTTTCCGGATCATGCTCCAACGTCCCCGTTTTCGAAGTTCGCGGATCATCGAGGTATCCCTGAGATGAACTTCGAAAACATCACTTCCACTCTGGCCTCGTCACCGGTGCGGCGTGTTCGTCACGCCGGCCTTGATCATGGAACTTCCAGCCAGCGGGTGCTGGTTCCATCCTGCTTCCGATCGCCCATGTCGGAATGTCCAAGAATAGGAGACGCCCCGAAATCCGCCAAGGATTTCAGGCGGTTCGCCGGTTCATGGGCGCTGCACCTCGATTTCAGATGTTGCTGTCGGTGATCGCCGCGTAGACCATGGTGCGAAGCTCGCGCCGCAGCGGATAGGCGCTCGACGGCAGCACCTGGGTCATGAAGATCGTGATCAACTCCTCAGCCGGATCGATCCAGAAAGAGGTCGTTGCCGCGCCACCCCAGGAAAATTCGCCCGGGCTTCCAGGGATCATCGTCTTCACCGGATCCATGGTGACGGAAAAACCGAGACCGAACCCGATCCCGTTGTAAGTGGCCTCCGAGAACAGCGACCGCGACAGTCCCGGCAGGTCCAACCCGTTCGGCAGATGGTTCGACGTCATCAGCTTCAGCGTTTTCGGGCCGAGCAGCCTGACGCCGTCGATCTCGCCGCCATTGATCAGCGCACGGCAGAAGGTGAGATAGTCGGCCGTTGTCGAGCACAATCCGCCGCCGCCGGAAACGAAGTCGGGCGGGGTGAGGAACACGCTGGTCGTGGGGTCGTCCTGCAAGGTGAGGGTGCCCTTGCGCTCGGTGGCGTGGAACGTCATGCCGCCTTGCGGGTCGGCCGAATAGCAGGCGGCGAACCGATGGGCCTTGCTGGCCGGCACGTAAAAGTCGGTGTCGCTCATGCCGAGCGGATCGAAGATGCGCTCCTTGAGAAACTGGTCGAACGGTTTGCCGCTGATCTTGCCGATCAGGTAGCCGATCACGTCGGTGGCGACGGAATAGTTCCAGGCCTCGCCCGGCGAGAATTCCAGCGGGAGTTTTGCCAGCGTTTCGATCATCGAGTCCAGCGTCCCGGTTGCGTCGACGACGCCGATCTTGGCCTCGCGATAGGCGGCGTCGACATTGGAGCGCTGCTGGAAGCCGTAAGTCAGGCCCGAAGTGTGTCGCAGCAGGTCGACGATCAGCATCGGCCGGGATGGCGGCCTCGTGAGGAAAGCGGGCGCTGTGCCGGCGACGAACACGCCGAGATTCTTCCATTCCGGGATGTATTTGGCGACGGGCTCGTCGAGCGCGACGCGGCCTTCCTCGACCAGCATCATGAAGGCGACCGAGGTGATCGGCTTGGTCATCGAATAGATGCGGAAGATGGTGTCGTCCTTGACCGGCACCTTGCGCTCGAGATCGGCGTAGCCCTGCACGCTGCTGTGCACCACCTTGCCGCGGCGATAGATCACGAGCTGGGCGCCGGGAAAGCGCCCCGCCTCGATGTAGCGGTGCTTCACATGGGCTTCGACGCGTTCGAGGGCGGCCTTGGACATGCCGGCAGATTCAGGCGAGGCGGGGGCGAGCATCGGACGGTCTCCGCTTTCACGATCGGGTGATGGGGGCAATGACGGGGACTTGAGTAGCTTTGCCTTCAATAGCCCAAAACCAGGCCGCGTTCCAATCGCGCAGCGTTTACCTATGCAGGAGCGTTGGTGTAGGCTGCAACTCCGCCAAGGCGTATCCCGCAGGAACAGTCCGATGCCCCAATTCAGCGAGTCCGAACTCACCGCCGCCGTGATCAAGAGCTTCGACGAGACGCCTGATCCACGGGCCAAATTCCTTTTGCAGGAATTGGTGAAATCGCTGCACGACTATGTCCGCAAGACCGATCTCAGCTTCGCCGAGTGGGAATATGCGATCGATTTCCTCACCAGGGTCGGCCAGAAATGCACGCCGATCCGGCAGGAGTTCATCCTGCTCTCGGACGTGATGGGCGTGTCGATGCTGGTCGATGCGGTCAATCATCGCGAGCGCGACGGCGCCACCGAGACCACCGTGCTCGGACCGTTCTATGTCGGCGAGCACAAGAAGATGCCGCACGGCACCGATATCTCGCCGCAGAACCAGACCGGCGAGAAGATGTTCGTGCAGAGCCGGGTCACCGATCTCCACGGCAAGCCGCTTGCCGGCGTTCCCGTGGATGTCTGGCATGCCGACGATGACGGGCTTTACGATTTGCAGAAGCCGTCCTATGCGACGCAAGGACCGACCTCGCGGGCGCGCTTCGTCACCGATGATGACGGCCGGTTCTTCTTCAAGACCATTCTGCCCTGCAGCTATCCGATCCCGACCGACGGCCCGGTCGGCGAGATGATCACGCAGACCGATCGCCATCCGATGCGGCCGGCGCATGTGCATTTTCTGGTCAGTGCGCCCGGCTACGAGCCGTTGATCACCCACGTCTTCATCGGCGGCGACAAATATCTGGATTCCGACGTGGTGTTTGGCGTCAAGGACGAGCTGGTCGCCAAGGTCGAGCGGCGCACCGACGCCAAGATGCCCGACGGCGCCGCCGCGCCATCGCCCTGGCATCTGATGACCTACGAATTCCACATGAAGCCGGGCGCGGGCGCCGCGCCGAAGCCGATGGCGGCCAAGGCAAGCGAAGTACGTCTAGAGCCTTCGCGCCGATTTAACCACGCCGGAGGATCGGCTCGCGTTCGCGCGCCCGAATGACGGCAGTGCATCGTCGCTCTTCGGCCCGTCGAGACGTTGCTCATTTCTTGTGCGTCGCACAAGGAATGAGCGAATTGCAATTTTTTAGAGCGAAATACTTTGCGCATAAGCCTTCAGCATCACGCGTAATATATTGAAATAACGTGAAATTCTGCCTCCGTCGGATTTGGCATAGAGTTTGAATAACTCTTACTGACGCCACCGACGCCGTCCCTCGAACCAATCTCCCGAACTTTAAGCAGCCTTAACTGGGGCCTCCCCAGAGCGCGCCCCTTTGCGCGCGCGACTGAAAGGAATTTCGAATGAGCCAGCAGAGCCCGACTTGGATTTCGGACTGGAATCCGGAAGATGAGACGTTCTGGAATTCAAAGGGCAAGCCGATTGCCCGCCGAAACCTGATCTGGTCGATCGTCGCCGAGCACATCGGCTTCTCGGTCTGGCTGATCTGGTCGATCGTCGCGACCAAGCTGCCGGCGGCCGGCTTTCATTATTCCACCGATGAGCTGTTTCAACTCGTGGCGGTGCCAGGGCTGATCGGCGCGCTGATGCGCTTTCCTTACACCTTCGCGGTCACGACCTTCGGCGGTCGCAACTGGACCATCTTCTCGGCCTCGATCCTGTTCATCCCGACGCTTGCACTGGCTTACTTCGTCAGCAAGCCCGACACGCCGTTCGGGCTGATGCTGCTGGTTGCCTCGACCGCCGGTCTTGGCGGCGGCAATTTCGCGTCCTCGATGACCAACATCTCCTTCTTCTATCCGGACCGCATGAAGGGCTGGGCGCTCGGGCTGAACGCGGCCGGCGGCAATATCGGCGTCTCCAGCGTGCAGCTCCTGACGCCGATCCTGATGGGTCTCGGCATCATCAATCTCTATCAGGCGACGCCGGTGAGCGGCGTCTACCTGCAGAACGCCGGTCTGATGTGGGTGCTGCCGATCGCGATCGCGGTGTTCGGCGCGATCTTCTTCATGAACAACCTGACCACGGCGAAGGCGTCGATCAAGAACCAGCTCGCGATCGTCAAGCGCAAGCACACCTGGATCATGTCGTTCATCTATATCGGCACGTTCGGTTCGTTCATCGGCTACTCGGCCGCGTTTCCGCTGCTGATCAAGACGCAGTTCCCGGCGGTGACGATCTCGATCGCATTCCTCGGTCCGCTGGTCGGCTCGCTCGCCCGTCCGTTCGGCGGACTGCTGGCCGACAAGATCGGCGGCGCGATCCTCACGTTCTGGAATTTCATCGCGATGGTGGCCGCGACGATCGGCGTGCTCTATTTCGTCGGCGCCAAGGACTTCACCGGCTTCCTGGTGATGTTCCTGATCCTGTTCGTCACCACCGGCATCGGCAACGGCTCGACCTACCGGATGATCCCCTCGATCTTCCGCGAGGAGAACCTGCGCAAGGCGCGCGGTGCGGGCGAGGCCGCGCGTGCGGCTGCGCTGAAGACCGCGGGCATCGAGAGTGGTGCTGCGCTCGGCTTCATCGGCGCGATCGGTGCATGCGGCGGCTATTTCATCCCGAGCGGCTTCGGCAAGTCGATTGCGTTGACCGGCGGCCCGCAGCTCGCGCTGATGATCTATCTCGGCTTCTACGCGATCTGCCTGGCGATGACCTGGTGGTTCTATCTGCGCCGCAGCGCCGAGACCGCGGGCGCGCCGAGCCTCGCGGAAGCGCGGATCTGACGATGATGCGAAAATGCCGGGGCTCGTTTCGCGCAACATTCGAGCCCCGGCAAGACGACAGCGGTGCGGTGACCAAGCGGCTTCTCCTCGGCACGAAAGGATTGCACACATGACCCCGTCGCAGATCAAACTGGTTCAGGACAGCTTCGCCAAGGTCACGCCGATCTCGGATCAGGCCGCGATCATGTTCTATGATCGCCTGTTCGAGGTCGCGCCGCAGGTGAGGGCGCTGTTTCCCGACGATCTCGCCGAGCAGCGCAAGAAGCTGATGGCGACGCTGGCCGTGGTCGTTCGCGGGCTCTCGGATCTGCCATCGATCCTGCCGGCGGCAAGCGCGCTCGCGAAGCGTCATGTCGGCTATGGCGCCGTGGCGGAGCACTATCCCGTGGTCGGCGGCGCATTGCTGTGGACGCTGGAGAAGGGGCTGGGCGATGGCTGGACGCAGGAGGTCGCCGAGGCCTGGACCGCCGCCTATGGCACGCTGTCCGGCTACATGATTTCCGAAGCCTACGCACAGGCTGCGGAATAGGAGACAGCCATGAGTGAGCCGCTCGTCATCGTCGGCAACGGCATGGCCGCCGCGCGCCTGGTCGATGAGCTCGCGAAGAGCGCGCTCGGCCGCTACGCCGTCGCCGTGGTCGGCGACGAGCCCAGGCTTGCCTACAACCGCGTGCTGCTGTCGTCGGTGCTGGCCGGCGAGACGGGGTCCCATGACATTGAGCTCCGGTCCGCAAGCTGGTGGCGCGATCGCGGCGTCACCCTGAAATATGGCTGCTTGGCCACGGAGATCGATGTCGGCCGCCGCGAGCTGAAGATCGCGGGCGACGAGAGCATCGAATTTTCTCGTCTGGTGCTTGCGACCGGCTCCAACCCGCTGCGGCTCAACGTGCCCGGGGCCGATCTGTTGGGTGTGCACACCTTCCGCGACAGCCGCGACGTCGATCTGCTGCTGGCGCTTGCCGCTCGCAAGCGTCCCGTCGTCGTGGTCGGCGGCGGGTTGTTGGGGCTTGAGGCCGCCTATGGTCTCGCCAAAGCCGGTACGCCGGTGACGCTGTTGCATCTGATGGACCGCCTGATGGAACGCCAGCTCGACGCACCGGCAGCTGCGCTTCTGAAATCGCTGGTCGAGCGCAAGGGCATCGAGGTGCTGCTCAATGCCAACACCGCGCGCATCCACGGCACGACCCGGGTCGAGGGCGTCGAACTTGCCGACGGTCGGCGGATCGAGGCCGAGGCGGTGATCTTCTCCGCCGGCATCCGGCCCAATGTCGGGCTTGCAAAGGAGGCCGGCCTCTCCGTCAATCGCGGCATCGTCGTTGACGACGTCATGCAGACCAGTGCCGAGAGCATCTTCGCGCTCGGCGAATGCGCCGAGCATCGCGGCATCTGCTATGGCCTGGTCGAGCCCGCCTATGAGCAGGCGCGCGTGCTGGCGCAGCATCTCGCCGGCAAGGTGGCTGCCTATCCCGGCAGCGTGGTGGCAACCAATCTGAAGGTCTCCGGCGTCAGCGTGTTCTCGGCCGGTGACTTCACGGGCGCCGACGGCAGCGAGGCGATCCTGCTGAGCGACGCGCGGCGCGGCACCTACAAGAAGCTCGTGATCGCGGACGGAAAGCTGACCGGCGCGGTGCTGATCGGCGATACCGGCGACGCGCTCTGGTATCTCGACCTGATCCGCACCCGCAAGCCCGTCGCCGGCATCCGCGCCGACATGATGTTCGGTCGCGCCATCGCGCTTCCGTCCAAAGCCGCATGAGGGGCCATCTGCCGTGACCGCGATCGATCCGAACCTCCGCACCACGCGCACCACCTGTCCCTATTGCGGCGTCGGCTGCGGCGTGCTGGCGACGCCCGACGGCACGGGTGCTGCTGCCATCGCGGGCGATCCCGATCATCCCGCCAATCTCGGCCGGCTCTGCTCGAAGGGCTCGGCGCTCGGCGAGACCCTGAGCCTGGAAAGCCGGCTGCTCTATCCGATGATCCGCTGCAAGGGCGCGCTGGAGCGCGTGGCCTGGAGCGATGCGCTCGACCATGTCGCGCACCGGCTGCAGCATATCATCGCGCGCGACGGCGCGGACTCGGTCGCGTTCTATCTCTCCGGCCAGATCCTGACCGAGGACTACTACGTCGCCAACAAGCTGATGAAGGGTTTCATCGGCTCGGCCAATGTCGACACCAATTCGCGGCTCTGCATGGCCTCGACCGTCGCGGGCCATCGCCGCGCCTTCGGCGCCGACACCGTGCCCGGCTGCTATGAGGATCTCGACGAAGCCGATCTGCTGGTGCTGGTCGGCTCGAACGCGGCCTGGTGCCATCCCGTGCTGTTCCAGCGCATGCTCGCGAACCGGCAGAAGCGCGGTGCGCGGATGGTGGTGATCGACCCGCGCCGCACCGACACCGCCGAGGACGCCGAGCTGTTCCTGGGGCTCAAGCCGGGCACCGACACCGCGCTGTTTTCCGGTCTTCTCGTGCATCTCGCCGACAACGGCGCGCTCGATCGCGATTACATCGAGCAACTACACCTCGGGCTTCGACGACGCGCTGGCGCGCGCCAGGGAGATCGCGGGCAGCGTCGCCGCGACCGCGCTCGCGACCGGCCTCACGGAAGCCGATGTTGCGACCTTCTTCGAGATGTTCCGCGGCACCGAGCGCATCGTCACGCTCTATTCGCAAGGGCGTCAACCAGTCCGCGCAGGGCACCGACAAGGTCAACGCCATTCTCAACTGCCATCTCGCGACGGGCCGCATCGGCAAGGTCGGCGCCTCGCCGTTCTCGCTCACCGGCCAGCCCAACGCGATGGGCGGGCGCGAGGTCGGCGGCCTCGCCAATCAGCTCGCCGCGCATATGGCCTTCACGCCGCCCGACATCGACCGGGTGCGGCGGTTCTGGAAGGCGCCGCGCATCGCGACCCATGACGGGCTGAAGGCGGTGCAACTGTTCGAGGCGATCGCGCGCGGCGCAGATCAAGGCGCTGTGGGTGATCGGCACCAATCCGGCGGTGTCGCTGCCGGACGCCAACGTCGCGCGCGAGGCGCTGAAGAAGCTCGAACTGTTCGTGGTCTCGGAGAATGTCCGCTCCAACGACACGGTCGATGCCGGTGTGCATGTGCTGCTGCCGGCGCAGGCCTGGGGCGAGAAATCGGGCACGGTGACCAACTCCGAGCGCCGCATCTCCCGCCAGCGCGCGTTCCTGAAGCCGCCCGGCGAGGCCAAGCCGGACTGGTGGATCGTAAGCGAGGTCGCCAAACGCCTCGGCTTCGGCGCTGCGTTTGATTTCAACTCCGCGGCGGATGTGTTCCGCGAGCACGCCGCGCTGTCGGCCTTCGAGAACAATGGCAGCCGCGATTTCGATATCGGCGGCCTGCAGTCGCTCTCCGACGACGCGTTCGACACGATGGCGCCGGTGCTATGGCCGTCTGCGCGAAGGCGGCGAACCGCGGCAGCGCTTCTTCGCCGACGGACGGTTCTATGCGCCGGATCGGAAAGCGCGCTTCATCGCGCCGGACACGCCGGCGCTGGGCACCGAGATCCATGCGCGGCCGGCCGCTGCGGCTCAACACCGGCCGGATCCGCGACCAGTGGCACACCATGACCCGCACGGGGCTGAGCCAGCGTCTGGGCGCGCATCTGCCCGAGCCGTTTGTCGAGGTTCATCCCGACGACGCGGCGAAGGCCGGCGTGGTCGACGACAGTTTCGCGCGCGTCACGACTGATTATGGACAGTGCATTCTCAAGGTCGTCGTCAGCGCGCGGCAGCAACGCGGCACGCTGTTCGCGCCGATTCACTGGAGCGAGGCGAACGCGTCGGGCGCGCGCGTCGGCGCGCTGGTCGCGCCCGTGACCGATCCATTCTCCGGCCAGCCCGAGAGCAAGGCGACGCCGGTCTCGATCGCGCCTTACGAATATGTGTTCCGCGGCTTCATCCTGTCGCGCGAGCAACTGAACCTGCCGTCGAACCTGTGGTGGGCGCGCGCCGCGGTCGCGGGCGGCTACGGCTATCTGTTCGCCGACAATGCCGATCTCGCGCGCTGGCCGTCTTGGATCAAGTCGAGCGCAAGCGATGACCTCGCCGAATATCACGATTTCGGCGGCGGCGTTTATCGCGCCGCCTGCTTTGTCGGCGAGCGCATCGACACCTGCCTGTTCGTCGGCCCCGCGCATGACGCGGGCGACTGGAACGTGGTCAAGGGCCTGTTCGCGGCGGAATATCTCAGCGACGATCAGCGCCGCATGCTGTTGTCCGGCCGTTCGAGCGAAGGGCTCGCCGCCGCCGGTCCGATCGTCTGCGCCTGCTTCGGCGTCGGCCGCAACACGATTTGCGACACGATCAAGGCGGGTGCTGCAACAGCCGCCGAGATCGGCGTGAAGCTGAAGGCCGGCACCAATTGCGGCTCCTGCATTCCCGAATTGAAACGGCTGATCGCGAAGAATGCAACGGAGCAGCCGAAGCTCGCGGCGGTGAGCTGATCGACTCCGTCGTGTGTCTCCGTCGTTCCGGGGCGCGAAGCGAACCCGGAACCTCGAGATTCCGGGTTCGCGCTTCGTGCGCCCCGGAATGACGCGGAGAGAGGGAGGCCAATCGACGCCGCCTGCGTTCTCCATTATGCTGCGCCTGCCAAGAACAAGAAAAAGCAGGTCCACCAACAAAATGCTCTATCTGGAAACGCCGCCAAAGCTCATCACGACCAAAATCTTCTCGGCGATGCCCGAGAATTTCCGCCGCAAGATGACGCACCGAATGGGCCGATGCCAACCGGCCGGGCCATCCGACCGACTGTTTCATCGAAGGCCCATCGTTCGACGCGCAGGGCAATCTCTACATCGTCGACATTCCCTTCGGCCGTATCTTCAAGATTTCGCCTGCGGGCGAGTGGTCGCTCGCCGTCGAATATGACGGCTGGCCGAACGGCCTGAAAATCGGCCGCGACGGCCGCATCCTCGTCGCCGACTACCGGCACGGCATCATGGAGCTGGATGCGAAGGCCGGCCGCATGCAGCCGGTGCTGCGCTCGCGCAATTCGGAATCCTTCCGCGGCTGCAATGATCTGCACATCGCGTCGAACGGCGACATCTATTTCACCGACCAGGGGCAGACTGGCCTGCATGATCCGACTGGGCGCGTGTATCGGCTGAAGAACGACGGACGGCTCGACTGCCTGATCGACACCGGCATCAGTCCGAATGGCCTCGTGCTCGATCCGGCCGAGTCCGTGCTGTTCGTCGCGATGACGCGCGACAACGCGGTCTGGCGTCTGCCCTTCATGAGGGACGGCAGCGTGTCGAAGGTCGGCCGTTTCTGCTCGATGTTCGGCCCGAGCGGGCCCGACGGCATGACCATGGACAAAGCGGGGCGGTTGTTCGTCGCGCATGCCTCGCTCGGTCATGTCTTCGTGTTCGCACCTAACGGCGAATTGATCGCGCGCATCAAGTCCTGCGCAGGCGCAAGCTGTACCAATGTTGCGATCGGCGGCGACAACCGGCTTTACATCACGGAGTCCGCGACCGGCACAGTGCTTGTGGCAGATATCAGCGTTCTCGGTTAGTCATTGCGGGGAGCGTGAGCAACGAAGCAATCCAGTCTTTCCGGAGAGGAATTCTGGATTGCTTCCGCCTTCGCCCTTCAGGCTACGGCGGACAAGTCGCTGGCGCTCGCAATGACGAGAAGAATGTAAAACTGAATTCACGAGGCGCATCTTGAAGCAGAAAAAATTCGGCAACGGTCCCTCCGTGTCCGTGATCGGGCAGGGCACCTGGTATCTCGATCGCGGTGACCGCAAGGCCGCGGTCGCAGCGCTGCACCGCGGAATCGAGCTCGGCATGACCCATATCGACACCGCCGAGATGTATGGCGATGCCGAGCTGGTGATTGCCGACGCGATCGCCGGCCAACGTGACGAGGTGTTCCTGGTCTCTAAGGTGCTGCCGAGCAATGCGTCGCGGCGCGGCACCGTCACGGCCTGCGAGCGATCGCTGAAGCGGCTCAACACCGACCGTCTCGATTGCTACCTGCTGCATTGGCGCGGTTCATATTCCCTCACTGAAACCGTCGCAGCCTTCGACGACCTCGTGCGCGCGGGCAAGATCCGCTCCTGGGGCGTCAGCAATTTCGATGCCGACGATCTCGACGAACTGCTTGGCGTCGCGGGCGAGGGCAAGATCGCCTGCAATCAGGTGCTCTACCATCTGAAGGAGCGCGCGATCGAGCACGCGGTGATTCCCTGGTGCGAGAAGCACGGCGTTGCCGTCGTCGCCTATTCGCCGTTCGGCCACAACGATTTTCCCGCGCCGCGCAGCAAGCCCGGCGAGGTGCTCGAGAAAATCGCGCTCAGCCACGGCGCCACCGCGCGCCAGGTCGCGCTCGCGTTCCTGACGCGTGCCGAGTCGGTGTTTGCGATTCCGAAAGCTGCAGGTGTGGAACATGCCGCTGACAACGCAGCAGCAGGCAAGCTGACGTTGAGCGACAGCGAGATCGACGCGCTCGACAAGGCCTTTCCGCGCGGGGCAAAGCCGCGCAGCCTGCCGATGTTGTAGGATCACTCGCCGTTAACGAACCGTTCATAATCCCGTGTTTTCTCGTGCTGTGGCGCGCTGCCGCAGCCCATACGTGCATATCGGCGTCCTGTTTTCGTGTGTTGCCGCAGCGGCGCAATTGTCGTTTTTATGAGCCTCCCTGATTCGAAATTCGCCAGAGTATTGCCGTGACTCCGCCACCCGCCGCAGCCGCAAGGCTGGACAGCGCGTTATTACCGTTTCCTGAGAGGAAATCCACCGCGCGACCTCGTGCGCCTGCCCGCACCGACAGGCCGTTCAAAGGTATCGCGCTGATCCTCGCGTCCACCGTGTTTCTCGGCACCTCGGATGTGACCGCGAAATATCTGTCGGGCTCGCTGCCCTCGATCGAGATCGCCTGGATACGCTTCCTCGTGTTCGCGCTGATCATGACGCCGGCGATGGTGCCGGGCACGCCGCTGTTTTCGCTGCGCAGCTCGCGTCCCGGCTTTCAGCTGCTGCGCGGCCTGATGCTGCTCGGCTCGTCGCTGCTCTTCATCACCAGCCTGCGCTATCTGCCGATCGCGGAAGCGTCCGCCACCGGCTTCGTCTCGCCGGTGTTCGTCACCGCGCTGTCGATCATCTTCCTGTCCGAGAGCGTCGGCATTCGCCGCTGGCTTGCGACGGCGGCGGGCCTGATCGGCGTGCTGATCATCCTGCGGCCGGGCACCAGCGCATTCCATCCCGCCGCGTTCTTTCCGCTCGTGTCCGCGATGTGCTGGGCTGCGACGCTGGTGATGACGCGCGTGATGAGCGGCAAGGAGACGTCGGCCACCACGATGACCTATTCATCGATCGCGGGCGTAGCCGTGCTCTCGGCGATGGTCCCGTTCGCATGGGTGACGCCGAGCTGGCACGACATCATGTTCGGCATCCTGATCGGCGTCGCGTCGACCGCCGGGCAATGGATCGTGGTGCTCGCGTTCCGCTATGCGGATGCCTCGGTGCTGGCGCCGTTCTCCTACAGCCAGCTCGTCTGGGTCAGCCTGCTCGGCTTCATCATCTTCGGCGAAGTGCCCGATGTCTGGACCGTGGTCGGCGCGGCCTTCATCGTCGCGAGCGGCCTCTACACCGCGCATCGCGAGCGCGTGCGGCGCTCGCAGCTCCTGCAGGCGGTCGGCGAGACCTCGCCAAATCCTTAGAGCGTTTTCAAGCGAAGTGGATACCGGTTCGCGTGAAGAAAACGCGTCAATAAACTCCGCGTCGCTGGTCGGCAACGCCTGCCAGGATCTAGAATATGATCTAGAATGGTTTCCGGCGCCGGCCTCCACCCAAGAGAGGCGTGCCGCCTGCGAGGAGGACGCCGATGCGCGCTGCGATCTTCAGACGAGGCGAGATTGTCGTCGACACGATGCCGGAGCCCGTGCCGGGCGTGGGGCAGGTGCTGGTCAAGACGCTCGCCTGCGGCATCTGCGGCTCCGACCTGCATGCGCGCAAGCACGCGCATCGTCTCGCCGCGATGGCCGCCCGCATCCCCGGTCGCAAGCCGATGGACCCCTCGCGCGACGTCGTGTTCGGCCACGAGTTCTGTTGCGAGATCCTCGACCACGGGCCGGGCACGCAAAAGCGATTCAAGACGGGAACGCGGGTCTGCGCGCTGCCGGCGCTGCTGACGCCGACGGGGCCGCAGGGCATCGGCTATTCCAACGATAATGTCGGCGGTTATGCCGAACGCATGCTGCTCAGCGAACCGCTGCTTCTGGAAGTGCCGAACGGCCTGTCGCCGCAGCATGCTGCGCTGACCGAGCCGCTGGCGGTCGGCGTGCACGCGGTCGAGAAGGCGAGGGTGCAGGGCGGCGAGGTGCCGCTCGTGATCGGCTGCGGGCCGGTTGGGCTGGCGGTCATCGCTGCCCTGAAGATCAAGGGCTTGCATCCGATCATTGCGGCGGATTATTCGCCGGCCCGCCGCGCGCTTGCCGAAAAGCTCGGCGCGGATGTGGTGATCGATCCCGCCCGCACGCAGCCCTATGCGAGCTGGGCCGAGCATGCCGCGATGTCGGCGGAGGAAAAAGCCGCGCGGCCACCGTGGCAGGCGTTCCAGCCGGCGCTGAAGCCCGCGCTGATCTTCGAATGCGTCGGCGTTCCCGGTCTCATCCAGCAGGTGTTCGAAGGCGCGCCGCGCGATGCGCGCATCGTCGTGGTCGGCGTCTGCATGGAGACCGATCACGCCGAGCCGCTGCTCGGCATCATCAAGGAACTGAATGTCCAATATGTGTATGCCTACACGCCGGAGGAATTTGCCGCATCGCTGCGCCTGATCGCGGACGGGCAGGTGGACGCTGCCTCGATGGTCACCGCGCAGATCGGCATTGATGGCGTCGCGCAGGCCTTCGACGATCTCGCCAACCCGGAGCGGCACACCAAGATCATCGTCGAGCCGTGGCGTTGAGTCTTAACGTTGAGTCTTGGCGATAGACGCCGATGACGCTCGATGATCGCCGCCGTCCACCCGTGCTGGCGCATCAGCGCTTTGCGGAGCATCGGGAATCCTTTTCCGGCCTGACACTGCAACAGCGGTTCGAACGCATCCACGATACCAATCTGTGGGGCGCGGCTGCTTCCGTGTCCGGCCTCGGATCGGAAGCCGACGCCACGGCGACCCTGCGCGCCGAACTGCCGGGCCTGCTGCAAAGGCTCGGCGTCATGTCGCTGCTCGATGCGCCCTGCGGTGATGCCGGCTGGATCAACGCGGTCGACCTCGAAGTGACCATGATCGGTGTCGATATCGTGCCTGAGCTGATTGCGCGGCTGTCCGCGCGGACCAAGCAACGCGGGCTCAAGGGCGATTATCACGTGGCCGACATCACGCGCGACGCATTGCCGCGTTGCGACGCGATCCTTTGCCGCGATTGCCTGGTGCATCTGAGCTTCGCGAACATCGATCTTGCGATCGAAAATTTCCACCGCTCCGGCGCAACGTGGCTTATCACGACGACGTTTCCGGATTGGCAGACAAATGCCGATTGCGAGGATGGCGACTGGCGCGCGCTGAATTTCGAGCACGCGCCATTCTCCTGGGGCGCGCCGGCCGCGCTTCTCAACGAGAACTGTACGGAGGCCGGCGGCGGCTGGCGCGACAAGAGCCTCGGCGTGTGGCGGCTTTCGGAGATTGCGCCTAGGTCGTGACGCTGGTTTGACTCCGTCATTCCGGGGCGATGCGAAGCATCGAACCCGGAATCTCGAGCCGCATATCATCTCTGGATTCCGGGTTCGACGCTTACGCGTCGCCCCGGAATGACGGCATCGGCAGCTTTCGAAGCTTGGAGTGGGACGCTCACGGTGATAGGTCTGCCACGACAAAAGCCTCGGAGGGAACACCGCCATGATCACACTCACAGCCAAAGACGTTCTCCCAGACGACGGCACCACTGGCACCCTGGTCGGGCGGGTCTGGCTGCCGCAGGCCGGCGGTCCCGCCGTGGTCGCGGTTCGCTCTGACGGCGTGTTCGACGTCACCGCGCAGTTTCCGACCGTGAGCGCGCTGTGCGAGGAGCACGATCCGGCGGCCTCGCTCCGCGCCGCCAAGGGCGAGCGCATCGGCGATCTCGATCCATCTTCTCGCCAACACGCCGCCCGACCGCCGCGACCCGCAAAAGCCGTGGCTGCTGGCGCCGGTCGATCTGCAGGTGCTGAAGGCCGCCGGCGTCACCTTCGCGATCTCGATGCTGGAGCGCGTGATCGAGGAGCGCGCGCGCGGCAACCCGGCATCGGCCGAGGCGATCAGGAAAGAAGTCGTGCGGCTGGTCGGCGACGATCTCTCCAAGCTCAAGCCCGGCTCGGCGGAGGCGATGCGGCTGAAGCAGGTGCTGATCGACCAGAACGCCTGGAGCCAGTATCTCGAGGTCGGCATCGGCCCCGATGCGGAGGTCTTCACCAAGGCGCCGGTGTTGTCCTCGGTCGGCACCGGCATGGATGCCGGCCTGCATCCGAAATCGACCTGGAACAATCCGGAGCCGGAGGTCGTGCTGTGCGTGTCGAGCAAGGGCAGGATCGTCGGTGCCGCGCTCGGCAACGACGTCAATCTGCGCGACTTCGAGGGCCGCTCGGCGCTGCTGTTGTCGAAGGCCAAGGACAACAACGCCTCCTGCGCGATCGGCCCGTTGCTGCGTTTGTTCGACGGCAGCTTCTCGCTCGACGACGTGCGCCGGATGGATGTCGGCCTGACCGTGACAGGGCAGGACGGTTTCGTGCTGGACGGCCATTCCTCGATCAGCAAGATCAGCCGCGACCCGACCGACCTCGTCGCGCAGACCGTCGGATCGGAGCACCAATACCCCGATGGATTCGCGCTGTTCCTCGGCACGATGTTCGCGCCGGTCAAGGACCGCGACGCGAAGGGCGAGGGCTTCACGCACAAGCGCGACGACATCGTCACCATCGCCGCCCCGCAGCTCGGCAAGCTCACCAACCGCATGCGCACCAGCGACGAGTGCGAGCCGTGGACGTTTGGTGTCGGCGCGCTGATGAAGAATCTGGCGAAGCGGAAGGTGCTGTAGGCTTCGGACGGTCCCGCCGTCAGGCGGGGCAACGCGACAGCGCTGCCCACCATTTTGAGCCTATCGATCAGGGCGAGATGGTGCGCACGCGCTTGCGCTCCTGTCGCATCGCCCCACGAATTTGACGCGAGTGAGGTGCGCATATCCGCCATGCGTAAACTGCCCGTCGTGCCACATCTGTCGCAGGGCTCTCACGTTGCGCTGTCGGGCAAATCAGAACGATGCTTCCGCGCATCCCGCCTCCGATAAAGAGGGGCGCTTCGCGATCGTCACGAACGTTGGGCGCGGGATGCGATGGACGCGATGTCTCACGAGACGAGTGGGACAATCGCGGACGGTGAAGTCGTGTGGTCCTGGCGCCCCAAGGCTGGCGCTACGCTTTGCGAGATGACGCGAGGCAACGGTGGCAACAAAGCCTGGTCACCGGGGAGAGCACGTATAAGCCGTAACACCATTGCGCAGGGAAGGCCGGACGTTTTCGGCTGAACCTGTGGTTCTGCCGCGTGCTTTTTTGTCTGCACGCGGACCATGGGTGCCAGCCGGCGCCCGGTCTTCCCTGCGCCCTCTGTCTTAAGGAGGGACGGTTTGATTGAAAAACTCGGGTGGTTCATGCCGCGAGAACGCAAAGTCGTATCTGCATTTCTTTGCGAGCCCATCCTTCGAGACGTGCGCGATGCGCGCTCCTCAGGATGAGGTCGTCACGCGCGGCGCGCTCTTACGTCCTCATGGTGAGCGAGGCGCAACGCGCCGTCTCGGACCATAGCCCCGGCCATGACGATCAACACATTAGAGCGCCTCACTACACCGGCAATGCCGCGGAATACTTCACCTGGCTCAGTGCGAAGCTCGATTCGATCGACGCTATCCCGTCGAGGCGTGTCAGCTTGTTTTTCAGGAACGCCTCATACGACGACAGGTCGGCGGCAACCACACGCAGCAGGTAGTCGCGGTTGCCCGTCATCAGATAGCACTCCAGCACCTCGTCCCATTTCGAGATCGCGCGCGCGAAGCGGTCGAGGTCCTCTTCCTTTTGGCGCGCGAGCTTGATGGAGATGAAGACGCTGACATGCAGCCCCAGCGATTTCTGATCGACGGTCGCGATGTAGCGCGTGATGACGCCGCGCTCTTCCAAAAGCTTGACGCGGCGGTGGCACGGCGAGACCGACAGCCCGACCTTGTCGGCGAGCTCCTGCATGGTGATGCGGCCGTCGGATTGCAGATGACTGAGGATTTTCCGGTCGATGGCATCGAGTGAAGGCATTGGAATAAACTGTATCCTGATAGGGTGATGTTGATAAAATATACCAATATCAACAGGCATAGTGCAAAGATTTGAGATTTTCCGCTGTGGCAACGGGATTAACATTCCCAGGAATCCACCGCTTGTCCGGGAGCGCCGCCATGGCGATCGAATCCAAACGTCTCGAACTGATGTCCGCGCTGGCGCGCAAGGCGCTGTGGCTGTCGTCATGGACCATCCATCACGCCAACCATGTCCGCTCCAACGGCGACGGCCTGAAGGTCGGCGGTCACCAGGCCTCTTCGGCGTCGCTCGCGACCATCATGTCGGCGCTCTATTTCGGCGTGCTCAAGCCGGAGGATCGCGTCGCCGTGAAGCCGCATGCGAGCCCGGTGTTCCACGCCATCCAATATCTGTTCGGCCGGCAGACGAAGGAGAAGCTGGAGAACTTCCGCGGCTTCAAAGGTGCGCAGTCCTATCCGTCGCGCACCAAGGACACCGACGACGTCGATTTCTCGACCGGCTCGGTCGGCCTCGGCGTCGCGCAGACGCTGTTTGCCTCGCTGGTGCAGGATTACGTCACCGCGCATGGCTGGATGAAGGATCGCCGCGAGGGACGGATGATCGCGCTCGTCGGTGACGCCGAGATGGACGAGGGTAACATTTTCGAGGCGCTGGCGGAGGGGTGGAAGCACGGCCTGCGCAACACCTGGTGGGTGGTCGACTACAATCGCCAGAGCCTCGACGCGGTGGTGCGCGAGGGGCTGTGGGAGAAGTTCGAGACCATGTTCCGCAATTTCGGCTGGGACGTGGTGATCGTGAAATATGGCTCGCTGATGCGCGAAGCGTTTGCCGAGCCCGGCGGCGAGGCGCTTCGCAAATGGATCGATAGTTGCCCGAACGCGCTCTATGCCGCGCTCTGCTTTCAGGGCGGCGCGGCATTCCGCAAGCATCTCACGGACGACATCGGCGATCAGGGACCGGTGTCGCAACTGATCGACCGCCGCAGTGACGACGAACTGCTTGCGCTGATGTCCAATCTCGGCGGCCATGACATGGCGAGCATGCTGGAGGCGTTCGCTGGCATAGATCACGACCGGCCGGTTTGCTTCATTGCCTACACCATCAAGGGCGTCGGCCTGCCGTTCCAGGGCCACAAGGACAACCATGCCGGCCTGATGACGGTCGCGCAGATGGAGAAGTGGCGCAGCGCGCAGAACATCCGTCCCGGTCACGAATGGGACAAGTTCGAGGGCCTGCCGCAGGACGAGGCCGCGCTGCAGGCGTTCCTCGATCAGGTGCCGTTCAACATGGGCAGTCCGCGCCGCCTGAGCGCGCCGACGGTCGAGGTGCCGGCCCAGTTGTCGTTCAAGCCGGCCGCGCAGATGTCGACGCAGCAAGGCTTCGGCCTCGTGCTCAACGAGATCGCGCGCGGCGATACCGAGTTGGCCGCGCGCATCGTCACGACGTCGCCAGACGTCACGGTCTCGACCAATCTCGGCGCCTGGGTCAATCGCCGCGGCCTGTTCGCGCGTGCGGAGAAGGCGGACCTGTTCCGCAGCGAGAAAATTCCCTCGACCTTCAATTGGGATTTCTCGCCCAAGGGCCAGCACATGGAACTCGGCATCGCCGAGATGAACCTGTTCATTCTGCTGTCCGCGCTCGGGCTGTCGCATGAGATCAACGGCGAGCGGCTGCTGCCGGTCGGCACGCTCTACGATCCCTTCATCGAGCGTGGCCTCGATGCGCTGAACTATGCCTGCTACCAGGACGCGCGCTTCATGGTGGCGGCGACGCCGTCGGGCATCACGCTCGCGCCGGAAGGCGGTGCGCATCAGTCGATCGCGACGCCTTTGATCGGCATGGCGCAGGACGGGCTGGCCGTCGTTCGAGCCGGCCTTTGTCGACGAACTCGCTGTGATCATGGGCTGGGGCTTCCGGCACATGCAGCGCGACAGCGGCGAGGGCGGCTCGGTGTATTTGAGGCTTTCGACCCGCACGATCGAACAGCCGCAGCGGCTGATGGGACCCGATCTGCAGAAGGACATCGCCGACGGCGCCTATTGGCTGCGCGAGCCGGGGCCGAATGCGGAGGTCGTTGTCGCCTATACCGGCGCGGTTGCGCCGGAGGCGATCGAGGCGACAGGTTTCATCGGCGAGAGCCGGCGCGATGTCGGGCTGCTCGCGATCACCTCGGTCGACCGGCTGCATGCGGGATGGACCGCCGCACGGAATTTGCGGCGCGATCGTCGCGGACTGCCACATCTCAGCCATGTCGAGAAGCTGCTGGCGCCGCTGCCGCGCGATTGCGGCATCGTCACCGTGATCGATGGCCATCCGGCGGCGCTCGGCTGGCTCGGCAGCGTGCGCGGCCATCGCGTCGAGGCGCTCGGCGTCGAGCATTTCGGCCAGACCGGCTCGATCGCCGATCTCTATCGCCACTACGGCATCGACGCCAACGCCATCATCGATGCCGCCGAAAGCCTCACCGCCGGTGCGCCCGTGCTGCATCGCAAAATGGCGGTGTGAGGGGATATCTGAGCTGTCGTCCCTGCGAACGCAGGGACCCATAACCACAGGGAGAAATTCTTAAGGGATTAGTCGTTAAGCCGCGTTACGAGCAGTGATCGAAACGTAGGCATTCCGCGGTATGGGTCCCTGCGTTCGCAGGGACGACAGTGAGTTTGTGGCAACGCCGATGTGACCTCGCCTTCCACCATCACATCATCGTTCCTATATCCAGCGTGGCTGCATCGCAGGCCCCGCATATGGCGGGTTCAACTCGAAAAGCTTTCGTGCAAGGATGGTTGTCGAACGCTTTCGTTCCCCTTTCTCCCCGCCCGAAATCAAGAGGTTCACGATGGTCAATCGCATGCAATTCTACATCGACGGCGCCTGGGTCGATCCCGCCGTCAAGAAGTCCACTCCCGTCGTCAATCCCGCGACCGAAGAGGCGATGTATGAGGTTGCGCTCGGCTCTAAGGCCGACGTCGACAAGGCCGTCGCCGCCGCCAAGCGCGCCTTCGCAACCTATTCGCAGACCTCGCGCGAGGAGCGCGTGGCGCTGCTGTCCAAGATCATCGAAATCTACAAGGGCCGCATGAAGGAGATCGGCGCCGCCGTCTCCGACGAGATGGGCGCGCCGCTGCCGATGGCGGAGAAGCTGCAGGCCGGCGCCGGTCTCGGCCATCTGATGTCGACGCTCGACGTGCTGAAGAATTACGAATTCGAGGAAACGCTTCCGTCGGCCGTGGTGGTGCGCGAGCCGGTCGGCGTGGTCGGCATGATCACCCCCTGGAACTGGCCCTTGAACCAGATCGCCTGCAAGGTCGCGCCCGCGCTCGCCGCCGGCTGCACCATGATCCTCAAGCCGTCCGAATACACCCCGACCTCGGCCCTGATCTGGGCCGAGATCATGCATGAAGCCGGCGTGCCGAAGGGTGTGTTCAACCTGCTCAACGGTCTCGGCCCCGAGGTCGGTGCCGCCATGAGCGAACATCCCGACATCGACATGATCTCGTTCACCGGGTCGACCCGCGCCGGCGTCGACGTCGCCAAGCGCGCCGCGAACACCGTGAAGCGCGTCAGCCAGGAACTCGGAGGCAAGTCGCCGAACGTCATCCTCGACGACGCCGACCTCGCCAAGGCGGTGACGGGCGGCGTGATGCACATGTTCAACAATTCCGGCCAGTCCTGCAACGCGCCGTCGCGGATGATCGTGCCGCTGTCGAAGATGAAGGAAGTGGCCGCGATCGCCAAGGGAGTCGCCGACAAGACCAAGGCCGGCGATCCGCGCGCCGAGGGCACCACGATCGGTCCCGTCGTCAACCGCATCCAGTGGGACAAGATCCAGGCGCTGATCAAGAAGGGCATCGACGAAGGCGCAACCCTGGTTGCCGGCGGCCCGGGCCTGCCCGAGGGCGTCAACAAGGGCTTCTATGTCCGTCCGACCATCTTCGCCGACGTCACCAACGAGATGACGATCGCGCGCGAGGAAATCTTCGGACCGGTGCTGACCATCATCGGCGCCGACGACGAGGCCGACGCGGTGCGCATTGCCAACGACACGCCTTATGGACTTGCTGGCTACGTTTCGGCCGGTTCGGTCGAGCGTGCGCGCAAGGTCGGCCGCCAGATCCGCGCCGGCAATGTCAACCTGCAGGGCGTGCCGAATGACCGCACCGCGCCGTTCGGCGGCTACAAGCAGTCCGGCAACGGCCGCGAGTGGGGCAAGTTCGGTCTGGAGGAATATCTCGAAGCGAAGGCCGTCGCGGGCTACAACGCGGCCTAAGCTCGAAGCGAGACATCGTTCTGAAACGCCGGGGCGAATAATTCGCTCCGGCGTTTCCGCAAATCCGGTGTCGTCCCTGCGAAAGCAGCGATCCGACGTCAGTTGTTTTCGAAAGTGCCTGCCATGTCCTCGTTCACCATCCGAAGCCTGCAGGCGTTCTGCTACCGTTATCCGCTCGCGACACCGGTCGTGACCTCGTTCGGGCGGATGAGCGACCGTCCGGCGGTGTTCGTACGCGTCGAGGACGGCGACGGCCAGCATGGCTGGGGTGAGGTCTGGTGCAACTTTCCGGCGGTCGGCGCCGAGCACCGCACGCGCCTGATCAACGAGACGCTGTCGCCGATGCTGGCCGGGCGCGTCGTGACGCAGCCCTCCGACGTCTTCGAGAGCGTGACGGCGGCGACCTCGGTGGTCGCCCTGCAGTCGGGCGAGGCGGGGCCGTTCGCGCAGGCCATCGCCGGCATCGACATCGCGCTGTGGGATCTGTTCGCCAAGCGCGCCAAGACGCCGCTATGGCGGTTGCTTGGCGGCGCGACGGGCCGCATGCAGGTCTATGCCAGCGGCATCAATCCCGACGGCAGCGTGGCGATGGCGGAGGCCGCGATGCGGCGCGGCCATCGTGCGTTCAAGTTGAAGATCGGCTTCGGCGCGGAGCGCGACCGCGGCAATCTGCGCGCGCTGCGTGAGCTTATCGGCGAGGACGACATGCTGGCTGCCGACGTCAACCAGGGCTGGTCGATCGATCAGGCGCTGGAGCAGGCGCCGCCGCTGGAGGAATTTGACCTGGCCTGGCTCGAGGAGCCACTGCGCGCCGACCGGCCGTGGAACGAGTGGCGCCGCCTGCGCGACCGCTACGCGCTGCCGCTCGCAGGCGGCGAGAACATCGCCGGCCGCGAGGCGTTCGCGACAGCGTTCACTGAGGGCGTGTTGAACGTGATCCAGCCCGATGTCGCCAAATGGGGCGGCGTCACCGGCTGCATCGCGGTCGCGCGCGAGGCTGTTGCCGCAAAACGCACCTATTGTCCGCATTATCTCGGCGGCGGCATCGGGCTCGTCGCCTCGGCGCATCTGCTGGCCGCCTGCAATGGCGGCTGGCTCGAGGTCGACAGCAACGACAATCCGCTGCGCGATGATTTCTGCGGTGCGGTTGCAGCCATCAAAGATGGCGAGATCGAGCTTGCGGAGACGCCGGGGCTCGGCATCGCCCCCGACGTCGCCGCGATCGAAAAATACCGGACGCTCTAACCCCCGAGTGCGCCTTGCGTGTTGACATAGAGCGCGTAGATCGACTGGCTCGCGGCCATGAACAGCCGGTTGCGCTTCACGCCGCCGAAGCAGACATTGGCGCAGCGCTCGGGCAGCGCGATGCGGCCGATCATGACGCCGTCGGGCGCGAATACGACGACGCCGTCGAGTTCGGGATCGCCCATGCCCCAGCCGCACCAGAGATTGCCGTCGATGTCGCAGCGCATGCCGTCCGGCGTACCCGGGCCTGCATCGATGAACACGCGCTTGTTGCTGATCTTGTCGCCGCCGGGCGAGACGTCATAGGCGAGGATCTTGCGGTTCGGCACGCCCCGCGATTCCACGATGTAGAGGATCTTCTCGTCCGGCGAGAAACACAGCCCGTTCGGCCCCAGGACGCCCTCGGCGACAACAGAGGCTTTGCCGGTCTCGCCGTCGATCCGGTAGACATTGGCGTCGATCTCGGGCTCGGCCTTGTAGCCCTCGTAATTGCCGAGGAGGCCGAAGATCGGATCGGTGAACCAGATCGAGCCGTCGGACTTCACGACGACGTCATTGGGCGAGTTCAGCGGCTTGCCGTTGAAGCTGTCGATCAGCACCGTGATCGAGCCGTCATATTCGGTGCGGACGACGCGCCGGCCGCCATGCTCGCAGGTGACGAGCCGGCCCTGGCGGTCGCGGGTGTTGCCGTTGGCGAAATTGGAGGGCTTGCGATAGATCGAGACCTCGCCGGTTTCCTCCTCCCACTTGATGATGCGCTGGTTGGGGATGTCGCTGCACAACAGATAGCGTCCGTCGCCGATCCACACCGGGCCCTCGGCCCAGCGCAGGCCGGTTGCGAGCCGCTCTACGGCCGACAGTTTCAGCCAGTATTTCTCGAAGCGCGGATCGAGGGCATGGATCGCCGGATCGGGGTAGAAAGTCGCCGGCCGCCAGCCCGGCGAATGGGAGTTTGCATCGGACATCTGCTGTTCTCGTTGTTGTTTCCTCGCGGGGTGGTTTGCTATCACTCCTCTTCAACGACGGCAATCGAACGACGAGGGAAGAAATGCCACGCATATTGATGACCGGCGCGGCCGGCGGGATCGGGACCTCCTTGCGCAAACTGCTGCCGCCGATCTATCCGGATCTGGTGCTCAGCGACATCAAGGCGCCCGCCGATCTCGGTAAGGACGAGACGTTCAAGGCGGCCGATCTCTCCGACCTGGCGCAGGTCGAGGCGATCTGCGACGGCATCGACGGTATCCTGCATTTCGGCGGCTATTCCGTCGAAGGCCCCTGGGACGCCATCCTGCAGTCCAACATCATCGGCTGCTACAACCTGTTCGAGGCTGCGCACAAGAAGGGCGTCAAGCGCGTGGTGTTCGCTTCATCGAACCACGCGATCGGCTTCTATCCGAGGCATCACCGGATCGGCACCGACGTCATGACACGGCCGGACAGCCGCTATGGCGTCAGCAAGGCCTTTGGCGAGGCCGTCGGCGCGCTCTATGCCGACAAGCACGGCATGAAGGTGACCTGCCTCAGGATCGGCAATTTCGGCGACAAGCCGCTCGATCACCGGCGGCTCTCGATCTGGCTGAAGCCGGAAGACCTGGTGCAGCTCTGCCGCATCGGGCTTGATCATCCCGACATCCATTTCGAAATCTTCTATGGTGCCTCCGACAACGAGCGCGGCTGGTGGGACAATCACCGCGCCTATGACCTCGGTTACCGGCCGACCGGCAAGTCCGAGGAGTTCCGCGAGCACGCCATGGCCGAGCAGGCGAAACTGAAGCCGGACCCGATCGGCGATTTCTACCAGGGCGGCGGGTTCTGCAGCATGGAGTTCGACGGCGACAAGAGCCGGATCATCGGCGTAAAGAAGTAGCAACAATGTGGTCATTCCAGGATGCGCCGCTTGCGGCGCAGGCCCGGAATGACGAGCGGATAGGAAAACGACAATGACCGACGGATTGCGCAAGGGACTGACGAGCTACGGCGACGCGGGCTTCTCGCTGTTCCTGCGCAAGGCCTTCATCAAGGCGATGGGCTATTCCGACGATGCGCTCGAACGCCCGATCGTCGGCATCACCAATACTTATAGCGACTACAATCCCTGTCACGGCAACGTGCCGCAGATCATCGAGGCCGCCAAGCGCGGCGTGATGCTGTCGGGCGCGATGCCGTTCGTGTTCCCGACGATCTCCATCGCTGAGAGCTTCGCGTATCCGACCTCGATGTATCTGCGCAATCTGATGGCGATGGACACCGAGGAGATGATCCGCGCCCAGCCGATGGACTCCGTGATCGTGATCGGCGGTTGCGACAAGACGCTGCCGGCGCAGATCATGGCGGCGGTGTCCGCCGATCTTCCGACCGTGGTGATCCCGGTCGGTCCGATGGTGGTCGGCCATCACAAGGGCGAAGTGCTCGGGGCCTGCACCGACTGCCGCAGGTTATGGGCGAAGTACCGCGCCGGCGAGATCGACGACAAGGAGATCGAGGCGGTGAACGGCCGCCTCGCGCCGTCGGTCGGCACCTGCATGGTGATGGGGACGGCGTCCACCATGGCCTGCATCACCGAGACGCTTGGCCTCAGTCTGCCGATGAGCGCGACGATTCCGGCGCCGCACGCCGAGCGTTTCCGCATCGCGGAGGCGAGCGGCCGCGTGGCTGCCGCGATGGCCAAGGCGAAGGGGCCGAAGCCGAGCGAGCTTCTGACCGCATCCTCGTTCAGGAATGCGCAGGTGGTGCTGCAGGCGATCGGCGGCTCGACCAACGGCCTGATCCACCTCACCGCGATCGCGAACCGCTCACCGCATCGGATCGATCTTGAGGCCTTCGACAAAATCGGCCGTGAGGTGCCGGTATTGGTGGACCTCAAGCCGTCCGGTGAGCACTACATGGAGCATTTCCATCATGCCGGCGGCGTGCCGAAGCTGATGGCGCAGCTCGGCAACCTGATCGATCTCGACGCGAAAACCATCACCGGCGATACGCTGCGCGACATCGTCGCCAGGGCCGAGGACGTGCCGGGTCAGGACGCGATCCGGCCGCGGCAGAATCCGATCAAGCCGGAAGGCGGCCTCGCGGTGCTGCACGGCAACCTCGCGCCACGCGGCGCCGTCATCAAGCATTCCGCGGCAAGCCCGAAGCTCATGCAGCATACCGGCCGCGCCGTGGTGTTCGAATCCGTCGAGGACATGACGCTACGGGTCGACGATCCCGATCTCGACGTCACGGCCGACGATGTGCTGGTGCTGCGCAACGCCGGGCCGAAGGGCGCGCCGGGCATGCCGGAGGCCGGCTATCTGCCGATCCCGAAGAAACTGGCGCGCACAGGCGTCAAGGACATGGTGCGCATTTCGGATGCCCGCATGAGCGGCACCGCCTTCGGCACGATCGTGCTGCACATCACGCCGGAATCCGCCGTCGGCGGCCCGCTCGCGCTGGTGAAGACCGGCGACCAAATCAGGTTGGACGTCGCAAAGCGCAGCATCGATCTCCTGGTCGACGACGCCGAGCTGGAGAAACGCCGCGCTGCGCTGAAGCCCGCCGCAACGCCCGACTGGGCCCGCCGCGGCTACGCCCATCTCTTCAACGAGACCATCCTGCAGGCCGACGAAGGCTGCGACTTCGATTTCATGCGGGGCGAGGGGAAGGCCTGAATTAGTTCACCCGTCATTCCGGGGCGATGCGACAGCATCGAACCCGGAATCTCGAGATTCCGGGTTCGTCGCTTCGCGCCGCCCCGGAATGAGGGAGAAATTGACAATCCGACGCGGCCAATGGGATGATCCCCAAAAATCATAACTGGGGAGGGGATCATGAGAGGTCGAGCCAAGATCATTGGCGCATTGGCGTTCGCCGTGGCGACTGCTTTTGCCGCAATTGCGAATGCGCAGGACGTCAAGCATTACCGTTTCGCCTACGACCAGCCGCGCAACACCGGCTATTCCGTCGCCGGCGATCTGTTCGCGGACAAGCTCAAGGAATTGAGCAAGGGCAGCATGATCATCGACCAGTATCCGGGCGCGCAGCTCGGGCAGGAGCCGCAGATTCTGCAACTGGTCAAGGCCGGCGATATCGATTTCGCAATCGTGTCCTCGGCCAATACCGCGACGATCTCGCCACAGGCCGGCGTGATGTCGCTGCATTTCCTGTTTCGCAACGAAGCCCATGTGATCAAGGCGCTGGCCGATCCGCAGGTGATCGAGGCGATCAGGGCGATGATCGACGACACCACGCAGGGCCTGCATGTCATCGGCACCGGCTCGCAGGGCGTGCGCCACATCTACAGCAAGAAGGAAATCCACGGGGTCAACGACCTCAAGGGCATGAAGGTCCGCGTGCAGGCGACCGCGACCGAAGACACCATGTTCCCCGCCTATGGCGCGCAGACCGTGCACATGCCGTTCGGCAGCGTCTACACGTCGCTGCAGACCGGCGTGGTCGAGGCTGCCGAAAACAGCATCAATGTCTACCTCGTCAACAAGCATTACGAGGTCGCGCCGGTGCTGTCGATCACCGAGCATGAGGGCAACAATGCGCTCGTGTTCATCAGCGACAAGCTCTGGCAGAGCCTCTCCGCCGAGCAGCGGCAGTGGGTGCTGGCCGCTGGGGCCGAGGTCAGCAACAAGGAGCCAGCGAAGGCGTTCGAGCTGGAAAGGACGGCTGCGACGAAGCTGAAGTCGATGGGCGTCAAGATCGTCGACGACGTCGACAAGAAGAGCTTTACCGCGATCGCCGACCCCTATCTCGACAAGCTCGCCACGGATCTCGGACCGCATGCCGAGAAGATCAAGAACCTGATCCGCGGGATCAATTAGATGCCGCCGTCATGGCGAGGAGCCGCGAAGCCGGCGTCTCGAACCATGAGGCTCCGATGATAGCGATCGGGCCTCATCCTTCGAGACGCGGCCAAGGGGCCGCTCCTCAGGATGAGGGGCTGCCAGTCCATCCCAACTCCGGGCGCCCTGATGTCCATCGCTGACAAGCTTGTGCTGCAGCGCCAGCGTCATCTGAAATGGCGCGCACTCGACCGGCTCGAACTGATCCTGATGATGCTGTGCGGCGTCTTGTGCTTCGGCTTCTCGATGTCGGTGACCGCCGACATCGTGACGCGGACCATCGGCCATCCCTGGCTGTGGCTGCAGGAGGTGACCTCCACGCTGTTCATCTACGCAATCTTCATCGGCGCCGCTGTCGCCACGCGCCGCAACGACCATCTCTATCTGACCGCGATTTCCGAATCGATGCATGGCACGCCGCGGCTGATCGTCGAGATCGTGCTGCGCATGGTCGTGCTCGCCGTCGCGGCCTGCCTGATCTGGTACGGTTATCTCAACTATCTCCGCGGCTTCGGCAGCTTTCGCCTGCCGTCAGGCACGCCGATCGCCTCGCTTTACGCAATCATTCCGCTGTCGGGCATTTTGATCGCGCTGTTCGCGATCGAGCAGCTCGTCAACGGCATCCTCAACGGGTTCGATCACCCCGAGCCGCGCGGAGGATGATCTGGCGATCCCGATGACTGATATCGGCAGCGTCACGGGGAAGGTGCAGCCGTGAGCGCGCCGGTCATCCTCGCAATCATGTCGTTCTGCTTCCTGTTCTTCGGCTATCTCGGCGTGCCCGTGCCGTTCTCGCTGCTCGCGGGCGTGTTCGTCGGTGCGTTCCTTGCCGACGTGTCGCTGGCTGCGATCGTGCAGAAGATCTTTGACGGCGTCGATTCCGAGGCGCTGCTGGCGATCCCGTTCTTCCTGCTGGTCGGCGAGCTCATGAGCTCGGCGAACGTCGTGGTGAGGATCGCCAATCTCTCGGTGTCGCTGGTCGGGCATATCAGGGGCGGGCTGTCACAGGTCGTCGTCGTCTTCAGCATGTTCTTCTCGGAAATGTCCGGATCGACCACGGCCGATGTGGCGGTGATGAGCCGCGCGCTCGGCGGCCCGATGCGGCGCGAAGGTTATGAGTCAGCCTTCATCGCCGCGATCATAGCCGCCGCCTCGACCATCGCGGCCCTCGTGCCGCCAAGTATCACCGCGGTCGTCTACGGCGCGGTCGGAAATGTCTCGATCGCAGGCCTGTTCATGGCGGGCGTCGTGCCCGGCCTGATGATCGGCGTCGGGCTGATGATCTATTGCTATTTCTTCGGGCCCTCTGGCCTGCGCAAGCCGCGCGCCCCGCTAAAGCAGGTCGCATTCGCAACGGTCGATGCCGCGCTGCCGCTGATGATCCCGGTGATCCTGCTCGGCGGCATCCTGACCGGCTGGTTCACGCCGACGGAAGCAGGCGTCGTCGCGGTGATCTGGATCATCCTTGTCGTGATTCCCGCGCTCAATCGCGGGCACCTGAAGAAGATTCCCTATGACTTCTGCCTTGCCGGGCTGATCTTCTCACTGCCGTTGATCACGATTGGTGCGGCGAACGCGTTCGGCTGGATGCTCGCCTATCTGCGCGGCGCGATCTTCATCGCCGACTGGATCACCTCGGTCGCCGGCAACGATCCGCATTACATCATGCTGCTCATGGTGCTGCTGTTCACCGTGATCGGCGATTTCATCGAGCCGGTGCCGACCATCATCATCTTCATGCCGCTGGTGAATGCGTTGACGCAGGCAGGCGACATCAACGGCGTGCATATGGGCGTGGTGCTGATCGCAACGCTCGCCTTCGGCCTGATCACGCCGCCCTACGGGCTGGTGCTGCTGATGGCCTCGAAATTCGTCGGGGTCAGTTTCGGCAAGGCGCTGCGGGCGGCGTTGCCGATCTATGTGGTGTTCCTGATCACGATCGCCTTCACGATCTACTTCCCAAGTGTCGTGTTGTGGCTGCCCAAGCACGTGATTCCGGAATCCGTCGGCTGCTTCAAGTCGCCGGCAGGGACGGGTTATATCTGCCCGAATTGACCCGGCAGAAGAAATCATTTTCCTTTGCTGGTGAATTTCTTCACGGCGACCCCGAATTCCTCCGTATGCATGCAGGCGATGATTGCGTCGCGCTCGGCGTCGAGCTGCTGGTCGATCGGCGTCACCGGAGAGCGATGGATCAGCGCCTTCGTCGCGGCCAACCCGGCCGGATCGTTTTGCGCCAGCCGGAGCGCGAGCCTCTCGGTCGCGGCCTTCAGCTCAGTGGCGGGGACGACCTTCGCGACCAATCCCCAGTCATGGGCCTGCTGCGCGGTAAAACTGTCCTCGGCGAGATAGATCTGCATCGCGCGCCGCACGCCGACGGCAGCGACCACGCCGACCGTGCCGCCGCCATCAGGCGAGACGCCGAGCTTGGCATAGGCCGGCGTGAAGCGGGCGTCGTCGGTCGCGATGCAGAGATCGGCCACGAAAGCCAACGAAAGTCCGGCGCCCGCGGCCGATCCATGGACGCTGGCAAGAACGATCTTCGGCATCCGCCGCAGCGTTGTAATGAAGGCGTGATAGTGCTTGAGGAGTTCGCCGACCACGGGCGTGATGGTATCCGCCGCTGCCGCCGCGCCGATCGTCTGCAAATCGCCGCCTGCGCAGAAGGCGCGGCCTTCACCCTCGATCACCAGCACGCGAATGCCGTTGTCGGCCTCGACCTCGGCCGCCAATTGCTCCAGCTTTTTCGCGATCGCGAGATTGATCGAATTGAACGCGGTGGGACGATTGAGCGTGATGGTCGCAACCGGGCCATCGACCCGGAGTAGCGCAGGATCGTCGGGCGGTGCGGCAGCGGATGTCGACATCTGAGATCCCCGGACTTGGAGGCTTGGCCCGGCAACTAAATCGCAGAAGGCCGGAGGTGACAATCCCCGGCTAAGCCTGCAAGATGGCTTGGAACGTCCTCATCCTTCGAGCGGAGTGTCGCCAGACGTTCGCGAACGCGCTGTGAGACTGGAGAGGTGAACATGGACACGAGCGTCGCGCATCCGGTTTCCGCCATCGATCCCTTCTCGCACGCGTTCCTGGAGGATCCGTATCCGCACCACGAAAGCCTGCGCGAGGCGGGGCCGGTGGTCTGGCTGGAACATTACGGAATCTGGGCGATGGCGCGACACCAGGAGGTCCGCGACGCGCTGACGGACTGGCAGACCTATTGCTCGGGCGCGGGCGTGGGCTTGAGCGATTTCCGCAAAGAACCGCCATGGCGTCCGCCGAGCATCATTCTGGAGGCTGACCCGCCGCTGCATACGCGAACGCGCTCAGTGCTTACGCGCATCATGTCGCCGGCCGCGATCAATGCGTTGCGGACGACATTCGAGCGCGAGGCGGAGGCGCTGGTCGCTCGGCTGGTCGCGCGACGTGAGTTTGACGGCATCGCCGATCTCGCCGAAGCCTTTCCGTTGAAAGTGTTTCCCGACGCGGTCGGACTTGCCGAGGAAGGCCGCGAGAACCTGCTGCCCTATGGCAGCATGGTGTTCAATTCGTTCGGGCCGCGCAATGACCTGTTCGAGAGCGCGATGGCCAATGCCGGGCCGGTGCGCGACTGGATCATGTCGAGATGCAGCCGCGCGGCGCTCGCGCCCGAGGGTCTCGGCACGCAGATTTTTGGAGCGGTCGATGCCGGCGAACTGACGGAGGCCGAAGCCGGCATGCTGGTGCGCTCGTTCCTCTCGGCCGGTATCGACACCACCGTCTATGGTATCGGCAACGCGCTCTATTGCCTTGCGCGATATCCCGAACAATGGACTATCCTGCGCGAAAATCCTTCGCTAATACGTCTGGCATTCGAGGAAGTGTTGCGGTTCGAGGCGCCCGTGCAGACGTTTTTCCGGACGACGACCAAAGACGTCGATGTGGCGGGCGTCAAGCTCGGGGAAGGGGAGAAGGTGCTGCTGTTCCTGGCCGCCGCCAATCGCGATCCACGCCGCTGGGAGCGGGCGGACACCTTCGACGTCAAGCGCCGCGCGACCGGGCACATGACCTTCGGCACAGGCATTCACGGCTGCGTCGGGCAGGCGATTGCACGGCTGGAAAGCGAGGCGCTGTTTGGCGCTCTCGCCAAACGCGTTGCGGCGTTCGAGATGACCGGTGAGCCGACGCGCCGACTGAACAACACGCTGCGCGGCTTCGATACGCTGCCGTTGCGTGTGGTCACGGTCTGACGCATGGCGACTGGACCGGTTGTCATCGTCGGTGCCGGGCACGCGGGCTTCCAGGTCGCGGCCTCGCTGCGCCAATGCGGCTTCAAGGAGCGCGTCTGCGTGCTCAACGATGAGGGGCATCTGCCCTATCAGCGTCCGCCGCTGTCCAAGGCCTATCTGAAGGGCACCGGTGGTCCGGACAGCCTGATGTTCCGTCCGCAGAAGTTTTATACCGACCAGACCATCGAGCTGATGGCAGGACATGCCACGGCGATCGATCGCGCGGCGCACAAGCTGATGTTCGCATCCGGCGTCGCGCTTGATTATGGCCATCTGGTGCTGGCAACCGGCGCGCGCAATCGTCTGCTCGATATTCCCAACGCCAGCCTGCCCGAGGTGCGCTACTTGCGCATTCTCGACGACAGCGAGGATTTGCGCAAACGGCTTGCGGTGAGCAAGCGCGTCGTCGTGATCGGCGCGGGTTTCATCGGGCTCGAATTCGCAGCGACAGCGCGGATCAAGGGTCTCGAGGTCGATGTGCTCGAGCTTGCAAACCGGGTGATGGCGCGCGCGGTGACGGCGGAGGTATCGGACTATTTCCAGAAGCAGCACACGGCTTCCGGCATCCGCATTCACCTCGGCGTGCAGGCGACCGCAATCGAGGCGCACGGCGGCAAGGTGACGGGCATCAGCCTCAGCGATGGCCGGCACATCGCGGCGGATCTTGTCGTTGTCGGTGTCGGTGTGCTGCCGAATGTCGAGCTCGCGGCGGAGGCGGGGCTTCCGGTCGCCTCGGGCATCATCGTCAACGATCGGCTTCGCACCTCCGATCCCGATATCTCGGCGATCGGCGATTGCGCGCTGTTCGACAGTCCGCGGTTTGGCGGCTCGCTGCGGCTCGAGTCCGTGCAGAACGCCACCGATCACGCGCGCTGCGTGGCAGCGCGGCTGACCGGCGACGACAAGCCTTATGACGGCCAGCCCTGGTTCTGGAGCGACCAGGGCGACGACAAGCTGCAGATGGTCGGCCTCACCGCCGGCTATGATCAGGTGGTAATGCGTGGCGATCCCGCGCAAAAGGCGTTCTCGGCCTTCTGCTACCGGGGGGGCCAGCTCGTCGGCATCGAGTCGGTCAACCGGGCGGGCGACCACATGTTCGGCCGCAGGCTGCTCGCGGCGCGCGGCTCGATTGCGCCGGAGCAGGCGGCCGATCCGGGCTTCGACCTGAAGCGCGCGCTCGGATAGAGGGACGGAGCCCAGCGGGCTCCGTCTCAGACGCCGACGGCGAATTCCTGCCTCACGGCCTCGATATCGGCCAGCGTCGGCAGGCCGGCCTCGTTGCCGAGGCGCTGGATCTTGAAGGTCGAGGCGGCGCGCCCGAACTCGAAATGATCGTGCCAGCTATTCTCGGGATGAGCGAGATAGCTGTAGACGTAGGCTCCGTGGAAGACATCGCCCGCGCCATTGGTATCGATCACACGGTCGCGCGGGATCGGCAGCGCCGGCAGCGCGTGGACAGCGCCGGTCTCGTCATACCAAAGCAACCCCTTCTCACCCATCGTGATGCCGCCGACCCGGCAGCCACGGCTCTTGAGATAATCGAGCATCTTCTCCGGCGTCAGGTCCATCTGCTCGCAGAGACGCTCGGCGACGATCGCGACGTCGATGAACTCGAGAAGCTCGTGGGTGTTGGTGCGCAATCCGCCGCCGTCGAGCGAAGTCAGGATACCGCTCTCGCGGCACAGCCTGGCGTAATGGATCGCGGCATCCGGCTGATGGCCGTCGATATGCAGCGCGCGGCAATTGCCGAGATTGAGCAGCGGGAAGGGATGGATATGCGCGTCGTCGCGGCAGCGCACGATCGCCCGCTTGCCGTCCTTTGGCATGATGAACGAGAGCGATGATGCATTGACCTTGCGTGGATGGATCGAAATTCCATACTTCGCGCTCATGTCCTGAAACATGCGGCCGAGCCAGTCATTGGCGACGGTGGCGATCAAATCCGGCACGATGCCGAGCTTGGCGCAGCAGAACGCCGCGGTCACCGCGTTACCGCCGAACGACACCGCATAGTCGGAAGCGACGTGCTTCTCATCGCCTATCGGCATGTGGTCGGTGATGAAGGTGACGTCGATATAGGTCTGTCCGATAAAGAGGGCCTTCATGGCATAGATTTTCCGTCATGCGCTGATGGGGTGGTCCCGGCCCCGGCGTCCGAGATTACCACCGGTTGGCGTGGATCAACGCTGAAATTATTCGCAACCCTGCCGCAGAATCGCTTGAGATCAACGTGAGGCGGGACTACCCACTGAATCAGGTGCTTCGGCGCACCGCGCTAAATAACGACGCTGGCGGGTAAAGTGTTCCGGCGCGCTCAAACGGAGGGGGCAACGATGACCGTTTATTCCGGCCCGGTGTTCGACATGGCCGCGAATCAGTTCAACGTGATCGCCAATCACCTTGAAATTCCCGATGGATGAACGTGAACGCCTGCTGATGCCGAAGCGGGCGATCACGGTATCCTGTCCGATCCACCGTGACGACGGATCGATTGCCGTATTCGAGGGCTATCGTGTCCAGCATCTGCTGACAATGGGGCCAACCAAAGGCGGCACGCGATTCGCGCCGTCGGTCGATATCGGCGAGGTCGCGGCGCTGGCGATCTGGATGAGCTGGAAATGCGCCCTTGTCGGTCTGCCCTATGGCGGCGCCAAGGGCGGCGTGAATGTCGATCTCTCCACCATCTCGAAACACGAGCTGGAGACGCTGTCGCGGCGCTACATGCAAGAGATGATCCCGTTCGTCGGTCCGCATACCGACGTGATGGCGCCGGACATGGGCACCAATGAGCAGGTGATGGCCTGGTTCATGGACACCTATTCGATGTACCAGGGCAAGACCGTGACCGAGATCGTGACCGGCAAGCCGGTCTATTGCGGCGGCACGCTCGGCCGGCGCGAGGCGACCGGCCGCGGCGTGGCGTATCTCGCCAGGCGCGTGATGGATGTGCTCGCGATCAAGCCGTCCGGCGCGACTGCGGTGGTGCAAGGCTTCGGCAATGTCGGCTCCTATGCCGCGTTCGGCCTGCATCAGTTCGGATTGAAGGTGATCGCGGTCAGCGACCACACCGGCGCGCTCCACGACGCCAACGGCCTCGATATTCCCGCGCTGATGCGCCATGCGAGCCTGCATGGCAGCATCGCCGGCTTCTCGAACGAGCTGCACTTCGATCCGGCGCAGGTGCTCACGCTGCCTTGCGACGTGCTGGTGCCGGCGGCGATGGAGCGGGTGATCGACGCCAAGGTCGCCGAAAACCTCAAATGCCGTATCCTCGCCGAAGGCGCCAACGGCCCCACCACGCCGGAGGCCGATCTCGTGCTGGAGAAACGCCGGGATGACATCTTCCTGATCCCGGACATCCTCTGCAATTCCGGTGGTGTCGTCGTCAGCTATTTCGAATGGGTGCAGGACCTGCAGCAACTGTTCTGGGAGGAAGAGGAGGTCACGCGGCGCGAATACCAAATTCTCGATCGCGCCTTCGAGCAGATGCTGGTGCGCGCCAAGGCTGACAAGATCGCGCATCGCACCGCTGCCATGGCGATCGGCGTGGAAAAGGTGCGCGCCGCCAAGAACACGCGCGGTCTGTTTCCATGATCACGGGGCTCGACCACGTCGTTCTCCTGCTCTCGGACATCGCCGCCGGCACTGCCGCATATGAAGCTCTGCTCGGGCGCGCGCCGTCTTGGCGAGCGTCCGGCGAAGGCACCGACCGCGTGCTGTTCACCCTCGACAACATGACGCTGGAGCTGATGTCGCCGAGCGGCGAGAGCGTCGCGGCGGACCGCATCCGCACCGTGATCAAGATCTGGGGCGAAGGGCTCGCCAGCATCTGCTTTGCGACCGACGATATCGCCAGGATGCATCGAAGGCTCGAGCGGGTTGCGCTGCAGCCGGATCCGATTGCCGATGTCGAGGGGCAGGACACGATTTCGGGCGCGCTCCTGCGCTGGAAGCGCACGCGCGCCAAGACCGAGCTGACGCGGGGCGTGCGGATGTTCTTTCTCAAACTCGACGGCCAGCGTCCGGCCTCGCCCGTGACCACCGAAACGCCGATCCTCGGGCTCGATCATGTCGTGATCTCGACCGAGGACCCCGAGCGTGCCGCGGCGCTTTATGGTGCGCGGCTCGGGCTCGACATGGCGCTCGACCGCACGCATCAGGAATGGGGACAGTTGATGTTCTTCCGCTGCGGCGACCTCATTGTGGAGGTGGTGCGGCGGCCCGTCGCGGGCGCCGATCAGAACCGCGACAAATTATGGGGGCTGAGCTGGCGCGTTGCCGATATCGACGCGACCCGGCAGCGGCTGATCGGAGCGGGGATCGGGGCATCCGAGGTCCGCATCGGCCGCAAGGCCGGCACACGCGTGCTGAGCCTGCGCAACGGCGCCTGCGGCGTCCAGACGCTGCTCCTGGAACGCGCGCCGAGGCCCGAGGCTCCCGCCGCAGCCTGACGCCGCCGGCCCGTTTCTCAAATGGCCGCCCGCATGCTACATCCGAGGGGACGATCATCACCGGGCAACCAGTTTGGCCAAGGCGAAGCGAGTTTTGAAATGGCAGCGCGACCCCGAGGGCATGCGGCGTCGCATCCTCGAAGCCGCCAAGCAGGAGTTCGCTGCCCATGGTCTCGCCGGGGCGCGCGTCGACCGCATTGCCGCCAAGGCCGGCGCCAACAAACGGATGCTCTACTACCACGTGGGCAAGAAGGACGACCTTTACCTGGCTGTTCTCGAAGCTGCCTATGAGAAGATCCGGGCCGAGGAACGCGGGCTCGATCTCGAACATCTCGAACCGCCGGAAGCGATCCGCCGCCTGATCGCCTTCACCTGGAACTATTTCATCCGCAACCCGGAATTCCTGGCGCTGCTCAACACCGAGAATCTTGCGCGGGCGCGCCATCTGAAACGCTCGACCAAGGTCAAGTCGATGCACTCGCCCTTTGTCGAGATGATCCGCACCGTGGTGCGGCGAGGCGTCGACGGCGGCGATTTCCAGGTGCCGGTCGATCCCGTGCAGCTCTATATTTCGATCGCCGCACTTGGGTTCTTCTATCTCTCCAACAGCGCAACGCTGAGCGTGATTTTCGGCCGCGACCTGCTGAAGCAGGAGGCCAAGGACGAGCGTCTCGAACACATGGTTGCGCTGGTGCTGGCGGCGCTGACCGGAAAATCCTTCGCGCTGTTCGATCAAGCCAGCGCGCCGCAGGCACGCATCCCTGCGCATCAAGCGGTTTGAAGGAACATAGGCCGCGCCGCACGTCATGGCCGGGTTTATCCCGGCCATCCACGCCTCACCGGCGTGCAAGATCTCAGAGCGTCGCCGGAAGAAACCCGCTGGACAGTATTTATCCAACGGGTTAATTTCCGCCCCGAAACGACAATCAAGACCGGGAGTGAAGTGTGGCCGAGCCGAAGGGCGAGAGCGGCGTGTCGAGAGCGCTGAACGCCGCGTGGGTGCGGCCTTTCCTGTTTCTCATCGTCATCGTGGTCGCCTGGGATCTCGCGATCCGGCTGTTCAAGATCCCGGCCTATCAGATCCCGGCGCCCGCAGACGTCGTCGCGGTATTGCTGAGCGATTGGCCGGAGCTGCTCCGGCAAGCATGGCCCACGACCTATGCAACGATCTGCGGCTTCCTGCTGTCGGCCGTTTTCGGCATTCCCGTCGCAATGCTGATCGCGGGCTCGAAGACGGTCGAAAGCTACATCTATCCGCTGCTCGTGTTCTCCCAGTCGGTGCCGAAGATCGCGATCGCGCCGCTGTTCGTGGTCTGGTTCGGCTTCGGCATCCTGCCCAAAGTGATCTCGGCGTTTCTGCTCGGATTTTTTCCGGTGGTGGTCTCCGCCGTGCAGGGCTTCAAGTCGGTCGATCCCGATATGGTCGATCTTGCGCGCGCGATGCAGGGCGGCCGGTTCCAGGTGTTCTGCGCGGTCAATTTGCCGCACGCGATGCCCGCGATCTTCTCAGGACTGAAAGTTTCGGTCACGCTCGCCGTCGTCGGCGCGGTGGTCGGTGAATTCGTCGGCTCCAATTCCGGCATCGGCTATGTGATGCAGCGCTCGATCGGTACCTTCGACCTGCCGACGATGTTCGCAGCGCTCGTGATCCTGGCGCTGCTCGGTGTCATCCTGTTCTGGATCGTCGACCGGATCGAACGTCTCGTCATCCCCTGGCATGTCAGCCAGCGCGAGGACATCATCTTCGCCTCGTAAGCGGCGAGCAAACAAAAATAGTCCGCGCCAATGCGGCGACACGAACGGGAGAAAACAATGATGCGATGGATCGCGGCGCTTGCCGCCGCGTTGCTCTGGACGGCCCTGTCGATTGTTCCGGCATCCGCGGCCGATAAGGTCGTGCTGATGCTGAACTGGTACGTCTATGGCGAGCACGCGCCGTTCTACTATGGCAAAGCCAAGGGCCTCTATGCGGCCGAGAACATCGATCTCGAAATTCAGGAAGGCCGCGGCTCGGCCGCGACCACGCAGGCCGTCGCCGCGAAGACCGCCGATTTCGGCTATGTCGACGTGCCCACCATGATGCGCGCGGCAGTGAAGGGCGCGCCCGTGATCGCGACCGGCGTGCTGCTGCAGACCAGCCCGATGTCGGCGATGGGTTTCGTCGAGAAGAACATCAGGAAGCCCGAGGACATCAAGGGCAAGACGGTCGCGATCACGCCGGCCGACTCGATGACCCAGATCTGGCCGCTGTTCCTGAAGAAGACCGGCCTGAAGGAAGCCGATTTCAAGACGGTCGCCGGTGACGGCCAGACCAAGCTCAACGCCGTGATCAACGGGCAGGCCGATCTGCTGCTTGGCTACGTGATGGACCAGTCGATGAAGATCAAGGACGCGACCGGCAAGGACGTCTATCCGATCAAGTTCGCCGACTACGGCATCAACATGGTCTCGTCCGGCATCATCGCCAACACCGACTACGTCAAGGCGAATGCCGATCTGGTCAAGCGCTTCATGTCCGCGACCACCAAGGCTGTCGAAGCCGCCGAGAAGGACCCGAAGGGTGCGGCCCAGTCGATCCTCGATGCCAATCCGAAGGGCGGCAAGATCGATACGCTGACGCAGGGCTTCGAGCTGACGATCCCGCTCTATCGCACCGCTGAAACCAAAGACAAGCGACCGTTCCAGGTCACCGACCAGAACATGAACGACACCGTCAACCTGATGGTCGAATATGGCGGGCTGGACGCCAAGGCCAAGGAAAATCCCAAGTCGTTCTACAGCAACGAGTACCTGCCGAAGTAAGTCATGAGCGCTGCGTCCAAAGCAACAGCGAGCCAGGCGGGCGCGCATCTTCGTGTGGTGAGCGACCGCGCCGAGGGTGGCACGTCGGGGATCAGGCTGTCCGGCGTGTCGAAGATCTATCGCTCGCGCGACGGCGACGTGCCGTCACTGCGTCCGCTCGACTTCCACATCAACGAAGGCGAGTTCTTCGTCGTGGTCGGTCCGTCCGGCTGCGGCAAGTCCACGCTGCTCAAGATGATCTCGGGCCTGCTGCCGCCCTCGACCGGCGAGATCCTGGTCGAGGGCGAGCAGGTCACCAAGCCGCATGGCAATGTCGGCATCGTGTTCCAGAACTCCCTGCTGCTGCCCTGGCGCACGGTGCTCGGCAACGTCATGCTGCCGATCGACATGAAGCGATTGCCGCGCGACAAATATCGCGCGCGGGCCAAGGAATTGCTCAAGCTGGTCGGGCTCGAAGGTTTCGAGAAGAAGCTGCCGTGGCAGCTCTCCGGCGGCATGCAGCAGCGCGCCTCGATCTGCCGGGCGCTGGTGCATGATCCGAAGATCATGCTGATGGACGAGCCGTTCGGCGCGCTCGACGCCATGACGCGCGAGCGCATGAACGTCGAATTGATGCGCATCCAGCGGGAAACCGGCAAGACCGTGCTGCTGATCACCCATTCGATTCCGGAAGCCGTGTTCCTGGCCGACCGGGTGCTGGTCATGACCGAGCGGCCGGGCGCGATCGCCGCGATCTATGACGTGCCGCTGCCGCGTCCGCGCTCGCTCGATGCGATGGCCGATCCGCAGTTCACCGAGCTGGTGCAGCGCATCCGCAAGCATTTCTTCACGCAAGGCGCGCTGGACTAGGATCGCCGATCATGCCGCTTCGCCTCGCGCTACGCGATATCGCTTTCTTCGAACGGCCGGTCCGTTTTGCCCGGCCGTTCCGGTTCGGCGCTGTCGTGATCAACGCGACGCCGCAGCTATTCGTGCGGGCCGAGATCGAGGTTGAGGGCAAGGGAATATTCGTCGGCGCCAGCGCTGAAATGCTGGTGCCGAAATGGTTCGACAAGCGCCCGGAGCTGTCGCCTGAGCAGACTGTCGACGAGCTGCGGCGGTCGCTGTCGATCGCGCGCGAGCTCTATCTGTCGCATTCAGGTTTCGGGACGGCGTTTGGATTGCACGCGTCCTGTGTCGAGGCGCAAATCGAGGCATGCGGGAGGGAGGACATTCCACCGCTCGCTGCAGCCTATGGGCCGGCCGAGATCGACAAGGCGATCCTCGATGCGCTGCTGCGAGGCGCCGATGTCAGTTTCTTCCATGGCATGGCGCAGAACATCGCCGCTATCGATGCGCGGTTATCACCCGATCTCGAAAGTGACGACGTGGCGCGGTTTCTCGCCATGCGCAAGCGGCTGGAGCGTGTCGCGATCCGCCACACCGTCGGCCTCGACGACCAGGTCGAAGGCAAGGGCGGGGTCGCCGATACACAGGAGAATGCCGGCGCGCGCTACTTCAAGCTGAAGCTGAACGGCGATCCCGAGGCCGACGCGGCGCGCTTGATCCGGATCGGCAAGGAGCTCGCAACGCTGCCGCATGACTACAACGTCAGCCTCGATGCCAATGAGCAATATGCCGACCTCAACGCGCTCGGCGCGCTGGTCGACCGGCTCGATCGCGACGACGCGCTGTCGCCGATCGCGACCAAGCTTCTGTACATCGAGCAGCCGATGCCGCGCGACATCACGCGGCAGTCGCCGCTCGGTTCACTGGCAAAGCGTGATTTTATCATCGACGAGGCCGACGATTCCTATCAGGCATTCCCTGATGCCCGCGCGCTTGGCTATCGCGGCATCTCCTTGAAATCCTGCAAAGGCATCTACAAGGCGATCGTCAACGCCACGCGTGCAGCGACGTGGGCTGCCGCGGGCGACTACAGCTTCGTCACCGGCGAGGACCTGACCTGTCAGGCCGGGATTGCCGTGCAGCAGGACCTCGCGCTCGGTGCTCTGATCGGCGTCACTCACGCCGAGCGCAACGGTCACCACTATGTCGACGGCTTCGCCGGCACGCCGCCGGCCGAGGCGCAGGCCTTCCTGGCCGCGCATCCCGATCTCTATGTCAGCGACGGCGGCAAGATCCGCCTGTCGATCCGCGACGGCAATCTGTCGACGGACACGCTGACGACGCCGGGCTTTGCGACGTCGGTGCATCCGGACTGGTCCACGCTATTGCCGCTCGCGCGGCCAACAACAAGAATTCCGCAGGAGCAATCGATATGACGACCCAACGCCTCGGCCTGATCATGAACGGCGTCACCGGCCGCATGGGGCTGAACCAGCATCTGATCCGCTCGATCGTCGCGATCCGCGACCAGGGCGGCACGACTGCTGTCGAACGGCGACCGCGTGATGCCTGACCCGATCCTGGTCGGTCGCGACGCTGGCAAGGTCGAGAAGCTCGCGAAGCAGTTCAAGATCGAGCGCTGGACCACCGATCTCGACAAGGCGCTCGGCGACAAAAACGACACCGTGTTCTTCGACGCCGCCACCACGCAGGCACGGCCCTCACTGCTGACCAAGGCGATCAATGCCGGCAAGCACGTCTATTGCGAGAAGCCGATATCGACCACGCTGGACGAGGCGGTCGCGGTGCTTCGCCTTGCGGCGGCAAGAGGCGTCAAGCACGGCACCGTGCAGGACAAGCTGTTCCTGCCGGGCCTGAAGAAGCTGGCCTTCCTGCGCGACTCCGGCTTCTTCGGCCGCATGCTCTCGGTGCGCGGCGAGTTCGGCTATTGGGTGTTCGAGGGCGACTGGCAGCAGGCGCAACGGCCGTCCTGGAACTATCGCAGCGAGGACGGTGGCGGCATCATCCTCGACATGGTCTGCCACTGGCGCTACGTGCTCGACAATCTCTTCGGCGAGGTCGAGAGCGTGAGTTGCCTGGGCACGACGGATATTCCCGAGCGCTGGGACGAGCAGGACAAGAAATATCAGGCGACGGCCGACGACTCCGCCTACGCGACCTTCCGCCTCAAGGGCGGCGTGATCGCGCATATCAACATGTCCTGGGTGACGCGGGTCTATCGCGACGATCTCGTCACCTTCCAGGTCGACGGCACCCACGGCTCGGCCGTCGCGGGACTGACCGACTGCATGATCCAGGCGCGGCAGGCGACACCGCGGCCGGTGTGGAATCCGGACGAGAAGCGGCTGCACGATTTCTATGCCGACTGGCAGAAGCTGCCGGACAACGCCGTCTACGACAACGGCTTCAAGGAGCAGTGGGAGATGTTCATTCGCCATGTCTGCGAGAACGCGCCCTATAAGCACACGCTGCTCGAAGGCGCCAAGGGCGTGCAACTCGCCGAATGCGCGCTGCAGAGCTGGCGCGAGCGGCGCTGGATCGACGTCGCGCCGATCAAGGTCTAACGGAGCTCAGCCATGAACAAGCCTGTCCAGCCGATGTCGTCGCTGTCTCTGAGGCTGCCGAAGGCGGATCGTTCGATCGAGACTTATCGGCTCGCCGCGTCCCGCACGTTTCCCGCAAAGCTCGAGGGCACGCTGAACCGCGTGGCATTTTCCGCGGTGCATGTCGTTGTCGATCCGCTCGCCGATGCCGACCCGTGGCTGTCGGCGGCCGTCGATTGGGACAAGACCATCGCGTTCCGCGAGCACGTCTGGGATCTGGGCCTCGGCGTTGCCGAGGCGATGGACACCGCGCAACGCGGCATGGGTCTTGATTGGCCGACCTCGCTGGAGTTGATCCAGCGTTCGGTTCGCGCCGCGAAGGCGCGCGGCAATGCGCTGGTGTTTTCCGGCGCGGGCACCGATCATCTTGCGGTGGAAGATGCCAAAAGCCTCGACGACGTTATCCGCGCCTATGAGGAGCAGATCGCCGCGGTGGAGAAGGCCGGCGGGCGGATCATCCTGATGGCTTCGCGCGCGCTGGCGAAGCTCGGCCGCTCGGCGGACGACTACGCGAAAGTCTACGACCGCGTGCTGTCGCAGGTCCGCGAGCCCGTCATCATCCACTGGCTCGGCGACATGTTCGATCCCGCACTCAGCGGCTATTGGGGCACCGCAGACCTCGACAAGGCGATGGATACGGCGGTTGCCATCATCAATGCCCATGCGGCGAAGGTCGATGGCGTCAAGGTCTCGCTGCTCGACAAGCAGCGCGAGATCGACATGCGCCGCAGGCTCGATCAACGCGTCAAGATGTATACCGGCGATGATTTCAACTACGCCGAACTGATCGCCGGCGACGCCGAGGGCTTTTCGCACGCGCTGCTCGGCATCTTCGATGCCATCGCGCCGGCGGCGTCTTATGCGCTGTCGCGGCTGGCCGCCGGCGACGAGGCCGGCTTCCACGACGTGCTGGGTCCGACGGTGCCGCTGTCGCGCCATATCTTCAAGGCGCCGACGCGCTTCTACAAGACCGGCGTGGTGTTCATGGCCTATCTCAACGGGCACCAGGATCACTTCACCATGGTCGGCGGGCAGGAGAGTGCGCGATCGACCTTGCATCTCGCCGAGCTGTTCCGGCTGGCGGACAAGGCCGGCCTGCTCGCCAATCCGGAACTTGCAACACGGCGGATGGCGGCGCTGCTGGCGCTCCGCGGCATCGAGGCCTGATGCGCGATTTCTCCGCCGATCACCGCTGGCTGTCGCTGAACACGGCGACGGTCCGCAAGCAAGGCGATCTCCTGCAGATCATCGACGCCTGCGCGCGGCATGGCATTCGCGCCATCGATCCCTGGCGCGACCAGGTCGCCGCCGTCGGCATCGATCGCGCCGTCCGCGCGGTGCGCGATGCCGGGCTCGAACTGTCAGGCTATTGCCGCGGCGGCATGTTCACCTCCGACGCCGTGCGCCGCAATGAGGTCCGCGACGACAACCGCCGCGCCGTGGATGAAGCCAAGGCGCTCGGCGCGAGCTGCGTCGTCCTCGTCGTCGGTGGCTTGCCACAATACTCGCGCGCCGGGCAGTGCTGCCTCAAAGGACATCGCTGCGCGCGAGCGCAGGTGCACGACGCCATTGCCGAGATGCTCGACTATGCGAGAACAGGCGAATATGCCGCTCGCGATCGAGCCGCTGCATCCGGCCTATGCCGCCGACCGCGCCTGCCTCAATACGACCAAGCAGGCGCTCGATCTCTGCGATGCACTCGATCCCGAACGCTACCGGCGCGCTCGGTGTCGCACTCGATGTCTATCACGTCTGGTGGGACCCGGAGCTGATGCCGCAGATCGCGCGCGCCGGCAAGGACCGGCTGCTCGCTTTCCATGTCTGCGACTGGCTGGTGCCGACCAAGGACATCCTCAACGACCGAGGCATGATGGGCGACGGCGTGATCGATATCAGCTCGGTCCGCGCGGCGGTCGAGGCGCAGGGCTTTGCCGGCTATTCCGAGATCGAGATCTTTTCCAACGACTGGTGGGGCAGGCCGATGGATGAGGTCTTGCAGACGTGCATCGAACGGCATCGGTCCGTCGTGTAAACCGCCAGCAATCGCAATCATCAGCTGACGGAGGGCAGCCCTTGTGCTGCCGGCGGTAACGCGCGTTTTCGCTCACCCTCAGTATTACGTCAGATGGAAAGCGCTATTTCTTCAAATAACCGACGTAGTAGATGCCGATCACATTGCCGCTTGCATCGCGGATCGGCTCATAACCAGTGACGTAAGCCTTGCCCAGGATGTCGGCTTCCCCGAAATAGCTTTCGCCCTTCGCAATGGCCGCGATGGCTCTCCCCTTCGGGTCGAGAATGGTACCTACCGCTCGCGATCCGTCGTCCTTCATAACGTTCGTCGCGACGCGGACGAATTCGTCGCCGCTTTTGACAAAGATCGTAACCGTTCCACCGGCTTCCTTCTGGACTTCGTCGACAAGCGTGAAGTTGTTGTTCATCTTGGTCGACCCGAAATGCAAGACGGGAACGGCTTTGTCCGCCATCGCGTCTTCTCCATTGATGTTCGGGACACCCAGCTTCGTGGCTTTCGACTTGAGAAGTTGCATTGCAGCCTGGACCTCCTCCTGGGGCCCGGCGAGAACTCGGGTGGGAAATTGAATCAAGAAATTGGAAGTGAAGACCACCAGCAACAGCGCGAGTAGCGACTTCGTCATGGCTACCTCCCATTGGCCTCACAGCATCTCGATGCGAAGGCAATCGGGCGAGGAGGCCCACATTGGTGATTATCGAACTCGACAGCGGACGCCCCTTTCGCATGCCTGTCAATGTCGCGGTCGGTCAAGGGTCCTGCCGCGTTTTTGTCTAGCAACACAACACAATCGCGCTGTCGTCCCTGCGAACGCAGGGACCCATACCGCGTGATATCTGTTGTCGGAAAGAAAGCCGTCCCGCCACAATGCCACAAACTCCAGCCTGTGGTTATGGGTCCCTGCGTTCGCAGGGACGACAGCGAGTTCGTGGCTTGCGCCTGATGTCGGCCGCACCTGGGTCCGGTTTCGCACTGCTTCTGTGTGCCGCCGGTTGGCCGTCACGAGAAGTCCTGCATCAAGGTGGCCTCGATCTGCTCCAGCGCCCAATCGACCTGGTCGCCTGTGATCACGAGCGGCGGGGCGATGCGGATCGTGTGGTCGTGGGTGTCCTTGGCGAGGATGCCTCGGACCTGCAGGGCCTCGCAGTAGCGGCGCGCGCCGCCGGCCTCGGGGTGAAGTTCGACCGCCAGCATCAACCCGCGTCCGCGCACCTCGCGCACGGTGTTGGCGCGGATGCTCGTCAGACCATCGAGAAAGCGCTGCGCCCTGCAGCGCCGCGTTCTCGATCATCCCTTCCTCGACAAGCACCCGCAACGCCGCCCGCGCCACCGCGCAGGCGAGCGGATTGCCGCCGAAGGTCGAGCCGTGCTGACCGGGTTTCAGCGTGCCGAGCACGGCATTGTTCGAGAGCACGGCCGACACCGGATAAAAGCCGCCGGACAAGGCCTTGCCGAGCAACGTCACGTCCGCCTCGATGCCTTCATGCTGCTCTGCGAGCAGCTTGCCGGTGCGGCCGAGCCCGGTCTGGATTTCGTCGAGGATCAGCATCACGTCATGCGCGGTGCAGATTTCGCGCACCTGCGTGAAATAGCCTGGCGGTGGAATGATGACGCCGGCTTCTCCCTGGATCGGCTCGACCAGGAAGGCGACGGTATTGGGTGTGATTGCCGCTTCCAGCGCCGCGGCGTCACCGAACGGAATGATCGTGAAGCCGGGCGCGAACGGACCGAAATGGTCGCGTGCCGTCGGGTCGGTGCTGAAGCCGACGATGCCGAGCGTGCGTCCGTGGAAGTTGTCGGCGCAGACGATGATCTCGGCCTGCCCATCCGGCACGCCCTTCACCTCGTAGCCCCATTTGCGCACGGATTTGATCGCGCTCTCGACCGCCTCGGCGCCGCTGTTCATCGGCAGCACCTTGTGCGAGCCGGTCAGCTCGGCGATCTCTTCGTAGAAGTGCGCGAGCTGGTCATTGTGAAAGGCGCGGGACGTCAGCGTCAGCCGGCCCGCCTGTTCGATCATGGCCGCTCTGATTTTTGGATGGCAATGGCCCTGGTTCACCGCCGAATAAGCCGAGAGGCAATCGAGATAGCGGTTGCCCTCGGTGTCCCACACGAACACGCCTTCGCCGCGCGACAGGACGACGCCGAGCGGCTTGTAGTTCTGCGCGCCTAAGCGCGCTTCCGTCGCGATGTAATCATTGACCGGTGGAGACATATTGCGTCACCGCGCTCTCTCTTCGATCAATATAGGCGCGAGATTGTGTTCGGACCATGCCAGACGTGATGCGACGATCGATTTTTTGCTTCGTCGCGCGTCAGCCTTCAGTCGCACACGGCACGCTGAGGAAACCCCGAAACCGCACGCGGCCGCCGCGTACCGGTTCGCCCGCGAGCGCGTAGGTCGGAAATCGCGCGAGAAACCGCGAGATCGCGATTGCGCCTTCGAGCCGCGCCAGAGCCATCCCCGCGCATTGATGCGCGCCGGTGGCGAAGGCGAGGTGACGGTTCGGCGTGCGGCCGACGTCGAACCTTTCCGGATCGGGAAAATGCGCGGGGTCGCGGTTGGCGGCGCCGATGCAGAGCGTGACCGGCGTGCCCGCTTGCATCTCGACGCCGCCGAGCTCCAACGCCTCGACGATCATGCGGTTGCCGAGCTGGTTCGAGCTTTCGAACCGCAGCATTTCCTCGACCGCCGTCTTGATCAGCGCAGGCTCGTCGATCAGGCGTTGCTTCTCGGCAGGATGCTTGTCGAGGGCAACAAGGCCGTTGCCGATCAGATTGGTCGTGGTCTCGTGGCCGGCGTTGAGCAGGAAGATGCAATTGTGCAGCAGCTCCTTCGCGGTCAGGCGCTCGCCGCTGCCTTCGCCCTGGATCAGCCGCGTCAGAACGTCGCGTTCGCCATTGCCGGGCTTGGCGCGCCGGCGCTCGACCAGCGTTTCCAGATAGGCAAGGAAATCCTTCACCGCCTGATTGCCGCGCGCGAACTGTTCGGGCGTGAGCACGGGCTCCAGCGCGCCGAGGATCGCCAATGACCAGTCGCGCAACGGCGCGCGTTCGTCATGAGGTACGTCGAGAAGGTTGCCGATCACCTCGATCGGAATCGCGGCGGCGAAATCGCCGATCAGATCGAACCGCCCTTGTTTCGCGATCGCGTCCAGCAGGCCATCCACCAGGGCGATCAGATCGCCTTCCATCTCCGCAATCGCGCGCGGCGACAATGCGCCCATGATCAGCCGCCGCACGCGGGTGTGCGCGGGCGGATCGTTGAACACGAGGCTCGTGGTGTGATGCTCGTAGAGCAGGGACGCGCCGTATTTCGGAAAAAACTCCTTCTTCTTGTCCGAGGAGAACGCCTTGGTGTTCTTGTAGGCGGTAACCAGGTCGTCATAGCGGGTCAGGAAGTAGGCGCCGTTCGGCAGACGTTTGACCGGCTCATGTTCCCGCAGTGCACGGTAAGTCGGATAGGGGTCGCTGTAGAATTCCGGCGTCAGCCGCTCCAGGTCGAAGCGGGCCGCCAGCTCGCGCGCCTCCGAAGTCATGCTGTCATACTCTTTGTGCGGGGCGACATGCCGTTTTTGCTCTTTCGAAAACCGCGCGGGCCACTACAGTCCGGCCGCGAAAACCACTTGCTAGCCGACTGGACCTGAAAATGCACGCCCGTGCCGAAGCCTCCACCGAATCCGCTACGCTCTTGGCCGGAGGACATTTTCTCGATTTTGCAGCGCTTCGATGTGCGTCAGGTACCTTATGTGCCGGATGCCGGTCATTCGGAGTTGATCCAGCGCGTGCTGGCTTCGTCGACGATGCGCGGCATCTCGCTGACGACGGAGGAGGAGGGCGTGGCGCTGCTTGCGGGCGCCTGGGCCGGCGGCCAGCGCGGCGTGCTGCTGATGCAGTCGAGCGGCGTCGGCAACTGCATCAACATGCTGTCGCTGACCCAGATCTTCCGTTTGCCGTTCCTGACGCTGGTGACGATGCGCGGCGAATGGGGCGAGTTCAACCCGTGGCAGGTGCCGATGGGATCGACCACGCAATCCGTTTTCGAACTGTCGGGCGTCAAGGTGCTGCGGGCGTCGCATCCCGATGAAGTCCGCGAGGTCATGGAGGCTGCGGCCGGCCAAGCCTACAACGCCTGCACGCCGACCGCCGTCCTGCTGTCGCAGCGCCTGATCGGCGCCAAGGTTTTCACCAAATGAGCAAAGCCAACCGTCTCGATCGCCGCGCCGTCGTCTCCAGCCTGTTGAAAGATCGCAAGGGCGCGATCGCCGTCGGCGGATTGGGCGCATCCACCTACGACATCGCCGCCGCCGGCGATCACCCGCGCAATTTCTATCTCTGGGGCGCGATGGGCGGCGCCGTGATGATCGGCCTTGGCCTTGCGCTCGCGCAGCCGAAGCTGCCCGTCGTGGTGATCACGGGCGATGGCGAGATGCTGATGGGGATCGGAAGCCTCGCCACCGTCGGCCTGCAGAAGCCCGCCAATCTTTCGATCATCGTCCTCGACAACGAAGCCTATGGCGAGACCGGAGGGCAGGTGAGCCACACGGCCTCCGTCGCCGATCTGGTCGGCGTCGCGAAAGCCTGCGGCATTGCGGACGCCCAGACGCTCGAAACCATGTCGGCGATCGAGGCGTACGCGCCGTCCCTGCACGACGTCTCGGCCGGCCCGCGCTTCGCCAGTGTCAAGATCGACGCAGCGAATCTGGAGCGCATGCTGGCGGGCCGCGACGGGATTTTCATGCTGAACCGCCTGCGCGGAGACCTCGGCTTCGGTCCGATCTGACGCTTGACGGTACTTGATAACTGTCTACTGATCCCTGACGGGTGATTTCTGACGTCTGAATGGACTCGAACGCCGCGGGCACGGTTCGCGGTTTTTCCAAAAGATCGTGTTCAATCAAAGAGCTAAAGCGTGGCGGCGATCCAACCTCTTCGCATCGCGCCGTGTTTGACTCTGTATCCGGCTGGTTGCGCTGCACCCGATACCTTGACTTTTTGCCGTTTGTGAGTGCTTACTCACATCATGACCAACCTCCGAATGACGAGTGACCTCAGGCGGCAGCTAATCCTTGGGGCAGCCAAGCGTTGCTTCGCCCGCAATGGATTTGCCGGCACCACGACCAAGAGCGTGGCGCAGGCGGCGTCCATCTCGGAAGCGCTGCTGTTCAAGCACTTCCCCTCCAAGGCCGCGCTGTACGCGGAAATCCTGGCGGAGGAGTGCGAGGCGGATCCGGATCTGGTGCATCTGTTGGGTCAGGAGCCGTCGACCGCGGCGCTGGTCGAGCTGACCCAAAGCATGGTGCGCTATTTCGTGGAGATCGTGAACGGTCCGGACGAGCAGGAGGCGCAGCGGCTGCGACTCATGGTCACGAGCCATCTGGAGGATGGCGAATTCGCGCGGCTGCTCTATGACAAGATCGGCAAACTGATCGGGCCGATGTTTGCGGCGTCGCTCGAGTTCGCGGTCGCGGCCGGCGATGCCTCGCGGATCGCGGGCGATCCGCTCAATCTTGTTCTGGTTCGCCCATCACACCGCGCTGATGGCTGCGCTGACACGGCTTCCGACGACGCCGTGTCTCGCTTACGGCAGGGCTGACGATCTGGAGCGTCAGCTTTGCGAGTTTCTCTTGCGCGGAATTGGACTGAGCGAGGCCGCAATCACTGCGCATCTGTCCCGCGAGCAGACGCAGCCTTCGGTATCGCCGGCAACTGCAGAAAGTGCATGACATGAACATTGCGACCGAACGCGACATATCGGGCGAACCGATCGACAAGAAGCGCACCCGGCCTGTCAGGCCCGTGCTCTGGTTCTTCATCGTCGGCTCGTTGTTGGCGCTGCTCGTCGGCGGCCTCGTCTGGTTCAACCACTTCCGCAACCAGATGATTGCGCAGTTCTTCGCCAACAACAAACCGCCGCCGGTCAGCGTCAGCGTGGCTGAGGCAAAGAGCGAGGTCATTCCGAACCTGTTGACCGCGGTCGGCGAACTCGTCGCCGTGCATCAGGTGAACGTCACCTCTGATGTCAGCGGGCGCATCACCGACATCCTGTTCACCGCCGGCTCGCATGTGAAGGCGGGCACGCCGCTGGTGCAGCTCTATGACGCGCCGGAGCAGGGCGATCTCGCCAACTTCAAGGCACAGGCGACGGTTGCGCAGTTGTCGCTCGACCGCGCCAAGCAGCTCGCCGCGCGTCAGTTCGGGCCGCAGGCGACGGTCGATTCGGCGCAGGCCGCCTTCGACCAGGCCCAGGCCGGCATCGCCAAGACCGAGGCCATCATCTCGCAGAAGCTGGTGCGGGCGCCGTTCGACGGCGAACTCGGCGTGCGCCACATCGAGGTCGGGCAATTCCTGACCGCGGGCACGCAGATCATCTCCCTGACCGACCTGTCCGAACTCTATGCGAACTTCACGGTGACGGAAAAGGACAGCGGCCAGCTCAAGGTCGGGCAGGTCGTTCGCGTCAAGGTCGACGCCTATCCGGGCCAGACCTTCGAAGGCAAGATCACCACGATCGAGCCGCAGATCGCGTCCGACACCCGCAACATTCGCGTGCAGGCGACGATCGCCAACCCCGACAGCATCCTCAAGCCCGGCATGTTCGCGACCACCACCGTCGTGCTGCCGGACAAGCCGCCGGTCGTCACCGTGCCGGAGACTGCGGTCGACTACACGCTCTACGGCGACTCCGTGTATCCTGATCAAGGAGAAGAAGGGCGATGACGGCAAGACCAGCCTGACCGTGGTCCGCAGCTTCGTGCAGACTGGCAACCGGATCGACGGCCGTGCCGAGATCCTGAAAGGCGTTAAGCCTGGCGACCGCGTCGTCGCGGTCGGGCAGCTCAAGCTGCAATCGGGCGCTGCGGTTGCGATCTCGACCGATGCGGCGCCGCCGATTCCGGCGCAGCCGCCGCGTTACTAGAGCGTGATCCAGGGATCGGCGCCGCCTTGGCGCAACGTCGATCCCGACGTGATCATCAGCAGTTAAAGAACTTTAGAAGGTCCTTGCACGATGGCCCTGACCGATATCTTCATCAAGCGTCCGGTTCTGTCGGTCGTCGTCAGCCTGCTGATCCTCCTGATCGGCCTGCGCGCCGCGACCGTGATGCCGATCCGGCAATATCCGAAGCTCTCGAACACCGTCGTCAACGTCACGACCTCCTATCCCGGCGCGTCGGCGGATCTGATCCAGGGCTTCATCACCACGCCGATCGAGCAGGCGGTCGCCTCCGCCGAAGGCGTCGACTACATCACCTCGTCGTCGGTGCTCGGCACCAGCACGATCCAGGTCTACATCAAGCTGAACTTCGATCCGAACCAGGCGCTGACCGAGGTGCTGGCCAAGGTCAATTCGGTCAAATATCTGATCCCGAAGGAATCCAACGATCCGATCGTCACCAAGACCACCGGCCAGACCACGGCGGTGATGTATCTCGGCTTCTCCAGCGAGGAGCTCTCGGGCAGCGCGATTTCCGACTACCTCACGCGCGTCGTGCAGCCGGTGCTGTCGACGGTGGACGGCGTGGCATCGGCCGACATCCTGGGTGGCCAGACGTTCGCGATGCGGCTGTGGCTCGATCCGGTGCGGATGGCCGGGCGGAGCGTGTCGCCGACCGATGTCGCCGCCGCGATCGCCGCCAACAACTTCCAGGCCGCCGCCGGCCAGGCAAAGGGCTATTTCATCGTCTCCAACGTCTCGACCAATACCGATCTGCAGAACATCCAGCAGTTCAAGCGCATGATCATCAAATCCAGGGACGGCGGCTTCGTGCGCATGGAGGACATCGCGACCGTCGAGCTGGCGGCACAAAGCACGGATGCGAGCGTCGCCTTCAATGGCGAGCATGCGATCTTCATCGGCGTGCAGGCCACGCCACAGGGCAATCCGCTGACGCTGGTCAAGGGCGTGCGCGCGCTGTTCCCCGAACTGGAGCGCAACCTGCCGCCGTCGATGAAGATGAAGGTGGCCTACGACTCCACCAAGTTCATCCAGTCGTCGATCGACGAGGTCGAGAAGACGCTGGGCGAGGCCGTGATCATCGTCGTGGTCGTGATCTTCCTGTTCCTGGCCTCGTTCCGCTCGGTCCTCATCCCCGTCGTCACCATTCCGCTGTCGCTGATCGGGGTGTGCAGCCTGATGCTCGCGATGGGCTTCAGCTTCAATCTGCTGACGCTGCTCGCGATGGTGCTGGCGATCGGACTCGTGGTCGACGACGCGATCGTGGTCGTGGAGAACATCCACCGCCATCTGGAAGAGGGCAAGGCGCCGGTCCAGGCCGCGCTGCAGGGCGCGCGCGAAATCGTCGGTCCGGTGATTTCGATGACGATCACGCTGGCAGCCGTCTATGCGCCGATCGGTTTCCTCGGCGGCCTGACCGGTTCGCTGTTCCGCGAGTTCGCGTTTACGCTCGCGGGCTCGGTGATCGTGTCGGGCGTGATCGCGCTGACGCTGTCGCCGATGATGTGCTCGGTCTTCCTGAAGAGCGCCGACGAAGGACGGTTCGCGCGGCTGGTCAACCGGGTGTTCGGCGCGATGACGCGCTGGTACGGCCGCAGGCTTGATCGCTCGCTCGACTATCGGCCGATCACCGGCCTGTTCGCGTTGACGATCCTGGGGCTGGTCGGCTTTCTCTATATGCACACCTCCAAGGAGCTCGCGCCGGAAGAGGATCAGGGCATCGTCTTCGCGGTGACCAAAGCGCCGAAATACGCCAACATCGACTACATCGACCATTACGGCGAGAAGCTCGACAAGGAGTTCCAGAAATTCCCCGAGACGGATCTGCGTTTCGTGCTGAACGGCATCAACGGCCCGCAGAACGGCATCGCCGGCATGCTGTTGAAGCCGTGGGATGAACGCAAGCGCTCCTCGATTGCCCTGAAGCCGCTGGTGCAGGCGGAGCTCAGCAAGATCGAAGGCGTCAACGCCTTTGCCTTCAACCTGCCGCCGCTGCCGGGCGGGCCGGGCGGTCTGCCCGTGCAGATGGTGATCAATTCGACCGCCGGATTCCAGACGGTCTATGAGCAGATGACCAAGCTGAAGGATGCGGCGCGCAAGAGCGGTCTGTTCATCGTTTCCGACAGCGATCTCGATTTCAACCAGCCGGTGGTGCGGGTCAAGATCGACCGTACGAAAGCAAGCGACCTCGGCCTTACCATGCAGAATATCGGCGCGACGCTCGCGACCTTGCTCGGCGGCAATTATGTCAACCGCTTCAACCTGGAGGGACGTTCCTATCAGGTGATCCCGCAGGTGCCGCGCGGCATCCGGCTGTCGCCGGAATCGCTTGGCGGCTACTACGTGCCGACCTCGACCGGTCAGCAGGTGCCGCTCTCGACGGTGGTGTCGATCGAAACCGGGACCGATCCGAATGCGCTGACGCATTACAATCAGCTCAATTCGGCGACGTTCTCTGCGGTGCCGATGCCGGGCGTCACGGTCGGGCAGGCGGTGGACTTCCTCGAGGGCGAAGCCAAGAAGCTGCCCGCGGGCTTCAGCCACGATTATCTGGCGGACTCCCGCCAGTATGTGCAGGAAGGCAACCAGCTCGCGATCACCTTCGCCTTCGCGCTGATCATCATCTTCCTGGTGCTGGCGGCGCAGTTCGAGAGCCTGCGCGATCCGCTGGTGATCATGATCAGCGTGCCCATGGCGATCGTCGGTGCGCTGATTCCGCTGTTCTTCGGCGCAGCAACGATGAACATCTATACCCAGGTCGGGTTGCTGACGTTGGTCGGACTGATCACCAAGCACGGTATCCTGATGGTGGAATTCGCCAACGAGCTGCAGCTCAATGAGGGGCTCGACCGGCGTTCGGCGATCGAGATGGCCGCGCGGATCAGGCTCCGGCCGATCCTGATGACGACGGCGGCGATGGTCACCGGCCTCATTCCGCTGCTGACCGCCAGCGGCGCGGGTGCCGCCAGCCGCTTCTCGATCGGTCTCGTCGTTGTCGCCGGCATGTCGATAGGCACGCTGTTCACGCTGTTTGTGCTGCCCGCGGTCTATGTCGTGCTCGCCACCGATCACCGGTCGAAGGCGAATTCGCGGCGGACCAAGGAAATCGCCGAATTCGACGTCGGCTCTTCGGCTTTGAAACCGACCTGAGACGTTGACGGTACAGTGCGGCCGTCTCGGTTTTTGGCCACACTCAACCGCGGCGAGAGACAACGCGGCGCATTCTTGCTAGATTGGCCGGGATGACGGCATCACTCCAGTCTGATACGCGTGTTGGTTGTGAAATTTCGGGCGCGCTCGCGGATGCTTCCGCGGGCGCGACGCCGTCGTCCTCGAACACGCGGAGCCGGCTGTTCACCAAATACGATGCGCTGCTCGTCGCCATCGTCGGGATCACGCTGGTGGCCGGCGGAATCTACGAAGTCTTCACCCACTATCGCGAGCATCGGGCGTCGCTGATCCGTCTTCAGCATGAGCAGGCGATGGCGGCGGCCGCCAAGATCGGCCAGTTCATCGAAGACATCGAAGGCCAACTCGGCTGGACCACCCAGACGCCGTGGGCGGCGGGCGCGCCGGACAATCGTCGCTTCGACGCGCTGCGTCTGTTGCGGCAGGTGCCGGCGATCACCGAACTCGTCATGGTCGATGCGGCGGGCAAGGAGCGGCTGAAGGTCTCGCGTCTTGCGATGGATGTCGTCGACAGCGGAGCCGATCTCTCGCAGGATCCGAAATTCACCGAGGCCGTCGCTCACAAGGTCTATTTCGGGCCGGTTTATTTCCGCAAGGAGTCCGAACCCTACATGACCCTGGCGCTCGCCGGCGGACGCAAGGACTCCGGCGTCAGCATCGCCGAGATCAATCTCAAGCTGATCTGGGATCTGGTGTCGCAGATCAAGGTCGGCCAGCACGGCCACGCCTATATCGTCAGCGGCCGTGGGCGCTTGATCGCGCATCCCGACATGGGTCTGGTGCTGCGCGACACCGACATGTCGAAGCTCGCGCAGGTGAAGGCGGCGGAGACCGGCAGCGACATGATGTCGGACGCGCTGGATGGTGGGGCGGATATCTCGGGGCAGGAAGTGCTGACCGCCTTCGCGCCGATCCGGCCGCTGCGCTGGACGATGTTCGTCGAGCGTCCGGCCGACGAGGCCTACGCGCCGCTCTATGCCGCCCTGCAACGGCTTACCCTGGCAATATTGGCCGCGTCGATCCTCGCGGCGCTCCTCACCATCCTCATGACGCGGCGGGTCGCCCTCGGATCCGCGACGCTGTGGACATGGGGCGGACAAGCCGGAAGCGCTGCCGTCGCGCAGAGGTTCTCCGCAGATCCAGGCGGCAAGGTTGAACAGGAAGCGACAAGGACGAATGAGCCGGTTCAGCCGGCCCAACCGGCAATGACGCCGCCGGAGGTGCTTGGCGTCGTCGATCGCTCCGCGGATGGATTGCAGCAGGCACTCGACACGCTGGTCTCGTCGGCTGCGCGACTGTGTTCGGCCGATAGCGCGGCGCTCGACCGCAAGAGCGGCGAGGAACTGCGGCAGATTGCAAGCTTCGGCTTTCCTGCGGAGTTCAAGGAATGGCGCAAGAACAAGCCCATCCCGCTGGATCAGGGTGCGATCGTCGGTCGGGCTTTTATCGCGCGCAAGCCCGTGCAAATCCTCGATGTCGTTACCGACCTCGAATTCACCCAGCTCGAGGCGCAGAGACGCGGCGGCTTCCGCACGGTGTTGGCCGTGCCCTTGATGCGCGACGGGGAGCCGACCGGCGTCCTGCTGATGACGCGGGCCCAGCCCAAGCTGTTCAGCGAGGAGCAGATCGAGGTGGTGACGACGCTTGCCAACCTTGCCGCGATGATGATCGAGAGCGTCCAGCCGCTGAGAGCGCTGCTCGACGGCGCCCGCTTGCAACACTAATTACCCGCATCATCCGGAGTTTGAAATGACGCTCGAATTTGCCGCCGGCAATTATCGTTTCATTCCGGCCGTGTTCCAATATTCGAGCGGCGCCGCGGCCGATGCCGGCTACGAGATCGAGCGCGTGCGCTTCGATCGTCTGCTGCCGCTTGCGGAGGGTTTTGCAAAGGCAGCTCACCACATCAAGGCCGCGGGCCGCCCGCTGACGGCCTTCTGCGCCTGCGAGCTGCGCTCGCCCGCCGCATTCACCGAGGACGGCTTTCGCAGGTTCAACGAGCACTATGTCAAGACGCTCGCGGAATGGGGTGTCTACGACGGCACGACCAATCCGGTGGCGCGGAGCAATGTCTGCCCGGAGATCGATCCGCCCGCCGAGCCGTCCTTCTACGCATTCTCGTTTACGCGGCCAAGCGCGCAAGCGACGCCGACTTTCGTGATCGCCGGCGGCGCGGAGGCGCGCGGCGGCCCCGGCAGCTATCCCGAGCGCATCGTGCGCTATCGCGATGTGAGCCCCGAGGGCCTGAAGGAGAAGGTCCGTTTCACAGTCGGCGAAATGGAAAGGCGTATGGAATTGTTCGGCTTCGGATGGAAGGACACCACCGACGTGCAGGCCTACACGATCCGCGATTTCCATCCCGTGCTCGCCGATGAACTCGTCCGGCGCGGCGCCACGCGCTCCGGCCTGACCTGGCACTTTGCGCGTCCGCCGGTGGTCGATCTCGAATACGAGATGGATTGCCGCCGCGTTGCGCGAGAAGTCCTGGTCTAAAACTCAACGCGCGCGCGGATCGAGCGCGTCGCGCAGGCCGTCGCCGACGAGGTTGAACGACAGCACGACCAGGAAGATCGCAAGCCCCGGCCAGATCGCCATCCACGGCGCATTGGTGAGGAAGCGCTGCGCCGCGTTCAGCATGCTGCCCCAGGACGGCGCCGGCGGCTGCTGGCCGAGGCCCAGGAACGACAGCGCGGCTTCAGCGATGATGGCTGCCGCGATCGACAGCGTCGCCTGCACCAGCAGCGCCGGCAGGATGTTGGGCAGGATGTGAAACAGCGCGATGCGCCAGCGCGGATTGCCCATGGCGCGCGCGGCCTCGACATAATCCTCGACCTTCACGGCCATCACCTGGCCGCGCGTCAGGCGGATGAAGATCGGCGTTGCGGACACGCCGATCGCGATCATCGCGTTGCCGAGGCTTGGCCCGAGAAACGCCGAGAGTGCGATCGCGAGGATCAGGAACGGGCACGCCAGCATCGCATCGGTGATCCGGCTGATCAGGGCGTCGATGAAGCCGCCGCGATAGCCCGACAACAGCCCGAGCGGCACGCCGATCGTGAGCGCGATGGTGACCGAGATCGCGCCGGCCAGCAGCGAGGCGCGGGCGCCGTAGATCACGCGGGTCAGCACATCGCGGCCGAGATCGTCGGTGCCGAACCAGTGCAGCGCCGATGGTGGTTTGCGCACCAGCGACCAGCTCGTCGCGATCGGGTCATAGGGCGCGACCAGGGGCGCGAACAGCGCAAGCAGGATGAAGATCGTGATCACGACGAGACCTGCAACCGCGCCCTTGCGCTTGAACAGCCGGCGCAGCGCGCGCCGCGTCGGGCTTTCCAGCTCGTCGGCGGCTTGCGAGATCGGGATCGCGGGGAGGGCGGCGTCGGTCATGCGGATCATGCCCTCAGCCGCGGATTGACCAGGATATAGGCGATGTCGGCGACCAGATTGAGCGTGATGTAGATCGTCGCCGTCACCAGCACGACGCCCTGCACCACGGCATAGTCGCGATTGAACACGGCATCGACGATCAGCTTGCCGAAGCCGGGGATGGAGAAGATCTGCTCCGTCAGCACCGCGCCCGACAGCAGCGTGCCGAGTTCGAGCGCGCCGAGCGTGATGACGGGCGTCAGCGCGTTGCGCATGGCGTGCTTGAGGATCACCGAGCGTTCGGACAGGCCCTTGGCGCGCGCGGTGCGGACGTAATCGCTCTCCAGCACCTGCAGCATCGCGCTGCGGGTGTGACGCATCAGGATCGCCGCGATCGCGTTGCCGAGCACGAAAGCCGGCATGATGGTGGAGGCGAGGCTCGCCCGCCAGTTCTCCGACAGCGGCACGTAACCGGACGCCGGCAGCCAGCCCAGCTTGATCGAGAACAGGAAGATCAGCATGATGCCGAGCCAGAAATTCGGTGTCGAGATGCCCCACAGCGCGAACAGGTTGGCGCCGTAGTCCCACGCCGTTCCTTTCTTCACGGCCGATACGATCCCGGCGGGAATGCCGATCAGGAACGCGATCACGATCGCCATCGATCCGAGCTGCAGCGTCACCGGCAGCTTCTGCGCGATCAACTGCAAGCACCGGCGCCTTGACGCGCAAGCGACTCGCCGAAGTCGCCGGACAGCACGCCCTTGATCCAGAAGAAATATTGCACCGGGATCGGCTGATCGAGCCGGTATTGCTTGCGCAGTTGCTCGATCACGGCGGGGTCGCGCTCCTCGCCGGCCATCACCAGCGCCGGGTCGCCCGGCAGCAGATGCTGCAGCGAGAAGATCAGGATCGACACGAAGAACAGCGTCGGAACCAGCTGGGCGAGGCGACGCGCGAGAAAGTTCAGCATGGCGGACCAAAGCTCCCATGCGACAGAACCTGAAACAAATGCGCCGCCTGGGGCTCCACGGACCCTCTCACTTCAGCTTCAGTCCGATCACGCGCACCAGGCCGTCCGGCATCTGGCGATAGCCTTCGAGCTTCTTGGTGTGCGCGAACAGAAGCTTGCGATGATAGAGATAGATGATCGGCTCGTCGTTCAGCACGATCTTGGTCAGCTTCTCGTAGATCGCCTTGCGCTGCTCGGGATCGGAGATCGCCCGCGCGTCTTCCATCAGCTTGTCGGCTTCCGGATTGGAATAGCCGCCATCGTTCTGCGGCGCCTTGGTGTGCAGGAAGACATAGGAATTTGCGTCGGGATCGATCCGTCCGCTCCAGTTGATCTGGAAGATCTGGAACTCGCCGGCCTGGGCCTGCTTGAACGAGGTCGCGAATTCGATCAGGCGGATTTTCAGATCGAAGCCCGCTTCCGCCGCCATCGACTGGACGACCTGGGCGACGGCTTCGTTCTCGGCGCCTTTCGGCAGCATCATGTCGACGCTGACAGGCAACTTGACGCCGGCCTCCTTCAAGAGCGCCTTGGCCTTCTCGACATCGCGCGGGCGGATCGGAAACGCTTTCTGGTAATAGGGATGGGCCGGACTGACCCATTGATTGCCCGGCGTGAACTCGCCGTTGAACACGACCTGATTGAGGGCTTCGCGGTCGATCGACAGATCGAGCGCCTGGCGCACCTTTTCCGACTGGCTGAGCGCGCCCTTGGTCTTGTCGTTGGCGACGTTGATGGTGAGGCCGAGATAGCCGAGCTCGGGCGCGGTCGAGAGCACGAGGTTGGAATCGGCGCGGACGTCCTTGATGTCGGTCGCGAGCACGCGCTCGATCAGGTCGAGTCCGCCGGATTTCAGGTTGGCGAGCCGCACCGTGGCATCGACGATCGGCAGGAATACGACGCGGTCGATGAAGACGTTGTCCTTGTTCCAGTAGTCGGCGAACTTCTCGAACACCATGCGGTCCTGCTGCACGCGCTCGACGAACTTGTAGGGTCCGGCGCAGACCGGATGCAGGCCGAACTTGTCGCCTTCCTCCTTGGCCGCCTTCGGCGACACCATCATGCCGGCGCGGTCGGTGAGCTGCGACAGCAACGGCGAGAATGGCGTCTTCAGCACGAGCTTGATGGTCAGGGGATCGACGACCTCGACATGATCGACGCTGGCGAGCTCTGATTTGCGGAATGACCCCGGGAACGTCATATGCCGTTCGATCGAGAATTTCGCGGCCTCAGCGTCCAGCGGCTCGCCGTCGTGGAATTTCACGCCGGGCCTGAGCTTGATGGTCATCTCCTTGCCGTCGGCGGAGGTCTCATGCGACAGCGCAAGCTGCGGCACGATGTTGAGCTTCTCGTCGATGTCGAACAATTTGTCGCAGAACGCCGAGAACACGATCCGGCCGACATAGGTGCGTCCGAGCGACGGATCGAGAATGTCGGGGTCCTCTGCGATCCCGATCCGCAGCGTCGTCTGGGCCTGGACCGCGGTGCCGAGGGATACGCATAGCGCCGCCGTGGCCACCAACAAACGCATGATCTTCATCAAAATGTCTCCCGTTCAAACGCCAGCCGGCGGTGATGCACCAACTGTACCAACCCCGGACGGCATCGATCCTTCCGCGCCACCGCTGAACGCGGCCACGAGCTTCTCCAGCGTCGGCGAGAAGCCGCCGTCGGAGGGCACGATGGCTGTCGCCGGGCGGCAGTTCGCTTGCGCGATGGCAGGCCGTTGCATGTCCTGCCGGATCGGCGTGCAGATGCGGCACATCCGTGCGGCAGCGTTCGATCGTGTGCGGGCAGCGCGTGTGGAAGCGGCACCCCGACGGCGGATTGAGCGCGCTCGGCATCTCGCCCTGCAGCAGCATGCGGCCGCGCTTTGCCTGCGGTTTGGGCACCGGGATCGCCGACAGCAAGGCGCGGCTATAGGGATGACGCGGCGAAGCGAACAGCGAGTTTGTTTTGGCCGTCTCGACGATGCCGCCGAGATTCATCACGGCGACGCGATCGGCAATGTGCTTCACGACTGCGAGATCGTGCGACACGAAAATATAGGACAGCCCCAGCCGGTCCTGCAGGTCGCGCAGCAGGTTGAGGATCTGCGAGCGGATCGAGACGTCGAGCGCCGACACCGGCTCGTCACAGATGATGAGCTTGGGCTCGACCGCGAGCGCACGTGCGATCGCGATGCGCTGGCGCTGGCCGCCGGAGAACTCGTGCGGGTAGCGGCGGGCGAAACGCGGCTCGAGCCCGACCAGGCGCAACAGACTCCTCGACACGCGCGCGGCGATCGGCCGGCGGCACCAGGTCGTGCAGGGCCAGCGGCTCGCTCAGGATCTGGCTCACCGTCATGCGCGGATTGAGCGAGGCGTAGGGGTCCTGGAAAATCAGCTGCGCGTTGCGGCGGAACGCGCGCAATTCCTCAGGCTCGAGCGCAAGCAGGTCGCGGCCGTCGAAGCGAATGCGGCCCGCATCCGGCTCGATCAGGCGCAGCACCAGCCGGCTCACCGTGGATTTGCCGCAACCGGATTCGCCGACCAGCGCCAGCGTCTCGCCGGCCTCGACATGAAAGCTGACGCCATCGACCGCCTTGACGAAGGCAGTCGGCCGGCCGAACACCGTGCGCTCGGCGACGAAATGCTTGACGAGATGTTCGACCTCGAGCAGCGCAGCCATCACGACACCAGCCTTTCCAGCGGCGCCTTGATGCAGCGCGACCAGTGACCGGGGCTGACCTCGACGAGCGGCGGCGGGGCCTTGCGGCAGGCGTCGCTGACAAAGGGACAGCGCGCGGCGAAGCGGCAGCCGGTGGGCGGGTTGGTCATGTTCGGCACCATGCCCTCGATGGTCGCAAGATGCGTCGCGCGGCGGTCGAGCCGCGGAATCGAGCCGATCAGGCCGACCGTGTAGGGATGCTGCGGGGCGGCGAACAGGTCGTCGACGTCGGCGCGCTCGACGATCTCGCCCGCGTACATCACGGCGACCTCGTCGCAGACCTCGGCGACGACGCCGAGATCGTGGGTGATCAGGATGATCGCGGCGCCGCTCTCGGCTTTCAGCTCGCGCATCAGTTCGAGGATCTGCGCCTGCAGGGTGACGTCGAGTGCGGTGGTCGGCTCGTCCGCGATCAGGAGGCGGGGGTCGCAGGCCAGCGCCATCGCGATCATCACGCGCTGACGCATGCCGCCTGAGAGCTTGTGCGGATAGTCGTCGATGCGCTTTTCGGGCGAGGGGATGTGAACGCGGCGCAACAGCTCGATGGCACGCTGGCGCGCCGAACGCTGCGATCCGCCGCGATGGCGCAGAATGGTCTCGATGATCTGGTCGCCGATCGTGAAGCTCGGATTGAGCGAGGTCATCGGCTCCTGGAAGATCATGGCGAGCCGGTTGCCGCGCAGGTCGCGCAAGGTCTGGTCGGACGTCTTGAGGAGATCGAATCCGTCGAAGCGGATCGAGCCCGAGACCTCGGAGGATTGCTTCGACAACAGCCCCATGATGGCGAGCGAGGTGACGCTCTTGCCGCAACCGGATTCGCCGACAAGGCCAAGCGTGGCGCCGTTCCGGACGGCGAGATCGACGCTGTCGACGGCATGCGTGGTGCGGCCGTCGTCGCCGCGAAACAGCACGCGCAGGCCCTTCGATTTCGATCAGCGGAGTGACGGTCATTGGTCGCTCGCGAGCCCTTGTTCGATGCCGGCGTCGATGGTCGCGCGGTCGGTGATCCCGGCAGGGTTCTGGCGCGTCGGCAGGAACTTGCGGAAATGCACCCAGCGCTCGCGGCTGACCTGTTCGAGCCGTTCGAGCTCGGCGAGCGGATCGGCGTGATCGTCGACGCGCAGGTCGAGCGCCGACCATTCCTCCCGCTCGTGGATCAGAAGCGCCGCCGACTGCTTGCCGCGCTTGTCGCCGCCGGCCGCTTCGCCTGCGCGAAGCGCTGCGATCAGCCGGCGCGGAAACGGCAGGTCCCGATTGGCGACATAGGCCTTTGCGGTTTCGTCGAGCACCTGCGCGCCCGCCAGCATGTTGCCGGCAATCGAGAAGCCGTCGCCTTCGACATGACCGCACCAGTCGACGCAGTCCTTGCCGGTGTGAGCCGCGATCTGGCCCTTCGCATCCATGATGTGAAGCTGCCGGCTCTCGCGGCCGTCATCCACAGCGATCAGCGCTGCGATGATGTCGCGCGGGCTCTTGCCTTCGCGCAACAACCTCACGCCGTCGATGCCGTAATAGGGATTGACCAGCGCCTGCGTCGCGATCGCGCCGACGCCGGCCGCGATATGCGGCACGCGCGCGCCGACGGCGAAGAACTTTGTCGCAACCGCAATCCCGATCTGGTCGGTGGCGCTGTCTTTGGCGATGATCGACCAGGTCATGAATGAAGCTTAACGGCCGGCCGCGTAGCCCTGCATGCCGCGCGGATTGGCGGCAGCACGGCGGCGAGGACCGACCTTGGAAGCTGCGGTCAAGCGGCCTTCCGACCAGTCGGGACCGATCTCGACGACATGGCCGCGGCGCTTCAGCTCATCGACGGTCGCCTTCGGCACGCGGTTCTCGACCACCAACACGCCCGGCCGCGAGGTGCGCGGCCAGAACGAGATCGGGAAGTGCTCGGAATGCCAGGCCGGCGCGTCGATCGCTTCCTGCAGGTTCATCTTGGCGTGGACGTGCCGCAGGAAGAACTGCGTGATCCATTGGTCCTGCTGGTCGCCACCGGGCGAGCCCCAGGCGAGATACGGCTCGCCGTCGCGCAGCGCCATGGTCGGCGACAGCGTGGTGCGCGGACGCTTGCCCGGCGCGAGCGCGGCGGGGTGGTTTTCCTCCAGCCAGAACATCTGGGCGCGGGTGCCCAAGCAGAAGCCAAGCTCGGGAATGACCGGCGAGGACTGCAGCCAGCCGCCCGACGGGGTCGACGAGATCATGTTGCCGGCCTTGTCGACGATGTCGAAATGCACGGTGTCGCCACGCACCTCGCCGAAACGGCCGACCGTCGGCTCGCCCGCGCCCAAGGCGCCGACCGCCTCGCGCTGCCCTTCGGCGCGGCGCAGCTTGACCACCGCGCCATAGCCTTCGACCGAGCCGGGAACGAAATCGAGCGAGGCCTTGTCCTTCGAGATCAGCTTGCGCCGCGCGTCGTTATAGGCGTCCGACAGCAGCGTCTGGATCGGTATCTCCGTGAAATTGGGATCGCCGTAGAAGGTCTCGCGATCGGCAAAAGCGAGCTTCGCGCATTCGACCTGCAGATGGATGAAGTCGGGGCCGGTCGGATCGAGCCCGTCGAGCTGGAAGCCCTTGAGCAGGGCAAGCTGCTGCAGCGTCACGGGGCCCTGGCTCCAGACGCCGGCCTTGCAGACCGTGTAGCGGCCGTAGTCATAGGTCAGCGGCGCTTCCACGGTCGGCTGCCAGCGCGCCATGTCGTCGGCGGTGAGAACGCCGCGATGCGGCGAGCCCGTCACGTCCATGACCTCTTGCGTGCGGCAGAACTTGTCGATCGCCTCGGCGACGAAGCCGTGCGACCAGGCCTTGCGCGCGCGCTCGATCTGCGCGACGCGATCGCCGCCTGCGCTTTCGGCCTCCTTCAGGATGCGGGCGTAGGTCGCCGCGAGCGTCTTGTTGGTGAACATCGTGCCGGGCTTCGGCACGTCGCCGTTCGGCAGATAGACCGCGGCCGAGGTCGGCCAGTGCTGCCGGAACAGCTGCTCGACGGTCTTGATCGTCGCGGACGCACGTTCGACCAGCGGATAGCCTTCGCAGGCATAGGCGATCGCAGGCTCCAGCACGTCGCGCAGCCGCATCGTGCCGTAGTCGCGGAGCAGCAGCATCCAGGATTCGAACGTGCCGGGCACGCAGGCTGCGAGCAGGCCGGTGCCGGGCACCATCTCCAGGCCCTCGCTGCGATAGCGCGCGATCGTGGCGGCGGCGGGCGCCGTGCCCTGGCCGCAGATCACCTCGGTGCGGCCACGCTTGACGTCGTGGACGATGACCGGAACGTCGCCGCCCGGGCCGTTGAGATGCGGCTCAACGACCTGCAGCGTGAACGCCGTGGCCGTGCCGGCGTCGAAGGCGTTGCCGCCTTTCTCGAGCATCGACATGCCGACCGCGGTTGCGATCCAGTGGGTGGAGGCGACGACGCCGAACGTGCCTTCGATTTCCGGCCGCGTCGTGAATGGATCGGGATTGATGTTGCTCATGGACTGTCTTTCGCAAAGGTATTTCGGGCGGAATTGATCACAGCGGAGGACGGATGCCAACACGCCTTGCTGTGAGCATCCCTGCCATCCTCGTGGTCATGCCGGCACGGCGGCGGCCTGATTGTTGACGGCATGGCAGGCGACGCCGTCGATCAGCTCGGGCGCTGTCCCTGCGGCAAAGGTCGAACGCCAGCGGGCAGCGCGGATTGAAGGCGCAGCCCGGCGGCGGATTGATCGGGTTCGGGATCTCGCCTTTCACCGGAATGCGCTGGCGGCCGGACATCGCGAGGTCCGGCACCGCGCCGAGCAGCATCTTGGTGTAGGGCATGCGGGGCCGCTCGAACAGCTCGCGGCCGTCGGCGATCTCCACGATACGGCCGAGATACATCACGCCGATGCGGCTCGCCATATGCCGCACCACGGCCAGGTTGTGGCTGATGAAGAGATAGGTGAGGCCGAACTTGTCCTGCAGGTCGCGCATCAGATTGAGGATCTGGGCCTGCACGGAGACGTCGAGCGCCGAGGTCGGCTCGTCGCAGACGATGAACTCGGCATTGGACGCAAGCGCGCGGGCAATCGCGATGCGCTGCCGCTGCCCGCCGGAAAACTCGTGCGGATATTTCTTGCCGTCATCCGGATGCAGGCCGACGAGGCTCAACAGTTCGCCGACGCGCTCCTGGATCTGCCGTTCGCCCTGGATCAGGTCGAAGGCGCGGATCGGCTCGGCGACGATGGCATCGACCCGGAAGCGCGGATTGAGGCTGGCATAGGGGTCCTGGAATACCATCTGGATGCGGCGCCGCAAACGCCTGCGCGCCTGTGCGTGGGCCGGACTTGTCATCGACACGCCGTCGATCACGACGTCGCCCGAGGTCGGCGGCAACAGGCCGACAACCATGCGCGCGACCGTGGTCTTGCCGGAACCGGATTCGCCGACGAGGGCGAACGTCTCGCCCTTCCTGATGTCGAAAGTGACGCCATCGACAGCTTTCAGGAATTCGAGCTCGCCACCCTCGAGCACGCGGTTGAGCCAGGGCTTCGACACGTCGAACACGCGGCGCAGATTCTTCACCTCGACATAGGACGCCGATGTCATGCCGCGCTGTCCTTCACCGACGTATCGTAGAGATGGCAGGCGACGGCCTGCGTGCCGTGCCTGATCGGCTCGGGCCGCTCGACGCGGCAGCGGTCGAACACGGACGCACAGCGCGGGTTGAACGGGCAGCCGGGCGGGATCGCGGAGAGTCGCGGCATCGAGCCGGGGATCTGGACCAGTCGATGTGCGTCGCCGGCCAGCGTCGGGATCGCGCCCATCAAGCCCTTGGCGTAGGGATGCAGCGGGTTGCGCACGACATCCTGCACGGGACCGATCTCGGCGATGCGTCCGGAATACATCACCGCGACGCGGTCGCAGGTTTCGGCGATCACGCCCATGTCATGGGTCACCAGCATCACGGCCGTGCCGTGATCGCGGCCGAGACGCTTGATGAGCGAGATGATCTGGGCCTGCACCGAGACGTCGAGTGCGGTGGTCGGCTCATCCGCAACGATCAGTTCCGGCTCGGCGCAGATCGCAAGTGCGATCACGACGCGCTGGCGCATGCCGCCGGAGAATTCGTGCGGATAGCCGTCGATGCGTTTTTCGGGGGCGGGGATGCCGACTTCGGCCAGCAGGTCGATGGCGCGCTTGCGTGCGGCTTGTTCGGACAGGCTGGTATGAGTGCGGATGGTTTCGACGATCTGATCGCCGATCCGGTACAGCGGATTGAGGCTGGTCAGCGGGTCCTGGAAGATCATTCCGATGCGTTTGCCGCGGACTCTGCGCATCTCGTCAGGCGTCAGATTGTCGATTCGCAGGCCCGACAGGTGGATCTCGCCACCCGAGATGCGGCCGGGCCGGTCGATTAGTCCGATCACCGCAAGGCCGGTGACCGACTTGCCCGCGCCGGATTCGCCGACCACGCCCAGCACCTCGCCCTTGGCGATATCGAAGGACACCCCGTTGATCGCGCGCAGCGCCTCGCGGCGGGTGGCGAACTCCACCTGCAGATTGCGCACGGAGAGAACGGGTTCGGTCATAAAGTCCAGTCGGTTGAAACGAGAAGGCGTTATCGGAGCTTCGGATTGAGTGCGTCGCGCAGCCAGTCGCCGAGCAGGTTGATCGACAGGATCAACGCTGCGAGCGCGAAGCCCGGGAATGCGACGATCCACCATTCGCCGGAAAACAGGTAGTTGTTGCCGATCCGGATCAGCGTGCCGAGCGACGGCATCGTGTCGGGCAGGCCGACGCCGAGGAACGACAGCGTCGCCTCGGTGATGATGGCGAGCGCCAGATTGATGGTCGCGATCACCATGATCGGCCCAGTCGTGTTGGGCAGCACATGGCGCAGCATGATGACCGGCGCCGGCAAGCCGATCAGCTGCGCGGCGGCGACATAGTCCTTGTTCTTCTCGACCAGCACCGAGCCGCGCACGGTGCGCGCATATTGCACCCAGAAGCTCAGGCCGATGGCGAGCACCAGAACCGCCAGCATGCTGATCGCATCCAGCCGGTTGCCGAACACGGACTTGGCCACGCCGTTGACCAGCAGCGCGATCAGGATCGCCGGGAAAGTGAGCTGCACGTCGGCGATCCGCATGATCAGGCTGTCGACGGCGCCGCCGACATAGCCCGCGATCAGGCCGAGCAGAATGCCGAGCGCACCGGAGAACAGCACGCCGAGCACGCCGACGATCAGCGAGATGCGCAGGCCGTAGAGGATCGCCGACAGCACGTCGCGGCCCTGTTCGTCGGTGCCGAGCAGATACGGGCTCTGGCCGTCGGCCTCCCAGAGCGGCGGAATGCGCGAATTCATCAGCTGCAGTTGCGCCGGATCGAACGGATCCTGGACCGAAAGGACGGAGGCGAAGATCGCGAGCAGGAAGAACGACGCGGTCACGGCGGCCGCGATCATGGTCAGCCTGGATCGGCGGAACGAATAGAACAGGTCGCTGTCGAGCGTTCGCCGGAGCCGGCCTGTTGACGGGAGATCGCTGTCCCGTTGACTGGCCTCGGCTTTGTGCGGGACGACGGCGTCGCTCATGGTCAGGCCGGCCGGCTGATGGTCGAACGCAAGCGCGGATCGACGATGGTGTAGAGAATATCAACCACGAGGTTGATTGTAACGAAAATGAGGGAGGCCATCAGAAGATAGGCAGCCATGATGGGAATATCGACGTTTTGCACGGCTTGCACGAACAGCAATCCCATTCCGGGCCACTGGAACACGGTTTCGGTGATGATCGCGAATGCAATTACCGAGCCAAATTGCAGTCCGGCGACGGTGATGACCGGGACCAGCGTATTGCGCAGCGCGTGTCCGAAATGAATGGCCCGCGTCGTCAGGCCGCGCGCCCGGGCAAAGCGGATGTAGTCCGTCCGGAGGACCTCGAGCATCTCGGCGCGGACCAATCGCATGATCAGCGTCATCTGGAACAAGCCGAGCGTGATCGAGGGCATGATCAGGGCCTTCAGCCCGGACAGCGTCAACAGACCGGTGGTCCACCAGCCGAGCCGCACCACTTCGCCGCGGCCGAATGACGGCAGCCAGCCCAGCGTGACCGAGAACAGATAGATCAGGAGAATGCCGATCAGGAATGTCGGCAGCGAAATCCCGATCAGCGAGATCGCCTGAAAGGCCTTGGCCAGAAAGGTGTCGCGGTGCAGCGCCGAATAGACCCCCATCAGGATGCCGAACACCATCGCGAAGATCGTCGCGCAGATGGCGAGTTCCAGCGTCGCCGGCATGCGCTCTTTCAACAGGCTCGCGACCGGTTGGCGGAACTGGTAGGAGACGCCGAACTTGAACTGCGCCGCATCGGCGAAATAGTGCACGAACTGCACCGGGATCGGGTCGTCAAGGCCGAGCGAATGGCGGAGCGCGGCGCGCTCGGCGGCCGAGGTGTCGAGGGCCACCATCTGGTTGACCGGGATCGCCGGCGAAGCGGAACATCGAGAAGGCGATGATGCCGACGGCGATCATGACGCCCACCGCCTGGATCGCGCGGCGAAGAGTGAAAGCGAGCATGTGGTCCTTTCACTTCCCTCTGTGGAACTCGTGACGCATCGTTGCGCCGTTTAAAGCGCGGCAGCGCCGGGATCAATTGCTGTCGCGCCGGACGTCCCGCCGCCAAGGCCTTGTGCCTGAACATGCCTCTCAACGAAAGGTCCCGGAAGCGCGACGCCGCCGGGACCTTTGATGCCAAAACCGACTACTCTTCCTGTTTGGTCGCCCAGTAGAGCAGGACCTGATTGTCGGCGCGCTGGGTCAATTTCACCTTGTTGGAGACGCCCCAGGCCAGCGCCTGCTGATGCAACGGAATGTAGGCGTAGTCCTTGATGCCGATCTCGAAGGCCTGCTTGATCAGCTGATCGCGCTTGGCCGGATCGGCCTCGACCAGCACCTTGTCGGTCAAAGCATCAAAGTCCTTGTTGCAGTAGCCGCCGAGATTGGCTTCGCCGCGCGTGGTGTCCTTGGCGTCGTCGCGGCAGCCCATGATGTCGTGCAGCACGTTGTGCGAATCCTGCGAACCCGGCTGCCAGCCGAGCATGTAGAACGAGGTCTTGTAGCCGCCCGGCTTCAGCACCTTGGCGAAATACAGCGCCTTGGGCTGCGCCAGCAAATCGACTTTGACCCCGATCCGCGCCAGCATGCCGACCACGGCCTGGCAGATCGCCGCGTCGTTGACATAGCGGTCGTTGGGGCAGTCCATCGTGACCTCGAAACCGTCGGGATAGCCGGCCGCGGTCAACAGCTTCTTGGCTGCGTCCGGATCGGGTTTCTCCCGCGTGAAATCCTTCGACAGCGGGAACAGTTCCGGCGCGATCATCAGCGCCGTCGGCGTCGACAGGCCGCGCATCACGCGGGTCTTGATCAGGTCGACATCGATCGCCTTGAAGAAGGCCTCGCGAACCCGGATGTCCTTGAACGGGTTCTTGCCCTTCACATTCGAGTACAGCAGCTCGTCGCGCGTCTGGTCCATGCCGATGAAGAGCGTGCGCAATTCCGGACCGGTCATCACCTTGGCGGTGCCGCTCGCATCGACACGCTGGATATCCTGGATCGGCACCGGTTCGATGACGTCGACTTCGCCCGAGAGCAGGGCGGCGACACGGGTCGCGGCGGAGCCGATCGGCGTGAAGATGATCTCCTTCAGGTTATGTTCCGGCTTGCGCCACCAGTTCGGATACGGCTTGAAGACGGTCTTGACGCCCGGCTGGTGGCTCTCGATCATGAAAGGCCCGGTGCCGTTTTCATTGAGCGAGGCGTAGCTCGGTGTGGTTGCGGAGGCCGGTGTCGGCGCCACGGCGTTGTGCTCTTCGCACCACTTCTTGTCCATGATCAACCAGCCATCCCATTGCGTGATCAGGATGGGATTGGGCGAGGACAGAACGACATCGACGGTGTAGTCGTCGATCTTGACGAACTTGGCGTCGGGCGGAATCACGCTGGTGAAATTCGAGCCCGTGGCGCGCACCCGGTCGGCCGAAAAGATCACGTCATCGGCGCTGAACGGGTCGCCATTGTGGAACTTCACGTCGTGACGCAGGTGAAAACGCCAACGCGTCGGCTCCGGCGTCTCCCAGCTTTCCGCGAGCCCCGGAATGATCTTCAGATCCTTGCCTCGGGCGATGAGACCCTCATAGACATGCGAGTGATGCGCGGTGGTGGTGGTTTCCCGCAACGTATAGGGGTCAAGCGATTTGAGGTCGCCCTGATTTGCGTAGCGCAAGGTCTGGGCCGGTGCCGGCGATATCGCCAAGGTGGCGATCGAGGCGACGGTCGCGGCCAACAGGGTCTGACGTACCGACATATGCTTACATTCTCCGCTCGAATTACTGCTTGTCGGCATGGCCGCCCGGCAGGGGACCGATCCATGTTGCCAGAGTTTGACGCCGCGGTACAAGCGCGATTTCTGGTCAGGCCGTGCCGGTTTGCACGGCCATATCCAGATGGTTAGCAGTGGTTTGTCCGCGTCGGAATGAACTCGGCGGTGTGACGGCGCGTTATGCAAGGCGGGAATATTCGAACGCGAATAGGTGTCCTTTCAGATGGGATCGCCGCGATCCGGTCGGACCGTTCGCGGGGCATGGAGGCGTGCATATGGATGTCGCCCGGAAGGCCGCCGGCCAGGCGGACGTCCCGACGTGACCGGGGCGGAGCATTGACCATATTTGCCGATTGACATGGCTCATGCCTGTCCGCTTGCACAGGTCGCTTGTTTGATTAACCTTGGCGCGGCGATACTGCGGCGTCAGAAGGCGAACAGGAGCTGACATGAAGGTCAACGTCGAAATCGATTGCACGCCGCTGGAAGCCCGGCAATTTTTCGGCCTGCCGGATGTGGGACCCATTCAGACCGCGATGATGGACAAGCTGCAGCAGCAGATGTCGGCCAACATCGACAAGATCTCGCCTGAAGGGCTGCTACAGAGCTGGCTTACCTTTGATCCGAAACTTGCCGAGCGCTTTCAGGACATGTTCGTGACCATGATGGGCGGCAGCACGCGCAGCATGGATAGGAAGGACTAAACGCGCCTCTCGCCGCGTTCACGGCCGGTCGGTGCCGCCCGTCGTTCGGCGCTGTGGCCGGCTGCAACCGGCTTGGCCTGCGCCCGTTTGCCATTGCATTTACGGCCCCGGACCATGCACAATCGGGAACACGCGAGAAGCGCGAAAAGCGCTACGTGCCGATTGCTGGGAGGAGATCATGGGTGACGGTCGAAAGCTATCCTCGCTGGACGCATCGTTCCTCTATCTCGAAACACCGGAAATGCCGATGCATGTCGGCAGCATGGCGATCTTTCGCCTGCCGGACGACTACGAGGGCGACTTCTTCGAAGCCTTCAAGGCGATGATCGCCGCGAGGCTGCATATCGCGCCGATCCTGAAAGCGCGACTCGAAAAGACGCCGCTCGACATCGACCATCCGAGCTGGGTCGAGGACGACCAGTTCGACATCGACCGCCACATCTTCCGGGCCAGCCTGCCGGCGCCGCACGACCGCGCGACGCTGGAACGCATCGTCGGCTGGATGCACGCCAAGCTGTTGAACCGCGCCCGTCCGCTCTGGGAGTTCTATGTCTTCGAAGGCATGCAGAATAATGAGATCGGGCTCTATTCCAAGATGCATCACGCCTGCATCGACGGCGGCGCCGGCGCTGCTCTGACCAGCATGATCTACGACGTCACGCCGACCCCGCGGCAGGTCGAACCCCCCACGGCAAAAGCGAAAGCCAGCCCGGAGCCGCGCGACATCGCGGCCAATCTGCTCGATTCCTACCAGCAGTTCTGGAGCCAGCCGCTCGGCAGCGCGGAGGCCGCCAAGAATATTGCGCTGCCGCGGTCCGGCAAGAGCGATCTCGGCTCCGTCCTGTTCGATAACGCGATGTTCCAGATCGAGAGCGCGGTAAAGTTCGCGGCCAATTTTCCGACCATGCTGAAGAGCGTTTCCGATGTGCTCGGCCGGATCTCCGATCCGAAATCGCGGGAAGGCATCTCCGGCATGCTCTCGCCGCCGACGCCTCTGAACAAGTCGATCTCGTCGGAGCGCAGCTTTGCCGGCGCCTCGATTTCGCTGTCGCGCGCCAAGGCGCTCGCCAAGCAGTCCGGCGGCAAGCTCAACGACGTCGTGCTGGCGCTCACCTCCGGTGTGGTGCGGCGCCATCTGCTGCGCGAGGGAGCGCTCCCTGCGAAATCGCTGACGGCCGCCGTGCCGGTGTCGCTGCGCGAGGAGGGCAACGCCGACAGCAACAACCAGGTGTTCGGCATGATCTGCCCGATCGCGACCGACGTCGACGACCCGAAGACGCGGCTCGAGACGATCATCGCGCAGTCGACCAGGGCCAAGGAGATGTCACATCCCTTGCGCGCGCTGATGCCGCAGGTCTCAAACGTCTCGATGCTCGGCGCGCCGATCCTGGTGCAGATCACGGCGCTGCTCTACAGCCGCTCGAACCTGTCCGACGTGCTGCCGCCCGTGGCCAACGTCACGGTGTCCAATGTGCCCGGACCGCGCCAGACGCTTTATGCCGCGGGCGCCGAGCTCCTGCACATCTTTCCGGTGTCGATTGCAACTCACGGACTCGCGCTCAACATCACCGTGCAGAGCTATCGCGATCAACTGGATTTCGGCTTCATCGCTGGCGCCAATGTGATTCCTCACGTCGCGGTGCTCTGCGATATGCTGCCCGATGAATTTGCCGCGCTGGAGGCCGCCTTTGCGCCACCTCCGCAGGATCTCGAACGCGCGGCAGGCTAGCTATCCAAGAAGCCCGTGTGATGGAGACGACATGATCGAAATGCCGCCGCTGCAGTTCGCCCCGACGAACGGGATTCGCATGGGCTATTACGACGCAGGTCCGAAAACCGACAAGCCGCCGCTGGTGCTCTGCCACGGCTGGCCGGAACTGGCGTTCTCCTGGCGTCACCAGATCAAAGCGCTGAGCGAGGCCGGCATCCGGGTGATCGCGCCGGACCAGCGCGGTTTTGGCGCGACCGACCGGCCGGAGCCGGTGGAAGCCTATGACCTCGAGCAGTTGACCGCCGATCTCACAGGCTTGCTCGATCATCTCGACATCGACAAGGCGATCTTCGTCGGCCACGACTGGGGCGGCTTCGTCGTCTGGCAGATGGCGCTGCGTCACCTCGACCGCGTCGCTGGCGTGGTCGGCATCAACACGCCGCACATGGACCGCGCGCCGGCCGATCCGATCGAGATCTTCCGCAAGCGGTTCGGCGACACGATGTACATCGTGCAGTTTCAGGATCCTGCGCGCGAACCGGACAGGATCTTCGGCAGCCGTGTCGAACAGACCTTCGATGTCTTCATGCGCAAGCCGTCGCCGCGGACCGATGATGCGCCGCGCGAGCCGGCAGCGGCGGGCATTGGCGCCTCGCCGAAAGTCAATCTGGCGTTTCCGCAGGTGGTCGCGGCCTATGACGCCAAGCTCGATGCGCGCCAGCCGATCCTGTCCGCGGAGGAGAAGAAGGTGTTCGTCGACACGTTCTCCAGGACGGGCTTCACCGGCGGCATCAACTGGTATCGCAACATGTCGCGCAACTGGCAGCGCTCGGCGGGTCTCGATCATACCGTGCGCGTGCCGTCCCTCATGATCATGGCCGAGAACGACGCGGTGCTGCCGCCGTCGGCGGCGGACGGCATGGAGAGGATCGTGCCTGACCTGGAGAAATACCTTGTCCGCGGCAGCGGCCATTGGACGCAGCAGGAGAAGCCGGAAGAGGTCAGCGCCAAGCTGATTGAATGGCGTAGAAAGCGGTTCGGGTAGGGCTTCGCCATTTCGCAAGCGCCCGTTTAGGCCCGTCATTCCGGGGCGATGCGAAGCATCGAAGCCCGGAATCTCGAGATTCCGGGTCTGGTGCTTCGCATCGCCCCGGAATGACGACCATTCGCGCTGCACACGACAGAAGGCAGGGGAAACACATCCGACAATGGCGTCCAAGAACCGATTGAGTCCGATTCCGCAGCCGCCGACCAAGCCCGTGGTCGGCAACATGCTCTCGCTCGATTCCAGCGCGCCGGTGCAGCATCTGACCCGGCTCGCCAAGGAGTTGGGGCCGATCTTCTGGCTCGACATGATGGGCGCGCCGATCGTGGTCGTCTCCGGCCATGACCTCGTCAACGAGCTGTCCGACGAAAAGCGCTTCGACAAGGTGGTGAGCGGGATCGCTGCGCCGCGTGCGCGCGATCGGCGGCGACGGCCTGTTCACGGCCGACACCAGCGAGCCGAACTGGAGCAAGGCGCACAACATCCTGCTGCAGCCGTTCGGCAACCGCGCCATGCAGTCCTATCACCCAAGCATGGTCGACATCGCCGAGCAGCTCGTGAAGAAGTGGGAACGGCTCAACGCCGACGACGAGATCGATGTCGTCCACGACATGACCGCGCTGACGCTCGACACCATCGGCCTCTGCGGCTTCGACTATCGTTTCAATTCGTTCTACCGGCGCGACTATCATCCCTTCGTGGAATTGCTGGTCCGCTCGCTCGAAACCATCATGATGACGCGCGGGCTGCCGTTCGAGACCATCTGGATGCAGAAGCGCCGGCGCGATCTCACGGCCGACGTGGCGTTCATGAACACGATGGTGGACGAGATCGTTGCCGAGCGGCGCCGGGCCGCGGAAGCCGCGCGATCAGAAAGACATGCTGGCCGCGATGATGACCGGCGTCGATCGCGCGACCGGCACGCAACTCGACGACGTCAACATCCGCTACCAGATCAACACATTCCTGATCGCCGGCCATGAAACGACCAGCGGACTGTTGTCCTACACGCTCTATGCGCTGCTGAAGCATCCTGACGTGCTGAAGAAGGCCTATGACGAGGTCGATCGGGTGCTCGGCCCCGACATCGATGCCAAGCCGACCTATCAGCAGGTCACCCAGCTCAGCTACATCACGCAGATCCTGAAAGAGGCCCTGCGGCTGTGGCCGCCGGCGCCGGCCTACGGCATCTCGCCGTTGAAGGACGAGACCATCGGCGGCGGCAAATACACGCTGAAGAAGGGCACCTTCATCACCATCCTGGTCAACGCGCTGCATCGCGACCCGACCGTGTGGGGACCCAACCCGGATGCCTTCAACCCTGAGAATTTCAGCCGCGAGGCCGAGGCGGCGCGTCCCGTCAACGCCTGGAAACCGTTCGGCAATGGCCAGCGTGCCTGCATCGGGCGCGGCTTTGCGATGCACGAGGCCGCGCTTGCGATCGGCATGATCCTGCAGCGCTTCCGGCTGCTCGACGTGAACCGCTACCAGCTCGCGCTGAAGGAAACGCTGACCATCAAGCCGGACGGTTTCAGGATCAAGGTCCGTCCGCGCGAGGCCAGGGAGCGCGGCGCGTTTGCCGGCACGGCGACAAGCGCCGCGGCGTCGGGCATTGCCGCGCCGCGCGCGCGGACGCGGCCGGCCCACAACACGCCGCTTCTGGTGCTCTACGGATCGAACCTCGGCACCGCCGAAGAACTGGCGACGCGCGTCGCCGACCTTGCCGAGGTCAACGGCTTTGCCACGCGGCTCGCGACGCTGGACGAGTTCGCCGGCAAGCTGCCCGACGAGGGCGGCGTTCTGATCTTCTGCGCGTCCTATAACGGCGTGCCGCCCGACAATGCCACCGAGTTCGTGAAATGGCTGCGCGGCGACCTGCCGAAGGATGCGTTCGCCAAGGTCCGCTATGCGGTATTCGGCTGCGGCAATAGCGACTGGACCGCGACCTATCAGGCGATCCCGCGCCTGATCGACGAGAGGCTCGCGGCGCACGGCGCGCAAAGTGTCTATGCGCGCGGCGAGGGCGATGCGCGCGGTGACCTCGATAGCCAGTTCGAGGGCTGGTTCGCCGCGCTCGCGCCGGCGGCCGTCAAGGCGTTCGGGCTCGATGCGAAATTCAGCCGCAGCGCCGATGACGAGCCGCTGTACCGCGTCGAGCCGATGGCGCCGACAACCGTCAGCGTGATTTCGCTGCTCGGCGGCGCATCGCCGATGAAGGTGCTGGTCAACAGCGAGTTGCAGAACAAGGCCGGCCCGAACGCCTCCGATCGCTCGACCCGGCATGTCGAGGTGCAGCTTCCGCCGGGCACGCGCTATCGTGTCGGGGACCATTTGAGCGTCGTGCCGCGCAACGACCCGGCGCTGGTGGATTCCGTGGCGCGCCGCTTCGGTTTCCTGCCGGCCGATCTCGTCAGGCTTCAGGTCGCGGAAGGCCGGCGAGCGCAGTTGCCGGCCGGCGAAGCGATCTCGGTCGGGCGCCTGCTGACCGAGTTCGTCGAGTTGCAGCAGGTCGCGACCCGCAAGCAGATCCAGATCATGTCGGAGCATACCCGCTGCCCGGTGACGAAGCCGAAGCTGCTTGGGTTTGTCGGCGATGACGCGGCCTCCGCCGAGCGCTATCGCGCGGAGATTTTCGACAAGCGCAAATCCGTGTTCGATCTGCTCGAGGAATATCCGGCCTGCGAATTGCCGTTCCACGCCTATCTCGAAATGCTGTCGCTGCTCGCGCCGCGCTATTATTCGATCTCGTCCTCGCCGTCGGGCGATCCCGCGCGTTGCAGCATCACGGTCGCGCGTGGTCGAGGCACGCGCAAGTTCGGGGCGCGGCATCTACAAGGGCGTCTGCTCGAACTATCTCGCGGGCCGCAGGGTCGGCGACACCATCCACGCCACGGTGCGCGAGACCAAGGCGGGCTTCCGCCTGCCGGACGATGCCTACGGTGCCGATCATCATGATCGGTCCGGGCACCGGGCTCGCGCCGTTCCGCGGCTTCCTGCAGGAGCGCGGGGCTCGCAAGGCGGCAGGCGCGCAGCTTGGGCCTGCGATGCTGTTCTTCGGCTGCCGGCATCCTCGAACAGGATTTTCTCTACGCCGACGAGCTGAAGGCGTTCGCGGCCGACGGCATTTGCGAACTGCACACGGCGTTCTCGCGCGCCGGCGAAGGCAAGACCTATGTGCAGCATCTCGTCGTGGCGCAGAAGGAAAAGGTCTGGCGCCTGATCGAGCAGGGCGCAATCATCTACGTCTGCGGCGACGGCGGCAAGATGGAGCCGGACGTCAAGGCCGCGCTTGTTGCGATCTATCGCGAACGTACCGGCGCCGATGCGGAAGCCGGCGCACGCTGGATCGAGGAGACTGGGCGCCAAGAACCGTTACGTGCTGGACGTCTGGGCGGGCGGGTAGGTTACCGCTCCGTCATTCCGGGGCGCGCGCATGGCGCGCGAACCCGGAATCCCGAGATTGGCTTGCGTGCATCCCCACATCGAGATTCGGGTTCGCGTCTGTCGACGCGCCCCGGAATGACGTCGTGTCACGCCGCTTTCGCGCTTGCTCCCTTCGCATGCGTCGCAATCGCGTCGATGATCTGCGGCCACATCGCGATCGGTGTTGCGTGGCCCATGCCTTCGATCATCAACAGCTTGGCACCCGGGATCGAGGCTGCGGTGTCCTTGCCGCCGGCGGGATGCACGAGCGGATCGATGGTGCCGTGAATGACGAGCGTCGGCGTCGTCACCGACCGCAAGCGCTCCTTGCGGCTGCCGGAGGCGAGGATGGCGCGGAGCTGCCGGCCGACGCCGGCCGGATTGAGGCCGCGCTCGAAGCAGCGCTCGGCGCGGGAACGATCGAGCGCCTCGTCTTCGGGAAAGCTGCCCACGCGGAGCATTTTCCAGGTCTGCTGGAAGCGCGCGATATAGTCCTCCTTCGTGGTCGGAGGCGGCAGCATCAGGATCGCGGCGGCTGCCCTGGTCGGCGGCGGTATGCGCGGGTTACCGGTGGTCGACATGATCGAGGTCAGCGAGCGCAGCCGCTCCGGATAGCGTGATCGCGATTTCCTGGGCGATCATGCCGCCCATCGACGCGCCGACCAGATGCGCGGATCTGATGCCGAGCGCGTCCATCAGCCCGATCGTATCGTTCGCCATGTCGCGCAGCTTGTAGGGGGCGGCGACCGGAATTCGGAGGAACCGCAGCTTGAGCAACTCCATCGGGCTCAGGCGCTTGCCGCCGGACAGTTTCGAGGACTGCCCGATGTCGCGATTGTCGAACCGGATCACGCGGAACCCGCGCGCGGCGAGCTGCTGGCAGAACGCGTCGTCCCAGATGACCATCTGCGCGCCAAGCCCCATGATCAGGAGCATCGGCTCGGCATTGGCGTCACCGAAAATGTCGTAGCAGATGTCGATCCCGTTGGCGCGGGCGAGCTTCGGCGGCTGATAGGCGATCGAACTCACGTGTTGGGTCCCTCCACAGATCCGGCAGACGGTATTCTGTATTGCATGGTTTCCCGCGACGCAGAAGGCTTCCGCCAACGCGGGGCTGACGAAGATCCGTGAGCGCGATGTTGACCGGCGTGTCGTCAGGGTGTGGTATGGCGGCAGAAGAAGCGGCGCAAAGCCCTCGTCTTGTGGAGGACGCGTATGGCCGACGACAGCAAAGATCCTTTCGCGCTGTGGCGGAAGATGATGGGCGAGATGGAGAAGGGGTTCAACGCCTTCGCCAATCAGGCGATGTCGTCACCGCAATTTTCCAAGACCATGAACCAGGCAGGCGGCGCGACCGTGGGCGCGCAGAAGCAACTCGGCAACCTCATGGAGAGATATCTTCTCGCGATGAACATGCCGAGCCGCGCGCAGATGGTCGACATGGCGGAGCGGCTGCAATCGATCGAAGGCCATCTGAACGATATCAAGACGCTGCTGCAACAGATGAACGCCGTGAACGGCATGACGCGGGACAGCGCTGCCGTCGCATCGAAGCCGCCGCGCACCAAGCGTCCGCCGCCGCCGGCCGCTGAGCCGAAGCCGCCGCGCGTCGAGCCGAAACAGCCGGCCGGAGAGAAGAAATGAGCGCGCTCGAGAGCTTCGATGACCTGGCCTCGCTTCAGGACCGGATCCAGTCCGAGGTGCAGCGCGCGATCCAGCGCAGCATCAAGGGCGTCGAATATTTTTCCACCTCCGGGCCGTCGCTCGGATCGACCCCAAAAGATGTTCTGCACGTCCGCGGCACGATGCGCCTTAGTCATTACCGGCCGCTGGCGGACGAGATCTACCGCGTGCCGATCCTGATCGTGATGGCGACCACCAATCGCGGCTACATCCTCGACATGCTGCCGGGCCAGAGCTTCATCGAGTTTCTCCTGAAGCGCGGCTACGACGTCTACATGCTGGACTGGTCTCCGCCGAAGCCGGAAGAGAAGAGCCTGGGTATGGAGGACTATGTCCTCGACTTCATCCCGGATTGCATCCGCCGCGTGCAGCAGGATTCCGGCGAGCAGGATGTCTCGGTCATCGGCTACTGCTTCGGCGGCGTGCTGTCGCTGCTCTATGGATCGATCTTCCCTGACGGGCCGATGAAGAACCTGATCTGCTTCACCACGCCGATCGATTTCCGCGAGCTGAAGCTGTTTTCGAGTTTCGCCGACCGCCGCTATTTCGACGTCGATCAGCTCGTCGACAGCATCGGCAACGTGCCGCCGGAGATGATCCTGTCCTCGTTCGAGATGCTGCGGCCGGGCTCGCGCGTGGCGAGCCAGGTGCAACTCTGGGACAACATCTGGAACGACGAATACGTGAAGTCCTATCGCATGTTCGATCGCTGGGCGACCGACACGCTGCCGCTGGCCGGCGAATATTTCCGCGCCATCACCAAGGACCTGATGTGGGACAACAAGCTCTACAACGACACGATGACCGTCGGCGGTCGCGCGGCCGATCTTTCAAAGATCAAGGTGCCGATCCTGCACGCGGTCGCCGAGCACGATCACATCGTGCCATATGATGCGGCCAAGCACCTGATCGCCAAGGTCGGCTCGAACGACAAGGAGGAGGTGATGCTGAAGGGCGGTCACGTCAGTCTCGTCGCCGGCGCCAACGCGATCAAGCGGCTATGGCCGAAACTCGATTCCTGGCTGTGTGGACGATCGACATGACCGAGACACGTTCCTATCCGCGCCATGTGAAGACCGATGCCGGCGACATCGAATTCCGCCTGATGGCGCGCGCCGACGAAGCCGCTGTGCTCGACTTCGCGCGAAAACTGCCGACCCATGATCTTCTGTTCCTGCCGCGCAACATCAGCGAGCCGAAGGTGCTGTCGGCCTGGATCAATGAGATCGAACAGGGCGCCATCACCAGCCTGCTCGCGATCAAGGACGGCAAGGTGGTCGGGTGCGGCACGCTGGTGCGCGACCCGCATTCCTGGTCGCCGCATGTCGGCGAGATCCGAATGGTGATCTCGCTCGACGTGCGCGGGCAGGGCGTCGGCCGCGCGCTGTCGCAGGAGACGTTTGCCCTCGCTTTGGGCGCTGGGCTCGAAAAACTGTCAGCGCAGATGACGGTCGATCAGCGCGCGGCGATCGCCGTGTTCGAGAGCCTCGGCTTCAAGGCGGAAGCGCTGCTCCGTGACCATGTCCGCGACGCCGACGGCAAAACCCACGATATCGTGGTGCTCGGGCACAACGTCGCGCAGGTCCGGGCGCAGCTTGAGGCCTATGGCGTGCCGGGGGCTGTTCAGCCCTAACCGCCTACCGTCGCGGCAGCGGTGCCAAATATTCAAGCTTTTCACGATTCCGTGATACCGCGATGCAACATTTATGTTGCGATGCACCATTAACCATGGCATAACGCTCACGCCCCGGGCCAATCCGGACGGGGTGAGCCCATAGCTCAAAAACTGAGGATGGAGAGACCCCCAATGACCACCGAAAACAGCAACGTGTTTGACACCGTCAAGGACGCCTTCGCGCCGATGACCGACGCGCTCAAGAATTTCCAGAACCTGGAAGTTCCCGAGGCCGCCCGCGACTTCGTCAAGCGCACCGCCAACACGGCCAAGGAGCGCGCGGCCGACGTTTACGCCGGCTCCGAGAAAGTGACCGCAGCGATCGAGACCGCCGTTGCCGATTCCGTCAGCGAAGCAGCCAAGATCAGCCGCAACATCCAGCAGGCGTTCTTCCAGGACGCAGAGGCGTTCTTCGCCGGCATCGACAAGCTGGCCTCGGCCAAGTCGCTCAACGAAGCGGTGCAGATCCAGTCCGATCTCGCCCGTGCGCGCGGTGAAGTGTTCGTCTCGCGGGCCAAGTCGACCACCGAATATCTCGGCAAGCTCGCCGCCGAAGGTGCGAAGACCGCCCAGGAGAACTTCGCCAAGGCCTACAACAAGACCGCCTGATCGATTTTTGTTTTGTCGATCGTTTCAAGGCCCGCTTTCGCGGGCCTTCTTTTTTGGCCCGCGTGATCCGACGTTGGTGTTGCCCCTCATGGTGAGGAGGCGCTCTTGCGCCGTCTCGAACCATGAGGCCACGATGGGGCCTTCATCCTTCGAGACGCGGCGCCGCCGCTCCTCCGGGACTTCGTTTATCCGAGAGCGCTCATGACCACCTCTACCACCTTCTCCTTCGACGCACCCGGCGATGCGCAGCGCGCAGCCGAGCTGAAGCGTGTCAAGGCGCAGGCGACATTGGTGCTGGTCGGGGCGCTGGCACTGTTCATTGTCGCAAGGATGCTCTCGCATGTGCATCCCGCCTTCGGCTTCGTGGCGGCGTTCGCGGAGGCTGCAACCATCGGCGGGCTCGCTGACTGGTACGCGGTGGTGGCGCTGTTCAAGCGGCCTTTGGGCCTGCCGATCCCGCATACCGCGATCATCCAGGGCAATCAGCAGCGCATCGCCGACAAGCTCGGCCAATTCATCGAGGTGCATTTCCTCGAGGCCGGCCCGGTCGAGGCCAAGCTGCGGCAGGTCGATTTCGGCTCGTTCATCGCCGACTGGCTGCGCGACCGCAAGCGCAGCGACGATCTCGCGCGCTTCGCGCTTCGCCTGTTGCCGGAGGCATTCTCCGCGACCGAGACCTCCGGCCTGATGACCTTCATCACCCGCCGCATGACGACGCAACTGCAATCGATCGATCTCGCGCCGCTCGCGGCCGGCACGCTGCGCGCCTTCGTGACGGAAGGTCGCCATCAGGTTCTGCTCGATGATCTCCTGCGCATCGTCCATGACACGCTGACGCAGAAGGAGACCATGGCGATGATCCGCGAGAAGATCCGCGCGGAATTGCCGACGCTGCTTGAGGCTCTATCGCGCCGACAAATTCCTGGTGAACAAGATCGTCGCCTCCGCCGGCACCTTCTTCCAGGAGGTCCGCGACGATCCCAAGCATCCGTTCCGCGGCGAGTTCGACCGCATGGTGCTGTCATTCGTCGACCGGCTCGGCACCGACAAAAGCTATGCCGACCGCATCGATGGGCTGAAGCGCGATCTGTTGGCGCGTCCCGAACTGAGCGAGCTTGGCCGTACCGTCTGGTCGAATGCGCGCACCTTCATCGAGCGCAGCGCGTCCGGTGAAACCCAGGTGCTGCGGCATCATCTCACGGGCATGTTCGTCGCGGCCGGCGAGGCGCTGGCGGGCGACGCGGAGCTGCGCGGCGAGATCAATCAGGGTCTCGTCACGGTCTTGCGCAGCTTCATCGCCGATCAGAAGAGCGGCGTCTCGACCTTCATCTCCGATCAGGTCAAGGCCTGGGACATGGCGCAGCTGATTTCGCTGATCGAAATCAACATCGGCAAGGACCTGCAATACATCCGCTTCAACGGCTCGCTGATCGGCGGGCTTGCGGGGCTTGGGCTCTATACCTGCGAATTTCTGCTGCGGCTGTTGTGACCTTTCCGGCACGGCACGGGCTTTCCGTAGTCGGACGTCTTGTCTTGGCCGGGCTATCCCGCTTGAATGCCCGGAAGAGGCGACTTAGCTGATTCAGGAGCGTGTTGCGTCGCGGAACGATTGCGCCGAACCGGCGTCATCGATTGAGCCACCGCCGGGAGGAAATTGGGATGTCCGCCACCGCCGAAAGATTGCCCCCACCGTCCAAGCTCCTGATGCTGATGGAGGGGCGGGCGCTGCATGAGTTCGGCGCATTCCTCGGCGCTATGCCGCTGCTCAGCCTCGCGCCGCGCGGCGACGGCCATCCGGTGCTGGTGCTGCCGGGCCTCGTCGCGTCCGACCTGTCGACGCGGCCCTTGCGCAGCTTCCTCAAGCATCGCGGCTATGCCGTCAGCGGCTGGCGGCTTGGGCGCAATTATGGCCTGCGCGACGGCGTGCAGCACGCGATGGTCGATCTGATGCAGGAGCTGAGCGACGATCACGGCCGCAAGATCAGCCTGGTCGGCTGGAGCCTCGGCGGCGTCTATGCGCGCCAGCTCGCCAAGATGATGCCGGATCGCGTGCGCAGCGTGATCACGCTCGGCAGTCCCTTTGCGAGCCATCCGAAGGCGACCAATGCCTGGCGCGTCTATGAATTCGCCAGCGGCCGCCGCGCCGATGAAGAGGATCCACGCTTCGGCGGCGCGCTGGCCGAACCGCCGCCGGTGCCGACCACCGCGATCTTCAGTCGCACCGACGGCATTTGCGCCTGGCAAGGCTGCATGGAGAAGACCTCGGCGCAGTCCGAGAGCATCGAGGTGGAGAGCAGTCATTGCGGCATGGGCCATCACCCCGCCGTCGTCTACGCCGTCGCCGAGCGCCTAGCGCAGCCGGAAGGCGCATGGAAGCCGTTCGACCGCAGCGGCTGGCGCAGCCTGGTCTATCCTGATCCGCATCGGTAAGACGCTTGCCGCGCCCTACCTCGCCCCGCTTGCGGCGAGAGGTCGGCGAGTAGCGCCGGGTGAGGGCGGCTCTCCGCGAGTCTCGTTCTCACCGTCTTTGCGGAGACCCCGCTTATCCCGACCTTCTCAGAGCGAGCTTGCTCGTCTCGGCCCCGCATGCGGGGAGAAGGGGGAGAGTGACCGCCGTTGTCGCTTCTGCCCAAAAAGCGCTATGCGTGCCTGATGCCGCATCCGCTCGACCGCATCATCAGGGAGCTCAAGCGCGAACCGTCGCGCACCGGCTCGATCATCATCACGGTGTTCGGTGACGCGATCGTGCCGCGCGGCGGCGCGGTCTGGCTCGGCACGCTGCTCGCGTTCTTCGAGATGCTCGACATCGACGCCAGCGTCGTGCGCACGGCGATGTCGCGGCTCACCGCCGACGGCTGGTTCGAGCGCAGCAAGGTCGGCCGCAACAGCTTCTACCGGCTGGTGAAGACGGGGCGGCAAACCTTTGAGACCGCGACCAGACATATCTACGATCCGCCGCCCTCCGGCTGGACCGGCCGTTTCGAGCTGCTGTTGATCGGCAATGGCGGGGATCGCGACGTCGCGCGCGAGGCGCTTGAAGAATGCCGGCTTCGGCAGCCCGCTGCCGGGCGTCTGGGTCGCGCCGTCGGGCGTGCCGGTCCCGGAGGAGGCCGCGCGCGCGATCCGGCTGGAGGTCTCGGCCGAGGACGACAGCGGCCGGCGGCTGCTGCGGGAAAGCTGGCCGCTCGACCGCACTGCCGGCGCCTATCAGAAGTTCATGAGAACGTTTGCGCCGTTGCGCGCCTGGAGCGAGCGTCCCAACGCGCTCACCGAGGCCGATGCCTTCACCGCCCGCATCCTGCTGATCCATCATTACCGGCGCGTCGTGCTGCGCGATCCGCTGCTGCCGGATGCGCTGCTGCCGAAGGACTGGCCGGGCCGGGCGGCCCGCGCGCTCTGCGGCGACATCTACCGCGCGCTGCTTCCCAAGTCCGAGCAATGGCTTGACCGCCATGGAACCGGCGAGGACGGGCCTCTGCCGAAGGCAGGCAGGGATCTCGCGCGCCGCTTCGCGGGCAGTTGAGAAATATGTTACAAAAAGTGTTTTCTAGTTTCGAATTCTGTTATAGATACTGTCATCCGAACGGTGGATAAGATCAGGGATACGGAGGAGCGGCCATGTACACGCAGGCGCTCAATAGCTCTGACGCGGAGGATCGCCGGATCGAGGACGCCGCCCAGGCGGCAGCCTTCCAGGCGCGGATCGATGCCGAGGAACGCATCGAGCCGAACGACTGGATGCCCGAGGCCTATCGCAAGACGCTGACCCGGCAGATCTCCCAGCACGCCCATTCCGAGATCGTCGGCATGCTGCCGGAGGGCAACTGGATCACCCGCGCGCCATCGCTGCGCCGCAAGGTGGCGCTGCTCGCCAAGGTCCAGGACGAATGCGGCCACGGGCTCTATCTCTACGCCGCGGCTGAGACGCTGGGCACCTCGCGCGAGGAGCTGGTCGACGCGATGCTGGCCGGCAAGGCCAAATATTCCTCGATCTTCAACTATCCGACCCTGACCTGGGCCGACATCGGCACGATCGGCTGGCTGGTCGATGGCGCCGCCATCATGAACCAGATCCCGCTGTGCCGCTGCTCCTATGGTCCCTATGCGCGCGCGATGATCCGTGTCTGCAAGGAGGAGTCATTCCATCAGCGGCAGGGCTACGAGATCATGGTGACGCTGTCGCGCGGCACGGCAGAGCAAAAGGCGATGGCGCAGGACGCGCTGAACCGCTGGTGGTGGCCGGTGCTGATGATGTTCGGGCCGCCCGACAGTGCCAGCCAGCACAGTGACACCTCGACGAAGTGGAAGATCAAGCGCTTCTCCAACGACGAACTGCGCCAGAAATTCGTCGATGCCACCGTGCCGCAGGCGCAATATCTCGGGCTGACCGTTCCCGATCCCGGCATGACGCAGGATGCGGACGGACACTGGCGCTACAGCGAAATCGACTGGACGGAGTTCAAGCAGGTGCTCGCCGGCAACGGCCCCTGTAACCGCGAACGGCTGGCGGCGCGGCGCAAGGCGCATGAGGACGGCGCCTGGGTGCGCGAGGCGGCTGCGGCCTACGCCGATAAGCGCAAGGCACGAGCAGCGGCGCAGGCCGCGTGATGAGGAGGCGATGATGGCGACGCCGAATACGCCGCTGTGGGAAGTCTTCATTCGCAGCCGCAACGGGCTTGCGCACAAGCATTGCGGCTCGCTGCATGCGAGCGACGCCACGATGGCGCTGCAGGCCGCGCGCGACATCTACACCCGGCGCGGCGAGGGCCTGTCGATCTGGGTCGTGCCGTCGAGCGCGATCACGGCCTCCGACCCGTCCGAGAAGGGCATGATGTTCGAGCCGGCCGAATCCAAGATCTATCGCCATCCGACGTTTTACGACGTGCCGGATGAAGTCGGGCATATGTGACTCTGTGTCCTCATGGTGAGAGCGCAGCGAAGCACCGTCTCAGAACCATGATGCCCGCGTGGATCGTCTCGGCATCCTTTGAGACGCGCTTTGCGCTCCTCGCAATGACGAGGAGCATGCAGCAGGTACGAAACATGGCTGCTCCATCGATCCAGGTCTCCGAAACCCCGCTCGTGCTCTACACGCTGCGCCGTGCCGACGATGCGCTGATCCTCGGGCATCGGCTGTCGGAATGGTGCGGTCATGCGCCGATGCTGGAAGAGGACATGGCGCTTGCCAATATCGCGCTCGACCTGCTCGGCCAGGCGCGCGAGCTCTATGGCTACGCGGCCAAGGTCGAAGGCAAGGGCAACGACGAGGACACAGTTCGCCTATCTGCGCGACGTCAGGCAGTATCGCAATCTCCTGCTCGCGGAGCAGCCGAACGGCGATTTCGCCCGCACCATCGTGCGGCAGTTCTTTTACTCCGCATTCGCCGACCTCCATTGGCGCGCGATGATGGCGTCCACGGATACGACGCTGTCGGCGATCGCCGCGAAGTCGGAGAAGGAGAGCGCCTATCATCTGCGGCATTGCTCGGAATGGGTCGTCCGGCTTGGCGACGGCACCGCGGAGAGCCATCGCCGCGCGCAGACCGCGATCGACGATCTCTGGGCCTTTACCGGCGAGATGTTTGCCGTCGATGACAGCGAGCGCGGACTGATCGAGGCCGGCATCGCCGTCGATCCGGCGTCGCTGCGCGCGCGATGGCTGAAGACGGTCACGGACGTGATCGGCGAGGCGACGCTGGTCGTGCCGCAGAACGACTGGATGCAGCAGGGCGGCCGTATCGGCCATCACAGCGAGCATCTCGGCCATCTCCTCAGCGAGTTGCAGTCGATGCAGCGCAGTTTTCCCGGTGCCGACATGGTGATGCTGGCCGAACGCGAAGCCGATCTGCGCCAGCGCGCCTGGGACGCCGCGGCCGGCGTCGTCGATCCGGAGATACCCGTGCTCACGATCGCCGATCTCGGCGTGCTGCGCGAGGTGACGCTGCGCGACGATGGCTCCGTCGAGGTCGCGATCACGCCGACCTATTCCGGCTGTCCGGCCATGAGCACGATCGCCTTCGACATCGCGGTCGCGCTGGAGCGCGCTGGCTTTGCCGATGCGAGCGTCCGCACCGTGCTGTCGCCGGCCTGGACCACCGACTGGATGAGCGAAGACGGCCGCCGCAAGCTGAAGGCGTACGGCATCGCGCCGCCGCTGCCGGCAAGCTCGCGCCGCGCGCTGTTCGGAATCCAGCAGGTTCATGCCCGCAATGCGGCTCCGGCGAGACCGAGCTGCTGTCGGAATTCGGCTCGACCTCCTGCAAGGCGCTATGGCGCTGCAAGAGCTGCCGCGAGCCGTTCGATTATTTCAAGTGTCATTGATGTGCGATGATGCTGCTTGGCACAAGGAGCCGTCATTGCGCAACAGCCAGCGAAGCAATCCAGACTCGTCCGCGGAGAGCGTCTGGATTGCTTCGTCGCGTGGCTCCTCGCAATGACGGCGGGAGAGTGCTGATGTCCCATGCCCCACGCTTTCACCGCCTCGCGGTCAATGACCTCCGTCGTGAAACAGCCGACGCGGTGTCGCTGACATTTGCGATCCCGCAACAACTCGCCGACGACTACCACTTCGCGCCCGGCCAATATCTCACCCTGCGCACGATGCTGGACGGCGAAGAAGTACGCCGCTCCTACTCGATCTGCTCAGGCCCCGATGACGGCGAGCTGCGCATCGCGGTGAAGAAGGTGGACGGTGGCGCGTTCTCGAACTGGGCCGCCGATGAGCTGAAGCCGGGCGACCAGCTCGACGTGATGACGCCGACCGGCCGCTTCGGCATCGCAGCCGCGCCCGGTGACGCGCGCACCCATGTCGGCTTTGCCGCAGGCTCCGGCATCACGCCGATCCTGTCGATCGTCAAGGGCGTGCTGGCGCGCGAGCCGAACAGCCGGTTCTTCCTGTTCTATGGCAACCGCTCCACCGAGGGCATGCTGTTCCGCGAGGCGCTGGAGGAATTGAAGGACCGCTTCATCGACCGGCTGTCGGTCTTCCATGTCATCTCGGGCGAGGAGCAGGACATCCCGATCCTGCATGGCCGGCTCGACGGCGACAAGGTGAGGGTGCTGCTGCGCTCGCTGGTGCCGGCCGACAGCGTCGATCATGTCTTCATCTGCGGCCCGATCGGCATGAGCGAGGAGATCGAGGCAACCTGCCGCGACATCGGCATCGCCGCCGACCGCATTCATGTCGAGCGTTTCGTCTCGGAGTTCGGCGGCAAGCCGCGGCCGAAGGCGGTCGTGCCGCCGACGGCGCCGCCAAAAGCCTTCGCCGCGCTGATCATCGACGGCAAGCGGCGCGAGGTCCCGGTCGCCGACGGCGAGGCCATTCTCGACGCGGCGCTGCGCGCCGGCGTCGATCTGCCCTTCGCCTGCAAGGGCGGCATGTGCTCGACCTGCCGCGCCAAGCTGGTCGAAGGCCACGCGGAGATGGAGCTGAACTATTCGCTGGAGCCGTGGGAGCTGGAAGCGGGATTCGTGCTGACCTGTCAGGCGAAGCCGACGACGGAGAAGTGGTCGTGGATACGATCACGTGTAGTCGCACGCGCTCGTAGCGCGTGAACCCTCACCTCGTCCTGAGGAGCGCGTGGCGCGTCTCGAAGGATGAGGCCCGGCTGGCCTCATGGTTCGAGACGGCGCTGGCGCGCCTCCTCACCATGAGGGTTGAAGAGCGTATGTCGCGGAGGGCTCGATGCCGCTGCTTCGACTAGTCTGCAAGCGGTTGCCCGGATGCGACATCTTCGCGCCGACAGCTTTCGCAGCGCGTTGAAGTCGCCGCGAATGAAAGCGTCCTTTTTCGCACGACTCCACTTCTTGAGTTTGCGCTCGTTTTCAATCGCGTCGGTGATGCGCTCAAACCACTCCGAGTACACGAGCGTGACCGGCCTGCGCGTCGCAGTATAACCGCCAAACAGCCCCGCATTATGCTGGGCCACCCTGATATCCAAAGATGTTCGCGTCGTTCCGATATACAAACTTCCGTCGGCGCAGCGCAGGATATAAAGAAAGCACCTTCGGACATCTTCGACTTCGTTCCTAAACCAATCCCTCGTCCTGAGGAGCGCGTAGCGCGTCTCGAAGGATGAGGCCCGGCTGGTGGCCTCATGGTTCGAGACGGCGCTGGCGCGCCTCCTCACCATGAGGGGATAGACTAATCCCTCGGCCTCTTGTCATGGACGCGCTTGGCCTTGCCGAGCGAGCGCTCCAGCGTATCCGGCGCGACGACTTTCACCGGGACGGTCAGCCCGATCGAGTTCTTGATGTGCGTGCTGATGCGGTCGGCGTGGTCGGTGAGGCCCTTGCCGTCCCAGCTTTCCGGCCGCGCCTCGGCGTGGATGGTCAGGTGATCCATGCGGCCCTCACGCGTGAGTTCGAGGATGAAGTGGCCGCCGCACCAGTCGGTGGCGAGCAGGATTTCCTCGATCTGGGTCGGGAACAGATTGACGCCGCGCAGGATGATCATGTCGTCGGAGCGGCCGGTGACCTTTTCCATCCGCCGCATGCCCGGCCGCGCGGTGCCCGGTAACAGCCGCGTCAGGTCGCGGGTGCGATAGCGGATCACCGGAAACGCTTCCTTGGTCAGCGAGGTGAAGACCAGTTCGCCCATCTCGCCGTCCGGCAGCACCTCGCCGGTGTCGGGATCGATCACTTCGGGATAAAAATGGTCCTCCCAGATGTGCAGCCCGTCCTTGGTCTCGATGCATTCCTGCGCGACGCCGGGGCCGATCACTTCCGACAGGCCATAGATGTCGGTCGCGTCCATGTCGAAGGCCTGCTCGATCTCGGCGCGCATCGCATTGGTCCAGGGCTCGGCGCCGAAGATGCCGAACTTCAGCGAGGATTTGCGCGGATCGATGCGCTGGCGCTTGAACTCGTCGAGGATCGCCAGCATGTAGCTCGGCGTCACCGTGATGATGTCGGGCCTGAAATCGTTGATGAGCTGCACCTGCCGCTCGGTCATGCCGCCGGAGATCGGCACCACCGTGCAGCCGAGCTCCTCGGCGCCGTAGTGCACGCCGAGCCCGCCGGTGAACAGGCCGTAGCCATAGGCGTTGTGGATGATCATGCCGGTGCGGCCGCCGGCGGCGCGGATCGATCGCGCCATCACGCTCGACCATGTCGCGATGTCGGCCCTGGTGTAGCCGACCACGATCGGCTTGCCGGTCGTGCCGGACGAGGCATGCACGCGCACCAGCTTTTCGCGCGGCACCGCGAACATGTTGAAGGGATAATTGTCGCGGAGATCAGTCTTCTTGGTGAAAGGAAATTTGGCGAGGTCGGACAGCGTCTTGAAATCGGAAGGGTGCACGCCAACCGCATCGAAGGCCTTCTTGTAGTGCGCAACGTTGTCGTAGGCGTGGGCCAGCGACCAGGCGAGGCGCCTGGTCTGCAACGCCATGATCTCGTCGCGCGAGGCGCGCTCGATCTCGTCCAATTCGGGGCTGTAGCTGCGTCCTTTGGGCTGAGCGTTCGAAGCCATCGGCGTCTCCCCTCGTGGTGTCGTTCAAGTCGTCGAGCCGTCTCTCTCGGGCAGCCATGCGCCGCCGATCGTGCGGGAATGGCCGCGAAACTCGGCAATGACGATGTCATTCGCGGTGACGCGCACATCGTAAATTCCGGAACGGCCGCTGCGCGAGATTTCGCGGGCCGTCGCGACCAGCCGGTCGCCGAGCTTGCCCGGCCGGATGAAGGTGATGCTGCCTTGCGCCGCGACCACGCGCTCATTGTGGCTGTTGCAGGCAAAGGCGAAGGCGGAATCGGCGAGCGTGAAGATGAAGCCGCCATGGGCGATGCGCTGGCCGTTGACCATGTGCGGCTGCACAATCATCGTCAGCGTCGCCTGGCCCGGCTTGATCTCGACGATCTCCATGCCGAGGCCTTTGCTCGCATCGTCCTCGTTCCACATCGCCTCCGCGCAGGCGCGGGCGACGTCGTCGGGCGATAGCGTGGCCTTGCATGGTCAACACGGGTCTCCCCATGCGTCGAGCCGGCTCCAGGTCTCCCATGAGGTCGGCGTTCTCCCATTTGGTCGGGCTTGTCGGAACAAGCCTCTTGAACTGTGCGTTCGTTTCGCTAGTCATGAGGGGAAGCGCCGATGGTGTCAACGACCCCGGACTTCAAATCGAAATCAACGCCTGGAAAGACGCCCGTGATGCCGGCCTCGAGTCCCGCCCATTCTTCGTCCGTCGCCGAGGCGCGTTGCGTGCGGCTGAATGCCAAGGCCGGCGATGTCGCGTCGCTGGCGCCTGTGATCGAGCGTCGCACGCTGTCGCGCGCGGACAATGAGGTGCTGATCGAGATCAGGGCGGCCGCGGTCAATCCGTCCGACGTGAAGGCCGCGACCGGGCTGATGCCGTATGCCGTGTTTCCGCGCACGTCGGGCCGTGACTATGCGGGCGTGGTGATCGATGGGCCGGCGGAGATGATCGGGCGCGAGGTATTCGGCTCCTCGGGCGATCTCGGCATTCGCCGCGACGGCACGCATGCGACGCATCTCGCGGTCGAGGCCGATGCGGTGGTCGACAAGCCAAACAGCATTTCATGGGAGGAGGCTGCCGGCATCGGCGTTCCCTTCGTCACCGCGATGGAAGGTTTTCGCCGGGCCGGGATTCCGAAACGCGACGAGATCGTGCTGGTGATGGGCGTCAACGGCAAGGTCGGACAGGCCGCGGTGCAGATCGCCACCTGGCATGGCGCCCGTGTCATCGGTGTCGTGCGCAAGGCCGAACCCTATGAAGGGCACACCAATGCAAAGATCGAGGTGATCGACGCGTCGTCGACGGATGTCGCCGCGCGTCGTACGTGAGCTTACCGGCGGTCACGGCGCCGACATCGTGTTCAACACGGTCGGCGATCCCTATTTTCAGGCCGCGCATAAATCGCTTGCGTTGAGAGGACGCCAGATCCTGATCGCCGCTGTCGACCGCATCGTGCAGTTCAACATTCTGGAGTTCTATCGTGGCCAACACACCTATGTCGGTATCGATACGCTGGCGCTCTCGTCGATCGCGACGGGCGCGGTGCTGCGCGAACTCGGCCCCGGTTTCGCGAGCGGACATTTGAAACCCTATCCGATCAATCCAGCGGCGATCTATCCGCTCGAAGACGCCAAGCGCGCCTTCGTCGCGGTCGCAGGCTCGTCGCGCGACCGCGTGATCTTGCGGCCGTGATAATTTGGATCGTCATTGCGAGCGACAGCGAAGCAATCCAGAAATCGATCGGTCGCTGATTGCTATCGCAGCCTGTCATCGGGATTGCTTCGGCTGCCCGTGCTCGCAATGACGGCATTCTTGGAAACACTCATGGACCCATCCACCATCGTCATCCTCGCCGGTCTCGCCATCGGACTCGTTTACGGCGCGATCGGCCTGTTGAGCGGCTTCTGCATGATGTCGAGCCTGCGCGGCTGGTGGGCGGAGGGCGATGGCCGCCTGGTCCGCACCTATGCGCTTGCGATGGGGACGGGCATCGTTGCCTCGCAGGTCCTGGCGGCGAACGATCTGGTCGATCTCGGCAAGTCGATCTATCTGCAATCGACCTTTTCGGCGCCGCTGATGTTCTTCGGTGGGCTCCTGTTCGGCTACGGCATGGTGCTGTCGAATGGTTGCGGCTCGCGCGCGCTGGTGCTGCTCGGCCGCGGCAATCTGCGCTCTTTTGTCGTCGTGATCGTGCTCGGCATCGTCGCCCAGATGACGCTGAAAGGCCTGATCGCGCCAGCGCGCGTCGTGCTGCTGCAGGCCTCACAAACGACAGCGACCATCGTTTCGCTGCCCGCGCTGTTGTCGAGCGCGGGCCTCCATGGCGTGGCCGCGCGCCTCGTGCCGGCGCTGGCGCTCGGTGCGGCGCTTATCGTCTTCGCATTCAGGCATGAGCCGTTTCGTCGCTCGCCGGGCCAGATCGCCGCGGGATTGGCGGTCGGGCTTCTGGTTGCGGCAGGCTGGTTCGTGACCGGCTATCTCGGCAACGACGATTTCAATCCCGTGCCGGTGACGTCGTTGACCTTCATCGCGCCGATCGCCGACACGCTGCAATATGCGATGCTGTCGACCGGGCTGACGCTGAATTTCGGCATCGCCACCGTCGCCGGCGTGTTCGCCGGCAGCCTCGTGACCTCGCTTCTGACCGGGCGTTTTCACTTCGAAGGCTACAGCTCGCCGCGTCACATGCTGCGGTCGGCCGGTGGTGCTGCGCTGATGGGCGCGGGCGGCGCGATGGCGTTCGGCTGCTCGGTCGGGCAGGGGCTGACCGGCCTGTCGACGCTGGCGCTCGCGTCATTCGTCGCCGTCGCTGGCATCATGCTCGGCACCGCCGCCGGCCTGCGCGGCGCGCTCCGGGTTCAGCCTGTCGTCGCTGAAGCTGCTGCGCGCTGAAGCGCCACAGCAATTGCTGTCGCGCTTCAGTTTTTTCAATTTGAGCATGATCTCTTCGGAAAACCGGTACCCACTTTTCCGGATCATGCTCAACGTGAAGTGGCAAGCTTCATCACGTCGAGGTAGCCGGGTCGCACTTCCATCCGCTTGATCAGGCCCTTCTCCAGCAGCAGCCGGTGCGCGTCGGGAAGCCGGTAACAGGGCAGATACATAAAGAGATGATGCTCGGCGTGATAGTTCACCCAATAGGGCGCGATCAAAAGCCGCTCGATCGGGTTGGCGAGCGTGGTGCGGGCGTGGCTGAACGGGTCCTCGCCGGTCGAGGTGCAGGCATGCTCGGCGATGTTGCGGATGCGCGTCACGAATGACAGCCAGGTCGCCATCGCGACCAGCCAGACGCCGAAATACCAGATGCCGGCGCCCGCCAGCCAGAACAGCACGAACAGCCAGATATTGACGGTGAGGAAACGCACCGTCTTCTCGCGTCCGGTCGAGACGAAGCTGTCATGCGTCACATCGGCATTCTTGTCGGCCCGCTTGAACAGCGCCAGCAGCAGCGGCAGCCGCTGCTTGATGAACGTCTGTCCCGTGAGATCGCGGATCGCCTTGCGGCGATAGCTGTCCTTGCTGATCGGGAACGGCGCCGAGAGCGACAGGTCGGGGTCCTCCGGCTGCTGCGTGAATTTGTGATGCTGCAGATGATAGGCGCGGTAGCTCGCGAGATCGGCACCGACCGGCACCGCGCACAGCCATTGCCCGATCCATTCATTGATCGCCTTGTTGGCGTGCAGTCCGCCATGGGCCGCTTCATGCATCAGGATCGCAAGCCCAAGCTGGCGCGTGCCGACGATCATCACCGCGATCAGCCATGTCAGCGGATTGGGCCACAGCGTAACCAGCGCGATGCTCGCCGCGATCGTGCCCCAGGCGTGCAGCACGAGCCACAGGCCACGCAGCGAACTGCGCGACGTCAGATGCCGCCATTCGTCGGGCGTGAAGATCGTCTTGGGATCGGTGCGCGCCACGGCCGGCATGGGCAGTTTCTCCAAAGCTTGTCGGAGCAATAATACGACAACCGGCCGGTGGGATAAACCCGAAAGGCGTCAGTCGGCCGGGCGTGTCAGGATGCGGATCTCGGATTCGAGCGTCCGATGCACCGGGCACTTGTCGGCAATCTCCATCAGCCGCTTGCGCTGGTCCGGATCGAGCGTGCCATCCATATGGATGACGCGGTCGATCTGGTCGAGCATGCCCTCGCGGGTGTCGCACTCCTCGCAATCCTTCGCGTAGATCTTGCTGTGCCTCAGCGTCACCGTGACGCGGTCGAGCGGCAACGACTTGCGGTCGGCATAGAGCCGCATGGTCATCGACGTGCAGGCGCCAAGGCCGGCGAGCAGATAGTCATACGGCCCGGGGCCGGTATCCTCGCCGCCGGCCGCGACCGGCTCGTCGGCGATCAGATGGTGCGGGCCGATCGCCACCGTCTGCTGGAACTTGCTGTTGCGGGTTTCGCGCACCACGACCTGGCGCGGCGTGTCCTCTGGCGGCGGGGTGTGCGCGAATGTCGCGAAGTCGACATAGCGCTCCGCCCAGGCGGCGATGACATCGGCGACGTAGGCGGCGTCGCGCCGATTGCTCAGGAGATGATCCGCATCGGCAAGCGAGACGAAACTCTTGGGATGCTTGGCCGACAGGAAAATGCGGGTCGCGTTGTCGATTCCGACCGTGTCGTCGGTCGGGGATTGCATCACCAGCAGCGCCTTGCGCAGCGTGGTGACGCGCGCCATCAGGCCGTGCTCGTGGACGTCGTCGAGAAACTCGCGCGAGATGGTGAAGGGCCGGCCGGCCAGCGACACCTCGACCTTGCCCTGCTTGCGGATGTCGTCGATGTGCTCCTTGAACAGGCCGGTGACATGATTGGGATCGGAGGGCGCCGCGATCGTGACGACCGCCTTCGCCTCCGCGATCTGCCCGGCGGCGGCGAGAATGGCCGCGCCGCCGAGGCTGTGGCCGATCAGGAGCGCCGGTGCCTGCCGCGTGGCGCGCAGATGATTGGCGGCGCGGACGAGATCGGCGACGTTCGAGGAGAAGGTCGCGTTGGCGAATTCGCCCTCGCTGGAGCCGATGCCCGTGAAGTCGAACCGGAGCACCGCGATGCCCTTTGCGGCCAGCGCGGTCGAGATCCGTTTTGCCGCCAGCCCATCCTTGCCGCAGGTGAAGCAGTGCGCGAACAGCGCATAGGCGGACGGCTCGCCATCGGGCAGATCGAGCGCCGCCGCAAGCTGGTGACCGCCTTCGCCCTCGAAGTGAAATCGCTCAATCGGCATGGCTTCCTCCCACATTCTTCTCGCATGGGAGAGATAGCACAGGCGAGCCGCGTCAGTCGCCGGAATAGCGCTGCCCGGTCCAGGGATCGCCGCGGTTATGATAGAAGCGTACCTCCCAATAGCCCGGGCGGGTCGTGCTCCTCGGCCATGTCAGCGTCCGCTACTCGTGCCGGTGCATCGCCGATTTGTGCTTGGTGTCGCGCATGGTCGAGTAGATCAGCAGCGACAGGAAGATCATGCCGCTCAGATAGTAGTAGAACCACTGCTCATGGCCCAGGCTCTTGAAGGAGAGCGCGATCGCGGGCGCGGTGCCGCCGAACAGGGACACCGTGATCGCGTAGGGCAGGCCGACGCCGAGCGCGCGTACCTTGGTCGGGAACAGCTCGGCCTTCACGATCGCATTGATCGAGGTGTAGCCGGCGACGAAAATCCAGGCGGCGCAGATCAGCAGGAAGGCCACGAACGGCTCCTTGGTGTCCTTTAGCGCGGTCAGGATCGGCACGGTCGCGAGCGTGCCGGCGACGCCGAAGAAGATCAAGAGCGGCTTGCGCCCGATGCGGTCGGACAGGGCGCCATAGATCGGTTGCAGGATCGTCGCGAAGATCAGCGAGCCGAAGATCACGAAGGTGGTCTGGTCTTCCGTCAGGCCGACCGAGAGCTTGACGAATGTCTGCATGTAGGTGGTGAAGGTGTAGAACGCCGCGGTGCCGCCGGCGGTGAGGCCGACCACGAGCAACAATTCGCGCGGATATCTCAGGAGTTCGCGGATCGAGCCGGTCGTCTTGACGGCTTTCTTGGCTTCCTCGAACGCCTCGGTCTCATGCAGCCCGCGCCGCATCACGGCGGCGAAGATCGCGAGCATCGCGCCGATCACGAAGGGAATGCGCCAGCCCCAGGCCTTCAATTCCTCCGGCGTCAGGAAAACTTTCTGCAACAGCAGCAGCACGATGATCGCGGTGAGCTGGCCACCAATCAGCGTCACATATTGAAAGCTGGAATAGAAGCCGCGGTGCTTCTCGTCGGCCACTTCGCTGAGATAGGTGGCGCTGGCGCCATACTCGCCGCCGAGGCTCAGGCCCTCGATGACGCGGGCGAGCGCGAGGATCGCCGGTGCCGCGAAGCCGATCGTGGCATAGGTCGGCGTCACCGCGATGATCAGCGAGCCGAAGCACATGCAGACGACCGACAGCGTCAGCGACAGCCGCCGCCCATAGTGGTCGGCCAGATAGCCGAACAGCCAGCCGCCGAGCGGCCGCATCAGGAACGTGGCGGCAAACAGGACCGCTGCGTTGAGCTGCTGCACGACCGGATCGCTCTGCGGGAAGAAGGCCGGCGCGAAATAGAGGGCGAAGGCGGTGTACGCGTAGAAGTCGTACCACTCGACGAGATTGCCGATGGAGCCGATGAAGATCGCCTTGATCCGGCGTTCCACATCGGCGATGTCCATGTGTTCTGCGTGTCTGATACTGTTGTCATGGTTCCGTCTACCATGACCCGTCACGGAAAGCGAAGAGGGGTGAGTCCTTCTTTTTGAATCACTTTTGGATCAGCGCCGATCGTCGGATCAGCCCGCCTTATTGAAAAGGACTGGTAGCTGCCGCGGTCCGCGGACCGTCCCCTCCGACCAGGTCACCTTGCCGGCGGGATCGAGGCTGAAGTCCGGGATGCGCTTCAGCCACTCCTCGATCGCGACGATCATCTCCATCCGGGCGAGGTTGGAGCCGACGCAGCGGTGGATGCCGAGGCCGAATGCTGCATGGCGGTTCTCCTTGCGGTCGATCACGACCTTGTCCGCGTCGGGGAACATCGCGGGGTCGCGGTTGGCGGCCGGGAAGGACAGCAGCACCATGTTGCCGGGCTTGACCGGGCAGCCGGAGATCACGGTCTCCTTCATCACCTCGCGGGCCATCGTCACCGGCGAATAGGCGCGCAGCAATTCCTCGACCGCGGTCGGGATCAATGCCGGCTCCTTGCACCAGCCGCTCGCGGTCGGCGGGCGTCCGCGCCAGGTGCCACAGCGACGATCCGATCGCGCTCCAGGTCGTGTCGATGCCGGCGATCAGAAGCAGCCTGATCGAGCCGAGCACATGCTCGTCGGACAAGGGCTGGCCGTTCGGATATTTGGCTTGCATCAGGATGCTGATCAGATCGTCGGCCGGCTGCTTCTTGCGCTGCTCGAGATGGCCGGCGAAATAGGCGGTCATCTCGTGGACCGCCCGCATCAGGGAGTCGTCGTCCTTGATGCCGAGCTCGAGGATCTCGTGAATCCATTTGATGAACAGCTCGCCGTCGCTCTCGGGAATGCCGAGCATGTGGGCGATGGTGCGGACCGGCACATGCTTGGTGTAGCGCGCCGCCGCGTCGCACTTGCCGTCGGCGATGAAGCCGTCGATCAGCTCGTTGCAGATCGCGCGCAGCCGCGGCTCGAGCTTCTTCATCGCGTCGGGCGTGAACGGCGGCAGCAGCAACTGCTTGGCGGGCTTGTGCTCCGGCGGGTCCGAGGTGATCGGCGGGGCGCGGTTGGTGATCTCGGGCCGCACGTCGCGCACGATCACCCGTCGCGAGGAGAAGTGCTCGGTGTCGTAGGCGATCTCTTTGACCGCCTCATAGGTGGTCGGCATGTAGCAGCCGAGGAAGCGCTTGGTATGGACGACGGGCGAGGCCGCCCGCAATTCCTCCCAGATCGGAAACGGATTCTCGGTCCAACTCGGATCGGTATGGTCGAAATCGTGAACCCAGTCTTGAACAGGCGGATGTTCGGGCGAGGTGCGCGCGGAATCGGACATCGGGAATGTTCCTGTGTTGGTTGGTTTCAGCGGGCTCGAAAGCACGGCGACGTCGGGCGCGTCCTCCGGGTCAAGTCCTCCGAGATCTACTCCTCGGTGACTTCGATCGCGATTTCCGGGCAGTTGTTCTTGGCAAGCCAGGCCTTGTCTTCGAGACCTGCCGGCACCGTGCCGTCGCCGATTTCATGCGCATTGCCGTATTCGTCGAGATCGAACAGCTCGGGCGCCAGTGATTTGCAGCGGGCGTGGCCCTGGCACTTGTCCTGATCGACGTGAACTTTCAGCTTTCCGGACATGAAACGCGCTCCTCCTCTTCAGACCGCCACGCGCCGGGCCTTTGGCCTCATGCCTTAACTTCGAGGCGGCACATGAGGGACACAACATACAGTCTTTGCCGCGTGGAAGTTATAGTATATTACATTCCCAGCCTGCCATTCACTGTCAAGTGAAAAATCGGAGAATGCCGCGTTATATGGTTCGAACCGCACGCAAGCCCTTGAACACCTATCACCATGGCGACCTTCGCGACGCCCTGGTGCAGGCGGCGTTGCGCGAGGCGGAGCAGGACGGCCCGGAAAAGATCAGCCTCAAGGCGCTGGCGAAGGACCTTGGCGTGTCGCAGCCCGCGCCTTACCGGCATTTCGCCGATCGCGAGGCGCTGCTGGCGGCCGTGACGGCCGAGGCGTTCAGGCAGTTCAGCGCCATGCTGCGTGATGCGATCGGAAAGCCCTCACGACGCTCCAAGCTATCCCGCTTTGCGCAGGCGACATTGGAATTCGGGTTGCGCCGCAACGGCATCTATCGGCTGATGTTCGCCTCGCGCACCATGGCCTGCGCGTCGAAGGACAGTGAGCTGCATGCCGCCGCGATGGAAACCTTCGCGCTGCTGCTGGAAGCCTTCGAGGCGCCCGCCGTCGGATTGCTGCGCGAGCGCTACGCCCTGCAGATCTGGGCCGCGCTGCACGGCGTCATCATGCTCGCCGAGCAGGGACTGCTGACCGGAAAGGCCGCCAATGTCAGCCGCGAGGATCTGGTCGAGGACATCGTGTCGCAGACCAAAGCGGCGCTGGAGCACGCGATCAACGCGGCTTCGTCCTGAGCCGCGCCGCGGCTTCCCCCGCTATCGTCCGTTGTCGGTCGTGAGTTCGAAGGACTTGATGGTGAAGTGCCTGTCGGCTGGATCAGCCGTGGCAATTCCCCGACCAGGGTCCAGCTTGGTTCGGAGGTCACGACAAGCCTGGCGCGATGCTCGCGTGGGATCGCTAGATCGACCCATTTGAGCATCCATAGCGTGAAGCCTGCGAGCAGCGTGCCGATCACGCCGAGCCCGAGTTCGCCCGCTCCGAGGCAGAGGCCGATCACGGTCATGAGCCACAGCGTTGCCGCCGTCGTCACGCCGGTGACGAGATCGCCCTTCCTTAGAATCGTGCCGCCGCCGATGAAGCCGACGCCGGTGAGAATCCCCAACGGCAGGCGCATCGGGTCCATTGTCGCAAAGGAGTTGGAGGTTTTGCCGCCGGTCGACAACAGCACGTTGGTCAGGATCATGGCGATCGCAGCGGCGAGCCCGACCAGAATGGTGGTGCGGAAGCCCGCGGCGTGGCCGCGCGCGCCGCGGTTGAAACCGATGATCGCGCCGGCAAGCATCGTCAGCGCGAGGCGGATCGCAATATCAATCCAGGTGGGGGACAGCGGCATGTTTCAGGCGTCGCCTCTTCTCGATCTGTCGGCCATAGCCGGTGAACTGCCGCAGCAACCGCTCGGTGGCAGCGCCGATCGCAAGTCCTGAGATGACATCGCTGGTCCAGTGAGCCAGCAGCAGGATGCGGGTGGCAACCAGGCCGGCCCCAATCAACCAGACCGCGTTCCGCTGCCGCGGCGGCAGTCGGGAGGCCGCCGAGGCGAGCGCCCCGACATGCAGGGCATGTCCGGACGGAAACGCATCCAGCCGGTTTCCCGACAGCGGCACGCCGCGCCAGTGACCGCGCACGGTCAGCCGATCCGGGCGCTCCTGGTCGAAGATGTTCTTCAACAAATGCGGCACGGCCGATGCGACCAAGGTGGTCAGTAGCACGTGGTCCGCTGCGCGGCGCCTGCGGCGTGGCTGGCCGCGCGTATAGAGCCACCATCCGGCCGTCAGCCCGAGCAGGAGATGTTCGTCCGCGCCCCAGGTCAAAACCTCGGCGGTCTTCTCTGTCGGCGGATTGGTATGAGCTGCGATCATATTCGCGATCGCAATGTCGGTCGCGGTGGGGCGAACGGTGATCAATGCCATCTCGGAACCTCTGCCGACAACGCCGGGTTTTTGTGACGGTTCCAAGAACGGAACGAGGTGGCGCGCGTTAAGTTCGATGGGCCGAGGGCAGCCCGATCCGTCTTTGAGGGAGAACAAGCCGATGGCGCATTCTGACCAAGGCATCGTGAAAGACGATAAGGCGCAGGAGCAGCCCACCGACAGGAAGCGAGCGCAGACGGCGCACAAATCGCAACCGGGCAAGTCGGTCTCAAACGAAGCGACGCGCGATCCCAGGCTCAACGATGCCGAAAAAACACCGGGATCGGGCATGACGCCCGATGATCGCGGCGACGCGCCGACAGGCTAGCCGACGCAGACCACGGACATAGCAAACATCGGGAAAAATCTCATGAAGTCAAAATCGGTTGTCATCGGCTCGCAGCGTATCTTCGTTCTGGTTCTCGAAACGGGGGAGGACGCGTTCCGGGCCATCGCCGACTTCGCCAACGAGGAGCATATCGACGGCGCGTCGGTGTCGGCAATCGGCGCCTTTGAGAAAGCCAGGGTCGGCTGGTTCGACCTCGCAGCCAAGACCTACAAGCCGATCGATGTCGCCGAGCAGTGCGAGGTCTTGAGCCTGATGGGAGACGTGGCGCGCGGCGATGACGGCAAGGCCAGTATTCACCTGCACGCCGTGCTAGGCCTCAAGGACGGCTCGGTGCGCGGCGGCCACTTCCTGTCGGGCACGGTGCGCCCGACGCTGGAGGTCACGATCAGGGAGACGGTGGCGCATCTGCGCCGCAAGAAGCGCGAGGATCTGGGCATCGCGCTGATCAACATCTAGCCGCGATCTATCGCGGCGGCTTCGGATCGATCGGCGTAGTGCCGCGCAGACCCAAGATATCCTCGAGCACTCGGGCGCTCGCGAGCAGCGGTGCCTCGCTGCGCGTGGGTGCCACGATCTGCAGGCCGACCGGCAGACCCGATGCAGTGAAGCCGCAGGGCAGCGACAGCGCCGGGCAGCAGGCCAGCGTGATCGCATAGGCGATGCCGAGCCATTCGACGTAGTTGTTGAATGTCTTGCCGCCGCATTCGGCGACGTAACGATTCTCGACCGGGAACGGCGGCACGATCGTCGCGGGCGACAGCAGGAGGTCGTAGGTCTCGAAGAATTTCAGCGTCCGCTCGGTGATGGCGAGCCGCTGCGCTTGCGCGCGCGTGATGCGCTCCACCGTCAACTTGAGGCCTTCCTCGACGTTCCAGATCACCTCAGGCTTGAGCTGGTCGCGTCTGGTGCGCAGCAGCTCGGCCTTGGTGTTGGCAAACGAGAACGCGCGCAGCACATGGAAGCATTCATGCGCCTCGCTGAGGTCCGGATGCGCTTCCTCGACGATCGCGCCAGCCTCGGCAAAGCGCTCCGCGGCCCTGCGTGTAATTGCGGCAACCTCGGGATCAACGGGCGTGATGCCGAAGTCGGGCGAATAGGCGATGCGTTTCGGCTTTGCGCCGGCCCGAGCGGCGGATAGGAACGAGGTCGGCAGCGCCGGCAACGATAGTGGATCACCCGGATGCTCGCCGCTCATGGCGTCGAGCAGCAGCGCGAGGTCCTCGACATTGCGTGCCATCGGGCCCTGCACGCTGGTCGAGTTGTCGACCACGAATTTCGGCGTGTGCGCGACGCGGCCGATGCTGGGCCTCAAACCCACGATGCCGCAGAAGCTTGCGGGATTGCGCAAGGAGCCGCCGAGGTCGGAGCCGTGCGCGAGCCAGGCCATGCCCGTCGCCAGCGCGACCGCCGCGCCGCCGGATGAGCCGGCGGCCGACTTCGACGTATCCCATGGGTTGACCGTGGCGCCGAACACTTCGTTGAAGGTGTTTGCGCCGGCGCCAAACTCCGGTGTGTTCGATTTGGCGTAGATCACCGCGCCGTTCCGTTCGAGCTGCTCGACCAGAATGTCGGAGCGATCGGGGATGTGGTCCCGGTAGATCGGCGAGCCCTGCGTCGTTCGAACGCCGGCGACCGCAGTAAGGTCCTTGATCGGCACCGGCATGCCGGCGAGCAGGCCGCGCTCGGATGCCGGTTTTTTCGTCAGCGCCTTGGCCGAATCGCGCGCACGGTCGAAGCAGAGGATCGGCAGTGCATTGACCTTGCCGTCGACGTCAGCGATGCGTTTCTCCAGCACATCGAGCAGATCGAGGGGCGTAACATCGCCGGCTCTCAGTTTGTCGACGATCGCGCACGCGGTGTCCTGCACCAAGCCTTGATCAGCCAATTGCTTATCTCCTCGCTGTCTCCTGCGATCACCGCACTGGTGCTGTAGACCATTTTCCGGCAGGGTGGCAACGCAAGTCATCTCGGAGTTTTTGCATGACCACGCCGTTCGATGCGCCTGACTGGCGTAAACTGAGCCAGCAGGAGCTTGACCGCGGGCTGAACAATGGCGAGGCGGTCGCCGGCAGCGGCGCGATCGTCGCCGGCTGGGACCAGGCATCGGCGGAGATGCGCCAGCGTCACGCGACACATCTCGATCTCCGCTATGGCCCCCACGAGCGCAACCGGATCGATTTCCTGAAGGCCGCGGACAAAGCGCCCACGCTGCTCTTTATTCACGGCGGTTATTGGCAGATGCGTGCGAAGGAGGCCTTCACGCTGTTTGCGGAAGGGCCCATGGCTCATGGCATCAATGTCGCGCTGATCGGCTACACGCTGGCGCCGGATGCAACGCTCGACGACATCGTCGCGGAAATCCATGCCGGCATCGATTTCCTCGCGGCGGAGCTGCCCGGGCTCGGCGGCGACGGCAAGGACATTGTGGTTTCGGGGTGGTCGGCCGGCGGCCATCTCACTTCGATGGCGCTGTCGCATCCGGCGGTCGCGGCAGGGATGGCGATCAGCGGCATCTACGATCTCGAACCGATCCGGCACAGCTATCTCAACGTCAAGCTCGGACTTGACGAGGCGGCCTCGCGCCACAACTCGCCGATGATGCAACAGGGCGGACCGATGAAGCCGCTGGCGCTCGTCGTCGGCAGCGCGGAATTGCCGCTGCTACGCAAGCAGACCGCGGACTTCGCAGGACATCGCGCGAAGCACGGCTTGCCGGTGATTTACGAGGAGATCCCGGACGTCGACCATTTCTCGATCATGACGGAGATGGCGTCGCCGAAAGGGCGCATCACGACGCTGATCCGGCAGTTGTTCGAAAGGACGGCTGGCTGAGTTCGTCACCGCGCGTCAGGGTCGGCGCAAAGCGCCGTTCGATGACACACTTCGATTGGCCGGAGCGACGGGTCAGTCCCGTTGACCGGCTTTAGTTCAATACAAAGGTATTCGCCCACAGCCTGATCGGACGGCATGCCGTCTTGACTTGGACGATTTGGTAACTGGCTGGTCGACGCTCCCGCGCGCTAAGATCAAGGCAAGCAATATACCCAGTGGAGAGGCAATTCTCTCGTCTGGAGACGCCTCATCTACTGAAGCTCAACGCAGGAGGAGCGGAAGATGAGTGCACGAAAACTACCTCGTATTACGCGACGCAGGTTCTTGACGGAGACGGGCCTCGCTCTTGCCGCCACCAGCGCCGCGCCGGTGATCTGCGCGCCGTTCGTATCGCCCGCGCAGGCGGACACCAAGACGCTGACGATCGTGCAATGGAGTCATTTCGTTCCGGCGTACGACAAATGGTTCGACAAGTTCGCAAAGGACTGGGGCGAGAAGAATCACATCGAGGTCACGGTCGACCACATCCCGGTACAGGACGTGGCTGCACGCGCTGCGGCGGAAGCATCGGCCGGTTCCGGGCACGATCTCTTTGGCTGGAATGGCGCCGGCGGCGCGCATCTCTACCGCAAGTTCCTGATCGACGTCACAAGTCTGGTCGAGTTCGTCGAAAAGAAATACGGCAAGATCACCGTGATCGGCAGGCAGATCGGCTACAACCAGGACGACAAGACCTGGTCGGCATTTCCCGACTACTACATCAATTTCCCGGTGATGTACCGCAAGAGCCTGTGGGACGGAATCGGAATGACGCCGGAGACGTGGGATGATGTGCGCCTCGGCGGCGCCAAGCTGAAAGCGAAAGGCAATCCAGTCGGCATTTCGCTCGGTCACAGCAATGATCCGAACACCACATGGCGTGGGCTGTTGTGGAGCTATGGCGGCGCGGTGCAAGACGAAGCCGGCAAGCGTGTGGTGCTCGACAGCAAGGAGACCGTCGAAGCGGTCAAATTTGTCGCAGCTCTCTACAAGGAGGCGATGACGTCCGACGTCCTTTCGTGGAACGATGCCAGCAACAACCAGTACATCGACGCGGGCGTCAGTTCGCTGATCATCAATCCCATTTCGGCCTACCGGACGGCCCAGCAGCTGAATAAGAAAGTGGCCGACGACATATTCGTCATGAAGCCGCCGAAGGGGCCCGTGCGTCAATTGATGGGCGGCGCTGCCGAATTCTACGGCATCTGGAAGTTCGCCAAGAACCAGGAGGCGGCGATCGAGTTCCTCAAATATTATGCTGACAATTGGGTCGAAGCGTTCAAGGCAAGCTCTGGCTACAACATGCCGATCTTTGCCAACATCGTACCGAAGCCGATGCCGCTTCTGTCCGACGATCCGACTTCGACCCCGCGCGACAAGCTCGCAATCCTCCAGACCTCCGATGAATGGTCGGCCGTCCCTGGTTATCCCGGACCGGCCTGGCCCGCGACTGACGAGATCTACAACAATTTCGTCATCTGCGACATGATGGCGAAGGCGGCGACTGGCGCGATGACGGCCGAAGATTCGGTGAAATGGGCCACGCAACAATGCACGGCCATCTTTGATAAATGGCTGCGGAAGGCCTGAGCATGATTTCCTGCTCCCGGATCGTGCTTGCACGTGGTCCGGAGCAGGCCGGCGGTGTCGAATAGTCGGAAGGGTAGTCACGGATGACGCGTCGCCAGAGTTCGGCGGCGCGGAGTCCTAACATTCCCGGGGAGCTTCGATGGCAGCGGTATTGTCCAGGGACATTGTCAAGAAATTCGGTGACGTCCTCGCGGTCAACGGCATCACCCTGACGATACCCGACGGCGAGTTCATGGTCCTGCTCGGCCCGTCGGGCTGCGGAAAGACGACATTTCTGCGCATCATCTGCGGGCTTGAGAGCCAGACGAGCGGAGACCTCATCATCGGCGGCAACGTGGTCAACGACGTGCCGCCGCGCGCCCGCGGCGTGGCAATGATGTTCCAAAGCTATGGGCTGTATCCGCACTATACGGTGCGCAACAACATCGCCTTCCCGTTGCGGACGCAGCGCGTGCCTGGTGCCGAAATCCGGGAGAAGGTGGAGTGGGCATCGCGACTGCTCGGCATCGAACCACTGCTCGACCGGCGACCCCGCCAGCTCTCCGGCGGCGAGCGCCAGCGTGTTGCGCTGGCGCGTGCGCTCGTGCGCGAGCCGACTGCGCTTTTGCTCGACGAGCCGCTCTCCAACCTCGATGCCAAATTGCGAGCGTCGGCCCGCCAGGAGATCAAACAGTTCCAGCAGCGGGTCGGTGTCACCACCATCTATGTCACCCACGATCAGGTTGAGGCGATGGGCATGGGCGACCGCATCGCGGTCATCGATCATGGCAAGGTGCGTCAGGTCGGCACGCCGGCGGAGATCTATGACGAGCCCGAGGATCGCTTTGTCGCGACCTTCGTCGGCTCGCCTCCGATGAATCTCCTCGCGCGCAACGGCATTTATCTCGGCTTCCGGCCCGAGAACTTTCTGCCGAGGGACATGATCGACGACGGCGGTGTCACCGAATTCTCGTTCCGCGTCGATCGCTCCGAATATTTGGGGTCCGAACGGATCGTCTATGGGGTGATCGAAGGCTTCGATCCGAAACAGGTGATCACGGCCAAATTGCCGCCGGCGCATGTTGCGGAAGAGAGCATCCGGCCCGGCGAATGGCATCCGTTCGCCGTGCGCAACAGTGCACTCCGCTACTTCAACCAGGACGGCAAGCGTACCAGCCGCCACTGAAACGGGATCGTCGCTGATGGTTACAATCGCCGAGCCCATTCCCAAAACGGCTTCGCGCTTCCGTTTCTTTCTGGATCGGCGCCCGGTGCTGGGAGCGATTTTCGTCGCCCCGGCGATCCTGTATGTCTTGTTGCTGGTCGGTGTGCCGTTTCTGCTCGCGGTGTATTATTCGGTCAGTGCCTACACGATCTACGATCCTTCGTGGCGCTTCGTGGGTTTGGCAAATTTCAGACAGATCGTGCGTGATCCAGTGTTTCTCGAAACGCTGGGCAACACCTTTCTTTTCACGTTTGGATCACAGCTCCTGGGGCTTGTCCTCGGCAAGTTCGGCGCGCTGCTGCTGTTGCGGCCGTTCCCCGGGCGCAAGATTGTCAGGGCGCTGATCATACTGCCCTGGGTGGTGCCGATCGCGCTCGCCACCGTCGCCTGGCAGTGGATGTTCGATTCACTCTACAGCGTCATCAACTGGACGATGATTGCGCTTGGTATCATCACGCGCTCGGAGGCGCCGAACTGGCTCGGCAATCCGCATCTGGCGATGCTGTGTGTCACCGTCGTCAATGCGTGGCGCTTCTTTCCGTTTGCGATCGTGATCTTTCTCGCCGGGATCACCTCGGTCCCTCAGGATGTCATCGACGCTGCGACGGTCGACGGTGCCGGTTTCTGGCGCCGCAACTACCAGATCATCCTTCCCATGATTTTTCCGATCGTGGCTGTCGGCCTGATCTTCGGCATCGTGTTTACTTTCACCGACCTTTCCATCGTGTACCTGCTGACCAATGGCGGTCCTGTGAATGCAACCTCCGTCCTGGGCTTCCAAGGATTCCAGGTCGGCATCGTCTCCGGCGACGTGTCGCACGGCGCGGCCATCTCGCTCTTCATGCTGCCGGTGCTGTTCTTCGTGGTCATCGGCATGCTGCGGTTTATCAAGAGGCGGGAGATCTGACATGCGCAGGACCGTCGCCACTATCGGCAGGGAGGCTGCGTTCTACGCAGGCATCGCATTCTTCGTCATTCTGACCACGTTTCCGTTCTATTGGATGCTGATAACATCGTTGAAGAGCAATCCCGATCTCTACAACGTCACCAATATTCCGTTCTGGTTCAACGAAGCGCCCACGCTCGAGCACTTCCGCTATCTTTTCGAGCAGACTGAATTTACGCGCTGGCTGCTCAACTCGCTGATCATCGGCGTTTGCGTCGTTGCGATCACCCTCGTTGCCGCTCTCCCCGCGGGCTATAGCCTGGCGCGGATGACCGGCCGTAGCGGCGAGAGCCTGGGAATCGGCATATTCCTGACCTATCTGGTGCCTCCGACACTCCTGTTCCTGCCGCTGTCACGCGTTGTTGCCGACCTTGGATTGCAGAATTCGATGTGGTCGCTGGTGCTGATCTATCCGACTTTCACGATTCCCTTCTGCACGTGGTTGCTAATGGGCTTCTTCAAGGCCATGCCGGTCGAGATCGAGGAGGCGGCGATCGTGGATGGCTGCAGCCTGTTCGGCGTCTTCATCAGGATGGTCATTCCGCTGTCTTTGCCGGCGATATTGACGGCTGTCATCTTCACGTTCACGCTGACCTTGCAGGAATTCATCTATGCGCTGACCTTCATCTCCTCATCGGCGCAGAAGCCTGTCACGCTTGGCGTGGCGACAGACCTCATTCGCGGCGACATCTTCTTCTGGGGCGAGATCATGGCTGGCGCCTTGATCGCCAGCATTCCGGTGGCGATTGCCTATAACCTGTTCCTCGATCGCTTCATCTCCGGCATCACCGGCGGCGCGGTCAAATAGTGGTCGCGGCGATCAGCTTGCCAAGCTGGGGCTCGTTCTCGATTCCCCAGAGCAGCCGCAGCAGACTGTCGACGCGATCGGCGGCAAGATGCCTCTCGGCCATCAGGCGGAACTTCTCCTCCATCTCTGCGTCGCTCATCGGATTCTTGAAATGCCCGCGGTGATATTCGACGCGGAAGGTTTTGCGCGCGCCTGATTTGAGGACGACTTCAAGCTCGCACAGATTGAATTCCTGCTCCATCCGGTCCGCTTCGTCGGATGGAAGGCATTTGACGCGGCTGACCAGATCGATCAATTGCGGGTCGTGCAGATAGGGGTCCTCGTAGAACGCCGGATCGATCTTGCCGTACTTCAGTGCGAGGCCTGCCGCGTAAGGGATGCTGTGATCGGCGGTTTCATGCGTCTGCGGCCGCCATTTCTCCGGTCCGTCCGCCATGATCTTGATCGCGGAGTGCGAGACGTGGATGTTGACCTCCTGGATGTCGTCGGGGCTGCTGGCGAACGATCGCGCCTCCACCGCCGCTTGCGCGACGGTCTGGGAGAACTGCCCGAGCGGAAAGCGCTTGGTGAAGGCGCGCCGGATTCCGAACGGCTCGCCGAATTGCGGCGGCGCGACGGGCTTGCGGCCCATCACCTTGAAGAAACCGTAGGTGCCTTCGAAGACATTGACCGGGCCCGTCATTCCCTCCTGGGCGAGCTGACCTGCAAAGATCGCCTTGCGGCAGGCGTCGGCCGCGGCAAACGCCTTCCAGTTCGACAGCGCATCCGAGCGGCCCTGGCGGGTCGCGGTGTTGCCGCCGACGGTGATGCCGATCGCCTGGACCATCTGCCCCACCGTCAGCCCCATCAGGCGGCCGGCGCCGACGGTCGCCGCCATCCCCGTGACGGTGGTGTGGTCGATGCCGTTGCCGAGATAGTCGAACACGTCGGCGATCTTGCAGAACACCTCATATGATAGGACCGTCGCAGTGATGAGATCGCGGCCGCTACGCTCGTTCAACTCCGCCGCGCTGACCAGCGCCGCGATCGTATCGCTCGGGTGCCCGGCGCCGTGGGTGAGACTGACGAAGGCGTCGTTGAAGTCCAGATAGCGGATCATCACGCCATTGGCGAACACCGCAAGATCGGGGCTCGTCCTGGTGCCGCTGAGCAGCACCGTCGCGGGCTTCTTCGCGCTGACGTCGCCGGCGAGCTTGATCGCGATCCTGCTCGGGCCGGCCGTGTAGCCGCCGTACATGCAGCCGATCGTATCGAGGATCGTGCGCTTGGCGAGCCGCACGACATCTTCGGGAATGTCCTCGTATTTCAACTCGGCCGCGTAGCGGGCGATGGTCTCGGCCAGGGCGATTTGCCCGCCGGTCTTCGGCGGGCTCGCTTCGCTCTTGTCCTGCGCGAGAGCCGGAAACGCAGGCGTCGCCGCGGCGAAGCCCGCCACGGCGGCTGTCTTCAGGAAATCACGACGCGCGTTGCTCGGCGTGTCGCTCGGCGCTGTATCGTCCGACATCGCGACTAACCAAATCCCGCCGCGATGCCGCCATCGACCGTGAAGATCACGCCGGACGTGTAGCCGGAGCGATCGGAGGCGAGAAACGCCATCAAGTCGCCGATCTCGCGGGCATGCGCGGGCCGGCCGAGCGGCAGGCCCTTCTGGAATTCCTTGTAGCGGTTCTCGTCGCCGAACTGGTTTTTCGCGCGCGTCTTCAACAGCGTGACGTGGCGGTCGGTGCCGACCGGGCCCGGGTTGATGCCGACCACGCGGATATTGTCGGCGAGGCTCTTGCCGCCCAGCGCGCGGGTGAACGCCATCAGCGCCGCATTGCCGGCGCTGCCGCAGATATAATTGGCGTCGAACTTCTCGCCCGCCGCGCCGATGTCGTTGACGATCACGCCGCTGCCGCGCGCCTTCATCTGCGCGTAGATCGCGCGCGTCAGGTTGATGTAGCCGAACACCTTCAATTCCCAGGCGTGCCGCCAGGTGGCCTCGTCGATCTTGTCGATCGAGCCGCCGGGAATGTCGCCGGCATTGTTGACGAGGATGTCGATGTCGGAGGCGTCCTTCACCAGCCGCGCGATGTCCTCTGGCTTGCGCAGGTCGGTGACATGGGCGGACGCGTCGATCTGATGCTGAGAGCGCAGTCGGTCGGCCAGCGCCTTCAACTGATCGCCGCTGCGGGCCGCAAGCCGCAGATGGCAGCCTTCCTCGGCAAAGGCTTCGGCGGCGGCCGCGCCGATGCCCTTTGATGCGCCGGTGATCAAGACACGTTTGCCGCGCAGATGCAGGTCCATGGGATTGCTCGTTTGCTTGGGGGAACGGGAAGAGGGCAGGATGGTCGATAAAATTGTTAGGCGCGAGGCCGCCGGGCGGTCAACATTGCACTGCAGCGTTGCGCTGGCGCGCGGTTTGGGCCATTGCAATCCGGACCTGCGGGTGGCATCGACCGCCACAAGGCAAACCTCAAGGAAATCTCCAAGGACACTCTCGATGAGCAAGAAACCATATCGGATCGCAGTCATTCCCGGCGACGGGATCGGCAAGGAAGTGATGCCGGAGGGCCTGCGCGTCATCGAGACGGCGGCGAAAAAGCACGGTGTCGCCGTGCAGTTCGATCATTTCGACTTTGCTTCCTACGACTATTACGAGAAGCACGGACAGATGATGCCGGACGACTGGAAGGAGAAGATCGGCAAGCATGACGCGATCTATTTCGGCGCGGTCGGCTGGCCTCAGAAAATCCCAGATCACATTTCCTTGTGGGGCTCGCTGATCAAGTTCCGGCGCGAGTTCGACCAGTATGTCAACCTGCGGCCGGTGCGGCTGATGCCGGGCGTGCCGTCGCCGCTTGCCAACCGCAAGCCCGGCGACATCGATTTCTGGGTGGTGCGCGAGAACACCGAAGGCGAATACTCGTCGGTCGGCGGGCGGATGTTTCCGGACACCGACCGCGAATTCGTGACGCAGCAGACGGTGATGACCCGCATCGGCGTCGATCGCATTCTGAAGTTCGCCTTCGAGCTCGCGCAGTCGCGGCCGAAGAAGCATCTGACCTCGGCGACCAAGTCCAACGGCATCTCGATCACGATGCCGTATTGGGACGAGCGGGTGGAGGCGATGGCCAAGAAATTCCCGGGCGTGAAGTGGGACAAGTACCACATCGACATCCTCACCGCGAATTTCGTGCTGCATCCGGATTGGTTCGACGTCGTGGTCGGCTCCAACCTGTTCGGGGACATTCTGTCCGACCTGGGTCCGGCCTGCACCGGGACGATCGGCATTGCGCCGTCGGGCAATATCAATCCGGAGCGCAATTTCCCGTCGGTGTTCGAGCCGGTGCACGGCTCGGCGCCCGACATCGCGGGGCAGGGCATCGCCAACCCGATCGGCATGATCTGGTCGGGCGCGATGATGTTCGAGCATCTCGGCGAAAAGGCCGCGGCGCAATCGATCGTCGACGCGATCGAACGCACGCTTGGCGAACGCACGCTGCGCACCCGCGATCTCGGCGGCAACGCCGACACCACCGCCTGCGGCAAGGCGGTCGCGGAGATGGTGGATTAGTAAGGTCTATCCGTCGTCGCTGCGAACGCACCGGGGCATGCACATATCTCCGGGATGACCACTCTCTCCGCCGTCATTCCGGGGCGACGCGCAAGCGACGAGCCCGGAATCCATATCCACCGGCTGTGGTTATGGATTCCGGGCCTGCGCCTTCGGCGCATCCCGGAATGACGGCGGAGAGAATGGTCATCCCGGAGAGCACCCGTTAGTGCGTGCGCAGGACGACAGTGGAGTTGCGGCGCGCTCACGCTTTTGCTCAGCCGCCATACCGCAGCCGGCGCCAGCCGATCACGATGCCGGTCAGGCTGAACAGGAAGCCGATCCCGCAGAGGGAAACAACCACGACCGTGCGCAGGATCGGCCGCGCTGCCAGCGCCGGAAAGTCGAGCGTGTGAAGCGCGCCATAGAGCCAGCGATACGCGCGGCGCGAGGGGTCGGTCTTCTGCGCGAGCATGCCGCTGGCGGCGTCGATGTCGTACCAGACGCCGCCGCAGACGATGCGATAGATCGGACCATTGGGCATCAGCGAGGCGACTGCATAATCGTCCGTCGCGCCGATCTGAACGGGATCGCCACAGCTGCTTCCGATTGCAGTCGCAAGCGGGCGTATCGTGGCGAGCGGCAGGACTTGCCGCGCCTCCTCGCGACTTCCGATCTCGAAGATCTGCTGGGCTTTGGGCGCCGTGATCTCGCGGCGAAAGATCTTTCCGGCGACTGTGAACCATTCGATCTCGCGCACCTGCGGGGCGATGTGCTGCAGGTCCTCGTTTGCCAGCAAGTCCCAGGGCGGGTGGCCGGCGATGGCGGCGATCTCTGCGTTCGACGCGAGCGCGCGTGAAAACAGCATGCCGCCATCCATGGACAGCCAGCCGCTGAAGATCCAGGTCGTCACGAACACCAGGGTCACGAGACCGCCGACATGATGCCACCAGTGCATGCCGCGATAGGGCGACACGCGCCGTTTGCCGTCGAGCCGAAGCCGCACGATGCCGATCACCGTGCCCGCGATCGCGCTCACAAGCGCCGCCAGCGACAGCCACCACACGGTCGTCGACCACAGCGCGGGCTGACTGCGCAGTTGCGGCGGGTAGATCCAGTGCGGCACGCTGCCGACGAAATTCCAGCCGCGTTCCCAGCGCGTGGTCTCGAGCACGACCTCGCCGGTCTTCGACGAGATATAGATTTCCGTGCCGGCTTCGTCATCGAAACCGAGGCGGTAGAGCGGACGGTGCCGCTGATATCGTCCGGCCACGGTCCATTGGTCATAGTCTTTCAGCGAGATATTCGCCGCATCCGACATTTTCGTGCCGCGCTGATGGGCATGGTCGGCGCCGATCACCAGCGCCAGCGGGCTTGACGGCACGCTGGCCGACGAGAGATCGGATGCTTTCAACGCGGTTGATCCTGACGGGCCGGAGACGATGTAGACCGGCCCGTCCGCCCGCTGGATGAGGCGAATCCGAAGCGCATCGGCGATGCCGAGCGCCATCACCGCGTCGGCCGGGCCGCGAATGGCTGCCCCGAGCCTCAGCGGCGCGAGGCCTGTGATGCGTTCGCTCTCGTCGAACTGTGGAAACGGCACGAAATGCATGACGATGCCGCTCGCAAACCACATCGCGAACAGCGGCGCGAGACCGATGCCGAGCCAGCGATGGATCACGACCAGCGAACGCAGCACGGCGCGACCTACCATTTGAACGAGGCGGAGACCTCGTAGCTTCGCGGCGCGCCAAGGATGATCTGGTCGGTGTAGCCGGGATCGCCCCAAAGCGCGTAGCGTTTGTCGGTCAGGTTGCGTACGCGGAATGTCAGCCGCGTCCGCTCCACGGTCGGAAACACGGTTTTTGGGATGTCGACGAAGGCGTAGGCGTCGGCCACCGTATACGCATCCATCACGACCAGATTGTCCTGAAAATTGAAGCGGTCGCCGACATGACGCAGCGAGACGCCGAGTTCGAGCGGCCACGCCGTCGTGAAGCGATAGGAAGCGCCGGCATTGGCGATGAAGGAGGGAACGTTAGGCGGCGTGTTGCCGGAATAGGACTGGAACACGTTATTGCCGTCGACATAGTCGAAGTTGACGAAGCGGGTGTGCAGGAACGTCACATTGCCCCAGAGCTTCAACCCGCCCCAGGGATTTACGGCGCCTGCGAGCTCGATGCCTTGGGAGGCGACCTTGCCTGCGACGTTGAATTGCAGGCCGCTTTCCGGCACGTAGACGTTCTTCCGCTCGATGTCGAACACCGAGAGCGTCCATTCAGCCTTGTTGTTCCAGAACAGATGTTTGATGCCGGTCTCGTAGGTGCGTGACGTCGTCAAGAGCTGCGGCTGGGTCGGCCGCAGGTTGAAGATGTTGGCGACGGTCGGATCGGCCGCGGTGGCATACTGGCTGTAGAAGGTCAGTCCGGGAATGGCCTCCCAGGTGTAACCGATCCGGCCGGTTGTCGGGGTGAATGTTGTGCTGAAGGGATAGCCGTCGGCGCTGCGCAGATTGCCCTCGGTATCGAAGGCGGTGCGCGAGAGCGAGATCGTCTCGGTCCTGATGCCACCAATCAGCGCCAAGGTCGACGTCAGCTTGATGCGATCTTCCAGCGCCAGCGCGACGTTGTCGACATGGGTGAAGAATGGCTTGGTTACTTGCGCGCCATAGAGGCCGCGATTGGGATCGATCAGGCTGACGGTGTCGTTGGTGAAGTTATCGTCCTGCACGACATTGAACTGCAAACTGCTCGCCATCACGGTTGCGACGAAACGGTTGTCCAGTCCGGCAATGTCGGAATTGATCGTGAGGTCGGTGATGTTGCCGTAGAGCTTCTGGTCGTGATCGACTGAAAGCCGCTCGCGATAGATCTCGCCCTGTGCGCCGGCGCTTGGTGTCGGGCTGTCGTTGAAAGCGTTGACCTCGCTGTTGAACCAGTGTCGCTGCGCCGAGTAGGAGTAGACTTGGCTCCTGAGCTGCACATTGCTGGTGATGTCCCACTGCACGCCCGAGCGTAGCCACAGCTCGTGCGCGCCATTCTTGTTGTCGAGCACGTTGTAGTTCGTGTTGAGCGTGCGGGCGTCAATGGTCACCGGATTGAGCTGGCCGATATGGCCGGCGAAATCGGATGGACCGGGATAGTATTGCGTCCACAGCCCGGATACGATGCCCGAGGTCGGCACGACGCCGGGATAGTTCGCCGGCACCAGCGGCGTGCCCCAATAGAAGCGGTCGTTGTCCTGCCTGTATTCGACCGCGCCCCAGATCTTCAGATTGTTGGTGATCCGGTAGTTGAGCTGCCCCGATACATTGGTGAGCTTCGAATAGGTGTCGTCGATGAAGCCGACATCGTTCGAATGGCCGATGTCGAACCGGTAGTCGAGCCCGTCGACCAGCGTGCTGCCGCCCGAGCCGTAGCCGGCGCGATAGCCCTTGAAGGAATCGAACGAGGTGTAGGCCTCGTTGGTGATTGGGCCGGTATGCGGCGTCTTGGTCACGTAGTTGATGGCACCGCCGGTTGCGCCTTCACCGGACATCAGCGACGCCGGGCCTTTCAGCACCTCGATGCGGTCGAGGCCGGATGTATCCATGGGCCGCCCCGTCATGTTCGATGGGCCGACCCGGATGCCGTTGTAGAGCGTGTTGAGCTGGTCGCCGGTGAAGCCGCGCATCGAGAAGGTGGCAGGCGCGCCGGGCGGATCGGCGCCGAGCACGCCGACCATGGCTTCCGCCGATTCCGTCGTGGTGCGGATGCCGCGATCCCTGATCGTCTGCTGACCGATCACCTCGACGGTCGCGGGTATCTCGCGCGCCGTCAGGCCAAGCCGGCTCGCGCTTTCGGCGACGACGTTGGTGTTCAGTGGAGTCGGTGCGGTGTCCGTAGCGCCGGCTTGCGCCGGAGCCGGCTTGGGGGCAGGGGACACGGTTCGCGCTCGTCTGGCCCGTCCAGCGCCGGACGATGCCGCAGGTTTCGCCTGCCCGCGCTTGGCGGGCGCGACGACGACGGGTTCGAGCTGCTGCGTGCTGGGCGAGGCATCACCCGGCGCCGCATCGGCGCGCGGCATGAGCGCGAACAGACCCAGCACGATCAGTGAGGATGACGACAAGGGCTTGAAAACGGGCGAGCACGCAAAACGCTCACGCCCGAGGGATGCCCAACGGCATCCGGAGATGGTTTCCAAAGACACGAAAATAACCGACGGCGAACGTCCAATCCGTCAAGCGCCTTGCCGCGCGCTCTGCCTCGCCTGGGCAGATGAGAAGCGGCATCTGGCACGCCCCGGAGCACCCCGCCCGGCGCGATTGCGCGTGACTCGTTGCTGGTAGCAGGTTTCCTGGCTTGCGGGTCGTCGCCTTCGGCCGCCTTCCCAGAACCTCGTCGGTCCCAGTGGTCAATTGGCCGTCGGCTCGCCGCTCACAGTTGCGGGGGCAGCTGCGGATTTGCCCGAACGCGCACCGCATTCCCTTGATTAACCCTTGCGGGCACTACCGATAGGAGAGGTCCCATTTGCCGCCGCTCGCGTCAAGCGCAGCCGAGCAACAGTGCAGGATGATTTCGTTGCAATCTGGCGGGTACGGCAATCAGTCGCACCATGGCCGGACGCCCGGAGGAAGCGGTGAGGTCGGGCCGGACGGGGGCTGTATCGGTCCTTGCATCGAGAACAAGGCTGACGCGTGTCGCCGCCGCATTGAGCGGACGATCATGACGATGATGGATTGCCGGCCGTTGCGTTTGACCGAAGCGTGCCCGTTGGACGGGAAGGCCGGCACGTCTATGCGATCGGCTTCAGTCGCCCCGCGCAATCCGCCGGCAGTGCTCCCACGCCGCAGCGATCAGGTTCTCGCTCGCTTCCGGCGTGCGGAAGGCCGAATGTGCCGACAGCGTCACGTTGGAGAGCGTGGTCAGCGGATGATCCTTCGGCAGCGGCTCGATGTTGAAGACGTCGAGCCCGGCGTGCCGGATATGACCCGACTTCAGCGCCTCGATCATCGCGGCCTCGTCCACGATCGCACCGCGCGCGGTGTTGACCAGGATGACGCCGGGCCGCATCTGCGCGATGCGCTCGGGCGTGATGAAGCCGCGCGTCTCGTCGTTGAGCAGGAGGTGCAGCGAGATGACATGGCTCTGCGTCAAGAGCGTATCGAGATCGACGAACTCCACGCTCGCGTGAGATTTCGGCGACCGATTCCAGGCGATCACGCGCATGCCGCTGCCGGAGGCGATCCGCGCCACTTCCGCGGCGATGCCGCCGAAGCCGATCAGGCCGAGCGTCTTGCCGGTGAGCTGCATGCCGTCCTCGCGCAGCCAGTTGCCGGCGCGCATCTCGCGGTCCATCTGCGTCAGCACGCGGGCGGATGCCCACATCAGCGCAATCGCGGATTCCGCGACCGCGGTGTCGCCATAGCCCTTGATGAGGTGGACCTCGATGCCGAGTGTGGCGAGCTCGTCGGGGTTCATATAGCTGCGCGCGCCGGTGCCGAGGAAGACGACGTGCTTGAGGCCCTTGCATTGCCGCGCGACATCGGTCGGCAGCGCGGTGTGATCGACGATGCCGATCTCGGCGCCGCCGAGGATATCAGGCCATTGCTCGGCCGCGATATCAGGATCTTCGTGGACGCCGACATCAGGATCGCCGGACTTGCGCTGCCGCTCGAAGATCTCGGCGAGCGTATCGTTGGCGTCGACAAAAACTCCGCGCACGGGGATTCTCCTTCGTTGATCAGGACGCGACGCCCGCCAGCGCGAGCACCGTATGCATCAGCACATTGGCGCCCGCTGTGCAGTCAGCCTGCGTGGCGTCTTCCAGCTCGTTGTGGCTGATGCCGTCCTTGCAGGGCACGAACACCATCGCGGCCGGAATCCTGGTGTTGAGGTTGCAAGCGTCGTGACCGGCGCCCGAGGTGATGCGGCGATGGCTATAGCCGAGCGCCTCGGCGGCGGTCGCGACGGCCTCGACCAGCCTGGCGTTGAAATGCGTCGGCGGCTTCCGCCAGACCAGGTCGAGCGTGACCTCGACCTTGCGCCGCGTGGCGATCTCGGCAATCGCAACCCGCAAATCCTTGTCCAGCGCATCCATGATCGCAGCATCCGCGCTGCGGCAATCCATGGTGAAGGCGATCTCACCCGGTATGACATTGCGCGAGGGATTGGCGATCACCGCTTCGCCGATGGTGCCGACCGCCTTTGGCCCGTGCTTTTTCGCGATGCTCTCCATCGCCAGCACGATCTCGGACAGGGTTGCAAGCGCATCGCGCCGCAGCGGCATCGGTGTCGAGCCGGCATGGCTCTCGAAGCCCACGATCTTGCCGTCATACCAGAGCACGCCCTGGCCGGAATCGACCACGCCGATGGTCTTGCCCTCGGCCTCCAAAATCGGTCCCTGTTCGATATGCAGCTCGACGAAGCTCGACAGTTTCTGTGCGCCGACAGGCCGGTCGCCGCGATAGCCGATGCCGTCGAGCGCGTCGCCCACGGAAACACCCTCGGCGTCCTTGCGCGATAGAATGTCGTCGGTGGTGAAATCGCCGACATAGGCGGCCGAGGCCATCATCGCCGGCGCAAAGCGCGAGCCTTCCTCATTGGTCCAGTTGACGATGCAGAGCGGCGTCTCGGTCTCGATGCCGGCATCGTTCAGCGTGCGCACGACTTCGAGTGCGGCCAGCGTGCCGAGCACGCCGTCGAACTTGCCGCCGGTCGGTTGCGTATCGAGATGCGAGCCGAGGCCGATCGGCGCCTTCGACATGTCGCGGCCCTTGCGTAATGCGAACATCGAGCCCAGCGCATCGACATGCACCTCGAGCCCTGCGTCCTCGCACGCCTTGCGGAACCAGTCGCGCACCTGCTTGTCTTCCGGCCCGAGCGTTAGCCGTCGCACCCCGCCCTTGGGCGTCGCGCCGAACTGCGCGGTTTCATGAATCGTGCCCCAGAGGCGGGCGGAATCGATCTGCAGGTTGGATGTGGCTCGGCTCATACGCATCTTTCCAAATTGCCTTTCCAAATTACCTCGCCTTCGTTCAATGGCTCGGCGCGAGCTCTGCGTCAACCGAGGCGGCCGACGGCGCGGTCTCGGTCGCAATCTTCGCTGCAAGCTCGGCGACGCGTTCCACCGCGACCGTTTCCGGCGAGGCAAGCCAGCTCGCCGAAAACGTCAGCGGCGGAATCCTCACATCCGTATTCAATTGCTGCAGGCGTCCGTCCTTCAGCTCGTTCGCGACGATCGCCGATGGAATGACCGCGATACCCAGTCCTTCGATCGCCATGTGAATGACGGTCGCGAGCGACGCACTGGCGTGCAGGCGGATCGGCGGCAGGTCGGGCCGGTTGAACAGGGAGCGCACGGTCTCATAGGGCGAGCTTTTGCGGGGGAACGTGATGATCGGGAACCTGGCGAGGTCGCGCAGGCCCAGGGGGCGTTTGCCCAGCCCCAGCGCGGGATTGGCGAGAAGCGCGACTTCATAATCGCACAGCACGCGACTGCGTACGCTGGGGGCGGAGGAGGGGTCGAGCGCGAAGGCGAGCTCGATCTCCTGCGCCATGAGCTGCGCGTTCAGGTTCGGGGAGATGTCCACTTCGATCTCGAGCGACAGGTTCGGATAGGTCGTGTTCACGCTCTTGATCAACTTCGGCAGCCAGGTGTGCACGATGGTCTCGGCGACGCCGAGCCGCAGCACGCCGCGCATCGCCGAGCGATCGCCGACCTCCGCCATCATCTCCGAGCGCAGCCCGATCAGCTTTTCCGCGTAGACCATCATCTGCCGGCCGCTCGGCGTCGGCGAGGCGACTCGGTGGTCTCGGTTGAGAAGCTTCACGCCCATTTCGCGTTCGAGCTGGGCGATGCGCTGGGAAATGGCGGGCTGGGTGGTGTTCAGCCGCTGGGCGGCGCCGCGGAAGCTGCCAAGCTTCACAACCCAGAGAAATGTCTCGATCGACCTGAAATCCAGCATCCGAGGTTATTCCGTACCGATAAATCTGACTTATCGATGTTGATCAAAAACGACGATTAGACTTTATAGTACGGCTGAGCTTGAGTGGATTTGTCAAGATTATAGGCAGGTCAATCAAATGACTGTTTTGGCGGCAGCGGAGCCGTTCATTAGCGACGCCGCGATCCTCCCGAGCCTCCAGGCCCGTCTGGCTTGCCGGACCGGCATGGCCTCGACCACGGCGGGCATTGCAAACGGCTTCGTCCAGGGCAATCTCGCGATCCTGCCGGAGAAGCAGGCTTCCGCCTTTCACCGCTTCTGCCAGTTGAACCCCAAGCCGTGCCCGATCATCGGCATGTCCGATGTCGGCGACCCCCGCATTCCCGCGCTCGGCCTCGACCTCGACATCCGCACCGACGTGCCGCGCTATCGCGTCTGGCGCGACGGCGAGGTGGTGGAGGAGCCGACCGACATCATGGCGCATTGGCGCGACGATCTCGTCGCCTTCGTGCTCGGCTGCTCGTTCTCGTTTGAGGAAGCGCTGCTCGCGGAAGGCCTGCCGATCCGCCACATCGAGCACAGGGTGCGCGTGCCGATGTACCGCACCAGCATCGCCTGCCAATCGGCGGGGCCGTTCGCGGGACCGATGGTTGTATCGATGCGTCCATTCAAGCCGGCGGATGCGATCCGCGCGGTGCAGATCACCTCGCGCTTTCCCTCCGTGCATGGCGCGCCGGTGCATATCGGCCTGCCGCAGTCGATCGGCATCGCCGATATCGCAAGGCCCGACTACGGCGATCCCGTTCCGGTCGCGGCCGACGAGCTTCCGGTGTTCTGGGCCTGCGGCGTCACTCCGCAGGCGGTGATCGCGGCGGCGAAGTTGCCATTCGCGATCACACACGCGCCGGGATTGATGCTGGTGACTGATCTGCAGAACAAGCATCTTGCCGTGCTTTGATGCAGTGTCTGCCGCTCTTTGAGGCTTTACCGCGCAGTTTAACCGCTTAATCGATCGCTTTTAATCAACAGAGGATCCTGGGTAATGACGATCAGCCGCCGCAATGTTTTGCTTGGAGCCACAGCCGCCGCAGCACTCGCGCCGATCGCGAGCCGCGCGCAGACGTCGGAAGTGGTGATCGGCGTGATCTATCCCTTGTCCGGCGCCAGCGCGCAGATCGGCGTCGATGCACAGAAGTCGTATGGGACCGCCGCTGAGATCATCAACAACAACTATGATTTCGATCTGCCGCTCGCGCGCGGCGAGGGGCTGCCGGGGCTCGGCGGCGCCAAGGTGCGTCTGGTTTTCGCCGACCATCAGGCCGATCCGCAGAAGGGCCGCGCCGAGGCCGAGCGCCTGATCACGCAGGAAAAGGTCTGCGCCATCATCGGCACCTATCAGAGCGCGGTCGCGGTCACCGTCAGCCAGATCTGCGAGCGTTACCAGATTCCCTTCATCTCGGCGGACAACTCCTCGCCGAGCCTGCACCGCCGCGGACTGAAATTCTATTTCCGCGCAGCGCCGCACGACGAGATGTTCTCAGGCGCGATGTTCGACTTCTTCGACGCGATGAAGAAGAAGGGCACCAAGATCGACACGCTGTCGCTGTTCCACGAGGATACGATCTTCGGCACCGATTCCGGCAACGCCCAGCTCAAGCTCGCGGGCGAACGCGGCTACAAGGTGCTGGCCGACATCAAATACCGCGCCAATTCGCCCTCGCTCTCGGCCGAGGTGCAGCAGCTCAAGGCGGCGAACGCCGACGTGCTGATGCCCTCGAGCTACACCACCGACGGCATCCTGCTGGTCAAGACCATGGCCGAGCTCGGCTACAAGCCCAGCGCCATCGTAGCCCAAGACGCCGGCTTCTCGGAAAAGGCGCTGTATGACGCGGTCGGCGACAAGCTCGAAGGCGTGATCTCGCGCGGCTCGTTCTCGCTCGATCTCGCCGCCAAGCGGCCGATGGTCGGCAAGGTCAACGAGATGTTCAAGGCGAAGTCGGGCAAGGACCTCAACGACTTCTCCTCGCGCCAGTTCATGGGCCTGATCGTGATGGCGGACGCCATCAACCGCGCCAAGTCGACCGACGGCGACAAGATCCGCGAGGCGCTGGTCGCGACCGACATGCCCGGTGACGTGACCATCATGCCCTGGAAGCGCGTCAAGTTCGACGAGACGGGCCAGAACAACGACGCCGACCCGGTGCTGCTGCAATATGTCGGCGGCAAGTTCGTCACCATCTTCCCGCCGCAAGCCGCCGTCGCCGAAGCCATCTGGCCGATGAAGTAGGATGTCGATGGTGTCCAACAGAGACGGGCTTGCGACGGTGCCCCGTCATGCCCGGGCTTGTCCCGGGCATCCACGAACTTCGTCGCAGCGAACCGAGAAAGACGTGGATGGCCGGGACGAAGCCCGGCCATGACGTGGAGCGAGTGATGACGCTTGATAAGGTAGGTTGCCTGGAGCCGCGCCTGTGACCGCCGAAACCATTATCCAAAGCCTCGCCAGCGGTCTCCTGATGGGCCTGCTCTACGGCCTGATCGCCGTGGGGCTTGCGCTCATCTTCGGCCTGATGGACGTGGTGAACTTCGCCCATGGTGAGTTCCTGATGATCGCGATGTACGCGACCTTCTTCCTGTTCGCGTTCTTCGCGGTCGATCCGCTGCTGGCCGCGCCGCTGGTCGCGGCTGCGTTGTTCGTGTTCGGAGCGGTGGTTTATCTCCTGATCGTGCGCTTTGCGATGCGGGCGAAGGCCAATGCCGGCATGGTGCAGATCTTCTCGACCTTTGGTCTGGCGATCGTCATGCGCGGGCTGGCGCAGTTCTTCTTCACGCCCGACTATCGCAGCATCACCCATTCCTGGCTCGGCGGTAAAACGATCTCCGTCGGCGGCATCTTCCTGCCGCAACCGCAATTGATGGGCGCGCTGGTCTCGGTCGTGGCCTTCGCGGCGCTCTATTTCTTCATTCATCGCACGGACTTCGGCCGCGCCCTTGAAGCGACGCGCGAGGACAACGGCGCCGTCGCCCTGGTCGGCATCGACAAGAACCGGGTGTTCGCGCTCGGCTGGGGCCTTGGCGCGGCGCTGGTGGGGCTTGCCGGCGCCATCATGGCAATGTTTTTCTACGTCTATCCGGACGTGGGCGCGTCCTTTGCGCTGATCGCCTATGTCACGGTCGCGCTCGGCGGTTTCGGCAGCGTGTTCGGCGCCTTCGCCGGCGGCATCGTCGTTGGTCTCGTCGAGGCGGTGACCGCTTTGGTGCTTCCGCCGTCGCTGAAATCGGTCGGCATCTACGCCGTCTATCTGCTCGTGGTCTTCATCCGCCCCCGCGGCCTGTTCGGGTCGATGTGATGGACAAGAATTTCACCGCGCGCCGTCGGCGCGAACTCGTGCTCGCGGCCTTCCTGGCCGTGGTCGCGGCGATCGTTCCGCTGTTCGTCAAGGACGTGTACGCGCAGAACATCATGGTGCTGACCCTGATGTATGCGGCGCTGTCGCAGAGCTGGAACATCCTGTCAGGCTATTGCGGGCAGATCTCGCTCGGACATGCGCTTTATTTCGGCCTCGGCGCCTACACCACCGCGCTGCTGTTCACCAAGTTCGGCGTGCTGCCCTGGTTCGGCATGCTCGGCGGCGGCGTCATCTCGGCGCTGATCGCGATGGGGCTGGGCTATCCCTGCTTCCGGCTGCGCGGGCACTATTTCGTCATCGCCACCATCGTCATCGCCGAGATCGCGCTGCTTCTGTTCCAGAACTGGAATTGGGCGGGCGCGGCGTTGGGCATCGATATCCCCGTGCGCGGCGATAGCTGGCTCAAATTCCAGTTCACCCGCTCCAAGCTGCCATACTTCTATTTCGCGCTGGCTCTCGCCTGCGTCGCCTGGTTCGTCACCTGGTGGCTGGAGGATTCCAAATGGGGCTATTGGTGGCGCGCGGTGAAGGACAATCCGGAAGCTGCCGAGAGCCTCGGCGTCGTCGTGTTCAATTCCAAGATGGGCGCGGCCGCCGTGTCGGCGTTCCTGGTCGCGGTCGGCGGCAGCTTCTATGCGCAGTTCGTCTCCTATATCGACCCCGAGAGCGTGATGGGCTTCCAGTTCTCACTGCTGATGGCGCTGCCAGCCGTGCTCGGCGGCATCGGCACGCTGTGGGGACCGATGCTCGGCGCGGTGATCCTGATTCCGCTCACTGAACTGACGCGCTCCTTCATCGGCGGCTCTGGCCGCGGCGTCGATCTCATCGTCTATGGCAGCCTGATCGTGCTGATCTCGCTGGCCCGGCCGCAGGGTCTGGTCGGGCTGTTCTCTCGCCAGCGCAAACCGGTGTCGCCATGACCGCGCTGCTGGAAACCCGCGGCATCACGCAGCGCTTCTCGGGCCTCGTCGCCAACAGCGACGTTTCGATCTCGGTCGGCCGCGGCGAGATCGTCGGCCTGATCGGTCCCAACGGCGCCGGCAAGTCGACGATGTTCAACCTGATCGCCGGCGTGATGCGGCCGACCGAAGGTTCGATCTGGTTCGACGGCGCAGACGTCACCCGCCTGCCGGCCGCCGAGCGCTGCCAGCGCGGCATCGGCCGCACGTTCCAGGTGGTCAAAAGTTTCGAGACCATGACGGTCATCGACAATGTCATCGTCGGTGCGCTGGTGCGCAACACCGTGATGCGCGAGGCGCGCCGCAAGGCGCATGCGGTGCTGGAGTTCTGCGGTCTTGGTCCCCGTGCCGACGTGCTGGCGAGCGAGCTCGTGCCATCCGAGAAGCGGAGGCTGGAGGTTGCGCGCGCGCTCGCGACCGAGCCGAAGCTGTTGCTGCTCGACGAGGTGCTGACCGGTCTCACGCCGGTCGAGGCGCAGACCGGTGTCGAGCTGGTGCGGCGTGTTCGCGACACCGGCGTGACCGTGCTGATGGTCGAGCATGTCATGGAGATCGTGATGCCGCTGGTCGACCGCGCCATCGTGCTCGATCTCGGCAAGGTGTTGGTCGAGGGCAAGCCTTCCGACGTCGTCCGCAATCCGAAAGTCATCACCGCCTATCTCGGGGACCGCCATGCTGTCAGTGCGTGAGGTCACCACGGCCTATCAGGGGCTGGTCGCGATCTCCGCCGTCTCGATCGAGGTCGAGAAGGGCGAGATCGTTTGCGTCGCTGGCGCCAATGGCGCTGGCAAATCCACGCTCTTGAAATCGATCGCAGGCGCGGAGCGTCCGCGCAGCGGCTCCGTCACGCTCGACGGCGCGCGCATCGACGGCATGGCGCAGCACTTGATCACGGCGCGCGGCATCGCCTATGTGCCGGAGAATCGCCGGCTGTTTCCGCGCCTCTCGGTACGGGACAATCTGCGGCTCGGCAGCTATCTCTTTCGCGGAAAGACGGATCGCGAGCAGCCATTGGAATTGGTCTTCAAGCTGTTTCCGCGGCTTGCGGAGCGGCTGGAGCAGCGCGCCGAGACGCTGTCCGGCGGCGAGCAGCAGATGCTCGCGATCGGCCGCGCGCTGATGACGCGGCCCAGGCTGTTGATGCTCGACGAGCCGTCGCAGGGCATCATGCCGAAGCTGGTCGACGAGATCTTCCAGGCGGTCAAGCGCATCCGCGACGCCGGCATGACCGTGCTGATCGTCGAGCAGCGCATGGCCGAGTGCCTCGAAATCGCCGACCGCGCCTACATCCTGCAGACCGGCCGCGTGTTGATGAACGGCAAGGCCAGCGAGATCGCGGTCAATCCCGACGTGCGCAAGGCCTATCTCGGGTTGTAGCGCGCTTTTGCGGCGTAGGGTGGGCAAAGCGCAGCGTGCCCACCATTCGATCCGCAAGCGTCGCGATAGACGGTGGGCACGCTTCGCTTAGCCCACCCTACGGACCGTGGACGACGGAGAGATTGCTACGCACTCTCACGCTTGCCTCAACATATCGCGATTGGCAAAGCGGGCGCCAAATCGGGTAGCTCTCGCGCTTTAGTGAGCTTCTTCTTGTCGAACCGGGAGATGTTGCGTGGTCGATCTCAGCAACCTTGCGCCAGCGCAAATGGCCAGCTTGCTCGGCAAGCCGGAGGGCGAGATCGGCAGCGCC